>NZ_JBLWAZ010000001.1:1067054-1127603 GCF_048285575.1 Marinobacter sp. SBS5 | reverse complement strand
CAGCGCGTAGGTCCAGTTGCCACTGCCATCCACGGCGACCGTGCCGTAAGTCGCGGTGCTGCTGGCTAGCGTGCCTTGGCCTGCATCCGGATCGGTGACCGTCACCGTGCCATTGGCGGTATTGTTGCCGGCGTCATCTTCCGTTACCGAGGTGTCGGCAACGGTCACGCTGATCGTGGCTGCGTCATTCGCACCGGTGATGGTGATGTCTTGGGTTTGCGTGGTGCCGTCATCACTCGTGAAGGTGATGGTATCAGTCAGCGTGTCGCCCGCGGCCAGGGCTTGCACCGCGGGGGCGCCGTTATTCAGCGCGTAGGTCCAGTTGCCACTGCCATCTACCGTGACCATGCCGAAATTGGCCGTACTGCTCGCTAACGTGCCTTCACCGGTATCCGGATCACTGATGCTGACTGTGCCGGTAGCGCTGCTGTTACTACCATCGTCTTCGGTGACCGCCGTATCCGTTGCCGTCACGGTGATCGTGGCAGCATCATTCGTACCGTTGACGGTAATCGTAACTTCAGCCGTGTCGAAACCACCATTGCCATCACTGACCTGATAAGTAAATTTATCTGTAGCCGCTTGGCCGGCGCCCAGATGTTGGAATTGGCCGTTCGTGCTGTAGGTAAATAAACCATCTGGCTGAAATGTGACTTCAGCTCCAGAAGCTAGCGTCACTGGAGTTCCCGCTGTAAATGCCCCACCATTAACTAAGCTCACCTGCAGGGAATGCCCCTCCGGATCGCTATCTGCACCCAAGCCCGTATCATCAGTAATGACATTGCCAGAAACATAACTGTCTTCACCCACGGCATAGGCGTCATCCAATGCTAATGGAGCATTGTTGCTACCAATCACGGTAATCGTTACCGTCGCAGGATTCGAATCCACCGTGCCGTCATTGGCGGTATAGCTAAACGTGTCGATGGCAGATTCACCGTCACTAAGGTAATCAAATTTACCATTAGGGTCGTAGGTGAAACTGCCATCGGGATTAAGCGTTACCAGGCCAAGCGTGCCCGTGGTATCGAGATTAGTTGCGGTAAGCGGGTTGGAATCGACATTTATGTCGTTGGCTAGAACACCGTTGATTGCTGCCGCAGCGGTATCCAGAACAGCATCTTCGGTAGTTATATAGCCGCTCCATACTGGTACAGATGCCGGTGCATCAACACCACCAAGCGTACCGTGGTTGCCGAAAGTTGAACGATCTGAAACCGTAGTGCCAACACCCTCATCAAATCGCCAGTTGCCTACAAGACCGGCTTCATCTCCTACCAGCAAGCCGTCCATGTTTTGCTGAATTTCAGTTTCTGTTCGAGTTGTATCCCAGATTCGCACCTCATCGATGAGACCACTGAATCTTTGATCGGTTGCGTTCTCCCGCCCACCAATTCTAAGTTCGTCGAATGTGGCATATACATCGCCTATCTCCCCTGGGGGCCGACTGAACGCATCACCAACCTGTACACCGTTGACATAAGTAATTATCTCTCCGGAGATCCCGTCATAGGTGACGGCGATATGTGCCCATTCCCCTGGCTCAACGAAATAACCTGTCTCGACCCACCCCCAAGTCGGAGTGGTGTCAGCAATGGCCCACTTTATCTCTCCCGTATCAGCAGTAATGCCAATTTCGTATTCACCCTCTTTGCCAACAATAATCTGAGTACCAGTACCTGCCCCGTCATGGTTGATCCAAACCTCCATGGTCAGGTTATTCGTCATTTCAAGGCTGGCACTGTGAGGCACGACTACGTAGTCATCCACGCCGTCAAACGACAGCCCGACACGATCATCCTGCGCGATTGGGGCATCGTTCACCGCGATAACATCGATCGTCATTGTGGCCGGCGATGAGAACCCCACGCTATTAGGGCCCGCAAGCTGATATACCGTGTCGGTATCGGCGTCGGCATGCCAGAACTCTACGCCGTCAAAAGTAAGGCCGGTGGCACCAGTTCCGGGTGATGCAAATCTGGAAAGTTCGCTTCCATTAGTATCAATCTGAATAATTTGCTGGCCGTTACTATCCGCTACCCAAAGACTGCTGCCATCCCAGGTAATATCTCGTAGGTAATCGTCTGGCCAAGCAACACTAGATTGCACCGCGCCCGCGGTATTGAGTTTATAAATAAGGGAGCCATTTCCCTCAACTAGCCAGAGATTGCTACCGTCCCAAGTCAAGCCCCGCGAATCTGTACCTGGAGTTGCGAAACTCGACTGCACGTTACCAAGCGTATCGATTTCATAAACCATATTGGCATCACGACTGATAACCCATAGGTTCGTACCATCGAAAGTGATGCCTGTGGGAGAGGTTCCCGGTGCGGCAAAGCTGGTGACCAAGTTACCGGCGGTGTCGTAGTTATAAATGGTGTCGTTATTCGGGCTGGTGAGCCAAAGTCCATTACCATCGAAGGCCAACCCACTCATCGAATTGACAACGCCTGTGGCAGGAAACGAACCAAGTTCAGTTCCAGTCGCGCCAAACGGCACGCCATCACTTACTTCGAAATTGAAAATGGCATAGCTGGAACCGTTTTCATTAGCAGACGGAACAAAAACGAGATTACCCGCATTGATATCGGCAATTTCAATGATCTGATTAAGAGCAACATCTACTCCTGATAGCTGCAACGTGCCGCTCACGGGCAATGAACTAATGCGCACCTGTTGCAGAGTATCGCCACTGTCTGCATCAGCGAAATTAAAATCGGTTGCGCTGAACACGTAATCAACGTCTTCATTCGTCGTGACCGTGTTGTTGGATGCGGTAGGCACATCATTTACGGGGGCAACGGTAATAGTGGCGACCGCCGTGTCCCCACCCAGCCCCGCATCACTGCTCGAAGTAGAAGCCTGTATCGTAAAATTTCCGCTGCCGCTGAAGTCGGCCGCCGGGGTAAATTTCAACCCGGCACTACCTTCGGCAACTGTGATGAAATCGCCGTTGTTTATCTGAGTGATACCGTCGTTTTTATAGAGTGCTCCGTTAGTGATGCCACTGACCTTATAGTGAGTCACTTCGGAACCATCTGCGGGGTTTGGCAAAATCACCAGACCACTTGTCGATTGAATGTCCTCATTTGTGCTGGCATCGGTAACGGATGGGGTGTCAGCCATAGCGTTGACAGCCACATTCGCGCTAGCCGTCGTTGAGGAGAATGAAGAACTCCCGCCACCAAGCTCTACATATTCAATCTGAACATTGTCGATAGATAACTTGTTGTTTCCAGCGCCTGTTACTCCATCAGATACGTAAAAACGAACCTGCGTGTTTGAGGCAATATAAGCACTTATGTCGAGTGTTTGGGTGCCGACACCTTGGTTCGTACTCGCGTCAAATGTCACCAAAGTATCGTAGGTGGCACCGCCGTCTTTCGAAACCTGAGCGAACAGCTTGGCAGAACTCCCCAGCCCGTTATCGTAGGAAAACGAAAGTGTCGCACTGGTCGCGTTTTCCAGGTTAACTTCACGGTAAATATTGTTTCCAGCGCTGGCGACTTGGATCTTCAGCTCATTCCCAGAAACACTGATCCGGCCATCTTCTGCCGGGTTAGGCTTAACACCGCTTCCATCGACTTCGACCCAGTCAGTACTCCAAACGTTAGTGCCATCACTATTGCTATAAGAGACACTGCTGAACTCATCCCGTACGACCCACGGACTTTCCTCGATCGCCATGGACTCGCCATTGGCACCGTTAGTCTGATCCCAGGCATGGAAGGTAATTCCGTTGGCGACCGTACCGTTCCAGTTCGCATCAGGCACGAATCGCACTAGCGTGTTCACATCGGCAGCCAGCAAACGCGCAGCCGAGGTGCTTGGCGAACCAAACGCCGTCCAAACGCCACCGCCGTTGGTGGTGTACTCCCAAGTACCGTTGGTGTTATCGACCCCGACCACAGCAATACCAGCACTCGACCCACTATCGGCATCGGACACCTGCCCGGCAATCAGCTCCGAGACAAGGGTGCCTGAGTTATTAGAATCGTCTTCGTTGATCGGATTAAGGTCGTTAGCCCCGGTAAGTTCTGGCGCATTGTTACCGTTAGCGATCACAACATTCGCAGCAAACTCCGAGGTATCTCCATACGCAAGCTGGTCATCACTGCCCATTTGCCCTGCATCATCAATTCTGGTGGCAGTTGCAGTAACGTAATCCCCTTCGCTTAACGTAACGCCGCCTAGAGTGACATCAGTGAAACTGGCATCGCCATTAACATCGGTGGTTACTTGCGTGCTTCCTAAGTAGAAGCGACCTTCACCGTTGGTTGCATCCTGAGTTCCGGCCGTGTTACCAAAAAACTCGACCCTGTATCCGGCGCTTACACCATTGGTGTCGAGAGTGCCGCTCAGGGTTAGGTTCGTACCGGTGAGATCAGCCGTGGTGACTATGGGGTAATTTTGAAGATCATTGGCACCGCTATCGCCATCGCCGGAGTCGTTACTGGTCACGCCACTGGTGCCTAAATCGATTCCCAGGCCGCTATTGGAATGGATCTGGTTGCCAAGCACTGTATTGCCATTGCCATTTACAATATTGACACCGTCCAGCGCATTGAAGGCAATGAGGTTTCCAGCGCCTGTTTCGGTGCCGCCGATGAGGTTGCCTGTTGCACTTGATTGGATTTCAATGCCGTCGTCACTGCGATTGCCGCGATCCAGGGTGCCGCTTGCGTCGGTGCCGATGTAGTTACCCTGAAAGATGTTATTTGAGGTGTTAACTTCAATTCCTTCGAAGTTATTAGAGATGACGTTGCGCGCTGATGCGGTAGTGCCACCTATGGTATTACCGGAACCTGAGATGATCGCGATACCAACATCGGTATTACCTGAACCGGAAACACCGTCCGGGTCCAAGCCAATGTAGTTGCCCTGAATGAGGTGTGCAGTGACTCCTGTACCAGCAATGTTAATACCTTCATCGCCGGCGTTGGTGATCACGTTGCCCTCGTTAGCGCCAGTGCCTCCAATTGTGGCATAGGAGCCGATCAACTCAATGCCATCGTCACCGTTACCAACGCCCGTTGAACCCGCGCCTGACGTTCCGATCCAGTTGCCAGTGAACGTCAGGTGGTCGGCGCCTGCCTGAACGAGAATCCCGTCTCTTGTGAACCCGGTTATCATCATGCCTCGAACAATACTGTTGTCCGAGCTGGCCGAAAAACTGAGGCCGTCGACATTATTTCCCGCAGCACTGCCATCAATACGAATCACCGGTGTGCCGGAGAAATCCGGTTCAGAGGTGCCGTCAATCACCAAAGTATCGGTAATTGTGGGCAAGGCACTGTCTAGCGCGATGGTGTGCGCACCATTGACCAAAGGATCGGTAATATTGAACCGAATGATATCGGTAACATCGCTGTTACCCGGGTTGTTAGCAGCTAAGATAGCTTCACGCAGTGAAATCTTGCCATCAGTACCTTTATTGAGGAGTAATTCTTTAATCGAGGACGTGTTCCCATCGGCGACATCATTGGTGGTATCAACTATCACCTGACTGTAGTTGTACAACGCTAGGGCGTAGGGACTTTCCGTTCTTGGGGAACTATCGACCCCGACATCACTGCCATCGAGAAACATGGTAGCCGAGCCCGCGGTCGTGCCTATTCCGGTGGCTGTAAGGCTCAACACAAACACATCATTTTGCGTAACCGGTAGACCGTTGCTGCCCACCGACGCTGGTTCATTTCTAATCGTCGCTAGGATATCCCCTTTAGCCAGCGACTGACCGCCCACGGTGGTAGCAGCTTCGATTACTTCTATGCCCCTCAGCATATCTGGACTTATGCCCAACTTACTGATGTCAATCAGCGGTGTGGTTGTCCCTGTAGTGGTCCCTGCTCCAACCCCCGTCGGCACAAACAGGTCGATGGATGTGGTTACGGAGGTTGATGCAATGAGCAAGAAGCTACCTGCAGCAATATCAGTTCCACCGATGGTGGTGTCCTGCTCGATTAGGGTGACGCCCTTCAAGTCAGAAGAATCCACATCATCAAGTAAAACGGTAAAGGTACCCGCGCTGTAATCATTGAATGTGGATGGGCGAAAGACCAGTAGATCCTTTTCCTGTACCAACATATTTGCGCCGGTCGATGAATACGCTGCAAGTATCGTCTCTTCCTGCAAAAACGAAACAAGTACATCACCCGCTTTCAAATCAAAAGTGCCGTTTGCACCGCCGACAGTGATATCACGGGAAACGAAATGCAAGGCACCCGTATCGACGGGTTGATCAGTATCAACCGTCCCAATGGTGAAGGCATCAAAGTCGAGGACCATGGATAAGTCGCCAGAGGTTGCCTCGCCGTGCGCCAACGTTGCCCCGGAAAACTCAAGCACCTGCCCTTCTGTCCAACTATCCAAGCCATTAGCGCCTGATGACGTAACATCCTGGTCGGTGCTCAACCACAACACCGGTGACAGGCTGCCCTGCCACGTCGCCTGAACTTGCTCACTGAACGCAACATGAGCATCGATCTGACCAACGCTGTACTCCAGCTCCCAATCCCCACCCAGCCCCGCATTACCCGTAAGGTCATCCGATGCAGCAATATCGGCCCCCGTGAAGGTAGCAATACGATCGATCAGGGTTTGGCCATCGGCTGACGCTGCCAGCTCACAGCCATAGAACAAAATATCCGCGTCGGCATTCAGGTGTTCGGCCCAGGATTGCAGCTGGTATTGGTAAGCGGATAGGTTCTGGTTATTGAGCTGAGTATTGCCAAGGTCAACGGCACCATCCTCGCCATGCGAGATCAGGTGAATGGCATCAATTCCTTGGTAGCCTGGCAAGGCTGCTGTGATCTGCGCAATGCCATCGCTGTTATTGTCGAGCAAGATCACTTCAAAACGGCGGCTGTCGTCGCTGTTGGATAGCAGGTCATCAACAAGTTGCTGGTAATCCGGGGTATCGGTATCGACAAACACCAGCTCAAGACGGGGCGAGGCTTCTTCCAGAAGCGATGGTTCAGCAAGCGCGGCATCGGTTTGTTCTTTGTGCAGCTGAGCGGTCTGTTTTTCCAGAACGGCGGCGGTGTCATCCAGCAGTGAGGCCAGAGAATCGTCTGCAGCGGGGTTATCAACCGCTCCGCCAAACATATCTGCGGAGAACATCATCCGGGGCTCTAGAGCTTCGATGACTGGCGCCGTGCGTTTTTTTGTTTTCCTATCCATCAGGCGCCTAACTCCATTTAAGATGCCGCTTCGTCAAGGTTTACTTAACGGCGCGCCAATTCAGGGTAACAAGCCATTGGCTCGAAGGTGGCCGCCGATGCGAGGGAGGCGGCGATACTTTGTAACTGGTCTGGACTATCAGGCTCACCTGCTAAAGCGACATCCAGCCAATATTGTTCAATGTCTTTGCTATGGGGCGTGATTTCGGTAGCAATCCCATTTTGAGCAAGCATTTCCTGGCGCTTATGCGCGAAATCAAGCTTTCTAAAATACCCCAACGCGATACGACCCTTGCTCTCACCATGCGCTAAAACGAAGCGGTCTGTAATACCCACTTCATCAAGACGAGCAAGAAACTGCTTTACCTCTTGTGGGGTGGACGGTTCAACGGCTAACACTCGATAGCCCACGTCTACACTTGCGCTCGCGGTGCGTAACAACAGGCTTTCACTTCGTTGCTCCAGTTTCTCAGCAAGCAGTTCGGCCGTGCTTTTATCCTCAACCGGGCCAACGCTGTAACAGCGTTCCAATGAAGCCTCGCTAGCGCCTTCGATGGCAACAGCAGCACCCGCTTCGTCAGCCACCTGAGGGGGGAGATCCTGCGACTGCGGTAAAAAATTTAATTGGCACCGTAAGCCGGCAGGGATTTTGTAATCAGGGTTGGGAAGGCTTAAGCGCACGCCGTAGGTGCCGCTGGCAGCATCTGCCACACGATCAACACGCTCAACGGTTGCCCGGTAGGCTCCGGAGTTTGCTAGCCCCGTGCGTACATCCGCCTGCATACCCGGAACGATGCGTCCCAAGTAATCCACCGGCACAATCACTTCCACATGAAGGGGGTTGAGCTGAGCAACGCGAGCCACGGGTTCGTCTTCAACGAACTCACCCACCGATTTGAAGCGCTCCATCACCACGCCCTCAACCGGGCTGCGGATGCGGCGCTGCTCTAAAACCAACTGTGCTCGGCGATATTCAAGCTCGGAAATCGCTTTATTATCCTGCTCCTGTTTAACCTGTAATTCGGCGATGCGGGCTTCTGTTTTGGTTTTGTCCCAATCGTGTTGAGATATCGCAGACTTGCGTAAAAGTGCCTGCTCTCGATTTTGGGTAAGAGTGCCAAACCGGGCGCTCTCTTCGCGCAATTCAATCGCTGTATTCTGGTTGGCGCGAGCTCGCGCCAGATCCAGTGACGCTCGTTCTACGCTTGACTCAAGCTCGACGATCACTTCGCCTTTTTTCACCAGGTCGCTACGATAAACGTGAATGGCATCAACAACCCCAGGAACCACACTGCCGACATCAACAATTTCGCTCGGCTCCATGACGCAATCCTGCACGGGGATTTCGCCGTCCACTTCTTCCATCAAGTACTCGTCTGACTGGGCATTTCCAGCAAACAAAACCATGAGTACCAGCACCAATGACGTCCGTGTTTTCATTCTCATAGATAGACTCTTAAGCAACATGTTGATGGGTGATACTCCCCATACTCACTCCAAGCCGACACTTTCGAAAGGCAGGTATGTATTTGAATATGGAACAAAAACACCTATCCACAACATCAAAATGAAAGCCGGCTTAACAAAAGTTGGCGTCCACTTCGCAACCATTGGCTGGCTAACGGCTCAGCGCCATGATCAAAACGCACATAAGCACGCTCGCCCACACCCGCTAATTCAAGACTGACGGGCAGTGACAAGTCCACATGAAACACATCTTCAGCCGCCGTGGTTCCGCCGTTATCACTCATTTTTACGGCGATATTTCCGCCGCCAGCCGTACCCAAGGCTCGGCTGGGTAAAACCGTACTGCCCGCCGGGGTCTGGCGGCTAATATGTGCCGGCACCGTTTCACTCAGCCGTTCAGCAAAACGCACTTCAACTTGGGCTACTTGCTGGCGCACCAAGCCTATTTTCGATTGCGGCACGACCGCCCTGACGATCAATCGTTCCGGGCTGATCACATAACCGATCAACTCTCCTTTGCCCAGATAGCGGCCAACCAACCGGCTTTCATCGGGCAACACAAACACTCCAGGCACTTCGCTGCGAACAATCAGGGAGGCCTTCTGTTCTCTTAGCATAGCCAACTCTGCGTCAACCGATCGCAGCTCGGCATTGGCCATTTCAGACCGAACCCGCCGCTTCATTCGTTCGGCGGCACTGAGGATTCCCAACTCTCTGCGGCGCGCTTCAAGCTTTGCCATTTGCGTTTCCAACGACACCGCGCGCATTCGTATGAGCGGCGTATCCGCCGTTACCAAGGTTCCGGGCTCCACCAGCACTTCTTCCACAAAACCTTCAGCACCGCTATACAGCACGGCTTGTTCCGTAACCCAGACAACACCCTCGGTATGGCTAGTGAGCGATACGGGCACCCATAACAAGCAGGCACTCACACCGCCAATGACTAGGGCGGACACAGTTGCAGCCCGAGCCCGCCGGCCAGTCAATTGCCGCCCTTCAAGCAAAAATCGGGCGCCTCGATACAGCGGCAGTAAAAGCTGCATTCCGACGGCCCACACCCCCAATGCCACCCCGACAAAGAGATACTCTTCCGCCAGAAACAAAACGATGACGAATAGAATAAACAGCCGATACACGAGTGCCGCCAAACCATAAACACCAAACCAAACGGCTTCACCCTCGGCTGTTACCGGTGACCGAGCGGATGGAATCCCAAACAGATATCGCTGGATCAGATAGAGGTAGTAACGACTGGCACGGGTATACAGATTGGGGATCTCAGCAAGGTCCTGCAGGACGTAATAGCCATCGAACCGCAACAATGGATTAGCATTGAAGAGGAAGGTCGATACCGTACAGATCAGCAACGCGTTAAACGCCAGATCACGCACCAGGCCAGGCTCTACCGCCAGCCAGACGAACAGCGCCAGTGCAGCAATAAACAGCTCTACCAACACTCCTACCGCCCCGACTAACGCCCGTTTATACTTGTCGGCAATCTCCCAGGCGGCGGAGGCATCCACATAGGGCACGGGGGCAAGCACCAAGAGCGTAACCCCCATCTCATGGACTTCCCCACCCCACATCTTGACGGTAAACGCGTGCGCGAACTCGTGAATAACCTTGATGATAACGAAGGTCATCAGCATCAGAACAAGGTTGGCTGGCAAGAGGACATCCGCGTTAACGGAAGCGCTGATTTCCGGAATGTTCACCAAACCCAGTAGGCCTGCAAACCCCACCACCAGCAACCAGACGGCCGCCCCCATTGGAGAAAATACGGGGCGAACCCAAGGCATAAAGCGATTCAGTATGGTGTCTGGGTCCAGCAACGGAATCCGTATCGCCAATGGATTCATGACCGCCCGCTGCCTGCGGATACGGCGCTCATTCTGAAAACGGTTAAAAAACTCTTTCGCTTCGCTCGGCAACTCACTCCGCAGCAGATCCATGGCGAATAGCTGAGTCAGAATCAGCACGATATCGTCTTGGCTTGGTGCATCCTCGCCGAGAACCGCGTGTGTTTTGCTGAAGATCTCTTCCACGCTGTGCTCGCCATCAAGGCGACCGATAAATTCGTAGGCTGAGGCATTGAACCGAAGATGGCGCCCGCTGGCCTGATCACGCAGGAGATACCAACGCTCGCCACGGTACTGCCGAGGATAGGTTCGCACGTGCTTGCGCAGTCTGGGGCAAAGTGGGGCAAGCAAAGGCCAATTTGGGTTCGAGGATGCAGCGGTCATGTTTTCGGCTACCACCCCGCTGCCCAAACCCAAAGACGAATACGATCAACGATGGAATGGGTCCAAATCCAGAGCAAACTCTGTTGCCCCATATCGACCTTGGCCACTCCTCTCATGCCGGGGCGCAGTGATGATGCGGGGTCATCCAGCGAGGCTTCGACCCGGAAATAATTTCGGGTGTCTTTGGAAACCGCCACGGGAACAACTTGCTCAATCACAAAATCGAAGGTTGTTCTAGGCAACGCGGCTATGATCAGATGCCCGGCCTTACCTTTTTCCAGGCCAGCCGCGTCTTTTTCATCCACCTCCAACACCACTCGATAGCTTTCAAGTGGCGCAATCTCGTACAGCACCTGCCCGGTCTCAACCGGAGCCCCCAAAGACTGGCTGAGGTCACCACTCACTACCACGCCATCGAAGGGCGCGTAGAGTTCAGTCCGTTTTAGCTGCTCGTCCACCAGTCTGATTTCAGCACTGACCTGATCCAGTTGTGCTCGCAGCACACTGAGTTCAACTCTTTCACGCTTAGCCAGTGCATCCTGATACTCAGCTTGGATTTTGTTGTACTCACTTTGCCACTTCTGGCGTTCAAGCTGCAGGTTACGGTCGTCCAGCACCGCGATCAGCTGCCCGGTTTCAACTAGATCACCTGCCCTGACCTCTGCCTGTTTGACATAGCCATTTTGTGGCGCCGCCAACACCTGACGAACGGCACCTTCGATACTGGCCGGCGAAGTCATCTCATAGGTTCCGTCTACCACGGCAAGTACCGCCACTAGCAGCAAAACCGACAACAAGCCCATTTTTAACTTCATATAAGCCGGACCGAACACCCCAGCCGCCAGCTCTCTCAGTGCTTCGATACCTTTAGCCCAAGACGAGCGTTCTTCTCGCCGCTTCAATTCCAACGCGGGGCCCACCAAGTTAGCCAGCGATTGGCACAAGGCTATCGTTTCCTTGTTGAAGGGCTCACTCCCCCCACGCTCCAAGGTAATCGCACCGATGATGTTTGACCGGCCCCGTAGCGGGATGGTGCAGATCGCCATGCCCTGCTGCTCTTCCGCCAATTCGGCATGAGCCCGAGAGACCGCGGATTCCCGCTCTTTAATCGGGGGGTAAACCATGGTAATTCTTTGATCCACCGCCTCTTCCATGGCGGCCTCAATTTTTCGCACAAGCTGTGTACGGAGATCAAAGCTCGCCATGTGAGAGATCGCTTGAAGCCGTATGGGCAAGCCGCACCGAAACCCGACATTGACTCGTTCACACCCAAAGTGATCCGCTAACTGATTAGCCGTTTCCATAGCTGCGGCATGGGATGAAGAATGCCCGAGGATGGCGGTCATTGCCGCTAAAGAAAAAGCGCCGGCTTCCTGATCAGTAGCAAGTTGCTGTTGAATCAGGGTTTCCATCCATAAACCACCCCACTGCAATAACTGCAGTACAGCACGCTGCTGTGCCTCGGAACGTGGCGAGATCATAACAGCGACAACCGCTACCGGCTTCTGGTCAACCAGCAATGGACAGGCGAGCAGTTCACAAGTTCGCTGATTCTCAGGGCCATAGCGCTGGTGCGAGCGAACAATGCCTTTGTTTTTCAGGAGTGCTTGGTTAGCGGTTTCAATCAGAAGGGTTTCGCCTTCACCGACTTCGGGCCAGAGCGAGAGGGCTTGTCCCTGGCGCTGGGCATCCGCTGGCAAATATAGTGCCCCACGAATAATCCCGGTAATCATGCGGCATTGCCACGCCAACCAGCGTTGCGCCATGTCGGCTGACAGAGGGGGTGATTTCGTCGAGTTGCTTCCAGAATCCGAGGGGTTGTGTTCCGCTCGCTTTAGGGCTGCCACCTCGACAGTTCCATCTGAAAACTTATCAGATCCGAGGGGCGGTGGTACCAGCGAACTGTTTGGCATAGGGTGGCTCTTGAAGTGCAGTCCTTCGCATATGTAGATAAAAATAGCACGAAGCCACCCTATCGCCAGTTATCGAGTGTTATTTTTTGTACGATTTTCGAGCACTAAGGGGTCGATCAGGGGCAGATCGCCAGTGACCCCGCTACTTCGACCACCCCGCTGACACCTTCCCAAGCACCGCCTGGCTGCGCCACACCTTTGGCTCTCAGACGATAAGTGCCAGGCTCCAGATTCCTTGGCAACTGCCAGCTCACCGTCGCTTCCGATGCACCTGTAAACGGCAAATCTATAGCAAACGGCGGCAAGAATTTCGGATGCCAGGTGTATAAAAGGTTCGGGGCGCGGTCTGTTGCTACCACTTCCCAGTTGCCATCTTCGTTGAGTCGTTCTGCATAGGCATAACTGTCGTTCAGCATCAGATCGTTACGTGGGTGACTGGCCTGAAACCGGGCGGAGATCTCATCGCCAGGCGCCGCCACGGCCGACACATCCTCAAGCACCGTTCCGAAAGCCTGTTCGCCGGGGCTATCACTCGGAATATATAGAGGTCTGCGCAATACAGGTTTCACCTGCGGCAGATCCGGCCCAACAGGCAAAACGGTGCCCTGGACCATGGAATCCGCAAGCTTTCTGAGTTCTTGGCTCACGGCCGCCAGGCTCCATGGGCCAAACGCCGTTGAAGCGCCCTCATACTGCTGACTGGCGTACTCTTCTCGTGTGGTAAGGTAATGGATATAGCCATTCACAAGACCCGCAATGACCACCGTATCAACACCCACCGGCGCCAGCTCTTCCAGCACCATCTCCCGTAAACGCCGGGCAGACATAGTGGTGACTTCCCAAGGCAAGCCTACCAATGCCAAGTTACCAATCTGAAATATCTGCAAGGGATGGACCGCTGGTTCAAAATTAGACGTTAAACCTAGCAACCCCGTTACTGTGTTCGGTAACCCACCTGCAATTTCGCCAAGATTGGTTGGAAGCAAGATAGGCTTTTCAGCATGGCAGCCCAGCCCTAACAACGGCAGATGCTGCACGTTACACAACAGAAAGTCACTGACCACCTGTAGCGGCATAGCCATTTCGGTCAGACCCGCAAAGTCCGAGGCGGCACTTTTTAGGAGATCCGGCGAAACACTGCAGGTAAGACCTTCCTGACTGATGGGCCCCGGCCCATCTTCCGCGCCGGCCGGGAAGGAAACCCCAAGCGCAGCATTACAGGTTTGTTTACTGGCCACATCCAGTTCCGGCGGATGTTCTAGCCGGGAAAGGACCTTCGGGTCTGTGACGGTGACTTTGTTCATCTGCACGTGCAGCAGCCGATAATCCACACCACCGGTTAATAGCTGCCCTTCTTGCCAAAGCTCCAGCGCACGAGCCAGTTGTTTGGTGCCGGAGATAGCATTGGAATCCATCGGCGTTTCGCCGCCACCTCGGCGAGGGTCCGGATGCGGAAACTCATTGATGAAAATATTCGGGGAAGCATCTCCCTCATCCGCTTGAGCAAACGCTGCTACGAAGCTGTCTTTACCCGGGTCTGCCCGATATTCCGTTGCCATGATTTCCTCGAAACCGAGCGAGGCAAAGCCTTTGACATCGGAGCTGACGTAAGGAACTTCCGGTCCCATCACCGTCGGATGCACACCAAACCAGTTAATCACACCAACCGGGCTGCCACTCTTACGGCGCAGATTGAGTTGCACCATGGTTTTGGCAACATCCACTTCCTCGCCACGGACATTCACGTACTGCTGCCGTTCCTGCTCCGGGTTCATCGCGTAAGCCGGGCGCGAACGGTTAATGTTGGTGTTCAACAACTCCCCTACCGCCATTTCGATGGGGGCGGTTTGATCGTTGGCTTCGATATTTCGATGCGCACGGACAATGGCATCAACAATGCCATTAACGATGGTTTTGTAGACGAGAGAATCAAACCCTAGATGCAACGCGTTCCCGGCTTCGTGGTGTGCATAGCCGGCTGGCCCGTTATGGGTATGAGTAGCCGACAGCATAAGGTTGTCGGCGGTGTAATAAGCCGCCAACTCAGAATCTTTTGCCAAAGCGTCAAGAACGCCATTGCGAATAGAGCCCCACATCAAACCAATGTCGGCCGAAACGAACATCACGCGTTTGCCGTTGCAAGGTGATTCTATAGCAAACGCACGAGCATACTGACGTTGGTGAAGCCCGAGCATCACTTGACCGGTATCTTCCCAGCCCGCACCGCTTTTCAGGGCAATGGGGCCGGTAATATCCGACAACCCACTGCCGAAGCGAAACTCCTGGTTATTGGCACACGAACCGGCCACCGCTTGGACAATCGTCTGAGCGCTACGCGTTTCAGGACCCACCATCGAAGGCGCATCCCTTCCTTTGCCGACAGCTCGCAGCGGGCTTTCGATCACGCATTGGGCCAGCTCTGGATTAGCGAAAGCGGCCACACTTTGACTTGCTTCAACCGGAGGTTTGGGTTCTTTATGGTCAGCCCCTTGCTGTGCAGCAGCAGAACCATCCTCATCGCCGCCACAAGCCATTAGCAACGCACTGGCAAACGCCAACCCGAAATGACGAGACACTGTACGGTTTTTGTTGTTTTTCATCAGAGTTCCTTTTGATCGCTGCCAGTGATTCAGGTGTCAGAACGGCGTCGTCCAGCCATCAGGCACGCTGCCTTCGCGGATACGTTGCGGGTGGTCTCCCACATCTACTCGGACTACTTCCTCAGCCCGCTCGATATTGATCACTGACATTTGATCCGTGCCGCTCCAAGACACAAAGCAGTTCTCGCCAGAAGCATCACGGGTGATCCAATAGGGCTTCTCGCCCAAGCCTTCCAGCAATTCATATTCGAACGTTTCACGATCAACAATGGCCACGTAGTCGCTCATGGTCCCGGCGACACACAGCTTTTCGTCACCGCCGCCCATTGAGATTCCGTGGTGTGCTGAATCATTCACATACAGCTCAACCGGTAAGTCAGGGACACGGTTAGGTAGATTGGCCACGCGGGTAATTTTGTCGTTTTCCATATCGTATTCCACGAACCCGTGGAAGAAGGAGAGCTGGAAGTAGAAGAATTTTTCATCCTCGGTGTGCGCCATGGGGCGAATGGCCGGGCTCATATCGGGGTAACCCGCTTCCGCCAGCTTTTCACTGATGTCGAAGCTTTTGATGTCTTCCCAGGTTTCTGTATCAACCACTTTGAAGATGCGCTCGCCCTTGGTGTCCTTAAGTGCTCCACGGTCTGCCGCAGTGAACACGTGCCCGATGCTGGCGTGATAGATCTTCTTGCCGTCTTTCGAGTACACGTTTTCATGGGGTGAGTTACCGGTCGGGAAACGGGCTTTCTCTTCGCCAGTCCATACATCCAGAATATGAACCACCTTGCCGGTTGAGGCTGATACGGCAACCTCTGTGCCATCCGGTGACAACGCCATGTGGTCAGAGCGAATGCCCTCCACCTCGAACCGCCACACAATGTCGTTGGAAGCAATATCGATGGCTACGACATCCGCAAAACTGGGGCGCGAAACAATTAACAGCTCTCCGTTTCGGGTGCTGTACATGTCGTCTACGTACTGGTTGTGGCCTTCTCCGATCAACAACGCGATGCCATGAAACGCAGCCAACTTGACCGGATTGAGCCAAATTTCTTGCATCCGCTCGTCTTTATCAGGGATGCCATTGATGCGGCCAATCTTTACGTAGCTTTCGCCATCAATGACATCGATGACGCCATCCCAGTTACTGCCAACAAACACCACAGGTTTGGCACCGTCTTCAACAGGAAAGGAGGCTGAAGGCTCGTTGTCAGGTTGTGTTTGCTCCGTTGGGTTTGGGGCCGAGGTGTTGCGATCATTGTCACCAGTGCTTTCACTCTCGCCCATGCAGCCGGACAAGACCAGAGCCATCAAAAAGGGTGTAAGGGGGGCAGTTAAACGCATCGAAAGGGCTCCATATTGTTATCTATTGTTGTTCTCTGACCAAGCCACAAAATAACGTGACAGTTAGTCGTATTGAATTATGAGTACAGCGTCACATTTTCGGCTATGGCAGAAATGACAGAGCCATTGGCAGAATCGTCAATTCGGCCAATCAATGCCCTTCGGCGCACTCTCCCCACCACGGGAAACTCACCCGCGTTCGAGCCAAGCTCAGGAGCTGCTATCCTGTTCTAAAAGAAAACAATGCTTCACCACTGGAGAGGACTATGGACGAGAGCGAAATCCCCCTGCTAGACATGATCATTCGCTTTTTAGCCGCGGCCGGGCTTGCCTTTTTACTTGGTCTGGAGCGGGAATTAAGAGGGAAACCGGCGGGGCTGAGATCTCATATGTTGGTATCGCTTGGCGCTTGCGCTTTCATCATGATGGGTATGCACATTCTGCTGGCCACGGCGACAGGCGACCCCTCAGCCCGCATAGATCCCAGCCGCATTGTTGAAGGCGTTGTTGGCGGCATTGGATTTTTAGGCGCAGGTTGCATCATACAAAGCCGCGGCAATGTTCAAGGCATCACAACTGGCGCATCCATATGGATCGCTGGCGCCATTGGTGTAGCATGCGGGCTAGGCACCATAGTACTGGCAGGCTTGCTGACAGGCTTTGCTCTGATTACGGTGGTTGTTTTGGGCCGTTTTGAACGTGAAGTTATCGAGGACTGATCGAGCCCACATTCGCCTTGCCAGAACGAGGATGCCGCATGACCAGCAAGAAGTCCGCACCGATCATCGTATTCGATGTTAATGAAACCCTTCTCGACATTACCACCCTAGAACCCTTGTTTGAGCGCATGTTTGGGGACCCAGGCATTCTCCGGGAGTGGTTTGCACAGCTGGTGCTCTACTCCCAAACGATGACGTTGTCCGGCCTTTATACACCCTTCAACAAGCTGGGCGCAGCGGCTCTACAAATGACCGCTACAACTCACCAGATAACGTGCACCGATAACGATGTTGAAGAGTTAGGGGCACGAATGCGCAACATGCCGGCCCACCCGGATGTCGTCCCTGCTCTCACCCGCTTGAAAGATGCTGGATTCCGGCTAGTCACGCTGACCAACTCCCCCAGCGCTGCTTCACCGACGCCGCTGGATGAAGCCGGTTTAAGCCAGTTTTTTGAGCGTACTTTTAGCGTTGAGGCAACGAGCAAGTTCAAGCCGGCCCCGGAGACCTATCAACACGTGGCACAAAAGCTCTCTGTCCGGACATCGGAGCTGTGTCTTGTAGCCTGCCACCTTTGGGACACCATAGGTGCACAGGCCGCTGGCTGCCAGGGCGCTTTTCTTGCGCGTCCTCATAACGCGTTCTTACCCGCGCCCGGCGTTCCGCATCCTGACTTTATGGCATCAGACCTAACCGAATTGGCTGAGCGGATCATTAACAACGCGCTCTAAAGGCCTGTTGCCCTAAAGCAAAAAAACTCATCGACTCAGTGCTCTGCACTCCATCTGACTCAACGGGCGGCTCATCAGGTCCGGGACTCACTTTTGGCGGATCGTTGGGCAGATTTTCTCCACCATCCGAACCACCCTGCCCTCCACACGCGGCCAAAGCGGAAACACTGGCACCACCAATCAACAACTGGCGCAAAAAAACGCGGCGATCGTTACTCATGCCAGAGCCTCCTCTTGTACTTTATGTTCTGGCGCCAACGGAGGCGTAGTGCGCTTGGGCGCGCAGGGAACCTTGCTCTACTGAATGTGGTTGTCACCACTCGCGGTATACCAACCCATTGCAAAGTGCTCTTGATTACTAGGCTCTGATACGGTTTCTAAATGGAACCAGTCTGCCTGGCACCGCTCTGGCGTAACATCCAGAACCATATAACCGCGGTGGTAAAAATCGAGCCATTTGATGTGCGGGTTTGCGGGGATCAAATAACCTTTAGCCAAATCCGAGATTCCCTTGGTGGGCGCGCCTGGCGAGGTAACCGCCGGAGTAACGAACTCAACCGCCAACGCCCCTTCACCCGTGAACCGGTTATAGGCGAACCAGTTACCGGGATCGATGCTTACATCCATCGCCCATGAAGAATGAATATCACCGGTCAACACCACCGCATTATCCAGGCTCATCGCCTCGATACGCCCTAACAAAGCACGGCGACTGGCTTCATAGCCATCCCATTGGTCATAGTTCACTTGCGCACCACCGCCCAAATCCAGGTTGGGCATATCGGGCAAAGCGCCCAGCGTCAGCGGAGACAACATCACTTGCTGGCCCAGTAAATGCCACTGGGCACCGCGGATTTGAGAATGTTCCAATTGTTCGAACAACCACTTCTGCTGGTCATCTCCGAGCAGAGAGCGGTTTCGGTCACGAGCCGTGACCGGGGAATCGGTCTGCTGGTCGCGGCCGATCAGACGGGTATCCAACATCATCAGCGAAGCAAGCTGGCCAAACTCGAACGACCGGTAGATACGAACTTGCCGGTCAGGCAACACGGGGCTTATCGGCATCCATTCATAGTAGGCCTGCACCGCAGCCCGCTTGCGGTCCGCGTAGCTGCCTTCGCCCTCATTATGGTCCTCTGCCCCATCCGACCAGGCGTCATTCGTGATTTCATGATCATCCCAGACACAGATAAACGGATGTTGGCGGTGGCACTCTTGAAGATCGACGTCGGTGCGGTTGAGCGCATAACGGCGCCGATAATCTGACAAGCTGACGATTTCATGGGGAGGGTCGAGCGGACGAAGCTTTTCCACCCCTGGATCGCCATACTCGCCCGAGCCGTATTCGTAGATGTAATCACCCAGAAACAACACAGCATCCAGATCACGGCGGAAGGCAACTTTGCGATAAGCGTTAAAGAAGCCATAGGAATAGTTTGCGCAGGCCATGACTGCCAATCGTAAATGCTCGAGCGACTGATGAGCGTACGCGGTTGTTTTGGTTCGCCCTATCGGCGAGAAGTAGCCGAGAGACTCAAACTGATAGAACCAGATGGTATTCGCCTCGGGGAGCATCGCGTCAATTTTGATGGTGTAGTCTGCTTGTGAGCGGGCATAACCCACGCCTTCGTATACCACATCGCTAAACTCGGGGTTCCGTGATACACGGACAATAACCGGTATCTCATCCAGCCCTTCGGCAGTAATCCGAGTCCACAAGATCACTTGCCGAGCTAGGGGGTCGCCGCTTGCAACGCCATGCTGAAACGGCGAAGGCCCGCCCCAATCGGGCATTGCGGGCTTTTCGAAACCAGGCGTTCCAACCACATCGGAGCCACCACCATTTCCATCAGGGGACGTAACAACAGTATCAGCCCCGCCAGACCCCGCTCCGTTGCAGGCAGATAAAGCCACCAGCGATACGCCGGCAGCGCTGCTTTTCACCAAAAAGTCCCTGCGCTTCATCAAATACCCCCGTGATGATTTCGATTGGCCGCAAGCATGACGCGAGGATGTGTCAGCTTTGTGAGTCGAGCACGGCTAATGTGAACCTATGTCACGTTTTCGAAATGGCAGCAGAGACGATGGCAGGGCCTTCTAGGCCAATAATGTCGAGCGGGAGAGGATTTAAAGCTGTTCTTCCCAGCGGTCTTGGGAATAACTGAACACTGGCAGCGAAACATTCCAGCGAATGGCCACCATACGCAAGAAAAGGCCCAGACTGAAGGCTGCGAGCAGCGTAATGTTTTCACTCACGCCTTCGTGAATTAAAAATAGATAGAGCACAGCGACAATCAAGGAAACACTAGCATAGAGTTCATGACGCAGTACCTGAGGGGTACGATTGCACATAATGTCTCGAATAATACCGCCAAAGATGCCTGTGGTAATTCCAGCCATCACAACTACGACGGTGTCATATCCCAAACTCAGTGCGACATTGCAACCGATCACAGTAAAGGCCACCAGGCCAACAGCATCAAGGACGAGAAAAAGCTGGTTGAGATGCCGCATGAAACGCGCGAGCACAACCGTCACCAAACCACCGGCAATGGTCATGTAGATATAGCGGGGATGCTGGGTCCAAGTCACCGGAAAGTTACCCAGAAGAATGTCTCGGACTGTCCCACCGCCCAAGGCAGTAAAAAAAGCAATCACGGCAACGCCGAACAAGTCCATATTTCTTCGGCCCGCGGCAAGGGCTCCAGACATGGCTTCAGCGGTAATAGCAATCATATAGATAGAGGTCAACACACAGGGCTCCTGCGTTTCTGTCGCCTCTCCCCCTGTCCCTGATACCTGAGAGTTTACAGAACATGATTCTGCTTGCCCCTTCGGTGGACTGCCTTGGCAGCCTCTCTCCAGACGGCTTTGAATGATGGCCGCAGTACATGTGCCTGAGCGTTTATGGGAGGTTGCGCCTTCGGCGGGGCTAAGGAGCCCACTCTCCTGCGGAGCGCGGCATTATAAATAGACACCGGTAAGGCGTCGAGCAATTCAGAAAGCAATCCACTATTAGACTAAAAACTTTTAAGATGATCACAGAAGGACGATGGCCAAACACGCTATCAGTATTCGGTTGGCCTGCATGCTTTGTGACATAGCAACCCCATACGCCCATTTTTTTCACGCAATGTCACTAGCCCTTGGCTGACTTGCTTGTGAAGCATTTGGGCTAAATCGGCGGGATTATCACTGGCGGAAACTGCCACAGGTGGGTGGAACATAACATCCACTCGCACCGCAGGCTTTTTTAACAGGCGGCATAGGTGTGCGACAAAATCATCGTCACCCGTAAATGGTACTAACCAGTCAGGTTGCCCATCTCGGTGGTAAGCAAGCGTTATCGCCTGCACCGAGCACTTAGCCTCGATTGCCGCCCCGAGCATGTGCGGGTGAAACCGTTTCACGCTTTCACCGGTGGTTGTCGTTCCTTCGGGAAACACCATGACTGAACCCCCGCCTTGCAAAGACGAGACCAGTTTTTGTCGCACCTTAGCGGAATCACCTGCCCCCCTCTGCACAAAAATCGTACCGATTTCGCGCGCAATCCAACCAATCAGGGGCCAGGAGGCCACCTCGCGCTTGGCTAAAAATCGTAATGGAAGGCCCGCAGCCAGAATGGGAATGTCGGTCCAGGAAACATGATTGCACACACGCAATGCCGAGCCTTCCATTGCCAAACCGTGGGTCTGGATGCGCATGTCCAGCAATCGGCATAAACCAGCAGAGTACCAATTCACCGGAATGGTTCGGTCGATTCGTTGCCTGCTACAAAATTCAAAGGCTCGGACCAATACAAGGGTTGCCATACTGATCAACAAAAACCCTAAAAAAGCACTCAGGCGCGTGAAGAAGCGGAGACTCTCGACAAGGCTCTCTATTTTGCTCAAGCGATCTTGGCCTCTAGGTTGTAGCGCCGCGCATAACGGGCGGCCAAGTTGTCCACGTTCAACAGCACCAGCAGATCTGCACAACGAAAAGCAGGGTCCCAGCAGGGATCACCACACACCTCGGCACCCAAGCGCATATAGCTGCGGATCAGCGGCGGAATCACAACTTTGTCTGTTTGTTTACACTGGCTGGCAAGGTGAGGCAACGTGCGCTTCGGCGTGACTCGGAACTCCTCTGCTGCAAGGTACTCCTGTTGAACCTGCTGGGTGACCCGCCAGGCCTTGTAACCACCGTCAAGCATACTGATACTGGCGCAGCCCAGCAGATAGTCGATGCCGTTCTGAACCAGATACTGTGCCACTTCGGACCACAGCATGCTTAGCGCCGCTCCCGAGCGAAAATCACTGCGAATACAGGTTCGGCCAAGCTCCGCAAACACGCCGGAGTTCCGTTTCAGGCGATCGAGATCGAATTCCTCTTCCGAATAAAAACCACCAATTTTCGCAGCTACCTCACCGTGCAGAAGCCGCGTGGTTGCCACCACCTCGCCGCTCTGATTCATTACCACGAAGTGTTCGCACCAAGGGTCAAAGCGATCTTGGTCAATACCGGCATCCGTCTCCATGTCAGCGCCATATTCGCTGGTGAATACCTCATACCTTAGCTGTTGGGCCGCAATAATTTGGGCCGGCTCTGTTGCTACACCGGAGGTAAGCTTTCGGCCGCTGCTGGATGCTCTGGACTGACTCTGCATTCTCTAACCCCTTCCAATGGCTGATTCGCTGCCCGCTGACCTACAGCAGACCGATTTAAACCGAGATTAAAGACGGAGCTTTACAACCAGATGAAGGATTTACGATGAAGCGATGACAGTTCAGTCAGTGCGAGCCTGAACGCATTCATCAACTGGAAAGTAAGTATTCAATTGCTCGATCAGCCACGGGGAATCGTCCAGCGGCAAATCATGACCAGCGTTAGGGTGCACCTCAAAGGGACACCCAAGCGACTCAGCCAGATCCCGGCTGCAACGCCAGTCTGTCAGGCGATCGCGATAACTGGCCAACACAAGGGTTGGCATTTTGGGAGCCTTAAGTGGTGGTTTATAGCGGGAGGCCGCATAGAGCTGGCGAATCGCATCACTGCGCCGCACCGGGCGCTCACGTTGAATTGCCTGCCATTGCTGAGCGACCTCACAGCTAATGGGGAGGTTGCTCGTAAGAGCCAGAATGGCGCGTTCCCGCACATCACTGTCGGCTTGGGCCAGCATGCGCATGACATTTGCCCATTGAGCGGGGCGCATTCGCCGCCATGGAGCGCTAAGTCTGGAACTGGAGGAAATCAGCACCAGACTCGCACAATCTCCAGGCCGATTGAGTGCCCAGTCGAGCGCCACCATGCCTCCGAGAGACAGCCCGATCAGCCCTAGCGGGCGTGGCAGCCAGCGAGTCACCCGGTCAGCAAATTGGCGAGCCTCCATAATGGAGGTGGGCGAGCGCAAGTCCCGAGCTAGCCCTGTGCCAGGCAGATCGACTGTATGGAATCTATCTTCGGGGCGTGCCCGTCGAAGCTGGTCTGGCCAGTCGCCCCAGTGAGCACTTTCCCTTGCCAGTCCACGAATCAACAACCAATCCATTACAGGTTCTCGCCCTTACTGTACCAGTGCGTTCTGGCAGCTGCCCTCAGCCACTCGCCTTCAGACGGGGTGGGCAGCCAGCTGCCGTAATTAGCGCTTGCATTGAGCAGGAAATCAAACAAAAGCATATGGCTGCGAAGAACCCGGTGATGACGATGTATCACCAGAGGATTGAACAGCCCTTCCCGGCTGAACAACTGGCGGGGACGCTTGCGCAACCAGCGCCACGAGCCCATTTCAAGAGTCAGCGGAAGCCAAGGGGCGCTGGCCTCACGATTATGGCGTTTATAAAAGTAGTCCCACAGATCACCATGGGTAACGTAATGCGCCGATTGCGGCTCAAACTGATAGTCGTGATGGGGGTAGGCTTGCTCCCAAAGCAGCTTCAGCGCCATAACGGACGAGATGTTACGCATTGGGCGGCGCCGGTAGGCGTAGGGAAACCATATCTGATCACGCCAGCCGAAGCCTGAGTGGCAGTCGAGCGACACGCTGAATGGCCGGCCGGGCAACACCTCTTCGATAATACTCTGCAAGGCCAGGTTCTCAGGCTCCATCCCTTGTTCGAGCTTGCCTCTGTACCATGGAAGTAATGGTGATATACGCTGCCCGCCCACTAGAAAGGTACTCGGGCTCTGGGCCGAAATGGGCGCATTGCGCATAAGATCCACACCGGCAGGATTGCTGCGCCGGCTCAGGTACATACCGCCGGGATTGAGCATGGGCACAACCACCAACCGCACCTGCTGTAAAAGTTCAGCCAGATGCTCATCCCAGCGCAGCCTGTTGGCCAGGTTTTGCAGCCATGCCGTAACCACTTGGGTGCCGATGCGCTCCAGCCCGTGCACGCCGCCTAGTAGAAGCAGCGCAGGACGGTCCGCTGGCGCATCGCCAACATCGACACGGTAAATTGGCAACTCAAGCGAGCCCACCGGAATACTCGCGCTCACCTGCACGGAAAATTGCCTTGGCGATTCAGCTAGGGTGCGCTCCAACTCAATCAGCTCAGGTAAGCGTCGGCGCAACTGACGCCGCTGCTTTCCATCACGCAGTCCCTGTTGTTCTGGCACCACCTTGATGTGAGTGAGGTCACTAAGTTCAGTCATGATTCCATCTCATATCATTCGGTGCGTGCCTGCAGTCGGCGAAACGCGGAGTAATAGCGGACAACATAGACTTACCTCTGGCAATTTCGTCAAACATAACGAAACCAAATGAAGTCCACGTGTCAGCATTCCTACAGATACGTGACAAACCTAGCCTTGAACAGCTTGATCTTTCCTCCAGGCCTTACGATTGCAAACCCAGCTCAGTAATGGGTTCTGTATAAAAACCGTAACCGTGCTTTAACAATCTGACTATAGAGTGCTCCGCTGCATTGATTCTAAGGGGGGGTACACTCCATGAAACGAAGAGACTTTATCACTCAGGCAAGCGCAGCAGGGCTCTCGCTCGGGTTGCTGTCTGCGTGTGGTGGCGGATCAAGTGGATCCAGCCCGGACACCAACGCATCGAATAACACCAGCCAGCCGCCAGGCAATACTCTGGACAACATTCGAGATCACATGCCTGACTACAACGGCCCAACCCCGTTTATTCATGGCGTTGCCAGTGGTGACCCTCTGGCCTATCAGGTCATTCTCTGGACTCGCATTACAGCAGAAGGCCTGGATGAGATCCCTGTTATTGTGGAAGTCTCGGAAACGCCCGACTTCAGCGCACTGGTTTATGAAGGAATCGGCTACGCCCGATCCAGCTCTGATTACACGGTTAAAATTGACGCCCACCTTCCACGGGCAGGAACGACCTATTACTACCGTTTCGAGTCGCTAGGGCACCTGTCGACGGTGGGCCGCACTCGAACCACGCCGGCGCCCAGTGAGCAGATGGATCACCTGCGACTGGCTGTCGTTTCCTGCTCCAACTACCCTTACGGCTACTTTAATGCCTACCGAAGAGTCGCCTATCGCCCAGACCTTGACGCGGTCATCCACTTGGGCGACTACATCTACGAGTACGCCCAAGGCGAGTACGCCGATGAGAACCTGACAAAAGAACGGCCGATCGATCCGCCCCACGAGATTGTCTCTCTTGAAGACTATCGCCGACGCTACGCGTGTTACCGCACCGACAGAGACCTACAGGAATGCCATCGGCAACACCCGTTTATCTGCGTCTGGGATGACCACGAGATCACCAACGACTCATGGCAAGGCGGCGCCGAGAACCATAACCCCGAAAACGGTGAAGGCGATTATCTGGAACGCAAAAGAGCAGCGGTCAAAGCCTACTTCGAATGGATGCCCATTCGTCGCGTGGACCCCGACAACGAGATCCGCATCTATCGTCACTTCGAGTTCGGGCAACTGCTCTCGCTGATGATGCTCGACACCCGTTTAATCGGACGCAGTGAGCAGGTCTCCTTACCGTCACAAACCCGGGATCCATCCAGACAACTTCTTGGCCATGAACAGGAAAAGTGGCTATTTAACCAACTTCAAAGCTCCCACAGCCGTGGAGCTAGATGGCACGTAATCGGTCAACAAGTCATGCTTTCTCCTCTCACGCTGGGAACACTGCCAGACAATCCCAACTGGCATATTGGCGGCGGTGCCCAGCTGAACTACGACCAGTGGGATGGGTATGAAGTCAGCCGGAGAAACCTGCTCGGACGCATGGAAGCCATGGGGCTTAACAACGCCGTTGTGCTTACCGGAGACATCCACAGTTCCTGGGCCATGGATGTCGCCATGGACCCCGGCAACCCACTGTCTTACAACCGATTTACTGGCGAGGGCTCGCTGGCAGTCGAGTTTGTCACACCCGCAGTCACCTCACCGGCAGCACCCACCAAAGGCCTGTCAGACCTTGCGGCTGCTGCCCTGATCCCCCTGAACCGACATCTTAAGTGGGTCGACCTTTACCACCGCGGCTATATGGTTCTGGACGTAACCCCTGAGCGCTGCAAAGCCGACTGGTTCCATCTCGAAACGGTGTCCGAGCCCAGCAACCAGGAGCACTTCGCCCGCTCCTACCTGACGAAAGACGGCGGCAATCACGTGGAGCACGCAAATGCTCCTAGCGCACCTAAGCTGCACGCCCCGGCCCTCGCACCGACTGCCTCTCAGACCAAGGAGATTCTCTGATGAGCGTTGATCGCAGAAAGTTTTTGAAAAATTTGCTAGCTGGGGCTGCAACGGTCCCAACACTGACCGCCTGTGGTGCCGGTGGCAGTAGCAGTGATAGCAACAACACGAATGGAGGAGGTTATACCTCCCCCGATTTACCGGAAGGCCAAGAAGATGGGCCAACCGAGAAACTTCAGTTTATGGTTGTAGGTGACACAGGGACAGGCACACAAGGGCAGTACTACGTGGCGGCAGCCATGGAAAAGGTTGCCAAGGCTCAAGGCGCCCAATTTGTTCTCGGCGCCGGCGACAATATCTACGAGGAAGGAGCAACATCGGTTGATGACCCTCGATTCCTAGATAGCTTTGAATACCCCTACCAGAACCTAGATCTGCCGTTCTACATGTGCCTCGGAAACCACGACTGCGCCAGTACAATTATGGGTGGTGGGAGCAACAACAAGCGCGGTGATTATCAAGTTGACTACCACTACAGCACCAATCGGTACTCCAATAAATGGAAAATGCCGGCTCGCTTCTACAATGAGATGTTTGGCAAACAAACCGACGGAGCACCGTTCCTGGAACTGTTTGTAGTGGATTCCAACCCCTTGACGAGTTTTTACCTCGACAGGGATGAAAACTTCAATTGGCAGAACTATGGCTACCCACAACAGATGTGGATGAAAGAGACAGTAGAAGCCTCACAAGCTCACTGGAAGATCGCCATGTCTCACGTTCCCTACAAATCCAACGGCAAACACGGCAACGCCGGAAATCTCGACGAGGGCACGAGGATTCTGTTCAACAACCCGGATGCAGATGGGCTGAGATATAAGGCGTTTCTGGAAGATGCCTTCGCCCATAAGGTCGACATGCTGTTCACCGGCCACGATCATTCAATGCAGTGGATCAAGCCGGTTCCGGAATTCGGGCCTGCACACATCATCGTTTCAGGAGCCGGCGGTAAAACCGACACCCTGAAAGAACCTGAGAGGAACCCTACGTTCTACCAGAGGGAAGAAATGTTGGGGTTTGTCTGGGTCGAACTGACCAAATCGACCATGAAGGTTGAATTCTACGTCGTTGACCCGGATACCGGGGATTACCGCGTCGGATTCGCTCGGGAAACCACAAAACCGGTAACCAGCGAGGCTCTGGAGCCGGAGCTGGCCTGACGACCTTTGTGCCCGCTGAGAAACTCTGGGTTGCGGGCACAGAGGAATTTCGACACTCAGAAAGCAAAAAAGGCAGACCAGTAAGTTACTGATCTGCCTTTCTCTTATATGGTAGCGGGGGCTGGATTCGAACCAACGACCTTCGGGTTATGAGCCCGACGAGCTACCAGACTGCTCCACCCCGCATCAAACTGTTCGTCTTATTTCGGGGCTAACCCCGATCAACGTGGCGCAAATATTACAGACAACTATCTGATGCGTCAACCAATATCTTCAAACAAATCGGTTGGATAATTCAGAACATCATCTGCACTGCCCTGCTGTTGGTACAAGCCTACCGTTTCGATCGCCACCTGAACTGGTTTGAATGACCGCCGGTGCTCCGGGGTTGCGCCTAATCGCATCAAGGCTTCCTGATGAACCGGTGTTGGGTAACCTTTGTGTTTGGCGAAACCGAAGCCAGGGTACTTTTCCTCCAGCGCGTCCATTTCCCGATCACGGGTAACTTTCGCAATAATCGACGCCGCACTGATCGCCTCAACCCGGCCATCCCCTTTAACGACAGGCTCCGATGGCCAGCTCCACTTGGGGCAACGATTACCATCCACCAAAACGTATTCCGGAGCGATAGCCAAGCCATCTACGGCACGCTGCATGGCAAGCATGGTTGCCTGATAGATGTTGAGCCGATCAATCTCTTCCGGCTCGCAGCGGCCGAGACTCCAGGATGCCGCCTTTTCGATAATTTCGTCGTACAGCTTGGCGCGCTTCTTCTCGGTCAGCTTTTTAGAATCCGCCAAACCCTCGATTGGACGCTCCGGGTCGAGAATGACGGCAGCGGTAACCACGGCGCCCACCAACGGGCCCCGCCCTACTTCATCAACACCCGCCAAAAGCGTTCCTTGATAGGCACACTCAAACGGTGGCAAGTCTTTGCCAGCCATTAACGCTTACTCTCGATTAATTTGGACACGGCTGCCGCCGCCCGCTCATCGGCATTTTGCTTGAGCGCAATGTGCAACTCAGTAAAGGCTTCTTTCAGACCGGCACGCCCCTCTTCGTCCTCAAGACGTTCCAGTACCGCGGCACCCAGCGCTTCAGGTGTTGCATCGTCCTGCAACAGCTCAGGCACAAGCTCTTTCTTAGCAAGCAGGTTCGGCAAAGCCACCCAAGGCACTTTCACTAAACGCGAAAGTAATGCAAAACTGAAGTTGCTGAGCCGGTAACCCACCACCATTGGCTTTTTCAGCAGCATGGCTTCCAATGTGGCCGTTCCTGATGCGAGCATCACTACGTCACTGGCTGCCATAACTTCACGAGAGCGACCACGTACCAAAGTGACTGGCAGCTTAACCTCAAGCGATGCCACCAATTCCTGGATCTGCCTCTCTCGGTCTCGATTTGCACACGGAACAACCAACTGCATATCGGGCCTACGACTTTGCAGCCACCGAGAAGCTTCCAGAAACAGAGTTCCCAGGCGCTCAACCTCACCACCACGACTCCCGGGCAGCACCGCCAAAACCGGCTTATCCACATCGAGGCCAAGCGCTTCTCGGGCCGCCAAGGTATCGGGCTCCATAGGTACCCGATCAGCAAGCGGGTGGCCCACGAAGGCCACAGGTACGTTGTGCTCTTCATAAAAACGCGCTTCGAAGGGAAGCAACGTGAGCATCAGGTCCACCGATTTGGCGATTTTGAAAATGCGTTTTTGGCGCCAGGCCCACACAGAGGGGCTGACATAATGCACGGAAGGAATGCCTGCCTCGCGACAACGGCGCTCAATCGTGAGCGTGAAGTCCGGCGAGTCGATGCCTATGACAACATCTGGGGGAGTCGCAAAGAAGTAGTCCATAAGCCGCGCACGGATGCTGAACAGCTCCCGAATACGGCCCAGAACTTCCACCAAGCCCATAACGGAAAGCCTTTCCATCGGCACCAGAGAGTGGAAGCCTTCGTCTATCATCTCATCGCCACCAATACCGACAAAGCGGGCATTGGGGTAGCGTAGGCGGAGCGAACGAATGAGCCCGGCACCGAGAATGTCTCCCGATGCCTCGCCTGCGATGATAGCAATGGTTACTTTGCGAAAGCTGACTGGATCAACCTGAACGTCTGCCACCGACAGTCTCCTGTCGACTTAGCGAATGATGCCGCGATCCGATCCACGGAGCGAGGCAATCAGAGGCTTCATCACAGGATTGTCAGCATAACTTTGCTCAAGTTCCACCAACGCTTGCTCGCTGGTTAAACCCTGACGGTATATAACCTTGTAGGCGCGACGCAGCGCCAGCAAATCTTCTTTGCTAAAGCCGCGGCGCTTCAAGCCTTCAACGTTCATGCCATGCGGCTGAGCTGATTGGCCACTCGCCATCACATACGCTGGAATATCTTTCAAAACAATACTGCCACCAGCCGCCATACTGTGAGGGCCGATATGACAGAACTGATGCACCATAGTGCCGCCGCCGAGAATCGCGAAGTCACCTACCGTGACATGACCCGCCAAGGTGGCGCAATTCGCCAGAATGGTGCCATTACCGACTACGCAGTCGTGCGCAACGTGCACATACGCCATCAACAGATTGTCGCTACCAATGCGGGTTTCACCACGATCTTGGGTAGTGCCACGATGGATGGTGCAGTTCTCGCGAATGGTATTGTTGTCGCCGATAACGAGAGTCGTGGGCTCACCCGCGTACTTTTTGTCCTGGCATTCTTCACCAATACTGGAGAACTGGAAGATCCGGTTGTTTTTACCAATAACCGTAGGACCTTTTACAACAACGTGGGAAAGAATCTCGGTGTTATCACCGATTTCCACATCCGGGCCAATATAACTCCAAGGACCTACCGTTACGTTGGCCCCCAGCTTGGCTGATGGGTCCACAATCGCTTGAGGATGGACACCCGACCAGTCATTTGTCGCCATCAAACTTCTCTCTCAGCGGTTAAAATTTCTGCCACGCACACAACATCGCCATCGACCAAGGCGCGACACTTAAATTTCCATAGGCCTCGCTTGGCAGAAACAAGCTCGGACTCTAGTTCCAAGCGGTCTCCGGGACGCACAGGGCGCTTAAAGCGGGCTTTATCGGAACCAGCCAAATATTGTATCACGCCGTCGGAAGGTTTCCGCCCCACCGTCACAAACCCAAGAATGCCGGAAAGCTGGGCCATTGCCTCGATGATCAACACACCGGGCATGATCGGGTTATCCGGGAAATGTCCGGTGAAGAACGGCTCGTTGAATGATACGTTCTTATAACCTTTGATCGAGACACCTTTTTCGACTTCGGTTACCCGGTCGACCAACATAAACGGGTATCTATGTGGCAAATATTCCAGGATTTCTTCGATGTTCATCGTCATGACCGGCCTCAGCCCTTAAATTTCTTTTCGAGTTCTTTAATTCGTCGCGCCAAGCCGTCTAACTGCCTGAAGCGCACTGCATTTTTTCGCCACTGCCGGTTTTTGTCCGCTGGCAAGCCCGACGAGTACACACCCGGTTCCGAGATATCATTGGTGACCATGCTCATCCCTGTCAGGTGAACCTGATCCGTAATTTCGAGGTGCCCAGCTACTGCTGAAGCGCCACCAAAGACACAATACTTACCAATGTTCGTGCTACCGGCGAGAGCAACCATCGCTGCCATGGCACTGTGATCCCCGATTCGGACGTTGTGTCCTACCTGAATCAGGTTATCAAGTTTGACACCGTTACCAATTACCGTGGGATCCAACGCCCCCCGGTCAACCGTCGTATTGGCGCCCACTTCCACATCGTCACCCAGAATGACACCACCCAACTGGGCAATTCGATGCCACTCACCCTTCTCGTTTGCAAACCCGAAGCCAGCACCACCGATGACAGCGCCACTCAGAATACTGCAGCGCTGCCCAACAACAACGTCATGGGCCAGAGTGACACGCGGGCTAAGTACCGTGTTGTCGCCAATGCGAGACCGGGCTCCTACAACGGAACCTGCGCCCACAATCACCTGCTCACCAATAACAACCTCTGCCTCAATAACTGCGTGAGGACCAATACTGGCCGTTGAAGATACTGTAGCGCTCGGGTCTACAACTGCGGAGGGATGAATCCCGGCTTCGGCAACCGGCGTGCGGTCAAACCAATGACTCAAGCGAGCATAGCCCATGTACGGATTGTCCAATATCAGGACATTAGTCTGAGCTTGATCGGCCATTGCCTGGGAGACGATGACCGCTCCGGCGTTGGTATCCTTTAGATACTTGCTATAAGAAGGGTTGGCGAGGAAGCTGATCTGGCCGGGACCCGCCGCCTGCAAGGTTGCCATACCAGACACCCGGGCCTCTGGATCTCCCCGGAGGCTGGCCCCCAACGCATCAGCAATTTCCTGAAGACGATAGGATGTTTCTGCCATTTTGATCTCCAAATACCTGGACCGGGGAGGCCCTGTTTTTTAGCGGTTCAGTTTTTCGAGCAACTGTGGGGTCAGATTCATTTCCGGTTTCACGTAGACAACCGCTTCGCTCGGCAAAATCAAATCCAAGTCGTGCTCATCCAAAAGCTCTTTTACCGCGGCATCAACTTCAGGGCGGGCGTTTTCAAGGAACTGCTGCTTGCGCTGCGCCACGGTGGAATCCAAACGTTGCTTCAGGAAATTAAACTCCTGAACCTTTTCCTGAAATTCTGTGGCCAGCTGCGTGCGCTCACTTTCGTTCATCATCGCCCCGTCTTTTTCAAGGCGATCTTTCAATTTACGAGCCGCTTCCTGAGTTTCACGCACTTTCTTTTCATCGGCTGCAAAGTCTTTCTGCAGCTTTTCACTGAACGCCTGCGCATCGTTGGACGAAAACAATGCCTGACGCAGATCAACCACGCCCACACGGGTTTCTGCCGCAGCGTGAAAAGAGAAGGTCAGTAATAGCGCACCTAGCACCGCTGAAATACGTTTCATCAAAACTCTCCTTTGCTTCATATCTTCGTTTTTATATTACGCGTCAGAACGTTTGTCCCAGCGAGAACTGGAATACCTGAGTATCGTCGCCACTCTTATCATTCAGCGGCTTAGCCAGACTGAACGCAAGCGGACCAACGGCTGTTATCCATTGGAAACTCACACCTGCCGAGGTACGCACTTCTGTCAGTTCAGGATCAAAGCCTCGATCGGTATCAAAAACCTGACCCGCATCCAGGAAAAATGACGTACGCATGCTCCGCGAATCACCCGCAAACGGTGTCGGGAAGATCAACTCAAGCCCTGCCTCGGTCAGCAGGTTACCGCCAAACGGATCCGGGTCAGAGAAATCTCCTGGCTGGTTGGTCGCTCGGTTACCCAAGGAGTTGGCACGATAGCCCCTCACCGAGCCATAGCCACCCGAGTAGAAATGCTCGAAGAACGGCATTTGTGAACGATCGCCGTAACCATCACCGAAACCAACTTCAGTTCGGGCCCGCACGATCCAGCGATGGCTATCTACCAGCGGGAAGTAAAAGTCCGTCCGGTGGCTCGCCTTGTAGAAAGTCAGATCACTGACCGGAACGGCCACATCCAGCGATAAGGAATGACTGTAACCCTTGGATGGAAGCACACCACGGTTCAGAGTACTCCGGCGCCAGCTTCCAAACAGGAAGTAGTTGGTGAAGGAATCCCCTTCATCTTCAATGAACGTTCTGACTTCTTCCGCTGAGAAAACACCTTTCTTGATGTCAGAACGAGTAACACCCACACCAAAGTTCAGGCGCGTAATGGAATCCGTCGGGTAACCGAAGGTCATCCGGGCACCGTATTCATCCAGCAAGTAGGATGAAATATCCTCTTCCTGATAATCCGTTTCGCGTGCGAACAGGCTGAAGCCGCGGCTGACTCCATCAACGGTGTAATACGGATCCATGTAGGAGACGTTGGCACTCTTGACGGAATCGCTGAAGTTCACACCGAACGATACCCGTTTACCACTACCAAAGAAGTTGTTCTCAGAGACCGAAGCCCCGAGGATCACACCGGAGTTCTGCGAGAAGCCCACCGAAGCCGACAAGCTTCCGGTTGGCTGTTCTTGAACGCTGTAATTAACATCAACCAAGTCGTCCGAACCCGGAACCGGCACGGTTTCAACATCGACGGTTTTGAAGAAGCCCATGCGCTCAAGACGAGTTTTCGAGAATTCAATACGATCAGAAGAGGCGACACCGCCTTCCATCTGGGTCATTTCCTGACGCAGCACTTCGTCTTTGGTGGATACGTTGCCGTTGAAATTGACACGACGCACGTACGCACGCTTGCCGGGTTCGATATAGAAGGTGACCTTTGCAGTGTGATCGTCGTTAGGCTCGGGCACCGCATTCACGCTGGCAAAGGCATAACCTTCTCGACCAAGGCGGAACGACAGCGCCTCGGAAATAGCGGTCATCTGCGCCCGAGAGAACACATCGCCCTCTTTAACCGGAATAAACTTACGCAGTTCTTCCTCTTCGAGGATCAGGTTGCCGCGTAACTGAATGTCGGAGATGGTGTACTGAGGACCTTCGTTAAGGGCCATCGCAATGAACACTTGCTGCTTATCAGGAGAGATGGATACCTGACTGGATTCGACATTGAAATCCAGATAACCGCGGTCCAAGTAGAACGAACGCAGGGTTTCCAAGTCGCCACTGAGTTTTTCGCGAGCGTACTTGTCGCTGTTGGTAAGCGAATTCCACCAACTGCTGCTCCGAAGCTCAAAGAGATCCGTCAGCGTTTCATCATCAAATTCCCGGTTACCGACGATGTTAATGTGCTGAATAGCCGCAACCGAGCCTTCATTAATATCCAGGCGAATGGCAACACGATTTCGTGGCAGCTCTTCAGCCGATGCCTTCACCCGGGCGTTGTAGCGGCCCTGGGCGATATAAGAGCGTAGAATCTCAAGTTCCAAACGCTCAAGCGTCGCCCGGCGAAAAACCTGCCCTTCATCAAGGCCTGCACCCGCTAGGGCATCTTTCAGCATATCGGTTTCAATGTTTTTGTTACCTTCAATTTCGATGGACGAAATTGAAGGTCGCTCACGGACCGACAGGATCAATACGCCCGCTTCCCGACTGACCTCAATATCGGTAAACAAGCCTGTCCGAAACAGATCTTTGATGGCCGCTGCCAGGCGAGCTTCATCAATTTGCTCACCCATGTTGATCGGAAATGCGGAAAACACCGAGCCCGCAGATACCCGCTGCAGGCCTTCGACCTCAATGTCCGCAACCGTGAATTCGTCCGCCAACGCTGGCTTCATACCGGTTGCGGTAATCGCGAGGCCAACAGCTACAGCTAGAAGAGAACGTCTCATTCAGTTATATCGCCTGGTTAATGTGCGGTAAGGAGCCCGCAATTCTCACAACCGCATCAGGTCGTTGTAAAGAGCAAACACCATTAAAGTCAGGATCAAAGCCATACCAATTCGTAACCCTAGCTCCTGAGTCCTTTCCGATAAGGGTTTCCGGCGAATGGCCTCGATGGTGTAATAAACAATGTGACCACCATCCAGCACCGGTACTGGCAGTAAATTCAAAACGCCAAGACTTACACTTAAATAAGCCAGAAATCGAACAAAATCCTCAAAGCCCGAACTGACGCTGGCTTCTGCAACCCGAGCAATGGTAATCGGGCCGCTAAGATTAGTCGGTGACAGAAGTCCCGTCACCATCTTCTTGATAGCCACTAAAGTCAGCCGCGTGTCGGCCCAGGTTTCATGTACCGCGTTTGGTATTGCAGCCAAAGGCCCAAACCGCACTTCGCGGAGCACCTCATCAGGCCATGAAATCGCCTCAACGCCCGCGCCCACAAAGCCGATCACCTGCCCGTCGTCCAAGGTACGCGCTCCGGGTGTTACCGACACAGACAAGCGCGCACCGTCCCGCTCAATCGTGAGCGTTAACAGCTGCTCTGGGGCATTGCGAATGTGCTCAACCAAGGCAAACCAGTTGGCTACTGGCTCATCGTCAACTGCTAAAATTCGATCACCGGCCTGAAGCCCAGCAGCTTTAGCGCGGCCATCTTCAACGATCTGCCCCAGCACTGCAGGTACTTCGGGGCGCCAAGGAGTAATACCAAATTCAGCCAACGGGTTCGGCGCATCGTCACTCAGGGCCCACCCGTTCAACGGTCCTGACACAACACCCCGTGAACCGTTGTCGGTGATTTCCAAAGAAACCAGTCCTTGCTCACCGGCGCGTTCCAACAACCGCATGTTCACGTCACGCCAAGAGTTTACCCGGTGACCGTCCACCGAGTGAATTTCCATACCTTCCTGCAAACCCGCCCGCTCAGCGGCACTGTCCGTCGCCACCTCGCCCACAATGGGCGCTACGGTGGTGACACCCACCACGCTGATCAGCCAATAAGCAAAAATGGCAAATATAAAATTCGCTAGTGGGCCAGCGGCTGCGATAGCAATGCGCTGAGAAGGTGGCTTGGATGTAAAAGCCTGATCCCGAAGTTCTTCGGGAACGGGACCTTCCCGCTCATCCAACATTTTAACGTAGCCACCCAAGGGGATGGCCGCGATGGCATATTCGGTGCCTTGGCGGTCATGCCACGAAAACAGCGGTTTGCCGAAACCGACCGAGAATCGAAGAACTTTAACCCCGAACCGCCGGGCCACCCAGAAATGCCCGTACTCGTGCAGGGTAACCAGGATTCCCAGAGTCAGCGCTAACGCCAATACGCTTTGAATAATCTGCATAGGTTTTCCGGTGTTGGTCTGGGGCTACAGCTTAACGAAATGTCACTACAATATCAGGCTGGCAGCAAGCCAATTTGCTCATGAGCTCGCTCACGGGCTTCGGTATCTTTGGCGAAGATGGTCTCGAAGCTATCGGCTTCCACCACTTCAGTGGCTGCAAGCGTTCGATCTATGATAACGGGGATATCAGTAAAGGACAGCTTACCGTCAAGAAATGCAGCAACCGCAATCTCATTGGCCGCATTCAGCACCGCCGGTGCCGTTCCGCCGGTCGCAAACGCTTCGGCAGCCAATCGCAAGCACGGAAAACGCTGAAGATCTGGTCGCTCAAAATGAAACTTGCCAATAGCGAACAAATCCAATGGTGCCACACCCGCGGCAATGCGCTCCGGCCAAGCCATGCCGTTGGCGATCGGGGTCCGCATGTCGGGGCTTCCCATCTGGGCCAGCACCGAACCATCGGCATACTCCACCATCGAGTGAATGATGCTTTCTGGATGCACGTGAACTTCGACATGATCCGGCGTGGTGTTGAACAACCAGCAGGCCTCAATGAGTTCCAAACCCTTATTCATCAGGGTGGCGGAATCGACCGAAATCTTTTGGCCCATCGACCAGTTCGGGTGCGCACACGCTTGGGCTGGTGTTACCGAACTCAAAGACTCGGCTGAAAAGGTGCGGAAAGGTCCGCCAGAGGCGGTCAATAAAATGCGAGTAATGCCGGCAGCAATGGGGTTACGCACCTTATCAGCGGGCATGCACTGGAAGATAGCGTTGTGCTCGGAATCAATCGGCAGAAGTTCAGCGCCTGACTCAGCAACGGCATCCATAAACAGCTTGCCAGACATCACCAAGGCTTCTTTGTTCGCCAACAACACCCGCTTACCCGCGCGAACCGCCGCAAGCGTCGGTGCCAGACCTGCAGCGCCGACAATCGCCGCCATCACTGTGTCTGCTTCATTGGCCGAAGCCACCTGACACAGGCCCTGCTCGCCACTTAGCACGGCGGTTTCCGGCAAGTCTGTAAGCAAACCCTCAAGCTCAACAGCGGCATCGCTATCCGCCATCACCGCAAAGGCCGGCTTGAACTCCCGGCACAGATCCGCCAATTCTTGCGCCCGCGTGCCAGCCGTCAAAGCCCACACCGAAAACCGCTCCGGATGCCGGCGAATGACGTCAAGGGTACTCAGACCAATGGAGCCGGTCGCCCCAAGAACTGTAACGCTTCGCTGGGTCATAAAGACACGCTGGTCGCGCTCAGCCAACCGAGCAACGTAATGATCAAGGCAAACACGGGGATCGCGGCGGTGAGGCTGTCAATCCGGTCCATAATGCCACCATGTCCGGGCAATAGCTGACTGCTGTCCTTGATGCCGCGGAATCGCTTCAGCATGCTTTCCAGCAGATCACCCAAAACAGATACGAGGCCGGTAAACAAGCTGGCAACGAGCAAAAATAAGGTTTCCGAAACGCTCGCGCTCGCGATATAGCTAGCCACTAAAGCCAGCACACCAACCGCAACCAATCCACCCCAGACGCCCGCCCAGGACTTCCCTGGACTCACCCGTGGTGCCAGTTTGGCTTTACCAAACGCGCGTCCGGCGAAATAAGCACCTATGTCAGCCACCCAGACCATCAGGAAGATATAGAGAATCACCAGCAAACTGTTGTTCAGAGCACCAAACTCGAAAACTCCAGTGCGCAAGTGATTCAAACCGACCCAGGCGGGCAGAAGCACAAACAGCCCCATTAGAGCCCTCACAGGCGTGGAACCCCAAGTTTCAGACCCACCGGGGTATCGGCTAACCAACCCCAAGCACACCAACCACCATACAAAGGCGAGTGACAAAACCGCCACTGCCGGCACGTTAAGCTGTGAGATCAACGCCATCAAAACGGCAACACCAATGGCATAAGATACGCGGCCACCCTGCCCTTCTATCCCGGACATGTTGGCCCATTCCCACGCCCCCAGCGCAATGATTGCACCGGTGAACAGCGAAAAACCAAACGATGGCAAAAAGAAAATGCCACCAATCGCAATTGGGGCAAGAATAAGGGCGGTAATAATTCGAGTTTTAAGCACAGTGATAATCGCTATGTCGTTATTGTTTTGTGGCTTGAGAAGCTAGCTGGTCGTCTGTTTGGCCAAAACGACGTTTACGCTGGCCGTATGCCTCCAGCGCTTTCAGCATTTCTTCAGCTTTGAAATCGGGCCAGTAAACGTCGGAGAAGTAAAACTCCGTATAGGCCAAGTGCCACAATAAAAAATTGCTGATGCGCTGTTCACCGGCGGTACGGATCATCAGATCTGGCATCGGCAAATCCCCGATACTCAAGTTTTGCTGAATCAAATCATCGGTAATGTCGGAAGGAGCCAATTCACCGGCACGAACTTTTTCCGCAACCGCCTGAGTGGCCTGCGTAATGTCCCAATGCCCGCCATAATTGGCGGCAATCACCAAGGTCATGGCCGTATTCTCTCGAGTGAGCGCTTCGGCCTTTTCCATATGATCCTGGAGTAGCGGGTTAAACGCGGTGCGATCGCCAATAATCCTCAACCGGATATTATTGCGATGGAGCTTTCGAACTTCCCGCTCAAGGGCGATCACAAACAGCCGCATCAGGGCCGACACTTCGTCCTTCGGGCGGCGCCAGTTTTCACTGGAGAAAGCAAACAGGGTGAGCACTTCAACACCCTGTCGAGCGCAGGTTTCAACAACGGCTTTAACCGCATCCACTCCAGCCTTGTGGCCCGCGACTCCCTTCAACCGGCGAGCTTTCGCCCACCGATTATTGCCATCCATGATAATGGCCACATGCCGGGGACGACTGCTTGCTGTCACCGGAATTTCTGCGGTTATTTGATCCGTCATGAAACCCTCTACGCAGCGGCACGTTCAACCGCTGCTGACTCTGTTTCTGAACGATCTGACGGTTATACCGCCATCAGATCCTCTTCCTTCGCCTTCAGCATCGTTTCGATCTCGGCAATGTACTTGTCCGTCAACTTCTGGACCTCGTCCTCACCACGACGCATTTCATCTTCATTGATGTCCTTCTCTTTCAGAAGGTCCTTCAGCATGCCATTGGCATCACGACGGGCGTTACGGACAGACACTCGACCCTGCTCTGCATCGGCACGAGCTTGCTTGACCATTTCTTTACGAGTCTGTTCCGTCAGCATGGGCATCGGAACGCGAATCGCATCGCCGTTGTTAGAAGGGTTCAGCCCCAAGTCAGACATCATAATCGCCTTCTCGATGGCTGAAATGATGTTCTTTTCCCAAGGCGCAACCAGCAACGTGCGGTTGTCTTCCACGTTCACACTGGCCACCTGCTTCAGTGGCGTTTCCTGACCGTAGTAATTCACCATCACGCTATCAAGAATCGCCGGGTGAGCACGGCCAGTACGGATTTTGTTGAAGGCCGAGTTCAGCGCCTCAAGGCTCTTCTTCATCTTTGCATCAGCGTCAGCTTTAATATCGTCAATCACGTCAAAACCCTCAATTCGTTACTCAATCAATGTGCCTTCTTTCTCACCGGTCACAATGCGGGTGAGAACGCCTGGCTGGTTCATATCGAATACCCGCAACGGCATACCATGATCACGAGCCAGACAGATAGCGGTCAGATCCATCACGCCGAGCTTGCGATCCAAAACCTCATCATAGGTCAGGCGATCGTATTTTACGGCCGTGGGATCAAGCTTGGGATCTGCACTATATACACCATCTACCTTGGTCGCTTTCAGAACCGCATCCGCCTCAATCTCGATACCACGCAGGCAAGCAGCAGAATCGGTGGTAAAGAAGGGGTTACCTGTGCCAGCACTGAAAATGACCACATCTCCTTCTTTCAGGTCGCGGACGGCACGGCGACGATCGTAATGCTCAACAATACCGCTCATGGGGATCGCAGACATAACCCGGGTACGAATGTTCGAGCGCTCAAGCGCATCACGCATTCCCAAGCCATTCATCACGGTTGCCAACATACCCATGTGGTCGCCGGTTACCCGATCAAGACCCGCCTCGCTCAGCGCTGCACCGCGAAAAAGGTTTCCACCACCGATCACCAGTGCAACCTGAACACCGATACCCACAAGGGCTCCAATTTCCAATGCCATGCGGTCAAGTACTTTAGGATCAATACCGAACTCGTGCTCTCCCATTAGGGCTTCGCCGCTGAGCTTCAGCAGAACACGCTTATATCTGGGTTGATTGGATGAAGTTGTCGGTGTCGGCATGATGATCCCCTTTTCGTCTTTTGGCTATGCGGCTTCAAACCCGTTGCAGGCTTGTATCTGACATACCCCTCTCATCTTAACGCAAAAAAGGGGTATCTCAGATACAAGCCCGCCACGAAAGCCGGGCGGACCCAACTAACGTGGCAGACTTAGGTAGCGCAACTGTCTTTGACAGTAGCGCTCAAAAAATGGATCAGGCCTTGCCTGTGCCAGCGGCAGCAGCCACTTCAGCAGCAAAATCCACTTCTTCTTTTTCGATGCCTTCACCCACTTCCAGACGAGTAAAGCCAACCAGCTCGCCACCGGCGGCCTTGATCAACTCACCCACTTTCTGCTCAGGGTTCTTAACGAAAGGCTGTTCGATCAGGCTGTTTTCAGCCAGGAACTTCTTGATACGGCCGCCCATCATCTTTTCAACGATTTCGGCAGGCTTGCCTTCCATATCTGGCTGAGACTTGATGATTTCCTTCTCTTTCTCCAGCTCTTCAGCAGGCATTTCTTCCGGCTTGCCAACGCGCGGGTTAACCGCAGCTACGTGCATAGCGATGTCACGGGCCAGCTCTTCAGTGCCAGCAGTCAGCGCAACAACGGCAGCAATCTTGCTGTTGCTGTGAACGTATCCACCAACAACCGGACCTTCAACCTTAACCAGACGACGAACAGTGATGTTTTCACCGATCTTCTGAACCAGCGCTTCACGCTTGCCTTCCAGATCGCCTTCCATCAGCTTCGCAACGTCGGTTTCGCCTTTTTCAAACGCAACATTCAGAACATCGTTAGCGAAGTTCATGAAGTTATCGTCACGGGCAACGAAGTCAGTTTCAGAGTTAACTTCCAGGATGAAAGCAACAGTCTTGTCGTCAGAAACCTTAACCAGAGACACACCTTCAGCAGCTGTACGACCGGCTTTCTTGGCAGCCTTCAGGCCAGACGACTTACGAAGCTCTTCAATTGCAGCATCAACACTGCCGCCAGCTTCAACCAGTGCTTTTTTGCACTCCATCATGCCAAGACCAGTGCGCTCACGCAGCTCTTTGACCATTGCAGCGGTAATTGCAGCCATGTTCAGTCCTCTCAATCAGTTACAAATTCGGTGGGAAGGCATGCCCGGATAAAAAGGGGCATGCCTTATAACTTAAACCTGACGGTTAAGTATTACTCGGCAGCTGGAGCAGCGCCTTGGGCATCTTCGCTAACTTCTACGAACTCGTCAGCGCCGCCTGCAGCCTGGGAAGACTCCATGCAAGTATCAGCAACTGCTTTCACGTAGATCTGGATAGCGCGGATAGCGTCGTCGTTACCCGGGATTACGTAGTCAACGCCGTCAGGATCGCTGTTGGTATCAACAACACCAATAACAGGGATACCCAGCTTGTTCGCTTCTTTAATAGCGATACGCTCGTGGTCTACGTCAACAACGAACAGCGCGTCTGGCAAGCCGCCCATATCTTTGATACCACCGATAGAACGCTCAAGCTTATCCATCTCGCGGGTACGCTCAAGAGCTTCTTTCTTGGTCAGCTTGTCAAAAGTGCCGTCCTTGCTCTGAGCTTCCAGATCGCGGTAGCGACGGATAGACTGACGGATGGTCTTGTAGTTGGTGAGCATGCCACCCAACCAGCGGTGGTTAACGTACGGCTGGCCAGAACGCAGTGCTTCTTCCTTGATGATCTTGGCTGCGGCACGCTTGGTACCCACAAACAGGATCTTGTTCTTGCTTTCAGTCAGCTGCTGAATGAAATCCAGCGCCTGATTCATCGCAGGAACAGTCTGCTCAAGGTTGATGATGTGAATCTTGTTACGAGCACCAAAGATGTATTTACCCATCTTCGGGTTCCAGTAACGAGTTTGGTGTCCAAAGTGAGCACCTGCTTTCAGCAGGTCACGCATATTTACCTGAGCCATGATATTTACCTTTTAGCTTCGGGTTAGGCCTCCACGCGTCCAATTGCCCCAACCTGTCTCCTTAAAGCAGGAGCCGGCACCCTGGGACAACGTGCTGACACGTGTGTGAATTTGCCGAGTTTTGTTTCGGCGGGCGCGTTTATACCATATTCCGCTTCCGCAACGCCATCACTTTTGGCAAATACCTTCCTTGTACCTATTGCTCCGGCCCCTTAAAATGCGGGCTTGATGCATATAAACAGGAAGTCCGATGCAAGTATCTATTAAGACCCCCGAAGAAATCGAAAAGATGCGGGTAGCCGGCCGCCTGGCAGCCGAAGTTCTTGAAATGATTGGCGAGCACGTCAAGCCCGGCGTTACCACCGAAGAGCTTGACCGCATCTGCCACGACCACATTGTTAATAAGCAGCAGGCCATTCCAGCCCCGCTCAACTACAAAGGATTCCCGAAGTCCATCTGCACCTCGGTAAACCACGTGGTATGTCACGGCATCCCTACAGACAAAAAAGTCCTGAAGGATGGCGATGTCATCAACATCGACGTCACCGTGATCAAAGATGGCTACCATGGCGACACCAGTAAGATGTGGGTCGTCGGCAAGCCCAAGCCCGGCTCTGAACGCCTGATCCAGATTACCCAGGAATGCCTATATAAAGGTATTGAACTGGTTAAGCCTGGCGCACGGCTTGGCGACATTGGTCACGTTATTCAGAAGCACGCAGAGAAGCACCGCTACTCGGTGGTTCGGGATTATTGCGGCCACGGCATTGGCGCTGTGTTCCATGAAGAGCCTCAGGTCATGCATTACGGCACACCGGGCACCGGCCTTGAGCTGAAAGAAGGCATGACCTTCACCATCGAGCCCATGCTGAACCAAGGTAAGTACCACACCAAACTGCTGGCCGATGGCTGGACTGCGGTCACCAAAGATCACAAATTGTCCGCGCAATGGGAACACACCATTCTGGTTACCGCGGATGGTTATGAAGTGCTGACCAAGCGATCAGAAGAGTCGTTCTAAGTGGAGCAAAGCGAGCTGGAACACCGCATCAGTAACGACCCTTCACCGGTTGTTGCGGCAAGGGAGTTTTTACAGCACCACTATAACGCCGATGCCGAAGCCTTCCGGCAAGGTGCTGACGTCAGGGCTCTGGTGCACGCCAGAGCCGCGACGGTAGACACGGTTCTTCGATTAATCTGGAACCGCTACCCTCTTTCCAGCTCGCCCGACATCGCCTTAGTGGCCGTTGGTGGTTACGGCCGGGGCGAGCTTCACCCCCACTCTGATATTGACCTACTCATACTCACCCGAGCCGACACTGAAAGCGCGTGGCAAGACGACCTCAGCGCATTTATCACCTTGCTCTGGGATCTGAAACTGGATATCGGTCACAGCGTTCGCAGCGTAGACGAATGCATTGCGGCCGCGAAACAAGACATCACCATTCTCACCAACCTACTGGAAACCCGTACCATCGCCGGCCCGGACAGTTTGAGAGAAGAGCTCACGGAACAGGTTTACCTGGACGACGTGATGTCAGACAAAGATTACTTTGTCGCCAAATGGGAAGAGCAGCAAAAACGCCACAAAAAGTACGGTGATACAGAGTACAACCTGGAACCCAACGTCAAAGGCTCTCCGGGTGCCCTGCGAGACATACAAACGATCGGGTGGATCACCAAACGCCACTTTTTGCTAGAAAGCACGGCCGATCTGGCCCGATTCAGCATCATCACCGATGAAGAGCACCGGATCTTGCTTGAAGGCGAAACCTTCCTCTGGCGCTTGCGCTTTGGTCTGCAGCTCATTGCTGATCGCAATGAAAATCGACTGCTGTTCGACCACCAGAGAGCCCTCGCCGCCATGCTCGGCTATAAAGACGAAGGCAAACGTCTTGGCGTCGAGCTGATGATGCAGTCCTATTACCGTACCGTCCTGGCGTTAGCCGAGCTCACCGACGTCATTCTCCAATATTACGACGAAGCGATCCTCGGCAGTGGCAGCGAAGACGAAATTCGCCCGCTGAACAAGCGCTTTCAAATGCGCAACTTCTACATCGAGGCCATCAACAATCAGGTCTTTGCCTACGCCCCCTATGCGATCATGGAAATCTTCGTGCTGATGGCGCAGCACCCGGAGATCAAAGGCATCCGAGCAACCACCATCCGGTCACTTCGGGCGCACCGGCACCTGATCGATGATGTGTTCCGGTCTGACCTGGCGGTGACCAGCCTGTTCATGGAGCTTCTGCGCACGCCTCACCCCTTGCACAAAACGCTCTCCGCGATGAAGAAGTACAACGTGCTGGGCCGATACCTGCCCGAATTTGGCGAGATCATTGGCCAGATGCAGCACGACCTGTTCCACATTTACACCGTTGATGCGCACACCATGCGCGTCATCCGCAACATGGTCAGGTTGACCAGTGATGAGGCCAGAACCGAGTACCCGCTAGCATCACGCTTGATCCACCGCCTGCCCAAAATGGACACCCTGTTTATCGCCGGCCTTTACCACGACGTAGCCAAAGGCCGGGGTGGTGACCATTCTGAACTCGGCGCGATTGATGCCGAAGCTTTCTGTGAACGGCACCATCTAAGCGAGCGCGACACTCGGCTGATCTCCTGGCTGGTGGAAAATCACCTGCTCATGTCGATGACCGCCCAGCGCAAAGACATTTCAGACCCTGACATCATCCAGGCCTTTGCCCGCGCCATACCCAGCCAGGCACACCTGGACTACCTTTACACGCTGACCGTATGCGACATCAGTGCCACCAATCCCAAGCTTTGGAACACCTGGCGCGCCTCGCTTTTGCGCCAACTCTACATAGAAGCAAAGCGGGCACTGCGCCGCGGCATAGATACACCGGTTGACCGGCAAGCGTGGATTGACGCCACCCGCGAAGAAGCCCGGGAAATTCTCAATGCCCAGAACATGAGCGACGAGCAGATCGACCAAATCTGGGACACGGTGGACGAAGAATATTTCCTTCAGGATTCCACCGTCGATATCGCCTGGCAGACCGCTGCGATCATCCGCCATGGCGACAACCCGGACCCACTGGTATTGATCCGCGATACCCGCGGTGGCCCAACCGATGGCTATTCCCAGATCATCATCTACATGCGGGACCGGGTCGCCCTGTTCGCGGCAACCACCGCCGTACTTGAACAACTGAACCTGAACATCGTCGATGCCCGCATTAACTCCAGCGAGGGCCCCCACTCCATCAGCTCCTACATTGTGCTGGACGAGCAAGGGCAGCCGCTGGGCATCGACCCCGCTCGCAAAGAACGGGCACGCAAGCGCCTGATCGAAGAACTGGATGACCCGGAAGACTACCCGGACATTATTCACCGGCGCACCCCAAGGCAGCTGAAACACTTTGCCTTCCCCACGGAAGTGACCTTTTCGAACGACACCATTAACCAGCGGACGTTAATGGAAGTCATCACCCCCGACCGCCCCGGTCTGTTGGCGCGAATTGGTCAGGTACTGCTGGAGCACAGGGTACGGCTGACCAACGCGAAAATCGCCACCTTGGGCGAGCGGGTAGAAGACGTTTTCTTTATTACTGATGAACAAGGCCGACCACTAAGCGACCCTGCCAAGTGCGAAGCCTTACAACAGCACCTCTGCAAAATGCTGGACGATATTCAATGAATTCCAATCTTGAAAGACTGCACCCTTACCCGTTTGAGAAACTGGCGAAGCTGAAAGCCGGCATCAATGTACCGGAACATCTCGCTCCAATTTCACTGGGCATTGGCGAACCCAAGCACCCTGCCCCGGCTTTCGTGAAGCAGGTGGTGGCCGACAATTTGGACAGGCTCGCCAACTACCCAACCACCAAGGGCATCGACGAACTGCGCGAAACCATTGCCAACTGGGCGACGCGCCGCTTCAGCTTGAGCGAAGGCTCACTCGACCCGGCTCGCAACATTGTTCCCGTTAACGGCACCCGCGAAGCCATTTTTTCTCTGGTGCAGGCCGTTGTTGATTCGAGCAAACCCGCTACCGTGGTCAGCCCGAACCCCTTTTATCAGGTGTACGAAGGTGCTGCTTTCCTCGCGGGCGCCGATCCGGTTTATCTGCCTTGCGATGCCAGCAATGGCTTCATCCCGGAATTCGATAAGGTCCCCGAATCCGTCTGGGCCAACTGCCAGGTTTTATTCCTGTGCTCCCCCGGCAACCCGAGCGGCGCCGTAGTTAGCCGTAAGACATTGACAAAGGTGATCGAACTGGCCGACCGCCACGACTTTATTGTTGCGTCTGACGAGTGCTATTCCGAACTTTACCCAGACGAAGCCAATCCGCCCGAAGGCCTGCTGGAAACCTGTGCCGCGATTGGTCGAAACGACTTCAAGCGCTGCGTGGTGTTCCACAGCCTATCCAAGCGCAGCAACCTGCCAGGCCTGCGGTCCGGCTTTGTTGCAGGTGACGCAGAGATACTTGGCGGTTACCTGAAGTACCGCACCTACCACGGTTGCGCCATGCCCATTCACAACCAGCTGGCCAGCATCGCTGCGTGGAACGATGAAGAACACGTCAAAGAAAACCGGGCGGCTTACCGCGCCAAATTCGAAGCGGTGGTTCCCATCCTGCGCGAAGTGATGAACGTAGACTTCCCGGATGCCGGCTTCTACCTCTGGCCGGAAACACCGTTCGACGACGAAACCTTTGCCCGGGAACTGTCGGCGCAGCAAAACGTACACGTACTGCCCGGCCGCTACCTGTCCCGCACCGTGGACGGCCACAACCCCGGCGAAAACCGCGTGCGCATGGCATTGGTAGCACCCTTAGAAGAGTGCGTAGAAGCGGCCCACCGCATTGTCGAGTTTGTAAAAGGATTCAAGGCATGAAGCTCTATGGCATCAAAAACTGCGACACCGTCAAAAAAGCCCGAAAATGGCTGGATGAAAACGGCATCGCCTACGAGTTCCACGACTTCAAAAAAGACGGCCTCTCCAGCGAGAAACTGGCCGAGTGGGAGCAGTCCTTGGACTGGGAAACGCTGATCAACAAACGCGGCACCACCTGGCGAAAACTTCCCGATGAGGTTCGTGATACCATGAGCGCCCAACGGGCCCACCAGGTCATGCTGGAGAACACCTCCATCATCAAACGCCCGGTTGTTGAACGCGGCGAAACGGTTACCGTGGGCTTTAACGCAGACGAATGGGCTGCGTGGACGAACTAACACATTGACACCGCCTGTCCCCAACACTTCCCCATTGGAAAGATGTAAGGGCGAGCGGGAAAAGAACTCAGTTTTTAAACTTAAGAAACAGGAGCAACCACCAGATGAGTTTTGCATTCGGCATCGGCATCGGCACCCAGAACAACCAGGGCGAATGGCTGGAAGTGTTCTACCAGCAACCGGTTATGACCCCAGGCAAAGACCTGATCGACGTGGTTGAAACCGCGCTGAACTACAAGGGTGGCAACCAGGCCATCGAAGCAAGTGCCGAGCAGCTGACTCAGTTCGCCACCTCACTTCGCCAGCTGGGCGAAACCGCTCAAGCCAAACTGGCCGAGCAAGCGGCTGAAAGCAAAAGCCCGGTTGTTGTCACTGTATTGGCGACCGACGACACCGCCTCCAGCACCCCAGAGGTGTACCTGAAGCTGCACCTGATCTCTCACCGCTTGGCCAAGCCCCACAGCCTGAAGCTGGACGGCATCTTCGGCCTGCTGCCGAACCTGGCCTGGACCAACGAAGGTGCCATTGACCTGAACGAACTGCCAGCCCGTCAGCTGCAGGCTCGCGTCGAAGGCCGCACTCTGGAAGTGAAGTCTGTCGACAAGTTCCCGCAAATGACCGACTACGTGGTACCGAAAGGCGTGCGTATTGCCGATACATCCCGCGTTCGTCTGGGCGCTTACGTGGGCGAAGGCACCACCGTGATGCACGAGGGCTTCATCAACTTCAACGCCGGCACCGAAGGCACCAGCATGATCGAAGGCCGCATTTCTGCCGGCGTTATGATCGGCAAAGGGTCTGACCTGGGCGGCGGCTGCTCCACCATGGGCACCTTGTCTGGTGGCGGCAACATCATTATTTCCGTAGGCGAAAACTGCCTGCTGGGCGCAAACGCTGGCATCGGCATCCCGCTGGGCGACCGTTGCACCGTAGAAGCTGGCCTGTACATCACCGCCGGCACCAAAGTTGCCTTGCTGGATGACAACAACGAACTGGTTGAAGTGGTTAAAGCCCGTGACCTGGCCAGCAAGAACGACCTGCTGTTCCGCCGCAATAGCCAGACCGGTGCAGTTGAGTGCAAAACCAACAAGTCAGCCATCGAGCTGAACGAAGAACTGCACGCCAACAACTAAGACCCGCACAAGCCCCTCTTCCTCTGCGAAGAGGGGCCATTCCAGACTAAGCAAGAGCCGCCCTATGACCTTATCGCCTACCCTCGAACTCGCCATGGACCTCATTCGCCGCCAGTCGGTCACACCCGATGACGCCGGTTGTCAGGAACTGATGATGTCCCGCCTTGCACCTCTTGGCTTCGCCGGCGAGAACCTGCGATTTGGCGAAACAGACAACCTGTGGGCTCGCAAAGGTACTGATGGCCCGGTACTGGCTTTTGCCGGCCACACCGATGTGGTGCCAACCGGCCCCGAGCGGAACTGGGCCCATGCACCCTTTGAGCCGGTCATTGAGGAAGGCTTTTTGTACGGCCGCGGCGCTGCCGACATGAAAGGCAGCCTCGCCGCCTTTGTCACAGCTTGCGAGCGCTTTGTGGCCAAGAATCCAAACCATCGTGGCTCCATCGCCTTGCTGATCACCAGCGATGAAGAAGGCCCGGCTCACGATGGCACGGTCAAAGTGATCGAAACACTGGAAGCTCGTAACGAGAAAATCGACTGGTGTTTAATTGGCGAACCGTCCAGCACACACGAAGTCGGGGACGTCATCAAAAACGGCCGCCGTGGCTCGCTACACGGCTATCTGACCATTCACGGCACCCAAGGCCATGTCGCCTATCCGCATCTGGCCGAGAACCCGGTACATACCGTAGCCCCAGCCCTAGACGCCTTGGCCAAAGAGTTTTGGGACAACGGTAACGATTTCTTCCCGCCGACCACCTTTCAGATCACCAAGATCGAATCCGGCGTGGGCAGTAACATCATTCCCGGCGAATGTGTGGTGCACTTTAATTTCCGTTACTGTACCGAAAACACCGCGGAAAGCCTGGAAGAACGTGTGGTGGCCATTTTGGACCGCCATAACTTCAAGTACGACCTGCAATGGAACCTCAGCGGCCGCCCCTTCCTGACCGACCGAGGCGCATTGGTCTCCGCCAGCCAGGAAGCCATCCGCACCGTCACCGGCCGGGAAACCGAGCTGTCTACCTCTGGCGGGACGTCTGACGGCCGCTTTATCGCGCCCACCGGCGCACAAGTGGTCGAACTCGGCCCCATCAACGCCACCATACACAAAGTGGACGAATGCGTGAAAGCGGAAGATTTAGATACGCTGTCTGAAATCTACGAACAGATTTTAGTCGAACTGCTGGGGTAATTTGAAAGGGGTCAGACCCGCGCGAGGGTCTGACCCCGGAGCTAAAACCAAGCTCCAAAATCAATAATGCGGCGGAGGAGTCTCCTCATCCTCCCGCCGAATGTTGGAAGGCGCCACATCCTTAAGCTGCTGGTGCATCAGCCGCTTCGCATCCCACAGCTCCCGAATGTCCATTTCCTGCTTGGTTACCTGCTCGCTCAGGGTGTTGATTACGTCATCCTGGAACGCAAGTCGCATTTCCAGATCCGCAATCCGGTCTTCGAGAGTCTTTTTGCTCATGAGATTTGGTCAGCCCTTTCCTTAATCTGGTATCATGGCGCCTTTTACCGCCTACGCCAGATATTCTAACTACAGAATTCAGCGGCGGTGTTCACTGCCGGACATGCCATTTTACCCGATGTGCGGCTTTTTATCGTTAGCGTTTAATTATGGAGAATAACCAACCAATGCGTAATCCAGCCAAAGCGATCCTTGTTGCTATCCTGATCGCAATTCCGGCACCGTTTGTACTGGGCCTGTTACTGTCTGCCACCCCGGCACCGCTGAAACTGCTCGCCATGGGCGAAGGCGTTGAAGCTCTGGGTAGCCAAGGTGGAATTGCCGCGTATTTGATGGCGTTTGCAGTGTTCGCCATTGTGGGCTTTGTAGCCGTTTTGGTTGCCGGTAAGCAAGCAGCTCCTGCTGCTCCAACTCGCGCCCAAAACCGCCCGGCTCGTGCCAGTCAGCCACAAAACGATTACGACGACGAAGACGACTTTGACGACAGCACTCCGGAAGGAGATGAAGAAGGCACCGTCAAATGGTTCAACGTCAAAAAAGGCTTCGGCTTTATCGTGCGTGAAAGCGGTGACGAGATTTTCGTTCACTTCCGTGCCATTCGTGGCCGTGGCCGCCGCGTACTGCGCCAAGGCCAACTGGTTCGCTTCAACGTGGTTGATGCCGACAAAGGCCTGCAGGCAGACAACGTGTCTATCCTGAGTGATTGATCTTCCCCTGCGGAAACGAAAAAGGCAGCCATCATCGGCTGCCTTTTTTACGTTCCGGGCCCTGTTAATTCCACACGACCTGCTGTTCCCCGCGGTGATCTATCCGCCACCACTTTTCATCGTCCAGCGAATCGCCTTCCTGCCACTCGCCTAAGCTGCAGCGGATCTCGCCTTCCATCATTCGCCACGCGCTGCGCGCGCACTCCAGATCACTGTTCCAAGGCAACTCGTCACCCTCGATCACCAACGACGTGAACCGTTTGCCGAACGCGCCCGGATACAGCGTAATGCGCAGCGGTATTCCGTTGAACTGACCTGTGCCCTTTGAAACCGTGGCGACGTCCGCATCATCCAACCGAACATTATCAAGCTGACCTTCAAGCCACCGGGATACGGCACCCGATTCAAGGTCACGAATATATATTTCCAGATCCTGCACCCAAGGTATCTCCATGCTGTTACTCGTACTGCCGCACATAGTGAACCGGCTCTGGCGCGGCTGCAAGCCATCGCTCCAATTCCTGCCGAAGATCTTCCACCATTAATCTGCGCAAACTGCCAGCACGCTTGCGTTCATGCCAAAGCACTTCGGCGGCAGCCCTCTCCAGCTCCAAATCTTTTAAACCTTGGTCCTCGACGCTGCAACCTTCTCCCCGCGCCATTGCTACCAGAGCCTGTCTTCGGGAAACCTCCTGCCTGCCGGCAAGCTCTGCGGATTCCAACGGGCCACGGCTTGCAACCAGCTCCAAGCGGGCCGCAGCTCTTCGAACCCACTCCAGCATGCCGCCTGGTGACGCAACGCAGCGGCTGTGGCGAGTGGCTGCATACTCAACCGCCGAAAGAGCAATTTCGACATTGAACCTTTTCTCGATCAACGGTTGATGAGCGGTGAGAATCGCTCGGCGCTGCGCTGTGCTCACAGCCGGCATTGATATGACATCAAGCGTTCTTCCAAGCAAATGGCTTAGCCGTTGCTCGCCGCCGACATCCCCTCCCTCATTCGGCGCCAAAAGCAATATCGGCCCTTGCCAGCCCGAGACTAACTCTCTCGCAACACCGTTTGGCTGCGCCATCAACTCCAACAACCCCGCAGGCGATACGTTATCCAACACTAACACGGGCCACCCAAAAGCTTCTTCGCCCTGTGACGGCACCGTGGGCTGTTCCAGAGCCATGACTTCGGCCTGTCGGCGCAGGTCTACCTGCACCCAATAGATACCTGGAGTTTCCAGAAGCGATTGCAGCCAAGCAGTTTTACCGCTGCCACGTTCGCCTGCAACCCAAATCAGCCCGGCTTTATTAGCCGCAAGCGCAACGGCGACATCCTCTGCCAACTTGAGCCAGCCAGGCTCCACCACGGTGAGCGGGACTTGCACCAGCCCATTCGCGCCGATTGCCTGCGCCGGTTCTTCAGAATTATCCGGCCAGAAATTCACCAACTCCAACACAGCAACATAGGCTTTATCTTGCAGGCGCTCGGCGCAGCTCACCAGCCCACGTAAAAGCTGAGACCAATTCAACCAAGGGCCTTCAACAACCTCTCGGGTTGCAGAGATCCAATAGATCAGCTGCGACGACAAATCCCCATCCCCGTGAACCTCTGCAACGATCGGCTGCTCCCCCTGAATAGTGCGCACCAACTCGTCAAAATCCACGCCCTGGCGCTTGAGAAACAGCGCAATGGGTTCAATCACATCCAACATCGCCAGCAGAAAATCTTCGGCGGTAATCACCGATCCACCGCGCTTCTCAACATTGTCTCGTGCCACAAGCAGTGCTTGCTGGCATTGGGGCTCCAGGCATCCTTGCCAATCTTCCATTGCAGCGTTCTCCATCAGGGAATAAATCAGGCCGGAACTCTATCAAAGCGCACGCTTCACTTTGGCGGTTAAAGTCACATGCTACTCACTAAGTTGGATTAAACTTCTGAAAGCTATCGCTTTTAGGCGGCAGCGCTTCAAGCTCTCAACCGCCTCCGGATTAAGGTATCCTGAACAAATGGATACAACTTCGGCGCTATTCGCTCTGCATCGGTTCAAAACACCCACGATACGCCACTTGGCGTGGCTGTGTGAGGCACCCCAGTTGCTGGCATCTCCAATCAGTTTCCACCCCATGGAGTTCCTTCCAGGGGACTACCTAAGCACGCTGACCCATTGGGATAACAATCCAGAAGCGGCACCGTCTCGATTAATCGCTCCCATGGAAAAACGGCTCGGCCACTACGTTGAACGACTTTACGAAGTGATGCTAAGCGACCTCATGGGCTGGGAAGTTGTGTTGAAAAACCAACAAATACGAACCGAGAAACAAACCCTGGGAGAGCTGGATTTCCTGCTACGAAACCCGGTTTCCGGCGAACTGGAGCACCATGAAATCGCCGTCAAATACTATCTGGGCGTACCCGCTGCCAATGAGCCAACCTTGTGGTACGGCCCCAATGCACGGGATCGGCTCGACCTTAAAACCAATCATATGTTGTCGCACCAAAGCCAAATGACGCAGCGGCCTGAAACCCGAAGCGTGTTAGCGGAACTCGGCATCCAGGAAACCATCAAACCGCGCATCTTCATGCCCGGCTATCTGTTCTACCCGAGTGAGGTAGCAGGTACACTCCCGGACACGGTTCCCGACGACCACTTAACCGGGAAATGGCGCTATGCTGCGGACCTCGACACAGAAGACACCAGCCGCTGGGTACGCCTGAACAAGCCCCACTGGATAGGCCCCTGGAACCAGAAAGGCAAACCCGATGCCAATGCAGCCCGAGCAACCCTCCAGTGGGTTGAGGCAGAAAGTGTACCGGCACTGTTTGCGGAAATGGTCTGGCAAGCCGAGCTATCCTGCTGGGTAGAGGCCGACCGCTGGTTTGTGGTTCCCAGCAGCTGGCCCCAAAGCCGTCGTTAGCACAACATCAACACAGGAGATCATCATGAAATACCTGCACACCATGATTCGGGTCAGCAACCTAGACGAGACCCTTCACTTCTTCTGCGACCTACTTGGCCTGATCGAAATCAGCCGAAAAGACAGCGAGAAAGGCCGTTTTACACTGGTATTTCTAGCGGCTCCTGAAGACGAAGCACGCGCCCGTGAAGACAAAGCGCCAACTATTGAACTTACCTACAATTGGGACCCGGAAGAATACACCGGCGGCCGCAACTTCGGGCACCTCGCGTTTCGAGTGGACGACATCTACGCTCTGTGTGAAAAGCTGCAAGCGAACGGCATCACCATTAACCGCCCTCCGAGAGACGGTTACATGGCATTTATTCGAACGCCAGATGGGATTTCTATTGAGTTACTTCAGAAGGGTGAGGCGCTGCCGGCTCAAGAGCCTTGGGCGAGTATGGAGAATGTGGGGAGTTGGTGAGGGATTGGCCGATACTAGATCGGCCATGCACCTGTCGGCCGCTGCTTCCGGTAGTCGTCCATTGAGATCTTGCCGAGCTGCGGTGTGAGTTTGCATTTTCGCTTACCCCAGGGATATTCCGCCTGCCGCTTCAGCCACTCTGCGCCCTCTCCATGCTTCCAAGCTTCCAGATCCAGATCGCGCCAGAAGCGAGGATTGCGGCCGGTCCGTTCGTCATGCTCTGCAGTGATTGGATCCAAGTGCCGGAAGGGTTCCAGCCTTGGTACGTCGGGTAGGGGCTGGGTTACATCCATGTAGGTCTGGAGCACATTCCAAAGCGCCAAGACCTCCGATTTGCTGGACTCAATGCTACTGAAAGTGGTTTTGTGAAACGATTTTTGGGTATAGCGGTGCACGAAAATGAGGCGGTAGAACACACCGCTCTGCTGGATCACCCGATCCACATAAGCATCGAATTCTACAAACGGGCTGGAGCTCCTCGCCAATGCACGTTCGTTCTTTTGGGGATTTGGGTAGTGGATTAATCTCCATCGCCCGAAGGGCGGTGTCGCCCACTCCAGATCGCTGTTTCTGTTCAGTCATCCATACCACTCAAATCGGCCAAGCCTCGGCCGGTCGTAGATTGCGGTATTCATACATCAAAATCTTACCGAGTTGCGCCGTGAGCTTGCAGTTGCGCTTATTCCAAAGATACTCCTCCCGCCGCTTTAGCCAAAACTTCCCTAATAAACCAAAGAGGTGCCTTACACGACACAAGCTGTTTTAGGTCGACTTTGGCGATAGGTGGGCATATCCACACTACCCAATTGCGGAGTGACTCTGCATTGCCTGCGGCCCCAACCATACTGCCGCTGGTTTCTCAACAGCTCCGCACCCTTTCCCTTCAGCCAGCCATCCAGATCGAGGTCTCGCCAGTATCGGGGGTTACGGCCAGTACTCTGATCGTACTCGGCAGTCACTGGATCCAGGTGGCGAAACGGCTCCAACCGGGGCATGTCTGGTAGGGGCTGGGTGATGTCCATGAAGCGTTGCAACATATCCCACAGAGCCAGCACCTCAGTTTTCTCTGCCTCAATGTTGCTCAGAGAGGTTTTGTTGAATTGCTTCTGGGTGTAGCGATGCACGAACATAAGCCGGTAGAAGATACCGCCGCGCTGCACAACGCGCTCCACGTAGGCATCGAACTCCACAAACGGGGCCTCAAAAGAACACCCCTTGCCGAGGGCGAACTTTACCTGCCCGGTGACCCGGTTAAATTCGCTACACCCATCTTCCAAAGTTTCGTCTAACTTCTTTTCCAAGGTTTTCTCGAAAGGTTTCAAGAGGGCTCCAACGAAGTTTGTCATAAGCCAGTTGGTGGTAAGAGGGATAACTCGGAGCGCGAAAAACCACCATCCAGCCCACGAAACCAGCAATAAAACAACGAAAAAAACCGGTGGCAGATCTCCCCTCAGTTCGTTTACAAAAACATACCCAATGCCGAAACTGCCACCGATAAGAAGAGTGAATATCCATGCAAAAGGGAGCACCAATATCAAAAACTTAAGCCCCATCTTCTCGTTAAGAAAACGCAAGCGCTGGTGATCCCACCACCAGTTGTGCTTATAAAACTCCGGATCCTCGCGCTCACTGAACTGGACTGTATCAATATCCTCCACGATTCGGTGGTACGGGTTAAGGTTAGCATAGGCACCATACGGCTGAAGCTCCTCCCCAACTCGTTCCCGTTTAGTTCGGGTTTCGGGTAGCTCCACCGCCTCGCTCGAGCGATAGGCGGTCGGAGCGTAATATTGGGTCTCCATCGGAATAGTCATACAGAAACTTCCTTAACGGACCAATAGGGTACGAATGGTTCGGAATGCGGGTTCAGAATACTACGAGGTTTATCCGGTGCACCGCCATGGAGAGAATCATTATAGGGTTCGTAATTCTCCATGACAGGCGTAGGAAAGACTACGGGGCCCAGCTCCGTATCCACCAAAGCCTGCAATCCAACACGTATCGCAGTGCTGACATCTTCTTGATATCCAAAACTCTGATAGCTGCTGCTCGGGAACTCCCGCATCACCAGAAAACGCACGGCGGATTCATAAGGCAGGGACTGCCTCGCAACAATTTTTGTAAGGGGAGCAGTCGACAAAATGACTTCCTGCTCCACTGGACCAACCGCGGCGTTGGCGGTTTCAGCTCGGCTTTTCATGTATGCCACTTCCTGTACCACAATCTTGAAAGGCTGGGCTGGCAAGTCTGGACGGCACTCCTGCAGCAACTTTAACCGACTGACCACTGGCGTTTCTAAAGTGATGACATAATCATCCGGCTGTGGCAGATAGTCCGGGTTAGTCAATGCCGGATCCGGATCGACATCCCCGTATCTTTGTACGGAAAAATTGACGGGGGAAAGCAATGTTAACAATTGTCCGTAATAGGCCGAATCGTCCAGGTTCACCAAGGACTCCTGCGGGTGCGTTCCCAATGGCCCCTGTTTCAGCACCCTTTCGAAAAGGTCGTCTGCCACGTTTCCCGCATACAATGCCCCACCCAAAGCCACGCTCATTCCGAGAACAGCCCACCCCCAACCCGGAATCGACAGCAGCCCTGCCATCAGTGGTGCTGAGAGGAAGATCAAACCACCGGCAACCGCTATTCCGTGCCCGTTCGCAGCATCAAGATCCCCCCGGGACAGGCTGATCCTCATATCCCAATAGCTCAACCCAACTGCCACTCCACCTGCTACGAAACTGGCTAGACCAACCGTTCTGACAAGGGTGCTTGCCCCTAATTTTGCAAGCCTTTTTCCAATTAGGGGTACTCTCTTCATGTCGAAGAGTGGACGACTGGAAACCCTATACAACTTTGACGAGCTAGCCTGCTCAGTTCCGGCTATTTCATGGATTACAGTGTTTAATTTCATAGAGGCGGCGAGCAAATCGACAAACGCACCAAAGACCTTTGCAGAAGGCAAAGCGATTGACTGATCAGAACTTGTTAGTTTAATAAGCGCACGCCCCTCCAAAAACAAATTAAACGCCGCCAATGCCACCAATCCACTGGACACAGCCGGGCCATCCACCATAGCCCCAACACGTTTGGCGAGATCCACCTTCAACACACTGAGTTTCCCTGCCTCCGGGTGTCCGACAGGCACCACGTAGACCCAAGTATTTCCAGCAATTTTCTTGATAGCTTCGTCCAGCTCACTCGAGGCACGGGCGGGGCTGGTGGAACCTTGGACTTGTCCAGACCGATCAACAAGATCTGCATAGAGGTAATCATTGGCGCGAGTGAGCACTCCACCCTGGCGGCGGTCGAAGTCGGTCAGGCCACGGCGAATGCCGTCTCCCTCCACGCCAATAATGGTATGTTTGGTAGGGTCTACGTCACCCCGACGCATCAAGTTTATCCCTGCCAGACCAGGATCAGAGAGGATGGCATTAGCAGAGGCGGCCTGCATGATCCTTTGAACCTGGATGGCCTCCACGCTCCCATCTTCCATTAGCCTTCTGCAGGCGGCCAGCAGTGAGGCACTCCACTCCCCCAGCACCCCACTTACCAGTGCCCCAACACGCCCTGCATCCTTAACCTCCCCTGCGACTTGCTCTCCAGTGGATTGTTCGTCTTTCTGGAACAGTTTCTCAGTGTAGGCCAGGGCCTGAAGGTTGAGGCGGCCAAGGTGCTGATCGTTAATCTTCGTCTGGTCGCTGGCGAGCGACCGAAGCTGTTCGTAGGGAGATGACTGCTCGCCGTCTGCCCCTGTTTCGGCGACGATTCCCGGCGACCACTTTGCCAACATTGATTCGTCCGATAACCATCTTGCCAGAGCGCTAGGGATTCCCTGATCCTCATCCACTCCCTGTGCTTTGAGCACCCCTGGGATTTGCTGCAACACATTCAAGTTGTCCGCGCACAGCAAAAAGGCTTCACAAGCGGCTACATCCGGGCTTTGCAGGTAATCGTCGAACACCGAGTTGAATGACGAGCTCTTCATCAATTTCTTCAGGCGGCGCGCCTGATCTTCTATGTTCCGAATGGCGTGATTCCTTTCAGCCGTTTCCAGAATGTCATCCAGCTGTTCCCGGTTAATGGCGTTCCGGTAATTCGCAATGTTCACGCCCTGGCCACTGGGGGCCGGGTCGAATACTGCCTGACGGATTAACATGGCGGAATGAACCAAGGGCTTATCCTTTATGGCAATATCGATGGCATCCAAATAATGCATGGCCAAATGCAACTGGGCTAGGGCGTGACGGAACAGGAAAAAAGGGTCCGGGATAGCTACGCAAACGACGCCCTTCTGGGAGCGCAGATGCTGCAAAAGATCCGCCCCGAGGGGGCAGGAAAGGTCAAGAATATTCGCCGATTCCCTAGCCTGCTCCTCGTTGCTCTCTAATAACTTCGCGAGCTTGCTACATAGTTCGACTTCACCCGGCTCTTCAAAACTGAGCACGAAGTCGCTGGGATCCTCTATCATCAACTCAATGCCTAGGTCCCTGTGCCTCAGTTCCGTAACATCTTCAACACGTGATGCAGGAAATCCGGTTTCAAAACTCAAGGAATCAACCAATGTGGCAGCCCAGGCGTGACCCACTCCGTGTGTCCTCGCATTACGGGCTGCGTCATTCTCTTCAAGTTTTTGGATGTAAGTCCAATCCCACTGGATTTCACTATAAGCCATGCGGAATTCGTGCATGACCGCTTGCCCCTGCAGAAATACCGGCATTAGCACATCATCGAGCCACTGACCTGCGGACGGACGAAACCTTCGGTATCCAGATTCCGGATTGTCCACACCCTGTCGCACGGCCTGCAAATCAACATCGCTAAATTGAGAGTTCTGACTGATTTCCAACTCTCGCCATAGCTGGTTGTCACGGAAGATATACAAAAAACCTGGCCGCAGCAGCGCTACCCCTTTTCCTTGATAAACCGTTACCCCGCCGCTTTTAACAGGCAGATTGCTGGCGATCTCAGCCAATGGTTTTACCCTGAGCAGGGTGTTCTCTTGGTAATCCTCACGCTCAACATTAGAACGAGCGCGCTCCAGAAGAGGAATCGTAATTTTTCCGCCATCTCGCTTGGGTACCGTCAGCACCAAATCCTTCGGGTCAGAATCGTCATATTCGGCTTTTCTCAGAATCGAGCGATCCCGGGACTCATCCACAAAATCCACTGTGCCGGTCATGCGTTTTCCTCCCCTTCAGATTCCTTGACGACTTCGACTGAATCCCGCTCGAGATTCCCTCCAATGACATCAATAATCAGTTTTCGATCAGCTCCCGGTAACGGCTCAACATCCATCTGATCAGGAACGGCTGATTTACGCTGCGCCACCTTTGCCAATGCGGGTGGCTGCGGCATTGCTGCTCCATCTTTCCCAAGCAACTGTGGCAGTTCAGGAGCAGCTGCGCTTTGTCCACTCCCACTCCCCGGCGCACCACCCGAATTAATCTTGATCCCCGGCCCACTCAACGTAACCCCACTTGGGTCCAGTTTGATAAAACTCCCACCACCGGAAATGGTGATTTCAGCGCCCGCATCCAATACCACCTTGGCACCGGCTTTGTGGTGCATTTCGGTGCCAGACTCCGAAGCCATAGTTCGGGCAACTTTCTGGTGAAAGCTACCGCCAACGGTCTGGCTGCAGTCAGCGCCGAACGCGAATCGACTTTCGCCATCGGTAGTGCAGTGGTCAGCGGCTTTTATGTGATTGAACTGATCGTTCTCCACCGTGAGGTGACTGTCGTTCTTGATCACTTCGGTGCGGTTGTTTTCC
>NZ_JBLWAZ010000001.1:0-1066998 GCF_048285575.1 Marinobacter sp. SBS5 | reverse complement strand
AGCCCAGCCTTGGGACACGCGTAGCCACGCGCTGCTGTGTTCGTCATTCTTTGAATAGCGGTCCCACGGGAATCGCGCTTTTACCCGACCATATTGGTCGCAGTGAATCTCCTCGCCTTCCGGGCCGGTGACTATGGCTATCTGTGGCCCGTCCATCATGGGCTTGTGTTCACAGAGGGGGCGCCAGGTCTTATCGGCGGGAATGGCGGTGAATTCGTTGGTATAGCTGGTCGGTTCACTACCGCCCTCTTCTTCCAGTGCTTGCGGTTGTTTGCCGGTGTGGGTGATGGCGGTAAGCAACCATTCCCGGTTTAGGTTTAGGCTTTGGCTGTCGTGTTCTTGCAGTTCCACTTTGGCACCGGCGGCAAAGTCCGGGCGGTTGCTTTTACCTTTGGCGACGGAAGCGTCGTTTCTGAGTGCGTCTAATCGGGCGAGGGCAAACGGCTGGCCGCTGGCGTCGGCTTTGTAGCGACCGGGGTAGTCGTAATGTTGGTAGTCGTCGCGGTGGTTTACACCGCCGGCACTCTGCTCATGCATCAAGGCATAGGCAGGGTTCTTGAAGGTGTAATCTTTCATCGCCACCGATGAAGCCCGCACCCGTTCTTCGTAGGCGAAGCTGAACACGCAGGCGTGCTGGGTGCTGCCGCCGGCTTTGGTGTTGCATTCTACCGGGTCTAATTTGGGCGCATCACCGTGATGGTCGGCGATGACTAACGCGGGCTGCTCTTCACCGTCCACGCTGCCATGTTGGTAGCGGTAGTGCCAGCCTTCTTCCGCAGCCAGTCGTTCCATGAATTTCAGATCGCTTTCGCGGTGCTGGACGCAGTATTCCCGCTCTTCGGGGGAACGCTTTAAATCAAACACCGTATCCACAATACCCCGCTCCTCCAGCAGCGTGCGCACAATGGCATCGGTGGTCTGGGCCTGGAAAATCCGGCTATTGTGCATCATCCCCAAACGCCACACCGGGGGTTGGATCACCACTTCGTAATGGGTGCGGCGGTGGCCGGTGTTGCCCCGAACAAATTCGTTCACCACGCCAGTAAAGCGGCGCAAGGGCTGGCCGTCTTGCCACACCACCAAATCAACCGGCTGTTCCAGAACATCTGCAGCTTGCACGTCCGGGTCGGTGCTGGCCAGTTTCAAGCGGCCATGGGAAAGCGTGGATAAACCTTCGGTGAGTACAAAGCTGGCAACCACGAAGTGGTCTGAGGGGAATTCGCCAACTCGGGCGGTAAATTGCAATCCGCTTGCCTGGGGCATGACTTCGATCCCTGAAGTTTAAAAGTGAAAACCGACTCCTCCTGAGTCTGCGCCGATTATAACGGCCCTATTTTCGAATACAAACGCCGGTATATGCACCACATCTCAAACTCCAAACTTTTAACGCCAGTTGCATTTAACCACCCCGCTCTGCAATCTGTGGGGTCAGCCCCCCGATACATTTCACGCTACCATATGCACGGGGGTCTGACCCCATCATTGAATCAAGAGCCGAGTTATGAGCACGAATGCTTTCAACGTGGAACACCGCTATCTGGAGTTGCCGGACAGCTTCTATACCCGGGTGATGCCCAAGCCGCTCTCCGGGGCACAGATGGTGTGTTTTAACCACGCCCTTGCCGAGCAGATGGGTTTCCACGCCCGGAATGAAGAGGACTGGACCAACATCGGCGCGGGCGCAGAATTGCTGGAAGGCATGGATCCGGTCGCGATGAAATACACCGGCCACCAGTTCGGCGTCTATAACCCGGAACTTGGGGATGGTCGGGGCTTACTGCTCTGGGAAACCGTAGCCCCAGACGGCACTCGTTGGGACTGGCACCTCAAAGGCGCCGGCACTACGCCCTACTCCCGTTTTGGAGATGGCCGCGCGGTATTGCGCTCCACCATTCGGGAATACCTGTGCTCAGAAGCCATGCACGGCCTAGGCATACCCACTACCCGCGCGCTGTTTATGGTCAGCGCGAAAGATCCGGTGCGAAGGGAATCCATTGAAACCGCTGCCAGCCTCATGCGAGTGGCTCAAAGCCACATTCGCTTCGGCCACTTCGAATTCGCCGCACATCACGAAGGCCCAGAAGCAGTGAAAACGTTATTGGAACACGTGATCAGCCTGCACTTCCCGCACCTGATCAACCTACCGGAAGAACAACGCCATGCTCGCTGGCTGGATGAAGTGGTGGAACGCACGGCCCGGCTCATTGCCGACTGGCAAGCGGTCGGCTTCTGCCACGGCGTGATGAACAGCGACAATATGTCGATCATAGGCGACACCTTTGATTACGGCCCGTACGCCTTCCTGGACGATTTCGACGCCGGCTACATCTGCAACCACACCGACCAAGGTGGCCGATACGCCTACAACCGCCAGCCACAAATAGGGTTCACCAACTGCCAATATCTGGCCAGTGCGCTGCTGCCGATCATGGAAGAAGACACCATTCGCCAGTGTCTAAGCCGTTATGAAAGCGCCTACAACGAGCGCTTCAAACACAACATGTGCGGAAAACTCGGTTTGGAAGAAAAGGACGAAGGCGACCTCAGCGTAATCATGGAAACCTTCAGCATGCTGAACGAACACAAAGTAGACTACACCCACTTCTTCCGCGGCCTTTCCAATTTGAATCGCCATGGCCATGCACCGGTTCGGGACCTGTTCGTCGACCGCAGCATCGCAGACGAATGGCTGGAGCGTTACGAAGCGCGCCTGCAAAAAGAAACCCGCGCCCACGATGAGCGGGAATACGCCATGCGCCAGGTGAACCCGAAATACATCCTGCGCAACTACCTGGCCCAGCAAGTGATTCTGGAAGCCCAAAACGGCGATTACGGCCCAATGAAAGAATTACTGAAGGTCTTAGAAAACCCGTTCGACGAACACCCCGACCACGAACACTACGCCGCCCTGCCCCCGGATTGGGGCAAGCACATGAACATCAGCTGCTCATCCTGAGGGTGGGGTCTGACCCCGGATTATTTGGCGGGAGCCAAGGCGTCCAGGCGGGCGCCGTGCTTGAACAGGTATAGCACCAGAAGAATGGCCGGAATACCCATGGCGGCGGCCACGGCGAAGAATTCTGCGTAGCCGAAGTTCGCCACCACAATGCCAGAGAAGCCGCCGAGGAACTTGCCCGGCAAGGTCATTAGCGAGCTGAAGAGTGCGTATTGAGTCGCCGTGAACGAAGCACTGGTCATACTGGACAGCCAAGCAATCAACGCCACGTTGGCAATGCCGCCGCTGAGGTTATCCGCACTTACGACCACCGCCAAAGTCACTAGATCAGGTGGGTTCTGGGCCAGCCAAACAAATAGCAAGTTGGTCGCGGCCGTCAGCACGGCACCGGCCAGCAATATCCGTCGAACGCCGTAACGCATTACCAACACGCCGCCCACCAGCGAGCCGACAATGGTCATCAGGAAGCCAAACACTTTGGTCACATCCGCCACTTCGGTTTTGCTGAAGCCCATAAAGTTCAGGTAAAACGGATTAGCCATCACACCCATGGCGATGTCGGAAATCCGGTAAACCGCCACCAGTACCAAAATTGCAATCGCCAATTCCTTGTAGCGGCGAAAGAAGTCTACAAACGGGCCGGCAATGGCGGCATAGAACCAGCCGACGAAACGGGCAACTCGCGGTGGCAAATGAGTGCGTTTGCTCGCCTCTTCTTCAATCTTGTGGGCAATATCCTGTGCGGCGGCGTAGTGATTCACCTCGGGCTCACGGGCCAACAACACGGTTAACGCACCCACGCCCACCAGCGCAGCCATCACCAAATACGACACTTCCCACGACCAAAACGCGGCCAGGTAGAGCGCCCCGGCACCGGCGACCAACAGCGCCAGCCGATAACCAAAAATGTAAGTTCCCGCTAAGGCCGCCTGCAACCGCTCTTCCGCAATCTCGATACGGTAGGCATCAATGGCCACATCCTGTGTTGCCGACGAAAACGCCACCAGCAAGCCACACAGCGCCATCAGTTCCGGCGCTTTCACCGGGTCTACGGTGGCCATCAGGAACAAGCCCAGCGCAATGCCGGCCTGCGCTAATAGAATCCAACTCCGGCGTTTCCCCAGCAGCCTATCCAGCAACGGCAACTTCAGCCGGTCCACCACCGGCGCCCAAATCACCTTGATGGAATAGGTAATACCCAGCCAGCTGAAAAACCCGATGGTCGCCGTCTCAACGCCCACATCCGCCAGCCGCGCATTCAGCGTTGAAAACACCAGCAGAAAAGGCAGTCCGGCCGAGAAGCCGAGGAACAGCATGACAATCGCCTGCCAACGGGTATAGGTGTAGATGCTTTGCTGCAGCAGGGTCAGAAAGGAGCCGAGTTGGATAGGTTAATCTCCTGGGTGGTAGAACGAAGGCCGAGTGACAATCACCCGGCCCCCGCAATCATCAATCGCGGAAGTTATTAAACTGCAGCGGAATATCCAGCTCTGCCTCGCGCAGCATGGCGATAGCTTCCTGCAAGTCGTCACGCTTCTTGCCGGTCACCCGCACTTTGTCGCCCTGGATGCTGGCCTGCACCTTCATTTTCTTGTCCTTGATCATCTTCACGATCTTCTTGGCCATATCCGTTTCAATGCCTTGCTTCAGCGCAAAGTGCTGTTTCACCAGCTTGCCGGCTTTGCTCTCGCCGTCTTCCGCCAGCGCACGGCTATCAATGTTGCGCTTGGCGAACGCCATCCGCATCATTTCCACCAACTGCTCCAGCTGGAACTCCTGCTCGGCGCTCAACGTCAGGCGCTTGTCTTCCAGCTCAATCCCGGCTTCTACGTTTTTGAAGTCCCAACGGTTACCCAAATCACGCTTGGCCTGGTCTACCGCGTTGGTCACTTCGTGCATTTCAATTTCTGAAACAATATCAAAAGATGGCATAGTCGTTATTCTCCAAAGGCCGCCGAGGGTATACTAGGGCGACATTTTAAATTCTGGATGATAGAAACCGCCAAAGCATACCAAGAGCGGCGACTAATCGCATCTGACAATGGCCTGGTAACAAGTAGATACACAATGCCCAATCTCGACCTACCCATTCTCGTAGTAGATGACGCCAAATTCAGCAGTATGGTGGTCGGCCGCACCTTGCGAAATGCCGGTTACCGCGACATACGCGTAGCCAACAACGCGCCAGCCGCTCTGAAGCTTATGGAAGAACGCGCCGTGAGCGTGCTCATTGCCGACTGGCTAATGCCTGAAATGGACGGCTTGGAACTGGCCGACCGCGTTCGCCAGCAAGATGAACACGACAACCACTACACCTACATCATTCTGCTGACCGCCAAAGAAAGTGTAGAAGCCTTGTCGGAAGCCTTTGACAGAGGCGTGGACGACTTCATTTACAAGTCAGACATGACCAAACAGCTGATTCCCCGGATCTTTGCCGCCGACCGCATGGCCGATCGCCAGAACACCCTGTTGCGCGCCAACGCCCTGCTGGTCGAGAACAACCGGGAACTGGAAAACAGCAACATCATTGATCTGGAAACCGGCCTGTGTAACGCCAAATACGCCCGCGAGCGTTTGCAGAAAACCCTGCGCCATGCCGAATCCCGAGGTGGTGCCACCGCTTATGTGATGTGCGGCATCCGCAACTGGCAGGAACTGAAACGCAAGCACCCGCCCAGCATAATGAGCGAACTGTGCGTGGGCATTGCCCGCCGCCTGAACACTTTGATTCGCCCGATCGATGCCCTGTGCCGAGTCGGCGATAACCAGTTTGCGACCGTGTCTTACTTCCCGAACAGCGACCACTGCACCACCACCGCCTTTCGCCGTATCTTTGATGGCATCAACCACAAGGCACTGAAAACCTCAGCGGGCTATATTTCTGTGGAAGCCGGCATGGTGCTCTGCCGCGCCAGCGCAGAAGACGGCACACCAACGGTACAAGATGTCGAACGAGCGGCCGTGCAAGGATTGGTAGACGCTTACGAGACTCGGCGCTTTACCGAAACCAAACCGGAATTACGGGAAGGTGTGTAGCCAATACATTCAGTAACACTGCGACACAGTTCACAAACAGACTGACCGTTCGAAAAACCCTATTCTAAATTTGTGGGATCAAGCAGTACCCACCCATGGCGGAGGAGCCGTGTAGTACCTCCGCCGCCGTATGGGTGCTCTCCCTCAGGATAAACGAATTTTTCAGGCACTTTCGTTCTTTCCGAATACTATTTAGCCAGCTCCGATGAGCTGGCTTTCTTTTTATTGAGCCACACCTTTTCGATATTCACCCGGCGTCTGCCCTGTCGCTGCCTTGAACTTCCGGTGAAACGACGTAGTTTCGTTATACCCAAGCCGCAAAGCAATGTCCGGTATGCTCATCTGCGTATCGCGAAGATAATCTTCCGCCATCTGCTGGCGTACCTCATCCAACAACTTCTGATAAGAAGCACCCTCTTGGCTTAACTTACGCTGCAAGGTCCGGCTGGTCATTCCCAGATCTTCGGCAATCATATCCTGCCGGGTGATGCCTCGCGCCAGTTGCCGCTGAATCCCCTGCTTCACCTTGGTGGTCAGGTCCGTATCGGTTTCCAGTTCAGCCAATTGCGACAGCGCGTGCGCTTCCAGCGTCTTCCTAAGCAAGGGGTCTGGCTGCCGTAACCGTTCAGACAACAGCTCTTTGCTCAGCGACAGGGTATTTTCCTCTGCTCCGAACTCAATCGGGCAGCCCCAGCGTTTCTGGTATTCGCTTTCGAGCTCTGGCCCGGGCGCTTGCCGCTGCAAGGTCACCCGTAGTGGCGAAGCCTCGTTCGTATCGGCCAGCCACCGGGCGTAATTCACCCAAGAGGCAAACACGTTATCCACCACATGCGGCTGAACCATGGGGTCGGTGTAATTGCAGCGCCACACCAACGTCACGGTATCACCCGCCATCTGCATGCGAGTGGTCCCCATATCGCCCACCAGCTTTTCATAGGGTGCGATGCGGGTAACGGCCTCGCCCAAGGTGGCGCAGCTCATGGTGATGTAACCTAGCACACTATAAGAGCCCGGCTGTACGAAATCGCCGGTTTCCAGGCCTAGAATGGGATTGTTCGAACGCTCCGCCAGCAAGTGCAGGAAGGTTTGAAACTGCTCGCCGTCGATGCGGCCCTCGTCGCTGTCCAGAATGTCCTCAGACAGCCCGGACTGGCGCAGCAAATCGGCCACGGCAATCGAGTTGGCATCAGCGAAACGAACGTATTGACGAAGTGCGGCTACAGAAGCGGTTCCCAACGGGGTCATGGCGCATGCTTTGGTTGTTAGAGTTTTCAGCAGAGTATAACCAAAAACGCCCGGCATTGTGCCGGGCGTTTTTGATTCAGTAAGGCTGCTCTCAGAGCTTGCGGCCTTTACCGGCTGCAATGCGCAACCGCAGTGCGTTCAGCTTGATGAAGCCTTCCGCGTCTTTCTGATCGTAAGCACCGTGATCTTCTTCGAAGGTCGCGATGGTTTCATCGAACAGAGAGTCGTCAGACTTACGGCCAACAACGTCTACGTTGCCCTTGTACAGCTTCAGGCGAACGGTACCGTTTACGTATTCCTGAGTCTGGTCGATCAGCGCCTGCAGGGCTTCACGCTCAGGCGACCACCAGTAACCGTTGTAGATCACTTCGGCGTAACGCGGCATCAGGCTGTCTTTCAGATGCGCCACTTCGCGGTCCAGAGTGATGGACTCAATCGCACGATGCGCACGCAGCATAATGGTGCCGCCCGGTGTTTCGTAGCAGCCACGGGACTTCATTCCCACGTAGCGGTTCTCGACGATGTCCAAACGACCAATGCCGTTGGCACCCGCCAGCTTGTTCAGGTTTTCGAGAACTTCGTGAGCCTTCAGCTCCTGACCATCGATGGCAACAATGTCACCCTTACGGTAAGTCAGCTCAACGTAAGTCGGCTCGTTCGGAGCGTCTTCCGGAGACACACTCCAACGCCACATGTCTTCCTCGGCTTCCGCCCAAGGATCTTCCAGATTCATGCCTTCGTACGAGATGTGCAGCAGGTTGGCATCCATGGAGTACGGGCTCTTGCCCTTCTTCATCTCAACCGGAATGTTGCGCTCTTCACAATACTTCAGCAGCTTCTCGCGGGAGTTCAGATCCCACTCACGCCACGGTGCAATCACCTTCACACCCGGCTTCAGTGCGTAGGCACCCAGCTCAAAACGTACCTGGTCGTTACCCTTACCGGTCGCGCCGTGAGAAATGGCATCGGCGCCGGTTTCATTGGCAATCTCGATCAAACGACGGGAGATCAGCGGGCGGGCAATGGAGGTACCCAGCAGATACTCGCCTTCATAGATGGTGTTCGCGCGGAACATCGGGAACACGTAATCGCGCACAAACTCTTCGCGCAGGTCCTCGATGTAAATTTCCTTAACGCCCAAGGCTTCTGCCTTCGCACGCGCCGGCTCTACTTCCTCGCCTTGGCCGATGTCGGCGGTAAAGGTAACCACCTCACAGTTGTAAGTATCCTGCAACCACCGAACAATAACGGAAGTATCCAGGCCGCCGGAATAGGCCAGAACCACCTTTTTAATATCAGACATGTCTGTGCTCCAGACTGAACAGAATGGATGTAACAAAAAGAAGGGGCATATTGTACGGGATGGCGGGGGAGTTGGCTATTGGGAGGTGTACCCACCCTCTCGCTACAGGAGAGGGTGAAGCGGATCTAAAAGCTCAACCAATCTGGGCTGATTCGGCCAAGGCTTCTTCGCGGATGCCGTCCCAGCCTTCTTTGATGGAGCGGAGAAGGCTAATCACCTCGTCCAGCTTGGCCATGTCGTTCTTGGCGCTGGCTTCAAGAAGCGTTCGCTCCATGTAGTCGTACAACGCTTCGAGACGGGTTGCTAGCTCGCCGCCCTTTTCAAAGTCCAGAAAGCTTTTTAGCCCACCAATGATTTCGATGGCCTTACCGATCAGTTTGCCTTTACCCTCGTAATCTTTGGCCTGCATGCGGGCTTTGGCCATGTTGATGCGTTCGATGGCCCCGTTGTACAGCAGCTGGATCAGCTTGTGGGGGTCCGCATCGGTGATGCTGGTTTGGGTGTTAACACGTTGGTACGCTTGCAAACCGTTCATAACTAACCTCTTTATCTCTAACCGGGTTCAGCCGATCAATTGTTCTGGTTGTTCTGTTGAGCCAGCGCGGCAAGCTGTTGAGCAACATAATTGCCGGTACTCTGAAGCTGCGCGATTAACGAGTCAGCAGCGGAAAACTGCTTTACCAAACGGGCTCTCAAAGACTCGATTTTATCATCCAAACGAATGCGCTGATCTTGAATATCGTCGAGCCTTCGATTTAACCCCTCAGTTCGGTTATCGAGCCGACCGCTAGACTTCACATACTCATCTACCGCATTGAGCGCGCTAGATGCTATGCCGGAATCACCCGAAAAAAGCGCCTTCACGCCTTCCGGGTGGTCAGCAAGCTGCGTTTTGAATTCGCTCGCATCGAAGTCCAGCTTTCCGGTATCCGGGTTGGTTGAAATACCGAGATCGGCCAGCATCCGGACCGGTGAATTCTGGAGGTCTCCCGGAATGCTAGTTAGCAAGCCCCGCAATTCATTTTGAAGGCTACGAATGGTGGAGTCACCTGTGAGCACTCCCCCACGATCAGTGGCCGCATTGTACCCAGACGCGTTTTTGATCACGCCTTGCAGAGCATTGTACTTGTCAACAAATTCCTGGACCCGCTCTGTCACCGCATCCGGGTCTGAGTTGATGGCAACCGTAGACGTGCCCATCGACTTCAAATCAAACGTCACACCCTCTACGACACCCTCAACCGTATTCGAAGAGCGCGTGATCGCAATGCCGTTCACTTCCAGTTCCGCATTCAGAGCAGCAACGGTTTCACTCATACCCGTACCGCCGCCGTACGCAAACTGCGACAGCCCCGCATCACCAGAAGCCGTTACGCTAATTGCATTCGCCGTACCGCTCTCATCTGAAGTCATCACTAACCGATAGCCAGAACCAGTATCAACCACTCCAGCTGACACACCCGCACCGGCATCATTGATGGCATTCGCGATGCCCTGAAGGGTGTTATTGCTGTCATCGATGGTTACTTCAGTCGTCACACCACCCACCTCGAAGGTAAGCGTACCGTTGCCAAAGGTTGTTGTATCTTTATCTGCTTGGCTCGCAGAGGCCAATGACTGGCGCTGCGCCAACTGAGTGACATTCAGTGTATAGGATCCGCGTGAGACACTACCCTCATCAAGGGTGGCACCGGCAACCGCCTCGTTTGAGATACTCGAAGTGTAAGCGTCAAACGCCGTACCTGACTTCAACCCATCCAAAGGCGACTTCATTTCTTCGAGCGCATTCTTCAATGCGCCGAACGCCGAAATTTTCGCCTGTATCGCCTTTTCTTTACTATTCAGGCGCTCTTCCGTAGGGACACGCTCAGCCGCGACAAGCTTGTCGACCAGATCAGCACTAAAAATGCCTGAACCTACTCCGAGTGAAGAAATCGATGCCATGGTGCGCCTCCATAGGGGCTAAACTGCAAGTATGTCTACCGGTATATAAGAGTTATCGGCAGCAAGCGGAAAAACTTTGCCGCTTTTTTACACTTTTTATACATACATTATGGACCGAAACGAAAAACACCGCCGGCCCTTGCGAGTGCGACGGTGTTAGCAGCTTGCTCTCAGCCCCAAAGCCGAAGCGCTCCGAGCTAAAATGACTAGCCTCAAACCTTGATATCAAACAACGTCAGCGGCTCGTCATGCTGCAAGTTTTTTGCCAACCTTAACGCAACCTCATCCGGAATTTGACGAATCACTTCTTGGGTCTCATTGTCGACAACTCGAACGATCGTCTCGCCACGCTCCATATCGACTTCAAACTGCAAGTCTCGTTGAACATTTTGAACGTAATCATTGAGCCGCGTAACTGCGTCTCCCAACTCTTCCGCTTGAACCACAGAACGAGCCGGCTGAATGCGCTCCAAAGCTGAAGGGTCCGCTATGGAGTCGCGATTGACAGGCCGTGCCTGTTGTGTACCGGGAACCTGATCGCCAGCCTCCACAAACTTGATGCTTGGGCCGTACAACTTCATGTCATTCATAGACCACCCCGCTAACACAAAAGCCAGCCTTTCTTATGAAAGGCTGGCTTTATTATCTATCAACCGGCCCCAATTACTGAAGCAGGGACAGAACCTGGTTTGGACGGGCGTTAGCCTGTGCCAATACAGAGATGCCAGCCTGCTGCAACACGTTGGCCTTGGCCATTTTGGCGGATTCGGCGGCAAAGTCGGCGTCCAAAATTCGACTGTTTGAAGCGCTCAGATTCTCAAGGTTTGTCGAAAGGTTGTTGATTGTGCTCTCAAACCGGTTTTGTACAGCACCCAGATCAGCTCGGAATGCATTCACTTCCGAGAGCGCACCGTCAATGGTAGCCAACGCAGCGCTCGCACCACCTGCAGAAGAAATCGAAATTCCACTGATACCTAGGCCAGTAGCGTTCATGGTTGAATCGAAAGCAATATCAATGGTTTGCCCGGCGTTTGCACCAACCTGGAACGAAACTGCCGACCCCAAACTACCATCCAGAACATTCAAACCATTAAACTGGGTATCAGTGGATATACGACCGATCTCCTCTACGCGCTGATTAACCTCAGCCTGCAGTAAAGCACGATCGTCATCGGTGTTTGAGCCGTTAGCAGCCTGAACAGCCAGTTCACGGATACGCTGGAGGTTAGCAACCGTTTCGTCGAGACCGCCCTCTGCAGTCTGCACCATTGAAATACCGTCGTTAGCATTTCTTTGCGCAACTGTCAGGCCACGAATCTGAGTATCAAAACGTGTAGAAATGGCCAAACCAGCAGCGTCGTCTTTAGCCGAGTTAATGCGCAAACCTGAAGACAACCGCTCCATTGCCTGATTCGCCATACCCTGCGACTTAGAAAGCTGATTCTGAGCGTTCAATGAGGCAATGTTGGTGTTGATTCCGAGAGCCATAATGCTTCCCCTTCGATATTGTGTAGAGACACTTTAGAATGGCCAGCTCCCAGTTGATATTTAGGGAAAGCTGCCCTGATACCCTTCTTAACGGCAGCTGTTCCGATCGCTTTAGAATTCTTTTAATTATTCGTGTAACAAAATGTTATTGTGCAGACTCTGGCAGACTAGGTTCGGCATTCATAAGCCGAGTTGTCACCCAAGGATCGTCCTCAGGAGGTTGATTCGAAAGAATAACTGACGAAAAATGCACGGGCAGTTTTTCAAGAAAGGATTTAAACATCGCGACCCAATGATCTAAAAAGGGTTGCAAGTCCTTATCTTGGTGCGCAAGCCCATGACAAAGCCCGGTCTGCAGAAAGCGCTGCACTGTTCCCTTCAGAATTTGCCAGCCCATTAACTGGATAACAACGGGAGATTGCCGATCACTACCAGGCCCGACTCTATTGAGGTGATCCCGAACCTCGTTACACACAACAATGAGATCCTTACGCCCCCGAAGCCGACTGTTCTTAAGCACTAACAAAAATTCTCGAGCCCTCTCCGCAATCTCTTTAGAAACAGCCCCGAACAACTGTTGTGTATCAAACGCCGGCATACCTTCGAAGCAAGCTTCTAGCGCATCCAGTTCTCGGGTTAGATCTACCGCCTCAGGCTCGAGTCGCTTATTCAGTTCCTCGGCTGACAGCCACTCTGCCCCCTCGATTAGAGCTCCATCCGAACAATTCCTCACCGAAAAGTTAAGCCTTTGGTTCTTACGGTCGAGCAAAAAATTTTCCACGGCTCGCTTAGCCGTAAAGTAATCGCCTTGGGTTATTATCGTGGTTCCGTTAACACCTTGAGTTTCAAATTTTGGCCGAGCTTCCGTGCCTCTCGCCGTTTCTTTCTGGAATCGAGAAGCAAAGTCGGTTCGGGACTCCTGTCCATACACAGAGAATCGCGAGTGATGCTGTGACTTGTCCTGATACCCATAATCAGTTCCGAACAGGAATAAATTCCGAAATCCAAAGGCAAACGCCAGCGCAAGCGCCGCATTGGTGCAAGTTGGAGAGCAGCCAGGAATGGCGTCGGCATTCAGCCCCAAAAACGCTGGAATGTAGTACTCATTGGAGAGATAAAACTGATAGCGCTCAAACAAGGACGGAACAAGTGGATTCACACTGATCGTGCATAGCAGGGTGATGCCTTTCAGGCCATATTGCTCCTCAATATCTTTAAGCATTTCATAGATCATATAGTCGGCATCCAGCTCGACATGGAAGTCCGGCCGGATGCCATGACTAAGAAGCGCCCGAAGCCCAGTGCCTGCGCTAATGACGATCATTTTTCCCCTATTCGCTTTCAGCCCGTCGATACGCGCATCAAGCGACGGCCCACTACCAACTACCGCGACTGGCACCTGCGATTCATCTAATTGATAGGGCTTAACCTGTCCTCCTCCCATTCTCAAGTTATGAAACACATTCCGAAAGCCTCTCAGCTCAAAATCGTAGTTACCCCAGTTTGCACCCACAACCGGCAGATCCTTCTCCAAATCCTTGGCGATTCGATACAAATCGACATTGGCTAAGTGGTTGTAGTAGCAAGTCAAATAAGGGTAAAGCGGTACGATTTCTGCAAGTTTGGCACCAAGCACACGTCTAATATTTTCTTCATCGTGCTTAGTCGCTATACAAAAAGAGATAGACCGCCCTTTTTCTCGGAAACGAGCACAAATCTCTTCCCAATCGACCGTGAATAACGTCAAATAAAAACGGTCAGGGTCAGGCTCAAAAACAACGGCATCAATCACTTCCATTTGGGCCGTCAGGCTGTCTATGTGATACCCAAGACCACACCCCAGAAATACGACCGATGGCAATACCGTGCCTCGATAATAGCCTTGGAATGTAGACGGAGTCAGTCGACTCTTTACCAGGCTCTCCCGCACATATTTAGAAGCAAACCGTGCGCTCTCATTCACCTCTAGGTACAAAGGCGGAACAGTATGCATAGGTTTTTCGGGCGAATTGTTATTTATAAATTCCTGCACTTCTGCATGAGAATATTCTCGCGCAAGATGCCGATAAACAGACCGCCCGCGATCAACAAGATCAACGTCATCTCTACCTGGCGTGATGCTTAGCTCGCAATGACGCGGTTCGTAGTTAGCAAAAAACCCGAAAATCTCAGGACGGTATCTCTGAAAGTACAGTAGATTCTTTTGCTTACGTCTTAAGAACGGCGCGGCAATATCTTCATCGTTAACAGACATCAAGTATTCCTCGTTAGAGATTCCGTCACTCGGCACTGACTTGCATGCAAACACCTAAACAGCGCCTAACTTATGAGAGATCAGCATTTAATTCCCGACTCATCAAATGCATTGTCATGATGAAAATAGTCAAAGGTGACCGGCTGAACGAGCCCTTTACGCTACATATAAGGAATCAAAGACTCCCCATACAAATGCAGATCTTCCAATATCTGCCGGTTCCTGGGCGTCAGCTCCGGGTCACTCGCCAGCCGCTGCAATTCCAGCCCGTAGGCTTCCAGTGAACGCCAGCCTTTTTTCGGGTTCATCAGGCGTTCCGTTCTAAAGGCTTCCCAGCGTTCCATTTCTTCACCGCTTAGGGTGTTCGGGTAATTGCGGGCACGGTAGCGGAAGAGCATCTCGCTTAAACGCTCGTCATCAAACCGAACCTCTTGCTCGCCTAGCGTCTCTGCAGGCTGGGCGATTAGGTCTTTGAGTCGCTCTCGGTCGGCGTTACTGATGAAGCCTCCGGCGTAGATCTGCTCGTCTGGGTCGGTTAGATCACTGCTTTCAAAGCCGCGGTCGAAGGCTTGGGCAATGCGGGCTGGCAAGTCCGGGGCGTTTCGCAGTTTTGCGAGATTAGCGCGCAGCACGTCACCATCCAGCTCCAACTCCGCCAAGCGTTCTTTGGAAAGAGTAGAAAGCATGTTCGCCGGGGCCAGCACGGGGCATTTGTTCACCTGAATGCCTTTCAGGGGGAAACGCTTCACACCCTCACCCAATTCAGCCTGTGAAGTAAACACTCGCTCCTGAATCTGCTCCGGCGTGGCGTTGATGAGTTCGGTTGGGTCTTCTCGCAGGTCGTAGACGATGACCTGATTCTTATTGGTGGGGTGTTCCGCCAATGGCGCGACTAAGGCACAACAGCCGCGGCTGGCTGGGAATTTGGCGGAGATGTGGAACACCGGCTTCATGGTGACGGTATCCAGCATTTGGCGGGCTGCGTGTTTATCTTTGTTCTTCAGAACAAAATCAAACAGCTTGGGTTGTTTCTCTTTTATCAGCTTGGCCACGGCGATGGTCGCCCAAACATCCGACATCGCATCGTGGGCCGCCTCGTGGGCAATGCCGTTGGCCACCGTCAGCTCTTCCAAACGAAAGCTGGGGCTGCCGTCTTCTTTGCGGGGCCAGTTGATTCCTTCCGGGCGCAGCGCGTAAGTCAGCCGCACCATGTCGATAATGTCCCAACGGGAATTGCCGTTCTGCCACTCACGAGCGTAGGGGTCCCGCAGGTTGCGGTACAAAGTATTACGAGTGACTTCGTCATCAAAGCGCAGGCTGTTATAACCCACCACGCAGGTGCCGGGTTGGCTGAAGGCTTCGTTGATCTGCGCAATAAATTCCGCTTCGGGGAAACCGTCTTCGAGGGCTTTCTGCGGTGTGATGCCGGTAATCAAACAGGCTTCAGGAGAAGGCAGGTAGTCATCCGTTGGTTTACAATAAATCACCAACGGATCTTCGATCACGTTCAAGTCCGCATCGGTGCGAACCCCGGCAAACTGTGAGGGCCGGTCGTGCAGCGGGTCTACACCAAAGGTTTCGTAATCGTGCCAGTAAAAAGAGCGGATCAAAGGAAGACTCCCACCTTGTGAATTAATAGCAGGAGTCTAACAAAATCAAAACAACTTAGTCCCCATATCCACCTGATGGGTGCGGCGGCGGTCGATGCCGGGGCCGATCAGTTGTTGAACATCAACCGTCATGTTCGTAGGCAGGTTAAGGTACACACCTTTGCCAACACTGATTGAACTCATGCCATCCAGCGATTGCCAGGCCACACTGTCATCCCGCTGAAAGCCGATAAAGAAGCCATCTGTAAAACCAGCCACACCGACCTGCCCGGAATCTTCGCCGATATCGATCGAGCGGAGCTGAGTTAGCGGCGCACAATTGGTCGCCACATCACAACTGGCCACGGCATTCGGATCATTAGGCTTCAAGCCAATATGCGTGGCGCGGTAATCGGTTGCCGCACCTCCGGCACCGTCAAACAACTGAGCGTCATACACCTGGCCACCGGATTCAATCTTCATTCCGATGTTGCCGCTAAAACTGGTGGTGTTGGAGGAAACCGAGCCACGGGCTTCATGAAAGCCCATGCGAAAGCCAGCCAAACCGGCAGCATCTTCAGCCAGTTCGATATAAGGGCGGTGAGCTTCAAAGGGAACGTCGTCTCCTGCATTGTAGGTAACGCCGTTATAGACCTCCCCATCCACACGCGCGATGTGCCCAAGAGCAAGGTGAGTGGCCGCGAAGTCTGTGCCAGCATTGATTTCGCCGACTTTTACTTCATCCACGTTCGCACGGGTTACTACATCCATACCCAACGTCATCCGGGTAAAGTTGTGGTTCTGGCCGGGGATATTTTCAATTTGCATAAACGCCTGCCCGGTCACCTCACCCATTGCATGATCAGAAATGGGTGCCAATTCCGCTTGGGAAACGGGCGACATACCCAAGCAAAATAGAGTAAGGGCAGCGTATCCGTACGCATACTTAGTCATAGATTGTGTCTCTGAATTATTTTTTGTGAGCCAGTTTCGACGCCCAATGAACCCACTATAGCCGAGAGCCGGAGGAGAATAGAGTGAGACACCTCACAATCCAGCCCTCTCCCTCCAAACGTAGTGTATATCTACACATTTAATTAAGTTACTGTTGCCACTTCACGATTCGGGCACCAAACTACCCACCATGAGCACCAAAATCCTAATATGCGACGACTCCGCACTGGCCCGAAAACAAATGGCCCGCGCACTGCCCGCTGGCTTAGCTGACCAAGTGTTATTCGCCCAAGACGGCGAAGAAGCCCTTACCATTCTGCGTAAAGGCGAAGCGGAGCTGCTGTTTCTGGACCTAAACATGCCGGGCCTAGACGGCTACCAGGTACTGGAACATATCCGCAAAGAAGACCTTCCCGTGCTTACCATCGTGGTATCCGGTGACATACAGCCCGAAGCGCGAGAACGAGTGCGCAAACTCGGCGCCATCGACTTCATCAAAAAGCCTACGAGCACCGAACTGGTCGAAGATTTACTGCAGGAATACGGTTTTTTCCGGCCCGAAGAGCTCTCCGCTCTCGCTACGCAAAATAGCTCATTTCTAGAGCCGAGCCGCACGCCGGAGATTTCGATCAGTTTGGCAGAATACCTTCAAGAAACCGCCAACGTCGCCATGGGCCGGTCGTCTGACCTTCTTGCCCGGCTGCTGCGTGTGTTCGTCAAACAGCCCATCCCGAAAGTTGCCTTTATTGCCAGCTCAGAACTGCACATGGCGATCTCGTCGGCAGACGCTGGCAACACTTTCTCAGCCGTATGCCAAGGCTTTACAGGTGCGGGCTTAGCCGGTGAGGCACTGCTTCTATTCGACGATGCCTGTTTTAAAGAAATGGCGGAGCTGCTGCATTACGAAGGCGTAGAAGGCGATGCCATCAATGTTGAAGTGTTAATGGACATGTCCAGCATACTGTTTGGCGCCTTCCTGAACGGCGTGAGCGATCAGCTCGACATCAAATTGGGGCTTGGCCACCCGACCGTGCTGGGCCAACACCGCCCTATCAACGAATTATTGGAACATCACAGCAGCCGGGAAGAGCAGTTACTGTGCCTGGAAATTTGCTACACCATCGAAAACCGGGATATTCGCTGTGACATGCTGGTGCTGTTTACCGAAGACTCTGTACCCTTTCTGGAAAAACGTCTCGAATATCTGGTGGACTGACCATGGCTTTTGAATCGCAAAACGCAGACGCCTTCCATTGGTTGGCTGACATGATCGAAACCGTGGAGGTCGGCCTGGTGGTGCTAGATCTCGATTTTCGCGTGCAAGCGTGGAATGGCTTTATGGAAAATCATAGCGGCATCACCGCCACACAAATTCGTGGCCAACAGATTTTTAACGTCTTCCCCGATATCCCGAAAGCCTGGCTCACGCGGAAGGTGGATTCCGTCACCACACTGAAAACCCGAGCCTTCACCTCATGGGAGCAGCGCCCTTACCTGTTCAAGTTTCGCAATTCCCGCCCTATAACGGGCACCGAAGAATTCATGTTTCAAAACCTGACCATCAGCCCACTCACCAACTCGGCAGGGAAGGTCGACAAGGTCTGCCTGCTGATTTACGACGTCACCGAATTCGCCAGCAGCAGGCGCGCCTTGGAACGCGCGAACGAACAGCTGGCCAAACTGAGCATGACCGACCGGCTCACGGGGCTGCTCAACCGGGGCACCTGGGAAAACCTGGTGGATGCAGAATTCGAACGCTACGGCCGATATGGCCAAACCACCACCTTAGTGATGTTCGACATCGACCACTTCAAAGCCGTAAACGATACATACGGCCACCTCGCCGGCGACGATGTGATTCGCCACACCGCACAAGTTACTCGCGACAGCATTCGCCAATCCGATTCCGCAGGCCGTTACGGCGGGGAAGAGTTCGGCATTATCCTGCCTGAAACCGATGCAGAGAACGCACGCATTCTGTGCGAGCGTATACGGGAAACCATTGCACAGAGCACGGTCAACACCACCGCGGGTGATGTCCAATACACCATCAGCATGGGTATAGCGCAATTAACGGGTGAGCCGGAGAATTATATGCAATGGATGCAAGAGGCGGACAAGGCTTTGTATAGGGGTAAAAAAGGGGGGCGGAATAAGGTAGTGATTTATTCATAACCCCTTCCCCATTGCGGGAAAGGGGTTTATTAAAGCGATTTAGTCCTGCTGCTGCCAGCTCTGAACCGCTTCTTTACCGTACTTTTCACGCCACTCGTTCAGAGTTTTGTGGTTACCGCCACGGGTTTTAACCACTTCACCGGTATGCGGGTTTTTATAGGTCTTCATCGGGCGCTTAGCACGAGTACCTGTTGCAGTTTCTGCTTTAGTACCGGCAATAGAAGGATCAATCGCTGCCAGAATCTGCAATACATGCTTTGGTGACTTGTCGTATTCAGTCATTAACTCACGAACTTTATTTTCAAACTCCAACTCACGCTTCAGCGCTTGGTCGTTTTCGAGCTGCTCCAGCTCTGCCGCAAGCTTTTCCATAAGCTGTTTTTTCTGATAGTAATCGTTGATCTTCGCCATGAAAATAAGACCTTATATCTGATGATTTAAACAAAAAAAACATGACCGGAAAGTCAGGCTGCATATTAATAAATAAATTGGGCACTCGTAAAGAAGTTTAATTAAAGATTATAAAAAAAGCCGACACTATGGTCGGCTTTTAAAATGATATCTGACTCGGTTATTACAATCGGATATCAGCTTCACCCAAGGGCAAAACGCCTTTCAGATCGAAAAGAATACCCTTATCTTTCGCATAGGCCCTCAACTGCTGCGCACTCATTGCCGAATACTCGTTATGAGGTACCGCGAGGAACACCGCGTCGTAATATCCGTTTTCAGGATTATCCACCAACGAAATACCGTATTCCTCCTCTGCCTCAGCATTGTCTGCCCAGCAATCGGTTACGTGCACTTCGCAGTTATAATCTTTTAGCTCTTCGATTACGTCAACAACCCGGGTATTCCGCAAATCCGGGCAGTTTTCTTTAAACGTAAGGCCCATCACCAACACTTTCGCGCCGGAAACCGCTTGGCCATTCTTAATCATCGCCTTAACCAACTCAGAAGCCGCATAAGGCCCCATATTGTCGTTTACCCGGCGGCCAGCCAGAATGATTTCCGGATGATAACCAATCGCCTGAGCTTTATGGGTCAAATAATACGGGTCGACGCCAATACAATGGCCACCTACCAAACCTGGCTTAAACGGCAGAAAGTTCCATTTAGTACCGGCCGCTGCCAATACTTCATGAGTATCAATACCCAGCTTGGCGAAAATCATAGACAACTCATTCATCAACGCAATGTTCAAATCGCGCTGAGTGTTTTCAATCACCTTCGCGGCTTCTGCTACTTTAATGGAACTGGCCTTATGAGTGCCGGCGGTAATAATATCGGCGTACAGCGCATCCACTTCATCGGCAATTTCCGGCGTGGAGCCAGAAGTCACTTTCATAATGGTCGTAACACGGTGCGCTTTATCACCCGGGTTAATACGCTCAGGGCTATAACCGGCGAAGAAGTCTTTATTGAATGTAAGGCCAGACACCTTCTCCAAGACAGGCACACACACTTCTTCGGTAGCACCTGGGTACACGGTGGATTCGTAAATGACGATATCGCCCTGCTTCAGCGCCTTGCCTACGGTTTCGCTGGCTTTGACGAGTGGGGTCAGGTCTGGAGTTTTAAATTCATCAATCGGAGTCGGTACGGTCACGATATAAACCTGGCAATCCGCAATACCTTCTACCGAATCCGTGAACGACAACTGAGTTGCGGTTGCCAACTCCTCGCTGGACAGCTCGCGGGTGAAATCCACGCCATCTTTCAGCTCTTCGATGCGCTTGGTGTTGATATCAAAACCCACCACCTCGCGTTTTTCACCAAACGCCGCTGCCAGTGGCAAACCCACATAGCCCAAACCCACAACTGCAATTTTCTTCATCACTCCTCCAAACCATGGAATGGGGTCAGACCCCAAATACATTTTAATTGGTCAAATGCCCGGGGGTCTGACCCCAGGTATCAAAATCTGTGTATTGGGCAACCGAGCTTCTAGTTCTCGTTTAAACGTTGCCTTTGCGTCGTCGTCACCGTGAACGATACGAATTTCTTTGGGCGGTACAGGAATACCTTCAATAAACCGCAACAAATCTTCCTGCCCGGCGTGAGCGGAATAACCGCTTACCTGATGAATCTTGGCGCGGATGTGAGCGATGGAAAAATCTATGGCTAGGTCTTCGGCGGAGGAGCGCCCCTTCGCCTCTGTGCCCTGGAATAAGCCGCAGTCTATGAGGACTGCGCTTTTAGAGCGGCTGTCGTCCGAGGTTAAAGAAAGTTCGTGGCAAGAGCCGGTAACGCCGTTCACCGCGCCATGGTGATTAATCTCAATCATGCAACAATCCTTGTTGAACGAAGCGTTCCATGCACCTACAGAACCAAACTCAGTGCGGATTAACGCCAGGCAAATGATGAACCTTCGCTATACGAGCATCTAGGTCATTCTGGTCACGGCTGCTAAGGCACCACACCAGATCAACCACATCCCCATTCGGCGAGTACCCGGTCGGCGCTTCACGCAACATCGACACAACGCTACCACAATCAAACTCGCGACTAGCCTCAGCAAGCTTATCCAACAAACCACGCACCTCATCCCACGGCATTGAGACCTCCTTAGCCATCATAATGCGCGGATGTTCAGTACCCTGAGGGTCATCACCAATCAGCAGTTCTTCAAACAGTTTCTCGCCCGGGCGTAGCCCCGAATAAACAATTTCAATGTCACCCGAAGGGTTCTCGTCGGTTTTTTCTTCCAGCCCCATCAAGTGAATCATCTTGCGGGCCAGATCGGCGATCTTCACAGGCTCGCCCATGTCCAGCACAAACACTTCACCGCCCTTGCCCATACTGCCAGCCTGCAGTACCAACTGGCTTGCTTCCGGAATGGTCATGAAGTAACGAATAATATCTTTGTGCGTGACGGTCACCGGCCCACCGTCACGGATCTGATCGCGGAACAACGGAACAACCGAGCCAGAAGAACCCAGAACGTTGCCGAAACGCACCATAGAAAATACCGTCTTGCTCTCGCGCTGCGCCAAGCCCTGCAGCACCAACTCAGCCAAGCGCTTACTGGCGCCCATAACATTGGTCGGGCGCACTGCTTTATCGGTTGAGATCAGAACAAAGCGCTCAACGCCCGCCGCTACCGCCGCTTCCGCCGCGTGCCAGGTACCAAATACGTTATTTTGAACACCTTCAATTACATTGTGCTCAACGAGCGGCACATGCTTGTAGGCTGCTGCATGATAGACTGCCTGAACGCCAAACGTGCGCATAACGGTCTCACACCGGCGACGATGTACGACGTTGCCCAGAACTGCCTGCAACGAAACATTCAATCCTTCAATCTGGTTAATTGTCCTGAGTTCGCGTTCAATCGAGTACAGTGAAAACTCAGATTGCTCGAACAACACCAAAGTTTTTGGCTTGTGCTTCAGAATCTGCCTGCACAGCTCCGAGCCGATAGAACCTCCCGCGCCTGTCACAAGAACTGACTTCCCGAAAAGACTCTGAGTAACAGCAGCAGCATCAGGGCGAACCGGGTCTCGCCCCAAGAGATCTTCAATTTCCAAGTCTCGAATATCATTAATCCGGGCCTGCCCTGCCACTAACTCCGACATGGAAGGAACGGTTTGAACGGGTACCGATAACTGCTCAAGCACCTGCATTAACTGCTTACGGTTAACCGGTGCACTGTCTTCCAGAGCAAGCAACACACGAGAAGCGTCCTGTTTGCGAACCGCCTTTTCAATATGTGCGATAGAGAAAACGGGAAGGTTTCCAATTAGCGATTTATGATTTGATTCAACCAACGAGACAAAACCAACAGGCCTAAACTCAACGCCTTGAGCAAGCGCGGAAGCCAGCTGCATCCCCTTCGGTCCGGCCCCTACAATCAGCACCGCCTCCTTGGAGCTCCGCCCCGGTTGGCGGACAATACTTCTCACTGCAAACCGCGTTCCGGCAACCAATAAAAATGCAAACGCGCCGTATAAAACAGGCACCGAACGCGGCACCAAGGCCTGAAATAGAAACCCAAAAACAATCAATGAAATGCTGGATATAACCACCCCAAAAAGGATGGCGAGAAAGGCGTACTCACTCAGGTATCGAATGACAGCGCGATACAAACCGAGTTTCACGAAAGCCACAACAGTGAAGAGCACTGTCGCGCCCGATACCCACAACTGATGCCAACCAGGCACCCAAGAAAGGCTCTCAAACCGTAAAGCAAAGGCTGCCCATATCGCCACTAACAACAGCACAATGTCCGTGATCACGGAAATCGCTCGTTTTGTTGGCCGTGAAAAGTGCAGAACTTTATTAATCATCCTATTTCTCACACTCCACACTCCTTTAAACCACACCAACTCATTCAGATGCTTCTACCATCACATCCTGCAATACGCGGCAGGTTTTCTCTATTTCCTGCACCGTAAGCGTGGGATGCACCAAAAACATCAAGCTGGTTTCACCCAGCTCCTGAGCAACAGACAAGCGCTGCTCGGGGCGTAATCCGGTATTGTCGAACGCTTTCTCTAAATACACTTCCGAACACGATCCAGAGAAACAAGGTACGCCAGCATCGACGATGGCTTGCTGGATTCGATCACGGCTCCAGCCTTCTGACAATTTTTCAGACTCTACGAACACATATGTCTTATAGGCTGCATGCTCGACATACTCTTCAACCTCTGGGACTCGTAACCCCGGAAGCGCACGAGCGGTGCTCCAGATTTGTTCGGCATAACGAATGCGCTGCTGATGCCAGTGCGTCATCCGCTGCAACTGGATACGGCCAATCACAGCCTGCATTTCGGTCATTCGCCAGTTCGTACCAAAACTTTCATGTAACCATCTAAAGCCAGGTGGATGCTCACGTTCGTAGACGGCATCCCAGCTTTTTCCGTGATCCTTGAAGGCCCACATACGCTTCCACAACGCCTTGTCATTGGTCGTCACCATGCCGCCTTCGCCGCCAGTCGTCATGATTTTGTCCTGACAGAACGACCAGCAACCCACGTGGCCAAGTGCTCCCACTGATCGGTCTTTGTAACGAGCACCGTGGGCCTGGGCACAGTCTTCAATCACAAGAAGGCCATATTCATCTGCTAACGCCATAAAGCCTTCCATGTCACAAGGCCAACCCGCCAAGTGAACACATACGATAGCCTTGGTACGCGGGGTTATCACATCACGCACAGTTTCAGGCGTAATGTTCTGGCTGTCCCGATCAACATCCGCGAACACCGGGGTGGCTCCCGCAGTCACAATACTTGAAACGGATGCCAGAAAAGTTCGTGGCGTAACCACAATCTCATCCCCCGGACCAATGCCCAGCCCCCTCAACGCCAGGTCCAGTGCCACCGTACCATTCGCCACCGCAATGGCGTGTCCTGCGTCTGCAAAAGCCGCAAATTCTCGCTCGAACTCACGACACTCCTGCCCAGTCCAGTAATTAACCTTATTAGACAACAGCACATCGCGTACAGCATTGGCCTCTTCTTCGGTAAAAGATGGCCAAGGGGAAAACGGTCCATTCAGCATGATTAATTAGTTCTATTTCGAGATTGAATAATAAGACAACCATTTAAGATTGAATGCAGAGGCGCGCTTTACGATTTTCGGGGCGCAAATACCTTAGCAGGGTTGCCAACCACAGTAACCCCCGGCGGGACATCCTTTGTAACTACTGCCCCCATACCAACAACCGAACCTCGGCCAATTACCAGAGGTTTATCGGGGGTGCCCTGTTTGATGATAGCCCCTGTTCCAATATATGCGTGATCTTCAATAATTATGTTGCCATTACAGCGAACTGATGGCGCAAAAGTCACATAATCGCCAATCACACAGTCATGGGCTACATAGCTGTATATGTTCGCGTGAAAATGCTTACCAATGCGAATATTGGAAGTAAGCTGAGTAAAATGAGAAAGAATCGCTCCCTCATCGATTGATACGTCGTCAAGCACAACCACATTGTCAGCTCTCACTGAAAGCACAGGGATACCATCGTTGGAACACTTTTGCGCGAGCGACTCTCTGACTTTACCATCAGCTATCGCGAAAACAATCTGCTTAACCGGCGAATCAGAAGCCAAAAACTGTTGGTAACTCAGAACCCTATAGCCATTAACCGAAGCACCAACGTCACCATCGTCCACAAAAACGAAATCAGTATCGACTGCCAGCAGCTGGGCGCGGACCAAGGGCAAGACTTCGCGTCCTAGCCCGCTTGCACCGTAAATTCCTACCAGTGTTTGGGCCATATCACTTCATATCCTTTTTTTCGCTACCGGTAAAAGGTGCCATAGTAACTTCCCCCTCACCACTAATTCCATCTCGCACGAGAACCTTTTTCACGGTCAAAAACAGTATCTTTAAATCCAGCCAGAACGACCGGTTGTCCACATACCATACATCCAGTTTGAATTTCTCTTCCCAAGAGATCGCATTACGGCCATTTATCTGTGCCCAACCCGTCACGCCAGGGCGAACATCGTGGCGACGGTATTGCTCTTCGGAATACAGCGACAAATAGCTCATCAACAGCGGCCTTGGCCCAACAAGACTCATATCACCTTTCAAGACATTCCAAAGTTCCGGAAGCTCATCAAGGCTCGTCGAACGCAAAAACCGGCCGAAGCCGGTCATACGCTCCGAATCCGGCAGCAACTCGCCATTCGCATCCCGCTGATCCGTCATCGTGCGAAACTTCACCATACGAAAAGGCTTGCCCCCCAACCCTGGGCGCAACTGCGAAAACAACACAGGTCGGCCTAACTTAGAGGCAACAACAACCGCAAGAATCATTAGAAGAGGAAACAGAACCAGCAGGGCTCCCCCAGAAACAACAACATCAAACACACGCTTAATCACGACTCAACTGCCTCTCCAAGTACGCCGATTAGGCGCTTGGCCAGTATATCCCTAGAAAACTCAGCCTCAGCTAGCTTAAATGCCGCTTGCCCGGCAGACTCAACCAGCGCGGGTTGCAGCAAAAACTCATTTAACTTTATAGCCGCCGCATCACTGACTTCAGTCGGCAGAACCACGCCAATGCAGTGATCTTCAATGAGTTGTTTTTGCCACCCTCCGTGGTTTATAGCAACGGGTTTGGCTGCGGCCATGGCATCAAAAACCTTGTTCGCACTATTCTTCCAAAGCTCCTCCATCCCGATCACCCAAGAACAGCATATTGTCGCCGCAGAGAACATTTGAGCAACCTCTTTCTTAGGCACCGCGCTTTCCATGAAGAAATTGACATCGAGCACACCGGAAGCACTCGCCAGGTTCCGCACGCTATCCCATTCAGCTCCGGCTCCAACCGCGAGAAAACGCACGTCAGAGTTAATGCCCAGCATCTTCTCGGCAAGCTTCACCATGTAATCTACCCCGTTTACACGGCCAAAAGTCCCGGCGTACAAAACAAGGGGGCGCTCTCCAAGCCAAGGGCGACAGGCCCTAAAGCCCTCACCAACCGACGGGGCGCAGTTAAACAAATCAATATCCGCACTATTGGGTATGCAAGAAACTTTGGCGGGATCAATGCCCGCGTTGATCACCCCTTCGCGCATACCGGGTGATAAAGCAACAATCCTCTCAGAATTCTCATACGCCCAATTTTCAAGCCGCTTAGCGAGGAAAGCGCTCCCTGGTAGACGAAGTGCTCCCATCGCAATCGGCACTTCCGGCCACAGATCCCTGACTTCAAAAACCAGCGGGACTTTTCGCTTTCGGCTGGCGCGCACGCCTGGAAGCGCTATCGTGAGAGGCGTACTGGATGCAAAAACAACATCAGCCTCTAACTTCGCCGCATAAGCTCCGGCCTTTCGAGCAAACTCCGTAAATGCGAGAAGTCGCCGCGCAATACTCATTGAATTGTTGTATTGAACCGGCAACCAATGAACGTTAATACCCGAAATGCTTTCCCGCACCCACTCGTTACCCGTGAAAGCATTGTCAGTTCTTGAAGTAACCATGTCCACTTGATGGCCGGCCATCACCATCCGGCGAGCCATTTCATATGACCGGGTGCCCCCGACCATATCCGGAGTATTAAAATATTGATGTAGGTAAACAATTCGCATTTATCTAAACCTATCCGGTAATTTAGCACCATCTGTAAGACAGCACTTTCATGCATTATTTAACATTTGCAGTTTTTCATAACGTAGGAGGTTCGAAGAATAACTCCCAAAAATCCAAACACGTAAACGAACCGAAGATAGCCTATATCGCCACTAAACGACGTACACAACACAAAGAACAAAATATAGCCTCTGTACTCTACGTTACTTTTCACCAGCATCCACATCACAACCAAAACGTGAAAAAAACCCGCAAATACACCCAGCTCTAAAAACACTTCCAAATGTTCATTGTGTGGATAAAACAATACATCGTACTGATAATTTCCCAAACCAATACCAAGCAGAGGGAACTCCAAAACTTTAGCTAATGAATCAAACAACATCGCCTGCCTGATTCCAATAGAGCCCCAGTCAGACTGAGTTACATCCGCCTGGGCCAGTCTATACACGCCGGAAAATCTTGAATCCAAAAACGCCGTCCATAACACATCAAAGAAAACGGCTGCGACACCTATCGCCAAAAAACCACCGAGTAGCAGATAACGCCGGCCAATACGATGGGTCACGGAAAAATACAAGAAGACAAAAGCCAAGGCTACAAGCGGGCCCTTCGACGCTGTCCAGACTACCGCCAATGAAAACAACGCTGTTGCCAGCAACAGGTGCAATTTCTGTCGCCGAAGAAAATTTACGTAGGACACCAGCGCGGCAAACCCCATTAGCCAACCAAAAACTATCGGACCGTTCAGAAAGAAACGAACGTCACGATCCATTAACCCGAACTTCAACTTGAACAGGACGGTCATCGCGAGAATCGCCAGCGAAACAAAGAGATAATAATGCCAGAATCGATATTGGCCGTAATTTGATATGAGTTTTCCGGATAAAATACTCGCTATTAAGGTCACAACAATGAACGCATCGAATTTCTCTAATGCGTAAACGGGCTCATAGCTCCGAATTGTTCCGATCAGCAAAAAAACACTAAAGACAAGCAACACATAAAAGACGAAACCAAACTCAGATCCACGAGACTTAAGCAGATAAAAAAACACCGATGCAAAAAAAATCAACAAGACAGATAATGAAAAGAAAACATACTGCGACAAAAACGAGAAAAAACCGCCAAATGCCATGAGAACATAAAAAAAGAAAGCCCCCAGAAAAACCAGCACACTATCCCGTTCAATGAGCATCATGCTTTAAGTACGCCCTAGATTGATTGCAACGCAGCGCTTGGTGATCCCCCAAAAATCTCGAAAACTTGGAACGACTCTGATACTTACCAGCTTAGTGGCGTAATATAAGGCAACAACATTGGGAAGAGCGATGAACAAAAGCAACGCAATCGCGCCACCTTCTACAGAAAACGCCTCCATCAACGGGACCATAACGGAGAATGACAAAACGTAAGAAGCAATCGAAATATTCCGCATCCGACGGGAGTAATCGGTCATTCCCAAGAGTTGCGTTCCAGGGCCCGTTAACACATTGACCATCTGCCCTGTGGCCACAAGAATCAACACCCCCCCGCCTTGTGCCAGGGCCTTATCAAGCAAACTCAACACCCCCCCTGGCCACAAAGTAATCACAACATAAAATGGGAAAGCGCCCCAAAAGCCCAACACAAAACAACTATGCACCAACGATCGTAGCTCAGCGGTATTACGCTTAGCCCATGCACGAGCGAACTTCGGCGGATAGATGGCATTCAGCACCATTTGCACGAACTCAACGGCAACCGCCACCTGCTGAGCCGCCTTTAATAAACCAACGTCCTGTTTACTCAGATATAAACCTGCCAGGATAAAGGCGCCAGAATGCATCAGGAGACTGCTACAATTTACGTACAGGAAATCTTGGGCAACACTTTTATAGCGTTTATAGTCTTCACGATGCACCCCCATACCGACGGCACCCCCGTCGGCTGAAGCGGCCAACAATTGCTTCCAGTACCCATGAAGTCCAACCAGGCCGAACACAAGAAACGCGAGCGTCGCAATTCCGTAAGACACCGCAAGCGTGTTCGCAAATTCACCGCTTAACCAAACGCTCACCACCGACAATAACGACATTGCCAGCAAAACGCCGCCATTATCCAATAGGCACCCGATGTCTGCGCGGCCCAGCCCCTTGTATATACCCGAAAGCACCCGCACCAATCCCATCAGCGGTATAGAAACAGCGACACCAACCAGAATTGGGGACAACTCCACCATATCGAAACGGTCGGCTAACCAAGGGGCTGAAGCGGCCAAAACCGCCCCCAAAACAACCCCAACCCACATTGCGCGCTTGAATGCGAAAACGACAATGCACAAAGTGCCGGCGCTTAAACGATCTGCACCCACAAACTTCATTAACGCGTTGCCCGCGCCCCAAGTGGCGACCAGTGAACCAGCGACGAAAAACGCATGGGCAACCGCAAAAACCCCTAACGCTTCTACGCCAAAAAACTTGGCCAGAACCAATACGATAACCAGACTGCCGCCAGCCGAGATCACTCTGGCGCCAAACGCCCTAACGAATCGAGCCACGATTCTCGTCTCTAATGACTAGCAAGGTTCACCTGACCTCAATCGAGCCTTAACGGCGCTACCAAACTCTATAAACAACACCGTCAAAACGCCAACGACAAGACCGAGGAGGATGCCAACCGCAACAATAAACAACCTATGCGGCCCTTTAGGTTGAAAGCTACGCTTACTGACCGCGATAACTTCCGCTTCAATCAATGCATCCGCATCGACTTGCAACTCTGCAATACGGGCAGCCAAGGACATATCAGCATCGGCACTTGGTCGGTCTTCCCCCAATGAGCTCCTAAGTTCTTGTAACGATTGAATCTGTCGAGCTGCTACCTGCTGCTTTCTCTTAACCAGTAACTCCTGCCTCTTCATAAAAACAGCGAGCAGTTCAGAGTGCGCTTCTTCCACATTGCTACTCAATTCGTCAGTAGCCAAAGTAGTCAATCGAATGACCCCGCCCGACTGGGAAGCCTTGAAGTTCACTTCGAAAGGCATCTCTCCAAATTCCGTTTCGTACGAGCGTTCCACCTGCGGAAGCCATCGCCTCTCGAAGGTTTCAACCAACGTATCTACAGACTCTATTGTCTCACCTTCAGCATCCTTTGCGAGTTGCACCAAGCTCGTATATTCGTACTCGTCGGCAGGCAAAACAGCAAAACCAAGGGCCGCAAAAAATACAACTATCAACGCCACCAGAAATGCTCGACGTCGCCGAATAATCGTGACCGCCATATCCACGACCGAAAGCTCGCTGCGGACACACGGTTGCTGGTTCTCTAGTTTGTCTACCATAAACTGCAATACCTTATTGAAGATGGTTGCGCCAATGCCCATGGGTCAGGCATTTTACGCGTTTCGGCGGCGGTTTTCAGGTTCGCACGGTTACACTTCGCCTAAAAAAAGAAAACGGGGACAACGCCCCGTTTTCTTAACCTCGACCAAATACCTTTTCAAATCGTGCCGCGCCCTCGAAACACAACCAAAAGCCGCCAAACATGCCGCAACGACCAGTCATACACTGCAAACAAACCCAGAAACGCCAAAAACATAAACCACTCCGGCACCTGGTAGACCTCACCCAATAGTCCGGTAGTGGCCAAAATCAACGCAACCAACGTGATGGCCACCAATGCTTCACGATCCGTAAAGCCCGCACGCATAAAAATATGATGCAGGTGATCCCTATCCGGCTTCATCACAGACTGCCCTTTACGGGCACGCCGAAACATAATCGCGACCATGTCCATCAACGGAACCGCAATAATCCACAACGCGGTCACCGGGCGCATGGCCGTATGGCCTGGCTGGGTAGCATTCACCAGCATCCACACCACCGCAAACCCGATAAACATCGACCCGGCATCACCCATGAAGATGCGGCGACGGAAAGGCGGAATTCTCAGGTTTGCCATCAAATAAGGCACTAAGGCGCACCCGATACCCATGGCTAGCGCCAACTCAGGAGTGAAGCCAGAGGATGAGCCAAACAAAAACGCCAGAGACCCGAGCGCAACCAAAGACAAGCTTCCGGCCAGGCCATCTATGCCATCCACCATATTAAATGCATTCGTCGCACCGATAACCGCTGCAATGGTTACCAGCGGCCCCAGAAGCCCTAACTCAATGGGGCCAAGGCCCAGCAAATTTCCAAACGTGGTTAACGACGTGCCAGAACCAAACGTCAGCACAGCCCCAAGAACCACCTGAATAGCCAATCGCAACTTAGCCGGCAGATCGCGGGCATCATCCACGGCCCCCACAATCACCAGTAACGCAGCACATAGCAAAAACAGCCCATGAGCATTAAGCATGGGCATCCATATCACCCACGCTATGAAAACACCGAGGAATGCGCTTAAACCACCCACCAAGGGCACCGACCCTTTGTGCAATTTTCGATGGTCTGGCGTGTCCATCAACCGCAAATGATGTGCTACAGGGCGAAGTACGAAAAGGGATACATAAGAAAAAAGAACAGCCATAAGGCCGATCGGACTAGCCGCTTCCATGGACAACTCTCCTGAATGACATCTGCATCGCCTACTAAAACATCACGTTAGACGACATTTACATTCGATGTACCGGTGATGGCGGCACAGAATAACACTTGTTAAATCACAATATGATGACTATCGACTAAAGTACGCCGCCCTACCCTTCAAACGCCCAAACCAACGGTATCAACGCAATCGCCACACACGCCACCAGCACCGACAAAGGCGCCCCAATCCGCACATAATCCATAAACTGATAGCGCCCCGGCCCGTACACCATCAGGTTCGTTTGATAGCCCAACGGAGTAATAAACGAAGCCGATGCCGCGAACATCACGGCGACCGCGAACGGCAAAAAACTAACCCCCAAATACTCCGAAACCGCCAAGGCGATAGGAAACATCAAAACAGCCGCCGCGTTGTTGGTGATCACTTCCGTAAACAGCGCCGTCAACACATACACCATGGCCAAGGCCATCCAAGGGGTCAGAGGGCCAAAACCGAGCAAGCCTCCCACCACCCATTGAGCTGCCCCCGTTTCCGTCATCGCATTGCCCAACGCAAAAGACGAAGCAATCACCACCAACACTGGTAAATCCACACTCCGACGGGCCCTGCTTGCGGTTATGCAACCGGCGGCAATCATCGCGCCAGCTGCCAAAAAGGCAGATTCCAAAATCGACAGTAGTCCGGAAGCACTCAGTACCACCATCAACGCGAGAATACCCAACGCTCTTGGGGCCTTCCGAAAATCAGGCGGCGTAGAATCGTTGAGCGCACTCACCAGTAAAAAGTCCCGCCGAAAGCGGTACTGCTCAACAAACTGATGACTTGCTTCCAAGAGCAGCGTATCGCCCATCCGAAACGTGATATCACCCAACTTACCCGGCACCCGCTTCCCTTCTCTGGACACCGAAAAAATGACGGCATTAAAGCGGGTACGAAAACGGCTGTCACGAATCGTCTTGTTCAGTGCTGGGAACTCTGGCCCCAGAACCACCTCCACCAAGCAGCGCTGGTGATTCTCTACTTCTAACTTGTGCACACTGCCGTTAGCAGGCTTTAACCCCTGAATCCGACGCAGTTCGCTGGCACATTCCGGAGCACCCACGAAATACAGTTTATCGCCCGCCTGCAATGTTCGGTCTGGCTCCACCGCCGTGATCAAACGCCCCTCACGGTCAATCTCCGTCAGGTAACCATAAGTCAGTGCTCGCAAACCCGCCTCAGCAATCGTCTTACCCGCCAGCGGCCCGCGCTCCTCTACCTGAACCTCAACGCCATACTCCCGAACCTGATCGAGCTCCTCGCTCAAACCACCTCGGTCGGGCAGTAGTCGATGGCCAATAAAAACCAAAAACGCACCGCCAACAACTAACAACGGAACGCCCACCCAGGCAAGTTCGAACACCCCTAGGTTAATCCCCAGCCGGCTCTGCAACATGCCATCAACAACGAGGTTGGTGCTGGTTCCGATCAGTGTGCAGGTGCCGCCCAGAATGGCTGCGTAGCTCAGGGGGAGCAAAAGTTTAGACGCCGGCACACCCAAGCGCTGAGCCCAATCCTGAATGGCCGGGATAAACATAGCCACAACCGCCGTGTTGTTCATAAAACCGCTCAATACGCCGGTCGGCGCGATCATTCGCAACTGTGCACCGCGCTGCGTTTTTGGATGCCCCAACAATAACCTCGCGATCCACTGAACTGCTCCAGTTTCCTTCAACCCCGCAGCCACCACATACAACGTAGCAATGGTGATTACCCCGGGGTTCGCGAACCCAGAAAGCGCCTCAACCGGCCCCAGCACACCACTCACCAACAACAACGCCAACGCAGCCATCAGCACCAAATCCGCCGACAACCGCGTTAACGCCAACGTACCCAACACCCCAGCCAACGTGATCAGCGTAAAAACGGCCTGCCATTCCATGCGTTCAAGCACTCCAGAACGGGGTCAGACCCCCAATACATTTGGCCCAGCCAAATGTTCGGGGGTCTGACCCCATAGCGTTACTATTTTGGGGCGATCATTCCACGGTCCAGCAAGTACGCGATTAGCGAATCCACGCACTCCTCCACCGTGTTCTGAGAGGTGTCCAGGCGAAGCTCGGGGTGGGACGGCACCTCGTAGGGTGAATCGATCCCGGTGAAATGCTTGATCTCACCGGAGCGAGCTTTTTTATAGAGCCCTTTGGGATCGCGGGATTCGCAGGTTTCCAGCGGGGCATCCATGAAAACCTCGATAAATTCACCGGCCGGGAACAGTTTGCGTACCATGCGGCGGTCGCTGGTGAAGGGCGAGATAAACGCGCTCATGACAATCAGCCCGGCATCGGCGAACAATTTGCACACTTCACCTACCCGGCGGATGTTTTCCTCACGATCATCGTCGGAAAAGCCCAAATCGTTGCACAAGCCGTGGCGCACGTTGTCGCCATCCAATAGGAATGTATGGTAACCCCGCTCGTGCAGGGCAACATCCAAGGCATTGGCAATGGTGGATTTACCGGAACCGCTCAGCCCCGTAAACCAAAGCAAACAAGGCTTCTGGTTTTTGTTTGACGAGCGCTCTGCGCGTGTTATTTTATGATCGTGCCATACGATGTTGCTCATACTTCTTTACACCCCCACTCCGGGAAATTCTCACGAACGTATCGGTTCAAATTCCGCTCCGCTTCGGTGTACTCACGCTTGGGCAACTCGCCTGCACTATCCAGCGCACGCTCTACCATGCCGGCCGCAACGGTCACGTTGGTTAAACGATCAATCAAGATGAAGGCGCCCGTCCCCGGGTGATCCTGATAGCCTTCCACGACAACCGGCTCAGCCAGTTCAATGTCACACACACCAATGCCATTCAGCTCAAGACCACTGGCTGTTTGGGCACTCCGCTCCAGGCTGTTTACGTCAATCTCTTCTAAAACCTTGTTAACGAAACAACCGGTCACCTTGGTGCCGATTTTAATACCGTACTCACGCCCCGGAACTAAAGCCTTCTCACTCATCCACACCACGTTGGCGGCAAAGCGCTGGCCCATCTCTGGCTGCTGATTGGCGTGAACCAATAAATCACCCCGTGAAATGTCGACCTCATCTTCCAACGTGATGGTCACCGCGTCGCCCGGCCACGCCCGCTCAAGCTCACCGTCATAGGTATGGATGCCTTTCACACGAGAGGTCATACCAGAAGGCAACACCGCCAGCTCATCGCCCTTGTGAACGACACCGCTAGCCACCGTGCCGCAGTATCCACGGAAATCCAGGTTTGGGCGGTTCACAAACTGCACGGGGAAACGAAAATCCGTAACGTTCTGGTCTGTGCGCAGCTCAACCTGCTCCAGAATATTCATCAAGGTTTCGCCGTGATACCAAGGCGTGTTCTCGCTGCGGTTCACCACGTTGTCGCCATTCAGTGCCGAGATCGGCACGTAGTACACGTTTTCAAGGCCAAGCTGCCGAGCCAGCTTCTCGTATTCTGCTCGAATGTCGTTGAAGCGTTCTTCGCTGAACTCCACCAAGTCCATCTTGTTGATGGCGACGACCACGTGCTTCAGGCCTAACAGAGAAACAATAAAGCTGTGGCGGCGAGACTGTGTCAGCACGCCTTTACGGGCATCAACCATCACGATGGCGAGATCACAGGTGGAGGCACCTGTGGCCATGTTACGGGTGTACTGCTCGTGGCCCGGGCAGTCCGCAATAATAAACTTGCGCTTGTCGGTAGAAAAATACCGGTAGGCCACATCAATGGTAATGCCCTGCTCCCGCTCGGACGCCAAGCCATCTACCAACAACGCCAAATCCAGCGCCTCGCCCGCGTTACCCTGGCGCTCATTGTCTTTGTGCAGTGCTGCCAAATGGTCTTCAAATATAAGCTTGGAATCAAACAACAATCGACCGATCAGGGTGGATTTACCGTCATCTACACTGCCGCAGGTCAAAAACCGCAACAAGTCTTTGTTTTCGTGCTGATCCAGGTAAGCGAGGATATCTTCTTCAATTAAAGCCGATGCATGAGACATAACAGTTCCTTAAAAGTACCCTTCGCGTTTTTTCTGTTCCATCGATGCAGCCGCGTCGTGGTCAATCACCCGGCCCTGGCGCTCCGATGTGGTGGTCAGCAGCATTTCCTGGATAATCTCCGGCAACGTGGCCGCTTCAGACTCCACCGCTCCGGTGAGCGGGTAACAGCCCAAGGTACGGAAACGCACCTTCTTCATCATCGGCTTCTCACCCGGCTCCAATGGCATTCGGTCGTCATCCACCATAATCAAGGTGCCGTCACGCTTCACCACCGGGCGCACAGCGGCCAGGTACAAAGGCACAATGTCGATGTTTTCCAAATAGATGTACTGCCAGATATCGAGCTCAGTCCAGTTCGACAACGGGAACACGCGAATACTCTCGCCTTTACTTACCTTACCGTTGTACAAATTCCACAATTCGGGGCGCTGGCTCTTTGGGTCCCAGCGGTGGAATTTGTCGCGGAAGGAATACACACGCTCTTTGGCGCGGGATTTCTCTTCGTCCCGGCGGGCACCACCAAACGCAGCATCGAAACCATACTTGTCCAACGCCTGCTTCAGTGCCTGGGTTTTCATCACGTCCGTGTGGGTCGCACTGCCGTGGGTGAACGGCCCAATGCCTTGCTCCACACCTTCCTGATTCGTATGCACGATCAGCTTCATACCCAGTTTTTCGGCCATCTTATCCCGGAAGGTAATCATCTCCTTGAACTTCCAGGTAGTGTCTACGTGCATCAACGGGAACGGCGGCTTACCGGGTGCAAACGCCTTCATGGCGAGGTGCAGCATGACCGCAGAATCCTTACCGATGGAATACAGCATCACCGGGTTATCAAACTCGGCCGCCACTTCGCGAATAATATGAATCGACTCCGCCTCAAGCTGCTTGAGGTGAGTTTTCTTAGGGGGGGTTAATGTCATTTCTTAAATCCAGATTGTATTCCAGCTTATAGGGGTCAGACCCTACGGGTCTGACCCCACCCAAGTCCTGAACCTACCTCCAAAACCCAGCCATCACGCCAACAAACTCGTCCAACTGACCAGCGGGCAACTCATTAATCCCGGCTGCCGCCTTACGCCCACCACCGGTAGGAAACTGTCTTGCAACTTCGTCTGCGCCAGTACGATTATTCAAAGGCGCCCGAATGCTCACCAAATAATGATCGCTTTCTGTCTCCGTAACGATCGCACAAGCCTTATCCGGGTTGCGGTTGGCCAGCTCATTGCCCAACACTCCACTAACTCGCCGCGCCCAAGCTGCATTCGACAACTTCACCACCAACGACGTGTCGGTTTCTGACAGAACCTGCGCAGCAAGGCCTTTTGCCATATCGGCGTCATAACCATCTCGCAACTGTTGCCAGGCAGCAGGTTCAGAGGCAATCAAATCCAGCGGGTCCGCAAACTTCACAAACTCCCGCAACAAATCGGCGGGGTGGAAGTGCAAATCCTCAACCGTAGAACCGTAACCGTTGTAGTTAATACACACGCCAAGGGTTTTCAGCAGACCTGCCTGCTCAGACGTCAAGCCAGCCTTCTGGGCCAACTCCTTAGCCACCGTATTCAGGTTGTCTCCGAATGCAGCAGCAATCGCCCAGTTATGAAAACGGCCGCATAAATGCTGGTCCACCAACAAGCTGGTACACGTAGTAGGCTGTGTATCAATGAGAGCCGTAAAACCCGGTGCATCCGGCAAGGTCTCACCGGGGAAGTGGTGGTCCACATAAAACACGGAGCTGCCAGCTGCCAAGAGGCTATCGACCGCAGCGCGATTCTTATCCAGGCTGATATCGAGAATATTCACTTTGGCGGGAGAATCGAGTGGTACCTGCTTAGCCAATGCGATGTCGCGCTTTACACCGGTAATGAGTGTGGATTCGCAGGGCTCCGCTAGGCGAAGTTGAATCAGCGCACAAATACCATCGGCGTCGCCGTTGAATACGTCAAAAACGTTCATAAAACCTACTTTATTTGATGTTGGCCCGATACCAAGGCATGGCTTTCGCAATTCCTTCCTGAATCCGGTACTCAGGCTCATAACCCAGCTGATCTTGGGCCTTCTCAATACTGGCTTGTGAGTGCCGCACATCGCCATCCCGGAACTCCCTGTGCACCGGCTCCTCGTCATAAGGACAACCAATGCCCGCCAGCGAATCTCTCAGGGAATCAAACAGAATATTCAGAGAGGTTCGGTCGCCAACGGCAACATTATAAACCTCACCTCTTTCCGACTCGGGTGCGGTAGCCGCCAGCAGGTTTGCTTGAACCGCATTCTCGATAAAACAGAAATCCCGACTGGTTTCGCCATCACCATTAATGTAAACCGACTCCCCCGCGATCATCGCAGCAGCCCACTTTGGAATCACCGCCGCATAGGCTCCGTTCGGGTCCTGGCGCTGGCCAAACACATTGAAATAGCGCAGCCCCGTGGCCTTGAAACCGTAGGTACGTGCAAACACATCTGCGTACAACTCATTCACATACTTGGTGACCGCGTAAGGCGATAGTGGGTTACCGATCACGCCCTCTACCTTGGGCAAAGCCGGATGATCGCCATAGGTAGAACTGGATGCCGCATAGGTAAAGCTCTGAACCTTAGCATCCCGCGCCGCCACCAGCATATTCAGAAAACCAGATACGTTGGCCGCATTACTAGCAATCGGGTCATTAATAGAACGCGGCACCGAACCCAACGCGGCTTGGTGCAATACATAATCCACACCAGCACAGGCACTCTGGCAATCAGTAAGATTTGCAATATCCCCTTCCATAAAGCGGAATCGTGACCACTGTTCCGCAGTAACCAAAGACTGAACCTCGTCCAAATTGTGCTGATGACCAGTAGCGAAGTTATCCAGGCCGACGACGGTTTGATCCAGCTTCAGCAAATGCTCGAGCAGATTGGAGCCAATGAAGCCGGCGACACCAGTGATTAGCCAGATTTTCGGGGTACCCGTAAGAGAACTTTTTAATTCTTGGTAGGCCGACATAAAATCCTCAATAGGGGAGACAATTCAGATAAGACTGAACAACGCGATCTTCACTAAAATGTTCTTCCATCCGCCGACGCGCTGCATCACCTGCTTGCTGCCGCTCGAATGGTTTTAATTCATAAACCCGCTTCATTTGCTGGGCTAACGACTCCGGGCTGCGCACCTCGCATAACCACCCTGTCACATCAGGCTCTATTGCATGCCGGCAGCCTGGAACATCCGTGACAATTGCGGGCCGCCCCATAGCAGCCGCCTCCAGCACGGTGCGAGGCATGCCCTCACGATAGGAAGGCAGCACCAGCACATGAGCTTTTTTAATCAACGGCCGCACATCATCGGTTTCACCCAAATACTCAAGCCAGCCAAGAGCCGCCCAATGCATCACTTCTTCCTGGGTGATGGCAGTACGGTTACTAACCCCCAACGGCCCGACTAGCATACAGCGCACGTTCAAGCCTTGTGCCTTCAATTGCCCGCAGGCCTTTGCATATTCTCGAACACCTTTGTCCCCCAGCAACCGGGCAATCAGAATGAACTTAATCGGGTCAGATGGCGGTAAAGGGAAGGGCTGAAAACGTTGTAAATTGACGCCGGATCCAGGCAGCAATGTAAAAGGCGTTGTCCCTAGCATCCCTTTCCCCCGGAAAACAGAAAGGTCTTCGTCATTTTGAAAAAACAGGTGCCGCGCCCGCTGATTCACCAGACCATAAATTTGTCGGACACGCCGGAATAGCCAAGAATCGTGAATGAATGCAGTGCCCAAGCCCGAGATATTGTTGGCAAACGGGATTTTCTGAAGTGCACATACCAAGCCGCAATAGATGTTCATCTTCACGGTGAAGTTGAACACAAAATCCGGTTTATTCTTTCGCATCACCTTCCAGATATATCGCAGGCTACGAAGCTCCTGAACCGCACCGGTACCCTTACCATCCAATGGCAAGGCGATATGCTCAGCGCTTAACTCATCTGTCAACCGCCGACTAAAGCCATCCAGTGGTGACAGGCATATGACTAGACACCCTCTCTCGCGTAGCGCTTGAATAGTAGTGCGACGAAAATTATATAGATACCAAGAGGTATTAGATGTAAGAAAAACGACCGGTTTCAAACGTACTCCTATAACTCTTTCCCAAGCAACACGCGAAGAAATATTCCCGCCCCCAATCGCATTACCATCTCCGCTGCCGCCTCTTGCTGACTAGCTAACAGCGGCACTGCAAGTCCATAACTTCCTAAACAGAAACAACAAGAAAAACCAGAACCGGCCATATGAGCGAAAAATAGAGAGACGACACCATCTAACGATTAGATCGTCGCCAACCTCCAAAAAAACAAGGAGCAACTATAATGAGCATGCAAAGATAGAATTTGGCTCGATGGCGTATCGCCGTACCAAAATTAGACGTTCCAAATGAAAATGCCAAAGACATCAAGAGGAGAATCAATAAAACTTGAAGCAAAACTGGATTATTAAATATCTCCTTCCGATACTTAAAACACATAGCACTAATAACTATATAAAAAACACCATCTAGCATACCCAACACATGAGCAGGGCTCGAAATATTCCATGGGAAAGGTGAAAAAAGAAAGTAAAACATTCTAATCGGAATTTGCCAGAGAAAATCGAACAATCCATTCATCTCTAACCCTGTCAAATAGGCAGCATTCCCTTTTGTTCGACTTGAGACAACGGCTGAAATTTGATCAACATCTAATTCATCCAAGCTACCCAGCTTATGCAACGAAACTTGACTATAGACATATACCATGCCTAAACAAAAAATCGCTAGCATGACCAAAAAGAGAACGATATTAAAACCAAACTGTTGTTTTGTCTGAATTGGCGCAAGCATTGGTTTGAGCATTATACCCATAAAAACACCGCCTATAGCCAACGCCATTGCGCCATGGAAAAGCGACGAAAGACCGAAGGAGACAAGGCAAAGAATTAACCAGGAATTTCCCTTTCCATAGCTATACTTTACAAATGAGAAAATGCCCAGAGAAAATAACGAGAAGATAAAAGACTCCCGTAGACCTACGGCCGAGAGCATAACCAAAAACGGAAAGAAAGCCAAAACATATCCAACTCTCTTAGCATACTTAATTCCCCAGACAGTTTTTGTAGCCGACATCAAAAAGATGACACCGAAAACACCTACCAACACATTCAGCACCTGAACAGAAAAAGGAACATAATCAATGCAACTATAAGCAACTGCCATTAAGGAACTATAAACATAAGAAGCAGATGGATTGAAATGGTCAAAGAAGCCAGAGCACCCATATTCCGTCGCCCAAGCAACTGCCACTCTGTCAAAAACCAGCGCGTCGGAACTACCCTCTGGTAACGGCTGAACATACCGATGAAAGATAGCAGCGGAAATTCTCGCCCCAAAAGCGAACGCAATCGGTAGCACGGCCCAACGACTTCCCAACAAAACCGGAGAAACTGCAAAAAATGCAAAAAGAACAAGAAAAAAAGCTATAAAAAGGTCCATCGCTACCCTTCAGCCGGAAGGTATTCACCAATCAACGACTCAACCATTCGATTTTGGGAATACTTCGCAACCGCTAGGCTATGAGCCTTCGCGCCCATCGACGCCCTTAGCGCCGGATCAAGGAACAGTTTTTGAAGAGCCTTTTCATAACCAGATGAATCTGCTGATGAAACAACAAACCCAGACTCTCCATCAACAACTGCAGAACCCATTCCGCCAACATCGGTAACAATAGCAGGAAGACCTACCGCCATACTTTCAAGCAGCGCAATCGGCAACCCTTCATAGAACGACGACAAACAGAATACGTCCGCATCCGGAAGTAACTCGCTCGCATTTGGATAGGGGCCCATGAAGTGAACTCTACTACTCATATCCAATGTTTTTGCGAATTGCTCTAGAGACTCCCTTTCAGTTCCATCTTGACCAACCAAAACCAAATCGACGTTAGCATTTTCCAAATTTCTAAACGCATTATCGAACGCGCCTATCAAAAGCTTGTGATTTTTCTTAGGCCAGAGATTAGCTATACAGACAAATAATACAGAGTCTTTTTCGATACTTAATCGACTCCTCAGAAGATTGGTAATAGGTTTTTTTTCTAAACTTTCTGGAACACTAATTCCATTATCAACCACCACACTATTCCATGGCAGAGAATCTGCTACCGCTTTAGAACAACTTACCGCACTATCGTCAAGAAAACGACTAGCCTTATGAGCAGCCTTAGTGATGGGATGAAGACGATCGATGACATTATGTTCTGTATAGATCAAGCGGTATCTAAAGACTAACTTAAGAAGCCTGAAAATCACCGCAGGAACAGGAAGGTGAGCATGAACAACTGTTGGTTTTTTGTTAATTAAAAATTTTATCGCATTTGGAATTACAGAAAGCCACCAAACACCACCATCGAGACACAGACATTCAACATCATGCTTCGTCAAATCACCAACCAACTCGCTCTGGCTTCTAATAAAATATAAAACCGATACATCACACCCTCGTTTTTTTAAAGCGATAGCAAGATCGACTACGTGCTTTTCAGCGCCTCCAAGACCAAGACCTTTAACAACCAAAATAATATTCAATGAATTCACCAGATTGAAAAATTTTCTGCGCTTTTAAAATCTATCTTACTCGAAGCCATATCCAAATAGCTCAATATCTTTAGAATAGATCGTCTCAACGATATCGACCATAGAGGGCTTAACAAACTCACTTCGGAAGTCTGCCTTTAGCCCGTTGGTAGCATTTTCGTTTCGAATAAGGACTTCACGTCCGATTTTCTGTTGTAGCAATTTGGCGGTTCTATCCATTGCCTCTACGCGACCGAGGTGCTCAACCATGACCTCACCCTGGTCATCACAAACGAACATCCACTGAGGGCGAAAAATATAATCCAGTTCCTCAGCTTTCTGCTGGGGCAACCATTCACAAACGAAGCGCTCAAAAGACTCGAACTCCGGAATCTTGTATTGACCAGGATTACGAACGCCCATCGAATCCGTTCTGCCAACGCAGGCAAACCGGTATGCAGAAAGAACTCTGTCCCATGGGTTTCTGACCAGTGAAAACGTATAGGCTCTTTCGTAAAGCTCCGGGAACTTGCTCTGGATCTCCGCCGCACTGTAATGGCCCAATGTTCGACCATAGAGCGCCTTGTTCACACTCGTGCCTGCAGCTTTAGGAACATGCACAAAAATGCACTTTAGTTTTGACCAATGGGGATAACGTCGATAGATATTTATTCTTTCTTTCAGAACACGAATTGACATAAAAGGTCTCATCAAATAAAACTAGCGGCTCAAATCCAAAACCAAAGCTTTCAACGTAGATAAGAGATTAACAAAATAACGTCTTACAACTTCTCTTTTACTCAACAGTTCTTTATTCCACGCTTTCCGAAGGAAACTTCTACTACCAGACAGTGCTTTTCTTTTATTTGCTCTAGTGTGCGAACTAGGGCTAGTAGTACGAATAAACCCTGGCTGACTAACGCCATAAAATTTCCATCCGGCATCAATCATTCTTAGAAGAAGATCAATATCTTCATTAAAATCTAAAGCCTTGTCGAAACATCCCACTTCAACTAAGGCACTTTTCCTTAAAATATAGGATGGCACCCCACCGGGAACCAACCCAATGACTCCAACAGAATCGGTATTCGCAGGCTTACTTGAGACCACAAAGCTCTGAACTTCGCGCGTATGGGACCAGACAAAACCTCCGTAAATCCCACCAAGCAAAGATGAGTCTAAAGCTGAGACTTTGTTAACCTTAGCTTCCAACCCCTCACGAAGCAAAATATCATCAGCATCCAGGAATATTATCCAGTCCCCTACAGCGTTCTCTATTCCAAAGTTTCTTGCGGAAGACGGGCCACCGTTTTTTTTCTTAAGCAGCTTAAGAGGTATACGTGTAGACGACTCTAAGGACAAAGCAACGCGATCAGATACGTCAGTTTCTGAGCCATCATCGACGATTAGAATCTCGCTCAATATTGATGAACAATCTAATGCAGATCGGACAGACCTTGCAAGCACTTCATACGGCTCATTGAAAGTTGTGATAATACAGCTAACTCTATGTTCCAAAAACACCTCAACTTACTCTAGTCAGCATCAAAACTTTAGCAACCAGAAGTTTTTTATAAAAAATCAACCATTTAATGCTTCGCTAAGAAATTCAATAGATTTCAAACGCTGCTTTTCCAAGATAGCATTAATGTCACCATGCCCAACCAACTTGAACATCGGAGTTTTAAGATCGATAGCAAGTTGCTCGAGCTCAATGTCAAACATCCTAAACAGGCTATCCAGCCGCGTTCGCCCTCGTTTCTCATTAGGGCAGAAAATCACTTCCTTCCCGAACCGCAAGGCAAGACAGATGCAATGGAATGAATCAGTGATCACGACTTCGGCGTCAAGAATCATCGTTAACCAATCTGGTACTTCATTGAATGCTAGAACATTCGAATTCTTAAAATAAATATTAACAGCATCACTTCCAAAATCGGAGCTAATCACTTCCAAGTCTTGAACAAATTCGGGTGAGCTATCCAATTTGTAGTATATGAGGTTGGCGCTGGACTTTCTTGAGGACTTTCCAAGAATATTATGAAAAAACTGGCCATCAACCAGAAGCAATGGGTCGAGAACATGCGCAGCCTCAACGCCGAATACATCCTTGCATATCTCCACTCCGGAATCTTCGCGACAAGAGATTGCTTTGAACAGCTTCAGCTCTCTCCGCACCGCCTCTGTTAAAACAGTATTTTCTATCTGCTCCCAAGACGCTGTACCAAAACTAGCTGCATAAGCTATGCGATCTATGCCTTGAGGAACGTACCCAAGGAAAAAAGCAAGGGCGTCGATAGCGAATGCTGGTCTCCACACTTGATCGCTACCAACAATTGCCGCATCAAATTCGCTCGCTATGGCTGAGAATTCCCTCGGCGATTGGATGCGCTGGGTTCTTTTTATAAAGCCATTTCTGAAGCGCTCAAAGGTTTTTTTGTTGGCCACTCGCTGGGCTTTAGGTGTCCTTCTCAGCCCCAACTTACGAAGTAGCTGGCCTACCTCACTCTTTAGTGAGAATCTCGGTTTTCCAATATAGTCCAGATGCCATGCTTCGTGTCCCAGTTTTCGACAAGTATGCTCCAGTGCAGCGGCCTGCAGAACTGCGCCGTAATTTTTCGTTGTATACTGAAAATTCAGAATTGCGACTTTTTTCATATAGCGCCACTTCCGACATTGAAAATTGATCGATCTTGACAATGGATTATTCACAGAGATCACTATTAGAAACCCAATGAGCTCCCAGCTTTTCTACCGATACATTAAAACAAAAAGTGCACGACGTAACTTACTCGGAAAAAACCGAACAAAACATCTCAAATTAAATAGAGTTCGATTAAAAAAATTTAAATAGACAATGGAACCCTCAAACAACCTATCATTTTGACGGGAACTTAGTCGACCAGAGAGGATAAGATTTGAAACCCCTTTGTTCTTTAACTTCTTAAAAAGCGAGCTGTACTTGTAATCAGTCAACTGATTCGCTTTATCAAAGTTATTATTTATATCTAAAATCGAACATAATGCATACTCAGAATCTGACCTAGCCTTTAACGTATATGAAGCATCTGAAAGAACTCTATAAACAGACATAGGCATATCCGAAACATAAACAGCCCCTCCGCTCGTTGAAGACAAGAATTTAATAAAAAATGCAGAACCATAATCTCTTAAAAATCCGATTATCTCCTCACGCATTAAAAATTCAGTTCTAACTAGCAAAGAGCTTGTCGAGATAAACGAAATCCCTTTCTGGAGTACATCTTCCGCCTGAAAAATCGACTTGCCAGCACCAAGGTCACCCACCATTCTGCGAATCACTTTTCTATCTTTCGAATCGACGCTCAATGTCTCGTGAAAACACATGTCACACTCGGGAAACGAGGCAATATTCCGAACCTGCTTGTTCAACTTATTTGTGTCAATCCAAAAATCGTCCCCCTCGCACAACGCCACAAAATCGCCCGCAGCCCTTGGGAAATTAAACTCTGGATTGGGCCTTTTTCCCTTAGAAAACTGATTTTCAACTTGATATATTGCCTTAACAATATTTGGATATCTACGTTCATAGTCTCGAATTATACGGGGAGTTAAATCATTCGATGCGTCGTCGTGAATTAAAATCTCAAAAGGAAAATTAGTCTTTTGATTTAGAAAGCCGTTCAGGGCATCTTCGATATATTTCTCGTGATTAAAGGCGATACAACAAATACTAACAACAGGTTTATCCCAATCCCCCTTCCACCCCGCCATAATCTCCGCTTCCGACCTCGGCTCCGACGGCTTAGGTGCCAAATCACCCGTTTTCAAATGCTCAATCGACATAAAATTCCACTTTTTTCAAATACTTATGCACGCTGAAGCCTGCCAGACACTTTGCCCCACAGCATCAAGGCCCCTTCGGCGCGAATGATAAAGCTGGCGAGTATGTATATTCCCGCCCCTACAAGCCCGGAGAGCATCAACACAATCATCGGTTGAGCTGGTATCGCATGTGCAGTCCACCATGCACCTGCTCCGGCCAAAATCGCGGCACTAATGGGTTTGAATACGTCTTTCACTTGCTCAACGGTGGAGTAGCCAACCAGCGTGGCGGAGAAATATGTGTTTGGTATGAGCGCTAGGAAAGTGGCAATAACCTGAGACACAACAATTCCCAATATGCCGTAGGGTATAGCCAGGAACAGCATGGTGAGGTTGACGCCTTTTTTAAGCAGGCCGACCTTGAAAACCAGATCGGAGCGCCCTTTTACGTTGAGCAGGTTCATGTTCAGGGCGTGGAGAGGGTAAATCATCCCTACCACGCACAGCAGTTGCAGGTATGGCACTGCGCCTTGCCACTTTTCGTCAAATGCCAGGCTAACTAGCAGGGGCGCTAACGCCGCCAGCAGCATCATGATGGGCGCAATCAGAAACATCATCAACTGCATGATCTGGCGATATTTGTACTTCAGGGTTTCGTTGTCGTCTTGCAAGGTGGACAACGCGGGAAACGTTGCCTGCTGAATCGCACCGGTTAGCTGCTGCGAAATCAGGTTGCTGATTTTTTTTGCGAAAAAGTAAAGGCCGGTGAGTTCTGCACTGAAAAACCTGCCTATTACCAGTATATAGGAGTTCTGGTACGCCACGGAAAGCAGCCCTTCCGCCAGCAGGTTTCGCCCAAACGCGAACAGTCTTTTGAACGATTCAGTAGAAAACTGCCAGGTCGGCCGCCAGTTGCTGGTCATCCAGAGCATCAATGCAGAAACTAAAGCCTGGCTGAGCATTTGCACCACCAGGCTCCACACGCCCCACCCCTGGTAAGCCGCTGTCACGGCCAGAATGCCAGACACCACGGTGGCCATGGTGTTGGCCTTCATTTGGGTTTTGAAGTCCATCTTGCGACTTAGCACCGCTGACTGAACAATTTTTGCGGCATTGATGAACACCACAAGGCCCATCACCTGCACCAGTGCCGTCAGCTCCGGCTGACTATAAAAGGCTGCGATGTAAGGCGCCCCAGCGAAAATGGCGGCATACGCAGCGAAGCTTAGTCCGAGGTTGGTGTAAAACACAGTGTTCAGGTCGGCATCAGATACTTCTTTACTGCGGATCAATGCCGCGCCCAGGCCCGAGTTAATGAACGCATTGGCCAGTTCGAACACCACGGCTGCCATGGCCACCAAACCGAAGGCTTCCGGTGCCAGCATGCGGGCCAGAAACAGCATAAAAATGGTGCTGGCACCGCGGGTAAGGAACAAGCTTGCCAGGTTCCACAACACGCCGGCACCGATTTTTCGGTTCATGGCCTTCATTCAACGCAGCCCGGCATCAGGTTTTGTTTTCCCAAGGGAAGTCAGCGTGGGGCGATTCTACACCCAGAAACTCCACAAACTTCCGGTAAGCGCCCTTTTCCGCCACGTTGATCACTAAGAGGTCGTTCGGCCGATCCTTGAAGTATTCGATCACTTCCCGATTGTATCGCTCGTAGTGAGCAATCATTATTTCTTTGTTGTAAGGATCGTCGTCAGTCGTGCCATGCACACGCACAACGTTGTACATAAAACCGGGCCATACGTACTGAGCAGCTTTAAGGTCCGCCACAGTAGGAATCCTGCCATCCTTGCCAAAATTCTTAGCGTGGAAGCGAGTGATTGAGCGATACCATTGATCCGCGTCGTCTCTCACCGTCAGGATAAACTTGCTTCCCGGATAGACTTTGTCCAGATGCTTATAGGTTTCCGGATAGCTGAAGGGCACATCCTGGAACACCTGGGCAGACTTGCAGTAATCCATGATGGGCTGGAAGTTGCCTTCGAAGTAATGGCTACCGGTGAGTACTTCGGCTTTGCGCTGGTTACCAACGGGGTAACCGAGGGCCTCGAAAGCGGCTTTCAGTGAGGTGGTGCCTGTTTTGTTTCTGCCGATGCAAAAGTATTTCTCTTTTCCGGCCGCTTTAATTCGTTTGTTAAGGTCAGATGCGGCCTGCTTTGCTTTCCGCTTTACCTTGCTCATTACAGCTGCTGTCATTGATTTTGGTCCACGATTTTTTGATAAACCCGCTCCGCATCCCCCTGCGAATACTCCTCCAACCGCCAACGGTTAGTATTTGAGAACGCAGCTTCTCCTGAATAGTCAGGCACAGCATCAACGCCGCCCTGCTCGACGAGGCGTCGGGTAATCTCGTTGTAGTAGTGTTCGGGGCGCTGGCAGAAGTCTTCGTACTGCACCACCAGCTTTTGGCTGTCTGGCAGTTCAGCAATACCCTGCTCAACCGAACGGTTAATCGCAGCAATCTGCCCGGCTACGGATTCCAAAGGGTCCAGATTCTTCAATTCGGGGTATTCCTTGATTTTGAAGGAGTACCAGGTATTGATGTCACCATACTGGCGCTTGCGGGCTTCCAGTGCTGACTGAATGTTGAAGATTGGGTCGCGGCGAATCCAGATGAAAAGGGCTTTGTCGAATTGTTCGGCCAGTTCAGGAATGTTCTGGTTCATGATCATGGCTTTCATGGCGAATGGTTTTTCAAAGATATTCGCCAGCGCGTTTAGCTCATCACGGAACCCTGCCAGGTTACCTTTCTCGCGTATTTCCTCGCCGGGCAGGTAGTCAAGTTCATCGAAGGGCAAGAAACGGCGCCAGAAATACCAGAACTCGTTCGGGGCAAGCGCGCCCTTGGTTTTGCCGTTGTCGGAACTGAAATTGACATCGGAATTGAAATCCAGAATTTCGTTACGGAAGTTGTAACGCGGGTCCGTCAACAGTTGTTGAATTTTTGCCCCTACCAACGGCGCTCCGAAAAAGCGGGAGAGCATGTTGGTTGGGTAGGCGGCTAGGCCGGTGTTGGCTAGCCATTGCGTGAACAGGGTGGTGCCAGAACGAAGCGGACCCATCACAAAGATTTTCGAGTGTCGCTCCGATGCATCATGAAGATACTTTTCATTGGCGCCAGCGAGATTAGCATTCAGCTCCCCCAGCAGGGTCTCTAAATTCGATACCCGTGAAAATTTTTCAGTTCTCAGTTCATGTTCTGCCATAAATTACTCTTTAGCGTTAAACCGAATTATGAGCAGTAGTTACTTCGACAATTCATAGCGGGCCAGCAAACCCCGAACCTCTTTGGGAGAACAATGCATCAGCACATCAATAATCGAGAGGTGCGGAACATACTCTCCTGTTCCCTGCTGGTAATGGAGTGGCAAGGTATCAATAAATTTAAGGCTGACACCACTCTTCTCGAAATCATCCTTAATATAAAGAGAGCGTCCACCAGGTGCATTAATGTAGCAATCGGCTTCAAACTTATGACTCAATGCAATCAGTCGGTCTTTAGCGGATGCTGTTCGGTCATAATCAAGCTCGCTTGTTTTTCTGAACCGCTTCTGAATACCAAGATACGTAAAAATCTCTTGGTAACTTTTCATGCATACCGAGGCAATGGATCGGTCTTCGTGCTGAAGAATCCTTTCAACCAGAGGAAAAACGTCTGCAAAATTCGACGCTTTGGAGTAGCTTTGCTCAATCGTCCTTAACACCTTGGTCACATCATTCGAAAAAGATAGCTCTTTTATCAACTTGTTCGAAGAGGCGCCCGGCACTGGAATAGTAAAACGCGCTACACCATTTGGCGACGATATCGTGTTTCGGTTGATGTAACCCTGTTTGATATAGGCGACATCATCATAGAGCAGGAACAAATCTGAAGCATAAATCAGCTGAAAATAGCCAATATACGGAAACAGATAAGGCTGCATTACCGCCAGCTTCATACCTTTAACTCCGCCTCAATCAGATGGATTACGTGATTCTGGGCTTCAGGTGCGAGCTCCGCGTAGAGCGGCAGGCAAAGTATCCTGCTGGCTATGTCCTGAGACACCCGCTGCGGCACCTGCGCATCCAGGCACTCCACCGATTCCAGCGATGGATAAAAATACCGTCTTGCCAGCACACCGTTTTCCTTGAGTGTGGCGGCCACACGCACTGTCTGTTCTTCGCTTTCAAACACTACGGGGAAGTAGGCGTAGTTGTAACCGAGGGCTTCGTGTCGGGCCTGCAGTTGCAGGTTTGCCGGCAGTGCTTTCTGGTAGCGCAGCCAAACTTGTTCGCGGGCTTGCAGGTTTTCTTGCATTTCGTCCAGCACGCACAGGCCCATGGCAGCCTGGATTTCGTTCATCTTGGCGTTGATGCCCAGCTCTTCAATGCTATCCGGCCCGGTGATGCCGAAGTTGATCATTTTCTTTGCCCGCTCTAGGTCTTCCTTGCGTTTGAAGATAATCGCCCCGCCCTCGCCGGTGTGGAACAGTTTGGTGGCGTGGAAGCTCAGGGTGGCTGCGTCGCCGTGTTTAAGCAGGCTTTCGCCTTTGTAGGTTACGCCAAAGGCGTGGGCGGCATCGTAGATGACTTTCAGGTTGTGCTTCTGGGCAATTTCGCCAATGGCTTCTACGTTGCAAGCGTTGCCGAATACGTGCACGGGGACGATGGCACGGCTGTTAGGGGTGATGACAGCTTCAATATTTTCCGGGGCCAGGCACCAGGTGGTTGGGTCTATGTCTGCAAATACCGGTTGCACGCCTTCCCATTTCAGGGAACTGGCGGTGGCCACGAAGCTAAACGGCGTGGTGATCGCTTCAGGTTTCTGGTTACGGTCTGCATCGCTCACGCCCAATGTGCGGTAGGCAATTTGCAGGGCCAGGGTGCCGTTGGATACCAGCAGCAGGTTTTCAACGCCCAGGTAGGCTTCCAGCCGTTGGGTGAGCTCTTGCACCAGTTGGCCGTTGTTGGTTAGCCATTGGCGGTCGTAGATGCCGTCTATATAGGCTTTAAGCTTGTCCCGATTGGGGAGATAGGGCTTGGTTACCGGTATCATTAAGCGTCTCTCGCGATGTCCATCAGGTATTCGCCGTAGCCGTTCTTTTTGAGCTGTTCGGCCTGGGCCAGTAGTTGCTCTTTGCTGAGCCAGTGCTGGTTAAATGCAATTTCTTCCAGACAGGCGATTTTGTAACCCTGGCGTTTTTCGATGGTTTCTACAAACTGCGCTGCTTCCAGCAGGCTTTCGTGGGTGCCGGTGTCAAGCCAGGCAAAGCCACGGCCCAGAAGTTCTACGTTCAGGTTGCCTTGCTCCAGATAGGCGCGGTTTACGCAGGTGATTTCCAGTTCGCCCCGGTGGCTAGGTTCTACCTGTTTGGCGATCTCTACCACGCTGTTGTCGTAGAAGTAGAGACCGGTTACTGCATAATGCGATTTTGGGTGTTCGGGCTTTTCTTCGATGGAGATGGCGCATTTGTTCTCGTCGAATTCCACTACACCGAAGCGTTCCGGGTCTTTTACCTGATAGCCGAATACCGTGGCGCCTTCGGTGCGTTGGGCTGCTTGTTTCAGTTTGGGGGTGAACCCCTGCCCGTAAAAAATATTGTCACCCAGTACCAGGCACACGCTGTCGTTGCCGATAAATTCCTCACCGATGATAAAGGCTTGCGCCAGGCCGTCCGGGCTGGGCTGGATTTCATAACTCAGATTAACCCCAAACTGTTCGCCGGTGCCCAAGGCACGTTTGAAACCGGCCTGATCCTCCGGGGTGGTGATGATAAGGATGTCCCGGATACCCGCCAGCATGAGTACTGAGAGTGGGTAGTAGATCATGGGTTTGTCGTACACCGGCAGGAGTTGTTTGGAGGTGCCGAGTGTTATGGGGTAAAGGCGGGTGCCGGAGCCGCCTGCTAGGATTATTCCTTTCAATTTATATCCTTTAAGTTTGCTGCAGGGGGGCTATCCTCGTAGGGACAGACCCCAATTATCGCTTGTCTATGCCGAGTCGTTCGCGCTGGTAGCTGCCGTCTTGGACTCGTTGGCACCACTCTTGGTTATCTAGGTACCACTGGACGGTTTTTCGGATGCCGGTTTCGAAAGTTTCTTCTGGCACCCAGCCCAGCTCTGTCTCGATTTTGCTCGCGTCTATGGCGTAGCGCATGTCGTGGCCGGGGCGGTCTTTTACGGTGGTGATCAGGTCGCGGTAGTTGGTTTCCTGTGGACGAAGCTTCTGGAGGATGTCGCACAGGGTATGAACCACTTCGATGTTCTGCTTTTCGTTGTGGCCGCCGATGTTGTAGGTTTCGCCTACTTTGCCTTCTTTAACCACTTTATAGAGTGCGCGGGCGTGGTCTTCTACGTAGAGCCAGTCACGGATTTGGTCGCCTTTGCCGTATACCGGGAGGGGCTTGCTTTCCAGGGCGTTCAGGATCATCAGCGGGATGAGCTTTTCCGGGAAGTGGTAGGGGCCGTAGTTGTTGCTGCAGTTGGTGATTAGCGTTGGCAGGCCGTAGGTTCGCAACCAGGCTCGCACTAAGTGGTCTGAGCTGGCTTTGCTGGCGCTGTAGGGGCTGCTTGGGGCGTACGCAGTTTGCTCGGTAAACATATGCTCTTCCGCATCGGCCACTTCGCTTGGATGCGGCAGGTCGCCGTAGACTTCGTCTGTGCTGATGTGGTGGAAGCGAAAGTTGGCTTTTCTATTGGGCTCCAGAGCCTGCCAGTAATGGCGGGTGGCTTCCAGCAGGGTGTAGGTGCCTACGATGTTGGTTTCGATGAACTCGGCCGGGCCGTCTATGGAGCGGTCTACGTGACTTTCTGCAGCCAGGTGCATAATGGCGTCTGGTTGGTGTTGGGCTAGTACGCGGTCTAGCTCGGCGCGGTTGCAAATGTCTACTTGTTCGAAGGTGTAGCGCTCGTTATCGCTGACTTCCGCCAGGCTTTCAAGGTTGCCGGCGTAGGTAAGTTTATCGAGGTTGACCACTTCATCGTTGGTGTTTTTGATGATGTGGCGGATCACGGCGGAGCCAATGAAGCCGGCGCCGCCGGTTACTAAGAGTTTCATTTTGGTGCTTTGCTCAGGTTTTGAGTTTGTCGCTGGCTTTGGTGGGGTCTGACCTCGTAGGGTCAGACCCCTTTGTAGATTGCTAGCTCGGTGTTTGGAGATTGTCGTAGACGCGTGGTGGGATCTGGCCTCGTGGGGTCAGACCTCTTTGTAGATTGCCGGGTTGGTGGTGCTGGCTTTACTCGGATTTGTAGGCGTAGTTGTAGTAGCCGTAATAGCCGTAACTGGTGGCTGCTTTCTTTTCCATGGCGTTTAGAATCACGCCTTTGATAGGCACACCACCGTTCGCTAAGCGGGTATCGGCTATTTGGACTTCTTTGGGCGTGGTTACCCCAAAACGGACGACCATCAGTGTGGTGCCGCACTGTTTGCCGATGATGGCGGCATCTGTTACGGCAAGAATCGGTGGCGTGTCTATGATCACCAAATCAAATTCGCTACTCAGATAATCCATAAACTCAGTAAAACGTGCCTGCATCAGTAGCTCTGACGGATTGGGAGGAGCGCTGCCCCGGCTTACCCAACTGAGGCCGTCCAATTCTGAGGCTCGCACGGCTTGATCGAATTCCAACTTCCCAGAGAGCACATCTGATAAGCCATCTTTTGAATCTTGGCCTAGTTCTTGATGTACATGGCCTTTGCGCATATCGCCGTCTACCACTACCACTCTCTGGCCGGCTTGCGCGCAGATCGCGGCGAGGTTGGTGGACGTGAAACTTTTACCGATACTCGGGCTCGGGCCCGTAATCATCAAGCGGTTGTCTGAACTCTCCATCATGGCGAAGTGCAAGGAGGTACGCAGGCTTCGAATGGCTTCAATGGAAAGATCCGCGGGGTTGCGCACCGCTAACAACCCTCGGTTTGTCCGCTTACCTCGGGAATTCTTCGCTTTCTCGTTGCGGCGTTTTTCTTCTTCAGAAAGCGGCACGGTTGCGTAGACCGGGAGATCCAGCTCCTCCAATTGTTCGGGGGAGACGAGTCCACGGTTAAAGGCGGCGCGGAGCAACACGATGATCATAGCCAGCAGCAGCCCACTCATGCCTGCCACGGCGACAATCAAGTTGCGTTTGGGGGCTACCTGGCCTTGTACTACGGCGTCGTCCAGTATGCGTACATTACCCACGGTACCGGCACGGGCCAGTCTCAACTCTTGCATACGGTTGAGCAGTTGCACGTAGATTTCTTGAGTGACTTTCACATCGCGGCTCAGGCGCAGGATTTGCTGCTGGGTTTCTGGCAGGTTACCCGTGCGCTCTTCCAGGCGCTCTTTTTCCCGCATCAGCTGTTCTTTCTTTTCAAGTAGTGAACGGTAAACAGGATGATTTGGCGTAAAACGGCGAGCCAGTTCAGATTCCTGTAACTGGAGTTCGTTCAGGCTAGCTTCTATAGCAACCAAGCTATTCAAGGCATTCTGGGTTTCAAAACTTAGGTCTATGCTGTCGCTTTGCAGTCGGTATTCGTTTAAGCGGTTTTCCGCTTCGTTTAGTTGCTCTCGAACCTTAGGGGCCTGCTCTTCAAGGAATTCCAGACTTTTATCAGCCTCGGCAGCTTGACGGGCGATGTTTTGAGTCAAGAACACTTCGGTGGTGGCGTTGAGGCTGGTCACCAGTTCACGCTGGTCAGGGCCAGTCAATTCCAATCGAAGCATGCCGGTGTCTTTACCCAAGGTGAGCGTTTCCAAACGATTCAACAAACCTCGAATAGCCGCAAGCCGACTTTTCTTCACAACGGTAAAGGTTGCGCCGGAAGGGGCGCTTAACTCACTGACAGTGAGTTCAATCCAGGGCTGATCTACGGTCAGCTTCTGGCCCACTATGCCCTGCCCCAAGGCATCCCCCTCGTTGGTTAACAAGGTATAGCGGCCATTTCCTTCCGACCGCAGGGTAAATTGCAAAGTTTGGCTATTGTGGCTTGTAACCCATTCACCTATGCGTAGCGTATCACCTGCCCATACATCTGCACTGCCCTCAGAAAAATCGGGCCGTCTGACCCCCTTACGTAATAGCCAATCACCGATGACCGGCCAGGTGTTGGGAATAATAGCGACATCCAGGTCGGTTTGATCGACCACCTGGCCAAGAATCAACCGGGAACGAAGGATTTCCACCTCTGTACTGGTGCTGGATCCCTGTTCTCCAAGCAAGCTACCAACATCCGCTCCGCCAATGGTGCCTGATTTTTTTTCAATCTGCACCAGCGCATCCGCTTTGTATTCAGGCGTTGCCAAAGTGGCGTAGACAAAACCGGCCAGTGCGAGAACAACCGTCAGAATGACGATGAATATTTTATGATCCCACAGGCTGCCCAGTAGAAAACCAATATCAATTTCATCGTTATCTTGTGCGGTTTCGCGGGTACGCGCTGAAGCATTATTTGCTTGAGTCATTCGTCACTCTTGCTGTTATTTCAATCGGGGAAGCCAGGCGTGTACGGCTTCTTCGAGTAGTTGATGTACGTGCACGAAAGCTTCGCGGCTTTTTTTATAGGGGTCAGGAACGTCCGGCTTTCCAGGCAGCCAGTGGCTAAGCAGCATGGTTTTACCAGCGGCCGTTGGGTCCAGCGTGCGAACCTGGGCCCGCTGCCCTTCACTCATAACCAAAATAAGATCGGCCCGCCGCAGGTGATCAGTCGTCACTTGCCTTGCACGGTGCTGGCTGACATCCAGGCCTGCCTGTTCTGCCAGGCCAGCCGCCGTTGCGTCTGCGCCATGATCAACGAGCGCACCCAATCCTGCAGATTCAACGGTTTTTTCTGGCAGGTTCTTTTTTAACAATGCCTCTGCAACCGGGCTACGGCAAATGTTGCCCACGCAAAGTACCAATATATGATTAAACATGACGCGTAGGCTCAGTTACCGAGATTAAGGGCTCGGTCACCCAGAAACAGGGCCGAGAACGATGGCACCAACAACGATACTACACGGTTCCAGCGCGCCAGGGGGGCGGCAGTAACATAGACCATGTCGCGATTTTGCAGATTAAAACTATCGGCCAACACCAAGGCTGTCGCGTCTTTCAAGTTCAACTGATACATGTCGATCAAGTATTCGCTCTCTGGTGAGGCGTTTGCTGAACGTCTTACTACGAACACTCCCGTTGCATCCGACTGGCGCTGATCCAGGCCACCCACATTCGAAATCGCTTCGGCCAGGGTTAGGCCATTTCGCCCCATCGGCAGGGTTTTCGTGGTGCCCACTTCGCCCAACACAAACACTTTCTGATCGTCACCCAGTGGAACGTTGATCACGTCGCCACTTTGTAGCAACACGTTATGCAGCTTATTACCCTGCTCGTACACGGCTTTCAAAGAGAGGCGATAATCCATGCCATCACGGGTAAGGGTTACGTTGCGCCAGTCTGCACCTTCTGACATATCCAACCCGCCCGCCTGGCTGATAGCATCGACGATGCGCGTAGGTACATTAGTGAGAGGGTAAACCCCCGGTTTCTCAACCGCTCCACTAACATAAACCCGCTGGCTGCGAAAACCGGCCACCGACACATCTACCTGGGGCGATTCAATGTAGGTGGATAGGCGATTGGCGATTTCTTCACGGATCTCCAGCGTCGTGAGCCCTGCCACATCCACATAGCCAATGTACGGGTAGTAGATAGTGCCGTTCTCATTCACCACGTTGCCCGATTCTTGTGAGCTACGGTTGGAGCCGGCGGGTATGGTGAGTTCCGGATGGTCCCATACCGTTACCTGCAGAACGTCTCCAATGCCGATGCGGTATTCGTAGTCGCTGTCTTCGCGGATAAGTTCGGCGCGAGGTGCGGGCACTTCAGCCACGATGGCGTGGCGCAGGGTATCGGGGCCAATACGGCTGACGTTCACCAAGCTCGTAAAGTCTTCTTCGGGCGGGCTTTCGTAATCGGCATTCCAGCCACCGGTATTTATGTGTGAGCCAGGCGCGAAGGCACAGCCTTGCAAAGCCAATAAAGCGAAAGGGAGCAAAATCCTTAAAAACATAGTCGTGGTGCCGGGGCAATTTTGATTGTTTGGGAGCCGATAATAACCGGAACTTTACTTTGTTGCATGCCTAGGGTGCTAGAAAGCAAACCCTAGAAGCGATAACGCCAACTCGCGCCGGCAGACCACTGATCAAGTTCGCCCGAAGCCAACTCGATTTTCTTATCGGTGCCACGCAGGTTGAGTTCCAGCCGGCCCCTGAGGAAATCGGTGCTATAACCAAGATTGAGAATGCCGACTTTCTGGTTGTTTGCGGGAATAAAGTACTGCACGTTGGGGTCTGGCGTCACAGTGCGTACAACGCCGTCGCCGTTCAGCTCTGCGTAGCTGATTGTCGCAGAGAGGTTGTCGCCGTTATCGAAAAACTGGAACGCGCCAAGGGAGATAGCTTCGGCGTCGCCTTCGAAAGTGCTAGCAAAGTTTCGGCCGTGGTATCGGTAGCCGGTATTGTAGTTAAAGTGGTTGTACGTAACATTGGGCATGGCGTCGCCAAAGAGGTCGTCCGCCGTGGTGTTGGCATATTCCAAGAACCATTGCTGGTCTGTGTTGAGGAAACCCGTCGTCCAATCCAACCCCAACAACCAAGACTTCCGTGCGGGGAAAGCCCCTGCTTCGTCTTCACCCATCATTTGGGTGTACAGCCCCATACTCTGGTTGCCCACGGAAAAACCGTAGCGTATGTCGATACTGGCAAGCTGGTTGCCCGGGTCGTTTTCGCCACCGTCTTGGCTGTTGTCTCGCCCCGTTAGGGCATTCCACAAAGCGGAGCCGTTCTCAGGCCGACCTTCGCCACCGAACATAATGGCCCGCGAGAGGCCGACATCAAGGCCTTGTATGGGGCGGAATGTAACGCGCATGCCGATGAGCTTTGGATCGTCAATCACTCGCTCATCCTGAAACTGACCGGCAAAGAGGGTGACATTCCAAGGGCCAATCCAGCTCAGCCATGAGGATGCAGGTGCGATGTCTCGCTTTCGATTTAGCCATACAGCCGGAATGGGCCGCGCGTTGATCGAAAGAATCAAGCTAGATTGCCAACCCGGCCCCCACCAACGGTCGATCGCGCCCGCGCCAAACACCCAGTTGCCAAGGGTTGCAGCGAGGTAGCTGCCATCGTAACGGTATTCTTCATCGTCTGTCGGGTTAGCGACAACCGAAGGGGATAGGCCAAGCGCCCAGTATTCGCCCTGCCATTGCAGATCTAGTGTTGCTTGCCCTTCTTCCTGGCGGGTACCCCCAAAGCCCTGTACCAGCGGCTGCTCGGAACTGCCCGCCAGTGTGACCTCGGCGCGTGTACCGCTGGAAAATTGCGCTTGTTGTTCGGCGTTCAAATACGCCATGGCACCGGCTGTTGCGGTGGCATCGGAGGTGACACTGCTGTTGATGCCTTTCGCTACACTGCTCCACATCACCGGCCAGGTAGAAACGGTTCGATCAAAATGACCGCGGTCCGCCAGCTTTTGCAGAGCAAAACGGGCACGAGCATCGCCGGGTTCGATCCAAGGTGAGGCATAGGTGGCCGTGGTGGTAACAAGGCCGATCAGGCACGCTACCGCCCCACCGACCCGAGTCCAGTGCGTTAAGGGCATACGATTTACTTTTTTAGTGCAGGGAAAAAAGCCAAGAAAGGAAGGCCCTAACGTGATCCCTGTCAGGTTTTTGAAAAAATTACTATTCCGAAGCGGTGGGGAATTCTACTAGAAGCTGCGTGACAAACAAGTGACAATTACTTTTGCATGCAAATAATCAACAAGTTACCAACGTAAACTTTTGTAAAAGGCCAATAATGGGGTCAGACCCCAGATACATTTGAGAGATCGAAATGTACCTCGGGCCACGTTTCGCTTACGCCCTGATCGCTGAAACTGGCACACTCACCCGCTGCTGTTTCTGCATGAAGCTGATCAGCACAATAGCGCGCTCTTCGCCATCGTATGCTTGGAAAATGGCACCCAGGCCTTTGAACGGGCCTTCGTCTAGCTCTATTGCCTGCCCCGCTTTAATACCGCCCTGCTCCGCCACCTTGCCCATGCTGGCTTTGATGTGTTCGATTACGTCATCGGCAATGGCTGCAGGCTTATTGGCAAAGCTGACAATGCGCAATACACCACGGGTGGACCGAAGTTTCGCCCACATCGGGTCGGTTTGCTCCAGCTTTACGAAAATATACCCGGGGAACAGCGGCTCAAGCCTCTTGCTCCGCTTACCCGCCTTGATCTTCTCCACCTCGATTTTCGGGCAAAAACAGGCAATCTCCTGATTCTGCAAATGCTGAACCGCCCGATCACCCTGTGCCGGCTTATGCTGAAGCGCGTACCAAGTCATAAATATTCCAATGTGGGGTCTGACCCCGATGCATTTCGTTCAACCAAATGTATTGGGGGTCTGACCTCAATCTTTAAAAGTACCAGTTGCCTGCCGCGATGAAGTGCGGGTTGAGGATATCTTCTTTGCCGTATTGCAGCGGGGTGTTATCCAAGGTTTGCACCTTGCCGCCAGCGGCCAGCAGAACAGCATGGGCTGCAGCGGTATCCCATTCGCAGGTTAAGCCCATGCGGGGGTAGACGTCGGCATGGCCTTCGGCGATGCGGCAGAATTTCAGGGAACTGCCGGCCTGGATGGTTTCGTGATCACCAAGGGTTTCAATGAAGGCGCGGGTGTCGTCGTTTAGGTGGTTTTTGCTGGCGACCACGCGCTTGGTTTCTCTCGGCTCGGCCACACTGATTCGGTGGGTGCGGCCGTTGCGATCACGCTTGAACGCACCTTCGCCCTTGATACCCCAGAAGGCTTCTTTCAACGCCGGGGCGGTGACCACGCCCATGATGGGTTGACCATCCTCAATCAGCGCGATGTTAACCGTGAATTCGCCGGTGCGCTGGGTGAAGTCTTTTGTGCCGTCGATGGGGTCGATCAACCAGAAGCGCCGCCAATGCTTGCGCTCTTCCCAGGGCACCTGCTCGCCCTCTTCCGAGAGAATCGGGATATCCCGGCTTATGCCTCGTAGCCCCTTCACAATAACTTCATGGCTGGCCATATCGGCCGCCGTGATGGGCGAGTGATCTTCTTTGTACTGCACTTTGAAGTCGGATTGGTAGATGTGCAGCACCCGCTCGCTGGCTTCATCTGCCACTTTAATGACATCCGGTAATATTGAACTGTAGTGCATGATCACTCGCTCCCTGCTTGGCCTTTGCGCCATGGTAACAAATTTGAGCCGCGCCACGCGGATTTAGCTAATTGAAATGCATGCGGTTAAATGTCGACTTCTTGGAAAAGCTCCGGCACTTCGGCGGGCCAGCCGAATTTTTCGGTGATGCGTTTGCGCATGATGTCGCTGGCTAAGGCTTCGCCGTGAGTGACATAGACCCTATCCGGCTTTAGGCTGCCCTGCTCCAGCCAGGTGAGGATTTCGTTGTAGTCGCCGTGGGCAGACATGGAGTGCAGGTTGTGAACTTCCGCTTTCACCGGCCAGTATTGGCCGTGGATTTTGACCGATTCGGCACCGTTGACGAGTGAATCCCCGCGAGTACCCGGGGCTTGGAAACCCGCAAATACGATGCTGTTGCGTGGATTAGGTAGCAAGGTTTTCAGGTGATGAAGTACGCGCCCGCCGGAAGCCATGCCGCTGGCTGACACAATTACGCACGGATAGCGTTTGGCATCCAGCTCTATGGACTCGTCGACGGTGCGAACGAATAGGGTTTTATGATCGACCAACGCGCACTCTTCTCGGTTTAACTTGTGTTCTTTGTGGTACTTACAAAAAATTTCGGTAGCCTTGATGGCCATTGGGCTATTCAGATACACCGGCATTTCCGGAATGCGGCCCGCCTCCATCAATTTGTGTATGACGTAGAGCAACATTTGTGCGCGGCCAACGGCACAGGCGGGCAAGAGGGTTATCCCGCCACGGCCGGCAGTTTTGGAGATAATTTCCTGAAGATCACCTTCGGGATCGGAATCAGCGTGGGTACGGTCGCCGTACGTAGACTCGCACACCAACACATCCGCATGTTTTAGCGGCTCCGGCGGGTGCATGATGATGTCGTTCTGCCGCCCAACGTCACCACTGAACACAACCGTGCGATCAGCCCCTTTGTGATGCACATGTACACACGCCGAACCCAAAATGTGGCCGGCGGGCGTAAAAAACACTTCAAAGCCTTTTACGGGCTCGAATGTCTCGTGGTAATCCAGCGATTCGAAGTGTTTCAGTGCTTCGTAAGCGTCTTTCTCTGTGAACAACGGCTCGGGTTTTTCGTGCTTGGAGAATTTCTTTTTGAATGCATAACGCGCATCTTCCTCTTGCAGGAAGCCCGCATCTGGCAGCAGAACCTTGCAGAGCTCGTGGGTGGCTTCGGTGCAGTAGATCTTGCCCTTAAAGCCGTTTTTCACCAGCGCAGGGAGATAACCTGAGTGGTCGATATGGGCGTGAGTGAGCACTACCGCATTGATAGTAGATGGATCGACTGGAAACGGTGCCCAGTTGCGCCGGCGCAGCGTTTTCACGCCTTGGTACATGCCGCAATCCACCAGCAACCGATGATTGTCATCTGAAAGCAGGTAACGAGAGCCCGTTACTGTGCCTGTGCCACCTAGGAAGCGAAGTTTCATAGCATGCCCACCTATCATTAGCCGTCTACTTCAGCTTAGCTCAAGAATCTGCATAAGGTCGTCAACCCCTACATCTTTGACTGGCTGGAATACTCAGGGATATAACCCTTGTTTGCTTTTTATTGATCTTTCTCAATACCGGGCGTTGGAAGCGGAGCTAGGCTTTGCGTTTGTTTGAATCGCGGGGTGCATTATGGTTTTCGGTCATTGGACGAAATGTTTGGTTTTAGCTCTGGGCACTAGCTGCTCTTCGTTCGTTCAGGCGGATATCGACAATGCTATGACCAAACTCAATGCCATAATGGCTGTTGACGAGATTCGCCACGCCGCTTACAAAGCGGGCCACGAACGGATCCGGTTTTGCGGTTATTGCCACGGGGAAGACGGCAACAGCAAACGGGACTACATCCCCAACCTAGCGGCACAACATCCGCAGTACCTATTCAACCAATTTGACAAGTTCGGCAACGGCACTCGCGAGGACTATGTGATGTCCACGCTCGCAAAAACTTTATCGGTCGAAGAGCAGATTAATATTGCCGTTTATTTTAGTCAGCAGACGGCAAAGGCTCGTTCAAGCTCAAACCCCGCACTCATTGAGGCTGGCGAATCGCTATTCAAAACACGTTGCGCTAGCTGCCATGGGCAGGAGGCTCAGGGCTTTCAGAATATGCCGCGACTGGCAGGGCAACCTGCGGAGTATTTGACGATTGCGCTTCGGCGGTTTAAGACGATGGACCCAGCGAAGTACAACTCGCCGATGATCGGGGTTGCTGGTGGGTTGTCTGAGAGGGAGATTGAGGCTTTGGCGGAATATTTAACAGGGAGAGAATAACGGCCAAACTCGGCAATCACGCTAAGTAAATTTTGATCCTCTGCCCTCAAGTTTTGTCGTATATTACGCGCGCCACCTATCAGGAGTAACAGCAATGCTAAACGTAAACGAATATTTCGAAGGAAAAGTGAAGTCCATCGCCTTTCAAACTTCAACCCTCCCTGCCACCGTTGGCGTAATCAGCCCTGGTGAATACGAATTCGGCGCCAGCAAAAAAGAAGTCATGACCGTTGTTAGTGGTGCACTGACTGTTCAGCTGCTGGGCAGTAACAGCTGGGTTCGTTATGGGGCTGGCGATGCCTTTGAAGTGGAAGCGAATACCAGCTTTAAGGTTAAGGCTGAGGTTGATACTGCGTACTTCTGCACCTACGAATAACGTTGCTCGGGGACTGGGGGTTAGTCCCGTGAGGTCTGCCCCCTGCCTGAACAGCGACAAGCGGGATTACCCCCCAATCTGGCAGCACGACACCCGCCATACTTATTCAATTAATTTGAAACGTTTGGCAGCGGCACTTCCGAGGACTCTGTGATGTCTAAGCTCGCGAAAACCCTATCCGCGGAAGAGCAGATCAATATTGCTATCGATTTTAACCAGTAGACGGCAAAGGCTCCCACGGCGGCTAGCGTTGTTACCCGGGAATCAGCCAAACACGATCATGCCCCCGTCGACTACAAAGGCTAAGTCAAGAATCGACAGCAAGCTGATGGGTCTGAGGAACAAATTCGCTGCACTTAAGCACCATGTGTTCAAAATCAATCACATCAACCGGCAGCTCTGCGCCTGTATAGAGCCTCCCTAAGCACTCCGCCACCAACTCCCCTTCCCGGTTCTCCCATTCAGTCAGATAGGTCGAGCTGTAGCAACGCACCGCGTCAGCATTCGGTCTGTGATTATCGCGGGTATTTTCGATTAGCTGTAAAACCTCAGCAACCGATGCAGCTGGCTCACTTAGCCCGCGCTTTACATACCCGTAATAATCCGGGCGGCCTGTAGGTTCGATTTCGTAGTAAATCGGCATAACACCAGCCAAGCCCGCTTCCAGGTGGATACTGCTGTTGCCTGCGATTAGCCACCCTATTTGCTCCATGAAGTCCGAAATGGGTTCCTTGCGAGGGTAGCTCAACATCACTTGCTCGCTGTTGACAAAGGCTCTGCGGTATTGCTCGGTGTCTCGTGGCGCCTGGCCAGGATGCCACCGTAAGCGTACCATTAGCCCGTTGTCAGCTAAGGCATTTACGAATGCGATTCCGGCTTCGGCATTGTCCAAGGCATTAAAAGCCACTCCAACCACTTTTTTATGCGGGCGGTTGGTTCGTCTCAGGTGCTTTTTCTGGCCAGAAAGAATCACCTTTGGAATGGGGACTTCTCGTGCGGTATCCGGTTGATTGAGTTCACACTCCCGATAGGTGTCTAGCGCACACTGTCCATCCAGAAATGCATAATTAACCCTCAGCGCCGGGAATAAAGGGCTGACAGACGCATGCTGCATATACACCGTATTAATGCCCAGATGGTGAGCAACACCGAGCATGCAACGGTTTGGCACATTGTGGTCGTTTGCCGTAATTACAAATTCCGGCTGAACCTGCGAAAGCACACGATAAAAGTACGACAGATACCTATAAACCTGACAAAAATTCGCAAAATACCAACCTACAGAAACAGGATGACTGGCTTTTAACCCACGGTATAAACCAAGACCTCGGGTAGCCAGCAAAAAGAGTGTGCGGGCTATATCGGTGACAGACAATTGGCACGGAGCGTAATTTTTTCCTTTATCCTTATCGCTGAGTAATCGTGGGTCCCCGATACAAACCAGCTCTTCTCCTCTCTCTTTTAGTGACTCGATTGTCTGATCCAACGAATCCATTTGGTTAGCTGTGCCTGCAAATACCAAAAATTTTGCAGATCGGTTAAGCTCCGGAGGTTGCTTTAAGCAAAGATCCCACAACAGGAATACAATAAACTTTGAGACTTGAAGGAAAAAACCACTGTAGCGAGGCTTCTTGCTGGTTAGCAACGGCAAATTATCTATTTGCTGGCCGTGAAGATACGCTAACCAAGTTTCCGGTTCACCCGACAGCACTGCTTTCAAATCACGATACCATCCCATCAGGAAAGGACACTCTCGATAACCGGCGTATTGGCATCAGAGACTACAACGTTTTCCCCAACCACCTCGCCTAAGTGCTTCGGAGTCAAACCAAACCTGGGCCCCACAATTCGAATACAACCTTTAGTAATCATCTCGCTCCGCTTTCATAGCCTTCACAAAATAAAGCGACCGATGAAAGTGACCATTTCCTCGCTCACTTGATTTTCGCCCATAATCTGCTTGGCCCACGACCACCCAAGCCGTTTTACTATCCCGGCACAAAGCAGCCAGATTTCCCGGTTCCAGTAAGAAGCTGTCGTCCGGGTAGCCGCTTACATATTAGAGAACGACAAACTTTTAGCGGCAAACTTCTCGCGCAATGGCGATAGTTTCCTAGATTTCCTTGATGTCTAACGTGCCGGCTGCTAATACTCTTCGCTTCTACCGAAACAAAGTTAAAACAACATCTAAGCAACAATAAACCGAATATCACCAACTAGACGACCATCCAAAACAATCCGGTTACGGCTGAAACGATCTTTAATGTTTTGATAGTTTTCGATCTGTATCTGCCCACTGCACTCAGGCAAACGCTCATTAAGAATAATCTGGCCGAAAACCCATTTACCCTCGGTAAGAGGAAGCTTCTCACTATGAAGCCTCTTAGTAAGTGCCACGATATTCTCAATCATTGAGAACTTTGAATCGAATGGCCGAAGAATCGTGTCTTCGCTAATCTCAGCGCCAGAACAAAGCACCCCTTCATCAAACTCATAACGATCAGACACCGAGGCCCCTTGTTCCACCACCCAAAACTTTACGTCTGAGCCCTCCTCACTGCCGTGCCAACGCCCTTGGCAAATGACCCGGGCATCCGGACTGTCAGGAGCCGAGAACAGGATAGCGCATTGCCTGTCGCCAAAAAGGCGGAACGACATTTCCTTCAAATAGCCACTCTTTCTGGTTTCCAGAAACTGAGTTACCGACTGAAACAGGTCTGTGCCATGAATATAGGTTCGTCCACCTTTGAATCTGAAATCCGGTAACATTGTTAATTCAGACAACTTATACATCCCCGCATCAGAATTTATTCAAAGTCTTCAGGCCGAGCCGGTGTTCCAGCCGATATATCTAATTTTGCGCGCTTACCAATAAACCGACTGATAGAATCAGGCTCTGCGCCATGGCCAGGCCGAACGGAGCGAAGGTCATCCTCGGTCACTGCCTGCCCTTTCGTAAACGACACGCTGGTAAAAAGCGAGCGTCTTCGGAGCTTGTCTTCATCTGCAACGTGGTACGAAACCTCTCCCAAAGTCTCCTCGGCGGCGCGAACCTGACGCACCATTTCCGAGAACTCTGAGGGGTCGAGAGAAAACGCAGCATCCAGCGTTTCCTGCTTTTTATCCAGCACCACATGTTTTTCAATGAGGCTGGCACCCAGTACCACAGAAGCCACGGGCACGATGAAACCGAGGGTATGGTCCGAAACACCAACCGAAACACCAAATCGCTGAACCATATCTGGAATAGTTCTCAGGTTCGCAGCGTTAAGAGGGGCTGGGTAACTGGACGTACATTTCAGGAGAGTCACGTCTGTGTTACCCACTTCAAAGCATGCATCCACAGCCTTCTGGATATCCGAGATGTCACCAAGCCCGGTTGAGATAATGATCGGCTTACCTTGCGAGGCAGCTTTTCTGATCAAAGGTAGGTCATTAATCTCCATAGAGGCGATTTTATACCTGCTCACATTCATGGAGCTCAGAAAATCAACGGCCTCAAGATCGAACGGGGAAGAAAAAAACTCAATTCCTCGTTTTTGGCAGACCTCTTGTATCTTCCAATGCCAATCGTAGGGAAGAGAACCTTCACTGTAGATATCCCAAAGAGTTTTACCTTTCCAGAGCCCGGATTTTCTGGGGCCAAAGTAGTCATTGTCTATGTTCATACACAGGGACTCTGGACGGAATGTCTGCACCTTAATCGCGTCGGCACCCGCCGATGCGAATGCATCGACGGTTTCCAGAGCCAGCCCAAGGTCATTTCCGTGATTGGCGGAAAGTTCCGCCACAATCAGAGCATTTCGCTGCGTCATTTTGCTATCAGCCTGCATAGAACTGGATGATTGCCTCAATAGTGTTCATCTTATCGATATCTTCATCCGGAATTTTCTTTCCACCCACATCCTCGAGCTCAAGGAACAGGTTGAAAAAGTCTAGACTATCAATACCATGATCACCCAAGTTATCTTGGGGCCCGATTGTGCTGACATCCACGTCAATTCCCGCGGCAATGATGGCGTCTTTTACTTGTTGCTCAGTAATCATTGCAATCCTCACTTCAATGAATCAATTTTAGTTTCTGGTAAGCAATCCTGTTCCCCAGGAGAACCCAACTCCAAACCCACTGATGACAATGGTCTTACATTCTGATTTCAGTACGTGCTTTTCTATCAGTAATGGAATGCTGGAAGAAACCGTGTTGCCAGTGTTTTCAATATCCCGAACGAATCTATGCTGGTTTTCCTTAAATCGCCGGGAGATCACATCGACAATGGCATAGCTACCCTGGTGAATGCAGAACGCATCAACCTGGCTTTCATCCATTTCGGCTTTGGCCAGTAGTGCTTTGATATTCGGGGCAACGTTTTTCGCTGCGAAGTCGAAAACCTGCCGACCGTTCATGGTCAGACAGGCCCCACTTGTTTTGAGTGCGTCCTCTCCCTCTCCATCGGTACCGAAGAGGGCGGGGCCTATCAGCCACGAAGGCGACTCTCCTAACCAAGTGGCGGTCGCTGCATCCCCAAAAAGTAGCGAGGTGTTCTTGTCGGCAGGATCAACAATTTTTGAGTAAGGGTCTGCAGTTACCAGTACACCATTCTTTAATCCTGCGGATTCCATGAATCCTTTAAGTACATGCAAACCATAAACGTAACCGGAGCACCCAAGAGACACATCGAAGGCGGCGACGCTTTTAGGCAGCCCCATCTTGGCCTGAACGATAGCGGAAGTGTGTGGCAAGCCTTCACCATCACCGTTCTGCGTCACAACTACCAATGCGTCAATTGAAGACGATGCGAGCCCATCCGAACTCTTAAGCAGCTGCTCGATCGCTTTGACTGCCAAATCAGACGTTTCTTCCGCTTCGCCTTTCCGAGGTAGTTTTAAGGCACCGATTTTCTTTACGATGAAATCTGATGATTCACCGAACTCCTCCACTCTCTGAAGGTTATCCAACGCATCTTCTGGAATAAAGGACGCTACATTCTTGATTCCGATCATTTTACCTATCCTGTCTGATGCAAGAAATTTTTAGAGGTTACTTAACTCTTCTAGCTGGATTTCCCATCCAGACAGTTCTCGGCTCGATATTCTTAAGCGCGACACTCCCAGCACTCAAAACTCCGAACTCGCCCACTGATACGCTATCCCGCACAACAGAATTCGGAGCCAAATGCGCGCCTTTCGCCACGTCGGAGTATCCGCAAAGCGTGCAGTTCGGGCCGATATCAACAAAATCAGCCACCTTGGCGTCATGGCCCAGATTCGCTCCCGCTCTGACAATCGAGTTGTTGCCAATGGAGCTACCAGGCTGACAAGTAACATAGGAACAGATAACGGACCCTTTACCGACCGATACCCCAGAGCCCACCAACGCGGTTGGGTGAACTAGCGTCTCAAGCCTGTCTTCTGGCACCAAAAGCGCCGAGAGCAGGTCACTGCGCTCTTCCATTTTCCCGACACTCAGCAAGGCGAAAACAATCTGCGTGTCTGACTCAAGGTTTTTCCATTCTCTGGGACGACCGATTACTTCGTACTCACCAATGCGACTGCCTATCGGCTCGTGATCGTTAAGAAAACCCGCCACCGCAATGTTATGGCCAACACTAGCCATATCTTCAATGACCTGAGCAACGACAAGGCCATTACCTTTGCCGCCAACAATTGCGATTTTTTTCATCTCACTCATTTTTACAGCCTTTCATTACATTCAGCCAATCATCTGTTTGAGGCCAGTCTGACATGACTTCAAACGCCGCGCTTGACATAGTGCATAAAGCCTCAGGATTCTGGGAAATGTGTCTCAAGGCCTTCTCAACTCCGGATTCATAAACCTCGTCGGGCGACCCAACTGAAATCACAGCTCCCCTTGCTTCAAGCCGTTCTATTGGTTTTTCCTGATTCTCAGCCAGCGGCACGACGATTGCTGGCAACCCTAACAAGCATCGCTCCCACAGCATGATCCCACCACCTCCAATGGCCAGATCTGCCGACAGCATCAAGGACGAGAGATCGTTCAAGCCAACGTGCGTACGACAACGGGAATAGCCCACAACCAGTTCTTCCAACCTCTTAAGAGACGGAAGATCCGATGGCACAGCAATATCGATCTCAACGACGGAAGACCGCGTCTGGTCAGCTCGGGCGACTAGGGTCTGCACCGCCCTGTAAACGAGGTCCTGAATGTCGGTGCCTCCAAAACACACCAGAACCCTTTTAACAGGCCCTGACCGGATTGAAGCTCTTTCCCGCGCTGATTCAAAAGCTTGTGACAACGGCAGGCAGGATGGTCCGCTATAAAAAACACAAGTATCGGGCAACAGGCCAGCCCACTTTTCCGCCGGGTTTTCAGAAATCTGCGGATCAACCAAAACATCTGCGTGGTGGGGCGCATTAGCCTGGCCGTCTATCGCCAGAACCATACACCCCGTTTTAGCAGCAAATCGCGCTTGCCAGGGTTCTCTGATCATCATGTGATCGGATACAACCCATGCTATTTTCACCCCCGGATACTGCCTTGCAAACGCATCTGCGCTCTGCTCGGCGTCCTGCACCATGTTCTCGAAATCGGCTGCGGAAAACGTGGAGCTAAATACGCTGAAAGCAAAACGTTCGTCGTCGGGTAACAGAGCTAGTTCGAAACCGGCTTGTTCAATTATATGAGTGTTCGCTCCAGGGATATCCCGACAGATAAAGACAGGGCTAAAGCCGTTTCTCTTAAGGAAAGCGGCCAGAGACAAACAGCGGCGCACATGGCCAGAACCAATCTTGTGGCCGCTATCTACGCGGATGGCAACCGTAGGTAGACACGTTCTCTCTGAAGGGGCTTGTCTCATCGCTGCTCTAGAGCCCTGAACAAGAGCTCGGCGACAGCCCAGTCTTCCTGGGTATCAATATCGTGGACACGGGTTCCCGGAAGCACGTATGCAACCCCTGCCTCAGACATCGGGTCTCCAAGGTTCAGGAAGGCATTGGTTTTTCCCCAATAGAACTGCCCTGCATCATGATAGGTTTCTTCCAGATCCTGAGACCTTGTATATCGATGCTCTGGCCAGAGCCGTTCAACCCGGCCTGCGCCATTAACCCGAAAGCCCCGCTTTATCGGATACGGAAACCGACCGGCGGAAAAGACAAAATCGGCGTTGCTGTCTCTGAGTTTGGTAAAGGCCTGTTTCAGGTCCTCAGCCAGCATGAATGGTGATGTTGCATAGAGACAACATACGTATTCAGGCATTCCCCAAAGCAGGGAGACTTCCTGAACGGCATGGTTGATCACTGGCCGTGTTGCAGTGTGATCATCGGCCAGTTCCGGAGGCCTGGTAAACGGGACTTTGGCTCCATACTCCTCAGCAACTGCCGCAATCTCCGGGTCATCCGTCGAGACAATGATATGATCAAAACACCCCGACTCGCGGGCAGCTTCAATCGACCAGGCAATCATGGGCTTGCCGCAGAACTCTTTAATATTCTTACGCGGTATGCGTTTACTGCCACCGCGGGCGGGAATAACTGCAAGCCGCATCATACCTTACCTCCAGCGTCCAGCGCCGACGTCAAAGCACTCAGTATTTCATCTTGCTGCTCATCCGTCATGCCCTGAAACATCGGTAAGCTGATAGCCTCACCGTAATAAGCCATCGACTCCGGGAAATCTTCCGCCTTGAAGCCCATCGCCTTGTAATACGGCTGTGTATGCACCGGAATATAATGCAGATTCACTCCAATTCCCTGTTCCCTCAGAATTTCAAAAACCTGCCGGTGACTGACCATAATTTTGTCTAGTTGGAGGCGGATCACGTACAGGTGCAGGCCTGAATAACTATCGGGATGCTGCGAGGGTGTGGTCACGGGCAGATCCTTCAACAACCGGTTGTAACGCCTTGCCAACTCGTGCCGGCGCGCCACGAAAGCGTCCAGTCGATCCATTTGGCTGATACCAAGTGCCGCTTGCAGCTCTGTCATCCGGTAATTAAAGCCCAGATCCACCTGCTGATAGTACCAGGGTCCATCCGGTTCGTGAGTCATCAAGCTCTGATCCCGGGTTACCCCGTGGCTACGCAGGAGGTTCATGCAGCTAGCCAGCTCATCGCTGTTCGTGACAGCCATGCCCCCTTCCGCCGTGGTGACAATTTTCACGGGGTGGAAGCTAAACACCGTTATGTCGCTGTAGCGGCCGCTGCCTACAAACTCATCCTGATACTTGCCGCCGATGGCGTGGGAAGCATCCTCAATGATGCGAAAGCCGTATTGTAGGCTTAGCTTGTGGATGGCTTGCATATCGCAGGGCTGGCCACACAGATGAACCGCCACCAGCACTTTTGGCAGGCGGCCTTCACGCTTAGCCGCTTTAAGCTTTGCCTCTAGCGCTTTGGGGCACAGGTTGTAAGTACGTGGGTCTATATCGACAAAATCTACTTGAGCCCCGCAATACAAGCCGCAGTTAGCAGAGGCCACGAAGGTAATCGGTGTGGTCCACAACCAATCTCCCTTGCCCAACCCTAAAGACAAACACGCAATATGCAATGCAGAGGTGGCGCTATTTACCGCCAGTGCATGCTTTGCACCCACGTAACCGGCAACCTTGGCCTCGAAGGCTGGGACCTGCGGCCCTTGCGTGAGGAAGTCAGACTGCAGCACATCAAGCACTGCATCAATGTCTGCTTGGTTGATGTCCTGCTTACCATAGGGAATCATTGTCAGATCTTACCGATTTCACTGTAATTGCGGTTAATCCAATCTTGTAGCTCTTCTTCTTTCATCCACTCAGCATTGTTGTCGCTGGCGTAAACAAAACCTTCCTGGACCTTCTGGCCGTCTTTAATCCGCTCTTTGCAGGTGCTCCAGCCGTTGATGTTAGGCAAAATCTTATAATGTTCCGGGTATTCGTAGGTAAAGTAGGAATCTTCCGCGCCAATCATCTGCTCGTGAAGCTTCTCGCCTGGGCGAATACCCACCACTTCATGTTTCGCATTGGGCGCAACCACACGGGCCAGATCGGTCACCTTCATGGACGGGATTTTCTTCACATAAATCTCCCCCCCAACCATGTCTTCAAACGCATGCCAAACTAACTCTACGCCTTGCTCCAAACTAATCATGAAGCGGGTCATACGAGGATCGGTGATGGGTAGAACACCTTTATCTTTGATGGACATGAAGAACGGAATAACGGAGCCTCGGGAACCCATCACATTGCCGTAACGCACCACGGAAAACTTAGTGTCATGACCGCCTACGTATGAGTTTCCGGCTACAAACACTTTGTCCGAAGCAAGTTTTGTGGCGCCGTACAAGTTAATAGGGCTGCTGGCCTTATCAGTTGAGAGCGCCACTACGCCTTTAACCTTCTTGTCAATGCAGGCATCAATCAGGTTCATAGCCCCGATGATGTTGGTTTTGATGCACTCAAACGGATTGTACTCCGCGGTAGGTACAATCTTCGTGGCTGCAGCATGGACTACGTAATCGACACCATCCATTGCGCGATAGAGACGTTCTTTGTCGCGGACGTCTCCAATGAAAAACCGCAAGCGGTCATCATTTTGGTACAGCTTGGCCATTTCCCACTGTTTCATCTCGTCCCGAGAGAGAATAATGATTTTCTTGGGGTTGTACTTTTCCAGCGTCATGGGAATGAATTTGTGGCCGAACGAGCCAGTGCCGCCGGTGATGAGGATGGTAGAATTAGAAAGCATGATTTGATCCTGAACTATATTATTTTAGATTCATGACTGATATGACTCTTTTATGTCCAGGGCTCTGTGGAAACCCTCGATGAAAACCACTCTGGTCAGAAATCACAAGCGTTCCCTTCCTGCCGAGGACCGGCACAACATTATCTCTATCTAATATGGGAGTTTCTGTTTTGTTAGGAAGATTAGCACAAAGTTCTTTATTTAACCGGCGGTAAGCACTATCAACATGACTTCCTTTTACATAGGTGTAAGGACCGTCATCCAAGGTCAAGCAATCCGTCAAATAGATAAACGCTTTTAATTGAGGGCTGAAGGAGTCAGCGTGAAAACCACGTGTTTTGGTGATACCTTTATTCAAATAAAGGTTAAGATTCCTAAACTCTACATCTCTGCTGCCATTGTACAGGATTTTTTTTACGATTTCTGACTCGTAACGGGACCGCAAACCGGCAAGTTGAGGAAAAGCTATGTTTACATTAAAAACATCCACCATCCCGTTATCTTGCCCCTCTCGGATCTGCACTACTGTCTTTGAATAGGCAGAGAGCTCAGTGAAACTCGATAGCTTTTCGCTTCCCTTCTGGAAAAGAATTTTGTCAGTTTCTCTCAGCCTAGTTTCGGAGTCGGAAAAATCTGACACCTGCTTTTTTAGCGATGAGATCACAACAGCACATTTGTCAACCATAGTTGAGCTCAAAAACTGTGGCACTATCACAATCCCTTCTTTTTTAAGAATTCCCCTAGCAAGCTCAAGTCCTCCAATTAGGTCATTTACGACTAACCCCTCGAGATTCTTTTGTAATTCTTGAGCTGAGGAGCGTTTTATAAACGATACATGGCTATCATTTATAAAATCGACATCTGCCAATAATGATTTTTTTTGATCTCTTCCTGTTTTTTTTGATAAATTGAATGAGAAAAATCCTAAATCAATCCGCACATTCACGCTCCCCACAGAAAACTAACTCATCACTGAAGAGTAGACACTCGAAAGCACCTCAACATCGAAAGCTCACCCATACTTTCTATAAAGCCCCGAAAATATTCTTTGTTTTATACTTTCCATCTCACCCAACCCCCCATTCACCTCACCAAAACACGCTTAAAATTCACGGTGATTTTCCAAAGCATATATAATCGACTTGCGAGCATTATCGTAATCATCAAATATCACTAAATTTTTTAGAATTGAGAAAGCAATAAACCCGCCCAGCATATCGCACTGCACCACAACCGAGAGACCACGCACCTGAGCTTCTTTGTAGCGCAACACTCACCTGCCTGAATACTTTCGACTGACTGTATAGATAAAAAATAAATTTATAAAAACCCTTGAACCCCTGTATAGGGATGCGCCTTTAATATGGCAAACCTCTAACGTTAATCCGCCGAAAAACCCTCAAAGTAATCACGAAATTTCCGAGTAAAAAGACTCAGTTAGCTCAACTTTTTCAACGTCACAACGACAACAACCTTATACTTACAATCCACATCGAGCACCTTCTTTATTGAAATTATAAAATACAGCATTTTTCTTGTTATCATTACTGGCCACGAAATAATATCAAAACACCTCTCGACGACTTCTCGCCTCATAACCTCGGGAATAAATTGAACCGATGATAGCGGTATTGCAAACGGATCTCATTTAAACTTTATGTACCTAGTTCGCGAAGATGAAAACCATCCAATCTGGAGTGACGACACCCTTCGAAGCCCCCCGCAACATCGACCTATAAAGCACTTATTTACTTTAATAACAGCAACTCTTGGAACCGGAATAAGCCCAAGTGCTTTAAAAAAGACTAACCGAAGTCAAAAATCTAATTTGCTAGAAAAAAAACAAAACAAGCTAGGCTTCTAAAAAACCATTAAACGTTCGGTCATGAATGTTCTACCATTCGTTTAAATATAACATTTCGTGATGCAAGTTCTCCATAGGTTCCCTGATCGGTTACTTCGCCTTTTTCGAGCAAATAAATAGCATCGCACTGACGAACCGTTGCAAGACGATGGGCGATCATGATAATGGTTTTACTTCCAGAGAAGTCATGAATAGCGTCCATAATGAGCTTCTCAGTTATACCATCCAAAGCGCTGGTGGCTTCATCCAGAACCAGCACATCGGCATCGTGGTAAAGAGCTCGGGCAATACCTATACGCTGCCTCTGACCGCCGGAAAGTTGCACGCCTCGCTCACCAACTCTCGTATCCAGACCATTTGGAAGTTCTGCCAGTATCTCGTCCAGATGAGCCATGCTGGCAGCACGGATCACTTTTTCCTCATCTACGGCTTCCGGTGGTAGGCCAAACGCAATATTTTCACGGATGGAACTGTCAGCGAGAAAAATAGACTGAGGCACAAAACCTATACTGTTCTGCCAAGCTCTTACGTTCTTTAGGGTGAGAGGTTGGCCGTCTATCAAAAGATTACCCTCCTGCGGCTCTATAAGACCGAGCAGCAGGTCGATTACAGTAGATTTACCAGAGCCGGATGCACCCACCAAACCCACAACGCCATTTACAGGAATTGTAATATTTAGGTTTTTGAGTGCCGGCTCTTCTTGGCCAGGGTAGCTAAAAACGAGACTCTTTAGCTGAATGCATTTTTGGGGGGCCAGACGCCCGCTAACCGGAACGCCGGATCTCACCTTTTGAACACTACTCGCTCGCATGTCGTCCCGTACTGCATCAAAAGAAGCAAGGTTACCCCTGATCTGGCTCAGTCCTGTGTATATCTGCTGAAAGGCCGGTAACAACTTTAACCCAGCTAAGGCATAAACTGAAAGCACCGGAAGAATGCTACCCAGATCGCCTTTATGGGCTGCAAGTAGGTAAAGCACCAGAAAAATTACGCTGCCAAAGGCAATCAACTCAATGGCATGGCGAGGCACCTGACTTAGAACTTGGGTAGTACCTTGTGCAGTGGCAAACTTTTCACTCGCTGCCTGAAAACGGTCAATGAAATCTTGTTGCCTGCCTAGTAGGAGAACATCTTTAATACCCCCAAAACCTTCACCCATTAGCTTGAAACGTATTTGCTGGGCTTCGCTGATATGGCGACCGTTTAGTACCAGTCGACGACGGATAATTCTGTAGAGCAAAAAATAAGTGCTGGAGAATATTGTCAAGCCAACCAAGGCCACCATTGGATCGTAGACAATCACGGCCATCGCCATAAAGATGGCCATCACTAGCTTGGCGTTCATTTGCATTAAGGGATTAATGATTTGACCAGTTATCCGACCGGATTCCTGCACAATCCGATTGGTCAACTGGCTACTACTACCAGTGACGTGAAACAGCCAGGGCTGGTGCATGTAGTGTTTGAACAGTCGGTTGCCCAGCTCCGAACCAACCCTAGTGCCGTACATGGAAAGTCGCCAGCTAGTGAACATGGAGATGCAGGCTGCAACTCCGAGGACTAGCAGAACACCAATTCCTAGCCAGAACAGAAAATCTCGCGGGCCTTCTAGGCCGGACGCACTGTAAACATCTGCTAGAATGCCTTTACCCTCTAACTGGGAGATGTCTCCTACCAAGGCCATAAAAGGACCGATGGAAACTACAGAGGCGATTTCTGCGAACGACATGAGCACTACTAGAGCTTGCAGGCGCACGAGTTTTTTGCGTTGTTCTTTCGTGAGTAAGGAGTAAAGTTCTTTCAGTTGGCTGAACATAAAGGCCTTATAGAATTTTAAATTTTGGTATGGGACGCAGCGACGGTTAGTCAGCCTTCTGTTTTATCACCCGAACGCAAAAATGCAATCACAATTACCGCCTCCCAAACCATCGCAGATTAGCGCTGGTTTCGACATTGCCCCTCGCCAGCTTCTGATAAAGCGCGTACCAAGTCATAAATATTCCAATATGGGGGGGGGGGGTTACAACTCATAGCATGACCTTGATAACGTCCAGCTTTGAAAATCTGGACGGCCTGCGGATTATTTAGAGGTTGTCCTTCGACGATTTATAGGGATAAGCTTGGCGAAAACAGCTGCCCCTAGGATCGTGCTGGCGGGAAAACTAACGGAGGAAGAGTTGAAGAATTCTGTTGCATTTAACGGTCAATTTACAATAAGAACAAACCCAGAACGCCCCAAATACATTCAAAAGACATAAAACCTTTGACACCAATACCCTACATTCGCTGGAACTACACCTTATCTACGCTCAAACTCCCCACCCAGCCTAATGCGTATCCGCTCGAGATCGTGGACTGCTCGAATAAGTATGGCCACACCAAAAATCATAAAACGACGTATTAGAGGCATCCCTTGTGCAAATAGGATAACCTTAGATTTTTCTAGCACCCCCTTCTTCGGTTGAATTTTATCGACGCCGATGGCCTGCACAATTTCGGCATTTTTTTCTAGGCCCATCCGCCCACCTGAAACTCTTCGCGCTTGAATCAGAGCGCCCCTCAGGGTCTTTCGGGGCTCTGTCCAAACAATAGCATCCTCTGAAAAATCAAGTGACACCCCCAAGCTCCTCGCTCTCCATGACCACTCCCTATCACCACCAGACAGGAGATTCTCATCAAACGGGCCCACCTTCTCAAACACTTCCCGAGTAACGAATATGTTAGCTGTAGCAGAAAACCCTAGTTTTTTAATAGCATGATTTTGCCCAAATCCCATTAAAAGCTGGTAAGACTCAACAACGGTTGGCCGCGGTGATTGTTCGAATAAAACTTCACCACCAAAAATACTATTTCGACCGCTTTTGGATAAAGCTTTTAGCCCAGCTTGAATCCAATATTTATCGGGCCAACAGTCTGCATCCAGGAACGCAAGAACCTTAGCATTCGCTGCCCCCACTCCTGCATTGCGAGCAGCGTAAGCACCCTTTTTTGCACAAGCTAGCAAGTTAGCCGTATACGGGAGCTCTTTCGGCAAAGTCAGCGGAGGTTCAGAGCCATTATCAACCACGATTACCTCAAGTCCATCCACAAGAACACCACTCTGCCTTGAAATCGCCATAAGACATCGCTCCAAGCCAGCTTGATCTTGAAAAACTGGGATAATGATGCTCACTTCAGGATCCATTGACACCTCCAAGCTTCGATTCACAGTGACGCAATTCATCGCCGTACTTCCAGAGATGTGCCGTAAAAAAATGCCAGCCCGGAACTTAATTTAATGAGTGGCTTCCAAGCACGGTAAGGCAAGGCTCTCTTCTCCATCAACGTTTTGACGGCAAACACATTTTTATCAACCAGAAACCACAGAATAGCTAGAGGAATGTTATAGAGGGCAGAGTGTTCCTGGGCATCAAGATACCAGTAACCTGTTTTTCGATAACTGTCTGGAAATCGCCGAGAAAACACCCTAGCACTGAACGCCCCTGATTCCGAAGCCTTTTTCAACACGGATTCTACACTCGTCGGGGCAGAGTGAACTGCATATACATCTGCTAAAAACAGAGGATTAATTTCTACTGAATTAATAAGATTTTGTACTAAGTCTCGATCTTCAAATCCGTATCGTGAATATTCCTCGCTGAACCCCCCTACATGGTTTAGAAGCTCCCGACGGAACATACAAAACGGGGTACCAAAGTCTAAGGACCCTTTCAGATAGGATCTGGCTTTCTTCGCATATAGCTCGTTGAGATACCGAGACCAGTATGATTGCCCCTCAGCCCTCAGGTTGCCAAAAACACAATTTGCGCCTGAATGCACACCCAGAAAAAAACTATCTAACCAGTCGTCTTGGGGTATGCAATCTACATCAAGGAAGATGACGAACTCTGAGCCTCCCGCCCGAATGCCAGTATTGCAAGCAGCGGCTCTCCCACGGTTCTTTGGATGCCTGATTAATGTGGCACGAGCGTGGCTAGAAAAGACTGAAGGTTGCGCATCCACCTGTTCAAATGAGCCATCATCAACAACAAACACTTTTACCAGCGGGTATTTATTTAACCAGCTTTGAATCTCACAAGATAACGCAGACAGCGCAGGCCAATTATTGTAAAAAGGAATAACAATGTCGGCGCTGCAGTTTGCAAATTCCATAGGAGCTCTCAATTCCGTGTCATTGCCCCGCGAAGTATTGCAGCGTAACCTTCCGACACTACATTCCATCCAAATTTAGCGCTCAGCCTAGAATGGGAGCGTCTTGCACCGTTTAACTCTTCATCAAAATTCGAAAACACTTCGGTAACCGCACTTATAATAGCTTTTCTGCTCCTAGCGGGTACCAAGTGAACTTTCCCCGAGTGCTCTATAATATCCGCAAGCGCGGGTATGTCCGAAGCAACTACAGGGCATCCACACCCTAGAGCCTCAATACAAACCAATCCCAACCCTTCCTGTAAGAAGGGAGCAACGAAGACTGAGCTGGAACGGTACAAATCCGGAAGCTCCTTATTTGAGATTTTACCTAAGAACTCACAATGATCTGTCACCCCGAGTTGGACGGCGAGTCGTTCCAACCGGATTCTATCAGGGCCATCCCCCACGATTACGGCTGTTGCGGCAGGAAACCTATGCACTAACTCAGGCATAGCCCCAATCAGATACTCCACCCCTTTACTTTCAACGAGGCGGCCTACGGTTATAATCTGGTAAGTGCAAGGCCTCCCGTTAAACGCGGGGCGGAAACGCTTTTCCAAATCAACGCCCATCGGAGCAATAACAACGTTGTTGATCTGGCCGACCTGATTAGCCAATTCGTCTTCCATGACCTTACTAACAACAGCCATCACGGAAGCTTCGCGCGCGGCCCATCGCTTGATAGGCTCCCAAATACGCCCCCTAAAAGACCAAAGGTCTGTTCCGTGGCAGGTAACGACAAATGGAACCTTTCTTCGCAAGCATAGTGACAAAAATGCAGCCACAAGACCTTGAGGGACCAGCCAGTGTGCATGCATTACATCTGGCCGAGAGCGCAAACACAGCCAAAGCGCCGTAAAAAGCTGAGACAACAAGAATGTGGGTAGAAGAGCTACCTTCCACGGTTTCGACGCAAGATTACCGACGATGCCTCCGTTATGCACCAGTGTTTCCAATGCATTCGGGGCATATCGATATCTAACAACCTTTACGCCGTCCATTCTCTCAAGCCGCTGCGCACCTTTAGCGCTAGGACACAAAACGGTGACATCCATGTCATCGGCAAGCCGTTTGGACAACTCGTGCACAAATGACGGCTCCGAATCATCACTCCAGCGAGGGTAAGTTGAGCTCAGTACGAGAAGCTTGGTGCGTGCAGCTGTCATTTCAAACTTTGAACTAGTCACGATCTTTGTATATCAGGGCCGTTATCTGCTCAGATACAAGCCCCATCAGAAATATCTGCACAGACGCGATCAGCAGAAGCGCGGACATATTGGTGAACGTCCCGTCCAACCAATACGTATAAGCATATCTCGACAATCCAAGCACGAAAGAAACTGCGGCCAAGGGAACAAAAACTTTTAATGGCGAGTATAGCGTCGCAACCTTGAAAATAATTAGCAGAAAACGGATTCCATCTTTTATAGGGCGAATGTGACTCTTACCGTCCCTTTTCTCGACTTCAATCGGCACGAATTTCACTACATAGCCACTTCTAAGAAACGCCATTGTACTGGTTGTGGGGTACGAAAACCCGTTCGGCAATAGATTAAGAAACTGCCTGAACTTTGATGCTTTCACAGCCCTAAAACCGGAGGTCAAGTCCTGAATTTTGAATCCTGTGACAAGTGACCCGAACCAATTGTAGAAATTATTGGCCAACTGCCTTCCTATGCTTGCTTGCCCCTTGGAGTTGCGGGCACCGACAACTAGATCCGCTCCACGATCAATTTGATCGAGCAGAAGTTTTACTTGGGCAGGATCATGTTGGCCATCACCATCCATGAACACAAGCACTTCTCCTTTCGCCGCTCGGGCACCTGTTTTAACTGCAGACCCATTTCCCATACTGTATTCATGATGAATACAAGACACATTAAAACGTTCAACCACATCTGCCGTATCATCCTCTGAGCCGTCATTGACAACAAGCAGCTCTGCATCAGGCAACGCAGCCTTGAGCCGAGGCAATAATTTTTCGAGATTGCGCGCTTCATTCTTTGCAGGAATAACAACCGAAATGCTTAACCTAGTCATTGCGTAGATACTCCAGGGTAAACTTTACCTTCCTTACCGGTGATGGTTGCTCTTACCTTCTCAATTTGTGCCGCATGAACCACCTTGCTTAAAGGTCCGGAACTAAGCGACTCAGCCTCGGACAAAAGAGCCATAGCCTTTTGGTGCTCACCTGCCTGACTATAAAAACGGGCCCCCAACACAAGTTCCTCTACCGTCAATCGATCTCTGCTTATTTGATCAACAGCTTCAGCTGCCTTAATCCATTCGCCCTGATCTGCTAGAACCAAGGATTTCAAAACATGTAAGTCATTCCTATTCCTATACGCTGGATTGCTTAACAGCGCTTCAATTACAGACAGCAAAGTTGCAACACTTACATTTTGACAGGCATCCCGTTTAAATCGCTTCATTCGCCAAATATCTTGTAGGGCGGGCTCTGTACCACGGTCGAATGCAGCTCCCTCAAGAATTGATCGCAATCTTGACTGACTAGGAACCGGAACATCTGCTTCATAACATTTCAGCATTAATAGCTGTGCATACGTGCCAGCAAAAATACCGAATCTAGAATCAATACTATAAAGAACGTTGGCCGCCCCCATATAATCTCCAACACCCATGAGGAATGTTCCAAATTCTTGCCTCGCCCGAAGCGAGTTCGGCCGCTCAGTTAAAGCAGCAACGGCAAATGCTCTCGGATCCCCCCATACTCTGGACTCAATCGCACTGACCACCGCAATCCACCCAATCCACAAGATCACCAACAACAATGCAAACGTGCCTTTCAATCGACTGGACTGCCGCAACCGAAGCAGCCACTCTCCTAGACCTATGGTCAAAGCAATAATCAACCCGACGGCAGGCAGGTAGTTCCGGTGTTCAAAATACAATTCAAGCGGGATTACCGTCGACTCGAGCAAATGCGCCGTCAGAAAAAAAAGAACCCCAAAAGATAGCATCCTCTTCTTTCGCGTCATCGCTATGATAAAAAGCACTATCCAAACTAGGATCGTAAAAAATACAAGCAGATGGTTGCCGGAAACACTCTCAAAGGGATACCCGTCGTTGTATAGATTGATCCGGGCATTCGTAGGAAAGAGTATCTTTCCGAGATAATCGAGAACAATGACGGACTCAGACAAAATTCTCTGAGAAAAAGTAAATGGTCGATAACTGTATTCGCCAAAAATCCTACCAGCCAGCAACAGGTAACCAAAGACTATGCCCAAAGGAAGAACCAAAAAAATCAGTTTCCACGTCTTACTGAGCTGAGCCCTGACTTTGGAGAAGACAGCGTAGTCGATGGCGAGAACCAACAAACCTGTTAGAACCGCGGTCTCTTTGGCGAACACTCCCAAGTACCCAACACCTAATATGAAGGTGGCAATTAGATACTCGCGTCTTGCCCATTTATCATACCGCCCCCTTAGGTAACAAAAACCAATAAGTGCTATAAGAATCATTGACGTCGATAACAATGTCATTCTTTGAACAACATAAAAAACCGTACTCAGACTCATCGGCAAAATAAGCCAGATAAAACCTGCCAACAAACTAATAATAACAAGCTTTGTTGACTTAGCTTCGCCGAAGAACGTAACGCGCCCAATCAAGTATGCCAAAACAGATACAAGCGCGCCGTTCACCAAATGAATGTATAGATTCACCAATTTGAAGGGGTAAGGTTGCGTGGGCCAACTATCCGACTGCAACATAAACGATATATAAGCTATTGGGCGCCCACTACCACCCACGGGAGGGTTCAGAAGATAATTCAGCCAAGATAGACTTACGTCACCTGACCTCGGAAGCCCAGCCAAGTTTGGGTAATCGTCCAGATAAAAACTACCGTGCAAGCCCGGCCATAGTACCAAAAGTGAAATTGCGGAAAGCAATGCAGCAAACAGCAATATTTTGAACAGTTCTAGAGGAGTGATTTTCAAGCAAACACCATTAGAAGACCGCTCTTGGTCGCAAGAGCGGTCTAGTTTAGCTCAGAGTCTAAACTCGCGGTCTATATTAGCAGTTCTTCGGCGCGATTTCAGAGGGCATTGAGCAGCTCCACGTGAACGAACTGTTTGTTGTAACGAATGTCAGTGCCATAGTCTGTGTCGCAAGTTTCGCAGAAACACTACCAGCACCTTTAAATGTCGCTGTGTATGTATCTGTCCCATCGAAACCAATGCTCGCGACATACTCCCCAGTCTCGGTAATAGATCCAAGCTGCGCTTTCGTTGGAACGGCGCCGTTACTCAGATAATATTCTGAAATTGGCGTTTTAAGCCCACCAAGCAGAGTTGCCGCCTCTGTCGCTTGAGAGCGCGCAATGTAATCTTGATAAGCAGGGATGGCCACCGCTGCCAAAATACCGATAATCGCAACAACGATCATCAATTCAATCAGAGTAAAACCGTTCTGCCCTTTCTTCGCTTGAATCTTTTGCATAATTCGACCTCTTTTGTCGTTTTTGGTTCTTAGTAACTCTGGGACGGTGGAGCATTGCCCCATGACCGCGTTGAGCATGTGGTAAGTTAAGCATCGCGCATGCCAAATGCAAGATAACATTTAAAAACAGCGTCGACTCAACAGGTTAAAGTATCCGTGTGACACGCATCACACAAAAAAATCGAGCATTTCTTGAGTCGCAAAGCGACCGGGAGTGACACTTTTTGTCACTTGACCACCACACTGACCTTGGGCAACCTCGACACACTCGCATACAAGCCAAACCAAAAACCAAACCTGAGACCTAGCGACCTTTCCAAATCCGGCCACTACATCTAAACTCTGTGCTCATAAATACGTGATTCAGCCACTTACAAGACTTTCCTCAGAGCACTTATGGCTAGCAGCAAGCAAAACGTAACGCTAACGGGCCTAGCCCGTCGATTTGTCGATGACGGGCTTCTGGACGAAGACATCGCGAAAGATGCATTCATTCAAGCGTCCGAGAACCGCATTCCACTGATCACCTATCTCACTCAAAATGACCTTGCCGACAGTTCGAAACTGGCATTTTCTGCTGCAATGGAGTTCGGCATCTCGGTTTTGGACTTGGACTCCTTCCTGCCAGAGATGATGCCGGAGAAATCTGTTGACGAGAAGCTGATCAGGAAGCACAACGCGCTGCCTTTATATAAAAGGGGCAACCGGCTGTTTATTGCCGTTTCTGACCCCACCAACATTCAGGCGCTGGATGAGATCAAGTTCAATACGGGCCTGAGCACCGACGCAGTTCTCGTCGACGACGCAAAGCTTCGCACTGCCATCGAGAAATATCTTGAATCCCACGATACATCTATGGGCAATCTTGACGACGCGGACCTCGAAGGCGTTGAAACAGAAGGAGGCGAGAGCGAAGACGACAACGCGGCGTCAACCGCAGAAGTTGACGATGCACCAATCGTAAAATACGTCAACAAGATGCTTCTGGATGCAATTCGTGGCGGCGCCTCAGACGTACACTTCGAGCCTTACGAAAAAACCTATCGAGTTCGCTATCGTACGGACGGCATTCTTAAAGAGGTTTCCCGCCCCTCCATTAAACTTGCCCCGAAGATCTCTGCACGCGTCAAGATCATGGCTCAACTGGACATATCTGAACGCAGAGTGCCCCAGGACGGCCGGATTAAAATGAAACTATCGAAAACCAAAGCCATCGATTTCCGAGTCAACACCCTGCCAACACTCTGGGGTGAGAAAATCGTGCTTCGGATTCTTGACCCCAGCCAAGCCAAGTTGGGTATCGACGTTCTTGGTTATGAGGAAGATCAGAAGAAACTGTACCTCGAAGCCCTGGAGCAACCTCAGGGCATGATTCTCGTCACCGGCCCTACCGGCTCTGGCAAAACGGTGTCTCTTTACACTGGCCTGAACATCTTAAACACCAACGAGCGAAACATTTCCACCGCTGAAGATCCTGCCGAAATTAACCTGGAAGGCATCAACCAAGTTAACGTAAACACACGAGTTGGCCTAGGTTTCGCTGAAGCACTTCGCGCTTTCCTCCGGCAGGACCCGGACGTGATCATGGTCGGTGAGATCCGAGACTTGGAAACTGCTAACATTGCGATCAAAGCAGCCCAAACCGGTCACTTGGTTCTCTCTACACTGCACACGAATAGCGCAGCAGAAACCCTCACCCGAATGATGAACATGGGCGTTCCCGCGTTCAACATCGCCACCTCTGTTAGCCTTATTATCGCTCAGCGCCTAGGCCGCCGCCTTTGTAGCTGCAAACAGCCAGCCGATGTGCCAAAAGAGGTGCTTTTAGCGGAAGGGTTCACACAGGAACAAATTGATACAGGGTTCACATTGTTCCGCCCCAAGGGCTGTGATAAATGCAGTGGTGGGTATAAGGGCCGCGTCGGTATTTACGAGGTAGTCAAGGTAACAGACGAGCTGGCCAACATGATTATGGAAGAAGGCAGTTCGATTCAAATCGCTAAACAAGCACAGGCCGAAGGCTTCCGCACTCTAAGACAGTCGGCCCTGATGAAGGTGGTTCAGGGCGTAACCAGTCTCGAGGAAGCCAACCGCGTGACGAAGGATTAAGCATGGCAGAAAAATCACAAAAGCTGGAAGTGTACGTTTGGGAAGGCAAAAACCGTAAAGGTAACAAGACCAAGGGAGAGCTTAGCGGCGTTAGCTTGGCACTGGTGAAAGCCCAACTTCGCAAACAGGGTATTATTCCAGACAAAGTCAAAAAGAAGCCGAAGCCCTTGTTCGGAGGCAGCAAGAAGATTACGCCTTTCGACATCGCCATGCTTACACGCCAGTTGGCGACTATGATGAAAGCGGGCGTGCCTTTGGTGCAGAGTTTTGACATTGTTGCAGACGGCCTTGAGAACAAAGGACTTCAAGAGCTGGTGATGTCTATCCGGAACGACATATCTTCCGGTACTAGCTTTGCAGGAGCATTGCGCAAGCACCCGAAACATTTCAATGAGCTTTACTGCAACTTAGTGGATTCAGGTGAGCAGGCCGGTGCTCTGGAATCTATGCTAGACCGAATTGCAACTTACCTAGAGAAAACCGAGCTGTTGAAGAAAAAAGTCAAAAAAGCTATGACCTACCCCGCGGCCATCGTTGTGGTGGCGGTTATAGTTACCGCAATTCTGCTTATAAAGGTCGTTCCTCAATTTGAAAGTCTGTTCCAGGGTTTCGGCGCAGAACTACCAGTATTTACGCAAATGGTAGTAAGGCTATCCGAGTGGCTTCAAACTTGGTGGTTTGTCGTACTTTTAGGGATCGTCGGATTTATTTTTCTATTTAGAGAAGCCAAGCAACGCTCACAAAAGTTTTCAGACACTATCGACAAGTATGTTCTGAAATTACCTATTATCGGCGAAATTCTCGACAAGTCTGCCGTAGCAAAATTTGGCCGAGTGCTCTCGACGACATTTGCTGCGGGTGTACCTCTGGTTGATGCGTTGGACTCTGTAGCCGGAGCAACAGGCAATGCCGTTTATCGCGACGCCATCATGAACATCAAAAACGATGTATCGAGCGGCACCCAGCTTCAAGCGTCTATGCGCCAACAAGATGTATTCCCAGTTATGGCCGTTCAGCTAACCGCGATTGGCGAAGAGTCCGGTAACTTAGACGAAATGCTGGAAAAGGTCGCCACGCATTATGAAGCCGTGGTCGACGACATGGTCGACAACCTGACGGCATTGATGGAACCAATAATAATGGCGGTACTTGGGGTACTGGTTGGTGGTTTGATTATTGCGATGTATCTGCCAATCTTTCAGATGGGTCAGGTTGTCGGATAACCCCCCCTACCTGGAGCGCTGCCGGCCCGTCCAACCCTCTCCCGGAACGGGAGAGGGAAATATAAAACTGCATTTACACTCCTCCGGGAGTTAAAACGTTCGCCTACGAGTCTCCGATGCCATCACTAGAAACCTTCCTATCAACCCCCTGGCTTCTCTACACCACCGTCACCCTCGTTTCCCTCTGCATTGGCAGCTTCCTAAACGTGGTGATCCTGCGCCTACCCAAGATGATGCACCAAGACTGGCGCTGCCAGTGTGAGGAGTTTCTTGAGGTTCCGGATGAGAAACGCACCACCGATACTCCCATCACACTCTCGAAACCGGCCTCTACCTGCCCGTCCTGTAGCCACAAGATCCGCGCTTGGGAGAACATCCCAGTAGTTAGCTGGCTGATCCTGGGAGGTAAATGTTCTTCCTGTAAAACCCGAATTTCAGCCCGCTATCCTTTGATTGAAGCGTTTACCGCTGCCGCCTCGGTGATCACAGTTTGCTTGCTAGGCCCTACGGAAGCAGCACTTTGGGCGTTGCTGTTAATCTGGGCACTGGTTGCGCTGACGGTGATTGATTTTGATACTCAACTGCTGCCAGACAGCATTACGCTACCGCTGATGTGGCTAGGCTTGGTACTGAATTACTTTGGCACACTGACAGACTTCGAGAGCGCGTTCTGGGGCGCGATAACGGGCTATCTATCGCTCTGGTCAGTGTACTGGCTGTTCAAGCTGCTAACCGGCAAGGAAGGTATGGGGCATGGTGATTTCAAGTTGCTTGCAGCCCTTGGTGCCTGGCTGGGCTGGCAGGTGTTGCCGGCGGTGATTTTGATTTCGTCTCTGGTTGGTGCAGTTGTTGGCATTAGTTTGATGGTGTTCCGCAAGCATGGACGGGAGGTGCCGATTCCGTTTGGGCCTTATTTGGCGGTGGCCGGGGTGATTTGTTTGTGGTTTGGTGCGGAGATTGTTTCGGCTTGGTATGGGTTTCTTGGGGTTTGATGGCTGGGAGTGAGTGAATTGGCGATTGTTGGATTAACAGGCGGGATTGGTTCCGGGAAGTCTACGGTAGTGCGGCTATTTGGGGAGTTGGGCGTGCACTGGGTGGATGCGGATGATGTGGCTCGGGAGGTGGTTGAGCCGGGTTCGCCTGCGTTAAAGGCGATTGCTGAGCACTTTGGCGATGAAGTGCTGTTGGCAGACGGTGCGCTTGATCGAGCGTGGTTGCGGCACCGGGTATTTGCGGAGCCAGAGGAGCGGGCTTGGCTTGAGGGTCTGTTACATCCGATTATTCGCGAAGAACTTATCCGCCAGCTGCAGCCAGCGGATTACACCCTGCCGTATACTCTACTGGTTTCGCCGTTATTACTGGAGACGGACCAACACGAACTCGTAAATAAGATTCTCGTCATCGACGTGCCAGAATCCGTTCAGCTAGAGCGCACCATGGCTCGGGATGACAATTCCCGCGAGCAGGTCGAGCGTATTATGGCGGCTCAGATGGCTCGGGAAGATCGCCGTTCGAAAGCAGACGCGATCATTGATAACAACCAGCCTTTGGTTGAGGTTGAGCAGCAAGTAGCGGAACTGCATAATCAGTGGTTGCTTGAATTCAGTTAAGGGGCTCTTTCTGCGTTACCTCTCATGTTTTGCTCTTCTCTTGCCGCTGCTATTGGCCGTATCTCCGGATGCTCGCAGTGCAGGCCCGATTACCGTCGAAGAAGAGTCCTTAGCGGATAAGCTCTCTCCCTACCGCTTACCAGCTTCGTTTTATACCGTTGAACCAGACGAATACTGGGCTGAGCCGGTGGATTCCTGGTGGTTGAGCGCCAGTAACTGGGTCATTCATCAGGAACGCCTGCATGGCAGCAAGGTTCAGGGGATTGGAAACTGGGCAGACCGAACCTTGTCAGGCTCTGAACATGCCTTGCCGAACAATGAGAGTTACCTTCGGCTCGGCTTTGCGGCGGAGTCCGAATACAGCGACCCAGCGCAATTTAAGCCAGAAGTGCGCTTTCGCCTTGATCTGCCCACCACGAAAAAGAAGCTCCGCCTGGTCATCGAAAGTGACAGCGACGAACTGGTCCCGTTGGGTGAACGAGAGCGGGATCGGCAGCTGACTGAACCGGAGCGAACCGATACCGAGCCCACCGGTGCCCTACGGTATTTAACCGACGTGGGCGATGCCATCAATCTGTCGATGGATGTCGGTGGCAGGCTTAGGCTTCCACCCGAGATGTTCTGGCGCTTAGAAGCCGACAAGCGTTGGCTGGCTGCAGACAACTGGCGAATCGGTGTAAAGCAACGAGTTTATTATTACCACACCTCCGGCTGGGGCTCCCGCTCTTGGTTCGGCGCGGATCGGCCGGCATGGAACGGCTGGCACTTCTTCACATCGTCTGAGTTAGAGTGGGTGCACAGCGACCGAAAATTCGAGGCGGCGCAGCTGTTCAGCCTTCGTAAACGTTTGAGCTCGCGATCCGTTGTTTCGCCCCGAATCGGTGTTCTTGGTGAAAGCCAGCCTTCGTGGCGAACCACCTCCTACTTCGCGGATGTGACCTGGCGCTACCGGGTGTACGAGGACTGGCTATTTGCTGAGCTCATTCCAGCCCTGGAATTCCCCCGTGAGGAAAGCTTTAAAGATCAGGCTTCCGTGATTTTTCGTATCGAGATGTACTTTGCCGGCACCATTGATAGAGACTGACATGACCCGACCCAGACACAAAAGTAAACCGGCAACAGAAGCCTTAACCCTTACTCCCATCGCCTACACCCGCTCCTGCTTCAAAGATAAATTTGGCGTGCCACGCCAGCCGGGGCTCACCCGCCACGCCCATGCGGATTTGGTGATAGAACCACCGTTTGATCGTGAAGACGCTTTTCGGGGCTTGGAAACCGCCAGCCATCTGTGGCTCACCTTTCAGTTCCACGAAGCGGTGCGTGCCGAATGGCGGCCGGTGGTGCGCCCTCCACGCTTGGGCGGCAACAAGAAAGTCGGTGTATTCGCCAGCCGCTCGCCTTTTCGCCCCAACAGTCTCGGATTGTCAGTGGTGCGTAACGAGGGGATTGAGCGGAAGAATGGCCGGCTGGTGTTGAAGATTCGGGATCATGATCTGATTGACGGAACACCGATTCTCGACATTAAACCTTACCTGCCTTTTGCCGATGCCATTCCAGACGCCTCCTTGGGCTGGGCGGACACGCCGCCTGTGGAGCGAGTTGAGGTAGCGTTCACGCAAGAGGCCGAAGCAGAACTGGCACCATTGTCCCCGATTGACTACCCGGATCTTCGGGGCTTGATTGAAGATGTCGTCAGCTACGACCCCCGCCCATCGTTCCGCCGCGGGCGGGATGAAGATCGCATTTACGGCGCACATTTGTATGATCTGAACGTGCGTTTCCGCTTTATTACCGAGGCCGGAAAGGTGCGTGTGGAAGTAGTATCCATCTGTTAAACTGCCGGTGGTTAACTTGCTGTCAACACAGGGAATTCGTGACTTGCCTTCGAACCGGTTTTTAAAGCGCTGGGGTGTTCGCCCATTGGCCCTGAGATTGCTCGGGTGGGTGCTGTTTTACAGCCTCGTTTTATCGCTGGTCGCCACCGGCGTTCAGATGATTGGCGAATTCGAGCGCCAGAAATCACGGCTAGAAGCCAATCAAAGCCGGGCCGTTGAGCTTATCTCCAGCACAATAAGCTCAAACCTTTGGGTTTTGAACTACAGCGAAGTGGCGGCCAATCTCGACGACTTGCGCAACGTTCCCTATATCCAATATACCCGCGCAGTCACGTCTACCGACCAGGAATTCAGCGCCGGCACTTACCCGGCCGGCCGAACCATCGCGCAAACCTTTCCATTAGATTTTCGAAGCAGCCACTTAAAAGAACCACAACGAGTAGGCCAGCTCACCGTGGTTTCTTCGGTTGAAAGTATTTATCAGGAAATTATAGCCAGCGCTCTGACCAACCTGCTGTACCAGTCGATCATCGTAATGCTCGGTACCTTGGGCCTGCTGTTGATCGTGCGCGTAGCGCTGTCCCGCCACTTGGAAACCATGGCCGACTACGCCGCTAAGCTCAACCTGGATGCACTGGTAGCCCCGCTGGAGCTGCGCCGCAAAAAACCCGCCCAACCGGATGAGCTTTCAGAACTGGAGCAGGCGTTGAACAAAATGCGCCTGCAGATTCTGGAAGATACTCGCTTCCTGCGCCAAACCTCTGTGAAGACGCGCGGCGAGCGGGACGAAGCGGTGCGGGCGAATCAGGCCAAAAACCAATTCCTCGCTAACGTCAGCCACGAGCTGCGCATACCCCTGCAATCGGTTTTAGGTTACGCGCACTTGCTGGCCGATACGCCGCTGGATCAGGAACAAACGGAGTACGTCAGCACACTGATCAATGCGTCGGAAAACCTGTCATCCATTCTCAATGACCTACTCGACATCTCCAGCATGGAAGCAGGCAAGCTTGAGCTGGAAGAAATTCCGTTCGACCTTCGTGAAACCCTGAACGACCTGGTTCATATGCTGGGTGCAAGAGCTCGGGAAAAAGGCCTGGCGCTGGAAATGCGGGTGGACGAGAGCCTGCCCTGGGCAGTTACCGGTGATCCGGTTCGTATTCGCCAGGTGCTGATCAATCTTCTGGCTAACGCCATCAAGTTTACGGATTCCGGCCACGTTCTGGTGAGTGTAGAGGTACTTGGCCGCAAGGACGGCAAGGTTCGTTTGCGGCTGGCCGTGGAAGACACCGGCGAAGGCATTAACCCTGAAGAGCTGCCACTGGTGTACGAACCCTACATACAACTTGGCCAACGATTCACACGACAGTTGCCCGGAGCAGGCTTGGGCTTGACCATCTGCCGGCAATTAGTTGATCGGATGGGCGGTGTTCTGGACGTAGAAAGCCGGCTTGGTGAAGGCTCCACCTTCTGGATTGAGCTAAATCTGGAAGAAGTCAGCGACAGTGCCACTCGCATCCGGCCTGATTCCAGCATGGTGCGTGGCCGGCGTATTCTGGTAGTGGATTCTTACGAGCTATCGCGCAAGATTACCTTGGAGATGCTGTCACGATTTGACCTGCAGATTGAAGCTGTTAAATCTGCCGGCGAAGCCCTCACCTCTCTGCGACAAGCGTGTGATGCCGGAGACCCTTACCACGCGATAATTCTGGACGGGTTCGTGCCCGATATGGACTGCGACCTTCTGTGCCGACAGATTCGCAGCAACGCACTGTGGAGCGACACTCGGCTGCTGATTCTGTCCTCCAATCCCCAACGCGGTGATGCCGAGCATTTCCGCCAAGCCGGTGCCGATGCATTTCTAAGCAAAGCCTTGAGGGAATCTTACCTGATCCCGATTCTCAATCACTTGTTCAGCGATATCGAACAGCAGGAGCGGCGTTTTCTCACCCGTTTCTCTCTAAAAGGCTTAACCGACTCAAGCGCCACCCGCTATGAACTGCCTTGCGGGCGCATGCGCGTACTACTGGTTGAGGATAACCCGGTAAACCGCATTCTCACCCAGCGACTTCTTGAAAAGCTGGGCTGTGAGGTAACCGCAGCCAACGACGGCCAAGCAGCCATGTCGCTCTGGCAACAACAAACGTTCGACCTGATTTTCATGGATTGTTTGATGCCCCAAATGGACGGGTTTGAAGCCACGCGAAGGCTGCGTGCCTGGGAGCTCAAAAACAATCGTTTGCGTGTGCCGGTCGTGGCGTTGACCGCCAATGCCATGGAAAAAGACGAAGAGCTGTGCCGCGCGGCAGGCATGGATGTGTTTGTTGCCAAGCCTGTCAACCTTGAAATGTTACGGGCAGTGCTGGAACAATACTGTTACGCGCCTGCCGAGAATTGATAACCGGCAGCTCACCCACTCAGCCCGGACTGATTCCCATGAACGTTGAATGCCCTACCTGCAAAAAGCCCGTTGAATGGATTGAAGCCAACGCCTGGCGGCCGTTTTGCTCCGAGCGTTGCAAACTGATTGATCTTGGGGCCTGGGCCAACGAAGAATACCGCGTGCCTGCCGAGAATGTATCGCCCGAAGATCTGGATCAGGGACACGACGGCCAGCTTCACTAACCTCCTGCCTTTCTACCGGCTTACGGGCTTTTAAGTTGTACTGCGCAGAGTAGGTGTTACCATCCTGCTCCGTCAGAATCATCGCCGATGCGAGCAACCATCACCCGCTCTGCATCCAATAACGACAGCTACAAAGGTGTATACATGAAGATTACCCGCATCTCTGCTTTGGCACTTTCTTTGGCCGCGGCCCCTGTTATGGCCTCTGATCTGGACCTGAGCCTGACATCCGACTCAGTTAAAGGCCAGGTTAACTTCTTTGGTTCTCAGGAAGAATTGCAAGTAGGTGCCGGCTATACCTACCACGAAGGCGGTCGTCACATTGCCAACGTGGATTTTCATGCCCAAGGCCGTACCGCACTCGGCAACCTGCCCACCACTGCTGGCATTGGCCTGCGCGGTCTCGGTTGGGACGGTGACGACCTTGATGGCGGCGCCGTTGGTGTAGGCGGCTTTGCGACCGTTAATGTTCCTGATGTTCCCGGCCTGTCTTTCGGTGGCAGCCTGCATTACGCCCCCAGCATTCTGTCGTTCGGTGATTCCGACGAAATGACCAGCGTTGAGGTTCGCGCCAGCTATCGTTTGATCCGAAACGCCGAAGTCTTTGCGGGTTACCGCTACCTGAACACCGAACTGGATTTCGCCGGCAGCCCGGATGTTAATCTGGACGAAGGCATTCTGGCTGGCATGAAGATCTTCTTCTAAGCCTGCCGTTTTTGATATTGGGTTACCTGTGCAGCATGCGGGTAACCCAATCGTGCTCCCTTTCACGCCCTTCCCCGAATTTACCTGTTAGGCTCTTTCCATACTTTGTATTTGGATAGGCCTTGGCATGAGATTCAAGCTCGCTTCCCTGCTTTCTACCTCTTTACTGATCGCTGCCTGTGGCGGCGGTGACCGTGCAATTGATGGCGCGCGAAACATCCCCAACCGGTTTGGCAGCACGATCAACGCGCTGGATGATTTCAGTACAGGAAGCACTGGCGATTCCAGCAACGCTAAAGGCCTGAAAGCGAACGAAGTGCGCGTGACCATGGAAGTACCGGTCAACTTTGCGCCCAATGGAGAGCCCACTCGGCGCAACCTGAGAATCGTGGTTCCAGACCGTATTCAGGTATACAGAACCAACCATTCGCTCCAAAAGTTAAATGACGTAGAGCACACGATAGACACCGGTGAAGACGGGCATTTCATCGTGGATTTCAAGAACGGGCTGCCTATTGGCCCTGACGTTGTCATTGAAGCAACTTGGAATGGCAATGGCGGCATCACCATGAAGGCGCTGGCCGCGGATTCCGATCGGGATGTGAAGGTGAATCCCTTCTCTCATTATGTGGTTGAAGAAGTGCTCGGCAACAAATATCAGGCCAACGACTTTCAAACCGTGATGGATTGTGTGAACGACACCGGCGGCGGTTTGTGTTTGAACAAGTACGTTTGGTCTACCCTTGCCGATCAGGTGCACGATTTCGAGATTGATATTCCAAGCGGCGCCAACTTAGCCACGGCGCTGGACAGCCTAAAAAATCGCGCCGACTTCGCTACCTATGTCGATGACCTCGCCGATTACGCCCTGCTCAATGAAAGTGCTGCGGGCAGCATCAAAGCCAGCTCGGCGGACTATAACTCGGTGTATTTTGGGCTGGAACTTGGGGAGACTCTGCAGAGTGACGGCGCGCCTTCCGCCGGTCAGTGGGGCTTGCGCACCACGCAGGAAGAAGATCTGACCGACAACGGAAAAGCGTTTCTTTATCCAGCATTAACTCTAACCACCTTCGATGCCTTTGGCTTAAGCGTAACCTCATTGGCCACCGATATGCCCTATGATCGGCAAACCGTTACTCACACGCCGGATAATCGCTTTATTACCGAAATTTGGTTACCTAACAGCCATTCGAGTTCGCCTGGAGCCGCGACGCTGACACCGAAATCATCCGCTGATGATCTCAAACCGGCTCGGTTGCTGGCTGGCCGTGCCCTTTATCAAACCATTACCTACCCCTCCGACAGCCAGACTGTTGGTTGGACTCGAAACCCGTACTATTTCGATGCCTTCACAACCAAGCCGATCAATACAAAAACCGGCCCCGACCGGGTGCTTGCAAGTTACTTCACCGCAGGTAAAGCGATTTCTCTGAGTACTCAGGGTAATCAATTGAAGCGGAGTAATACGTTGGAAAACCACTACCTTTCGGCGTTTGAGCTGCATTTGTTGCGGAGCGATAACTTTGATTTGGCCAAGGTGGAAGGTGACTTTAATGTTGTGTATCTGGCGGGTAGCTTTGGTGGCGACACTCCGGTTGCCTTTGAAACGGGTACGGGAACACTAAACGCTGGAAGTGCCAGCGACAACGAGCTTTCCGCAGGCATCACCGCTAGTACGTTTACGATATCTCGCTCCAGCAGCGGGACCACCTCTACCGCCCCAGGCACCGAAATAAGGTCTTTGAGTATTGCCAATCGCCGCTCAAAACTGAGCACGGGATCCCGATTTATGGGCCGATTGAGCCTGTGTTCGACCTGCCCCGACACCGACTACACCAAACCTGACTTTGGCCAAGGCGCAGCCTCCCCTGACGGCTCCTTGCTGGCCTTCAACCTGGACGACAGCAGTTGGGGAGACGGCCTTTTGATTGCAGGTAAAGCACCGTTAGCCAGCCTTCAAAGCGATAACCGTTATCGTGTTCAAGGAGCGCTCTTGTCGATGTCCGGCAGCGCCAATGAACTTCAACAACTGAATGGCGGCGCTCTCACGTTCACCAGCAATACCACGGCGCAGCTCACAGCTAAGCAATTTAACGTGAGTCATAGCGTGAGCGATGCTCAGGTTAACGGCCCAGAAGGCTCAGAAATAACAGAAACCTTCACCTATACCACCACCCCCAACGGCCAGCTTTCCCTGATGTCCACCACGTCCGGGCTGGAGCTGGACGGTTTTTACACCGGAGAGGCCGACCAGATCTTCTTAACGGTTAAAGATTCCTCCGCCTCCACCCCTCGCACAGGCCTGCTTATCGCCACGTTGATTCCCGAATAGGCCAAGGCAACCCATAAGCCGGAAAAAAGCCCATAACCTGTTATAATTCCCGCCATATCGATTGTAGAGAGGGATTTATGACGGCTGTTTATCGCGCACTGTTACTCTGCGTTCCGCTGATTTTGTTTGCCGGCGCAGGCGCGCTTTACACGCCGATCAGCGGTCAGTTTGATGACGAAGGCGACATTGCCCTCAGCTCTCTGCCCAAACTCCCCTCTTGGGCCGCAGCACCCCTCCCAGACTTTTCCGTTATTCGAGACACCACTGAGCGCAAAGCGGCGTTCTTTTCCTTTTTGTATCCGCGTATTGTATTGGCCAACAGCCGTATTCTGATTGAGCGACAGTATCTTGAGTTTCTGCGCAGCAAACCCGAACTTTCCAACACAGAACTGAAGTGGCTGGCCGATCACGCCAAGAGGCTTCGTATTGATGAGCCCAATGGCAGCGATGCCCAGTTCACTCTATTGGAGAAACGCTTGGGGGTGATACCTCCGTCGCTCATTCTTGCCCAAGCCGCGAACGAATCCGCTTGGGGCACTTCTCGCTTTGCCACTAAAGGGAATAACCTGTTTGGGCAATGGTGCTTTTCCAAGGGCTGTGGTCTGGTACCCCTTAGCCGCGCTGCCGGCGCCAGCCACGAGGTTGCTAAGTTTGCTTCCCCGTACGGCTCGATCCGTTCCTATATACAAAACCTGAACCGTCACCCGAGCTATCAGCGTGTAAGGGAGGTTCGCCTGCGAGCCCAAGACAACAATGAAGCGCTGTCTGGCGTTGCGATGGCGGCGGGGTTGCTGGACTACTCCGAACGGGGCGAAGACTACGTCAAAGAAATCCGGGCGATGATTCACTACAACAACCTCGGGTTCTACGACAAACAGTTTCGAGCGTTACTTGCAGACCGGTCTGCCGGCCGCCTCCTGGAATTGACCACGACCGCCAACGCAGAAGCACTTTTGCCTGGCAAAGGCGACACCGCCTCACTCGAACACTAACCCTGTAACCTGGATCAACAGAGACGTTGCGATATGCTTAACTTCCTGCCCGCCCCTCTAAAAGGGGCTCTGGTACTGCTGCTCATCGTTCTGAACACGGTCACCTTCCTGCCGTTCCTGCTGCTGTTTGCTGTCGTTAAACTGATTATCCCCGTCATTAGCATTCGCAAAGGCTGCACCATCGTTATCAACGGTATCGCTTGGTATTGGATTGGCTTCAACAACACCTTAATGCGGATTTTCCACAAAGTGGAATGGGATGTACGCGGAGCGCAAACTCTGAGCAAAGAGCACTGGTACTTCGTAACCTGTAACCACCAAAGCTGGGCCGACATCACCGCCATTCAGTATGTCCTGAACAGCAAGATTCCTCTGCTGAAGTTCTTCCTGAAAAAAGAACTGATTTGGGTGCCCCTTCTCGGCATTGCCTGGTGGGCGTTGGACTTCCCGTTCATGCATCGCCACACCAAAGAGCAGTTGGCCAAACGTCCGGAGCTCAAAGGGAAGGATATTGCAGCCACCAAAGCGGCCTGCGAGAAGTTCCGCTACACGCCCGTGACCATATTCAATTTCATGGAAGGCACCCGCTTCACCCCTGAAAAACACCAGCGCCAGAACTCGCCCTACAAAAACCTGCTGAAACCTAAAGCCGGAGGCACGGCTTTTGTGTTTGGTGCTATGGGCGAGATGATTCACACCATGCTCGATGTGACGATTGTTTATCCCGAGGGCCAGCCGGGCATGTGGGATTACCTTTCCGGGCGCGTGAAAAAGATTATCGTGGACATTCGCACCCGTGAGATACCGGAGCAGTTCCTGGGCATGGACTATGAAGGCAATCGGGAAAAACGAGTGGAATTCCAACGCTGGGTCAGCGGTATTTGGGCAGAGAAAGACGCCCTGATCGACCAGCTAAAGAGCGAAGCTTAAGAGAATTCCTTCTGAGAGTTGGGGCTTAGAGCAACCCCAACTCTCTAGCCCGCACGATAGCCTGAGTTCTGGATTTTACATCCAGCTTGGCATTGATCCGGCGGGCATGGGTCTTCACCGTATGCAGTGAGATATGCAATTTGTCGGCGATAGCCTGATTCGACAACCCGGTGGCAATCAATTCCAGCACGCTTTGCTCTCGCTCACTGATGGGTTCAGCCAGTTGTTCATTCTTGCTTTCAGCCTCGCAACCAAATAGCTCACCTAGCGCCTTCGTAAACTCGCTGTTTGGCAAGAAGGAGAAAGCTTTCTGCATTAACGGTGTCAGCTCTTTCGCCAGCTCGAGGAATGGACTGATGAAGTGTTCTGGCGAAGCTTTAATCACCACCACTTCCAACTGCTTTCTAGCGGCCTGACCCCCCTTCTCAGACAGCAACAACACCGAGTTCAGCAAACTAACGTGAAGCTGCAATCCCCATGGAAGCGCATCTCCGTAGCGCTGATAAATGCTTTCAAGATTTTCTCTTGCCCGCACAAGATCACCCGACGCGATCGCCTCGCGCACGTGCAGGCAATCCATAAGCCCCGGCATGGTGGGAAACAGTTCTGGTACGCAGCCATCTTGACGATAGGGTTCTAGCTTCGCGATCGCCTGCTTGGCACTGTCTGTCTGGTTACAGGCCAGCCAACAACTGGCCTTGAGCGCCTCTAACACAGGCACATAAAGCGCATCATCGACTTGCCAGGCATGCATGGTGCGCTCCGCCCGACCAATCCAGACAAACGCTTCGTCAAGCATGCCTTGGCTTCGGCACATAAAGACCCTGAGTGCCATAGCAAGCAACAAGCCTAAATCCCGCGCTTGCTCCGCGTGCCGGGTACAATGCACCAGTAAACGATCCGCCTCTTTCAACCGGCCTTGATGCCACAGCACCAGTACCAGACTTAACTCTAGCCGGGTCTCGCCGATGCGAGCGGGGCGGCTAAGCTCCTGCAAGGAGGTGTCCAAACCGGTACGCAGCAGGTTTTCTGCGTGGCCCAATGCCCCTTTGCTCAATTCAATCCGCGCGTGCGAATACACGGCAAGCGCCTCTGACCCCGAGTCTCCCGCTTCCCTCGCCAGCTTTGACGCATGACGGTTGGCTTCCCGAGCCTCCTGATAACGGCCTGCGGCACATAACGCGTTGGATCGAACGATGTGCGTGACCAACTGTCCCTGCGCGGACAACCCCCCTGCGTTGAGTGCCTTGTCCGCCATCGCCAGTGCCGGTTGCACAAACCCTTCGCCTCTCAAAATAAATGCTTTGAGAGCGAAAATACGTGACTCGTGGTCTCTCCAACCTTCGGGAGCAAATCCCTCCAATAACTGCCGAGCCTGCCTGAATTGCCCACCGATTGCATGAACCCAGCCGTACACAATTCGCAACCTGGCGCTGCGCTCGAGCAGATGTTCCGGCAAGTTTTTTCGGAGGGTGAGCAGCGAGGCGGTGTCCTGCCCCAGCAAAAGCGCTTCCGTGCCTTCCGATGCAATGCGCACAACTTCATCATTATCACCCGCCAACACCGCGCACTTCAGCGCTTCAGGGAATTGCTCGCGCTGGCCAAACCACTGACTGGCTAGAAGCATCCGTGTAGCGCGCCCAGGGACAGGAGGGCTTTGTAAAAAGGTCTGCAATAATGGGTTCAAACGGAACCAACGACCGCGCCCCGGCACCTGTTTGAGCGGCAGGCCAAGTTCCACCGCCTGCGAGGGCGTTAAGCTGGAGTTGTCATCGGTACCGCCGATTGCATAAAAAAGCTCATCGCAACAACTATCAAGTTCTGCATGGGTTTTCAGAGACTTGATCTGCGCCGTTGTCAGAGGCTGGCACACAGAATCTTTCAGAAAGCGCTCGACGTAGGGGCTTTCCTGAATAGGGCGCCGGTCCTCCGCCGTTTCCAGCTCACGTCGATACAACGCCAACGGCGTTAGCCAACCTTCGGTCAGATTATAAATGTAGTCGATGGCAACGCTGGTAATCCGACTTTCAACATTGGCTTTCTGGAAAAAATCAAACGTTTCAGAACGGGTCAATTCAAGACGCTCCGATCCGATTCGTTGATAATTCCCATTGAGTTGCAACGTGTGGCTGGCAAACGGCAACGGCAAACGTGATACCAAAGCAATCGCCAGGTTACCCGGAATGTGCGTAACCAGATAATGAAGCAAGCCGATAACCGCCGGATTGGTTACATGCTGAAGATTATCCAATACCAAAACTTCCGGCTGCGTAGTGGCCTGCCGTGCTTTAGACACCAGCATCAAAGCCAGGTGGTCCTCAAAGGCCTCACTGCTTCCTTGAGCCATGTCGGAAAGCCTTAAGGCCGAGGCTAGCACAGAGAGGAATCGCGAAGGCGCATTGTCACCGGCGCTTAAAGAAATCCAGCGTATCGCTGGCATTTCAGATGCGTCGCCTGAGCCCAAAAGCGCACTCACGAGAGCGTGGGTTTTGCCATACCCACCGGGGGCTTCAATGAACAGAACTTTCCCCGGGACTAAAGCACCGCGAATGGCCTGATCCAATTCCGGACGGAGCAACCTGTCTGCAGGAATTGCAGGGAGTTGAAGCCGATGTTCAAGAAGATCACGAACCAATTCACCGTGCTGAACACCCGCATTGGCAATTTGGAATTCGTCGTTAGCTGCACAGCCTTCGCTTAAAGGTTTCACGCTCTGCCCCATTCAAAACCAGGCAAAAAATTGAAAAGCCTGGTACAACCATGATTCGCTTAAGCATTTAAGCGCTGGCGCCCTACGTGGGGTCGCCTTTAGTATGATTTTATGGGTAGAGGGTAAACCAAACCGCAGGCCTTTAGCAAAAAATGGCCTTTTTCGACATTGCAATATATCTATGTGATTTATCTCACATTTCCGGCAATTATTACAGACACAAAAAAGGCGAGCCAATGGCTCGCCTTTTCAACCGTGCATTCAGATGATTAACGCGTACCTGCTCTGCGCAATGCAGCCGGCGTAAAGTCTCGTGAATGACGCTCAGCACCGAAGGTGTACGGGTTGTTTTCTTCGTTGGTGAGACCCAACGCCAAGTAACGGCCAGAGAGCAAATCGTACAGCACTTCAATGGCGTACCATGGCACGTCCTTGTCGTAGAACTGCATGCCGTGCGCTTCCGCTACACGCCACAGCTCACCACGGCCATCGTAGTGATCAATCACTGCGGCCTGCCAAGAATCCTCATCAATGTAGAAGTCACGCTGGGCGTAAACGTGGCGCTCGCCGTCTTTCAGCGTGGCGCGAACGTGCCATACCCGGTGCAATTCATAGCGAGTCAAATCTTGATTGATGTGACCTGCCTTGATGATGTCGCTGTAGCTCAGACCGCGATCAACCAGTTTGTAAGAGTTGTACGGGATGTACATTTCTTTCTTGCCCAGTAACTCCCAGTTGTAACGGTCTGGAGCACCGTTAAACATGTCGAAGTTATCACTGGTACGCATGCCATCAGCCGCGGTACCCGGTCCGTCGTAGGCTACCTGAGGCGCACGACGAACACGACGCTGGCCAGCGTTGTAAACCCAAGCACGACGAGGCTCTTTTACCTGGTCAATGGTCTCGTGAACGAGGAGTACGTTACCCGCCAAACGTGCCGGCCCGGTAATGGCCTGCTTGAAGTAGAAAAGAACGTTGTCGTCCTGCCCCTTCTTGTAATCGGACAGCGCGCTATTCCAAGTAATTTCATCCTGGAATCGCACAATGGAGTAGGCACCACCTGCCGTAGGTGTTGCCTGCCCTACGTTACGCTGAACCGAACCGCCCCGGTAACGGGTAATGTGGTTCCAAATGGCCTCAAGACCATTCTGAGGGATGGGGAACGGTGTGGCGCTCTCATAATTACCAAGTCCGTTACCGTTCTGAATCAGCTCTACCTTGGTTGCGTTTTCAACCGTTTTATCCATCACGTGTTTCGGATAGGTGGCTGTTCGATGAGTTTCGTACACCGGAATTTTGTAGTCGGCGTACTGGCGAATCATCGCAACCTGACCAGGCGATAGCTTGTCTGCATGCTGATCAACGTTGCTTTGGTCGATCACAAACTCAGGCTTCTCATTCGGAAAAGGGTTCACGTAGATCCCGTCACCTTTATAGCCCGCAGGCGGTGTTGTCATACCACCTGTCCAAGCAGGAATAGCGCCGCCGTTGCCTGCTTTTTCCGCACCCATCGGGGTCAATGTGTCACCCAGCTTGGCTGCTTCGCCGGCAGAAACTGCACCCCAGGCGTGGCCAGCAAACATGCTTGCGGCCAGAACGCCTGTAGCTAATAGTTTCTTGTTCAGTTTCATTTAAATTACCTCTTTGAACAAATTCTGTCCGATTTAGAATGAGTAAGAAACACTAGCACTCACGAAATCACGGTCAGTCTTCTCGTTATAGGGTTTGCCACCAAAATAGTTGGTGTAATCGATGCTGCCAGTGATGGTGTTCTGGTAAACGCCCGTCAAAGACAAACCAATGGACTTGCTACCTTCGTTGAAGGCGCCACCCGGCTGAGGGGCATACCCCTTCACATCATGCGCCCAGAAAACGGAGGGCGTCAGATTGATACCCGCAATCGCATTCGGGTATTCCCAAGCCAGGTTTGCACGGTAGCCCCAGGAGAATGAAGTTACGAAGCCGTCGTTTGTGCAGTTTTCGGGGTTGAGGTTGTTATCCTCACAAGCGGTACTACCCGGAGTCGCGCCCAATCCGAAGGTTCCTGACCGACCGTAACGGGCCTCGTCTTTACCCGGCAGATCGTGGATGTAGGTTGCTCCAATCTCTGTTACCAAGGACATGCGGCTGGCCCCCATAACTTGGTCGAAGAACTTAATCAACGTCATCTGAGCCTGAGATACGCCGTAGCGGTCATTACCGGATACAGCCACCCCGTCAGTATTGCCATTATTTTCTGCCGCGATTTTGTCTTTATCCCGAGCATAAAGAAGGCTATACGGAGCCTGCAATCCACCATAAATCAATTCGAAGGCGTTCCACTGGATCGGCATTTTGTCCCGGTAGCTGTACTCCGCACCCAGTGACCAGCCTCCCGGTGTCGTTGTGTTGATACTGATGCCGTACAGATCGATAGCCTCAGGGTATTCAATGAAATAATTCGGGAACGGCTTACCATTTGAAGGATCATTGGTCCGACCACTGATATACGGCAGTCGGCTATGGTACTTGATGTAATAGAAACCCAGTTCGGAATCATTCAATTGGGGAACGTACCAGCGCACAGCCACACCAAACTGGTCTTTAGCATCTGGCTCTCTATCGCCTTCACGCGCGATCACAAGTCCACTTGACTGGTTAGCCGCCTCAGAGAGTGCCCCTGTCACAAACACAGGTCCACAGCCATCCGCCACGAAATCAACGGTTGAAAAGAAGGTGCCGCAATCATCAGTCCGAATCTTTTCCCAATCGGTCTGTACGAAACCTTCAATTGTGACGTTTTCGGTTACACCGGCTGACATGTAGAACATTTCCACCGGCAGAAGCGCATCTTTCAACTGTGAGCCCGGGGCACGGAAAGCAGGGATATCAACCGGGTTAATGGTGTTGATGCCACCTTGAATGTAGGTACTCTCACCCCAACTCAGAACTTGTTTTCCGTAACGGGCACTGACGGGCACATTGCCCAGATACCAATCGGTAAACACGTAAGCATCGAGAATTTCACCACCAGACGCGTTGTCTTTGGCTTTATCGTTCAGCTCGACATAACGGCGGTCACCGTCTTTCAGTTCAAAATCGTACCAGTAGCGGCCACGAACCAAGGCACCCACACGGGTGAGGTAGTCGGTGTCTACGCTGTAATCCAGGAACAGCTCACTGTTACCTTTGACGACGTTGGAAACCACATCGCCTTTGTCGAAGTTCCGGTTACCGTCATCGTAGTTGTTTGTTGATGCAGTGCCTCGGCCATCGTGAGGCGCGAGCAAACGCTTATCAGCATCTTCAGTACGCCATGTGGCCCCGGCTGATAGCGTGGTATTAAATTGAACTTGCCCGGCATCCCCCAAGGGGTACGAAATAGCAAAGGCCGGGCTGGATACGCCAGCTGCGATGGCGACGGCAAGTGGTAACTTGGTCCAGCGCTGCCAGGGTTGAGTTTTTCTTGTCATTGGAAGGCTACTCCGTTGTTGTTCTGAGTCGCTGCTCGATTATTCTGTTGTTGGTGTTCTGCGGCCATAAATACACTGCCGTGATGCTAGCACTATAGCTAAGGCTTCTCGCGGCTTTGATCAGTCAAAAGTATGATTTTGCTATCACTCTTCGTTAGCCGTCTTTCTCGCACCTCATCACTATAGACAAGATTCTGGAATGCAACCACTTTGGGGAGTGTGGTTTTGGGCTATCTGATTAGGGAACTTTTGGAGGGGGATTCAAGGTAATAGACGCTCTTCTGAGAGGCCTGACATAGTGCAAGCAAACAATGCCGGGCTGGTTATCCGGAAACCGCTACGAGCACATCCATGTGTGCTTCTCTCAGGCCATCCTTGGCCTTCGAAATTTCCGGATAACCAGCCCGACATTGTTTGCCCAGACTATGTACTTAACGTCCGGGCAGATAAAACGAGAGAAATCCCGTTAGATCATTTCGATAGCCATAGCGGTGGCTTCGCCGCCGCCGATGCACAGGGCCGCTACACCTTTCTTTTTGCCGTAACGCTGCAAGGCGTACATCAGGGTGACCAGCAGGCGTGAGCCTGTGGATCCGACTGGGTGACCCTGGGCGCAAGCGCCGCCGTGGATGTTTACTTTTTCGGCGTCGAGGCCCAGCTCTTTGATGGGCATCATGGCGACCATGGCGAACGCTTCGTTGATTTCGAACAGATCAACGTCGTCTTTGGTCCAGCCGGTTTTGGCGAACAGTTTTTCGATCGCGCCCACGGGGGCACAGGTAAACTCGGCAGGAAGCTGCGATTGGGTGGAATGACCAACAATGCGGGCCAGTGGCTTGAGGCCGCGTTTTTCGGCTTCGGATTCGCGCATCAGGACCAGTGCAGAGGCGCCATCGGAGATTGAAGAGGCGTTGGCTGCGGTTACGGTTCCATCTTTGGCGAAGGCCGGGCGCAGGCTTGGGATTTTTTCGATATTGGCGTTGTGGGGCTGTTCGTCGTCTGCGACAACCACTTCGCCTTTACGGGTTTTGACGGTTACCGGGATGATTTCATCTTTGAGGACGCCGTCTTCGATGGCTTTTTTGGCACGCTTCAGGGAGGTAATGGCGTATTCGTCCATCTCTTCGCGGGTGTAGCCTTTTTTATCAGCGACTTCTTGTGCGAAGGAGCCCATCAGGCGACCGGTTTCGGCGTCTTCCAGGCCATCCAGGAACATGTGATCCTGCGGTGCTGGGCCGGGGCCCATGCGGTAGCCTTGGCGAGCGCCTTGCAGGATATGCGGGGCGTTAGACATGCTTTCCATACCGCCGGCTACCATGATGTCGTTGGTACCTGCTTTGATCAGGTCGTGGGCGAACATGGTCGCTTTCATGCCGGAGCCACACAATTTATTAATGGTGGTCGCGCCAGTGCTGTCGGGTAGTCCGGCTTTGCGCATGGCTTGGCGTGCAGGGCCCTGCTTAAGGCCTGCGGGCAGTACGTTGCCCATGATAACTTCTTGCACATCGGCAGGCTGGATGCCGGCACGTTTGACCGCTTCGGCGATTGAGATTGCGCCCAACTCAGGCGCAGTGATCGGGGCAAGGCTGCCCATGAATCCGCCCATGGGTGTGCGTACACCACTTACGATAACGACGTTGTCTTGGCTCATGTTGTGACCTCTCTGGTTTCGTTCTTTCTAGTTTTTGATTAAGGCTTGTGCGGTGCTTCCAGGTATTCCTGGGATTGCATTTCCAGCAAGCGGGATTCGGTACGTTCAAACTCGAAGCTGAGACTGCCACCGGAGTAAAGTTCGGTGATTGGAGCTTCGGCTGAGATGATAAGTTTTACGTTGCGGTCGTAGAATTCGTCGATCATGTTAATGAAGCGCCGAGCTTGGTCGTCTTTTTCTACGCCCATGACGGGTACGTTGCTGACGATTATGGCGTGGAACTGGCGGGCCATTTCGATGTAATCGTTCTGGCTACGAGGGCCGTCACAAACATCCAGGAAATCAAACCAGACCACGTCGTCCGCGTGAGCTTGCGCCGGGATTTTGCGGCCGTTTATTTCCATGGATTTACTGTGTTTACCGGCCTCAACGGCTAGCGCATCGAAGCTTTCCCGCAAGCTGGCATTAGCGCCTTCGTCTAGCGGGTAGTAATACAGTTCGGCCTGTTCGAGTGTGCGTAGGCGGTAATCCACACCGCCGTCTACGTTCACCACGTCGGTGTGTTGCTTGACGAGCGCGATGGCGGGGAGGAATCTGGCCCGCTGCAGGCCGTCTTTATAGAGCCCGTCTGGGACGATGTTGGAGGTGCATACAAGGGTAACGCCCCGGCTGAACAATTCTTCCATTAGCGTGGCGAGGATCATGGCATCGCCAATATCCGATACGAAGAATTCGTCGAAGCAGATAACCCGGGTTTCGCCCGCGAAGGTTTTGGCCACTTGTTCGAGCGGGTTTTTCTCGCCTTTGAGCTTTTTCAGTTCGTTGTGGACGCGCTGCATGAAGCGATGGAAGTGCACGCGCATTTTGCGATCGAACGGTAGGGCTTCGAAGAAGGTGTCCATCAGGTAGGTTTTACCGCGGCCGACTCCACCCCAGAAGTACAGGCCTTTCACCGGGGTTTCTTTGCCTTTTTTCAGCTTGCGGCGTAATTTCTTCAGACCTTTGCTACGCTCACTTTCAGCTTCCACCAGTTTGTCGTACAGTGCTTGTAGGCGGCGAACGGCGTCTTCCTGCGCCGGGTCCTTGTGAAAATCCGGGCGCTCGAGATCCTTTTGGTAACGTTGCCAAGGAGTCAGGTTCGCAACAGCTTCGGTGGACACGGCTTCTGTCATCAGGGTTTTCCTGCCATCTGGGTGGATTTCTGGGCGCGGTATTGTCGCTTATTTCGTGCTTTTTGGCCACGGCACTTAGGCCATGGAGCAATACGACGATTGGCGCAGTGTTTCGGCATGTGCGCTGGTGCTTTGGAGGGGTATACTCCTTTTATAGGTTTTGGCTCTCTCGCATGTACTGACTAGGACGATTGTTATATGACGAACCTGATTCTGGCGGCTGTGGCCGCGCTGGTAGTAGGCATTATCATTGGGGTTCTTTTTGGCCGTTCTGGCCAAGGTGCTTCTTTACGTCAGAGGAGAGCTGAGCAGAAGATTGATGAGCTTCGCGGTGAGTTTACGCGCTATCAGGCTCAGGTGAATGAGCATTTTCTTGAGTCCGCGCAGTTGTTAGAGCGGTTTAATAACGCCTATCGCGATGTGAATGATCATATGGCGCGTGGGGCGAATCGTTTGTGCAATGATGAGGAGTGGCCGGAGTCGCTGGGACAGGATGTGTCTGGGCGTATTGAGCACTCTGACTCTGATTCTTCTGAGCCGCCTCGGGATTATGCGCCGAAGGCCGATCCAGAGGAGAAGGGTACGCTGGCTGAGGATTTCGGGCTGCCTAAGGGTGCGAAGCGGCCTGCTTGATATGACACAAGACTTCTTTTGGAGTTAGGTTGGGGGGGGTAGGCTTTCCAAAAACCGCTCCTTCGGCACGTCCATGTGACGCTTCTGCTCCGCGATCCGTGGCTACGCACATTTTTGGAAAGCCTACCCCCCCCACCCCGTCAAACCCCTTTTACAGCCTGCCACTACACCGGGTTATCACAGTCGATGAACTGGTGCTTTACTCCGAACTCTCTCGCTAATGCTTCACCCAGTGCTTTAGCACCATAACGCTCTGTCGCGTGGTGGCCGGCTGCGTAGTAATGGATGCCGGATTCTCGGGCGGTATGGGTGGTTGGTTCGGAGATTTCGCCGCTAATGTAGGCATCGACACCAAGTTCCAGTGCTTTGATGATAAACCCTTGGGCTCCGCCGGTGCACCAGGCGACGGTTTTGATCAGTTCTGCACCCTCACCTACGTGAAGTGGCTGTCGGTTCAGCGCAGTTTCAATGTGATGGCCAAAGACGGTGGGAGACATAGGCTCGGCCAGTTCGCCTTGCCAGACTAAGCCGCCTACCGGGCGTGGGTTTTGGATGTCTAGTACGCTTGCCAATTGGCGGTTGTTACCGTATTCGGGGTGGTCGTCCAATGGCAAGTGGTAGGCAACGAGGTTGATGTCGTGATCTAGGAGCTGTTTGATGCGGCGTTTTTTCATTCCGCGTATGCTTTGATCTTCGCCTTTCCAGAAGTAGCCGTGGTGCACGAGGATCATGTCGGCGTTTTGTTTTACTGCGGCGTCGATCAGCGCTTGGGAGGCAGTTACGCCGGAGACAATGGTCTGAACCTCTTCCTTACCTTCAACTTGCAGGCCGTTTGGGGCGTAGTCTTGGAAGTTTTCGGGCTGGAGCCATTCGTTTATTTTCGCCAGAATCTCATTTCGTTTTGCCATGTTTTGCACCCCTACCCTTCAGTCTTTCGAGATCGGATCGGCGCACGTACTCTGAGACGCAGTAAGATGCAGGAAGCTCTTTCCAAAAACCGCTACAAGCACATCCATGTGCGCTTCTCTCCGGCCATCCATGGCCTACGAAATTTTTGGAAAGAGCTTCCTGCCCCTTACTTCCAGCTTGGGTGCGCGCCGGTTCGTCGATTAAATTTCCCGCGAGTTTAGAGAAAGTCCAAAGCTTTAATCAACGCGTTGTTTTGGTCACTGGTTCCGATTGTGATTCGGAGAAACTCGCTGATTCGCGGCTTATTGAAGTGGCGGACAATAATACCCTGCTCTCTAAGCTCCGCAGCAACATCGGCACCTTTGTGATCGGGGTGACGGGCAAACACAAAGTTGGCTTTTGAAGGCAGCACTTCGAAACCGAGCTTCTCAAGCCCTTTGGTGACCTTCTCACGCTCTCGAATGACACCGTTACAGGAGTCTTCGAACCACTGGCGATCTTCGAATGCGGCTACGGCACCTACCAGAGCCAAGCGATCCAGCGGGTAGGAGTTGAAGCTGTCTTTGACTCGGTTCAACGCCTCAATAAGTTCTGCATTTGCGACAGCGAAGCCGACCCGCAAGCCGGCCAATGAGCGGGCCTTAGAGAGAGTCTGGCAGACAACCAAGTTCGGGTATTGGTTAACCAATCGAATCGCGGTTTCACCACCGAAGTCAATGTACGCTTCATCAACGACCACAACACTGTCGATATTTGCCTGCAAGATGGCTTCTACGTGTTGCAAGCCCATGTAACGACCGGTAGGAGCGTTCGGATTCGGGAAGATGACCCCGCCGTTGTCCCGTTTGTAGTCATCCGGGTTGATTTCGAAGTTTTCAGTCAGCGGGATGATGTTACTTTCGACCTTATACAAGCCGCAGTAGACGGGATAGAAGCTGTAGGTGATGTCTGGGAACAGGATTGGTTTGTCCTGTTTCAGCAGGCCTTGGAAGATGTGAGCCAGCACTTCGTCGGAGCCGTTTCCGACGAACACTTGGTTCTCTTCTATGCCGAAATCGGTGTAGTAAGACGCGATGGCCTCTTTCAACGCCTGACCTTCGGGGTCTGGGTATAGACGAAGGTTGTCGTTGAGCTCCGACTTAATGGCGGAAATCACCTTCGGCGAGGGGCCGAAGGGATTTTCGTTGGTGTTCAGCTTCACCAGGTTCGCCATTTTGGGCTGTTCACCTGGCACATACGGCTGTAACTCGCTGACGAGTGAGCTCCAGTATTTACTCATGATTTCTGCACTCCAGATTGGTGCGGGAGTCGGTTTGGTTGTTTTGATTTGGGAGTTTTCGCGGAGCGGGTAGTGCTTTCCAAAAACCGCTCCTTCGGCACGTCCATGTGACGCTTCTGCTCCGCCATCCATGGCTACGCACATTTTTGGAAAGCACTACCCGCCCCACTCTTCAGACTTTCAGTACAACCAACCCAACTCGCAAACTATTAAGATGGGCCGCGGCAGGCGTTTGCTGCCGAAACAATCAATCAGTCTTTGATACGATACTCGGCAGAGCGAGCATGGGCTGTCAAACCTTCGCCACGGGCAAGAACCGAAGCCACACGCCCCATCCGATCGGCGCCTTCAGGTGTAAAACCGATCAGCGAAGAACGCTTCTGGAAGTCGTAGACACCCAGTGGGGAGCTGAACCGTGCAGTGCCGCTGGTGGGCAATACGTGGTTCGGGCCAGCGCAGTAATCGCCTAAGGCTTCTGCTGTGTAACGGCCCATGAAGATAGCCCCAGCGTGGCGAATGTCTTCCAGCATGGCTTGAGGGTCTTCTACCGACAGCTCCAAGTGCTCAGGAGCGATGCGGTTAGAAACTTCAGCAGCTTCTTTCAAGTCTGCCACGTTGATCATCGCGCCACGACTGGTCATGGAGGTACGGATGATGTCTTCACGCTCCATGGTGGGTAGAAGCTTGTTGATACTCGCTTCCACCGCATCCAGGAAGTCCGAATCCGGGCTGATCAGAATGCTCTGCGCCTGCTCGTCATGCTCAGCTTGCGAGAACAAGTCCATGGCGATCCAGTCTGGGTCGGTTTTGCCGTCGCAGATAACCAGGATTTCAGACGGGCCTGCGATCATGTCGATACCAACAACACCGAACACTTCACGCTTGGCGGTCGCCACAAAAATATTGCCCGGCCCAACGATCTTATCCACCGCCGGCACCGTTTCCGTGCCGTAAGCCAAAGCACCCACCGCCTGTGCGCCACCTAGGGCAAACACACGGTCAACACCAGCAATGGCGGCTGCCGCCAGTACCATATCGTTCACCACACCATCCGGCGTAGGAACCACCATAATCAACTCGCCGACACCCGCCACCTTGGCAGGAATCGCATTCATCAACACAGAAGAAGGGTATGCAGCCTTACCACCCGGCACATACAAACCGGCGCGATCCAGCGGCGTTACCTTCTGCCCCAGAACCGTTCCGTCTTCATCCTGATACTGCCAGGACTGCTGATTCTGCCGCTCGTGATAATCCCGAACTCGCTCCGCCGCCTTCTCAAGCGCCTCGCGCTGATCCTGAGGAATCGCCGCCAGCGCCGCTTGCAAACGATCTTGTCCCATTTCCAGATCGGCCATAGAGCCAACCTTCAGACGGTCAAACTTCTCTGTAAACTCCAGAACCGCCGCATCGCCACGGGTCTTCACCTCATGCAGGATATGACGCACCGACTCATTCACCTGATGATCCACACTGTCATCCCACGCCAACAGCTTGGCCAGCGCACTGTCAAAGTCGCCCTGGGTGGTGTTTAGTCTGGTGATCTTATCGGTCATAACTCAAATCCTGCTTTGGATTGAAAACGAATGCCTGCCGAATAACCCGCCGGCAGTTACGGGAATTGAATGAGAGGAGCTTCAAACTCCCCAAGCCTGAGAGAGCGTTTAGGGTGTCCCTTCCAAAAATGTGCGGAGCCATGGATGGCGGAGCAGAAGCGTCACAAGGACGTGCCGAAGGAGCGGTTTTTGGAAGGGACACCCTGAACGCTCATGCACCAAGCGCCTAAACAGGAAGCCCCACCATAACCAAAAGGAAGCCTTACTCCGACGAACCGCGACGACGATCCACAGCAGCCGCCATCATCTCGATGATCGGATTAATCTTCCCATGCTGCATCTTCATCGACGCCCGATTCACCACCAACCGCGTACTGATATCGTCAATCAACTCCCGCGCCTCAAGCCCATTCGCCTTCAGCGTATTACCGGTATCCACGATATCAACAATCTCATCCGCCAAATCCAGAATCGGCGCCAACTCCATCGCACCATACAGCTTGATGATGTCCGCCTGCCGCCCCTGAGCCGCGTAATAACGCCGGGCAACGTTCACAAACTTGGTCGCCACACGAATACGCCCGGCAGGAGGCTGCTCACCCTTCTTACCAGCCGTCATCAAACGACAACGGGAAATATTCAAATCCAACGGCTCGTACAGCCCTTCCCCGCCATGCTCCATCAACACATCCTTGCCGGTTACGCCAAGGTCTGCACCGCCATACTGAACATACGTAGGCACATCCGTTGCGCGAATAATCAGCACACGCACGTTGGGGTCCGTTGTTGGGAACACCAGCTTGCGAGACTTTTTCACGTCGTCTAGCAGCTCAATACCGGCTTCCGCCAGCAACGGCAGCGTCTCTTCGAGAATTCGTCCCTTCGACAAGGCGATGGTGATGGAATCTGTCATGGATCTTTCCGGGTTCCCGTTGGTGTTTGATTACGCTGGCAAACGGCGAATACTTCCGCCCAACAGCTGCAATTTTTCTTCAATACATTCGTAACCGCGGTCAATGTGATAAATGCGGTCTATGATGGTATCGCCCTCAGCAACCAACCCGGCAATCACCAAACTGGCCGATGCACGAAGGTCTGTGGCCATAACCGGCGCGCCAGTCAAATGATCCACGCCTTTGATAATGGCTGCGTTACCCTCCAGCGTGATGTCGGCACCCATACGGCTCAATTCCTGCAGGTGCATGAAACGGTTTTCAAAGACCGTTTCCACGATGGTTCCAGTACCTTCTGCTACCGCATTCATGGCCGCAAACTGGGCCTGCATGTCGGTTGGAAACGCCGGATAAGGCGCGGTACGAATGCTCACCGCCTTCGGACGCTGACCTTTCATGTCCAGCTCGATCCAATCTTCACCCGTGGTGATGTGGGCACCCGCCTCTTCCAGCTTGAGCAGCACCGCTTCCAGCAAATCGGCGCGGGTATCTTTCAGCTTCACCCGGCCGCCAGTAGCCGCGGCTGCAACCAGATAGGTGCCGGTTTCAATCCGATCCGGCTGCACGTTGTGATGGCAACCGTGCAGACGTTCAACACCATTAATCTCAATCGTCGCCGTACCGTGGCCCTTGATGTCTGCGCCCATGGCGATCAGGCATTCAGCCAAATCCACCACTTCGGGTTCACGGGCGGCGTTTTCCAGAATGGTCTTGCCGTCAGCCAACGTGGCAGCCATCAACAGGTTCTCCGTACCGGTAACAGTAACGGTATCCATGAAGATGTGCGCGCCCTTCAGGCGGCCGTTGGTTTTCGCATGGATGTAACCGTTTTCAACCTTGATTTCCGCACCCATCTGCTCCAGGCCGTGGATATGCAGGTTGACGGGGCGAGTACCAATGGCACAACCACCCGGCAAAGACACCTGCGCCTCACCAAAGTGTGCGACCAGCGGCCCCAGCACCAGAATGGAGGCGCGCATGGTTTTTACCAGCTCGTAAGGCGCGTGGTAGTGCTCGATGGTGTTGGCGTGTACTTCAACGCTCATCTTTTCATCAATCAGCAGCTCGACACCCATTCGGCCCAGCAGCTCGATCATGGTAGTGACGTCATTCAGGTGCGGCAGGTTGCCGACGGTAACCGGCTCAGAAGCCAGCAGAGTCGATGCCAGAATCGGCAAAGCCGCGTTTTTGGCACCGGAAATCCGAATTTCGCCGTCCAGAGGCTTTCGGCCTCTGATCAGAAGTTTATCCACAATAGTAATCCTGTTCTGTTTAGGCGTTGGCCTGCCGCGCGGCCCACTCGCTCGGAGTGAAAGCCTTCGGGTGAAGCGCGTGAATAGTACCGTCCATGATGTGCTGGAACAGTATTTTGTTGATCATCTGCTGTCTTTTAATGGTAGGCAGGCCTTCAAAGACGTCACCCACTGCAACGACCATGTAGTGGTTGCCATCGACTTGTACCTGAACCTCACAATCAGGCAGGGCTTCTTTGACAAGTTCGGTAACCTGGGCAGCGTCCATAGGATATCCTCAGCTTTATTAAAATCAGGAGCGGAATTGTAACCAATTACCGGGCAGCGGTCAGCTATGTGCGGAAAATCCGGGCAGGTGGGCCTCGAGATTGCTCAACGCTGCCAGCGACTGCAAGCGATCGCTGGCGCCCTCAAAAGAAAGCACCACTTGCTTCGTTTGCCCTAACCGCTGCCAGCACATCAACATGGAAAGCACCACGCTGTGGGCCGTTGCCAGCTTGGCGAGATCAACCGTCAGCGGGCCTTGGGCACCACTGATCAGCTTCTCACCCTGCTTGCGCAGCTCAATGACAGTGTTCGCATTCACTTCGCCAGCGACACTCAGCACAGAACCTTCCAAGCTAACGACCGGACTGGAGTTGTTCATGAGGAGGTAACATCTTCTTCAAGGTTCAAAGATTTTACCGAGTCGGCCCAACCATCAATCACAAGCTGAACCTGCCCACGATTCTCTTCCATTTCCTGAGCAAAGCGGTCGCGGAAGGCCAAACCGATGTTCACACCTTCAACAATGACATTCTCCATCAACCAACGATCTTCTTTGGCTTTATACATGGAGTAGGTCACGGGGTAACGGTTGCCCGAGGCCGTAATCACCACCAACTGCACCGATGCCCGGCTATCATCCTGCGGCAACAACTCAGCTTCGAGTACGTTAATTTTGAACTCGTCTGCAGTCACCAGCGCTTTGGCGTAGCTTTCGAACAGACTGCGCTTAAACTTCACAACAAACTCGTCCCGCTGCTCGCGAGAGGTTTGACGAGCGTATCGCCCCATCACCCGAGCGGCGATCCGGCGAAAATCCACAAAATCCGTCAAAGCCTCATCCATGCTGCGATAAAAGGCTTCAGGATCTTTTTCATAAAGCCCTTTTTCAGCATTGAGCTTCTTAACCAGCATCTGAGTGTTGTCGTTCACATACTGCTTCAAGTCATCCTCAACGCCCGCCCATGCCTGCCCGGTAACCATGACCAACAAGGCAAAGACTGCAAAAAACGCTCGCTTCAAACCCAACATTCTCTTCTCCTTTTCTAAGCTGTTATCAGCGGCCCGAGGCAAAATTGCTGATCAGCCTTTCCAGATTCATCGCAGACTGGGTGGAATAAAACGTGTCACCCTCACTCAACGATTCCATATCCCCACCGATAGAAATATCAATATACTGCTCACCCAACAGTCCGGATGTACGAATGACCGCCGCGCTGTCGGCCGGAATGGTGTCCACATCCGCATGAATGGCCATGGTCACTTTGGCCTGGAAGGTATTTTTATCCAAGCTGATGGACTCGATCGAGCCCACCGTCACACCCGCCATCGACACTTTGCCCCGAGGCGTCAGGCCACCCACATCATTGAAGTTAGCGTATATCGTGTATGTCGACGCGGCCGACTTCGGCGACAATCCGCTCACCTGCAACGCCAGGAACAGCAGAGCTGCCAGCCCAGCGATCATGAAGAAACCTACCACTATTTCCGTTGTTCTCTGCACCATAACAGGGCCCTAGAATCCTTATTAAAAATCGCCAAACATAACAGCGGTCAGCACGAAATCGAGGCCGAGCACCGCCAGTGATGAATAAACAACTGTCTTGGTCGTCGCAGAACTGATGCCTGCAGACGTGGGTACACAGTCGTACCCTTGATAGACAGCTATCCAGGCACACACAAACCCAAACACCACAGTTTTAATGACGCCGTTCAGCACATCGTCCAGAAAATCGACCGATGACTGCATGTTGCCCCAGAACGAACCTTCAAAGACACCCAGCCAATCCACGCCAACCAGCATGCCACCCCAAATACCGACCACCGAGAAAATCATTGCCAATATGGGCATCGCGATAAAGCCAGCCCATAGGCGAGGCGCAATGACACGGCGCAACGGGTCAACGCCCATCATTTCCATACTGGACAGCTGCTCGGTCGCCTTCATCAAACCAATTTCTGCGGTCAACGCGGAGCCTGCCCGGCCGGCAAATAACAGCGCCGTAACGACCGGCCCAAGTTCTCGCACCAAGGTCAGCGCAATCATCTGACCAATCGCGGCCTCTGAGCCGTAATCACTGAGAATGGTGTACCCCTGAAGCGCCAACACCATGCCAATAAACAAGCCGGAAACCACAACAATGGCCAGCGAGAGCACACCCACTGAGTAGAGCTGTTTAATGAGGAGCGGGAAGCCCGTCGCCGGCTTTGGCACACCCACGAGAACGCCCACCAAAAACTGGGTGGCGCGGCCCAATGAGCCAACAATTTCCATACTTCTGCGACCGAAGCCCGCTACGTAATCCATCATAACGAGGCTCCTTTAAGGCCGAAGTCAGCGACGGAATCACGAGCCGGGTAATGGAAGGGGACCGGACCGTCTGGCTCACCGCTCAAAAACTGACGAACCAGCTCCGATGGGTGGTTACGCAATTCGTCCGGCGTACCCGTGCCAATCACCTTGCCATCGGCAATGATGCACGCGTAATGGCAAATACTCAGGGATTCCGGCACATCGTGAGACACCAGCACACTGGTCAGACCCATCGAGCTATTGAGATCTCTGATCAACTTAACCAGCACACCCATTGCGATCGGATCCTGACCGGCAAAGGGCTCGTCGTACATAATCAACTCCGGATCAAGCGCTATGCTTCGGGCCAGCGCTACACGCCGGGTCATGCCACCGGAAAGCTCTGAAGGCATCAGATCCCGGGCGCCACGCAGCCCTACCGCTTCCAACTTCATCAACACGATATCGCGGATCATGTCTTCCGGCAGGGAGGTATGTACGCGCAGCGGGAAAGCCACGTTCTCGAACACGCTGATATCCGTGAACAGTGCACCACTCTGGAAGAGCATGCCCATCTTTTCGCGCAGGCGGTACAACTCCTTCCGCTTGAGTTTCGGAACTTCGTGACCCGCCACCATGACCTGGCCTGAATCCGGCTTGAGTTGTCCGCCGATAACCCGAAGCAGCGTCGTCTTGCCGGTGCCACTTGGCCCCATAATGGCGGTAATCTTACCCACAGGAATATCCAGGGTAATACCATCAAAAATGCGCCGACCGGAGCGGGAAAACACCACATCCTTTAGCGTAATGTATGCAGATGACTCCATAATCCATCCTTTTCGAGGAGCGCCTACATTAAGATAAGCGTCGCCTGACCTCAATCTCAGGTTATTAAAATGTACTGATTGCAACGTTCAGATGTCCTGAACATTGGCAGCCCTACCGGGTATCAATGGTATACTTTCTGCCATAGTCATCCGTCCCGATAACAGGGCCGGGTTCACAGACCGACCGAGCAAAGCCAGCCGAGATGACAGATTCAAACTCTTCAAGTTCCCGGGATTACCGCAACTCAGCCGTTCGGGCCATCCGGATTGAACGGGATGCAATCGAAGCACTCGAACACCGTATCAATGGCGAGTTCAGCCGTGCCTGCGACATCATCATGGCCTGCAAAGGCCGAGTCGTGGTGACAGGGATGGGCAAATCCGGCCACATCGGCAACAAGATTGCCGCCACTCTGGCCAGCACCGGCACGCCCTCTTTTTTCGTGCACCCGGGTGAAGCCAGCCACGGTGATCTCGGCATGATCACCCCGCAAGACGTGGTTATCGCCATCTCCAACAGCGGCAGCACCAGCGAAGTCGTCACTATTCTACCTTTAATCCGGCGAATGGGCGCGCCCCTGATCAGCATGACGGGCAACCCGGACTCTTTACTCGCAAAAGAAGCCGAGGCCAACCTGGACGTCAGTGTCGCCAGTGAAGCCTGCCCACTTGGGTTGGCCCCCACATCCAGCACCACGGCCACACTGGTGATGGGTGATGCTTTAGCAGTCGCGTTGCTGGAAGCCCGCGGGTTCAGCGCGGAAGACTTCGCTTTTTCTCACCCGGGCGGCCGGCTGGGGCGACGCCTACTGCTGCGCGTTTCCGACATTATGCACACCGGCGACAAGGTTCCCCGTGTACTTGAAACCACCACCCTGAGCGGCGCACTTCTGGAAATAACCCGCAAAGGTCTGGGCATGACCACCGTCGTGAACGCCACTGGCGAGCTGACCGGCATCTTTACCGACGGCGACCTGCGCCGAACCTTGGACAAATCCGTTGATGTGCACACCACCGCCATCGCTCAGATCATGACGCGCAACGGTAAAACCATTCAGGCAGATCAGCTGGCGGCCGATGCGCTCAACATTATGGAAGAGCTAAAAATCAACGCCCTGCCGGTGACTGATAGCGAAGGCAATCTGGTCGGCGCCATCAACATGCACGACCTGTTGCGGGCGGGGGTTATCTGATGCCAGAACTGACACCACCACTCAGCCAACACTGGAGCGATGAACTCCGCACCAAAGCAGCGACCATCAAACTGGTCGCCTTTGATGTTGACGGCATAATGAGTGACGGCAAGCTCTATTTCAGCGCCAGCGGCGATGAACTGAAAACCTTCAACATTCTGGATGGTTTGGGGCTGAAGCAGCTGATGAACGCTGGCATCACCGTTGCCGTAATTACCGGCAGGCGCTCTCCTCTAACCGAAAAACGCATGAACGACCTAGGCATCAGCCACCTCATGCAAGGGCGGGAAGACAAGAAAATTGCCCTGCAAGAGCTGGTGGCCAACATGGACATCACACCAGAGCAGATCGCCTACATGGGCGATGATTTGCCAGACCTTCCTGCACTGCAATTCGCCGGCCTTGGTATCACCGTCCCGAACGGTTACTGGCTGGTTAGACAGCATGCAGATTACTGCACCACGGTTGCCGGCGGCAGTGGCGCAGTGCGAGAAGCCTGCGACCTGATTCTCTGGTCGCAAGACCGACTCACAACAACCCTCGCACCCTATGTGAGCGAAGCGCTGTGATCACTCGACTGTTCAGCCCCGGAAAAGGCAAAGCGTGGGCCAGAACGCTGGCGTTGGGCGGCACGATAGCAGCCACCCTGTTTCTCATGTGGCAAAGTGAGGAACCACCAGGCAGTCAGGACGACGCCAAAGAGCTTCGCGGGCCGGCGGAGCCAGACGGTTTTATCATCCAGGCGGATTACCGGACCTGGGACGCACAGGGCAACCCGAAAATTCGCATGACCAGCCCTCGCATCGAGCAGTTCGAACGCAACAACCTCGCCGCCATGGAGAAGCCCCGTGCCACCCTGCATGGAGAAGGCGACCCGGTGCCGTGGAATATTGAGGCGGATCAAGGTAGCCTTCTGCAAGACGATGGGCTAGTTAACCTGAACGGTAACGTTGTCATCCATCGACAGCTTCAAGGCTCTGATACCACCTTCAAAACCAACGAGCTAACCCTGAACAATACCGAGGGTACCGTGTACACCGATCAACCGGTGACCATCATCGAGCCCCACGGAACCACCAAAGCAACAGGCATGAAAGCCTGGCTAGACGACCGAATTCTGGAACTCAATTCCCAAGTGGAAGGGCATTATGATCCCATCAGGTAACCGACTTCTTTTTCCGCTGATTATGGCAGCCGCTTTTCTGGCCAGCCCGGCAGCAGCCTTCACGCTGGACTCCGATGAGCCCATCAAAGTCAGCGCCAACTCTGCACGCCTGGATGACAGCGCTGGCACAGCCATCTACACCGGAGCCGTAGAACTGGTGCAAGGCAACGTTAAACTGGATGCGGAACGCGTCGTTCTTTATCGCAGCCCTCAAGGCCTGAGCAGAATTGAGGCGAGCGGCAGCCCCGCCCATTACCGCCAGCCATCGCAGGACGAAACCGCCGTCATCAATGCCGAAGCCCGGAACATCACCTGGTCGGCGAAAGACAGCCAGCTTACCTTTGAGCGAGAAGCCTTGATCGAGCAAGGTGGCAGCACCTTTCGGGGTGATATTATCCACTACGACACCGTGAATCGGGTGGTCACCGCAGAAGGTGGCAACGTTGAGGGTGAAGGCTCAGGCCGAGTAGAAATGGTGATTCAGCCGCGCAGTTCAGGTCAATAACAGGAAGGTTCTGATGGCAGTTCTCAGGGCCAGTAATCTGGCAAAAAGCTACAAGCAGAAAAAAGTGGTTCTGGACGTTTCTCTGGAAATTCGTTCCGGCGAAATTGTTGGCCTGCTGGGCCCCAACGGTGCCGGTAAAACTACCTGCTTTTACATGATTGTTGGACTGGTGCCCGCGGACCACGGCCGCATCACCATAGACAACAACGATATTACCCCCCTCCCCATGCATGGACGTGCGCGAAAAGGCATCGGTTATTTGCCTCAGGAAGCGTCGGTATTCCGCAAGCTGACCGTGCGCGACAACATTATGGCCATTCTGGAAACTCGCAAATCGCTGTCTAAAGCGGATCGCGAAGCCAAACTGGAAGAGCTACTCGAAGAGTTTCACATTACCCACATTCGCGACAGCGTGGGTATGGCACTTTCGGGCGGTGAACGTCGTCGGGTAGAGATTGCTCGGGCTTTGGCTATGGAGCCCGCGTTCATTCTTCTGGATGAGCCCTTTGCCGGAGTTGACCCTATTTCGGTCAGCGACATAAAACACATCATCCGACATCTTCGCGACAAAGGCATCGGCGTTCTCATTACCGACCACAACGTACGCGAAACGCTCGATATTTGTGAGAATGCCTACATTGTCTCTGGTGGCCACATCATCGCATCGGGCAACGCGGATGCCATTCTTGCCAACCAGCAGGTGAAAGAAGTTTACCTTGGAGACGAGTTCCGACTATAGACAATCGCAGACCTGAAAGCCGGGCTGATTGTTTTGCTGAACGCTAGCAAGTAAACTCGGCAGGGTACTTGCTTAAATTGTTGGGCATGCGCTGCAAGTTACCAGCACACAACAATTTTTTTCATTCGCAAGCAATGCTATATATCAGGATACAGGCACGTTATGGATTTTGAGCCATGGTTATGAAAGCTTCATTACAGCTTAAAATGGGCCAAAGCCTGACCATGACCCCCCAGCTGCAACAAGCCATACGGCTACTGCAGCTTTCCACGCTGGACCTTCAGCAGGAAATTCAGCAGGCACTCGATTCGAACCCAATGCTGGAAACCTCCGAGGACGACGATCAAACCGACTCGAATGAGCAGCGAGAAAGCAGCCAGGACGACCAGCACGAGACTGCTTCTGCTGCTCAAGAAGACCAAAGCACAGACTCGCAAAGCTCGGATTGGGACGAATCAGAAACCGCGCCTGACTGGTCTGCCGAAGACCAAACGCCGGACACCATCCCAGACGACCTACCTGTCGATACGGCTTGGGACGACATCTATCAATCGGCGCCAGCCCCTGCAAGCCGGGGTGAAGACGAACACGACTCCGATTTCGAGACCCGCAACTCCCCGAGCGAAACGCTACACGACCATCTTGAGTGGCAACTGAACCTGACTCCGTTAAGCGAAAGGGATCAGGCGATCGCACACGCTCTGCTGGATGCTGTGGATGACCGAGGCTATTTGACGTCATCCATCGAAGAGATCCATTCGGGCCTGTTTGAAGATTCCGAAGACGATCCGCTCGAACTCGACGAAGTTCAGGCTGTCCTGCGCCGACTGCAGCATTTTGATCCTCCAGGTGTATTTGCCAAGGACCTGCAAGACTGCCTGATGATCCAGCTGAACCAGCTGCCGCCTGAGACCCCTTGGTTGCGCCAGGCAAAATTGGTGGTTACTCAATTCCTGCATTTACTGGGCAACCGGGATTATGCTCAGCTGCTGCGCCGTAGCCGCTTGAAAGAAGACCAATTGAAAGAAGTGTTGGCGGTGATCACCAGCCTGAATCCCAACCCCGGCGACAGCATCGACCGCACAGAACCGGACTACGTGATTCCGGATGTCATCGTGCGCAAGCACGAAGGTCGCTGGCGAGTAGAGCTTAATCCGGAAATTGCGCCGCGCATTCGCGTCAACGCCAGCTATGCTTCGCTGATTCGGCGGGCCGACAGCAGCGCTGACAACACCTACATGCGCGACCAACTGCAAGAAGCCAAGTGGTTTATCAAAAGCCTTCAGAGCCGCAACGAGACCTTGCTCAAAGTTTCCACTCGCATTGTTGAGTACCAACAGGGCTTTCTGGACCATGGCGATGAAGCCATGAAACCATTAATTCTCTCGGACATCGCTCAGGCCGTGGATATGCACGAGTCGACCATATCCCGGGTCACCACTCAAAAATACATGCATACCCCGCGGGGCATTTTTGAGCTCAAGTACTTTTTCTCCAGCCACGTGGGCACTGCCGAGGGTGGAGAATGTTCCTCAACGGCGATTCGTGCGATGATCAAAAAACTGATTGCCGACGAAACACCAAAAAAGCCATTGAGTGATAGCAAAATTGCAGCCATGCTAGGAGAACAGGGAATCAATGTTGCCCGACGTACGGTAGCCAAGTACAGAGAGGCGATGCACATCCCTCCCTCGAACGAGCGTAAGCGTTTGGTTTAAGGATTCGTCAGCACAAGAGGTGCTGACACTCAGTCCGGCAAAAGCCGGCTATATGACAACAGGAGAAGCCTATGCAACTCAACATTTCAGGCCATCATGTAGAACTGACTCCCGCACTAAAGGATTACGTAACCACCAAGTTTGATAAGCTTGAGAGACACTTTGACCACATCAGTAATTGTCAGGTGACACTGCAAGTTGAGAAAGTTCGCCAGATGGCCGAAGCTACCCTCCACGTAATTGGTGGCGAAATTCACGCAAAGGCTGAAAGTGAGGATATGTACGCCGCTATCGACGGCTTGGTCGACAAACTCGACCGCCAAATCCTCAAGCATAAAGAGAAAACAGTTGCTCGGATGCAAGGTAACGGTTAACGCGCTCTTTAGCGTGAAACCGAACCGGGCGTTTCAATAAGACGTGCTGCGGCAGGAGTATCCGGCCGCAGCCTTTTTTTTACGGAAATGAAGTCGATCTATGACCGATTCATCCCTGACCATCGACAACATTCTGGCTCCAGAACTGACTCTGTGCCGGGTTGCGGCGTCAAGCAAGAAGCGTGTACTGGAGTTTATCGCTGAACACATTCATCAACAGGATGAAAGCCTCAACGATACAGATATCTTTAACAACCTGGTGTCGCGGGAGCGGCTGGGCAGTACCGGTATTGGCGAAGGCATAGCTATCCCCCATTGCCGTCTGGACGGGCTGGATAGAGTCATCGGCGTATTGATGACACTGGCCGAACCGGTTGACTTCGATTCCATCGACAGCCAACCGGTTGACATTGTTTTCGCCCTGGTTGTCCCCAGAGAGGCGACTAGCGAACACTTGGAGCTGCTCAGTCAGCTTGCCGAGAAGTTTAATGAAAGCTCTTTTTGCGAAAAACTGCGCCAGTGTCAGGATGCCGGCAGCCTGCACCAGGCCATGATTTCCAACCCTAACTGATACAGTTTGGGCAGAACGCGTAGCATGAGAGGAATACCGTTATGAAGCTGATCATCGTCAGCGGCCGCTCAGGCTCGGGCAAAAGTACCGCGCTGCACGTACTTGAGGATTTGGGGTTCTACTGCATAGACAACCTCCCCATCGGCCTTCTGTCCCCACTGACTCAAGAGGCCACCACTCAGGAAGCGCCCACCCGCCTGCGTAAAATGGCGGTCAGCATTGACGCTCGTAATCTGTCCGGCGAGCTGGCGAACTTTGAGGCGATCTACCATCAGCTGAAAAGCACCGGCATGGAAGTGGAAATCATCTTTCTCGATGCCGACGAACAAACTCTGCTGCAGCGTTTCCACGCGACCCGCCGCAAGCACCCGCTCAGCGATGACAAGACCTCGCTGCCGGAAGCCGTTTCCAACGAGAAAGTTCTCCTCGAGCCGCTATCCAGACTGGCCGATCTTTATGTGAACACCACTGGCCTGTCCATGTATGAGCTGCGCGACATGGTCAAGCAGCGGGTTGCAGGTCGCAAAGATCAGGAACTCGCCCTACTGGTTCAATCCTTCGGTTTCAAGCACGGCGTCCCGGTCGATTCCGATTATGTCTTCGACGTCCGGTGCCTCCCCAACCCCTACTGGGACACTACTCTGAGAAAGTACACCGGCATCGACCAACCGGTGATCAATTTTCTTGAGCGCGAGCCTTTGAGCCAAAAGATGGTCAACGACATCATTGGCTTTCTTGACTCTTGGCTGCCCTCGTTCGCCGACAGCAACCGCAGCTACATGACCATTTCCATCGGTTGTACGGGCGGCCAGCATCGATCGGTGTACGTGTCGGAGCAACTGAAAAAGCACTTCGCCACAAAGTACCGAAACGTACAGGTGCGCCATTCTGAACTACCCCATCTGCAGGCCAGAGGGGAAATCTGATTCACCATGATCAGCCGAACGGTCACCATCATTAACAAACTCGGTTTGCACGCTCGGGCGACCGCAAAATTAGTCGCCACCGCTTCCCAGCACGAATCCAAAGTCTGGATCAGCCGAAACGGCCGAAAGGTCGATGCCAAGAACATCATGCAAGTAATGATGCTCGCTGCCAGCCAAGGTACAACGGTAGAACTCATTGCCGATGGTCCGGATGAGCAACAAGCCATCGACGCTGTGACCACCCTGATTGCGGATTATTTTGGCGAAGGCGGCTGATTCTTCGCAATTCACCTACAACTCCCCCTCACCGACACCTCCTAACTCCGCTATAATACGGAGGTTTTCTGACCGTAGGTGGATCCATGTCTGATATTCTGGAACAAAGTCAGGCCCACCAGAGACTCCGTTCCCTGAGCGAGGCTCTGGATAGTGGCGCGCTGAAGCAGGTTGCTCGCATCCTGAATGGCGGCCTTAGTCCCAGTGATATTGCCCACCTGCTAGAATCCTCTCCGCCTCGTCAGCGGGCTTTGTTGTGGAATCTGGTTGATAAACAACTAGAAGGTGAGGTTCTCCAGCACCTCGGCGACGACATTCGAGGGTACTTCCTGAGCAAGTTCAACGCTCAGGAGCTGGCTGACATCATTGAAGATTTCGAGTCGGACGACCTGGCCGACCTTCTTCAACAGCTACCGGACACGGTGATCCTGGAAGTTCTGGACACCATGGACGAACAGGACCGGCAACGGGTTGAGGAAGTCCTCTCCTACCCGGAAGACACCGCCGGCGGTTTGATGAACACGGACACCATCACGGTGCGCCCGGACATCAGCATCGACGTCGTGCTGCGTTATTTACGCCGCCACCGCAGCCTTCCCCCCATGACTGACAGCCTGATTGTGGTTAACCGGCGGGATGAATTTATCGGTACCCTTGCCATCACCCGAATGCTGGTATCCAACCCGGCGTCTACTGTCCGGGAAGTTATGGACACGGACATAGAGCCCATCCCGGTCACTCTATCCGACACCAAAGTGGCTACCCTGTTCGAACGTTATGACTTGATTTCAGCCCCGGTGGTCAACGAGCACAACAAGCTGCTGGGCCGTATCACCATCGATGACGTGGTCGATGTTATACGTGAAGACGCAGACCACTCTTTGATGAGTTTGGCCGGTCTTGATGAAGATGAAGACACCTTTGCCCCGGTGATGAAAACCACCCGCCGGCGCGCCGTTTGGCTCGGCATCAACCTGCTCACCGCATTTACTGCCTCGGCGGTGATCGGCCTGTTTGAAGAGACTATTGCCAAGGTGGTTGCCTTGGCGGTCCTCATGCCCATTGTTGCCAGTATGGGCGGCATCGCGGGCAGCCAGACCCTGACACTGGTCATCCGGGGCATGGCCGTCGGGCAAATTACCAGCGTTAACGTAGCCTGGTTGCTGAACCGAGAACTGCTCTCCGGTATCCTTAACGGCTTATTGTGGGCCGTGGTGGTGGCCACCGCGGCGATCCTTTGGTTTGGCGACTGGATGATCGGTGGTGTGATTGCCGCGGCTTTGGTCATCAATCTGGTGGCCGCCACCGTGGCCGGCACCTTACTGCCCTTGTTCCTGAAGTCCCGTAACATTGACCCTGCCCTTGCCGGTGGTGTTATTCTGACAACGGTGACTGATGTAGTTGGCTTCATGGCCTTTCTGGGATTGGCCACCCTCTTTTACGCCTGACAGAATCGATAGAAACCATGACTGATCATACTGACGACCAACTTCCAGAGTATCTGGGGCCCAGCAAATCGCAATTGAAACGGGAAATGCACGAGCTGCAAGGCCTCGGCAAGCGCATGCTGGAACTGAACGACGACCAGCTGGCCACGCTCCCGATCAGCGACACGCTTCAACGGGCTATACTGGAATCACGCCGCATCACACAGCGTGAAGCCCGCCGCAGACACCTGCAATACATCGGCAAGATCATTCGTCAGGAAGACGACCCGGAAACCCTCAGTAAAACCATTGACGCTTTCTATTCCGGTAGCGAAGAACACACACGCAGGCATCACCTAGCTGAGCGCTGGCGCGATAAGATGATTTCTGACGGGGATTCAGTGGTTGGTGAGTTTATAGACTATTGCCCGGCTGCGGAGGTGCAGCACCTTAGAAATCTAGTCCGCAACGCCCGCAAAGAAGTCGAAAAGCAGAACAATACCGGGCAGTCACGCAAACTGTTTCGCGCATTGAGAGAATGGATTGACGAAGCCGAGCAGCAGTAAAGCTGCCGGCGATTTATAAGCGCCGGTGCTCCCACACCGGCATGCGCGCTCTCACTTGCTTCAAGTGCTCCGGTTTCAAATCCGCCAGAGCCACACCCGGGCCCTCTTCTATTTCGACAAGCACTTTGCCCCACGGATCACACACCAGACTGTGGCCGTAGGTTCGTCGGCGCTCGCTGTTCTGACCACCCTGCCCCGGCGCCACCATCCACATCTGATTTTCAATTGCTCTTGCACGAATAAGAGCATGCCAATGGGCATCACCTGTCTGCCAGGTAAACGCACTGGGTAAACACACCCAATCGGCACCTTGTTCTCTCAAGGCCCGGAACAACTCTGGGAAGCGAAGGTCATAGCAAATAGCCAAACCTAAACGTCCCGCTGGCGTGTCTATCGTGACAACCTGATCACCGGGTTCAAACGCATCGGATTCCCGATATTGGCCATGAGCATCTTCCACCATCGCATCAAATAGGTGGATCTTGTCATAGCGTGCAACTTCATCCCCCTGATCGTCATAAACCAAACAGCAAGCTCTCACCCGGTCTGGAATAACGGAACCATCCGGTCGGCTCGCCAAAGGCATGGAGCCCCCGACAATCCAAAGCCTGAGCGCCCTGGCTTGCTCAGCCAGAAAACGCCTCACGACGGGGTTTTCACTGGCTTCCTGCTGACCACAGGTTTGCATCTGGCTGGTGGCCAATACCGCAAAGTTCTCAGGCAATACGGCTACTTTGGCACCATGCTCCGCTGCTTCTTTGAGAAGCCGTGCGGCTTCCGCCAGATTGACGGCAATATCGTGACCACTGACCATCTGAATCGCAGCAACCTTCGTCATATCCAGTCTCCCGAATTACTTGCCTGTATCAAAAACACCTTTCAGCTCAACCTTTGGTTCGCTCCAATTACCTGTCACAGTATACGTAGCACTGGTCAGTTTGCTGAGCGGGTCCCCCAGTATCTTATCCAGAACAAACAAAGCACCACCAATCGGAGCACTTGCGCCCATCAGCAGCGCTGCCAACGGCAGGTTTTGGGTGATCGGCAATACCATTACCAAACGCATATTCAGATCTTCTGTCGCCATATTGGTATTGCCACTGATCTTAAAGGCACCAGAAGGGCCCACCAACTGGAGCTCTGGGTCTAGGGTGAGCAAACCATTGGTAATCACCGCCTTGCCCGAGATGGCATCAAATGCCACGCCGGCCTCATAAAGATCCGAGAAATCCAGGCTCAGGCGGCGCCATAAGGTATCGGTGTTGAGAAGATTAAAAATACGGAACAGCTGCGCCGAGTTGTTTTGCTCGAGAATCACTCCGTTATCCAAACGAACACTGACATTGCCACTGAGCTTTCCCAGTTCAAGGTGTGCAGGGCTGCCGGGCCAGTCCACGTCCAGTTCAATCGTAGTTTCGTCATTGTTCAACGGGATGGAGCTCCCAGTAATCGGCTCCAGATCCTTAACCCCGCCACCCGCGAGCTGACCTTTAAATTGGGTCACCTCGCGGCCATCGAGGATGCGCCAAGCCATATCGCCGGTGAGTGCCAAAGAACCCACCTGCCCTTCGATATCGGTGACGTTTAACTGATGATCCTCGGGGCGAAGCTTGAATGCCCAACGCCCGGCAGGCTTTCCGCCAACGCTCAAAGCGGCGACCTTGCCGTCTATGTTTGGCCAGCTGCCAATATCCAGTTCCCGGAAGGCCTCCAACTGCTGCTCAAGGGTCAACAGCTCCGGGGCATCCTTTGCTACTTCGCTTTCGTCTTGCCGGCTCAAGCTCAGGCTCTGCAGATCCACCTCTACAATGCCGTCATTGTCGGGAATAACCACACGGCCCACAGCTCGCTCGGATTCGGTATTCACCACCCAACGATCACCCAAGTCCAAAGCACTCACCTGAATATCGGAAAGCCGATGCTCGCCAAGGTATAAATGCTCAAAGGCGAGGTCAAAGCCGGCTTCTCTCAGGTTCAAATCAAACGCCAGCCTATCCGCCCACTCGCCGGTCACTTGTAGGCCTTCGTCAACGAAGGGATTAATCTGCACATCCAGTGGTGCGGCATCCAAGGCCTCTTTGCCATGGGGCTCCGGCCAATCCACCGCCAGCCCGAACAAGTCTGACGTCAGAGAAATCGGAGACAGTCCGTCTGAACCTACCGTCAGCCCCGCGCTGTATTCCAGCGAGCCATCCAACCCAAACGAGCTGTCGCTTCCGAGATCAAATTGACGCAGGAATGAAGGCATCGGCAGGCGACCACTTTGCTGGATATGCAAAGCATTGCCCTGTCCACTGTGGCCAAACCAGAGTTTTACCGGCTGCCCGAGAAACTCTGCCGATACAGGCCCACCGGAGAAGCCTGCTTCTGTGTGGTAAGTCAGATCAGTGGTGATGTTGCGCCACGTCAGCCCCGCTTGCGGAAGGCCGAATTCAGCCCCCTCTGTTTGCACCCTCGCTGCAACGGTAACAGGCAGCGTGCCACTCAACGGCAAATCAATATTCAAGCCTAACTGGAATTGTCCGAGAATATCAGCATCCGCGAGGGCTGAACCTCCCATCTCTACGAGCGGACTATTGCTCAGCCACCAGGAAACCGCATCACCCGGAACAGTCGCCGAAGTATCGACCTTTATTCGAACGGGCTCTTCCGAATGCCCGGGCACTACCTGCACCTGGGCCTGATCAACCGCCAAACCTCCAGTGCTCCCCTGCCGAAGCGTAACCAAGGTGTCGCCATTCTGAACTTCCACCCGACCAGCAGCTTCGGTTACCACTGGCCATCGATCATCGTATCGGACCTTACCCTTCTCAAACTCGTACCACATAGACGATACAAACGACCCGCCAGGCGCATCAGAGCCGATCTGTCCGTGGCCATAATATTCGCCATTGAGAATGTCCGCTTCCTCGATACGGGTCGACAGCCAGTCATAGAGCCCCGGATTCACAACATGAGCAGGTACGAATGCCGCGAGCATGTCCGCTTTGCCATCTTCCACCCCGACCCGTAAACCGAGGCTATCTTCGCCCTGCCCGTCGAGTTTCAGGTCAAATGCGCCGGTAATAAGGGTCTCTTTCTGAAAACGGAATTGAAGTTGATCGGCGAATACCCGAATGATCGATCCATCCCTTAACCAAGACACCCGACCGGTCAACGCATCAAAAGTCCACTCATCCAAAAACAAAGAAGGAAAGCCCAGAGTCACCGGATTGGACGCATTCAAATCAACAAAGCCTCCTTTTGCCGACAGCTCGAAGTAACCCTCAAGCCCCGTCGCACCGGGTGCCCCCCGCCATGCTTGCGCGCTGACATCCCTAAGTTGCCCCGACAAGCTGAAGCCACCCGCTTGCTCGGGCAGCAGCAATAGCATGTCATCCACATAGCCTTGGGGGCGATAATGCTCTAGCGCCAGATTGGCCACTTCAGGCAACAACTGTAAATCCAACACCAGTCTTCTGAGGGGCTCCAGGGGGAGCGCGTCCGCCACCAGAGCCCAGCCTTCGTCTTGAGGTTGAATTCTGAAACTGAACGGTTGCACGAAATCTCCGACCCACTGCCATTGCAGTTGCTGGAACATCACCGCCTCACCACGCTTCCACCCGAACCTTGCGTGAATATGTTCCAGCGGTGCCAGTGACTGTCTGTTCACGCCCAGCTGTAAATACGGCGTTTCTACTTGGCCCTGAATCTGCTGCAGTTCACCTTCTTCGAAGGTCAGCCAAGCCTTGCCCCCGAGATCGAACCCTTCCAGGCGAATGCCTTTCCAGCTCACGTCATCAACCAGCCCGTCGAACAATCGACCGGAGTCTACGTCCAAATAAAGCTGGCCAGTAAAGTCACCGCGGAAAAAGTGCTGCCCCACCAGCGCAAAGCTGGCCAATTGCGTTGCGGTGCCGCTTTGCATTGCGCGGCCCGCAGCCTGAAACAGCCCCCGGCGATACAGCAAGTCCAGTTGAGGAATATCGATGTGGCGCAAATGATCTTTGCCGTCATCGAGAGTCAGGCTGACGCGCGTGATTCGCACTTCAGGGTCGGACAACCAAGTACCGGCATAATCCAGCCACTTCTGCAGGCCTCCGTTCTCCCTGTCCGGATCTTGCAGCAAGTCTTCTATAGGGCGGCTGTCGCTTGCCACCGCAGAGCGTTTCAGGGTGAGCGAGAGTCCGTCTGCGTCGAAATCTTCAAAAACAATTCTGAAGCGCATAAGAGAAGCCAAAAAATCCAGCTTGGCACTCAAATGCTCTAGATCAGCCACCACCTCTTCGGTATCGGGGTGTCGAACGATGATGTCAGTTGCGGTTACCGAGGGGTTGAGCCACTGCCAAGAGGAAGACAGGCCGCCAATGCTGACCTCGAGTCCTGTCTGTTCGGAAAGAATTTGCGCGGTTCGATCAGAGAATTGATCAATATTGGCAGTAAGCTGCCGGCCGATACCCGCGTACAACGCCAGCAAAACCAGGCAGACGAGCAGAGTCCACCACACGCATGAAGCAATGCCGGCCAACACACGGCCAAACAGCCCCCCGGGTGGCGGGTCTGACTGGACACTGCCTTCATCACGGATCGACATCGTTATCGGTCAGCCCCCTGAAATGCCCGGCTGCTCAGGTATCAGAGCAGCACCACATCATACTGCTCCTGGCTGTAGAAAGGCTCAACCTGGAATCGAATGGTCTTTTTGATGAAGGTTTCAAGATCCGCCACGTTATCAGACTCTTCGTCGAGTAGCCGATCAACCACGTTCTGGGATGCCATTACCAGATAACTCTCCGCCTCGTAGACTCGGTTCACACGGAGAATTTCACGGAAAATCTCATAGCAGACGGTTTCCGCGGTTTTCAGAAAACCGCGGCCATCGCAGATCGGGCATGGCTCACACAACACCTGCCCCAGGCTCTCGGTGGTGCGCTTTCGCGTCATTTCCACCAAACCCAGCTCTGAGACGCCGGTGATCTTGGTTTTCGCGTGGTCGCGCTCGAGCATTTTCTCAAGCATCCGGTGCACCTGCCGTTGGTGCTCCGTGTCATCCATGTCGATAAAGTCGATGATAATGATGCCGCCAAGGTTTCGGAGTCTCAGCTGGCGACTGATCGATCTGGCTGCTTCGAGATTGGTTTTGAAGATGGTTTCTTCAAGGTTTCGATGCCCGACAAAAGCGCCCGTGTTGATGTCGATGGTGGTCATCGCTTCGGTTTGATCGATGATGACGTAACCACCGGATTTGAGCTGAACTTTGCGGCTCAGTGCTTTCTGAATTTCATCTTCGACCGAGTACAAATCAAAGATCGGTCGTTCGCCGGGGTAATACTCCACCTTGTCGGCAAACTCGGTGACGAACTCATGTACGAATTCCATCACTCGCTGATAACTTTCCCGACTGTCGATGCGCACCTTTTCGGTTTGCGGACGAATCAAATCACGAATCGTCCGGATAAACAGCGGGAGATCCTGATAGACCGCGGAAGGTGCCGGGGCTTTGTTGATGCGCTCGTGAACCGATTGGCTCAGCCGGTGCAGATACACCATGTCGGCAATGAGCTCTTCCGCCTGCGCGCCTTCGGCGGCCGTACGGATGATGTATCCACCATCAACTTCTTGATGCTCGGCCGACGCTTCTTCAATAATCGATTTCAGTCGAGCGCGTTCGCTGTCGTCTTCGATGCGCTGGGAAATGCCAATATGCTTGACCCCCGGCATGAACACCAGATAGCGGGACGGCACAGAAAGTTGCGTGGTCAGGCGTGCGCCTTTGGTGCCAATCGGGTCCTTGGTGACTTGAACAACTAAGGACTGGCCTTCCCGCAGGAGCGTGCGAATATCGGGAACCACTCTTGGCCCCTCGCCTTCCTCTTCCGCAGGGGGCTGGCTGGCCACAACATCCGAGGCATGAATAAACGCCGCCCGCTCAAGGCCGATATCAACGAATGCAGCCTCCATACCCGGCAATACTCGCACCACTTTGCCTTTGTAGATATTACCGACGATCCCTTTGCGGCTGGTCCGCTCGATGTAGGCTTCCTGCAGCATGCCATTTTCGACCAATGCCACCCGGGTTTCCACCGGCGTTACGTTGATCAGGATTTCTTCGCTCATCGTTGACTCTCCTTAGTGCTCGGCCAGGACTGCATCACCGGGTGGCCCGCTTGGGCGAGCAAGACTGCGGTTTCCTGAAGCGGAAGGCCTACGACCGCACTGTAACTCCCCTTGATCGAACTGACAAAAATACCGCCCAGCCCCTGAATGCCATAACTTCCCGCTTTATCCATGGGCTCTCCGCTAGCGACATAAGTGCGAATCTCGGCAGCTTCAAGTTCCCGGAACGTGACATCGGTGACCACAACCCGAGACCAGCACTCCGAACCTTTTGCCAACGCCACAGCGGTTAACACCTGATGGGTGCTTCCCGACAGCGCCTGCAGCATGCCCACGGCTTGCTCGGTCGACTCGGGCTTACCCAAAATCTCTTCATTGTGAATCACCGAGGTGTCCGAACCCAGAACCAGCTTTTCCGGGTGCGCGCGCGCGATGCAAAGCGCTTTTTCTCGAGCCAAGCGTTCAACGTAATGTTCAGGGATTTCAGAGGAGGCGGGGGTTTCATCGATATCCGCCGGCTGTACTTGAAAACTTAAGCCTATCTGCTGGAGTAATTCAGCGCGCCGAGGGGAGGCGGAAGCAAGAATCAGATCAGGCATATTGGTTTATCCCAGTTTTCGATTGATATGGTCCAGCACACTACTGAACAACGGCCAGATCAAGGCACTGGTTACTGCCGGCCACAAATAACTGAAGCCCGTGTTCTCAGCCCCAACCAGCTGCTTGATAAAATGCACAAGCATCTGGTTGATGCCCAGTAACAAAAATACCATGAGACATTGCTGCTGCAATGGGTACATGCGAAGACGTTGGTGCACGGTTAAAACCAAAAAGGCGATCAACGCCATACCCATCGCGTTAACGCCGAGCGGCGTAGACTCAAGGGTATCCAGCAACAAACCAAGACACCACGCCAGAATCACACCAAATTGAGCCGGTGCGCGGAAGGTCCAATAAAACACCACCAGCCCCAACCACTCGGGCCGAAACTCAAACCAACCCACCGGAAATAGAGAGATACTCAGTACCAGCGACACCAGAACCGAGATTATAAACAGTGGATAGCTGATGACTGACAACATCAGGGAGCCTCCCCTTCAACCGAATCCGCCTGACTCACCGCCTCTTCATCGCGCCGGGATTCCGGCTGAAAGACCACCAGCACCAAACGACTCTGATTCAATCGTGCCTTCGGCGCTGCGCCAATTGTGACGAACGGTTCGCCGGGTTCTTTAACGATCTCGGTGATCTCGGCCACCGGGTAACCGGAAGGGAACCGACCACCTAAACCAGAACTGACCAGCACATCGCCCTCCCGAATGTCCGCCGTATCAGGCACGTGCACCAGATCCAGGGTGTTGGGCTGGCCACTGCCAAGCAGAATCGCCCGAAGACCATTGCGCAGCACTTCGACAGGAACCGCGTGACTGCTGTCAGACACCAACAATACGCGGGAGGTAAACTGGCTGGTTTGAATCACCTGTCCCATTAGGCCTTCGGCATCCAACACTGCCTGACCAACGCTAATGCCGTCACTCTGACCTTTGTTGATCACGATTTCGTGGGTATATGGGTCGGGTGAGACGCCCACAACTTCGCCGACGATGACACGATCATCCAACACTTCGGCGGAGTTCATTAAACGGCGGAGTTCGTTGTTCTCGGACGCCAAGGCGGCGTATTTCAGCGCCCTTCGTTCCAGAATAAGAAGGCGGGTTTGCAGTTCTTCGTTTTTTTTCTGTAAATCTTCGTGGTCCTCAAATACGCCGTCGAACCAATCTCCAAAACGAGCGGGCATATTGCCGAACCAATAGACAGGGGCTAACCCGGTCTCAATGGAGCTACGGACGATCGACAGTCTTTCAGAACGGCTATCGGCAGCGATTAACGCTGCCGATAACAGAATGACGAGGAGGAGTCGGAAGCCGGGTACCGGCCCCTGAACGAAGATTGTCTTAATGGTGAGTTCCCCCCACGGGATTAACCCTCCTGGGAGAACATTCCGATGCCGCTGCGATCAATCACTTCCAGCGCTTTACCGCCACCACGGGCGACGCAGGTCAGCGGGTCTTCGGCAATGATTACAGGCAACCCGGTTTCTTCACTGATCAGCTTGTCCAAGCCTGCCAGGAGTGCGCCACCACCCGTCAGTACGATGCCGCGCTCGGCGATGTCGGATGCCAACTCAGGCGGCGACTGCTCAAGCGCACTTTTGACGGTCTGGACGATTTGAGCCAGTGACTCTTGCAGAGCGTCTAGAATCTCTTCGCTGTTCAGCGTGAATGCGCGGGGAACACCCTCAGCCAAGTTGCGGCCACGGACGTCGATTTCTTTCAGTTCCAGCCCTTCGTAGGCACAGCCGATTTCATGCTTGATGCGTTCGGCCGTTGAATCACCAATCAAGCTGCCGTAATTGCGGCGGACGTAAGTCACAATGGCTTCATCAAATTTGTCACCACCTACGCGCACAGAGTCTGCGTAGACGATACCATTCAAGGATATGATGGCGATTTCTGTGGTACCACCACCGATATCGACAATCATGGAACCGCTGGCTTCTTCTACCGGCAAGCCTGCGCCGATCGCTGCGACCATGGGCTCTTCAATCAGGAATACTTCGCGCGCGCCTGCGCCGAGCGCTGATTCGCGAATGGCTTTGCGCTCTACCTGTGTAGATTTGCTGGGTACGCACACCAGCACGCGAGGGCTTGGGGTAATGAAGCTATTTTCGTGCACCTTATGGATAAAATGCTGGAGCATTTTTTCGGTGACCACGAAGTCTGCGATCACGCCATCTTTCATGGGGCGAATGGCGGTGATGTTTCCCGGGGTGCGGCCGAGCATGCGCTTTGCTTCGGCACCCACCGCTGCAACGGTTTTCTGGGAGTTGGTAGTTCGGATGGCGACAACGGACGGTTCGTCCAATACGATGCCACGACCCCGCACATAGATGAGTGTGTTGGCGGTGCCCAAGTCAATGGACAGGTCGCTGGAGAATAGGCCTCGGAGTCTTTTAATTAACATTCGTGTTGTTTCAACCTGAGAGTTGCGGTTGCTAAGAAGGATGCGGCAACTTTATCAGTGGGGCCCTGTGCAGGCAAGGAGCCATCGGGGCGACTGGCTTACTAATTGCACATTTTATAGGTTGTTTCGGGGCCAATCTCTGGTGGGTTTCTGCTAATATATCCGGCTTGTTTTCATCAGGTGCAAAGATGCCTTGGGGAACTGCTTTCCAAAAACCGCTCCTTCGGCACATCCATGTGGCGCTTCTGCTCCGCCATCCATGGCTCCGCACATTTTGGGGAGGCTTCACCAACCCACCTCCTTCCGGCTTCACGATGGCATGAAAAAAACTAAAGGCCTAAAACCTCAAAAAGGTAATAGACCTGCACTTGTTTTTTCACTATCGGGCCTGCACATTATTTGAACGGTTCAGGGTTGGTAAGGCTTTCCAAAAATCTGGAGCGCCAAGGATGGCGCGACGAAGCCCTACAGGGACGTATTTACGTGGCGTTTTTTGGAAAGCCTTACCAACCCTGAGCCAATGCACATACATAGAAATGCTAACTCCCCATAAAAATCGAGAGGGAGTAAACCAATACGGAGTAAGATTGAACACTCAAGACAGCAGACAATTTGACCTGCACCCCGTAGACCAGCGAAGACTCACCACGCTGTGCGGGCAATTTGATGAACACCTGAAGATGATCGAAAAACGTCTGCAGGTAAAAGTCGGCCGTCGCGGCCATCACTTCCGGGTTGAAGGGCCAACTGAAAACGTTGCTGCCGCCACGGAAGTTATTCGTCATATGTACCGGGAAACCGAAGCCGTGGACGATATCCCGCCGGATACCGTGCACCTGTTCATTCGGGAAACCGGACTGGAAAGGCTGCCAGATGACGTGCCCTATAACGAAGGGCAAATTACCGTCATCAAAACCCCTAAGCTAACCGCCAAACCCCGGGGCCAGAACCAGCAGAAGTATGTGCACAGCGTTCGCACCCACGACATCAACTTCGGCATTGGGCCTGCAGGTACCGGTAAAACCTGGCTGGCGGTTGCTTGTGCGGTGGAAGCCCTGAAAGACGAGCAGGTGAAGCGCATTTTGCTGGTGCGCCCTGCGGTCGAAGCCGGTGAAAAACTGGGTTTTCTGCCGGGCGACCTTGCTCAGAAAGTGGACCCTTACCTCCGCCCGCTTTATGACGCCCTGTATGAAATGCTCGGATTTGAACAAACCACCCGATTAATTGAGAAAAGTGTAATCGAGATTGCGCCGCTGGCGTTTATGCGTGGTCGTACGCTCAACAACTCTTTTATTATTCTGGATGAAAGCCAGAACACCACCCGGGAACAAATGAAAATGTTCCTCACCCGTATCGGCTTTGGCTCTACCGCGGTGATTACCGGCGATACCACGCAGGTGGATTTGCCGCGCGGTCAGGATTCGGGGCTTATCCATGCCGCCAGCGTTCTCAGCAACGTTCGAGGCATCGGGTTTACCCGCTTCGAATCAAGAGACGTGGTTCGCCACCCCTTGGTTCAGCGTATCGTTGAAGCTTACGATTCATTCAATGATGGAAGTGGCCCGCGCTCATGAGTCAATTAACAGTCGATTTCCAGAATGCATTTGAAGGCGAAGGCCTGCCGGACGAGTCCAGCTTTCAAACTTGGGCTGAGCTGGCTTGGCAGGGAGACGCGGAAACCGAGGTTACGATCCGCATCGTTAACATGGAAGAAAGCCAATCTCTGAACTTTCAGTACCGTGGAAAGGACAAACCGACCAATGTTTTGTCCTTTCCATTTGAAGCACCAACGGGTATAACATTTCCTCTGGCCGGAGATCTTGTTATTTGCGCGCCGGTTGTTGAAAAAGAAGCCCAGGAGCAGCATAAAGAACCTGTGGCCCACTGGGCTCATATGGTAATACACGGCATGCTGCATCTTCAGGGCTACGACCATATTGAAGACAGTGACGCCGAGGTTATGGAAGGCCTCGAAATCCAGCTGCTTGAGCAGCTCGGGTTTGCCAACCCTTACGAAGCAGAGGAAACGGAAAAAGACTCATGAGCGACGATCAGTCGAGTCGCAGTCAGGGCAACAAGTCCTGGCTGGAGCGTATTTCACAGGCCTTTTCCAGTGGGCCGGAGTCCGTAGAGGACGTACTGGAAATCCTGAGGGATGCAGAATCCCAGGAAATCATCGACACCGACTCAATGAGTATCATTGAAGGTGCGATGCAAGTGATCGATATGCGCGTGGAAGAAATCATGATTCCGCGCTCTCAGATGATCACCGTCAAAGCCTCTCAGGACCCCAAAGAGTTCCTTCCCGATATCATCGCTTCTGCTCACAGTCGCTTTCCGGTGATCGGTGAAAGCCCTGATGACGTTCTCGGCGTTCTGTTGGCCAAAGATTTATTGCCGCTAGCCCTCAACGATGATCTGGATTGGTCTCATATTCGCGAAATCCTCCGTCCGCCGACCTTTGTGCCTGAGAGCAAGCGCCTGAACCAGCTTCTCAAAGAGTTCAAAGAGAACCGCAACCACATGGCAATCGTGGTTGATGAGTACGGCGGTACAGCCGGCCTGATCACCATTGAGGATGTTCTCGAGCAAATTGTGGGCGAGATCGAAGACGAGCATGATTTCGACGAAGAGACCCACATCAAGGCACGAGGCGATGGCACCTATGCGGTAAAAGCTGTTACCCCGATCGATGATTTCAATGAATTCTTCGAAACCGGCATGGACGAAGAAGAGTTCGACACCATCGGTGGATTGGTTCTGAAAGAGTTTGGCCACCTGCCCAGACGCGGTGAAACGGTTGAATTCGGCGGCTTGCAGTTTACCATTGCCAACGCTGATAACCGTGTCATCCGTTTGCTGCAGGTAACCCGAAGTGACTCATGAGCCAACCCTAGGCCACCCGCTAAACCTCAAGTTTACAGCCAACCCTTGGTTCAGCTCGGCGATCCTCCTGATCGCCGGCGCTGTTCAAACGCTGACTTTCTCGCCTTTCCACCTTTGGTGGCTCGGGCCTCTGTCTGCATTCCTGATCCTCTTGGTCGCACTGCACCAACCTTCCGGAAAACTGTTCCGTGCGGGCTGGCTAGTGGGGGTAGGCTTGTTTGGCTCCGGCGCCAGCTGGATCTACATCAGTATCAGCGAGCACGGCAACACGCCCATCCCGGTCGCTATTATTTTGATGGTTTTATTTGTGGCGGGCCTTGCCCTCTTCCATGGGCTAGCTTTCTGGTTCTGGGGCAAGCTGGCAAAGCAAAACCTGATCCGCCGCCTGATCTTGTTCCCCGCCATTTGGGTGCTGGGCGACTGGTTACGAGGCTGGCTGCTCACCGGTTTCCCCTGGCTCTATCTGGGCACCGCCCACACTGACGGCCCTCTCGCAGGCCTGGCACCCGTGACCGGCGTTCACGGAATCACCTTCTGGGTGACCGCCACAGCCGCTGCAGCCTATGCATTCTGGTGGATGCTGCGTGCAGGTCGGACCAAAGCAGCCGTGACAACGATCATTGCGGCTCTGTTGCCTTGGCTCATTGCACCCGCATTGAACAAAACCAGCTGGACCAATATCAGTGACAAGCCTGTGAGTTTTGTCACCATGCAGGGCAACATTCCTCAACAGATCAAGTGGGATCCGGACTTCCTTCGGGATCAGATCGTTACTTACTTGGGAATGACCGAGGATCATTGGCAAGCAGACATCATCCTTTGGCCCGAAACCGCGATTCCGATCCCCCAGGACCAAGCCGGCCCCATCTTCGCCCATATCCAGGAACGACTGGGCGAAAACAGCACCCTGATCACCGGCATTCCCTGGTATGGCTACAGTGATGAAAAGGCAGGCAACACCTTCCACAACAGCATCATGGCGATGGGCAACGGCGAAGGCATTTATCACAAACAGAAACTGGTGCCATTCGGAGAATATGTTCCGTTGGAAGGACTGCTGAGAGGCCTGATCGGCTTTTTCGACCTCCCCATGAGCAGTTTCTCCCCCGGCCCTGACAACCAGTCACCGCTGCAGGCCAATGGCACCAACGTGATGCCGTACATTTGCTACGAGGTGGCTTACCCGGATTTTGTTGCCTTCAACGCTCGCAATTCCGGGCTGTTGCTGACGATCAGTAACGATGGTTGGTTCGGTGACTCCATCGGGCCCCTGCAACACTTGCAGTTAGCCCGCATGCGCGCGCTGGAAACAGGCCGTTATATGCTTCGGGGCACCAACAACGGCGTTACCACCATCATCAATGAAAAAGGCCAGATGACGGAACGGGCCCCCCAGTTTGAGCGGACCGTCCTGACCGGAGAGGTGTTCACAGCCACCGGCAGCACGCCCTACATGCAAACCGGATCTTGGCCGGTGCTCACGCTGGCATTGATTCTGATTGTCTTCGTCCGCGAACGAGTGATACCGAAAAACTGACCTTCAGTCCTTCTCAGCCTTGTGAGGCCAGCGGCTCGTTACCCGTTCAAAATAATGGGAGTCGCAGGCCTCACAAGGCTCGAGATGACTGGTTTTGGTCAGGCATAACATGTGACTGCAATTCAAGCACCGGAACATCCCTGCAGTCGCCACTTCACCCGCAATGTAATGCCCCACCTCCTCGTTTTCGAGCTTCTGCTTCAGTGCCAGCGTATCGACCAGCGTCTGGTCTGCCACCGACAGCAACCGATCCGCCAGAGTTTGCTCCAGCAACGACATATCCAGCTGCAACCATTCTTTCAATCCTTCGCCGGTTTCTTCGACGAAGTGCATCAGGTGCTCCAGATCTCGTTTGAGATAAGCACCCAGCAAGTCGGCCTCTTCCCGCGTCATCTCTTCCAGTTCGTACTCGAACTCCACAGCCTTCTCAATTTCCTCCTCCAGTGTCTGTACCGAGGTTTCCTGAAACACGTGCAAACGAGCCTGCACGCGCTCAAGCATTCTGTCGTAGGCCTCAAGAGCCTTACCTGAAAGATGATTGCGCTCTGGTTCGGTCATGTTCGTCCTCTCATCTGCTGAAAAACTCCAACAATAGGAAGTCTGGCACAAGTCCGACAAATTGGCAGACTACCTGTTAAGCCGCGGGTGCGTTAGAATGTTCGGCCTTTTCGAACATCATTCTGACACAGGGTAATTTTGGTAATGGCAGGACTGGACGAGCAATACAATCCACGCGATGTAGAACAGACCGCCCGTGACTTCTGGGAAACCAACGAAACCTTCAAGGTTGTAGAAGATCCGAGCAAGCCCAAGTACTACTGCCTGTCTATGTTCCCGTACCCGAGCGGCAAGCTGCACATGGGCCACGTCCGGAACTACACCATCGGCGACGTGATTTCCCGCTACCAGCGCATGCAGGGCAAGAACGTCATGCAGCCCATGGGCTGGGATGCTTTCGGTCTGCCTGCTGAAAACGCCGCCATTGCCAACAAGACTGCGCCCGCCAAGTGGACGCGCTCTAACATCGAATACATGAAGAACCAGCTCAAGCAGCTGGGCTTCGGTTACGACTGGGGCCGCGAACTGGCCACCTGTGATCCGGAATACTATCGCTGGGAACAGTGGTTCTTTGCCCGCCTTTACGAGAAAGGCCTGGTGTACAAAAAAATGTCCACCGTTAACTGGGACCCCGTTGACCAAACCGTACTCGCTAACGAGCAAGTTGTGGATGGCCGCGGCTGGCGCTCTGGCGCACTGGTTGAGCAGAAGAAGATCCCCCAGTGGTTTATCCGCATTACCGATTACGCGGAAGAACTGCTGAACGACATGGACGACCTCGACGGCTGGCCCGAGCAGGTCAAGACCATGCAGCGTAACTGGATCGGCAAATCGACCGGTACCGAGCTAACCTTCCCGCTGAAAAATCGTGAAGACGGCCTGACCGTCTACACCACCCGCCCGGACACCCTGATGGGCGTGAGCTACATGGCCGTCGCAGCCGAGCACCCACTGGCCAAAGCGGCCAGCGAGCGTCATCCGGATGTGGCCGAGTTTGTCGAGCAGTGCCGCAACAGCAAAGTGGCTGAAGCTGAAATGGCCACCATGGAAAAGAAAGGCATCGACACCGGATTCAAGGCCATTCACCCGCTGACTCAGGAAGAAATTCCGGTTTGGGTCGCTAACTTTGTATTGATGGACTACGGCACCGGCGCCCTGATGGCGGTTCCTGGCCACGATGAGCGTGACCATGAGTTCGCGTTGAAGTACAAGTTACCGGTCAAGCAAGTCATCGCCCCGAGCGATCACGAAGAGATCGACGTACAGGAAAAAGCCTACACCGAGAAAGGTATTCTGGTTTCCTCTGGCAAATACAGCGGCCTAACCAGCGACGAAGCTTTCGAAGAAATTGCGACCTTCCTGGAAGAAAACAACATTGGTAAGCGTACGGTGAACTACCGCCTGCGCGATTGGGGCGTTTCACGCCAGCGTTACTGGGGCGCGCCCATCCCGATGATGACTCTGGAAGACGGCACCGAGATGCCGGTTCCTGACGACCGCTTGCCAGTGCGCCTGCCTGAAGATGTGGAGATGGACGGTGTTCAGTCTCCCATCAAGGCCGATACCGAATGGTGTAGGACTAACTACAACGGTCAGCCAGCGACTCTCGAAACCGATACCTTCGACACCTTCATGGAGTCGTCCTGGTACTACGCACGCTTCTGCAGCCCCAACTACGATCAGGGCATGCTAGACCCAGCAGCGGCCAACTATTGGCTGCCTGTTGACCAGTACATTGGCGGCATCGAACACGCCATCCTGCACCTTCTTTACGCTCGCTTCTTCCACAAACTGTTGCGTGATGTCGGCCTGGTGGACAGCTCCGAGCCATTCAAGCGCCTGCTGACGCAAGGCATGGTGCTGGCTGAAACCTATTACCGAAACGAAGACAACGGTGGTAAGTCCTGGTACAACCCATCCGAAGTCACTGTCGAGCGCGACGGCAAAGGCCAGGTGGTGCGCGCGGTATTGAAATCTGATGGTCAGCCTGTCGAGATTGGCGGCGTCACCAAGATGTCCAAGTCCAAGAACAACGGCATTGATCCTCAGTCGATCATCGATGAGCACGGCGCCGATACCGTACGTTTGTTCATGATGTTTGCCGCCCCCCCGGAGCAGTCTCTGGAGTGGTCTGACAGCGGCGTCGAAGGCGCTCACCGCTTCCTCAAGCGCCTATGGCGTATTGTTCACGAGCACACCAGCAAGGGCGAAGCCCCGGCTCTGGACGTGGCGAGTCTGACGGATGCGCAGAAAGACCTGCGCCGCAAGACTCATGAAACCATTGCCAAAGTCAGCGATGACATCAGCCGCCGCCTGACGTTCAACACTTCCATTGCTGCAACCATGGAACTGCTGAACGAAGTCAGCAAACTGGCCGACGATGAACCGCAGAGCCGTGCCGTTCGCCAGGAAGCGCTGGATGTAGCCGTGCTGGTACTGTCACCGATCGTACCGCACATCTGCCACAAACTCTGGCACGCGCTTGGGCACAGCGAAACTGTTGTTGATGCCAGCTGGCCGGTTGCCGACGAAAGCGCCATGGTGCGCAGCGAGATCGAAGTGGTGCTGCAAGTGAACGGTAAGGTGCGCGCCAAACAGAGCGTACCGGCCGACATCAGCAAAGACGACCTCGAAAAACTGGCTCTTGAAAACGAAAACGTGCAGCGCTTTACGGAAGGCAAAACGGTTCGTAAAGTGATTGTCGTTCCCGGGAAGCTCGTAAACGTGGTAGCTAACTGACATGAAATCGGTGCCTCTGTTACTGAAAACACTTCGGTTGCCGCTTCTTGTGGCACTGACCGCGGCCATCGTTTCCGGCTGCGGTTTTCAGCTACGGGGCACCTCGCCGGTACCGGCGGCTTTGCAGCCGCTGGCCGTCGATTGCCCGAATTCCTTACCTGCCCGCTTCTGCGAGTCGGTTCGCGAGCAATTGTCTCTGGGCGGCATTGAGTTACATCCCATCGAGACCGCCGATTACCAGCTGAAACTTCGAAACTACAGCCAGGATCGTCGGGCCTCGGCCATCACCGCCCAGGCTTCTGCCGCCGAGTACGTTCTGCGCCACACCGTCACCATCGAACTACTCACGGCAAACCAAATCCCACTCATCGCTGCGACGGATCTGACCGCTAGCGAAACCTATCGCTACGATGAAACCAATGTGCTCGCCAAACAGCGAGAAGAAGAAGAGCTCCAACAGCAGCTCGGCGACCGACTCGCCCAACAGGTTATTTTCCGGTTGGTGCCGATGACTCAAGAACGCATCGCCGCTGCCCTCGAGGCTCACTCAGCCAACACAAAACCTTCCGAGTCGCCATGAAGATTCAGGCCGGCCAACTCCCTCAAACGTTAAAAAAGGGTCTTGCACCGGTTTACCTTGTCTCGGGCGATGAACCCCTGCTGGTTCAGGAATGCTGCGACCAGATACGCAAGGCCGCCAAGAACGCCGGCTTTCATGACCGCCTGACCTATCACGCCGACCAACAGCTTGACTGGGGTTCAGTGGCTAGCGAATGCAATGCCATGTCTCTGTTTGCCGAGAAACGGCGCATCGAAATCCACTTACCCACAGGTAAGCTCGGTGACGGCCGAAAGGTGATGGAGCAGATTCTCCAATCCCCTCCTGAAGACGTCATCCTGCTGTTGATCAGCGCAAAACTCGATGCCGCAGAAACCAAACGCAAATGGTATAAAGATTTACAGGCCAACGGTGTGCATGTTCCTGTTTGGCCCGTGGATTCAGACAAGTTTTCCGGGTGGCTTCAACAGCGCGCCAGCAACCAAGGTTTGCACATTACCCGTGGCGCTCTGGCGATGCTGGCCGAACGCCTGGAAGGCAACCTGCTTGCCGCGAGCCAAGAGCTGGACCGGCTGACCCTGCTTTCTGATGGCAAAACGATCGATGAAGAAACCATCGAGATGGCGGTTCAAGACAGCGCCCGCTTTAACGGCTTCGAGCTGGTAACCGAATTGCTCGCAGGTAAAGCAGCTCATGCGGGAAAGATTATCGGCATCCTGCAGCAGGAAGGCGAGAATCCCCTTGGCTTGTTGAGTGTTTTGGTTCGCGACCTGCATTTGATCATCGAGCTGAAAACAGCCTTACCTCCCGGCGACAATCCGGCAGGTTTCCTGAAAAAGCGTGGGGTGTTCCAGCCCAAGCGGGCGGGCGCCATTCAGCAGGCTGCGCGGCGGCTCAGTCTGGCTCAGCTGCACCGCGCCATCCAATTGTGCGGCGTTACCGATCGTGCCGCCAAGGGTTATGGAGACCTTCCACCTTGGCACCATCTCAGAGATTTATCCGCTCTGCTTGCCGGCGCCAGCTAATCTTACTCACCAAAATACAACTCCTGCGAACTTTTCTGACGCCCCCGTCACGAAATAATACCAACCGCAACTTACTAATACTTGCAGCAATACGTGTAACAAACATACACATTAATCAGGCCAAACGCGGTTCCCGCCAATCACCACTGTGTCATACTTCACATTAATAAATGATCACACTGTCATAATTTCGGCGACTTGATCATTTCACGATCAGCCAGTTCAGGCACTCGATGTACGATGTGAGGCACATGGAGCATGAAAAAAATAATAGCCATACCCACGACACTTGCTGTCGCTCTCTCAGCCGGCATGGTTATCGCCCAGAACACTCGGTTCAGTGACCCGGAATCGGTAGTCAAAAATGAGTTTTGGGGCAACCTTTATTCTGAAGGTGGCTCGTCTTTTTTCTGTGACGAGCCGTTCAAATCCAAGGGCTTTGTGATGACCGACGGGCATATTTATCCGCTTGCCGATATTCGCTCGGCGTTGGATTGCGGGACCACATCGCAATGCAAGCGTGATAATCGCTACCGCCAGATTGCGTCGGATTTGCACAATATGGTTCCGGTTCGCAGCCGGGTGGAGTTGAAGCGCCGGACCGCGCGTTATGAGAACTTGAGTGAGGCAATCGATAGGGATGAGTGCGGTATTCGCACGAACAATCAGTTCTTTGAGCCGGCAGAGCGCATTAAAGGTGATGTCGCTCGCACCATGGCGTACATGGTGGATACTTATGGCTTGCCGTGGCTGGGGGCGACTCCTGTGTTCCAGAGCTGGAGTCGGCTTGATCCGCCCGATGATAAGGAGCTGACGAGACATCGTAGCATTGCAGAGATTCAGGGTAATGAGAATCCGTTTGTGACGAATCCGAATCTGATTAACCGCCTGTGATTTAAGTTCGGGGGTTCGCGAGGGCACGAGGTACAGCTCTCCGAAACACGCTGTGAATACGTCCCTGTGCGCTCTGCATCGCCATCCATGGCTTCGCAAGGTTTCGGAGAGCTGTACCTCGCACCCTCGCCCATACCGCGTTCTTTGCGTCCACAAAAAAGCAGGCCACTAGGGCCTGCTTTTTACTTACCGGATCTACGAAATCGGTTTAGATTTCGTTAGCGTCCAGCGCCATCATGGCATCGCTGCCACTGCGAATACCTTCAGCCAGTGACACGGCTTTCGGCAACAGACGCTCGAAGTAGAAGCGTGCCGTTTTCAGCTTACCGGTGTAGAAGCCAGAGGTGTCGCCTTCTGCCTTCGGTGCAGCCGCTTTAACCGCCTTCGCCCACATGTAGGCCAGCGCGGTGTAACCGAACATGTCCAGGTAGTCGACAGCCGCAGCGCCAATGGCGTTGGGGTTTTCAGCAGCCTGCTTGATGACGTGCTCGGTGGTGTCAGCCAGTCGCTCTAACGCAGCCGCCAGCGGCTCCAGGTAGGGGCGAAGTGCTTCGTCACCGCTGTTTTCTTCGATGAACGCACCAACGTCTTCTGCGAAGAGTTCGAACAGTTTTCCCTGGCTCGCTACAACTTTACGACCCATCAGGTCCATCGCCTGGATACCGTTGGTACCTTCGTAGATCTGGGTGATGCGGCAGTCACGAACCAACTGCTCCTGGCCCCACTCGCGGATGAAGCCGTGGCCACCGAAGACTTGCTGGCCGATGATGGTGGCTTCCAGACCACGGTCGGTCAGGAAGGCTTTAGCAACCGGCGTCAGCAAAGCAACCATGCCTTCGGCGTGCTTGCGCTGCTCGTCGTTGTCGGAGTACTTGGAGATGTCCAACCACTTGGCCACGTAGGTAGAGAAAGCACGGCCGCCTTCAACGTAGCTCTTCATGGTCAGCAGCATGCGACGCACGTCAGGGTGGACCAGGATCGGGTCAGCGGCTTTTTCAGGCTGCTGGGCACCAGTCGGTGCACGGCTCTGGATACGCTCGTTGGCGTATTCACGAGCGCTCTGCAGCGAGGCTTCAGCCGCGCCGATACCTTGGATACCCACACCCAGACGCTCATAGTTCATCATGGTGAACATGGCGTTCAGGCCTTTGTTTTCTTCACCGACCAACCAGCCTTTGGCGCCATCAAAGTTCATGACGCAGGTAGCGGAACCTTTGATGCCCATTTTCTTTTCAATGGAGCCACAGCTGAACTGGTTACGCTCGCCCAGAGAACCGTCGTCGTTAACCATGAACTTCGGAACCAGGAACAAGGAGATACCCTTCGGACCTTTAGGCGCATCCGGTAGCTTAGCCAGCACTAGGTGGATGATGTTCTCCGCCATGTCGTGCTCGCCCCAAGTGATGAAGATCTTGGTGCCGGAGATATTGAAAGAGCCATCGTCGTTCGGCTCAGCTTTGGTACGGATGATACCCAGGTCTGTACCGGCGTGCGGTTCGGTCAGATCCATCGCGCCAGACCAAACGCCGGAGTACATGTTCGGCAGGTACTTTTCTTTCAGTTCCTGGCTGCCGTGGGCGTTCAACGCCAGGCAGGCACCAGCAGTCAGCATAGGAGCCAGACCAAAGGCCATGTTGGCGCCCTGCATCATTTCTTCAAATTGCGCGACCAGAGTTTTGGGCATACCCATGCCGCCGAATTCCGGGTTACCGCCCAGACCGTTCCAACCACCTTCTACGATGGTTTGGTAAGCCTCTTTGAAGCCTTCCGGGCTGGTTACTTCACCTTCGTCCCACTTACAACCTTGCTCGTCGGCTTCGCGGTTCAGCGGGGCAAGAACGCCGCTGGTGATTTTTCCAGCTTCTTCCAGAATGGCATCGGCCGTTTCCGGATCTACATTTTCAGCAATTCTTGGCAGCGAGGCCCACAGAGCAGGCGCATCAAACATTTCGTTCAGCACGAAACTCATATCACGAAGGGGGGCTTGATAGTCAGCCATGTATAACTCTCCAGAAAATCAGTCAGTCTCTTCGGGGGCATGCTCAAAAAACGGCCCTCATAGGAAGGCGCAGCTACGTCCGCCCGATCGGCAATGTGTCCGTAACAAAGTTATTATTCTGTGGGCAGGTATTCTACATTAATACCGCCCCCAAACTCATGAAAAAAGCCCGCCTCTTTACGGAGAGCGGGCTTTTTTTGCACTATCAATCAGATAGCAACCTCAGCCTTAAAGGGCGAAGGCTTCTTCCGGCATATCCAGCAGAGTGTCTGCGCCGGCCAGCATGGTTACAGCGTGAGTCTTGGTACGCGGCAGCATGCGGGTGAAGTAGAAGCGTGCAGTCTGAAGCTTAGCGGTGTAGAACGCTTCTTCACTAGTACCTTCTTCCAGCTTCTCCTGAGCAACCTTGGCCATACGGGCCCACAGGTATGCAAACACGGCGTAACCGGAGTACATCAGGTAGTCCACGGAAGCAGAACCGACTTCTTCACGGTTCTTCATAGCGGCCATACCCACTTTCATGGTCAGGTCGCCCCATTCCTTGTTGATCGCTGCCAGCGGCTCGATGAACTGCTTCAGCTGCTCGTTGTCGGCATTTTCCTTGCAGAATACGTGAACCTGCTTGGTGAAGTTCTTCAGCGACTCGCCTTGAGTCATCAGAACTTTACGGCCCAACAGATCCAGCGCCTGAATGCCGGTTGTGCCTTCGTAAATCATGCCGATACGGGCATCACGTACGTTCTGTTCCATGCCCCACTCGGAGATGAAACCGTGGCCACCGAACACCTGCATGCCCAGGTTCGCTGCTTCGTAACCGATTTCGGTCAGGAAGGCTTTAGCGATCGGGGTCAGGAAGCCCAGAGCTTCGTCAGCTTCTTTGCGCTCTTCTTCAGTCTTACCGCGACCAACAATGTCAGCTTTCTGTGCAGTCAGGTAGATCAGGGCACGGGCGCCTTCAGCAACCGCTTTCTGAGTCAGCAGCATGCGACGCACGTCCGGGTGAACGATGATCGGGTCAGCAATGCCTTCCGGGTTCTTGGCGCCACTCAATGAGCGCATCGCCAGACGGTCTTTGGCGTATGCCAGTGAGCCCTGGAAAGCCAGTTCAGCAGCACCCAGACCTTGGATAGCGGTACCGATACGGGCAGTGTTCATGAAGGTGAACATGCAGTTCAGACCTTTATTCTCAGGTCCGATCAACCAGCCTTTGGCACCGTCGAAGTTCATGACGCAAGTCGCGTTACCGTGGATACCCATCTTGTGCTCGATAGAACCACAGGAAACGGCGTTACGCTCACCGGCAGAACCGTCTTCAGCAGGCAGGCACTTAGGTACGATAAACAGGGAGATGCCCTTGGTACCTTCAGGTGCGCCCGGCAGACGAGCCAGAACGATGTGAACGATGTTCTCGGTCATGTCGTGCTCACCGGCAGAGATGAAGATCTTGGTACCGGAAATGCTGTATGAACCGTCTGCATTAGGCTCTGCTTTGGTGCGCAGGGTGCCCAGATCAGAACCACAGTGAGCTTCGGTCAAGCACATGGTGCCAGTCCACTCACCGCTGATCATCTTGGTCAGGTAAGTCTGCTTCTGCTCTTCAGTACCGTGCGCTTCAAGAGTGTTGATAGCACCGTGGCTCAAACCTGGGTACATGCCCCAAGACCAGTTAGCAGTACCGTTCAGCTCGCTCATCACGATGCCGAGCGAATCTGGCAGACCCTGACCACCGTAGTTGACGTCAGCAGCCAGTGAAGGCCAGCCGCCTTCAACGAACTGGTCGTAAGCTTCTTTAAAGCCAGTCGGCGTTTTAACACCGTCTTCGCTCCAGGTGCAGCCTTCACGGTCGCCTACCGCGTTCAGCGGAGACAGTACCTGTTCAGCAAACTTCGCACCTTCCTGGATGATGGCATCAACCATATCCGGAGTTGCGTCTTCAGCGCCTTCCAAATTGGCGTAGTGGGTCTCGCTGTCGAGCAGCTCGTTCATTACAAATTTGATATCACGCAGGGGCGCTTTGTACTCAGGCATTGAATCCACCTCAATGTTGGTTGCAGCTGAAGCTGTTGCAGCTATGACCGTGGTTTGCTCAGACACCATGAAGCTTGCGCTTCACAGCCTTAATTAAACACTTGTTTGAAACATACGTTTTGGAGCACAGAATTGTCAAGAGAATTGCGTCAATTTTGTCGTGCTTTGTGTTCTCAAACGTAACAAGCACAGACCAAAAGTCCCGAGATGCCTTTCGGATTCAGGCTTTTATTGTTAGGACGGGTTCAAGCAAAAATCGAGGTGGCAGCGTCCGAATCGAATCCGTAACCCTGCATAGCGGATATATTTTGATAAGCTTCTGTCGCTTGGCGGGACTGGGCACCCTGGTAGCTTAGACTCTGCTCTGCCGCCTCAGCTTCACCATTGATGCTCGTCTTCTCACTTTCGCCGCTGACCAACTCTGCCTGCGCTTGCAACATCGTTTGCATGGCCTGGGAAGCCACCGCGCGATCCTGTGATGAGGGCTGGGCCGGAGCCATGGCGGCAGAACGAACAACTCGCATCTTTTCGATGGTTGCCTGGGGGTCACCGGCAACCGGGGACACATCAATGGGTACTTCACCGCCAACCGCATACTGAGCCCCATCAGGGCCACGCTCATACGTATAAGAGATCGCCCCGGCGTGTTGCCCACCCACCGCCTGATGCGCCGCCTCGTGTGCACGCACTTCGCGGTCTCTGGCCTTGAGCTCAGTGAGTTCTTTCAGTTCGGATTCGGTCAGCCCCTGAGGGTTCTCTTTTTCTTGGCCCGGCTTTTCAGTCGATGAGTCTGCGGCTTTATCCTCAGAGACTTGCTCAGGAGCGCGCACCGCTCGGCCTTCGCCGCTGGGGGATTTTTCGCCGGGTATGCTCGAAGTGCCAGCGACCGCCGGGCCGCTGGGATCAGCCCCTGAGACACTGCTAAAAGACGGGTAAACCGAAGAAACTGACGGCTGTATGTTCACGGGTAAAATCCGCTGATCAGACCTTAATATCCAGCAGAGTACCTATGGTCTCATCCGCCGTTTTAACGACTTGTGCCGAAGCCTCGACACTGCGCTTGTAGAGATTAAGCTCAATCATCGGCTCAGCAAGATTACCAGCGCCTTCGGCGCTCCCTTGCGGGCCATCGGCTCCTCCACGGGCGATCTTGCGAGCGGCATTATCCATCCCGACCATTCCGTCTTGAATGCCCTGAATGCCAATACCGAGTGTGCTGTTGATCATGGAGGAAGTTCCCCGTGGCGGACTATTGACGTAATTAACGCACAAACCTGGTCAATTTTCAATCAACGGCGAGACATTTAAGTAGCGCGCCAAAACCGCTGGCATCTCAGCCACCGGCACTTCATCCACCCACGGCAAAATACCCAAGCAGGGCGCCTCAAGATGAGTCACCAGATAATCTAGCGTTTCTTGCTCACAACTCATCGGCTCCGACTCAGGGTGATTGGCCACCCAACCTGCCACGGTCAAGCCATCCGCACGAATTGCCTCGGCCGTGAGCATGGCCTGGTTAATACAGCCAAGCTTAAGCGGCACGACCAAGATAACCCCCAGCCCCATCTCGCGGGGCACCGCGGCATAGGTTTCACGGTCGTTCAAGGGCACCCGCCAGCCGCCAGCGCCTTCGATAAGCATCAAATCGGCCGGCCGCATTTGCACACCACGGCAAAACCCGATCAGGCGCTGGGCACTAACCTGCTTGCCCGCTTGAGCCGCAGCCACATGGGGGGCAATTGCAGGCTCTAAAGCAATCGGATTAATGACATCATAAGCAATGGCTTCCGTGATGGCTGCCTGAAGCATCAGGGCATCTTCATTGCGCAGCCCCTCCGGTGTTTGGTCACATCCAGAGGCAATCGGCTTCATCGCGATGGTACGCTTACCCTGCGCCTTTGCGGCTTCGAGTATCGCAGCACTGACGATGGTTTTACCCACCTCGGTATCGGTACCGGTTACGAAATACGTTTTCTTCGCCATCTTGTTTATCCTGCTGTGGGCTTTTGCCAATACAACCAACCGGCCTCGTAAGTCGCGACAACTTCGCCAGACCTTTCCCCCGGGTACGCTCTGCACATGGCCCGAAAACGCCCGGGTGCCGTCACCGTTCTGCGCCTTTCTTCACCCTTGAACACGGCACCCAAATGCTTCAGCTCTCGATTCAGCGCCATGGGAGACTCATACGGTAAACGAATTGGCGACAACTCCAGCGCCGAGCCTGCCAAAACCTTACCCGTTAAGCTGCGCCATTCTTCTGCCGGCACAAACCGATTCACGTGCGGCTGGCCCGGGTCCGCTTTCGCCCAAGCCTGCTTAAGTTCACGCAAAGTGCCATCTACCAAGGTCGACATCACCAAAAAACCACCCGGACGCAGCACTCGCTGGCACTCCTCCAGCACAGCTTCAGGGCGCCGACTCCATTGCACCATCAAGTTACTGAAGACCAGATCAACACACTCATCCGCCAGCGGCAACTGCTCCGCATCTGCATTAAGCCAGTCAACCTGCTCCGACGCTGTGGCGGCCCCGGCTTGTTCCAACATACCCGGTGACAAATCAGCCCCGGTGACACGAGCCTGGGGATAATGTGTTATCAGCTTGCGGGTAAACCAACCCGTACCGCACCCCAAATCAAGAATGGCTTCCGGCTGCAAGGCTTCAGGAATCCGCAACAACATGGCGTCGCCCATAATCTTCTGCAACCGGGAAGCACTGTCATAAGTCTTGCTGGCACCACCAAACCCCGATGCAATCGAAGCTTTGGTCCCGGTACCACCCTCAACCCTGATAACCGCCGTCAGATCATTAAACATATTCATACGGCCGCCACCTGCCCGGAATCACATGAACCCAACAATGCCCGACACCCTGCCAGAGCAGCCAACAATTGATCGACATGTTCCCGGGTGTGTGCTGCGCTCAAAGTCACCCTCAGCCTAGCCTGCCCATCGGGCACCGTTGGCGGGCGAATTGCCGTCACCATAACGCCCTGCTGTTCCAACGCCTGACTCAACGCCAAAGCTTCCTCATTGCCCCCAATCATGATTGGCTGAATGGGCGTATAAGACGGCATCAACTCATACCCCAGCGCTTGCGTGCCCTCACGGAAACGCACAATCAAGTCCTTCAGGTGCTCTCGCCTTTGATCATCGGCCTCGATAAGATCCAGACTGGTACAGGTCGCGACCGCCATCGCAGGCGGCATAGCGGTTGTGTAAATGTACGTTCGAGCCTTCTGAACCAGATAATCCATCAACACCGCCGGCCCAGCCACAAAAGCGCCGCTGGTACCCACAGCCTTACCCAAAGTACCAATCAGAACCGGCACCTCGTCCTCCGACAACCCCGCCTCCAGCACACTGCCGCGCCCCTGCGGCCCAAGCACACCGATACCGTGGGCGTCATCCACCACCAACAAGGCATCGTGGGCCTTACAAACCCGAGCCAATGCCTTCAACGGCGCCACATCGCCGTCCATACTGAAGACCCCATCGGTCACCACCACCTTGTGACCCGACGTGTCGGCCAACATGGCTTCAAGCGCCGCCACATCCCCGTGCGCATAACGCCGAACCCGGGCCCGACTGAGAATGCAGCCATCGATAATCGAGGCATGATTCAGTCGATCCGAAAAAACCGTATCGCCCCGCCCCACCAAAGCGGAAATCACACCAACATTGGCCATATAACCCGTGGAAAAAAACAATGCACTGCTGCGCCGGGTAAAGTCGGCCAGCCGCTGCTCCAATCGGTGATGGGCGTCGTGGTGACCGCACACCAGATGAGACGCAGCCCCACCCAGCCCGGTGTCGGGTAAAGCGCTCTTCAATGCATCAATGTTTCGGGGATGATTCGCCAGACCGAGGTAATCGTTGCTACAGAACGACAACAACACCTGACCGTCTGCGGTTAACTCCGGCTGTTGCGGGCCAGAAACCAAACGGCGGTTCCGGTAAAGGCCCGCGTGTTTCCGTTGTTCAATCTCAAGTGCAAAATCACGCATAAAGACGACACCAACAGGTCAGAGAAAGGGTAATTCCTTCGGGAAGCGTTGAAGCGGAATACCCGCTGAGGATCAACGTGAAGGTCTGGTGCCGCTTTTCGGGACTATCAAGGGCCAGTGATGGCCCGTCGTAAGCGAACAGGGACGTCTTGAGCGTGTCCCGAAAAGCAGCACCAGACCTTCACCGGCACCAAAACTCAACTCTCGAAATCAGGCCGATTCCCGAGTCGCGTCATAAAACATATGCCGCGTAGCCTCATACTCGACAGCTTCCGCCAGCTCTTCTTCCTGCTGTTCCTCAGTCGCGCACTGCTCACGCTGCTCAGGACGAATGCCCAATTTACGGAACAACTGCATATCCGCATCTGCTTCGGGGTTAGAGGTCGTCAGCAACTTCTCGCCGTAGAAAATCGAATTCGCCCCTGCCAGAAAACACAGCGACTGCATTTGCTCATTCATCTGCTCACGGCCGGCCGACAGCCGAACATGAGAAGCGGGCATCATAATCCGCGCCACCGCAATCATCCGGATGAAATCGAACGGCTCCAGATCTTCCACATCTTCCAGCGGCGTACCCTTCACCTTCACCAGCATATTCACCGGCACACTCTCAGGATGCTGAGGCAAGTTGGCCAACTGAACCAACAAACCAACGCGATCGTCCTCATCCTCACCCATACCCAGAATACCGCCGCAGCAGACCTTCATCCCGGCCTTGCGCACGTTATCCAGCGTATCCAGGCGATCCTGATAGGTGCGCGTGGTAATGATGTGGTTGTAGTATTTCTCAGAGGTATCCAGATTGTGGTTGTAATAATCCAGCCCCGCTTCGGCCAGCTCCTTGGCCTCTTCCTCTTTCAGCATGCCCAGCGTCATACAGGTTTCCAGCCCCAGCGACTTAACCTGCTGAACCATATCCAAAACGTAAGGCATATCTTTCTTTGACGGGCTGCGCCAAGCGGCCCCCATGCAGAACCGTGAAGCGCCCTTCTGCTTGGCTGCTCGCGCTTCGGCAACGACTTTCTCGATCTCCAGAAGCTTCTCTTTCTCGAGGCCGGTGTTGTAATGCCCGCTCTGAGGGCAATATTTACAATCTTCCGGGCACGCGCCGGTCTTGATGGAAAGCAGAGTGCTGACCTGAACCTCATTAGGGTCAAAATGTTCCCGGTGCACCGACTGGGCACGGAACAAGAGATCATTAAACGGGAGATTAAAAAGCTCTTGAGCCTCCTGAAGGCTCCAGTCGTGGCGCAACGCGGTAGCAGTCATGTTCGAGTCCTGTTAACCTTCACAAGGTCTTTGGTTTACGGAAGAACCACGATGATAAACAGACTAAAACCGCTGTCAACCTTGTTCGACCAATTGGTTAACAGAGAAAGCACAGCAGGGCGCTGCGTGACCTGCCTGGACGCACCCGCTTACCATGGCCTATGCGCCCCGTGCCGCGCAGACCTCCCGCATAATTGCCTGCACTGCGACACCTGCGCCCTGCCCTTGGCTTTTGCAGGCCCGGTCAGGCGCTGTGGCGAATGCCTGACATCTCCGCCGCCTTTCACTCGCTCGTTGATCCCATGGCGTTACCAGTTCCCGGTCGACAGTATGATCGGGCGCTACAAATACCATGGCCAACGCAAGTTCGCACGGCCACTGCTGGCCGACTTCGGTGACTATCTGGAGCAGAAGCTGGATGATTCCGAACATCCGGAGTTGTTAATCCCCGCCCCCATGCACTGGCTGCGCCGGTGGCAGCGTGGATTCAACCAAGCACAGGACATTGCGGAACACGTGGGAGCCCGACTGGATATCCCCGTAGGAAGCAAAGCCGTGCGGCGCAGACGGCAGGTACGTGCACAAAGAGGCCTTAACAGATCCGGGCGCTTAACCAATCTGAACAAAGTGTTTGAGGTTTGCACCCCGATACCGGAACGGGTCGCCATAGTCGACGACGTGGTGACAACCGGTGCGACGACCCGAGCTCTGGCTCGGGCATTAACCGAGGCTGGCGCCCGCGACATTCAAATCTGGGCTTTGGCTCGCACACCCGGCTAACCCAGTTTGCGTTTTACAAAGTCGGCAATGGCCAGGCAAGACGTCAGACCAGGCGACTCGATGCCAAATAGATGGACCAGCCCGGGAACACCATGCTCTTCGGGCCCATCGATCCGAAAATCAACAAAGCCTCCGTCCGGCCCCGCAAGTTTTGGCCGAATGCCGGCATAAGCGGGCTGGAGCCGACTCGCATCGAGCGACGGCCACCACTGGCGAATACCCTCTGCAAAAGCCTGCGCCCGAGTTGGATTAACGGTGTAATCCTCCGCTTCAACCCACTCAACATCCGGCCCAAAACGGGCCTGCCCCGCCAAATCCAGCGTCAGGTGAACGCCGAGCCCGCCCGGTTCTGGCAAGGGGTAGATCAAATGATTGAACGGGTGTTTGCCGCTGTAACTGAAATACACACCACGAGCTAACCACTGCTCTGGCTTGGCACTGTCTGGCAGCCCCAACCAGTTACGCGCAAGGCCCGGTGCCCCCAATCCTGCTGCGTTAACGACCTCACGGGCGATCAAGGTAGTGGAAGCCTCTCCACTAACGCTGAGCCGATGGCCATCGATTGAACTTTCTGCAGCCATCACCGGACTGTTCAGCACCAGTTGCCCGCCAGCATGCTCCAGCTCACCCAGCAGCGACAACATTAAACCGTGGGTGTCGATGATACCGGTCTCTGGCGACCACAAGCCGGCAGTGGCCCGTATATCAGGACACTGCAGGCCCACCGCATTGCCCTCTGCATGTTGTAAGCGAACACCATTAGCTTCCGCCTGTCGGCAAATGGCCTCGAGTCTCGACGCCTGTCGATCGTCGGTCGCAACAATCCATTTCCCGCACTTACGGTGCCCCACCTTACGACTGGCACAATACTCGTACAGCTGCTCTCGACCCAGAACACACAACGCCGCTTTCAGGGAATCCGTTGGATAATAGATGCCGGCATGGATCACTTCGCTATTACGGGAAGAAATACCTTCACCAAACCTAGGGCCGGCTTCCAGCACCAACACCTCGCGCCCCGACCTGGCCAACTCCCGGGCAACGGCCAACCCCACCACTCCGGCGCCAATCACTACCGTTTGCACTTTGTAGCTTTCGTAATCCACTTTACAGCCCTGCTAGTCGAACAACGACCTGAAAATAACCCCGATAGCCCTGCGTTACATTACCTGAGCTTTCAGAACCGTTATACTTTACCTCACGCGAACGGATGCACGGAGCATGGGGAAATGTCCGACAGGAAACAGTTTCTTACGGTAATGATCGTCGCCGCACTCTTTGTGGGCTGGATTGGTTGGCGTGGCTTTGAAGTCACTAGCCTCAACAACCAATTAAAAGCCGACAAAATGGTGTCCAGCTACCCCTATCAGCACCGGGTACTGCGTGTAGAAGGCGATACAGCCACCATCAGCTCGCTGCGATCCCATACCGTTTCAACACAACGAGCTTTATCGGTGGTTTTTCCCGGGATGACCCATCTGGCCGACACCCATCGAGACTGGCAAAAAGCTGAACGAGAACTGGCTCAGGTGCAGGCACGGGCTGGTGACATTGTTTTGGCATCTCCGAGCATTAACCGCGTACGCTGGGAGCTTGATGAAAACTGGTACCATCTGCAATTCATGAAATCTCAACAACACTCGGCCTTCTGAATACTATGCAACATGAGCCTTCTGACATAACCGCTTCTACCCACCCGTACGACACTCTGACGCCGGAAGTTATTCTGGATGCCCTGGAAGAAGCAGGCTTTGCTGTCAGCGGGCGACTTTTTGCGCTGAACAGTTATGAAAACCGGGTGTACCAGATCGGATTGGACGAAGGCTCGCCGGTCATCGCGAAATTCTATCGCCCCGGCCGCTGGTCTGATGCTGCCATCCGTGAAGAACATGAATTCACGCTCGATCTGCAGGCTGCAGACATCCCCGTGGTCGCCCCACTGACTCTGAACAACGGCGATTCATTAGGCCACCACGGTGAGTTCCGATTTGCGGTCTTCCCCCAACGCGGCGGGCAAGCACCAGACACCAGCATAACCGACACGCTCTACCGTCTTGGCCAATGGTTAGGCCAGATCCACAATCTGGGCGCGACTAAAACATTCGAGCACCGCCCGGGGTTTAACCTGATTCAGGGCCTGGAAGAACACAACACACTACTGGTCAACGGCGGCTGGATTCCTGATGATCTACGGCCAGCCTGGGACAGCCTGATTCCCGATTTGTTAGATGGCTGCAAGCAACGAATGGACGACGCAGGGGATGTGAGCACCCTCAGAATCCACGGGGACTGCCATGCAGGCAACATTCTCTGCCGGGACGAATCCATGCTGTTTGTCGATCTGGACGACTGCCGCACCGGCCCGGCCGTGCAAGACATGTGGCTGCTACTGAACGGCGAATACAATGAACGCGGCAGCCAACTCGGGGAACTGCTCGAAGGCTACGAGACCTTTCGGGATTTTGACCGTCGAGAGCGGCACCTGATCGAGCCACTCCGCTGCTATCGCCAGATTGCACACTGCGCTTGGCTGGCACGACGCTGGGAAGATCCTGCTTTCCCCCGATTTTTCCCATGGTTTGCTCAGCCCCGGTTCTGGTCAGACCAGATCCTGTCCCTGCGCGAACAGCTTTCAGCCCTGCAAGAGCCCGCCCTGACGCTCCCGGGCCAATTCTGAACTCTGACAAGAGGTAACCATGAGCGAAAGTGAAAACCGCTATTCGGCGCGCGCCCTTATTGTGACTGCGGTGATTGCCATCATCGGTACAGTAACGGCACTGGAAGTCGGCGGCCGCATCAAGCATTCGGACAACAAAGACCATGTTCCAGTGGGTGATTTCCAGGCCATCCATGTGGCACCCGGCGAAGAATTCCGCATGTCTCGCAAGCCCTCAGGGCTGCACGCTGTCTGTGAGAACGGTTACCTTGCTATTGCTGCCGACGTAGACCCTTCCTTCCGCGGCATCCTGGTGGATTACAAGAATCGCGGTGTACGTTGTGCCCGCCCTTCACCAACTGACCGGGATCCGGCACAACCAAAGCCCGGGGATAGCGATGAGCAGTAAAAAACCAACCCCTGCTCCACAGATGACTGACCGCCTGTTTGCGACCGAGCGCAACCCAGAAGACTTTCGTTTCGATGCCTCCGTGGCTCGGGTCTTCCCAGACATGATTCGCCGCTCGGTACCCGGTTACACCACGATCATCCCGATGATCGAAGTGATTACCGAGCAATACGTGCAACCCGGCTCCCATTGCTACGACCTGGGCTGCTCATTGGGCGCCTCTACGTTGGCCATGCGGCACGGAATCCCCCACACCGATTGCACTCTGGTGGGCGTGGACAACTCCACCGCCATGATCGAACGCTGCGAACACTATGTCGCACTGGACGATCACGAACTGCCGGTCACCCTGCGCTGCGAGGACATTCTAACAACCGAACTGAGCCAAGCCTCGGTGACCACCCTGAACTTTACGCTTCAGTTCGTGCCGCCAGAACGAAGAAAAGATCTACTAACACGAATCGCCAATGCCACCCTCCCCGGTGGCGTATTGATTCTGTCTGAAAAGATCCGTTTCGAATCCGAGACAGAACAGAATACCCAAACTCAGCTGCATCATGAATTCAAGCGCGCCAACGGTTACTCCGACCTAGAGATCAGCCAAAAACGTGCTGCGATTGAAAACGTCATGATTCCCGAAACCCTGAACACCCACAAACAACGGCTTCTCGACACCGGTTTTGACCAGGTGCTGGTGTGGTATCAGTGTTTCAACTTTGTTTCCATGCTGGCCATCAAGAACCCTTAACCCCCCGGATACCGCGAGACCTATGGCTGCTTTCGACTGGCGCACACATTTCTCCCCGTTTATCGATTACCTGAATCACAGCGACCAGACAGCTTGGGCGGAGCTTATTACCGGCCAGCTGATCCGCCGTTTTGAAGACAATCCCCACGGCGACATGGCGCGCTGGCAGGCAGCACTTGAGACCCTGCCCACGAACTTTCCAACCAACGTCGACCTAACCTCGTCCGCCGTCACCGTGACCACGGATCAGCCCTTGAGTGAACAGGACGCCGAAAGTCTGGAGCACGGACTGCGCGGACTGATGCCCTGGCGCAAAGGGCCCTTCAATTTTTTCGGCACCCACGTGGATACCGAATGGCGCTCAGACTGGAAGTGGGACCGAGTGGCCCCGCATCTTGCTGATTTAAAAGGGCGAACTATTCTAGACGTCGGTTGCGGCTCCGGTTACCACTGTTGGCGCATGGCTGGTGCAGGCGCTCGACAAGTTGTTGGCATCGACCCCGGCTTGCTGTTCATGTTTCAGTTTCTAGCAGTCAAAAACTATCTCGGCGAAACCCCCGTCGACCTGCTGCCGATACGCATGGAAGATCTGCCGGAAAACCTCGAGCATTTCGACACCACCTTCTCGATGGGCGTGTTGTACCACCGGCGTTCACCAATCGACCACCTGTTGGACCTGAAAGGCACCTTGCGCCGAGGTGGCGAGCTGGTTCTAGAGACACTGGTTGTGAATGGCCCCGAAGGCTTCAGTCTGATGCCGGAAGATCGTTACGGACAGATGCGCAACGTCTGGTTTTTACCCAGCTGCCCCACGCTGATTCGATGGCTCGAGCGCGCGGGCTTCCGGAATGCTCGCGTGGTGGATGTCAGCGACACCACCACCGAAGAGCAACGACAAACCGACTGGATGCGGTTTAACTCACTGGCCGACTTTCTAGATCCGAACGACCCCACGAAGACCATTGAAGGTTACCCGGGCCCGAAACGGGCAACGATCATTGCCGAGAAGCCCTAGCGGGCTATTCGGGGCATAAAAAAACCGCCTGAAGCTCACGCTAAAGGCGGTTTTTTTGACTCTGAAGTTTATTCCCCGAACGGGTGTCTCAGAGTGATGGTCTCTACCCGGTCAGGGCCAGTAGAGATGATGTCGATCGGCGCTTCGATCTGCTCTTCCAGGAAGCGGATATAAGCTTTCGCGTTCTCCGGCAGTTCCTCAACGGTGGTCAGACCAAAAGTGCTTTCGCTCCAGCCTGGCAGCTCTTCGTAGATGGGCTCGATGTCTTTGAAGGTGTCACAACCGATAGGCGGACGGGTAATTTCCCCGTTCGGCGTTTTATAGCCGACACAAACCTTCACGGTTTCCAAACCGTCCAGAACGTCCAGCTTAGTCAGGCAGATGCCGGACACACTGTTGATCTGGATCGCATGGCGCAAAGCCACGGCGTCAAACCAGCCACAACGGCGGGAACGACCGGTAGTCGTACCAACTTCATTACCTTTGACTGCCAGGTGTTCACCCATGTCGCAAAACAGTTCCGTCGGGAACGGGCCTGAACCCACGCGGGTTGTGTAGGCTTTGGTGATGCCCAGCACGTAATCCAGGTACAGAGGACCAAAACCGGAACCTGTAGCTGTTCCACCCGCGGTGGTGTTGGAAGAGGTAACGTACGGGTAGGTACCAAGATCGATATCCAGCAGAGAACCTTGAGCACCTTCAAACAGAATGTGCTCACCACGCTTGCGGTGGTCATGCAGGATGTCGGTTACGTCGGCAGCCATCGGCAGAATTTCTTCGGCCATTTGCTTCAGCTCAGCCAAAGCCGCATCGATGTCTTCAGCTTCTTCCTTGAAGTATTCGGTCAACACAAAGTTGTGGTAAGACATGATCTCGCGAAGCTTAACTTCGAAGTCTTCCATGTTGTGCAAATCGCCTACACGAACGCCACGGCGAGACACTTTGTCTTCGTAAGCAGGTCCGATACCACGGCCAGTTGTTCCGATTTTGTCTTCGCCCTTCGCCCGCTCACGCGCCTGATCAATGCGAACATGGGTGCGCAAAATGATCGGGCAAGCCAAGCTGATCTTCAGACGATCACGAACTTCAACACCATTGGCTTCCAGTTCACGCACTTCTTTGAGCAGCGCTTCCGGCGACAGTACAACGCCGTTGCCGATCAGACAGTGGACATTCTTTCTCAGAATACCAGACGGGATCAGGTGCAAGGCCGTCTTCTTGCCCTCGATGACCAGTGTGTGGCCGGCATTGTGACCGCCCTGAAAGCGCACCACTGCTGCCACTTTTTCTGTCAGAAGGTCGACGATCTTGCCTTTACCTTCATCACCCCACTGGGTACCCAGCACAACAACATTTTTACCCATGATTCTCTCTCACATCAGGCCGCCCGAAGGAACGCGCCTTGCACATTTACTCAGGAATATTCGTTAAACACTGGTACTAAAAATCAGCCCAGCATCTCCACAACCCATTGCCCGTCTTTTTTCACCAGCTGACGATCACAACCTTGCAACGCGGGATCTGCAGGTTCGTCACCCGGTAATTGTCTAATGACTGTCTCGGTCATTCGCAGGCCGGAAATAACACCTTCCAGTGCTGCATCTTCAACGGCAGGCGCCCAAACAGCACCCGAACGATGGTGCACACGCTCACCCAGAGCCACCAGCGCGCGAATATCCAGACTGAATCCGGTAGCCGGCCGGGCACGCCCGAAATCACTGCCAATGGCATCGTAACGACCGCCTTTGGCAACCGAGTCGCCATGACCGGGAACATAAGCGGCGAATACCAGACCGGTGTGGTAGTTGTAACCACGCAATTCGCAAAAGTCGAAGCCTAGGCTGACTTCCGGGAAATCGCGACTCAGCATCTCGACCACACGAGAAAGCTTGTCCAAAGCTGCGTCAAGCGCCTCTGAAGCACCACCCAGAATCACTCGGGCTTGCTCCAGAGCTTCAACACCACCGCTCACACGAGCCAGCTCACGCAACAGTGCACCGGATGACCCGGCTTCACAGTCGCCCAGCAACCGATCCAGCTCAGGCACCGACTTTCGGGCCATCGCGTCAAATACAGCGGCTTCAGTGTCTTTATCAAACCCGGAGCTGGCAATCAGGCTTTCATAGATAGAAACGTGGGCCAGATCCAGATGCACCCGTGGCAATCCGGCAACCCGGAGGGCTTCCAGCATCAAACTGATGATTTCCAGATCCGCCGCTTCCGAGGTGCTGCCAAACAACTCGCAGCCCGCCTGAATCGGCGTTCGGCCGGTCAGCATATGACGAGGACGGGTATGCAGCACATGACCAGCGTAGCAAAGGCGGGTAATACCTTCCTGGCCCAATGTATGCGCATCAATCCGGGCAGCCTGCGGCGTCATGTCCGCACGCACACCCATCATGCGACCGGTGAGTTGATCAGTCAGCTTGAACGTCTGCAACTCCAGGTCGTGTCCGGTACCTGTAAACAGGGACTCTAGATACTCAATCAGGGGCGGGATCACCAATTGGTAACCCCAGCGTTGGCAGGTGTCCATTACATCCCGGCGCAGGGACTCGATCCGTCCGGCCAGCGGAGGAAGAATGTCTTCGACTCCATCTGGCAGTAACCAGCGATCAGATACTGTCATGAGATTCAGTTGTCCGTTTTTCCGTCACCGGCAAAGGCGCCGGGGGAATGACTCAGGGTTCAGGATGTTCAGGCGAAGAAATGCCCAAACAAAACCGCAAGGATTCTACACCCTTGGCAGACACAAAAAAACCGGAATACCTACGTATTCCGGTTTTCCACCTGAACCAGCGGATTTAGTTAGCTCCGGCAGGGTCCTTCAGATACTTCATGAAAGCACTGTTGGTGTCGATGACCATGATGTCATCCTTGCCGGCAAACGTACTCTGGTACGCCTGCAAGCTCCGGTAAAAGCTATAGAATTCCTCGTTGCTGCCATAGGCGTCGGCGTAGATCTGGGCCGCTTCACCGTCACCTTCACCGCGAGTTGTCTCAGCTTCAGCGAACGCATTCGCCAAAGTTACGGTTTGCTGACGATCCGCATCGGCACGGATACCTTCGGCCAATTCCAGACCACGGGAACGGAATTCCTGGGCTAGTTTTTGACGTTCGGTCGCCATTCGACGATAAACGTTTTCACTGACCGAACCCGGGAACTCAATGGCTTTTACTCGAATATCGAGAATCTCGATACCGAATTCTTTAACCGCCGTCTCGTTGGCACGATCCCGCAGAGCGTGCATAAGCTCGTCCCGCTGGCCCGAAACCACCTCGTGCATGGTGCGCACACCAAACTCATCACGCAGGCCGTTGTCCACACGAGACAGGATCAAGGTTCCGGCACGCAGCTCGTCACCACCGGTCGCACGGTAGAACTGATCCACATTACGGATCTTCCAGGCCACGTAAGAATCCACGTCCAGTGGTTTCTTCTCGATGGTCAGATATTGGCGTGACGGCAAATCCAGCGTCAGTACCCGGATATCAAATTCCCGAATCTGATCAATCACCGGAACTTTGAAATGAATACCAGCCTGGATATCGGTCTCTACCAGCTCACCAAACCGCAGTTTTACGCCACGGTGTGTCTCTGGAATGATAAACACACTCGACAATACAAGCAGGACGACGATAAGGACGCCTGCAAGGCCCAATACACCTTTAGGTCCCATAATTTATCTACTCCTCCGGGTACTTCCGTCCTGACGGGCGCGCAATTCTTGCAGAACCTGGTCAGTCAGCGCCTGAACATCAACCTGCTGGTTACCCGAGCCGGATGATCTGGCTCGAGAGGACGGCACACGCCCCTCTGTCAGCTTGTCCAAAGGCAGGTACATCATGTTGCCGCTGCTCTTGGTATCCACCAGAATCTTGCTGCTGTTACCCAGAACTTGCTCCAGAGCCTGAATGTACATACGCTCACGCGTCACCACGGGTGCTTTTTCGTACACCGCCAGCAGCTGGTTGAAACGGGCAGTTTCACCTCGTGCACGCTCGATCACCTCAGCCTTATAGGCGTTCGCTTCTTCAATCAAACGCTGAGCCTGGCCTCGGGCTTCCGGAACGATTTTGTTCCGGTAGGTTTCCGCTTCTTCCTTCAAGCGTTGCTCGTCTTCACGGGCACGCTGAACTTCGCGGAACGCATCCTGTACCGCAGCGGGGGGCTGAGTACTTTCAACGTTCACTCGGACGATTTCCAGACCGGTCCCATATTCCCTCAGGAAACTCTGCAACCGCTGCTCTACCCTGACCGCCAACTCGGCACGACCTTCTGTCAGCACATCGTCCAGCGAGGAGCTGCCAACTTCGTGTCGAAGCGCACTGTCGGTAGCAAACGCCAGAGCCTGGTTAGAGTCCCTAACGTTCAGTACATAGGCTTTAGCGTCGCCTACCCGGTACTGAACCTGCAGATCCACGGTGACCAGGTTTTCATCTTGGGTCAGCATCTGGCCCGATGAGCGAGCAGTCCGCACGTTGGTGACCAGCACCTTGGTCGCGGAATCAATCAAAGGAACTTTGAAACGCAGACCCGGGCTTTCAGTCCGGTTGTATTCGCCGAAGCGCAGCACAACGGCCCGCTCCTGCTCGTCCACGGTGTAGAACGACTGATACAGCACATAACCAACCGCCAGAATGGCGACCACAGCGAGAATGGCACCAAAGCCACCGTTGCTGCTACCTGAGCCTGAACTGCCGTTATTGCCAGAGCCGCCTTTGCCGCCCAGCATGCGGTTGAGCTTGTCGAGGCCCTTTTTCAGCGCTTCGTCCAGGTCTGGTGGACCCTGATCATTGCCGCGACGACCACCACCGGTTCCCCAGGGATCATTGTCGTTACGGTTACCACCCGGTTCATTCCAGGCCATAATACTCTCCGTTCGTGTTTAATCTAATGGCTGCAAATACTAGGGATTTATCAAGCCCCCGGCAATAGGCGAGCCGCTTCAGAGCTGCCGGTCTTCCAACCGAACTCGCTCTGGGCTAACACCTGCGCGACTCAGCAACTGCATCCAGTCGCGGTGTTGCAGCCGAACCTCAACTACCGTATCACCGCTCTCCCGGTACTCCTCACTCAACACCGAGCCCGCCTCATGAAGCAGTGCACGTAGCTTGCCATCCTCAGGGCCCACCAAAACAAAGTGATGAACCACATCTTCAGCAAGGCGCTCGACAACGGCATCAAAGAGCAGATCCATGCCTGCTCCGGAAATCGCCGACACCCAGACTCTGACCGGAATTCCTTCTTCGTTACGGTCAATTCGGGGCGCGAAGTCATCCAGTAGATCTATCTTGTTGAAAACCTGCAACTGGGGCACCTCATCGGCACCGATTTCCAGCAGCACATTTTCCACTTGCTCGATGTTTTCGTCGCGTCGCTCATCATGACAGTCAATGATGTGCAGCAGCAACGATGCCTGCCGGGTTTCTTCCAGAGTCGCACGAAAGGCTTCCACCAACTTGTGAGGCAAATGGCGAATGAAACCTACCGTATCCGCGACTACGACCGAGCCGATGTCTGGAAGTTCCAGCTTGCGAAGCGTTGGGTCCAAAGTCGCGAACAACTGGTCAGCAGCATAAACCGTCGACGTGGTGACCTGATTGAATAATGTCGACTTACCGGCGTTGGTGTATCCCACCAACGACAGGGTTGGAATGTCAGCGCGCTTACGAGCCCGCCGCCCCTGGTCCCGCTGCTTACGAACCTTCTCCAACCGTTTATGAATCGATTTGATGCGCTCACGCAGTAAACGACGGTCGGTTTCCAGCTGCGTTTCACCCGGACCGCGCAGACCGATACCACCCTTCTGACGCTCAAGGTGGGTCCACCCACGAATCAAGCGCGTGGACATATGTTCAAGCTGCGCCAGCTCAACCTGCAATTTACCCTCATGGGTACGGGCACGCTGAGCAAAGATGTCGAGAATAACCCCGGTTCGGTCTAACACCCGACACTTAAGTTCACGCTCGATATTTCGTTCTTGGCTCGGGCTCAATGCGTGGTTAAACAACACCACATCGGCTTCGTTGGCGACAATCGCATCGCGAATTTCCTCAAGCTTACCTTCGCCGACAAATAGCCGTGGGCTCGGCTGCTTGCGCGTACCGGTGACCATATCCACGGGCTCGACACCCGCCGAGGTCACCAGCTCATGAAACTCACCCGGGTCTTCAGAACCATCATGGGCGGTGAATTCGATGTGTACGAGAACCGCCCGTTCTCCAACGTCAGGACGTTCAAACAAAATATTATCAACTCCATAAAAACAAACACCCGCGGCCAGCTCAGCTCAAAGGCTGCCCTGCACCGCGGGTGTCAGAACCGGAAACACCGGAATTTAATCTTCAGTTTCTTCCTCTCCGGCCGGATTCGCCTGCGGCAAACGCACATTGCGAGCAGGTACAACCGTGGAGATAGCGTGTTTGTACACCATCTGGCTAACAGTGTTCTTCAACAAGATCACGAACTGATCGAAAGACTCGATCTGGCCCTGAAGCTTGATGCCGTTCACCAAAAAAATAGAAACGGGAATGCGTTCCTTGCGCAGCGCATTGAGGTAAGGGTCTTGTAAGGAATGCCCTTTTGACATGAGTATTCTCCTGTTAGAGGTAGGTGCAGATCGTCAATTTGCAGGTTTAAATGTGGTGTGTAGACCTGATTTTTTCAAGGTTTCCAGCACCATTTGTATGTTATTACTATCCAGCCACTGTACATCTGGCCATTTTCGTAACCAGGTGAGCTGGCGCTTCGCCAACTGACGAGTTGCCGCCATGCCCTTGTTCAAATAGGTGTCATGGTCGCACTCGCCGGACAAGTATTCCCAAGCCTGGCGGTAGCCCACGCAACGCATGGAGGGCAAATCAAGGTTGAGATCACCTCGTCCCATCAGGCACCGGACTTCGTCCAGAAACCCTGCATCTTGCATCGCCAGAAAGCGCGTGCGGATCCTCTCGTGAAGGATCTTGCGGTCTGTCGGAGCAAGCGCAAACTGGAAAACAGTATACGGCAGGTCGGCACTTTCGTCTGCCTGCCACTTAGTGAAATAGGTGTAATCCTTAATGTCAGATGTTTTTTGTTCGGCAGCCGTTCCCGAACTAGCTTGCCAATACGCCGAAATGGGCTTCCCGGTTAACCGAATAACCTCAATCGCACGCATCAGGCGTTGACGATTGTTAGGATGAATAATGTCGGCGGCAACCGGGTCTTTGGCAACCAATTCTTCGTACAACGCTGGCCAACCCTGCTCCTCAGCGTCTTTTTCGATCTGGACCCTCAGCTCCGGATCGGCCGATGGCAAGCTCGACATACCGTTCAACAAAGCCTTGAAGTACATCATCGTGCCACCGACCAGCAGCGGAATCCGACCACGCTCGGTGATATCGGCCATTTCCGCCAAGGCATCTCGAACAAAGTCTGCGGCTGAATAGGTGTCTGAGGGATCACAAATATCGATCAGCCGGTGAGGCGCCTTCGCCAATTCGTCCGCCGTTGGCTTGGCGGTTCCGATATCCATGCCGCGGTAGATCATGGCGGAATCCACGCTGATGATCTCGCACGGCAAATGCTCGCATAGGGTCATGGCCAGATCGGTTTTACCCGAAGCCGTAGGCCCCATCAGGAAAATGGCTGGAGGAAACACAGCCTGTTGCTCGTCTGCCATGCTGTTTACCGCCCCCTCAGGAACAATTTATCCAGCTCAGACAATGTCATCAGTGTCCAGGTCGGGCGACCGTGGTTGCACTGACCACTGCGCTCGGTGGCTTCCATATCCCGCAACAGGGAGTTCATTTCCGGAATGGTCAACTGCCGGTTGGCACGCACAGAACCGTGACAAGCCATGGTGCCGAGCAATTCGTGGGTTACCGCTTCAACACGGTCGCTTTGGCCGTTCTGAATCAAATCGGCCAGAACATCACGCACCAACTGTTCGGTATCCGCTCCGCGTAACAACGCGGGAATCTGCCGAACAGCCAGCGTTTCGGGCCCAATCCGCTCGATTTGCAGCCCGAGCTGTTGCAACTCGTCACCGTGACTTTCCGCCAGTGCAGCTTCTTTCTGGCTGACCGCCAGAGAAACCGGCACCAACAGTGGCTGACTCTTCAAATCCTGCTCTACCAGAGCCCGCTTCATACGCTCGTAAGTGATCCGTTCGTGGGCTGCGTGCATGTCCACCACAATCATGCCGGTTCGGCTTTGAGCAAGAATGTAGATGCCATGAAGCTGTGCAATGGCATAACCCAGCGGGGGTTCCTCTTCGCCGTCTTGCGGCGGCGTGGGCATTGGCTGACTTTCAAACCGATCAGGGCGCGGTTCCTGAGTAACACCGCCACCGGCATTGAGAGAACTATAGAAGGCCATTTGATCACTGGCTTTCCAGTCTTGCTGGGGCTGCGCAGGTGCAGCATTGCCGTACCCGGTAGTGTACGAGGATGCTTGCGAAGGTTCGGCCCCCTGCGAGAGTGGGAACGCTGCTGAGCTATTTCCTGTCTGGGACACCTCTGGTTCACGACTCAAGGCCTGTGCTTCAGCCCCCCTGAAGTGATCAGCCGGGCGCACATCAGCCAGCGCCCGGTGCAGCGTGCGGAAAATGAAATCGTGCACCAGCCGGCCATCGCGGAATCGAACTTCGTGTTTGGTCGGATGGACGTTGACATCAACCGTGGCCGGATCAACTTCAAGATAGAGCACAAACGCCGGATGGCGGTTATTGTAGAGCACGTCCCGGTAGGCTTGGCGCACCGCATGAGCCACCAGCTTATCGCGTATAACCCGACCATTTACGAAGAAATACTGTAGATCGGCCTGGCTGCGGGAAAAGGTCGGCAGCGCCACCCACCCCCACAAGCGCAAACCACTGGCTTCGGCCTCGATAACAACGGCATTATCAATAAATTGCTGGCCGCAGAGCGAGCTGATTCGACGCTCTTTATCGATATTCGATTCAGCCGGCCGCAAGCTTTGAATGACACGCTGGTTGTGGCGCAGGGTAAAGCCTGCATCAAAACGGCTTAGGGCCTGCCGGCGGATAGATTCATCGACGTGATTGAATTCGGTCTTTTCGGTGCGCAGGAACTTGCGGCGTGCGGGGGTATTGAAGAACAGATCCCGCACTTCAACGGTGGTGCCAACAGGATGCGCGGCCGGCGAGATTTTTGCATCCATATCCCGGCCTTCCACTTCCACCCGGGCAGCGGCTTCCTGATCCGCCGTGCGGGAAGTCAACGAGAGACGAGAGACAGAACTGATACTGGCCAGCGCTTCACCCCGGAAGCCCAGAGTGCCAACGGCCTCTAGGTCATCCAACGTCAGAATTTTACTGGTTGCATGCCGGCTTAAGGCCAACGGCAGGTCAGACTCAGCGATCCCGAAACCGTCATCCCGGACTCGGATCAGCTTCACACCACCTTGCTCCAGTTCAATATCCACCCGGCTAGCGCCGGCATCCAGAGCGTTTTCGACCAGTTCTTTAACAACAGACGCGGGACGCTCCACCACTTCACCGGCGGCTATCTGGTTGGCAAGCCGGGGCGAGAGCAATTGAATGTGGGGCATAGCCGGGAACTACCTCTTGATCAGGATGAGGGGATACGTATGGTTTGCCCTACCATAACACGATCGTCGTTCATCCCGTTAAAGCGCATCAGCTCACTGACGGTGGTCTGATTTTCACGCGCCACCCCTGACAAAGTATCGCCTCGCTGAATACGGTACTGCCCCAAACGGCCATCGCCTTTGCGATTCTCTTTTTGCCACGCCAATAACGTTCCCGGAGGCGGACTGCGTCGGAAATAATCGTGTATTCCGTCCATCATCGCCTTAGCCAATTTCTCGCGGTACCACTCTGCCGACAGGTTCTTTTCTTCTTTGGGATTAGAAATAAAGCCCGCTTCAACCAAAATCGAAGGAATATCCGGCGACTTAAGCACCGCAAACGCCGCTTGCTCTACGCCTGGCTTGTGCAGCTTAGCCACACTGCCGAGCTGCCCCAATACGGAGCTGCCGACCCCCAAACTGGCGTTGATGCTTGCGGTCATCGACAAATCGAGTAACACGCCTGCCAGCATTTCATCTCGCCCCTCCAGAGACAGCGCGCCGGCACCACCAATCAAGTCAGAACGATTTTCGCTTTGGGCCAGCCAGCGGGCCGTTTCACTGGTTGCTCCGCGCTGAGAAAGAGCAAACACTGAAGCCCCGCTGGGTTGCGGTGTGCGGAAGGCATCGGCATGCACCGACACAAACAAATCGGCATTGTGCTTGCGGGCCAGAATCGTTCGGTTTCTCAAACCAATGTAGTAATCCCCGGTGCGCGTGAGCTTAGCCTGGAAACCGGGCTGCTTATTCACCAGCTCAGCTAAGGTTCTTGCCATTTTCAGAACCACGTCTTTTTCGCGGGTTCCTCGCGGCCCTATTGCACCCGGGTCTTCGCCGCCATGCCCGGCATCGATCACCACAATGATGTCGCGCTTACCCGCGGAGTTCTGCGTGACCGTTGGACTGACGTCTTTTTCAAGCCGCGTTCCCGACTCGTCTATCAAGTCCACCACCAAGCGGTGACCGTATTGCTGATTAGGCTCAAGCACGAAACTGCGAGGCTTGATGTCGCTTTTCAGATCCAGCACGACCCGAAGATCCGTACCATTCCGCGGTGCACTGCGAATGCGTTTGATGGGGCTGCCCGACAGATCTACCTTACTGAAATCAGCGCTTTTGGCGGTATTTTTCAGATCAATCACCAACCGGGACGGCCCGGAAAGCGAAAACATGTTGTGATCCACCTTACCGACCGTATCCAGCACCAAACGGGTATGGTCTGGCGCAGGCCAAATGCGCACGCCCTCAACTTTGGTGACGGCATGAGCAGCGCTTGCCGCCAGCGACAGCAATATACACAGTGCGATTCTCATGAATCCGGACCTATTAATTCAATTTGATTGAGCAACGAGGCACCCCACTCGGAACGCGCCCTCAAAATCACCACTCGACCTTCGCCGTGCCGCTCCATGTGGATCTCGATATCGGGCTCTGGCAACACCCCTTCCCCTCGCTCGGGCCACTCGATCAGGCAAAAATTTGTTGCTGAAAAATAATCGCGAATCCCCATGTATTCGAGCTCTTCCGGGTCACCCAACCGATACAGATCGAAGTGATAAACCGGCGGCACCAAGTGCTCATAGGGCTCAACTAAGGTGTAGGTCGGGCTTTTCACAGCACCCACATGCCCCAAGCCACGCATGACACCGCGACTAAGGGTGGTTTTCCCCATCCCCAAATCACCTTCCAGAAATACCGTAAGGCTCTGCTCCGACTGCTTTGCCAGCCGCGCCAGCTCGCCGCCCAAGCGTTCGGTTTCAGCTTCGCCCTCCAGAAACAACCGGCGTTCGTTACCTACAATGCTCATTCTTCCTCCCGGTCATTTCTGAGGCCGTTAACTTCGGTTTCTTTCAAAACAAAGGGCAAACTTTCGATGACATCGGTGGGGACCAGCCCCATATACCCCAGTCGCTCAGTAGCCCTATTCGCCGCGGCCAGGTGGGCCGATGCAGCCGCAATCGTCGCGTTCCGGATATCGCCTAACTGGCCAATAAAAGCACCCAGAATTCCAGACAAGATATCGCCCATGCCACCCGTGGCCATGCCCGGATTCCCTCCGGCTATAACAACAGGCACTTCGGAGTCAGTGGCGACAATGGTTCCGGCGCCTTTGAGCAACACCACGCCGCCCCAAATTCGCTGAATCTTCGCCGTCGCAGCCAACCGGTCAGCTTCAATCTCCGCAACACTACACCCTAGCAATCGGGCAGCCTCACCCGGGTGAGGAGTAAGTACGTGATTACTGACAGGAACCGCCACCCGGGTTGCCATGAGGTTAAGGGCATCCGCATCCAGCACTCGGGGTTTAGCGCTATCAATCACCTGTTGCAACATCTGCTGCCCCCAGGCCGACTTGCCAATGCCGGGCCCGCACACAACCACATCGGCCTGTTCTATCAAGGGCGCCAACTCAGAGCCATGTATCACCCCGTGCACCATCACGTTCGGACACCGAACCAACGCCGGAGTTACATGCTCTGGCCGGGTTGCCAGCGATACAAGGCCGGCTCCCGAGCGCGAGGCAGCTTCGGCGGCCATGATGGCCGCACCGCCAAAACCGCGTTCGCCCGCAACAACCAAAACACGCCCGAAATCGCCCTTGTGCGCATTAAGAGGCCGCACCGGAAACCATGCTTTACAGTCGCTCCATACGTTTAGCTGCGCGGCAGCTTGCTCTTGGCACCCCTGCATTTGCGCTTCGGTTGCCAAAGATTCATACACCACGTGGCCACACACTGCTGGCCCAAGCCCAGTGTAGAGCCCGGTTTTGGCGCCGATAAAGGTGACCGTCAGCTCTGCATGGACAACGTCCCCTTCGCCCGCGCCTGTTGTGGCATTAAGCCCCGATGGCAAGTCAACCGCCATCACTGCCCGCTGCGCCTGATTGACGGCGTGAATAGCCTCCGAAAACGGTGTTCTCGGCGCACCGGTGACACCTGTTCCCAGCATGGCATCCACAACCACGTCTGATGCCGCAAGCTTCGCGTGAAGTCCATCCTTCGGTAAATCGGAAATTTCCGTAACCGGCACGCCTTCCGCCTTCGCAACTTCGAGTGCTTTCAGGGCGTCACCCGTCAGTTTCCCGCTCGGGGCCACGGCGACACACTCTACGAAGATACCGACACGCTGGGCATTGGCCGCAATCAGATAGCCATCACCGCCGTTATTCCCCGCCCCGCATAACACCAATACCGATTTAGGCGAAGGCCAGTGTTTTCTGAGCTGCCGGAAGCCGGCTCGGGCCGCGGCCTGCATCAAGTCAAAGCCATCAATGCCCCGTTCATCAATAAGATAGCGGTCCATCGCTCGTACGGAGTCGGCGGAATACAAGGCTTCTGGTAGACTGTCCGCGTAACGCATGGGGCATCCCGCTAAAGAAAACGGTTTAAGTAAATTGGCCAGATACCTGTAAAGCATAGCAAAACAGGAAAAAAGGTCATAACTTAATCAAATTAAATCTCCGCAGGCTTTCACCGCCGAAGGCTCCGTCATGGTCACCAGTACAGACAATATGCCCTCGAACGCCTCTTTGGACGCGCTGCCAGACAAAATCCGCCAGTGGGCTAAAGAGCTAGGATTCGCGGATGCCGGCATCACTTATGCCGATACCGGCCCCCATGCTGAGCGCCTGAAGCAATGGCTCGCCGCCGGCTATCACGGCAACATGACTTACATGGCCGATCACGGCGACAAGCGCTATACCCCGGATTCTCTGGTGCCGGATACCCAACGGGTGATTTCGGTGCGCATGGACTACCTGCCCTCACCCGACAACCCGAAACAAGCGCTTACCAACCGAGAAACCGCCTACATTACTCGCTACGCCCTCGGCCGGGACTACCACAAGCTGATACGAAAGCGGCTCGCCACCCTGGCCAAATGGATTGACGAAGCGGTCGCCGGTTACGACTACCGGGCTTTTGTCGACAGCGCGCCAGTGCTGGAGCGCGGCTTGGCACAGCGGGCCGGGCTTGGCTGGATCGGCAAAAACAACATGGTGATTCACCCTAAGGCGGGTTCGTTCTTTTTTTTAGGTGAAATTTTTACCAGCGCGCCTTTGCCGGTGGACGAACCTTTCGAGAAGCAGCACTGCGGTTCGTGTTCTGCCTGCCTGGAAATATGCCCCACGGATGCTTTTGTTGGCGCTCACTTACTGGATGCCCGCAAGTGCATCAGCTACCTCACCATCGAACTGAAAGGCCCTATTCCGGAAGAGTTGCGCTCGAAAATGGGCAACCGGGTGTTTGGCTGTGACGACTGCCAGATTGTGTGTCCGTGGAACAAGTTCAGTAAACCCACTGCCGAGAGCGATTTCCAGCCACGGCATGGTCTGGACAACACCGAACTTGCCGAGTTGTTTCTGTGGACCGAGCAGGAGTTTCTGAAGCGTACCGAAGGTTCGGCGATTCGCCGCACCGGTTATGAGAACTGGCTGCGCAATATTGCGGTGGGATTGGGCAACGCCCCGTCGACCATTCCGGTCATCGAGGCGCTGAAGCAGCGGGCGGAGCACCCATCAGAGGTGGTACGTGAGCACGTAGTCTGGGCGCTACGCCAACACGGTTTATAGTTTAAAGAAGTGTTCGCGGTAGTGACGCAGTTCGTTGATGGAGTCGCGAATGTCGTCCAGCGCCAGGTGGCTGCCTTTCTTTTTCACGCCGTCCAAGACATCCGGACGCCAGCGACGGGCCAGTTCTTTGATGGTCGATACGTCCAGATTGCGGTAATGGAAGAAGCCTTCCAGCTCTGGCATGTATTTCACGAGGAAGCGTCTGTCTTGGCCGATGCTGTTGCCGCACAGCGGGGATGCGCCGGCTGACAGGTGTTGCTTCAGGAACTCCAGTGTCTGCTGCTCGGCTTCCGCTTCGCTGACTTTGCTGTCTTTAACCCGCTGGGTCAGGCCGCTTTCGCCATGGGTTTTGGTGCACCATTCGTCCATGGAGTCTAGCAAACTGTCCGGTTGCTTAATCGCAATCACGGGGCCTTCAGCGACCAGTTTCAATTCCGAATCGGTAATAATCGTGGCCATTTCAATGATCCGCTCTTTCTCGGGATCCAGGCCGGTCATTTCCAGGTCTATCCAGACCAAGTGGTTTCCGTTGCTCATTCTCTTTTACACCTATGCCATTGTTCTTGGGTGCATGTGCAGGTGTGGGCCGCTTTTCCGGAAACCGCTACAAGCACATCCCTGTGCGCTTCTCTCCGGCCATCCATGGCCTCCGACATTTCCGGAAAAGCGGCCCACACCCGCACGCCAAACTTGCTACTTACCGCCCCACAAATCCGAGGCCCGCAATTAAGTCGGGGCGCTGGGTCGGGAATGCCTTTTCGGGAGTATCTGAAGCCATGGATGGCTTCAGCTAAGCGCACAGGGATGTGCTCGTAGCGTCTCCCGAAAAGGCATTCCCGACCCGGCGCCTGCACCAAACCCGGAAGCCCCGAAAACTCAAATGCGACGAGTTTTCCAAAACTCTGCCTATTGTCCATGATTCACGTATCATGTGGTACACAACTTCCCCGGAATACTAAAGAGCAGATGGCAAAACGCAAATTGAACAAACGCCAGCAATGGCGAATCGAGAAGATCCAAAAAGAACGCACCACCCGAATGGCCCGTAAGGAAAAGGCCGTCGAGGCTCAAGCTGAAGCCGGTGAGCTGGGGCCCGAGCAAGAAGGCCTGATCATCGCTCATTACGGCCAACAACTGGACGTTGAGGCTCTGCAAGGTGATGACGCGGGACAGGTATTTCGATGCTTTGTTCGGGCGAACATCAGCAGCTTGGTGACCGGGGACAAAGTCGTGTGGCGACCTGGCAAGAGCGAAACTGGGGTCATTGTCGCTCGCTGCGACCGGGACAATCTGCTTCAACGGCCCGATAACTTTGGCGCCCTGAAGCCTGTGGCCGCCAATATTGACCACATTATTCTGGTGATTGCTCCGGAACCAGAACCACACGACAGCTTGATTGACCGATACCTCGTGGCCTCCGAAAGCTCGGATATTCCCGCAGTGCTGCTGCTCAACAAAACCGATTTGATAAACGATCAGAACCGGCCGCAGATCGAAGCCCTGCTCGCTCGCTATGAAGCGCTGGGTTATCAGGTTGAGCGCACGTCTGCTGCTGCTTTCGACGGGGAACCTGCGCCGGAGGTGGAGGCCTTGGTTCGCAACAGAACCAGTGTCTTCGTCGGCCAGTCGGGTGTGGGCAAGTCGTCGATTATTCAAACGCTGCTGCCGGATGAGCAGCTCCGGGTGGGTGCGGTTTCGGTGAGCACCGGTAAGGGTGTGCATACCACTACCACCGCCAAGTTGTTTCACCTGGCCACTGGCGGCGACCTGATTGACTCACCGGGTATTCGGGAGTTTGGTTTGTGGCATATGACGCCGCAAGAAGTCGAGTACGGCTTCCGGGAGATTCGGCCGTTAATGGGGTTGTGTAAATTCCGAAACTGCCGTCACATGGGCGATCCGGGGTGCGCGCTGGATGCGGCGGCCGAGAGCGGGGAGATTTCCCGGGAAAGGCTCAAGAGCTTCCATCGAATCCTTCAAGACATGGCCGAACAGCAAGCGCGCGGGCTAAAGCTTACCTGAGCGCGCACCAGCTATCGCCAAAGCGGGTTACCAGTTGAGCTCACCCGGACCAGGTTCCGGGCGCTCTTCTCGCCAGTTCCCCTCTTCCAGCTTATTCAGAGCCTCTTGCTCCTGCTCTGCGCTGGGGCGCGTCAAGTCAATCAATGGTGTATCGGTTGGGCCAGCTCCGGCACGAATATCTCCGACGCTTTTGTTTTTCAGAACAATGATGGAGATTCGGCGGTTGATCGGCGCTGTCGGATTATCGGTATCGAACAATACCGAATCGCTCAAGCCGACCACACGTGCAATTTGCTCCAGCCTTACGCCGCCTGCTACCAAGGCCCGGCGAGCCGTATTGGCGCGGTCAGCCGACAGCTCCCAATTGGTGTACCCCGGCCGCCCATTGAACGGCGTGGCATCTGTGTGGCCAGTCAGGCTCAGCTTGTTATTGACAGAACCCAGCGTTTTCGCGAGTTCAAATAACAACTCCTGAGTGTAGTACTTGAGTTCTGCCCGGCCAGAATCAAACATCGGGCGCCCTGAACGGTCAACGATCTGAATGCGCAGCCCTTCATCGGTGATATCAATGAGTAGCTGGTCTTTGAATTCTTGCAGCGTTTCGTTCTGCTCTATTCGTTCTTTCAACTCCTGAAACAACGCCTCCATGCGACGTTGTTCCAGTGTATCGGCCAGCTCATCGATCACCTGCTCTTCGATCTGAACCGTGCTCGACTCAATATCCAGGGCGCTCTCATCAATAACCGACGCACTGCCACCAAGGTCAATTGGATTCTTCGATCCGCCCTCTGTAAAACCGATGGGGTCTTTGAAATAGCCTGTGACAGCTTGCTTCTGTTCCGGCGTGGCGGTCGCGGTTAGCCAAAGCACCAAAAAAAACGCCATCATAGCAGTGGCGAAGTCGGCAAACGCGACTTTCCAGGAACCGCCGTGGTGGCCAGCGACAACTTTCTTCTTGCGCTTGATGATGATCGGCTGCTGTTCCACGCTTAACTCCGGCTAGTGATGTTCGGCATCATTTGGAGCGAACGTGATCGTTCAATTCCTGAAAGCCCGGCCGCTTCTCCGTCGGCAAGGCTTTACGTCCAAATTCGATCGCCATTTGAGGCGCTTGCCCTGCAACTGTCGCAACGATGGCCGACTTCACGCATTCGTAGGCTTTCAATTCGTACTTAGCCGTGTGCTCTAGTGCGATGGATGCCGGGCCCACAAAGCCATAGCCCATCCAGATACCCAAGAAGGTACCAACCAGCGCAGCCGCCACGCTCAAACCAATTTTTTCCGGCCCTTCAGTCAGAAAGTTCATGGTGATAACAATACCCAGAACCGCGGCAACGATCCCCAACCCCGGCAGTGCATCCGCTATTTTATTCACCGCGTGCGCCGGCTCTTCCAGCTCATGCTGGCGACTCTCGATCTCGCTTTCCATCATGCCTTCGAGCTCATGGGGCGCCATGTTGCCGGAGCTGATAATGCGCAAATAGTCGGTGATGAAATCGAGCAAATGCCTGGACTTCATAATGGCTGGGTAACGAGTAAAGATCGGGCTCTCTTCCGGGTTATCTATGTCTTCTTCAATAGCCATCACGCCCTGCTTACGGGACTTATCGAACACTTCATAAAGCAGGCTGAGCAGATCCATGTAATACGATTTATTGAACGGCGAACCTGTAAGCAACCGCAACAACCCACTGAACACTTCTTTAACGGTGTGCATTGGATTGGCAATGACGAACGAGCCTACGGCAGCGCCACCAATGATCAGCACTTCTGTCGGCTGCCAGAGCACCGCCAAATTCCCGCCGTGCAATGTATAACCGCCGAGAACACTCGCAATAACAATAACCGCACCAATAATCAGCAGCATAAAAAAGTAATCGCCTTTATAAATTCTGTTAAAAAGCAGCGCCCGATGATAGCAAGCCCTCGGCGGAACCGCGAAGGGGAGAAACAATTTCTATACACTACGCCCAGTTTGTTAAACTGCCCCGCTTTATAGAACCGAGAGATGTCTCAAATGCTTGATAAACTGTTCGTCCTGAGTCAATACGTCACTCCGCAGCTGACGCTATCCCGCTTGGCCGGCCGCCTCGCAGACTATGACAGGACACCAGCCCTGAAAAACCGCGTAATCAGCTGGTTTATCGACCGCTACGGCGTAAACATGAGTGAGGCCGCCGAATCAGACCCCACGGCTTACGACAGTTTTAACGCATTCTTTACTCGCGCGCTCAAGCCCGGCGCACGCACAGTCGACCATACCCCGGATGTTTTTGTCAGCCCGGTTGATGGTGCCATCAGCCAGCTTGGCCAAGTCACTGCAGACGACCGGGTGTTTCAGGCCAAAGGCCAGTCTTTCAGCCTGACTGAACTGCTCGGCGGCGATGAACAGCGTGCGGAAGCCTTTCGCGAAGGCGAATTCGCCACAATTTACCTGTCACCAAAAGACTATCACCGCATTCACATGCCCGTGGCCGGCACGCTGAAAGAAATGGTGTATGTTCCCGGCAAACTGTTTTCGGTCAACCCTGTAACGGCAGAGAACGTGCCGAATCTGTTCGCGCGTAACGAACGGGTAGCCTGCATTTTTGATACCGAAGCAGGCCCTATGGCGCTGGTTCTGGTCGGCGCTATGATCGTCGGCAGCGTAGAGACCACTTGGGCAGGTGTCGTTGCCCCCAAACCGAGCAAGGTGACCGAGTGGCAATACTCCGGTGACCAGGCCGTGCGTTTCGAGAAAGGCGATGAGATGGGCCGGTTCCGCTTAGGCTCCACCGTTGTTCTGGTGATGCCCAAAGGCGCCGTGAACTGGAATGCCGACCAAGTCGCCAGCAAGTCCGTACAAATGGGCGAGTCGTTTGGCCAATTGAAGCCCGCTAAGTCCTGATAAGGTCAGGCCCTCTCTATCGGGAAGGCCAGAACCTCTTCAATGGCTTTTGCGCCCACCTTAAGCATCAGCAGCCGGTCTAATCCCAATGCCACGCCCGAGCAATCGGGCAGGCCGGCTTCTAGCGCCGCCATAAACGCTTCATCCACGGCCATTTCAGCTTTACCAGCAGCCTTGCGCTGCTGGTTATCCGCTTCAAAGCGTAGCCTCTGCTCTTCAGGGTCAGTCAACTCCCAATAACCGTTACAGAGCTCTAACCCATTGATGTAAAGCTCGAACCGGTGCGCAACTGAATGGCCGTGTTCTTGGGAAACTTTTGCCAGTGCCGCCTGTGCTGCTGGATAGCGGGTAATAAAAATTGGCCGCTCGAAGCCAAGCGTTGGTTCGACGGCAAAACTCATCACCAAATCCAGACAGTCGTTTCGACTTAGATCCGCTAGCTGCTCACTCTCCAGCCATTGTTTACAGTATTGCTTCAAATCTTTATCGCTGATTTCCATAGGATCGAAACCAGCGCTAGCGATAACCGCCTGACGATAACTCACCTGATCGGGGCGCTCACAGCCTAGCCAACCGCACACCAGATCCGACACTTCAGCCATTAACGCCTGATCGTCCATCCCTATTCGATACCATTCCAGCATCGAAAATTCTGGATTGTGACGGCTCCCTCGTTCACCGTTACGAAACACTCGGGCAATTTGGTAGATACAACCAGACCCAGCAGCCAGCAGCCGTTTCATGGGGTATTCGGGGGATGTCTGAAGCCAGCCCCCTTGAACACCGCCGGCCCGAACGTCCGCCGATATGCCATCGAGATTCAAGTCGGTGACGCCGTGGCGGCCAAGCACTGGTGTTTCTACTTCCAGCACGTCCCGCTCACAAAAAAAGCCGCGCACATACGCAAGTTGCTGTGCACGGCCTTTTAACACGTCCCGCGAGGCAGTAGGCTGCCAGACAGGAGAGTCGGTCATCGGGAATTAACTGCTTTTTACGCGGTTTACATACTCACCGGAGCGAGTATCCACTTTCAGCACTTCACCAATCACGATAAACAACGGTACGTTCACCACCGCGCCCGTAGACAAAGTCGCAGGCTTGGAACCGCCTTGTGCGGTATCGCCCTTCATGCCCGGATCGGTATCCACGACCTCAAGCTCAACAAAGTTAGGCGGTGTAACAGACAAAGGAGCACCGTTGTACAGAGTCACGGTGTACACGTCCTGCTCTTTCAGCCACTTGACGGTATCGCCAACGGCTTTGGCGTCAGCAGCATACTGTTCAAACGAACCATCCGTCAGCATGAAGTGCCAGAACTCACCATCGGAGTACAGGTACTCCATGTCCTGCTCCATTACATCCGCCGCCTCGAGACTCTCGCCCGATTTGAAAGTACGCTCCCAAACCCGGTTGGTCATCAGGTTGCGAAGCTTTACACGGTTAAAAGCTTGCCCTTTACCGGGCTTAACGAATTCGTTTTCCAGCATGATACAAGGATCGCCATCCAGCAAAACCTTGAGCCCGCCACGGAATTCGTTGGTAGAATATGAAGCCATGAAATGTCCACCTGACATACTGTCGTTAAAAATTCAAAGGCCGCTATGATACAGCGAACTCCGGTCCGTATAGAAGCCCGTGACACCAGTCATCTTGCAGACAACGGTACTTACGCACCCGAAACCCAAAGCTGGCAAGCGATCCTGAGCCGCTCCGTCAGCAGTCCTGAGCAATTGCTGGAGCGTCTGAATTTGCCGGCAGAAGGCTGGTTTGAAGGGGCCCGCAACGGCCACGATCTGTTCCCTATTCGGGTACCGGAACCCTTTATCCAGCGCATGGAGTCCGGTAACCCAAACGACCCCCTGCTACGTCAGGTGCTGCCTGTTGCCGACGAAAAGATAGAACTGTCGGGGTTTGTCAGAGATCCGCTAGAAGAGAATTCCGCGATTCAGACAACGGGCCTGATCAGAAAGTACCACAGTCGGGCCCTGTTAATGGTGACCGGCCAGTGCGCCATCAACTGCCGCTACTGCTTCCGACGCCACTTTCCTTACAACGACCACAAACTGAGCCGAGAAGACCGCACCCAAGTCATCAATACGCTGACCGCCAGCCCCGAGATCAACGAAGTTATTCTCAGTGGCGGCGACCCGCTGGCCGTGAATGATCGCCTGCTTTCGCAGTGGGTCGACTTGCTCGATGCTGTACCGCACCTGAAACGACTTCGCATCCATTCCCGATTACCGGTCGTCATCCCCCAGCGAGTTTGTGATGACATGCTTGCTTGGCTGAACCGTACCCGGCTCCAGACGGTACTGGTCGTTCACGTAAACCACCCCGCCGAAATTGACCAGACCACACGTGACGCTCTCCAAAGGCTAAAACAAGCAGGCGTCACCCTGCTGAATCAGAGTGTCATTTTGAAAGGCGTGAACGATAATGCGGCCATACTGTCTGAGTTGAGCGAAGTGCTGTTTGATGCCGGTGTATTGCCGTACTATCTACACGCTTTCGATCCGGTGGCCGGTGCTCACCACTTTGACGTCAGCGACAACGATGCCGCTACTCTGGTGCGCCAAATGCTGGAAAAACTGCCCGGATTTCTGGTTCCGAAGCTGGTGAGAGAGGTTCCTGGCGAAACCAGTAAAACACCAATACCGGTGATTTAGTGAGGCGTGTCGCAAAATTGAACCGTTTTTAACTTGTCAAAGATTGTCAACTTATGACTTTCTCGCTTTTTGTCATCGCTTTGCTACTTTAAAGTCTAGAGTTACGAAACAATAACAAGCTGTATTTTCGATAATTTCACTCAAACACTCACCGTAATTCAGCCACTGGCACGAGATCATAAAAGGCATGACTCTGAAACCCGAACTCAAGGTACCTGAGCAAAAAACAGCCAGCCTGTCTTTTTGCGACACCACGCCCAAAGCGTTCCGTGCCTGGACTCGACAGTTGCCTATGGCCAACATTGGTGAGACCTCGCGACAGCTTTACCACGCGATCATAGAACTCAATCATTTGTTTTTGCCCCCGCAACAACGCATGCAGTTCCTTGAACTGGCCCGCGACAAAATACACTTTGTGTGTACTGAACTGTCCAGGCACTTCTTGGGGCTAGCCATTGCATTACCTGAAAAACAGCGCAAAATCGCCAATCTGACTCAAGCTCTGCAACTGCACCTTGCCAGCGGATACAAACTCTGTGTACTGGAATTCATAGACAACGGCGGCGTTGCTAAAAACAAGCGGCACATCGGCATAGCCACACACCGAGCAATTTCCGAGCTTGGGGCGACCATCCTTCGCGCTCATCAACTGTACGGCCCCAGCCCGGCAAACAGCTGGCTGGAATGCCACCGATTATTCCGTTTTGCCAATCACTACAAGCTCGACGAGTATGATGTCGATGATCTTCTTCTTAAACACCGCAGTGCCAGCACCATAGCCGACAGCTATAAACGCGTTTTGTTATTAGGCTGCTCACGCCCTAACCAACTGCGGCAATCCGAGCTGACACAGGTCTACGATCTGTTTGAAACCTGGACAAGCTATTGTGAATGCGGCCCTGAGCTTGGACCAGACAGTCTGTTCGTGGTCGATCTGGAAAAAAACTCCTCGCCGATCTACCGAAGCCTGCTTGAGAACACCCTGGGGAACGACAGTATCGGCTTCGATACCCGCGAACTTTCAGGCTTCCTGGCAGATACCGCAAAGGCACGCCGCGACAACTCTTCGACCACCACGCCATTAAAGATTCCCGCAACCGTCAGTGACACCTTGCTGACCCACTTAAGCCAAGCACTGGGAATTCTGGCAACAAGAAACTTCAACCGAATTAGCAGCCAAGGGACGCTGGAAATCTGTGTTGGCCTGACTGCTGCTCACTATTTTATAGCAGGGCAGAAAACCTTCCCGGAGTTCATTGACGGCAATGACAGTGCGCACCATGAAGAAGACAACCTATTTATTCGTAACTCCATGCAGAAGCCCGATGCTTGGTCCGGCGCCCACGATGCCAGCATTCTAGACCGAAGCCTCCCGCCCTCTGACGCTCCGATCAATTTCCGAAACAAATCGGGAGCTAAACCCGGTAAAGCCAAACCTGTTTCACAAAAAGCTGCGCTAATAAACACCAGCCCCGGCGGCTACTGTGTGAGCTGGGAAGCCAATATCCCGGCCTCTCTGCAAGCCGGAGAGGTACTGGGGGTCAGAGAACAAAGCTCGCACCCATGGAGCCTCGGGGTCGTCCGATGGTTACGGCAGGTTCGAAATCAGGGTACCCAAATCGGCATCGAGTTACTCGCGCCCAGTGCGGCACCCTGTGCAGTGCGCCTAATACAAAAAGTTGGCAATAGCAGCGAATACCTCCGCGGCCTCATGCTGCCGGAGATTAGCGTGGTTAACCAACCCGCAACACTGATCACGCCCCGCCTGCCGTTCCAGAGTGGAAGCCGGATATCACTACTGCACGATGGCTGTGAAGACCAAGGCCAATTGCTGAAGAAAGTTTCCGCGACCGGGAGCGTTAGCCAATTCGAGCTCAAGCTACACACCTCGGCAACTCCCCCGCGGCACAAGGGCGCCCAAAACTCCGGTTCAGGCACCACAGAAGACGAATTCGATTCCTTGTGGCCGTCGCTTTAAGTCGACCCGTCAACAGTGTATAGGCATCAGGGTTGTTATTAATCGACAACCCCTTCATCATTCTGTCTCAGTGATAAGCCGGTTATCTGTCTAAATGCGGAAAACACTGTATCTTCCGTTTTACTGCAGACAAGCGAGCAGGCACCATCAAACGGCATTATGAGACATCGTACGAATGCAGAAAAATAACTCCACGGTACAGTTGCTGATCCTTGATCCATCACAAAACGATGCCGAGTCACTGGTCAGTTTGCTCCGCAACGCCGGCAAAGCAACCCGAGCCCACCGCATCACCTCGGAAGAAGATCTCGAAGAGGCCCTGAAAGCCTCTCGTTGGGATTTGCTGCTTGCCCGGGACTTGGAGGAATTGGAGTTTGGGCCTGACGCTGCACTTGCCATGATCAAGCGGATGGACAAAGACATTCCATTCATTCTGCTAACCAGCGAGCCCAACCGTGAACGAGACCTGGAGATCATGCGCCTCGGCGCTCAAGATGCCGTACCGTTCGAATATACAGAAATGCTGGTACTGGCGATCAAACGTGAATTGGGCTCACTGAACGAGCGTCGCAGCCGCCGTGTTTTGGAATCTCATCTGCGCGAAGCCGAGCAGCGCTGCCAACTTCTTCTGGAAAGCTCTAAAGATGCCATCGCTTACATCAACGACGGCATGCACATCTATGCCAACCAGTCGTATATGGAATTTCTTGGTTACGAAGACATTGACGACCTGATCTGCGTACCGGTACTGGACACGCTGAATCAGGAAAGCCAAGAGCAATATAAAGAGTTCATGAAAGCGTTTGAGGAAGCCGGGACGAACGGCATGACCTTCAATTGCACTGCGCGGCGGAGCGACGACAACGAACTCAACGTCACCATGTCGGTGTCGGCCGCTACCTACGACGGCGAAGCTTGCACCCAAGTGGTATTGCAACCAGAGCACAGTGACGCAGAGCTCGAAGAAAGACTCAAACAAATCAGTAGCCAAGACCTTCTAACCGGGCTATATAACCGTCAATACCTGATGGAACAGCTCGCTCAGACTCTGGCATTATCCGCCAAGAACAACGAAACCGGTGCCCTCGCCTACATTGGCATCGATAATTTCCTGAGCATGAAAGGCGACGTTGGTATTGCCGGTGCAGACCTGTTGCTCGGCGACCTGGCTTCGCTACTGAAAGACCACACCCCCGAAGATATGACTCTGGCGCGACTGAGCGATGACGCTTTCTGCATGATGTGCCTTCCATGCAACGACAAAGGGCTGGCAGAGCTCTGCGAAACGCTTCGCAAGGCCGTGGATGACCACCTGTTTGAAATCAATGGTCGCACGGTATCACTCACTGTCTCCATCGGTGTTTCCGCCATTACCGAAAATTCTCCCAAGGCTGAAGAACTCCTCAGCCGGGTGCACCTGGCCTCGGCCGAGGTCAGGAAACAACCTGGCCACGAAAATGGCAACGGAGTCGTGATCTACAACCCCGTTGATTTTGAGGTGCCGGACGAGTCCAACGCCATCGAAATGATCAGCAAAGCCATGGACGAAGATCGTCTGCACCTGCTGTTCCAGCCGATCATCAACCTGCGCGGTGAAGGCGAGGAACACTATGAAGCGCTGGCACGCATGATGAACAGCGATGACGAAGTGGTGACACCTTACGATCTTTTGCCGGCCATCTGCCCTCCGGAAACAGCCATCAAGATCGACCGTTGGGTGGTCCTACAATCCATTAAACAGCTGTCCAGCCATCGCTCGCGCGGACATGACACTCACCTTTTCGTGAACCTTTGTGCAGAAACTTTGCAAGACGCAACCTTCAGCCCTTGGCTCAGCGTTGCCCTCAAAGCGGCACGACTGCCTGGCGATGCGCTTATCTTCCAGATTAGCGAAAACAATGCCAACAACTTCATGAAGCAGGCGAAAGACTTCACCAAGGCGGTGCACGAACTCAATTGCAAAGTCTCGATCAAACACTTCGGCCGCACCATTAACCCGTTTAATGCGCTGAAGCACATCGATACAGACTACGTGAAGTTTGACGGCTCCTTCACAGATAACATCCAAAAGGATGACAAGATCAAAGAGCAAGTGAAGGAGATGACAACCTCACTGCAAAGTTCTGGCAAACTCACCATCGTGCCACATGTAGAAAACGCCAGCATTCTGGCCACGCTCTGGCAGGCAGGGGTTAACTACATTCAGGGCTACTATCTGCAAGCTCCGGCACCTGAGATGAACTACGATTTCGGCGACCACTGATCGCCAAGCAAAGCAGCCAGACATAAAAAAGGGGTGGAGAACCAAGTCTCCACCCCTTTTTTTGCACTCAGTACCTACTGCCCTACAACGTCTGGTTGGTCTCACTCTCCCGGAAACCGATCAGATACAAAATCGCATCCAACCCAAGCGTTGATATCGAGTGTTTGGCCGACTCTTTCACCAAGGGTTTCGCGCGGAACGCCACGCCCAGCCCAGCCTGACTCAACATCGGCAAATCATTGGCACCATCCCCCACTGCAATCACTTGCTCTCTGGCGATATGTTCCTTCTCGGCAATCTCAAGCAGCAGTTCCGCCTTGCGCTGACCATCAACAATCTGACCTTTCACTTCCCCGGTCACCTTGCCATCGACGATCTCCAATTCATTCGCATAAACGTAATCAATACCCAGCTTGCTCTGCAAATGGCGAGCAAAGTAGGTGAAACCACCCGACAGAATGGCTGTACGGTAGCCTAGCGCCTTCAAACTGCGAATCAGGTGCTCCGCTCCTTCCGTCATCCGAAGGCGGTTAGCGACGCCCTCAAGTACCGACTCGTCCAAGCCCTTCAGCAGCGACAAGCGCTCGGCAAAACTCTGACTGAAGTCCAGCTCGCCCTGCATAGCCCGTTCAGTGATCTCGGCAACACGGTCACCGACACCCGCTTCCAGAGCCAATTCATCGATCACTTCCGCTTCAATCAGTGTCGAGTCCATGTCGAACACCACCAATCGACGATTACGCCGGAATATCGAATCCGCCTGGAAAGCAATGTCTACGTTCATCTCGCCGGCAATGTGCAAAAAGTCAGAGCGCAATTGCTCCAGATCCAGCGGCGTTCCGCGCACTGAAAACTCGACACAAGCGATCCGGTTCTCTGATGCATTCAGAGACGGCCGTGCCGACAAGCGGGTGATGTTGTCGATATTGAGGCCGTGGCGAGCGGTAATCTCGGACACTCTGGCAATTTGTTCTGCCTTGATGTCCCGAGACAACAGCGTGACGATGTAACAGGCTCGGTTTCTGCCTTCGGCCCAAGATTCATATTCCTCAACCGTGATCGGCGCAAAGCGCACCTGCAAATCCAGCGCGTGCAAACGGAACAAAATATCGCGGATAACCGGAGAAGACTTAGACGCGTCGGGAATCTCGATCAAGATGCCCCAGGTCAAATAATCGTGAATAACGGCCTGACCGATATCGAGAATGCGCACATCGTATTGCCCCATAATCCCCGTTATTTCAGAGGTCAGCCCAGGCTTATCTCGCCCGGACACATTCACCAGCACCAGCTCACTCACTGTCTACACTCTCCTCTTCCTCGGCCCTGGCGGCGGAGGGAATGACATCAATACCGTCCACGCGCTGCAGCCCGCGGGGCAATTTATGGCCTCGGCGACCACGCTCTCCGAGATAATGCTCAAGGTCACTGAACTTCAAGCCCAGCTTGCGTTTCCCGGCGCGAATTTCCAGTTGATCTTCTTGGCCAAACACGGCCACAGCGACCACAAACTCTTCGCGATTTTGCACCCGTGCCGAGGGAATACTAATGATCTTGTTGCCCTTTCCTTTCGCTAGCTCCGGCAATTCATTGAGCGGAAAGACCAACATTCGGCCTTCGTTCGAAATAGCGGCAAGATACAAAGTTGAAGCTGTCTCCGGCACCGTCACAGGGGGCATAATCCTCGCACCCTTGGGCACCGACACAACGGCCTTACCTGCCCGATTTTTGCTGATCATATCGCCTAAGGAGGTCACAAACCCGTAACCGGCGTCTGTCACCAGCAGGGTTTTACGCTCCGGATTCCCCATCAGAAGGCCGGAGAAGGTAGCTCCAGACGGCGGATTGATCCGCCCGGTCAGCGGATCCCCCTGCCCTCGAGCTGACGGTAAGGTATGCGCCATCAAGGCGTATGCTCGCCCGGTGGAATCGAGGAATATGGCCTGCTGGTTGTTACGCCCTTTGGCAGCCAGAGAAAAACGGTCGCCGGATTTGTAGCTCAGGCCTGCGGGGTCAATATCGTGACCTTTGGCAGCTCGCACCCACCCTTTGTCTGACAGCACGACCGTCACCGGATCGTTAGACACCAGATCGGTTTCACTGAATGCCTTAGCTTCTTCACGTTCAACGATGGGCGAGCGACGATCATCACCGTAGGTTTCTGCATCTTGCTGAAGCTCGGTTTTGATCAACTCCCGCAAACGGTCTTCAGAACCCAGGATTGACTGCAGCTCATCACGCTCCAGAGCAAGCTCATCCTGCTCGCCGCGAATCTTCATCTCTTCCAGCTTGGCCAGGTGGCGCAATTTCAGCTCGAGAATCGCTTCCGCCTGTTCCGGCGACAAACCAAAACGGGCCATCAGCTCCACTTTCGGTTTATCTTCGGTACGTATGATCTCAATCACCTCATCAATGTTGAGGTAGGCAATCAATAAACCTTCCAGCAAGTGCAGGCGGGCCAGCACTTTATCCAAGCGATGCTGCAGGCGGCGAGTCACGGTGGTTTTCCGGAACGCCAACCACTCCGTCAGCATCTGATACAGCCCTTTAACCCCGGGGCGGCCATCGTTACCGATAACGTTGATGTTCACCCGGTACGTCTTCTCAAGGTCCGTACTGGCAAACAGGTGCGCCATCAAACCGTCGAGGTCCACACGATTCGAACGCGGCACAATCACCAGCCGAGTCGGATTCTCGTGATCCGACTCATCCCGCAAATCCGCCACCATAGGCAGTTTCTTGGTTTGCATCTGCTGGGCAATTTGCTCGAGAACACGATTGCCAGATACCTGATGCGGCAAGTCAGTCACAACGATCTCGCCACTCTCTTTGATCCAACGGGCCCGCATTCTTAATGAGCCCCGCCCCGTTTCATACATCTTACGAAGGTCATTACGGGGAGTAATGATCTCGGCGCGCGTTGGGAAGTCAGGGCCTTTCACATGCTCGCACAGCTGATCGACGGTGGCCTCTGGCTCATCCAACAAACGAATACAAGCGGCTGTAATTTCCCGCACGTTGTGGGGAGGAATGTCGGTGGCCATACCAACAGCAATACCGGTCGTACCGTTCAGCAACACGTGCGGCAAACGAGCCGGTAAAACAGAAGGTTCGTCCATGGTGCCATCAAAGTTGGGCACCCAATCTACGGTTCCCTGTCCCAACTCGCTCAATAACACGTCGGAGAAACGAGCAAGCCGGGATTCGGTGTAACGCATGGCGGCAAACGATTTCGGATCATCCGGCGACCCCCAGTTGCCCTGCCCATCCACCAACGGATAGCGGTATGAAAACGGCTGAGCCATCAGCACCATGGCTTCATAACACGCGCTGTCACCGTGCGGGTGGAACTTACCCAGAACGTCACCCACGGTTCGAGCCGACTTCTTGTACTTGGAGGTGGATTTCAACCCCAACTCCGACATCGCGTACACAATCCGCCGCTGCACCGGCTTGAGACCGTCACCCACATTGGGCAAGGCTCTATCCAGGATTACGTACATGGAATAGTCGAGGTAGGCCTTCTCGGTATAATCGCGTAGCGCTACCCGCTCGAAACCTTCATCGGTCGTCTGAAACTCTGGCATGGACGCCCCTTTGCCTTAACTGCCTGATTTGGAATGTCGATTCGTTACCCGAAAGAGACACCGGGAAATGTGGCCCACATTATATGGACGCCAGCCGCGATACACCAATTTCCAATAGCGGAATTCCCGCATGGAGAGTCTGTAAGGCGCACCGTATTCTCGCTGATCTAGTTAGATTGCCGTCTTATCTCTGAGCAAGCGGAAACCTATGATTCCCAATCTTAAAGCCTGCGGGCACGCTATGATAACGGCTCTGGTAAATGCCACTCTTGCGGTTATTCTGATGCTGTTGGTGGAATTTGCCATCAGTGGCACGTTTCAACTTCCAGCCCCCTATCTCTGGGCTGGGCTTGTCATCTGGGTCGTTATTTTTGTGGCTCAGTTTCTTCGCCAGCGCCATCTTTGCAAGGCAAACGAGCAGCCAGAGAACAACTGATACCCTACCGACAAGGAACATTGGCGATTGAATCGCCGAAGGGAAAGCAGCCTGAGGGTCCGCCACTCAGGAACCTCAGGCTAAACATTGCAGAGCAGAACTTACTGGCGAATACCTTCTACAGAAATTTCTATCTCAACGGTTTCGGATGCCTTGCCCAGATCCATCGGAATACCGAAATCCTTCAACTTGATCTCTGTTTCGGCTTCGAAGCCCATGCGGTAGCCACCCCAGGGGTCCTTACCGTGGCCCAACATCTCGGCCTCAAGGGTCACTTCGCGAGTTACGCCACGGAGCGTCAAGTCACCGATGATGTCGGCTTCACCATCGTCTTCCATCACAATACGCTTACTCTTGAACGTCGCTTCGCCGAATTCGCTGACAGCCAGGAAGTCATCGCTGCGCAAGTGCTTGTCCCGCTCCGCGTGATTACTATCAACACTCGCTGTATCGATGGTAACAGACACAGAGCTGTTCTCGGGATTTTCAGCGTCGTAAACAAACTGGCCATCGAAATCATTAAAACGGCCATACAGCCAGCTATACCCCAAATGAGAGATCTTGAAGGTAATAAACTGATGCGTTTGTTGGTTATCAAAGTCGTAGGTACCGCTGTGCTCGTCAGCTTGGGCTGAGGCCATTACGGCCATGGAAACGGCTGAAGCCAGTATCAGTTTTTTCATAACGTTCTCCTTAATTAGCTTTGGTATTACACAATGCTTGAATTCGACAACTCACGATTTTCCGAGCATCCGGCGTAAGGTCGCGTCTTTATCAATAAAGTGGTGCTTCAGCGCGCCCAGCGCGTGAACGGCCGCCAACGCAATCAATGCCCAAGTGCTCCAGTAGTGCACAAGGCCGGCGGTGTCTTCCATACCTTTGATGCGCCCGGTAATGGAGGGCACCTGAAACCAGCCGAATACATCAATTGCAGAGCCATCGGCGGTTGAGATCAAATAACCGCTGATCATCGCAACAAAGATCAGGACATAGAGCAAGCCGTGAGCTATATGAGCAGACGCTACTTCCCAGCGTTTGTGCTCGGGCAGCGGCCTAGGCGAAGGCGTACAAAAACGCCAGAGCACACGGAACAGCATGGCACAAAACAACAAAATACCCACTGAACGATGAATATCCGGGCCTCGGCGATACCATTCGTCGTAATACGACAAATCAACCATCCAGAACCCCAGACCAAACAACCCGATCACCGCGGCTGCAACCAACCAATGCATGAGTATGGATAACCAACCGTATCGGTCGTCAGAATTCCGAAATGCCATGTTTGCTCCTGCCTAATCACTCATCATACGGGCCAACAACATTCACCCAACCTATGCGTTACCAGTCTAAATGCCTGATGCAACCAATCAAATCGAAATGTTTTGCTCTCATTATTCAGTTTGTTTGAACAACATATACCACTCTCAGGGTATCGCCTCGGCCACTTTGGTCGTATAGGGGTTTTACGGATTGTCGGAATTCATCGCTGAGATAGAATTTCACCAAACTTATGAACGGCCCCACTGCGGGGTGTTAATGACAGAGAGAGACCGATATGGAACTCGATTTCGACGAATCCGTAGTAATCCCGAGCAACAACTAATGACTCCAGAATCCCGGCTTTGCCGGGATTCTTCTTTCTATTCCCCTATCTCATTTCCCCAGATACAAACTGTTTCCCCACTTTACACATTAACCAGTGGCAATCAGTTCCGTTTTTTGGCACTCTCCTGCTCTGTAACGTCTTGAAATAAAATGAACCGTGCCAAGGATATAGGCACTCTGGCGACTAGTTCAGCTATCTACCTTCTATGCTCTCAATAGCTGTTTGAATCTACTACATGGCCCAGACACACCTATGTCCTACAGCCTTAATGAAATGCTAGCGGATCCTGAAGCAGACTTACTGTCGCCAATGCTCAGCCAACAGGACGACATGTGGACCGCCTCATTTCGAGGGCTAACCCTTCATACAGCACTCCAACCTATCTACAGCATCGCCCACAAACGCACGGTGGGCTATGAAGCACTGATCCGAGCTTTCGATAACGACAATGCCGCGGTTTTGCCTCCGCACCTGTTTGACCTCCCGTCATCCGACGCAGAAAACTTGCTGCTCGACCGACTCTGCCGCTATCTCCATGTCCGCAACTACAGCAGCATCAAAGACCAGCTGAATTGGCTGTTTCTGAACGTCTCACCACGAGTCGTGACCCATGGAAACCAGTCAGACTCTTTTTTCGGGCAAATTCTCGAGAAGACGGGACTGCCTGCGCATCGAATCGTTATGGAAATTGTAGAACAGCCCACCGACGATGCTGAGAAGCTAAGAGAAACGGTCGCCTATTACCGTAAACTGGGCTGCCTTACGGCGATCGATGACTTCGGGGCAGGCCACTCCAACTTTGAGCGCATCTGGAATCTGTCACCGGATATTGTAAAGCTGGACCGCTCTTTGTTGATGCGTGCCGTTGAAGACCGCCGCGCCCGACAAATCCTTAACGGCATCGTATCGCTACTCCGCCAATCGGGCTGTTTGGTTCTGTTGGAGGGCGTTGAAACGCGCGACCAGGTCATGATCGCCATCGATGCTGGGGTCGATTTTGTTCAAGGCTTCTATTTTCAGCGCCCCAGTACCGACCTGGGAGCTCTGTCTAAAGCACCTGCAGATCTGGACGATCTGCTAGCGGAATACAAAAAACGGAAAGAGGTCACGCAAGACCCAACACGGCAGCTGGTCAACTATTTCACCGCTCCGTTCAAGCAAGCAACCGAGCGGCTCCAGCAAGGCCTCACCATGAGCCAGGCTTGCAGTGAACTCATCACTCACTCAGTGGTATCACGCTGCTATCTGGTCGATGCCAAGGGCGTGCAAATAACCGATACCCTCCTGCCCAACGGACGCCTTGAAAATCAGGATCCCCGCTTCAAACCGCTCGAAGATACGGCCAGTGCGGACTGGTGTCGACAACAATACCTGAGCCAAGCGCTTGAGCAACCCGGGAGCCTGCAAGTGACCGCACCTTACCTGTGCGTAACAGGCGCTAATATGTGCGTTACCCTGTCACTTGCCTACGACTTCCAAGGTAGCCTGAAGGTCCTCTGCTGCGACATTCTGACGAACTCGAATCAGATGTTATAAATCAGCGCGATCACGGTCACAGCAACCATCCCCACGAAGACGTTCATCGGTAAACCCACCCGCAAGAAATCAACAAAACGATATCCACCAGGCCCGAACACCATCATATTGGTCTGATACCCCAAGGGGGTCGCAAAGCTCGCCGATGCGGCCATCATCACAGCGATAATGAACGGCTCTTCCGCCACTCCCATTGCCTGCGTAAGTGACAACACAACTGGCACAATCAACACCGCGGCAGCATTATTGGTGATCACTTCCGTCAGAACAGACACCACCACATACACTAGAATCAGTGCCAACAAAGGGCTCCCCTGACTCAATCCAAACACGGCATCGGCCAAATACCCAGCCGCGCCGGTTTGCTCAAGAGCACCCCCCAAAGCAAAAGATGAGGCGATGGTCAGTACAACCGGCACATCAACCGCCTTCTGAGCCTGCCCCACGGAACAACAACCAGCGGCAATCATCAAAAAAGCACCCACCAAAGCGGCATTCAGCATCGTCATAACGCCACAGGCCGCCAAACCTACCAGCACCAACAGAATAGCCCAGGACAGCCAGGCGCGATCGTGCCGGGGTGCCTCGGTCTCCAGATCGTTGATCAGCAAAAAATCCTTGTTATAGCGCTGACGACTGACGAACGCCGGGCGGGCTTCAAGCAACAGCACGTCGCCAGGGCGCAGTCGTATATTTCCAAGATTCCCCGGCACCCGCTCCCCGCCTCGGGCAACCGCCAATACTACGGCCCCATAGCGATCCCGGAACCGGGCATCACGGATGGTCTGCCCGAGCACATCACACTGAGGCGACAGCACCGCTTCTACCAACCGTCGCTCCGCACGATCTTTACTCAAAGCCGGCTCATCATCATGAACCGAAGGCACTATTCCGTTAATTCTGAGCAGATCTGAAATGGCCTGAGTGTCACCGGCAAACACCAGTCTATCGCCACCACGAAGCCGCTCTTCAGAAGGCACCGCCGTAACCACGCTGCCGTCACGTTCGATTTCCACCAGATAAAGCCGCTCCAACTCACGCAGGCCCGCTTCACCCACCGACTTACCCACCAAAGGACCGTTCACTGCAACCGCCACTTCAAGCGTAAACTCTTTAACCGAGCCAAACTTTTGCAGGTCTTTTTTATCAGGCAGAAATCTTGGCAAGAAAAGCAGCATGGCCGTGACACCAATAACCGCCACCGGCAGCCCGACTTGAGTGATCGCGAAAATGGAAAATCCGTCACTGCCGGTCAGCTGCTGATACTGGCCATTTACGACGAGGTTGGTACTGGTGCCAATCATCGTCAGCGTGCCACCGAAAATGGCGGCGTAGCTAAGCGGAATCATGAGTTTGGATGGGGCAACACCAATCTTTCGTGACCAACCATGAACAGCTGGAATCATGGTCGCCACAACAGGCGTGTTATTCAGAAAGCCACTGAGCAGCGTAACCGGCAGCGCAATACGGGCCTGAGCCGCCCGCACGGTTTTGGGTTTGCCAAGGATATAGCGAACGAGAAGATCGACGCCTCCGGAGTGGTGGACTCCCGAGGCAACGACAAACAAGGCAACAACGGTGATCAGGCCCGGGTTACTAAACCCGATCAACGCTTGTTCGTGGCTGAGAATACCTGTAGCACTTAGCAAGACCAGCACCGCCAGCATCACCAAGTGCGGCGCAAAACGCCCCGACACCATCAGTGCCAGTGCAGCACCCGCCAAAAATAGAGAAAACCAGCCTTCCCAATCCATAAGCCTGTCTGTTCCACCCGGAAAACAGACAGGATAACGAGTCAGCCAAAAACTTAAAAAGAATAAGGAGAACTTTTAATAGCCCCGAAAGGCATATCAGCCTGCTACGTCGGCCATATTACCGTAGGCTTCCAACCAGGCTTTTCGGTCTGAGGCGCGCTTTTTACCAAGCAGCATGTCCATACACTCATCGGTGTCGTCACCCTCTTCCAAGGTGAGCATCACCAAACGACGTGTATCCGGAGCCATGGTGGTTTCACGGAGCTGCAGCGGGTTCATTTCACCCAACCCCTTAAACCGCGTGACTTGCAGCTTGCCTTTGCGATTTTCCGCCGCCAACCGGTCAATAATGCCCTGCTTTTCATGCTCGTCCAGAGCATAAAAGGTTTCCTTACCCAGATCGACCCGATACAGGGGCGGCATGGCCACAAAAACATGGCCAGCACTGACCAGAGGCCGGAAGTGTTTCACAAACAATGCACACAACAGCGTGGCAATGTGCAGCCCATCGGAGTCCGCATCGGCAAGAATGCAGACTTTGTTGTAACGCAAGCCAGTTAAGTCATCCGAGCCTGGGTCTACACCAATCGCTACCGCGATATCATGAACTTCTTGAGAGGCCAGAATCTCACCGGAATCGACCTCCCATGTGTTCAGTATCTTACCTCGCAGAGGCATCACGGCCTGAAACTCCCGATCACGAGCTTGTTTCGCGGAACCACCCGCCGAATCCCCCTCGACCAGGAACAGCTCTGAACGATTGGTATCTGAGCCAGAACAGTCCGCCAGCTTGCCAGGCAGCGCGGGGCCGGAGGTGACTTTTTTGCGAGCCACTTTTTTGCTCGCTCGCAACCGGCGCTGGGCATTGCTGATAAACAGCTCGGCCAACACTTCGGCCACATCTGTATGCTGGTTCAGCCACAGGCTGAACGCATCTTTGACCACACCCGAGACAAACGCCGCTGCCTCGCGGGAAGACAAACGCTCTTTCGTCTGGCCCGAAAACTGCGGCTCCTGCATTTTGAACGACAATACGTAAGCAACCCGCTCCCAGATATCTTCCGGGGACAGCTTAACGCCACGAGGCAGTAGGCTGCGGAACTCACAAAACTCTCTCATGGCTTCCAGCAAACCGGTACGAAGCCCGTTAACATGGGTGCCGCCCTGAGCCGTCGGGATCAAGTTTACGTAGCTTTCCTGAACCGCATCGCCGCCTTCAGGCAACCACTGAAGCGCCCAATCTACTGCTTCATGGTTTCCAGAAAAGCTACCGGTGAACGGGTCCAATGGCACCGCTTCAATATCGGCCAGTGCGGTGCGCAGATAATCGCGAAGACCATCCTCATACAGCCATTCATCCTTCTCGCCGGTCTTTTCCTGCAGGAAAGTCACCGTCAGGCCGGGGCAAAGCACTGCTTTAGCGCGCAAGTTATGGCGCAAACGGCTAACCGAAAAGTTCGGGCTGTCGAAATATTTAGGATCGGGTGAAAACCGGAGCCGGGTGCCCGTGTTGCGCTTGCCAACCGTGTCGATCACTTCAAGCTCGGTGGCTTTCTCACCGTTCTCGAACGTCATCCGGTGGACTTGGCTGTCTCGGCGGATGGTGACTTCAAGCAGGGTCGACAGTGCGTTAACGACAGATACCCCCACACCGTGCAAACCACCCGAGAAGTTATAATTACCTTCCGAGAACTTACCCCCAGCGTGCAATCGCGAAAGGATAAGTTCGACCCCGGGAACACCTTCCTCTTTATGAATATCTACCGGCATCCCCCGGCCATCATCTTCTACACTCAACGAGTTATCGCTGTGGAGGATGACCTCGATCTTGCGGGCATGGCCAGCCAAGGCTTCATCAACACTGTTGTCGATCACCTCTTGCGCCAGATGATTTGGCCTTGATGTATCGGTATACATCCCCGGGCGCTTTCGTACCGGATCAAGGCCGCTAAGAACTTCAATGGCATCGGCGTTGTATTGTTGCTGGCTCATAGAAAGGGCATAACTCCGAAAATGATCGTTGCGCCATAGCTTATTGATTGACGCTGAAAGATCAACGATTGATTTTTAAGCTGCGCGGCAGAACTCAACGTTTAACGTGTTCTACCAGCGGTTTATCAGTTAATCCTGTCACTTCGACTCGATCCCAGTCTCCACTGGCGGCCGCGAGTACCACACAGGGCGAGGTAATCACCTGAGCCACCATCATACCCGGCGCTGGTGCTTTCAACTCCATCTGCAGTTTCAGGGTGTTATTTTCCAAGCTCACATCCGCCAGCCCGAGGCTGTAACCGGCCGAAGGCTTCTGGCCCAGCGTCACAAAAATAAGTTGTTCTTCCGCGAGATTGACCTGGCGAATTACACCGGTCGACATATTTTGCCCCCGCACGTCCAGGAAAGACGCTAAAACCTCCCGCGAATCCACATAAGCAACACCGGGGCCGGTCAATCCACAATGGGCGGATTGAGTAATCTGCCGAACCTGAGAACCCTTCTCAGGGGCCGTTTGCCCCGATGATGCACAGCCGGTTAATGCCAATAGAAGTGCCGGTATCGTGAATGCCTTAATCGAAAAACTTGTCATTGCAATGCCTTTACATTTGAACGCGTTGAGGCCTGCCGGTCTTCGCGACTCATTAACCGGTAGCCCTTAAATCCGGGTCTTGGCAACATATCCGGAGTAGCGGCGGAAATGGTCGGGCGGCTAAACCCTGTGGTCATACGCAGGTCGTTAATGGCTTGGCCTTCTTTAACCGTAAGCACTTCCCGTAAACCTGATACAGGGTATTCAGCGCAGGCTTCTCCAGACTGACAGATGAACCCATCACCATCGATGTCGGTGCCGGCGACCAGATAATAGTCACCCGGAGTGACCTCATTGAGCGCCCGGGGCTCCTCGCCATCGTCCGCCTCAAAATGAAACGAATACTGGCCATCTTCCACCGTAACTGTCACCTGCGCCTCGGCCAGATATACACCTTGGCCATTGGGCTCGATATCCACCAGCAACACAAAATGCGTTCCAGCATTCCGAGCCTTTTCATCGGTGACTAGCTGACCAATAACCGGTAGACGCAGCTGCTTGGTCACATTGTAGTCCACCACAATATCCCCTCGGGCGGGGACATCGGGGGTTAGCTTGTCTCGCAGTAGAGCCACCTCAAGAATAAATGGCTCCTGAGCGAAATCTGCGTTCACACTCAACCAAGCGGGATGAGACGCCACAGAAGCACCTGTCACAGGAGCCGAACCGTATGCGTTAAGTTCGACCTCCTGCCTTTCGACACCTTCATTACTCAACGACACCACGGCGGGCGACGCCGACAACACCGGCCCCGTGAAACCATCGCTGGCTGCTGACACGGCTTTGGCAGCATCCAGAACACCATACCCTAGTTGATCAGAACGCCGACCCTCATACTCCGTCAATTCACCACTTTCGAGCAACGCCCTCACCCCGCCATAATTGAGATCAGGCTTTTCGGCTTTCATCATCGCCAGAACGCCGGAAACATGGGGTGCGGCCATAGATGTTCCCTGAAGGCCTCGATAATCCGGTTCATACTGACCGGATTTAAAGGCCGCACTGGCGCTCCACACGAGATCCGCCTCACCATCCGTGTTCGCATCACGACCCGCGTCGCCACCCGGAGCGGCCAAATCGATCCAGCTGCCGTAATTCGAATAAGACGCCAGATTCCGGGCACCATCCACCGCACTCACCGCAAGCACATTCCGAGAGGCCGCCGGATAGGACTTTTGAGCACCCGCACCATTTCCTGCCGCAGCCACAAAGAGCATGCCTTTATTCACACCGGCGGCAATGACCGATTCCAACTGGGGAATCTCCGGCAATCCGCCAAGACTCATATTGACAACCTGCGCCCTTGGCAACTGCCCACTGCTCCCGTTGACCAACCAGGCGATGGCATCGATCAAATCAGCGGACGAACCCGTGCCCCCTTCGCCCAGCACCCTCACCGGAAGCAAATTAGACCCAAAAGCAACGCCACCGCTGCCTTTGTTATTAATAACAGACGCAATGGTGCCCGCTACGTGGGTGCCGTGAAACACATTGCCGCCGATGCTGCTTCCGGGATCTCCGGGATCGTTATCGTCATCAACAAAATCCCATCCTGTCACAACATTCGGGTGCAGATCCGGGTGCCATCTTGACGAGCCCGAAACCCGAAACAGCCCGGTATCCAGCACGGCAACGTTAACCCTCGACCCGCCACTCGGTTCAATCTGCCAGGCAACCGGCCCATTGATCATCCCGTAGTGCCATTGTTTGCTGTATAGCGGTTCACTGACCGGAGACTGGCTCCGCATCCGATAATTAGGGCTGACAGACTCAACGTCTGACTGCTCCCTCAGTGAACGAATCCATTTCAGCGTATCCCCGGGGCGACGATCACCCTCCATCGCGCGAGCGTTGACGGGCATAACGCGTAACCAGGTTCGCTCCCCAATTGCGCGGCCGATGGCTCGGGGTTGCACACTCATGGCTGAGGCTTGTTCAGATTTGGGGGCCGCCAACGTAACAATCGCTTCGCCTTCCACAAAATCGTGGTTTGGCCAGTCGTAAGCCGCATTTTGTTGGGTGGTTCCAGCGGTTTTCAAAAGCACATAGCGTGCAGGTATATTGCCGACATTCCTAACCACGACTTGATAGTCGCGTGTTTCGTCCGAGCTCAAACGAAACTGTGCCGTTTCGTCCTGGCCCGATGTCCTCACCGGAGGATAGCCATCAACCTGCAACTCCAGGGCAGCCTCTATCCCACAGGTACCAAAGCTCTTGAGCACCAGTGTCTCACCAATTGCCATGGGCACCAAAAACGTATCCGAGAGATCGAATTCGTAATTTAGTGCCTGGCAAGCCCTGGCAGGAGCCGGGTATGTGCCTGCGTTCGGGCTCACATAACCCGCGAGAACGAAACTTGCCGGTAATTTTTGGGTGCCACCAGCGGGAGACGCGCCCTCTCTGCCCAACTGATCCATTGTGTCCTGATCAATCCGGCTATTGGCCTCGATGGCGATGGCGCCTGACAGCGGGCTCGAAAGGCGTTCCGGTGCTCCAGCAACCGAGTGACCCGAATCACTGCAGCCGGTCAACACCACCATCCATGGTGATAATAAGCAACACACAATTAAAACTCTCACTGGCGCTCCATAAGTCAGGAGGTTACAAATCTTGTGTTAAGAATAGCGGACCTCACATCCCTGTGTCCGATCGCATCTCATCCACTATCATCTTCGTAAAACAAAAAAACCCGCGGAGCAGGACTCTCGCGGGTTTTGAATCCAATGCTTTTATAGAGCGTAAAACAGCATCGGAACAAAGGCCACCAATAACAGGGTCGGCAACATAACCGCCAGCGGCAACAGAAGTCGCTCATACCGGTGCCAGAAGGAACCGGTACGCTCTGCGGCCAACACCTCAGACTCACCGACAACCTGTCGTGTAAGCAAGTGGTTAAGCGCCACCGGTGGGCTCAAATAGCCGAGTTCAAAGGCCACCAAACACACAATCCAGAAATGCAGAGGATCGATACCAATCTGAATAGCTGGCTGAGCAATGGTCGCCGAAACCAGGATAACGGCGCCAAACGGATCCATCACCATACCAATGAACGTGAGCATCACAACGATGACCAGCATAGCCAACCATGGGCTGGTGAGGCTTTCCGGGAACAGGAAGTGCACGATATCCGAGCGTTCCAGAATCCCGCCTAAACAGATCGAAAAACCGATCAACGCGAGCAGTGCACCAATGTGAACCGCGGAATCACTCGCCGCTGCGCTGCTGCGTGCGAAAAACTCCTGGACTCTGGATGCGCCCGGTGATTCCTCCCGAACCTTGCCAGCGTCGAGCATCACGATGGCCAACATGACCAAGGGCAGAATCAGAGGCGCACTGTATTCGTTGAACTTGAGCCCCAAGACGCCCCAAATCACCAAGATGACCGCGGCTGCCACCGCGACATAAGGAAACAGCGGTTTGGTTGCGCGCAAGGATTCTCGCAAGGCACCCGGTGCGGGCCGAGGTTTCCAGTTACCCTCGGTTTTACAGACGATAAAGGAGAACAAGCTGGCCGACATGATGAACACCCAGAAGCCCCAGCCATACATTTCAGACGTGGTTACTTCTTTGTTCAGCGCGGCAACCACCACAATCAACAGGCAGGGGTTTAGAACCACACCCAAACTGCCGGACATAGCGGTCGTTGCAAGAGACAGCTGACGACCCGCACCGGCCCGGCGCAATTCGTCATACACAACACCACCAACCGCAAGGATAAAGATGCCCGAGGCACCGGTGAACGCGGTCGGGAACGCGGTGGCAAAGATAATGACAGATGCCAACAACGGAGCCGGCAAGTTGAATGGCTTTATCAGCCCCAACAGCAGTTCCGGCACTCGCGTTTGCTTCAGCATCATACCGACCAACACATACAGGCCGATGTTGATGAACATCGAGGACAGGTTGGACATCATGCCAAAGTAGATCGCCAGGCCCGACGCGTAGCCATCTACAAAGAAAAAGTAGCTCATGGCGATCAAGCCCATGGTGCAATACAGCGGCACCACGAGGCCGGACGCTAGATCCATGCTGCCAGACTTGATCCGCTCAGGAATGGCGACAAATCGAACGGCGTTAATGATCATAAACAAACCGAACACCAAGACCCAGGCATACTGGAGTGTCATGGCACTAGCGGAATCAGGCGTGCGCTCCAAATTCCCGAGATAGGCATTCAGAGACAGCATCATCAAACCATTCACAACGAATTGTGAGCCCTGGCTTAAACGCCACTCCGCACGATTTCGGGGCAGCCTTAGGGCAATATGATCGGCATCGAGCGCAGAGATAGCCGCAGCCATCGCAAACATGCCGATAAACAAAAACTTGGTCAGGTCGATATTGCCAAGCAGGAAATTAGCCAGCCCTTGTTCAATGTCTTTGAAGACACTCAACCCCCAGGTGGCGTGCTTCTGATTCTCGGCAAATTGCAGGTGGCGCTGTTCACATAACGCCAGATTGCTTTCCAGAGATTGACGAATCGCTTGAGCATTCGGCGGTGAACTGAAGAGATCGTCGGGGTCAGGCTTATAGGCCTGAATCCGACGTTCCACTTCTTTGTCCACATCCATGGTCAAGTTACAACTGGGCTCAACCGCATCCGGGTTAAGCAGATAGTAATTCGGCCAAACTTGCTCGCCTACCCAAAGCAGCCGGGAGTGAAGCGAATTACCCATCCCGAGCAACAAAGTCGCCAGGAGCAACAGCAGGAGAATCACCCCGTGCAGTCTGTGCACGGGATACAGAGTCCTTACGCCTGTCGCAGTCATTGCACGCCAGTTCATGATCAGAGTCCCCGTTTATTCGCGATTATCGGCGGTGCACTCTGAAGCGCCCGGATTGCTGGAACACCGGATTTTGCTCATCAGACCCAGCATTTTCGAGCTGTAAACAAGCGGCGCGCCATTAACCCCATCACGCATTTCCAGGCGGTTTTCCCGGAACATTTCCTGATACCCGACGATGTCCTTCTCAGGGATACGAATCCATTTATCCTCAGGAATCGCTTTTTCGAGCCCGCCAATCATATTCATTGCCTGCGGGAACATACCCCAAGCCACTTCGCGAGCCTTCTGTGCCACGTCATCTTCCAACACTTCATCACGGGCAATGATCTGAACCGTCAACTGGGCAAGTGGGTAGTCCACGATACCGCCCTTGTCACCGATACCTTTATAAAGCTCCAGAGCCTCATAGGCGAACGCCGGGGCGTAGGCAGTATCTACCGAACCATTGTTGAATTTGCCCGCGAAGTTGGTGATATCGGAAGGAACAACGGTTGCTTTCACATAGTTAACCATGTGAATGGCGTCTTTCTGGTAATCCAGAGTAGCAACACGCTTACCCGCCAACTCAGCCGCAGTATCAATTTCCCGATCGTTCACGAACAGGTAACCTGCGCCAGCCGGAACAATACCAAGCACCTCATAACCGTTTTCTTTCATCAGAGGAGCCGCTTTCGGCTGAGCAAGTGTTGCCAGCAGGGTTTCCAGATCACCGTAGGTTGGTAGCGCACCTACCGCACTGATGCTTCCGGTAAAGCGGTTAAAGGGACGGGTTCGCAGGTCAGTGGCCGCCACAGCGTCACACTGTCCGGAGTTGAAATCACCGATCGCAACCCCCTCATCGGTATAGGGCTTCAAATCAAAGTCGATACCATGGGTTTTCAGCTCAAGGGCGAAGTCTTTCACCATGTTATAGACGTCACCATTGGCACCGATAACATCGAATACGCACATGGTGGCGGCTTGAGCAGACGAAAATGGCACAACGGCTGCAATGGACAGGGCTGCAAGAGTTTTTCGGATCACAATAACCTCCGGATCATTTTTATGGTTGTAAATGCTAATAAAGAGGGTCGATAGCGCTGCTCGTTAGAGCAGGCCATCCAAACTCATGGTTTCGATATTGCTTGTGTCACGTTCCGGACTCATTTTGCCGAAGAACCGTGTCGGTGTACGGTGACCGTAGTTCTTGGTCCAGTGCTTATCCGAAGAGAAGGTCACAACCGTGCGTGCAACTTCATCGAGAAGAACATAGTCCTCGAGAACTTCAAACCCTTCTTCAGCGGCAACAAAGCTTGCAATCGCATCAGCCAAAACATCCGGGCGACCAAATGTTTCTGCAGCAACAATCTGCAGCGCGTGGGATGTTCTGAAGCCTGTCTTCACACCTAGGTCAGCACTGTTCTGAAGCACCATCCAAGGGTCTGGAGACAACGCTGGGCGAGTATCCGGAAGCAGCAACCACACCAAAGCTCGAACCGCATTCGGCAAGCCGCCCCACTTTTCGTTATCGACACACTGTGCCGCACGCTCGGCTTGCGGCGCGATATTACGAGGAACACCAGCCATCGCGCCAGAGTTGGCATCATTCACGATAGCCTGCATACCTGTAAGGAGCCCGGCCAGGAACGTAATCTCGTCCTGATCTGTAAACAAAAACGGGCATTCCATCGGCTCTGCCGCCGGGTCGAAATCGTAAGCGGCCATGGCGCGACGGAAGGCTTCATAGCGGCGAGTCGCTGTCTGCGCGTACAAACGCTTTGAAACTTCACGGGCGTCTTTGGCGGCGGGCACGTTACTACTGTAATCGTGCCTTAAGTAATCCAGTTCCGCTTCCCAAGCTCTGTACTCCATGCAATTGCCAGCCAGCAGCATCAGCAAAGAGCCCGTGCTATCAGGCGCGTCCACAACCCGAGAGAAAGAGTACAGCAGCGGATCAATCCCTTCGCCTAATGAACACGCCATCTGCGTGTCGGTCATCTGCATGACGTAGGGGGTAGCCTCGGATTCAGAATAACCGGAAAGCACGACACCCGTCGTATGATAAATGGGGTTAACCGTACAGCCAGAAAGGACCAGTACCAAGCCTGCGGCAATCAGTTTAGGCATACGAGCCGAGAAACGGTACGCCTGGGTGAGCTTAGAGGAGATCATAATGCGACCTGTCTTTACTTTGTATGTTTGTTTTTTTTAAGTGACCATTGCTGCACGGACTAGCACGCAAACTCACAACGATCCGTGAACCAGATCACCGAAAACACGGAGACTTTCATTCACAGAACGAAGGATGAGGGGAAAGCAGGCAAACAGAAATGGCTTGTTTGCCGAAAGATAATGCCGATCAGGCCAATTACGTATACAAACTTAAAAATAGGACCTTTCTACTATAGAAAATCGTGCAGAAAACTGGCGTTTGCCGAGAGCGCCCGGCGCTTTAAGCACGAAATTTTATGCAGATTGATAACCCAGCATGGCCATAATCTGATCTGTCAGGCCATCCAGAGTTAAGCCGCCACGCTCAGGTCGATACCAGGTTACCGTCCAACTCAGAGCGCCCGTCAACATCCGGCGAACAATAAAGACATCCGCACTCAAGCTACCCTCGTCTTTTAGCTGGCCCAAGACCGACAACCACAATTCTTCGTAAACATCTCTTAGCGCCAACACTTCAGCCTGAGAATTCTCCGACAAACTCCTCCATTCATAAACCAGCACCGCCATGGCCTCTCCGGTTTGGCCGTTGATTGACTCGAGTTCGGCGCGAATCAGCGCCCTAAGCTTAGCCTCAGGAGTAGACTGCTGATCAACCGCCGCCCGCATCACTGCAGTGTTCAAGCGGATGGTTTCAACCATGACCGCCTTCAATATCTCCTCTTTCGTCCGGAAATGATGAAACAAGCTTCCCGACTGAATACCCACTGCAGCCGCCAGGTCTCGAACGGTCGTGCGTTCATAACCTTTATCCCGGAACAAAGTAGCGGCTTCCGCCAGTAGCCGCCCACGAGCGCTGGCAGGATCTGAAACCAACTTATCTTGAATAAGTGCCTGAAAAATATCGCCGTGCTTCACAAAAATACCCAACCGCGAAAGAGATTTAACTATTTTACCCGACTCCAGCCTATTTACAAACCAAGCGCTTGCTTGGTAATGTCCTGATCAGTGTTTGAACATCGTGATTAATAGCCACAAAGAACAGGGCCAAAAACATGTCAGAAGCCAACAAAACCATCCGCATCGGCTGCTCATCGGCGTTCTGGGGTGATACCGAAACCGCGGCCGCCCAATTGGTTCACAAAGGTAACATCGACTATTTGGTGGCCGATTACCTTGCTGAGGTCACCATGTCGATCATGGCCGGCCAGAAGATGAAAGACCCCAGCCAAGGCTACGCCCGGGATTTCGTGCAGACGGTCATGGGGCCGTTGCTTGGCGAGATCAAAGAAAAAGGTATTCGGGTACTGGCTAACGCGGGCGGCGTTAATCCCGTCGCTTGTCGAGATGCCCTTCAAGCTTTGTGTGAAAAAGCGGGTGTCGACCTGAAAATCGCTCTGGTTCTAGGTGACGACTTGATCACCAAGAAAAAGAAGCTGGCGGAAGACGGCATTACTGAAATGACCACCGGCCAGCCCTTCCCTGCCATGATGGTGAGCCTGAATGCTTATCTGGGCGCTCCCGGACTAGCCGCTGCACTTGACCAAGGCGCCGACATTGTCCTGACCGGACGCGTTGCCGACAGCGCGCTGGTTTTGGCGCCGCTAGTGCACGAATTCGGCTGGCAATGGAACGACTACGACAAGCTGGCCCAGGGCAGCCTTGCGGGACACCTGCTGGAATGCGGAGCTCAATCCACCGGCGGCAACTTCACCGATTGGGAAGCGGTGGCAGACGGATTCACCAACATGGGCTTTCCGATTGCGGAAGTCAGTGCCTCTGGCGACTTTGTGATGACCAAGCCCGACGACACGGGAGGCTTGATTAGCCGAGGTACCGTGGGTGAGCAGCTTGTGTATGAAATCGGCGACCCAAGAGCGTACCTGCTACCCGACGTCGCCTGTGATTTCACTGAGGTTACGCTGGACGAAATTAGCACCAACCGGGTTCGCGTGTCTGGCGCTAAAGGGATGCCTCCCAGCAGCAGCTATAAGGTTTCAGGCACCTGGCCGGATGGATTCAAGTGTACCGCAACCTTTTTGCTAGGCGGCATCGACGCTCCGGCTAAAGCACAGAAGGTCGCGGAAGCTATTCTGGCAAAAACGTCGGCTATGTTTAGCGATCAAGGTCTGCCGGACTATTCAGAAACCAATATCGAGTTACTCGGCACTGAAGCCACCTACGGCCCGCACGGGCGCCGCAGTGACTCTCGCGAAGTGGTCGTGAAAATTGCCGTGGCCCATCCGAAAAAAGAAGCTCTGGTGTTGTTCTCCCGCGAGATTGCGCAAGCAGCAACAGGAATGGCCCCAGGCCTTACGGGCATTGTGGGCGGTCGCCCTTCAGTCTTCCCTAAGATTCGCCTTTATTCCTGTTTGGTGCCGAAAACTGAGGTGGCGGTTTCAGTGGATATTGCCGGCAAGGCGGCGCCCGTCGATATCGCCTGCGATGGAGGTTTTGATCCTGCACAGCTAACACCTGAATCAGAAGCGAATACTGAGGTTTCAACAGATACGACGGTGCCGCTGATTCGCTTGGCGTGGGCGCGCTCAGGTGACAAGGGCGATCACAGCAATATTGGTGTGATCGCACGAGAGGCCGAATTTGTTCCGTACATTCAAGCAGCGCTAACGGAAGAGGCGGTCGCAGACTGGATGGCGCATACGCTTGATCCGGAATCGGGCAAGGTGACTCGCTGGGCTCTGCCCGGACTGAATGCTTTTAACTTCTTGCTAGAACACAGTTTGGGTGGTGGTGGGATCGCCAGCTTGCGGATTGACCCACAAGGTAAGGCGTTTGCGCAGCAGCTTCTGGAGTTTCCAGTGCCGGTGCCATCGCAACTTTTTGAGTCTTAATTCAGTGCAAGCACCCCGCCGAAGGAGGACTGTTCAAAAAACGCTCCTTCGGCACATCCATGTGGCGCTTGGGCTCCGCCATCCATGGCTCCGCACATTTTTGCACAGTCCTCCTTCGGCGAGGCGCCCAAACGTTCTACTTGGATTCATCAGGTTCAGACAGGAATTTGCTTATGAGTTATCAGTCCGTTTTACGGCCAGGGTTGTTTGAAGGACAAGTCTTTATCGTCACCGGTGGCGGCTCTGGCATTGGCCGTTGTACCGCTCACGAATTGGCTGCACTGGGCGCTCGGGTGGCGCTTGTCGGGCGAAAACAGGAAAAAGTCGACGCCGTTAAAGCAGAAATCGAAGAAGACGGCGGTATCGCCAGCGCTCATTCCTGCGACATCCGCGAAGAAGAGTCTGTACAAGCCACGATTAAGGCCATCATTGCCGAACATGGTCGCTTGGACGGGCTGGTGAACAACGCCGGCGGGCAGTTTGCCTCACCGCTGACCGGGATTAACCAGAAAGGCTGGGAGACCGTTGTTAGAACGAATCTGACCGGCGGTTTTTTGATGGCTCGGGAAGCTTACACCCAAGCGCTCAGCAAGAATGGTGGCGCTATTGTGAACATTGTCGCGGACATGTGGGGTGGCATGCCTGGCATGGGCCACTCCGGGGCTGCACGGGCAGGCATGGTGAATTTCACACAGACCGCCGCCGTGGAATGGGCTCCGTCTGGCGTTCGAGTGAATGCTGTTGCTCCTGGCTGGATTGCGTCGAGTGGTATGGATAACTACCCCGCTCACATGAAGTCGTGGATTCGGAGTCTGGCCGACGCGGTTCCCATTAAGCGGATGGGCACGGAATCGGAGGTCAGTTCAGCCATTTGTTTTCTGCTGAGTGAAGGCGCGGCGTTTATCAGTGGAGATTGCTGGCGCATTGATGGTGGCGCTTCCCAGGGCGGCCGGGTTTGGCCGATGCCGAAGGCCAAAAATAACAATGCTTATAACGGCTTCCACCGGGCCGTCACTCCCAAAGTTCTATCGGACGACTGAGGATCACTACATGCAGGTAATCGAATCCACCATCGCGCCCCAGTCCAGCGAGTTTCAGGCGAACACTGAGGCCATGGAAGCCCATATCAGAACGTTTCGCGATGTAGAGCAAAAGGTTTTGGATCTAGCGGAAGCTGCTCGGGAAAAGTTCACCAAACGCGGCAAGCTGCTTCCTCGCGACCGCATCAACCGTTTGCTGGATCGCGGCAGCGAGTTTTTGGAGCTTTGCTCGCTCGCTGGCTATCAGATGCACGATGACAAAGACGGCTCTATGGCCGGCGGCGGTATTATTGCCGGTATTGGCCGGGTGGCTGGCATTCGGTGTTTGGTAGTCGCCAGCAACAGTGCGATCAAGGGCGGCACCATAACGCCTGCAGGGCTGGATAAGACGTTGCGCCTGCACCAAATCGCCAAGGAAAACAAACTCCCCATCGTGTCCCTGTCCGAGTCTGGCGGCGCCAACCTGAACTACGCAACGGATATTTTCGTGCCGGGTGCCCGGGGCTTTGCCAACCAAGCACGGCTGTCCGCGGCGGGTATTCCGCAGGTCACCGTTGTTCACGGTAACGCGACTGCGGGTGGCGCTTACCAGCCCGGTTTGTCGGATTACGTCATCACGGTTCGTGATAAAGCGAAGATGTTCCTTGCCGGCCCTCCACTGCTGAAAGCCGCGACGGGCGAAATCGCGAACGACGAGGAACTCGGCGGTGCCGAAATGCACGCCACCGTCGCAGGAACAGCCGAATATCTTGCGGAAGACGATGCCGATGGCATTCGCCAAGCGAGGGAAATTCTGGGTGCCCTGCCCTGGAATGAACACCTCCCCGTGCAGCGGGATGTCAGCTGGGATGAGCCGCTATATCCAGCCGAAGAGCTTTTAGGCGTTATCCCGGCGGATGCCAAAAAGCCGTATGACGTGCGCGAGATCATCGCACGCATTGCTGACGGCTCCCGTTTTCTGGACTTCAAGAACGAGTACGACAACCAGACAGTCTGCGGCACTATTCGCATTGAAGGCCACAGCGTAGGCGTGATCGGCAATAACGGCCCCATCACCACAGCTGGCGCCACCAAGGCAGCACAATTCATCCAGTTGTGTGACCAGGCTGGTACGCCCCTCGTATTCCTGCACAACACCACTGGCTTCATGGTGGGCACCCACTCTGAGCAGAACGGCATCATCAAACACGGATCCAAAATGCTTCAGGCCGTCGCCAACTGCCGTGTCCCCAAAATTGCCGTTGTGGTGGGTGGCTCCTACGGCGCCGGCAACTACGCCATGTGCGGCCGAGGCCTGGACCCCAGATTCATCTTCGCTTGGCCCAACAGCCGCACTGCCGTAATGGGCCCTGCCCAAGCCGGCAAGGTGCTGCGCATTGTGGCAGAAGAAAAACAGCGCAAGAGCGGTATAGAGCCAGACGAGAAAACGCTGGCCTTCCTGGAACAGGCAACCGCTAAAAAACTGGAAGACGGTTCTACCGCACTGTTCGGTACCGCCAGATTGTGGGACGACGGTTTGATAGATCCCCGAGACACCCGACGCATTCTAGCTACAACGCTGTCGGTCTGTCGCGAAGCAGAACAGCGAGAGCTACGCCCCAACTCTTATGGCGTTGCACGTTTCTAATACAAAGCCCAAGCACCGGCTACCTTTTTGAGTGAGACAGGAGAACAACAATGCACTTTACCCCTGAACATGAAGCTCTAAGAAAAACCGTAAGAGACTTCGTTGAGAAAGAACTCAACCCGCACATCGATGAGTGGGAAGAAGCAGGCGAATTCCCTATCCATGAAGTCTTCAAAAAATTGGGCAACCTGGGACTTCTCGGCATCCATAAGCCAGAAGAGTACGGCGGCATGGGGCTGGATTACAGCTACAACCTAGTTGCAGCTGAAGAACTGGGCATGACGAAATGCGGCGGCGTTCCCCTGGCCATTGGCGTACAAACCGACATGTGCACCCCGGCCATTTCTCGCTTTGGCTCTGACGAGCTCAAGCGCGACTACCTGGCGCCAGCCATCGCGGGTGACATGGTTGGCTCCATCGGCGTCAGTGAAGTCGGCGCCGGCTCAGACGTAGCAGGGCTGAAAACCAGCGCCAAGAAAGACGGTGATGACTACGTCATTAACGGCTCAAAGATGTGGATCACCAACTCCCCTAAAGCCGACTTTATCTGCTTGCTGGCAAACACCAGCGACGACAAACCACACAAAAACAAGACATTGATTGTGGTTCCCATGAACACCCCGGGCATCACCCTTAGCCCACACCTGAACAAGCTGGGCATGCGCTCATCAGAAACGGCACAGGTATTCTTCGATGACGTTCGCGTACCACAGCGCAACCGCATCGGTGCAGAAGGCACTGGGTTCATGTGTCAGATGATCCAGTTCCAAGAAGAGCGCATGTGGGGCGCGGCCAACATGCTCAAAGCATTAGAAAACTGCATCGATCAGACCATCGAATACTGCCGCGAGCGCAAAACCTTTGGCCAGCCACTGATCAACAACCAGTACATTCACTTCCGCTTGGCAGAACTGCAAACCGAAGTGGAAGCCCTACGAGCACTAACATACAAAGCTTGCGAACTGCACATCGCCGGCAAAGATGTCACTCAGCTGGCGTCCATGGCTAAGCTGAAAGGCGGCCGTTTGGGCCGCGAAGTAACAGACGCGTGCCTGCAGTACTGGGGCGGTAACGGCTACATGTGGGAAAACCCCCTCGCCCGCGCTTACCGTGACGTTCGCTTGGCCTCCATCGGCGGCGGTGCAGACGAAATCATGCTGGGCATTATTTGCAAGACAATGAACATCTTGCCGGGCAAGCAAAAGGGCTAAGGCGTCTAGAAGGCGGAAGGCCATGGGGCGGGTGTCCCCATACATTTTTCGTGGAGTCTGTTATGGAACTGGAATTACCAACGTGCGAAACGCTCGCACTCGAACAGAATGGCCCAGCGTTATTGGTCACCATCAACCGCCCGGAAGTTCGAAACGCAATGAGCCTGAAAATGGTCGCCGAACTGTCCGCCATTTTCACCCAGGTTGAAAACGACGACACCATCAGAGCCGTCGTCATCCGCGGCGCCGGCGGGCATTTCTGTGCCGGTGGCGACATCAAAGACATGGCGGGTGCTAAAAATCAGGAAGGCGAAGGGCGCGACAACCCGTTCTACAAACTGAACAGAGCCTTCGGCGAGATGATTCAGCAAGTCAACGAATCCTCAAAAATCGTCATTGCCATCACCGAAGGTGCGGTCATGGGTGGCGGCTTCGGACTGGCTTGCGTCTCCGACCTTGCCATCGCCGGCCCGACCGCAAAATTCGGCATGCCAGAAACCACACTGGGCATCATCCCCGCCCAGATTGCACCCTTCGTGGTGGCCCGTACAGGCCTAACCCAAGCCCGCAGACTAGCCCTACTCGGCCTGCGAGTGGATGCCAAAGAAGCGCAATCCTTGGGCATCGTGCACCAAGTCGCCGAGAACGACGAGCAGATCGACACTCTACTGGCTGCAGCTCTGGATCGCGCTCGCCTTTGCGCCCCGCATGCCACATCCCAAACCAAGGCTCTTTTGCACAGAGTCGGCAACGAAAACATGGGCGAACTGCTGGATGACGCGGCCGAGATGTTTTCCGCCGCCGTTCGTGGCCCCGAAGGGGCCGAGGGCACCATGGCATTTGTGCAGAAACGCGAGCCGAAGTGGGCCAATAATTAGAACCACCTACACCTACGCGGACGAGCTCCAAGGTAAGAGAACATTCAAATGCTAAAAAAACTACTCATCGCAAACCGTGGCGAAATCGCCTGCAGAGTCATACAAACAGCCAAAGCGCTGGGATACCGGACCGTCGCCGTCTACTCAGAAGCCGACGCCAACGCCCTGCACGTTGAACAAGCCGATGAAGCCGTCTGCATCGGCCCGGCCCAAGTATCCGCGTCTTACCTGAACGCAGATGCCATACTCGACGCCGCCAAGAAAACCGGGGCCGACTGCATCCACCCCGGCTACGGCTTCCTGTCCGAAAACGCCGGCTTCGCAAAAGCCATCAAACAAGCTGGCCTGACCTTCGTTGGCCCACCCGAAAACGCCATCGAACTGATGGGCAGCAAACGCCGCTCCAAAATCGCCATGCAAGAAGCTGGCGTACCTGTGGTCCCCGGCTTTGAAGGCAACAACGCCAGCGATGCAGAACTTATCGCAGCGGTGAAAGACATCGGCTACCCGCTCATGCTTAAAGCCTCCGCAGGTGGCGGTGGACGCGGCATGCGACTGGTCGAAAACGAAAGCAATCTTGCCGACAGCATCAAACGAGCTCGCTCCGAAGCCAAGCAAGCCTTCGGTGACGATGAGATGATCATCGAAAAAGCCGTGATCGAACCTCGCCACGTCGAAATCCAAGTCTTCGCCGACCGCCACGGCAACGCGGTCTACCTCGGTGAACGTGACTGCTCCGTTCAACGCCGACACCAGAAAGTCGTCGAAGAAGCCCCCTCCCCCTTCGTAACGCCCGAACTTCGCCAAGCCATGGGCGAAGCTGCCGTTAAAGCAGCTCTGGCGTGCGGCTACGAAGGCGCGGGCACCGTCGAATTTCTGGTCGATAAAGATCGTAACTTTTACTTCCTGGAAATGAACACCCGCCTGCAAGTAGAACACCCGGTCACCGAACTGATCACCGGCCAAGACCTCGTCGCCTGGCAGCTAATGGTCGCCGAAGGCCAAACTCTGCCGCTGGCACAGGATGAAATCCAGCTTAACGGCCACGCCATCGAAGTTCGCCTTTACGCAGAAGATCCCGCGACCGACTTCACACCGCAAACCGGCACACTACATGCATTCACACCAGCAGAAGGCGAAGGCTTACGTTTCGATACCGGAGTTCGCTCAGGCGATGTGGTCAGCCCTCACTACGACCCCATGCTGGCCAAAGTCATTGCCTGGGGCCAAAACAGGGATGAAGCGCGTCGTCGACTGATTCGTGCCTTGGAAGACACCACGGTATTCGGCGTGACCACTAACCGTCACTTCCTGAGCCGCATCATCGCAGATGAAACCTTCGGTGCGGGCGAAGCAACGACCGCCTTTCTCCAACAGTCGTTTAAAGACGATCCATCCCTTACTCCGCAAGCGCTCAGCATTCGCGAACTGGCTCTTAGTGCCTGCGCGCTTAGCCTTGGCAATTCAGGCCAAGATGGCTGGAGTAACGCCCCGGCAACGGTTATGCCTATGAGCCTAGAAGTACAGGAACAGGCCGTCGAACTGCTCGTCCGCAAATCGGACGAGAAGCTCATCGTTTCCCATGACGATGCACACTGCGAGCTGCAGATTCACAGCCAAAAGCCAGGCACGTTGTGCATTATCGACAACGGCGTTCGTCACCGGTGCCAATACTACTGCCATGGCGATTCCCTATATTTGCAAGCCTTTGGTCGCTCTTGGTCCGTTATTGACCGAACCCATCAGCCCGCGGCTGGCGCCCAAGGGGCTGGCAGTGGCCGCATACAAGCCGCAATGGATGGTGCCATCATTGACGTTCTCGTCGCTGAAGGCGAGGCCGTTACCCAAGGCCAGACTCTGGTCGTACTGGAAGCGATGAAAATGGAACACCCCGTCAAAGCCGACCGGGATGGTGTCGTGGCGGGACTGCATACAAATGCAGGAGATCAGGTAAAACGCAGCCAACTGCTGGTTGAGTTAGCCTCTGAAGAAGCATAACTAACAACATAATTCGCGAGCACCACGTATGCTCTCGTGACGAAGGGAATGGAACAAAAATGAGTCAAGATATAATCTCCACCCGCGACTTAATGCGTAGCCTTCCACCCGTGCTCGGTCGTTTTCCTTCTATTGCACGAGGGCTTTACTACTACCTCGCCAAAGACAACGAAAAAGACCTGAACCTGAGTAAGTTGATCGATCGCAACGCTCGGAAATATCCAAACCGACCAGCAATACTTTGTGAAGATCTCACGGTCACCTGGCAAGAGTTTGATGCCTGGAGCAACCGGGTCGCGCATTATCTGAAAGATCAGGGACTGGTGAAAGGCGACTCCATTGCCGTCTTACTGGAAAACCGCCCGGAATTGCTCGCGGTTGTCGCCGGCGCAGCAAAAATCGGCGTTGCTTGTGCCATGCTGAACACCTCTCAGAAAGGCAAGGTGCTGATCCACAGCATTAACCTGATCGAACCGAAAATGTTCGTAGTCGGTGAAGAGCTGCTTGAGCAGGCGGAAGGGGTACGCTCCGACATCAAGTTGGATCACGCCAACCCCATGCTGTATCTGGCAGATGCCAACACCCAGAACGTATTCGGCGAAGCGCCTGAGGGCTACACAAACATGGCCATTGAGGTCAGCCGGTTCCCTTCAACCACGCCCGAGTTAACCGTTCCGGTGCTGATGGGTGATACCGCCGTTTATCTGTACACCTCAGGCACAACCGGACTGCCCAAGGCTGCACCCGGATCTCACCGTAAGTTTGTACGCGCCTACGGTGGCTTCGGCATGCTGTCGCTGAACATGAAACCGGAAGACGTGCTCTACTGCACGCTCCCGCTCTACCATGGCACCGCCCTGCTGGTTTGCTGGGGGTCTGTACTGGCCGGTGGTTCTGCCATCGCATTGCGCAGAAAGTTCTCCGCTCGAGCTTTCTGGGATGACGTTCGTAGATATCAGGCCACCACCTTCGGTTATGTCGGTGAACTTTGCCGCTACCTTCTGAACCAGCCCGCCAGTGCGCAAGACCGCAACCACCCTTTGACCAAGATGATCGGCAACGGTTTGCGCCCGTCCATCTGGAAAGAATTCAAAGAACGGTTCGGCATTGAAACTGTGGCAGAGCTTTACGCGTCTTCCGAAGGCAACATCGGGTTCTCGAATTTTTTCAACATGGACAACACCGTGGGCTTTTCGACGGCCCCTTACCGCTTGGTAAAATTCCACGATGGCACCCGCGACCCAATTCGTAATGAGAAGGGCTTCCTGGAGGAAGTCGAGAAAGGAGAGCCCGGCTTGCTGCTAGGCGAGATCACCAAGAAGTGGGCGTTTGAGGGTTACACCCAAAAAGAAGCCACAGAAAAGTCGATCCTGCGGGATGGCTTCAAGAAAGGTGATTCCTGGTTCAACACTGGCGATGTGTTGCGGGAAATCGGCTTCCGCCACTTGCAGTTTGTGGACCGTATGGGCGACACCTTCCGTTGGAAGGGCGAGAACGTGTCCACCAACGAGGTTGAAAACATCATCGACGGCTCCGGCATGGTCGAAGAAGCGATCGTTTACGGTGTCGAAATCCCTCACACCAACGGTAAGGCCGGCATGGTAACGTTGGTTCCACAAAAGGCCAACGGTGACTTTGATGCCGACAAGTTGCTAGCTTACCTGCAAGAGAACTTGCCAGCTTATGCTGTTCCGGTGTTCATTCGGGTGACACAGGCCATCGAGAAAACGGGTACTTTCAAGTACCGGAAGGTGGATATCCAAAAACTGGGCTACTCCTTGGAGCGTCCGGAGGATGAAGTTTACGCTTGGCTTCCGAAAACATCCGCCTATACCAAGGTAACTCCGGAGCTGATTGCTGATATTGAAGCGGGTGGCGTTCGCTTCTGACCTGCACGGGCCTGGGTCGATCTCTTCGGCCCTAGCCTGCTTGTTTTGGCGTTAGCCGGGTTGGCTTGGGCTTCCAAAAAACCGCTACGAGCACATCCATGTGCTCGTAGCGGTTTTTGGGAGGGGCCACCCGCTCGCGCCTACCTCCCAACGTCCAGGCTAGGTGCCGAAACTTAGATCAGACACCCACGTTCAGAACAATCTTCCCGGTAGCCCGGCGCCCCGATAACGCACCCAATGCCTCGGCGTACTGCTCGAACTCAAATACCTCACTGACCTTCGGATCGATTTTGCCTTCGGCATAAAGCTTCAAAAGCTCCATCATATTCTGAGCACTGGCCTCTGGCTCACGCTGGGTGAAACTGCCCCAGAACACGCCTACCACCGAACAACCCTTCAGTAACGTCAGGTTCGCCGGAACTTTCGGAATATCACCCGCAGCAAAACCGATGATCAAGTGACGACCGTTCCAAGCCATCGAACGCAATGCCTGCTCTGTGAAATCACCACCAACCGGGTCGTAGACCACATCTACACCCTTACCTTTGGTCAGCTTCTTAACCGCATCCTTCAGCGACTCTTCGGAATAATTAATCAACTCATCCGCGCCGGCGGCTTTGGCGACAGCCAACTTTTCGGCAGTACTGGCAGCAGCAATAACTTTTGCGCCCATCGCCTTGCCAAGTTCCACAGTCGCCAGACCTACACCACCACTAGCGCCCAACACCAACAAAGTCTCACCAGGCTGAATATTCGCGCGCTGCTTTAACGCGTAATAAGACGTGCCATACACCATCATGAAGCCGGCTGCTTGCTCGTAAGGCATACCTTCAGGCAACGGCAAAAGGTTGGATTCCGGCGCTACCACTTCTTCAGCGAATGCGCCCCAACCAGTTAGCGCCGCTACACGATCGCCCGGCTTAAAGCGGGTTACTTTATCGCCCACCTCGATCACCTCACCCGCAAGTTCTCCGCCGGGCGAAAAAGGCATAGGCGGCTGTAGCTGATACTTGCCCTCAATAATCAAAGTGTCTGGGAAGTTCAGGCCAGCAGCCTTTACTCGAATCTTTACTCCACGACCTTTGGCCTCCGGGCTGGGCACGTCTTCGATAACCAGATTTTCAGCCGGGCCGTATTCTTTGCACAGAATTGCTTTCATGATCTCTCCAAGGCAGTCGGGTGCTCAAAAATTTCTGCACACCCAATTATCAGCAGGTTGACGCTTATTATTGACCAAACTCAAGCTAAACAGAGTTGTCCCATGAAGCAAATCAAGTTCGCTTATCTAGCTCGATAAACCCAGCTAATATAGCAATTGACCGCCCCCAGCCTGTCATATCACGCCATTTTGGATGAATTTAGCGGCAATTTCGGCTATTCTTCGCGCTGCCCGTTCTGAACACATCTAAACCGAACCTTTTCAGCCCAGAGCTCACCATGTTTGACATCATCTACGCGCTTGAAATGATTGGCATCGTGGCTTTTGCCATTTCCGGAATGATCGTTGCGCGGTCAAAAAACATGGACCCTGTCGGGGTGTTTGCTATCGGATTCATCACCGCGCTGGGTGGCGGTACGCTGCGGGATTTGATGATGGATAACCATCCCCTGTACTGGATCAAGCATCAGGAGCAGCCCATTCTGATTCTGGGCATGGCCATTGTTTTCAGTTACTGGAGCCGTGCCCACAGCCTGAAAGAGTCTCGAATTGTTTTTCCGGATGCTATCGGCCTGGGCATTTTCTCCATTCTTGGCGCTCAGCTGGCACTGGACTTGGGGCACTCGTGGTTTATCGCATCCATGCTCGGAGTAATGACCGGGACTTTCGGAGGCGCGCTGCGCGATACACTATGCAATGAAGTGCCCTTTATATTCCGGAAAGACCAGATATATGCCTCCATATCATTCGCCGGCTGCTGGCTGTATTTCGTTTGCCAATGGCTTCTGGAAAGTGAAACAACGGCACTGACCATTGGCCTACTGTTCATTGTTCTAGTAAGAATGCTGGCCGTGCGTTTTGATATTCGCCTGCAGCGTGATCAAGCTCAAAACTGAGCATGAAATCATCACTTGGCGCAGAGCCGTCTAGCCGGTAACATTGCTTTTTTTTCACACAGATCGCTTTTTTTTCCGCATTTAATCAGTTTTTTCACACCTTCAACCCTAGGCACCCCGAGAGGCAGACCCACGTCATGCTTGAACGACTGTTCCAACTCAAAGCCCACGGCACCAACGTCCGTAAAGAAGTCATCGCAGGTATCACCACATTCCTGACCATGGCTTACATTATTGTGGTCAACCCCAGCATGCTTTCGGCAACCGGCATGGACTTCGGTGCCGTATTTGTTGCGACGTGTCTTGCGGCGGTCATCGGCACCCTGATCATGGGCCTATGGGCCAACTACCCCATCGCCTTGGCACCCGGCATGGGCCTCAACGCCTTTTTCGCCTTCACCGTTGTCGGCAGCATGGGTTACAGCTGGCAGGTTGCGCTGGGTGCCGTATTCATCTCCGGTTTCCTGTTCTTTATGCTGAGTATTTTCAAGGTTCGGGAATGGATCATTAACAGCATTCCGCTGTCCTTGCGCTTTGGTATCTCCGCCGGTATCGGTTTCTTTTTGGCTCTGATCGCGCTGAAAAACGCCGGCATCGTGGTTGATCACCCCGCTACGCTAGTCAGCATGGGTGATGTCACCGCAGCAGAAAGCCTGCTGTTCTTTGGTGGTTTCATTCTGATTTGTGCGTTGGCCTTCCGTCAGGTTACCGGTGCCGTGATGATCGGTATTATCGCCGTGACTGTCGTCGCTTTGATGCTCGGCATGGTGGAGTACAACGGTTTCGTGTCAGCACCACCCAGTCTGGCCCCTACGTTCATGCAGCTCGATCTGGCCGGCGCTCTGAACATTGGCATGATCAGCGTGATTTTTGCCTTCCTGTTTGTGGATCTGTTCGACACCTCTGGCACCTTGGTTGGCGCCGCTCAACGTGGTGGCCTGTTGGATAAAGATGGCAAACTACCTCGCCTGGGCCGTGCCCTGATGTCGGATTCTGTCGCCACCATGTCTGGCGCTGCACTCGGCACCTCGACCACCACCAGTTACGTTGAGTCCACCGCGGGTATTGCTGCGGGTGGCCGTACCGGTTTGACTGCGGTTGTTGTGGCTGGTCTGTTCCTGGCTTGCCTGTTGTTCTCTCCCATCGCCAGCATCATCCCCGCTTATGCAACAGCGCCGGCTCTGCTTTATGTTGCCTGCCTGATGGCCAGTGGTCTGAAACTGATCGACTGGGACGACATCACCGATACCGCGCCTGCCATCGTGACTGCCTTGATGATGCCTCTGACTTTCTCCATTGCTCACGGTATCGCACTGGGCTTCATCACTTACGTAGCAGTTAAAGCCCTGGCTGGTAAGTGGTCCGACCTGAACTGGAGCGTAGCCGTCATCGCGATCGTTTTCGTCTTGAAATTTATTTTCCTGGATGTGGCATAAGCCGCATCCAGAACAGGTGAGTTATGGATTATTTTTCCCAGAGCATTAAGCAGGCCATTCGTACCGTTCCGAACTGGCCGAAAGAAGGCGTGTCGTTCCGTGACATCACCACGGTTCTGCAAGACAAAACCGCCTTCCGTAAACTGATCGATGCCTTCGTGCACCGTTACCACGGCCAGCACATTGATGCCGTCGCCGCAGTAGACGCACGAGGATTCATCATCGGTTCGGCATTAGCTTACGAGCTGAACGCCTCTCTCGTGCTGGTGCGTAAGAAAGGCAAGCTGCCGTTCGACACCATGGTCGAAGACTACGAACTCGAATACGGCACCGCATCCGTAGAACTGCACAAAGATGCCTTCCATGCTGGCGACAAAGTTGTGCTGGTAGACGACCTGATCGCCACCGGCGGCACCATGCTGGCGGCCAGCCGCCTGATCCGCCGCATCGGCGCCGAGATCGTGGAAGTGGCCGCGATGATTGACCTGCCAGACCTCGGCGGCTCAACCAAGCTGCAGGAAGAAGGCTTGCGGGTTTATACTGTGTGTTCGTTCGAAGGAGAATAATCACTCAGTCAGGAGGCGACCATGCCCGGTTATCAACACCTTTGGAAAGACGGCACACCTGTCCATTTACCACTCGGTAAAATCGTGTGCATTGGTCGCAACTACGCCGAACACGCGCGGGAGCTCAACAACCCGGTACCCAGTGAACCGCTGCTGTTTATCAAGCCCTCGACAGCAGCGACTCACATTACCCGCCCGCTCGAATTACCCCGCAATCAGGGGCAAGTGCACTTTGAAACCGAGCTTGCCGTACTGATTGGCCGACCGCTAACAAACGCCTCCGCCAGCGAAGCAGAACTGGCTATCCTCGGCTACGGCTTGGCTCTGGACCTGACCCTTCGAGACCTGCAAACAGAACTCAAAGAGAAAGGCCATCCATGGGAGCGCGCCAAAGCGTTTGACGGCGCCTGCCCGCTATCTCCTTTTGTACCGGCCGACAAGCTCCCCAGAGGCAACATTCACTTCACCCTCGATATCAATGGTCGCAGGCAACAGACCGGCGATACCCGTGATATGCTCAATACCATCGTGCCGCTCATTGCACACATGAGCAGCCAATTCTCTCTGCTCCCGGGCGATGTCGTATTGACCGGCACACCCAAGGGCGTTGGCCCTCTGGAATCAGGGCAAACGCTGTCATTGGAGCTGGAGGATGTACTGTTTGTGGAAACCAAAGTCCTCTGATCGGCTGTTGCCAAAGGCCTTCGGTTAAACTTCTGCGTTAGGGAAATCGCACGTCACTATGGCTAAGAAACCCGTCACCTCACGTTCAGGCCGTTTTCTCAAGCTGGCCGGCATGACCGCTTCCGTAGCCAGTGAATACGCCGGGCAGAAAGCTCGCGGCCTGTTTCGCACCGTCGACGATGAAGGTGCCAAAAGCGAAAGCTACACCCGCATGGCCAGCCAGATTGCCGACACGCTCGGAGAAATGAAAGGCGCCGTCATGAAGGTAGGCCAGATAGCCTCCCAGACTCAGGACTTCCTTCCTAAAGAGTTTTCCGAAGCACTTGAAAAGCTGCAAAAAGAAGCGCCGCCCATGCCTTTCGAGGTTATTCTGGAGCAGGTGGAGTCGGAACTTGGCAAACCGGTCAGCGAGCTCTTCGAATACCTTCAGGAAACCCCTTACGCCTCAGCGTCCATCGGCCAAGTCCACCGCGCTCGAATGCACGACGGCACAGACGTCATCGTAAAGGTTCAGTACCCGGGGGTCGATGAATCCTGCGATTCCGACCTGAAGCAACTGCGCATGGCGTTAAAACTTGGCGGCCTGCTCAAGATGCCGAAAGAAACGGTAGACCTGCTGTTCGGAGAAATTCGGGAACGCCTGAAGGAAGAGCTGGACTACGAGAACGAGGCGCAAAATCTCAAGATTTTCGGCGAATTCCACAAAGACCAGCCCTGGGTCATTATCCCGACGGTTATCGATAGCCATTCCACGCGCCGGGTTTTAACGCTGGAATTGGTCGAAGGCGATCACATCAGCAAGGTCACGCCTGAGCGCTACAGCCAGGAAACCTTGAACCTCATCGGCCACCGAATCTTCACTATCATGGCTGATCAGTTGTTCCGTTTCCAATGCATCCACGGTGATCCACACGCTGGCAACTTTGCCTACCGGCCGGACGGCACCATCGTCATGTACGATTTTGGCTGCGTGAAGAAACTGAAACCGGAAATTGTGGAGGCTTACCGGAAAGCTCTTATCTCAGCACTCGAGGAAGACTATTCCAGTCTCGATCAACACCTGATCGATTTAGGCGCTCGCGTAGGTAGCCAGCCGGCCATCGACGAAGCCTACTACGCCATGTGGCGGGATATTTTGATCGTGCCTTTCGTGGATGACGAACCTTATGACTTTGCTGAAGCCGATATCCACAAGCAGGTCGCAGCGAAAACCAGCACGGTCTTTAAATACCTGGATTCGTTTAAACCACCGGTCGAAAGCATTTTTATAGATAGAATGATTGCCGGGCACTACTGGATGTTGAAGCGACTAGGTGTGCAGGCTGCGTTCAAGAGCGAACTGGAGAAATACCTGCAAGCTTGAGGCGTATGTAATCAGGTGCAAGCCCTGTCGGGGGGCGCTTTCCAAAAACCGCTCCTTCGGCACGTCCATGTGACGCTTCTGCTCCGCCATCCATGGCTGCGCACATTTTTGGAAAGCGCCCCCCGACAGGGCCCAAGCTCTTCAGTCTATCCGCTACAACCTAACGCATTCACCCACTCAGCCAAGCCTTCACTGGCGCCTTTTCGAATTACCCGCGCCCGAGAAACCGAGGCGGGCTCGCCGGGGTCGATGACCGTGATCGGCACGTCAAAGTCCACTTCGTGAACCAATCCGGCTGCCGGGTACACCTGCAAAGAGGTGCCGACAATCAACAACCGGTCAGCGGTTCGCACCAATTCAGCGGCGGCTTCCAGCATCGGCACTTCCTCGCCGAACCAGACAATGTGCGGGCGTAATTGAGCGCCGCGGCCGCAGGTGTCACCCGGCTGGATATCGCGGTAGCCGATGTCATAGACCAGCTCAGGGTCAACCGTGCTTCGCGCCTTGGTCAGCTCACCGTGCAAATGCACCACATTGGTTGAACCGCCCCGCTCGTGGAGATTATCAATGTTCTGGGTAACGATAGTGACCCGGTATCGGCTTTCGAGTTCTGCCAGCAAACGGTGGGCCGGGTTGGGCTCAACTGTCTGAAGTTGCCGGCGCCGTTCGTTATAGAACCGGAGCACCAAGTCCCGATTCCGTTCGAAGGCTTCCGGCGTGGCTACGTCGTACACACTGTGCTTTTCCCATAGACCGTCGTTATCCCGGAACGTGGAAAGACCGCTTTCGGCGCTGATACCAGCGCCGGTGAGTACAACGATATGCTCTTTCATTAATCGAAAATCTTTCCTGGATTCATAATACCGTTCGGATCAAACGCCAGCTTAATCCCCTTCAGGTAAGCGATTTCTGCTTCACTGCGAGTGTAGTGCAAATAAGGCTTCTTGGTCATGCCGACGCCGTGTTCCGCAGACACACTGCCCTGATAGCGTTCAACAATCTCAAACACCCACTTGTTCACCTGCTGACACTTCTCGAAGAAGTCTTCCTTCGCCATGTCTTCGGGCTTGAGAATGTTCAGGTGCAGGTTGCCGTCGCCGATGTGACCGAACCAGATGATTTCGAAGTCCGGGTAATGCTCGGTCACTACGCTGTCGATTTCCTGCAGGAATCCTGGCACCTTGGAAACCACAACAGAAATGTCGTTCTTGTAGGGGATGCGCGGGGCGATGGACTCGGAAATCCGCTCACGTAGCTGCCACAAGCCGTTGGCTTGAGTTTCGCTCTGGCTGATGACGCCATCCAGAACCCAGCCCTTCTCCACGCACTCTTCAAACAGCGTCATGGCGTCGTCCATCACCTGATCGGACACGGCCTCGAATTCCAGAAGTGCATAGTAAGGCGCTTCGGTTTCAAACGGAGCCTGAACCTGGCCGTGGGCCAAAACGTGTTGCATGGCTTGGTGGGAGAAGAATTCGTAAGCGGTCAGATCCAGTTTGCTCTGGAACGACTGCAGCACATCCATGGTGTTGACCAGATCGTTAAGGCCCAGCACCAGCACCGTCAGGTTGTCCGGCTTACGGGTCAGTTTCATGGTCGCTTCGGTGATGAAGCCCAAGGTGCCTTCTGCGCCGATAAACAAATGGCGCAAATCGTAGCCGGTGTTGTTCTTGGCCAGATCCTTGTTCAGGTCCAGGATATCGCCCTTACCGGTCACTACCTTCAGGCCAGCCACCCAGTCACGGCTCATGCCGTAACGGATCACTTTGATGCCACCTGCGTTAGTGGACAGGTTTCCACCCAGCTGGCTGGAACCAGCAGAAGCGAAGTCCACGGGGTAATACAAGCCGTTGTCTTCCGCGAAGTTTTGCAGTTGCTCGGTCACCACCCCGGCCTGGCAGCGCACAGTTCGATCGCTGGCGTTGAAATCCAGCACCTGATTCATGTTATCGAAGGCCACAACGATTTCACCGTTGGCAGCCACTGCGCCGGCGCTCAAGCCCGTACGCCCGCCCGACGGCACCAAACCGATTTTGTTTTCGTTGGCAAACCGCACCACTGCCTGCACTTGCTCTGTGGTCTTCGGCAATACAATGGCCAACGGCTTGGGCGGATAGATCTTGGTCCAGTCCTTACCGTAGGTGTCCAGATCGGAAGGGTCAGTCAATACTTTGCCCGGGTTCTCACCGGTGGTAACCAGTTTTTCAAGGGCGGCAATGATCTGTTCGGAACTCATGAGCGTGTCGGTCTCGTCAGGTTTGGGCTCTGGTTTGATCAAAATCAACACAAAAAGAATTGATCCAGGCAAACCGGCGCACTGTGAAAATCGATCTTTATGGTATCATACCGCCCCTGTTCTGTGAGCTAGGCTGACGATCCCTGGCCGCAGGTCATTTCACGTGACGAAAGGTTCGGAAGCACGCCCATGTCAAATACGTCTCTCGAAAAGAGCAAAATCCGGATCCTGCTGCTGGAAGGCGTCCATCAATCTGCCATTGATACCCTGAACGCTGCGGGCTACACCAATATTGAGTACCTGACCCATTCACTCGGTGAAGAAGAGCTGATCGAGAAGATTGCCGATGCCCATTTCGTTGGCATCCGCTCTCGCACCCAGTTGACCGAGAAAGTATTTGAAGCTGCCAAAAAGCTGGTCGCTGTGGGCTGTTTCTGCATCGGCACCAACCAGGTTAACCTGCAGGCCGCAACCCGTCGCGGTATCGCAGTGTTCAACGCGCCTTTCTCCAACACTCGCTCTGTAGCAGAACTGGTGCTGGCTCAGGCTATCCTGTTGTTGCGCGGCGTACCCGAGAAGAGCGCCAAAGCGCACCGCGGTGAGTGGCTGAAGTCTGCCAAAGACAGCTACGAAATCCGTGGCAAGAAACTGGGCATCATTGGTTACGGCAACATCGGTACTCAGTTCAGTGTTCTGGCCGAAGGTCTGGGCATGGACGTGTACTTCTACGACGTGGTTTCCAAGCTGCCGATCGGTAACGCCACTCAGGTAGGCTCCCTGAAGGAACTGCTGAACATCGCCGACGTCGTTTCCCTGCACGTACCGGAAACACCTTCTACCAAGTACATGTTCAAAGCAGAACAGCTGGCACAAATGAAGCCAGGCTCCATTCTGATGAACGCCTCCCGCGGCACCGTGGTCGACATCGACGCTCTGGCCGACACCCTGCGTTCCGGCAAGTTGTTGGGTGCTGCCATCGACGTGTTCCCGGTTGAGCCGAAGTCCAACGACGAAGAGTTTGTTTCTCCGCTGCGCGAATTCGACAACGTGATCCTGACCCCGCACGTGGGCGGCTCCACCATCGAAGCGCAGGAAAACATCGGTCGCGAAGTGGCTGAAAAGCTTGCCATGTACAGCGACAACGGTACTTCCGTTTCTTCCGTGAACTTCCCGGAAGTGGCGCTGCCCTCGCACCCGGACCAGCACCGCTTGCTGCACATTCACGAGAACGTGCCGGGCGTTATGTCCGAGATCAACCAGGTGTTCTCCGAGAACAACATCAACATCTGTGGCCAGTACCTGCAAACCAAAGAAGATATTGGTTACGTGGTTGTTGATGTCGATAAAGCCTACGGCGAGCTTGCACTTGAGAAGCTGCGTCAGGTGAAGGGCACAATTCGTACCCGCGTACTGTTCTGATTGAAGCCATAACGGCGCATTCAGGACACAAAAAAACCGGAACATTGTTCCGGTTTTTTTGTGTCTGTTTAACGGTTACTGTGGTGCGCGCAACAGCAAGTTCGGTGAACCGGCTTTGATACCATTCAGCACGTTACCCGTACCCAGATTAATCACGGCATCTGCAACCTGGGCTGGTGTGAGTCCCGGCCGCTCAGACAAGATCAAAGCCGAAACACCCGCCACATGCGGTGATGCCATAGACGTACCACTGATGGTATTCGTCTGATCATCGCCCTCGTGCCACGCAGCCGTGATATTCGATCCCGGTGCGAAAATGTCCAGACACTGGCCGTGGTTGGAGAAGGAGGAACGCTGGTCGTCACGAGTAGTACTACCCACCGTGATCGCAGGCTCCACCCGGTTCGGAGAACCGCCGCAGGCATCGGCATCGTCATTGCCCGCAGCAACAACAAAGGTTACACCCTCTTCGATAGCGCCACGAACCGCGCTATCCAGCGCTTCGGAAGCACCGCCACCCAAAGACATATTCGCAACCGCCGGAGCTTGGTGATTAGCAGCCACCCAGTCAACACCGGCAATCACATCGGCGTTACTGCCGGAGCCGGAGCAATCCAGAACTCGCACGGCAGCGATCGAAGCCTGCTTGGCCACACCGTATGTTGAACCCACTGACGTGCTGGCTACGTGGGTGCCGTGGCCGTTACAGTCGGTGGTGTCTGTCGCATCGGTCGAACCACCCAGGTTAAGAAGCGGCCCAACCAAAGGCAGCGCACCCAATCCTAGAAAACCGGCATCGTTAACCGCAAAGTTACGACCTTCAATCACTCGGCCAGCAAATTCCTGATGGGTATCACGAAGCCCGGTATCAATCACATATACGCTGACACCAGCACCCGCGGAGGCCGGGTAACGATACTGCTCATCCAGCGGAAGAACCGTCTGATCGATGCGGTCCAGTCCCCAGGTAGCACCGGGCTGAGTTGCCGAGTTCGCCGCGACGACACGATCCTGCTCAACCTTCAGAACACCCGGCAAAGAAGACAGCAAACCTGCCTGTTGCTCGGTTAGCGCCAAAGCGGCCCCTGTCAGTGCCGTCTGATAAACATGCAGCACTTCACCGCCACCCACAGCAAACAGCAACGACTGAATACCCGCGGTCAAATCTCCAAGACCTAATAGTTCAGGAAGTGCCGGGGCGAGCGTCACAATGTATCGACCGGGAATCGCATCCCCCGCTTGCAGAGTAACTGTCTGGTTTGAAGTGTTTGCCGAACTGCTCAGGCCAAGCGTATCAAACAATCCAGCCTGAGCTGGAGCTGCGGATAGAAGGCAAACGCTCAAACTGGCAGCGGTGATCAGTGCGTGCTTTTTCATAGGGTACTGCTCTCTTGTTGTAGTTAACCGAGCATGAGAACTTGCCATAATGTGCCCCTGCTCCCACTATCCATTCAGGCCAACCACCAATCTGCTTCCCTATAAAACCAAAAAAGCTTCGCAACCCGAAGGTGGCGAAGCTTTTTGAAGCCCCCGGTATAGCCGGGCGCCAAAGCTCTATTGAGAGCCTGTCGAGCTTACTGCATTGGCACCAGCGTTAGCTCTACACGACGGTTCTGCTCACGGCCAGCCGCTGTCTCGTTTGACGCAACAGGAGCCCGTTCACCGTAACCAGTAGCGCGAGTACGTCCTGGCGCAATGCCTTGATTCATCAAGAAGTCACGTACAGAAGAAGCGCGACGCTCACTCAAGAGCTGGTTGTAGCTGTCACGACCAGTGCTGTCGGTATGGCCATCGATCTGGATGATGGTCTTGTCGAATTCCTTCAAAACAAGCGCAACAGACTCCAGCGTGCCGGTAAAGCCGGGCCGGATGCTGGACTGGTCCGTGTTAAAGGTGATGTTACCCGGCATAACCAACTCGATCTGGTCGCCGTTACGCACAACACGCACCCCGGTGCCTTCCAGCTTATGACGCAACTGCGCTTCCTGGCGGTCCATGTAGTAACCAATACCGCCACCCACAGCAGCACCGCCTGCGGCACCAATCAATGCGCCCTTGCCGCGATCGCTTTTGCTGGACGTAGCCGCACCAATAGCTGCGCCGCCCAAGGCACCAATGATGCTACCTTTGGTCGCGCTCGAGGTTTTCTCTTCCCCGGTATACGGATCGTAGGTCATACAGCCACTCAGGCCCACGGTAGCAACTGCAAAGGCAAGAATCGTTTTCTTCATCACAAACTCCTGATGCTATTAGTTTTTTAGCTGGTCATTCCTGACCGCATTACTGCGAGAATGTATCAATAATGGTATTAAATACCGTCGCCTGCAAATCCTTGGCCTCATTGACCAAGTGATGGCGCCCATCTGGAATAGTGCGTTCGTTGACCGACGAAAACTTGTTTCGAATGATCCGCAGATTGTGCTGCCAGTCGACAGTCAGGTCTTTTTCGCCCTGTACAACCGTTACCGGGAAGTCCACCGGTCGCGCCGATTCAATGTGCGGCACCCACTTGCGCAAAGCCGTTACCCAATCCACATGCACGGCACGAGCCTGCAAAGGATCATGCTCCCGAAGAAACTTCAGGAACCGGGTATTGCTACTATTCTGACCAAAGGCTCTGCGCCAGCGACTCAGGAACGGGCGCGCGACACTGTGCAGCACCTTGGCACCCAGCCAGCCCATAGGCCGCACCAGTGGCGCCAACAACACCACCTTTCGGAAAGCCGATGTTTCCTGGTTATGGTGGTTAGACAACAGATAGTCGATAAGAATCGCACCACCTGTGCTTTGTCCAACCGCATACCACGGCCCCCGAATTTTATCGTCCACCTGCGTCATAACGGCCGTTAAAACCGCCTGGTACTCCAGGAAGCTACCGATCGCTGCCGGCGTGCCACTGGACAGCCCATGACCAGGCTGGTCATACGCAAGGACATCAAAGCCAGCCCCCAGACACCGGTCAATAAGCTGGGTATACAACCCAACGTGATCAAAATAGCCGTGCAATATAAACACGGTACCTTTGGACTCAACCGCATCCGGCAATCGGAAATAATGCACCATGACCTCATGATGCTGAGCCTTGATGTAGCCTTGGTGATAGGTCACCTCTGGGTGTTCCACCCACAAGTCCAAACCGTAAAACCGACAATAGGCTTCCATCTCGGAACTCAGTTCCCGAGGCTTCTGCGGGTTGAACGGCTCCAGCCGTTCAAGCAACGAGTGCCTGTCCCAGTTCGGTATTTCTATGGTATCTGTTTTCCAGTACACGTAGAGTTAAACGCCTGTCATGTGTCAATAATTGACGATCATCGTAACCCATTCACTAGGGAGAGCACAGATGTTCCAACCGCTTCTTGAAGCTGGACTGCGCCAGATAATGTACCGACTCGTGCGCCCGCTGCTCTCGAAGGGTGTCCCATTAGCACTGCAACGGGATCTGATTCGACAAGCCTATCGGGCATCAACACCACCCCGAAGCGTGCAGTTCAGCAAAGACAAACTGGGCGATGTACCCGTATTACGTGCACAGTCCAACACCCTTTCATCCGGCACCATCTTGTACCTGCACGGCGGCGGTTACATTATCGGCTCTGCGGCTACACACAACGGCATTGCGGGCCACTTAGCAAAGCTGACCGGCTGTGAAGTGATCGTTCCCGATTACCGGCTGGCGCCCGAACATCCGTATCCCGCGGCACCAGACGATGCCGAAGCGGTGTATCAGGCCTTGATTCATGAAGGGAAACCGGCAGATAAGATCGCTCTAGCCGGAGATTCTGCTGGCGGCGGGCTGGCACTAGTTCTGGCGATGCGCCTCCGAGAACACGGGCATCCCGTGCCCTCATCCATTACGTGTTTTTCACCTTGGACTGATCTGACCAGTCAGCAACACTACACACCCGAGTGCGAACCGGTTCTTCACGGCAGCTGGGTTTTCAAAGCGGCAAGAATGTATGCCGGCGAAGAAGCGCTGACTCATCCAATGATCTCTCCGGTATTTGGAGATTTGAAGGGGCTTCCGCCCACATTGATTCAGGTCGGGAGTCAGGAAATTTTGCTTAATGACTCTACTCGGCTGGCAGAGGTTGCCAAAGAACACAATGTCGACGTCACTCTCGAAATCTACAACAACCTCTGGCACGTTTTTCAGATCCACAGCGCCCAATTAAGCCGTGCCTCTGATGCCCTTAAAATAGCGGCCAAGCACATCAGGCGCCATCTAGCAGAGTAACATCCCCACGCACCAAAGCCTCTTTTCGCGCTCTTGGCCAGCGTTTCACCTGCCACTCCAGCTTGGAGGCCCGGCTTCGGTCACCGGCCAGCGTATGAAACTCCAGCGTCAACGGGCCTTTGCCTCGCAAGCTACGGGCGCCTTTTGGCGCGCCCGCCTGATGTTCCGAAAACCGACGAGGAACATCTGTGGTTATACCGGTGTACAGACTACCCGCTGCGGTGCGCACCAGATACAGGTGCCACTGCTCAGCCATGCTCCAGTCCTTGAGTCCGAGCTTGTACCTTCTTTTGCTGCAGCCACAAGCCAGCGATGATCAACACTAACCCGATATACGTCGATGGCAGGATAACCTCACCCAAGATGAAGTAGATAAACACCAAAGACAAGAACGGCGCTATAAAAATCAAATTACTGACTTTTGCCGTATTTTCCGCTCTTTTCATGGCCTGAGACCACAAAATAAAGGCAACACCCATCTCGAAGACACCAATGTACACCGCTGCGGCAAGCGATCCAAAGCCGGAAAATTCGAACCCGACGGTATACCAGCACACCAATGCAATCACCGGCAGGCCAAACAGAAAGTTCAGGAATAACCCCACAATGGGGTCGCGGGTGTCTCGCGTCGCGATAATCCAGTATGAGGCCCAAACGATGGTGCTCCCCAAAGCCAGAGACACCCCCAGCGGGTCTGAAAAATTCAACGAAGTAACGGCGCCCCGGGTGGCAATCACCACCACGCCGGCATAACACACCAAACCCGCCAGCACGTCGAGGCGACGGAGTTTCTGCCCCAAGAACGGGACAGACAAATACGCAAGAACCAACGCCCAGGTATAGTTGAGTGGCTGGGCCTCCTGAGCCGGCAGCCGATCAAAAGCCCCGAATAACAGAAAATAATACAGACACGGGTTGATGAGGCCCATGCCGATAGATTGCAGATATTGGGTCTTACTGAGCTGGAATACCTGCTGCCAGCGCCCCATGATGACCAGCGCCGAAGCCATAACGAAAATCGAGGCGGTGCAAGCCACCAACAACATCTGAACCGGCGCCAAATCCGCCAAGGCCAGTTTGAATGCGGTCGCCACAGTAGACCATAGCAACACCGTAGCCAGGCCAAACAACATGGCCTGTTTCTGATTTTTCATCACTTTTGCTCCAGAGTGGATTCCAGCCAACGGTAGAGAGTTCGCCTGTTAATACCCAATATTTGCGCGGCGCGACGTTTGTTGCCCTCCACCGCAGTCATCACTTGGCGCACATAATTTTGCTGCAAGGCGTCCAAAGTGGGCCATTCTGGGATATTAGTGCCCTCTGGGTCTATCGCATTAATCTGAAACGCCCCCTGACGCTTACGAATACGTTCAGGCAAATGTTCGGGCTGAATGGTGTCACCGCCGCAAAAAGTTACCGCCCTTTCGATCGCACTGGAGAGCTCCCGTACGTTGCCGGGGAACGGATAGTCCCTCATGACTCTTAAGGTGACCTCACTAAACTTGGTAAACCCGCGACCGTGCCTGAGACACGCTTCCTTGAGAAAGTGCATGGCGAGTAACTCCACGTCTTCCCCCCGTTCTCGCAGGGGCGGCACGCAAAGAGATAAGGTTTCAAGGCGGTAGTAGAGGTCTTCACGGAACAATCCGTCTTCAACCGCTTTCATCAGGTTCACGTGAGTGGATGCAAGTATACGCACATCAACCGCTTCTTCGTGGTCTGCCCCTACCGGCTTGATCGCACCCTCCTGCAATACCCGCAGCAGCTTGGCCTGAAGCGACATTGGCATCTCGCCGATTTCATCCAACAACAGAGTGCCACCGCTGGCCTCAGCAAATAAGCCCTTCCGGGCCTGACGGGCGCCGGTAAATGCGCCGGCCTCATGACCGAAAAATTCACTTTCCATCAGATCCGGCGGAATACCCGCGCAGTTCACCGCCAGAAACGCTTTGCCGGCTCGGTCACTCTGGTTATGGATGGCATGTGCCACCAATTCTTTTCCGGTACCGCTTTCGCCATGGATCAATACCGCAGCCTGACTACGAGCAACCTGTCGGATTTCCCCCCGCAAGCGCTCCATAGCGGAACTGTCGCCCACCAACCCCATATTTTTCTCGCCGTATTGGCGGGACTGGATTTCGGCCAGTTGCCGGTTGATATCGGCCTGCGCCAGTAACCGCTTTATTTTCAGGCGCAGGTGATCGGTAGATAACGGCTTTGTCAGAAAATCATCAGCCCCCGCCTTCAAAGCTTCTACGGCCTGGTCAACCGTGCCAAAAGCTGTGATGACTATAAAGGGAATCCCCGGGTATTCTGCCTGCTGAAATGCCAGCACCTGCATGCCGTCGCCATCAGGCAGCCGAAGATCCGAGACGATCAACGCCGGGCGCTGTTCTTTTAAAGCCTTACGGGCGTCTTGAACCGTTGCAGCACCAATAACCGTATAACCATCCGCTTCCAGTTCCTCAGCCAGCAGTTGCCCCAAACTCGGGTCATCTTCCACCAACAGAATAACGGGTGCGCTTGCCGGCATTATGTTGCCTCCTTCGGGAAATAAAGACTCATACGACAACCTCCCAGATCACTGTCACTTACCTCTACTCGGCCTCCGTGTTCTTTAAGTACACTACTCACCACTGCCAGACCAAGACCGGTCCCCTCGCCGGCCGCACGGGTACTGTAGAAAGGTTCAAACACCCGGGAACGGTGCTCTTCCGGTATACCGGGACCGTCATCTTCCACCCGAACTTCCCAGCAATCATCAGCATCGTGTGCCGATACCCGTAACCGGCACCGTGCAGACTGGCACGCATTGCGGATCACATTCAGGCAAGCCAGCCCCACTCGTAATGGTTCTGCACGCACGGCCATAGGTTGGCCAAGCCCGGCCGTGTCCAGTATTTCAGGATCGCATCGACTGTCTTCCGATACCCACGTCATGACGTCCGAGAGCACCGACGACAAGTCCAGCGAACGGCGGGAGTCCGGCACGTGGCGAAAACAGTCCAGTAGCTGCTGAATAATGGTGGTCATCCGGGTGACCTGATGATCGATATCCGTGAGATGGCGTTGCTGCGCTTCTGGCAAACCCGAACGAGCAAGAATACGGGCACGGCCCTGAATCACGTTTAATGGGGCCCCCAATTCGTGAGCCACGCCCCCGGCGACCCGGCCAATCATTGCGACCTTTTCCTGATATTCCAACTGCTCGGCCAGCGCTCGCTCCCGAGCGATTCGCCCTTCAATTTCCGATTCTGCCCCGGCCATCCGACGACCCAGCTTCAGAATGCCCTGATGAATCTGCCGAAGCTCCCGGGGGCCAGACGGTGGAACAGCCAACAACCATCGCCCGGGCGCCAAACCGGCCATATTTTCAAGCAAGCGGCTGACATGCCGCCCTACCGTTCGGTAGTGTCCCAGCACAACCACCAGAATCATAATGAAGGAAAATGCAGACCAAATGCTGACTGCCCACCAGCGAGATGAGGCCACCAAATCATGGAAATCACTGCGTTTACGGGTGACCTGAAGCAAACCCTGGATACGACCATCTGCGCCCACCAACGGTGTAAAGTGGGAAAATACCGACTCTCCATCTACCCGACGAAACGCGCCGCCCAGCTTCCCGCTGGCAATCACTCTTTCCGCACTCGCACTGTTGGATACGTCCGTGTCCGCCACGCCCAGACTGGCTACCCGATCGCTGTTTTCATCGAATACCGAGGCCCCGGATATGCGGCCAATCTGAAAGATGGATTTGAGCGATTCCCCCAGCACCACCTCATCGCCTTGCGCCAATGCATTGGATACCGGCCCGCTAATCGCTTGGGCAACCAACTCCAGATCTTCTCTCAGACGGTCATTCAGATTCTTTTCTACCGCACCCAAGCCTATATAGATGGCGATACCACTGAACAAAACCAAAGGCACAACAATGCTCAAGACCAGAGTCAGCTGCAAAGACCGGAACATATCCCGAAAGCGCCGGCTAAGAGGAATCATAAGCCGCTCCTTTACCAGAGTGTCACAGCATTTCTGACACATGAGGCATATTGCCACAACCTTCATTACCAACCATTAACACAAAAAACTTATAACTATTTGATTTGTATGAATTTAAAAGAAACACCAAGATTGGCACGCAGTCTGCAAACGTTAAAGTGACATCCACAGACACCGGGCGCAGCAATCTTCCACCCCGGTATGCTCAAGAGAAAGGAGCCTGACCTATGAATAAGCTACTTGTTTCCGTAACGGCATCTCTGGCACTTCTGGCTGCCACCCCAACCATGGCGCAGCAACAAGGACAGCAGCCCCCTGCCAATCCCCACACTCAAAGCCCCGGCTATTCTGATCCCGCCGCTGCAGGCACCCAAAGCACCAACTTCAGCGATGCCCAACTGAAAGAGTTCATTGAAGCTCAGGATCGTGTCATGGAAGTCCGTGAAGAGTACATCGAGAAGATTGAAGCCGCTGACTCACAGCAGAAAGCTCAGGAGCTTCAAATGCAGGCAAACGACAAAATGGTTTCTGCGATTCAGGACGCTGGCATCGAGATATCCACCTACAATGCCATCGCAACCGCCTACAGCAGCGAGCCAAAAATTCGCAACCGCGTTGATGCCCTGATGTAAGCACCACGATAACTGAGTCGTCAGTTGCCCCGCTTTTGCGGGGCTTTTTCATTTCAGTGCAACAGCAGTGGCCGTGAAATCATTCTCACACCCTCCGCGGCACAGACCTGTGCTGCCCGAGCCGTCAGATCAGCGATAAACTGGGTTTGATCACCCGGCGTTAATGGGTAAGCCTTCAAGCGATACTTCATGCCGATATCACTGCCTACGACAGCAACGACAACCGGCTGATAGGTTTTGGTCAGCGGACAGGTATAAATCACATCGCGAAACAGTTCACGCATGCGCGCAATATCGTGGTTTGGCTCTAGATAGAGCTCCGCCACACACATCAGGTTATCAGAACCATCGGTACTGTTTGCCAGCAGGTTGTTCCATAGCAAACCATGCGGAACAACGACGACCGTATCGTCGAGGGTGACAATTTCAGCGGCCCGAGTGCCAATCGCACGGACCTCGCCGTACTGACCGTTAACTTCAATCCAATCGCCTGGCCTGTAGGGCATTTCGTACAAAGTGACGATTCCGGCAATCAGACTGTTTGCGTAATCCTTGAACGCAAAGCCTAGCGCTAAACCCAATGCCCCGAAAATCGCGAGCATATTTTCGAACGACGGCTCCACCAAAATCGGAACGACCATCACAATGGTCAATACAATGATCACCAGCCGGAGCAAAGGCACCATTGCCAACAAGTACAACCGAGGCTTACCTGACAGTTTATGCGCCAGTATGGGCACCAGCTTCTGCACCACCATAATCAGCAACGAAGCAACGGCAACGACAGCAACTGCTTCTATAATTGCATCCGACGTGATCGTGGCCAGCGCGTCCTTAAGACCCAAATCTTCCATTATCCGCTCCTAGAACCCATCTACCGAGAATCCGCGTGCCTGCAGGTACTTGCGGACTGACGGGTAACCCAACGGAGTCAGCTGATACGCTTGCGTGTTTTCATCCTGCTGGATCAGATCCGCTCTGAGAAAACGGGACAACACCAGCTTCAGCTCACGAATAGCAATGCCTGTGACCAGCTCAAGAGAGTCAATGGTCAAACCGCTGTGTAGCAGCAAGGCGTGCAAAACGATACCGGCTTGTTGCCCAGAACCCTGCGGCACGCCGGGTAGACTTAACTGATCAAACGGCACCACCCAGCACTCAGCGGCGTTACCCTCACCCGCTCCGTTTTTTTCCTGCTCGGCATCTTCTTCCGGCTTGGCTCGCAATGCTCGCTGCCAAATAGCGTGGGCAACCCCCCTGTTTCCCCTGGCAGCGTTGGCAAGATCCTGCATGAAACAACTGTACTTTTCTTTGGACTCTTCGGTCTTGGGCGGCAATACATAGAGACCGTCGTTCGTCATGCGCGCCGTGAGTGACCATCCATTGCCACCATGTGCTAAAAAATCCAACCAGCCGGTTAAACGCTCCGAATCCAAAGGCGCCAATGTTAACGGCCCTACATGTAACTCTGGCCAATACCTGACCCAGAACTGCCAGCACCAACTCGAGCATGCCACAATTCCATTACCAGCATTATTCAGAGCGGCACGAGCAAAAAAGGATTTCAGCAGATTCAAACCAGAACGGTGTCGGAGCCAAAAGTCAGCGAGCTCTGGCAGCACCCAGTCATCATCGTTCAGTTGCTCGTCCCACCAACTGTCTGCGTCTTGCTCTGTCATCAACAGGTTATCTGGCGGCTCAATCACTCGTGCCGGCAAAGTCAACAACGCTTCGGATACCCCGGAAAACGGCGGCGCGACGATAAAACTCAACTGACGATTGTGAGTTCCTTGCTGGCGGAGCGCTTCGAGCTGCTCCAGTATGGCTGATGCAAAAGCCACGGCGTCCGGTTTCGGCGCGTACCTACTCAGTTTTTTAGCCGGCAGGGAGGGCAAGTCATCCAAACTTTCAAAGGCTTCGCTCTCGGGCGCAAGTCCCGATCGCAACTGGTCCAGTATGTCCTTAAACCCGGCACGCAGCGTTTTGTGTACCGAAATATCCGGAGTACTCCACTGATCCAGTGGTATCAAGCCTCCCGGCAGACAAGATTGTCCGCTGTCCTTTTCCGTCGTCAAAAACTGTCTCCCTTTGTGTTATTCAGGCACCAGCCAAGTAAGAGTCGCCGACACTCCCAGTCTAGCCTCACCCTCAAGCTCCGCCAGCATATCGCTGAGACGTTGATCGAAGCCCCAGGGTGGATTGATCACCAACATTCCGGAACCGACCATGCCCCGTTCTGGCGGCTGCTCGAGCATCACTTCACTGCGCAACACTTTGCGCACACCACTGCCTTCCACGCCGGCAATCAGCGGTTGCTGAAGGCCACTGGTCAGAATGGGATACCAAATCAGATACACACCGTGGCGACATTTCTTCCATGCCTGAGCCAAGGTCTTCGCGACCAGGTCGTAGTCGTCTTTCACTTCATAGGACGGATCGATCAGTGTGAGCAGTCTGGGCTGCGCGGGTGGCAAACATTTCAACAACCCTTTCAATCCATCTTCGTTCAAAACTCGAACACCGCTCTCAGCGCCCCAGGTTTCCAGATGCCGCCCTTCAGTGGGATGCAACTCGAACGTCGTTATCGAATCCCCGGGCCGGCCCAAATTCGCAAACCAGGCGGGAGAACCGGGGTACAGCGATAAGGTGCCGGAGCCTTTGTTCAGGCCGCCCAACAACTTCACCATTGGCTGCCAGTCTGGCGAATTCAGCTGTCCGCGTAACGACCACAGCCGGTGAATACCGGCATCGGCTTCTGCCGTTTTTCTGGCGCGCTCACTGGTCAGGTCATACAGCGCACTACCGGCGTGGGTATCAAAACACGCAATGGCGGTTTTCTTGGCTTGCATCATGGTCAACGCCAACGTCAATGCCGCGTGTTTTTGAACATCTGCGAAGTTTCCGGCATGGAAGGCGTGAAGATAACTCAACATATCGTACTCCTGATTTCAGCCGTCCATTAAGCCGCAGACACCCCTTACAAACAACACCAAACTGATGCGCTTTGTCGCTTCAAAACAAAAATTCTTGCGTCAAAGTTATCAAAGCCCCCATAATGCAAACGCTAATACTTCCTATTACCAACCACATCCACGCAACACGGAGTTTTCGATGACCGCTTTGTTCCGCCCGGTTCCGCTGGCCCTAACCATCGCAGCCACCCTGTCCACCGGCTGCGCCCTCACCAACACTGCCGACAACTCTGAACCGGTCACTAAAGCATCTGTGGTCTCTCATTACGCGGACCTGGCTCACGCCAACTACCAGGACGCCCTGATCACCGCAAAAGCATTAGATAAAGCCACTGATCAACTGATTGCCAACCCTACCGAAGCAACTCTGCAAGCAGCCAAAGAAGCCTGGCTAGCTGCCCGTGTGCCCTACCAGCAAACAGAAGTGTTCCGGTTCGGCAACACGGTCGTGGACGACTGGGAAGGCCAGCTGAACGCATGGCCGCTGGATGAAGGGCTGATCGATTACGTCAAAGCCGACGATTACCAGTACGAATTGGGCAACGCCGGCGCAACGGCCAACATTATCGCAAACACCAGCGTTAACGTGGGCGGGGAAATGCTCGACACAACCGTATTAACCCCGGAACTGCTGGCTAACTTGAACGAAATTGGCGGCTCTGAAGCCAACGTCGCCACGGGCTATCACGCGGTGGAATTCCTGCTGTGGGGGCAGGACCAGCACGGTTTTGAACAAGGCGCCGGTGAACGCCCGGTCACCGATTACGCAGCGGGCTCGGACTGCACCAACGGCCACTGCGAGCGCCGCGGACAGTATCTGGATGCTGTGACCGACCTGTTGGTCTCCGACCTCGAATGGATGGTGGCCCAGTGGGCTCCGGGTAGCGAGAACAACTACCGCAGCCAACTGACAAGCGGCAATGTAGACGAAGCGGTTCAGAAAATGCTGTTTGGCATGGGCTCTTTGTCTCTCGGCGAGCTGGCTGGCGAGCGTATGAAGGTGGCTCTGGAAGCCAACTCCTATGAAGACGAACACGACTGTTTCAGCGACAACACCCACAACTCCCACTACTACAATGGCCAGGGTATCCAGAATGTTTATACCGGCACCTACCGCCGCGTAGATGGCAGTCTGGTCAGCGGTCCGTCACTGTCCGATCTGGTGGAAGCCAATAACCCTGAATTGGACGCTCGCCTGAACGCCCAACTGGATGCTTCCATGAAAGCGCTGGGACAACTAAAAGCGCACGCTGAAAGCAGCGACAACCCGATGGCCTTTGACACCATGATCGCACCGGGCAACACCGAAGGTGCACAGATCGTTAATAACGCGATCATGGCACTTGTTGAACAGACCGGTTCCATTGAGCAAGCCGCACGCCAACTCGGCATTGAAGCCCTGTCCCCTGACGATGCCGGCCACGCATTCTGAGGCACGATGAAAAACGTACTAATCTGGGGAACGCTGGCTATGGCCAGCGTTCCCGTTTTCGCCGCCAGTCATTCTGGCTACCCGATACAAACCACACCGAATACCGGTGGTGAAGGCACGGTTCAACAAGCAGACACCAATGCCTATTCGCTGCCCCAAGCCAACCTGTCGATGACCAAACGGCTGGACTTCAGTGTGGGCAACAGCTTCTTCCGAAACCCTTGGGTTGAAGCCCCTGCCAGCACCGACGCCCGCGATGGGCTTGGGCCGCTGTTCAACACCAACTCGTGTCAGGGCTGCCACATCAAAGATGGTCGCGGTCACTCTCCGGGCATCGACGAGCCGCCGGTATCCCTGTTCCTTCGGTTGGCCGTACCCGCGGACCCGCTAAAAGATTCGGACATACTTCGAACTCAGGGATTCAAACCGGCTCCCGTTTATGGCGCCCAGCTCCAAACAGCCGCTTTACCAGCAGCCAAACCCGAAGCCAATCTGCGCATCGAATGGCAACCCGTCACTGAGACTCTGGCCGATGGCCATCAAGTATCAATGCGTAAGCCGGTGTATCACATCGACACCCCCAACTACGGCCCGTTGCCGGAGAATCTGTTGACCTCCCCCCGCGTGGCGCCGCAAATGATTGGCATGGGGTTGCTGGAAGCCATTCCAATCAGCGACCTTCAGGGCTTGGCCGATCCTGATGATGCGGACAAAGACGGCATTTCAGGGAAATTGAATCAGGTATGGGACCTGGCCACTAGGCAGACAGCCCCGGGCCGCTTTGGCTGGAAGGCTGCAGAGCCCAACGTACACCAGCAAAGCATGGGTGCGTTCGCCGGTGACATGGGGCTGACCTCTAGCCTGAAGCCAACCACCGACTGCACGCCGGAACAGAAGTGTGAACAATTCCCCGATGGAGGCGCACCGGAAGTCACCGACAAAGTCGCCGGCTTTGTCACCTTCTACGCCAAGAGCCTGGCGGTTCCCGCACGGCGCAATCTGGAGCAGAAAACCGTGCAGCAAGGCGCCAAACGCTTTAACGAAATAGGCTGTGCGGCTTGTCATACGCCCAAGCACACCACCGGAGAAGTAGCCGACCGCCCTGACCTCAGCAACCAGACCATCTGGCCTTACACCGATTTGTTACTGCATGACATGGGGCCTGCGTTGGCAGACGGGCGCGATGAATTCCTCGCCAACGGCAACGAATGGCGCACTCCGCCACTGTGGGGCACCGGTTTGGCCCAAGTGGTGAATCCGCAAGCAGGGTTCCTGCATGATGGCCGTGCACGTACACCGGAGGAAGCCATTCTTTGGCACGGCGGCGAAGCACAGGCAGCTGCCGACCGTTACCGTCACTTGCCAGCCAGTGACCGACAAGCTCTGATCGATTTCCTCAATTCGCTTTAAGGAGTTGCCATGCAGCCCATCATTCGAGCTTTATGCGCTTCGACCCTCGCCGTTGTCGCCTCAATCAGCTACGCGGCCGCTCCGGCAGATGGGCCGCAGAGTGCCCGCGCTGGCTGGCACCCATCGATCCAGTCCGGCTACGACCTACTGGCCGAGGAAACCAACCAGCTTGCCAAACAAGCGAAGACCTACTGCGCAGCGCCCAGCAGAGACGCGAGAGAACAGCTCGAGCAACACTGGCGTGATGCCTTTATGGCCTGGCAACAGGTGCGTTTTGTCAGCTTTGGGCCAGTGGAGAACAACAATCTGGCTTGGCAGTTCCAATTCTGGCCAGACCCGAAAAATCTGGTTGCTCGTAAGGCCAGTTACTTAACCAAATCAGACCAACCCATCACCGCAGACGTAATTGAGCAATCAGGCGTGGCGGTTCAGGGCTTCCCAATGCTGGAATACCTGTTATTCGATGAGGCCTTGGCTTCCGGTGAACGCGCCCTGCCAGCCCCCCATAGTTGCGCTCTGCTAACCAGCATCACCCGGCACATGGCCTCAAACAGCCAACGGCTCAGCGCCGACTGGCACGATTTCAAAACACCCTATCTCAATACCGAGGCCTATCACATCTCCACCATCAAGGCTGCCATGACAACCTTGGAGATCCTTGAAGAACGGCGCCTGGCAAAGCCCATGGGGCTTCGCGGCAACGGCAAACGTAATCCATACATCACCGATGCCTGGCGCAGCGGCGCCAGCCTGTTGTCGGTTGAAGCTACTTTGCGTGGACTGCAGCAACATTTCCTGCCCGGCTTTCTGGAATTGCTGGAACAGAACGGTGAACTGGATCTCGCTGCTCGAATCCGACGCCAGTTCAAAGCGGCACTGGATAATTTCCCGGCTGCAAACCAACCAATGACGACTCTACTATCCGACGACAACGCTTTTCGGGTTCTGCAAGGGCTGTACGTAGATGTCTCTCAGCTAACCACACTCGTCAACGATCAAGCCGCCGTTGCTTTGGGTGTTGTGCGCGGCTTCAATTCCAGTGACGGCGACTGAGAGGCCACTTGTGATGGATAGAAGCCGACGACAACTTTTGAAGGCTGCTCTTGCCGGCAGCGCTGCTTTGAGTCTGAGTGGCTGCAGCCTGCTGCCTCGAAAATCCGGCTTCAACCCCGAACACTATTCCGCGGCTGTTGGTAAACCCGATGGCACCTTCGGCGTTAGCGCGTTCGACCTGAAAGGCGCGCCGCTTTGGGTTTCGCCAGTGAAAACCCGTTGCCACAGCGGTTGCTCTCGTCCAGTGGGCAACCAGCTGGTGTTCTTCGAGCGCCGACCGGGATGGAGCTTCTACGTGCTGGACACCCGAACCGGTAGCCGCCTTCACCATATTGAAGCTGCTCCGGGCGAACACTTTGTTGGTCATGGCGTATTCTCGCCAGATGGTCGCTGGCTGTATGCCACCGCCAGTCGTTATGAGCCGGGTGAAGGTATCGTTGCTGTTTTCGATGCCGAGCAAAACTACCAGCGGGTGAATACCTTCGAATTGGCGGGTATAGGCCCACACCAAATTACTCTACATCCAGACGGCGAAACCCTTGCCGTCGCCCTTGGCGGCATCCTCACCCACCCCGATTACGACCGGCTGAAACTCAATCTCGATACAATGGCACCGGCACTGATTCTGATGAATCGTCGCTCGGGTAAGATTATTGGCCGCCTAAACCCTAGCCATCACCAACAGAGCCTCCGGCACTTAGACATCCACCCTTCGGGCAAAGTGTATGTGGCTTATCAACACCAAGGGCCCCGCCATGAAAGCCCGGCTCTGCTTGCCCGGCTGGACGACAACCGGCTGCGAGAAATTCGTTTTGACGAGGAGACTCAAGCCGCCCTCGCCAACTACATTGCCAGCGTCATCGCGCACCCGGAAAACGATCTGGTAGCGGCAGCGTCTCCGGTGGGCGGCACGGCAGTGATTTTCCAAGGCAGCACTGGAAAACTGCTCACAAAAGCCTCTATTCCGGACTGTTCAGGTGTGCAGGCGCTGGCCGGAGGGGATTTTCTGATTTCCTCGGGCCAAGGCAAGCTGGTTCAGCTTGGCGCAAACCAACCCGCTCAGGAAATTGCCCAACTGCCCCTGTATTGGGATCACCACTTGGTGTAGTCAGCAACGAGTACACCAAGTGTTCCTTAAGCAACTTCCCGGCTCCTGCTATGCTTGGCAAAAACTTTGGCCGGAGTAGTCACCTTGTCCGAAAAGTCTTCCTATTCGATTGACCAGCTATACAGCCTGATTGCCAACGAAGAAGATGCGCGTGTTTGCAAAGACATTCCCGCGGAAGCCTGCCGGGAAGTCCCGCGTAACTTCTTCTTGATTCTATTCAGCAACGTTTTGACCAAGCTGGGCGACCTGCTGATCAGCCCGAAGACCGTTTTGGCCTGGCTGATGAGCGCCGTCGGGGCACCCGCTCTGGTGGCTTGGCTGGTGCCCATCCGGGAATCGGGATCGATGGTGCCGCAAATGGTGATCGGCGCTTGGGTCCGCCGAAAAGCTGTGCGCAAGTGGTTCTGGACTTTGGGCAGTTTCGGGCAGGCAATGAGTGTCATAGCCATGGCTGCCAGCGTTTGGTTTCTGGAAGGCTACGCTGCAGGTACCGGCATTGTGGCTGCCCTCGTCGTATTCTCGCTGTCTCGCGGCTTTTGCTCAGTCTCCATGAAAGACGTGCAAGGCAAATGCATACCAAAAACCCGCCGCGGCCGCTTGTCCGGCTTGGCCAGTTCCCTTGGCGGCACGGCCACCGTGATCCTTACCGCCCTGCTATTCTGGGATCGCGGCGACCCAACCGTCGGCTTCTACACCCTTCTACTGTTGCTCGCCGCCAGCATGTGGATTATCGCCGGTTTTCTGTTCGCTGGGGTTGAAGAATACCCCGGTGAAACCGATGGCGGTGGGAACGCTTTGGCTGAAGCCTTCAAAAGCCTTTCTCTGCTTCGCACCGACACCCTGTTCCGAAACTTTGTCATCACCCGGGCCTTGTTGCTGTGCTCCGCACTGGCCTCCCCCTACTTCGTCGTGCTGGCCCAGAAAGAATCCGATATTGGCTGGATGCTCGGCTTCTTCCTGCTCGCCAGCAGCTTGGCCAGCTCCCTCAGCGCCAGTTTCTGGGGGTGGGCGGCCGATACCTCCAGCCGCCGCGTGATGATCCGTGGCGCCGCGATGGCCAGTGGGATCTGTGTCACGGTTGGGTGTTTGGCGTTGGTGTTTGGCCCCGGTTTCGGGGGAGCCTGGTTTTACCCCATTGCCTTCTTCATTCTGAGCATTGCCCACGCCGGAGTTCGTCTTGGCCGTAAAACCTATTTGGTGGACATGGCCGGCGGCAACAAGCGCACGGACTACACATCAGTGAGTAACACGGTGATTGGTGTTTTGTTGCTGGCAACCGGAGCACTCACCGCAGCTATCTCGCTGATTTCCGATATCGCCGTGATTATCGTGCTTGGGTTGATGGGATTTGCGGGGATGATCAGTGCGCTGCGGTTGGATGAAGTGACGGAAGATTGACCGGCCTTTTTAGACGGGACACGGGAAACAAAAAAGGCCGGCAAATTGCCGGCCTTTTTTGTTTCATTCAGGTTGTTGTTACGGCACCTGAACCTCGGTTTTGGACGCGCACACAGCGTGTACGTTGAACTCGTCCAGCAGTGACAGAAGCTGGAAGCCGCCACTGACCACTTCCACCGAATCAAAACGTTTTGAAGTCTGGAACACTAGGAACCCTACCTCATCACCACCCAACAGTCCGGAGATACCCAGCAGGTCCAGATCCGCACCCACCTGACCATTAGACTCCTCCTGAATCTCACCGTCGAGCAACGTCCGCACTTTCAAACCACCGTTGGTCAGCAGACCTAGCCTAACCAGCTGAGCCGCCTCTGCGACCGAAACACCGATCACATTTTGTCCAGGATAAGCGAAACCAGAGGTCGCCGCTACCCGCAGTCCAACGTTCGACAGACCAAGCAGGTTGGTATTCTGGATGGTCGCAAAGTTGCCCAGATCCTCATCGATGACGTTGCCTTCATCGCTCACGTTACACAACAGCCCACCCAAAGCGGGTAACAGGCAGCCAGACTCGTCTGCGGAGGCCACCGCTTTGATGTCGTTGTCGCTAGCGAGCATAGGCGTGAACTGCTGACCAACGCCGCAAGCAAACTCGATGTTATCGACTCGATCACATGCGTCACCAATGCTGTCACCGTCGGTGTCGGTCTGGTTACCAACACCGGCAACATCCGCTTGGTCAGGACCGTTAGGTACATACGGACAGTTGTCCGGATTGATCAGTTTCGGCCCGAAGTTACCAAATCCAAGATCGATTTTATCATCCACGCCATCTCCATCCATGTCGACGTCACAGGCGTCGCCGGTACCATCAAGATCGGTATCTTTCTGATTGGGGTTGGACACCAACGGACAGTTATCACCAGTAACAACACCGTCTCCGTCTTCGTCCTTATCAGCCGAACACGCATCGCCGACACCATCCCCATTTGCATCTTCCTGACCGGAGTTCGCTTCCAGAGGACAGTTATCACCACCATCCGCCGGATCGATCACCGAGAACTGGCCTGTAGCCTCATCGACTGCCTTATCGGCAACCCCATCCCCGTCTGCATCGGTATCACAGGCATTACCCACATTATTACCATCACGGTCCGCCTGGGAAGGGTTGGCAATCAGAGGGCAGTTATCTGCACCGGTGTCGGTGTAGCTGCCATCCGTATTCTTTTCTTTATCGTCAATGCCGTCACCATCGGAATCGATGTCACAGGCATCGCCGAACAAATCACGGTCGGTGTTGAGCTGATCCGAATTGGCAACCAACGGGCAGTTATCTACACCATTGAGGACGCCGTCACCATCGATGTCGTCATTATTGGAGGTTTCGCCGTCACAGGCATCATCAATACCGTCGGCGTCTGAATCAACACCATCGTTAGCGGTATTCGGGCAGGAATCCTCGTTATCAGGAATTCCGTCACCGTCTCCATCAAAATCTCTGCGGTCGTCAACGTTCTGCCCACCACCGTTAACGCTAGGGCCATCACCAGAGCCATCGGCTTCACAACCGGCCAACGCCAGCAATGCGGTAAACAATAAAATCAAAGGGAAATTCAAGTTATTCAACTTCATGATTAAACACCCTCTCCGGCTGCATCCGATACCACATTGAATTCAACGCGGCGGTTCCGTTCACGACCCTCTTCGGTGTCGTTACTACGCACTGGGTTGGCCTCGCCATAACCTTTGGCGGTTAATTGCTGAGGTGCAACACCCAGACTCAGCAGGTAATTGCGTACCGCATTCGCACGCTTTTGAGACAACTCGCGGTTGTAGTCTGCAGAACCTTGGCTATCGGTGTAACCGGCCAATTCTACTTTGAGATCGGTCTGACCTTTCAGAGCGTCAGCCGTGCTGATCAGAATGTCTTTCGCATTCGCGGTAAGGCGGTCAGAATTAAATTCGAAAGTCACACCCTGCAGCACAACGGTCTGCGCTTGGTTAGTTTCCACACAGCCAACGGCGTTAACTTCGAGACCTTCCAAGGTGTTCGGGCACTGATCGACGCCATCGACCACGCCGTCACCATCCGAGTCTGCGAAGCTCTTCTCAACGACAATCGGCTTTTCAATAACGACAGTTTTTTCAACAATTCGGGTACGGGTTGCACCGATAGGAACGGTTAAACCTAAACTGAAATGAAGATCCGAATAGTCTTCTTCAAAGGCATCCCAAAGGTATCTGGCATCTGCTCTGAGGCGAAGTCCAGTCTTGGAGAAGGAGGAAGAAATCACCCCTAAAGCGGCGTTCGCATAACCATTAAATTCGTTGCCGGTGCTTTTGAATACATCGTTGCGAGAAACACCGCCACCGATGGAAACATAAGGAGAGAAAGTTTCAGCTCCGAACAGGCGGTAGTTAAAATCTGCACCTAATCCCTGCTGGTAATAGTCCGTACCACCATCAACACCCGTTTCCAGAATTCCCGCAAAGAACTGCGGCTCTAACCACCAATGTTGACTGAGCCTTTGGCTATACATACCCCGTATCGCGGTGCCGTAGTCATCGACTCGATCTGTGTCCGGTTTAATATAACTACCGAGTATTGATACCTCACCTTCATGCTGAACGGGCTTTGCCTGAACCATAAATGTCGTAGTCATACACAGGCCAGCAACCGATACTGCCAACAAATTCCTTCGCACCATATAAAGCTTACTCCTCTTCCTTGGTTCTTATTAGTTACCAAAATACGTAAATCGACCTCGCTACTGGCATTTTAGGCCAGCACTAGATTTATCTAGGTGACCCAAACGCCTAGCCAAAGTGTCAAATTCGCCATTACCAGACAAAATGCAAGAGAGGCGAGACTTGAATCTCATATCTAAAATCTTTTTATTACATGCACCTATACCTACCGACAGGCTAGACAACGGGCCCCCAATGATTCAAGCGCGAAAACATTAACTTTTTGTTAAACAATATTGCGATATAGATACTGCATGCACAGACAGGAATACGGAAATCACGCGCCGCCCCAAGGAGAAGGAGCGGACCAGTGAGAACAGGGTGGGGGGAGGGAAATTAGCTTAAAAAAGAAGGATTAAACGGTTCTCCGGTCATTCAGCGCCAAAGCGCCTTTGACAATTTTATAGATGACCCAGATCGATGTGCCCAACAGAATGAACCAGCCGATGATCAGGGGCGTCGTAACAATCCCTATCACCGTCCACAGCAGACCAATCCAAAAGGTGCGAATCTGCCAACGGAAGTGGCTTTCAATCCAGGTGCCGCGAACGTCGTCCATCTTGACGTAATTCACGATCACACCCACCAAGCCCGTAATACCGCCCAAGAAGAACGACAGCGCTTGAAGAAGGTAAACGACGACCGCCAGATTACGCGCAGAGTCCGTGGAAGGTTGCTGAGGTTCATCGTTACGGGGAATGTATTCCGGTTCGGCCAAAGGTACGGCTCCTAGAAATGGGTTTTCCCAAGTCTAGCATAGCGGGCTTGCACTCTCGCAAAGCCCGCTATGGTCCAGCAGTTGCCCCCGACTGGATCAGCTTCCGATCACGCCACCGTCCTCACGGGTCACTATCACCGTTGCATCCCGTGGTCGCGGGTCGTTGGCATCCGGCCAGTTTGCAGCTGGGTGCTGAATGTTCACGAACATGGTTGCCATGTCTGGCGTACCGGTTACACCGGTCACCTCACACCCCACCGGCCCGACGAAGAATCGTTTGATCTCCCGGGTTTCAGGGTTAGCCGCCAACATCATATTGTTCTGGTAAGGTGCCTCGTCCCGGCCATCGGTCTGAATCCACAGCCGGCCGTTGTAGTCGAACCACAAGCCATCCGGACTGTTGAAGATGTTGTCGTCGTTCAGGGTGACAACCGCTTCGCCATCAACCACCGTTTCAGTGCCTTGTTCACCAGCGAACACGAAAATATCCCAATCAAAACGGGTAGCGGCGTGATCATTCTCCGCTTCCGTCCAGCGAATGATGTGCCCATTGCGATTATTGGCAATCGGGTTGGCTGCGTCGGTCTGGGCCTCGGTGCGCTTGGAGTTATTGGTCAGAGTGAAGTAGACCTCACCCGAGTTCGGGTCAACGGCGCCCCACTCCGGCCGGTCCATTGGCGTGGCACCGGCAATATCAGCCGCTAAACGGGTATTCAGCAGTACATCCGCCTGACCGTCAAAACCATCAAAGGCAATCTCACCCACGGTAGTTCCGATCGCTGCGGTGACTTTTGAGGCGAAGCCGGCATCATTCAGATCCAACGGCAGCCACTCCCCCGAGCCGTCATCATTGAAGCGAGCCACATACAAGGCGCCCTCATCCAGCAGATAGCCACCCGCCGTCGCTGCGTAATAGGGCTTCGACGACACAAACTTGTAAATGTACTCAAAACGGGAATCATCACCGGAGTAACACACTACCGGCTGCCCTTCTTTTACGGGGGCGAAAATCACGCCTTCATGGCCAAAGCGCCCCAGGGCCGTGCGCTTTTGAGGCGCGCTTTCCGGAGTGAAGGGGTCGATTTCAACCATATATCCGAAGGTATTGGCTTCGTTCCGGTAATCCTCCGTAGCTGCGCCTGCCCCCGGCGTTACATCAAAGCGCACATACGCATCATCGCCGTTATCCGCCAGCTCCCAGTCGTAACGGGACGTACCATCAACGCCGTGGCGAACCTGTTCACGAGGGCGCACGCCCGGAGTTTTGTTGGCAAAGTACCCGTGCCAGTTTTCCTCAGCAGCCAAATACGTGCCCCAAGGCGTTGGCCCCATGGAGCAATTGTTCAGAGTTCCGCGAGTGCGTTCTCCGGCCGGACTGAACTTGGTCGCCAGCTTGGGATAGCCGCGGAGAGGGCCTCGTATTTCCATTTCGGTACCGCCGGTAACGCGACGGTTGAACGGACTTCCAAACACAATGTCCCACGTGCCGTTGTTATCTTGTTTGATGTGAACAACCGACACGCCATGAGCGGCAATTTCCTTACGCACTTCATCGGCAGGGCGGACACCGCCATTGCTGCTCGCTCCCGTGGCACCATTGGCATGCAAGGCGGTCTGGTTGATGTATTCATGGTTCATCACCAACAGACCTTCAGTGGAACTGTTGCCACCCGCTTTCAGGTCGATAGGAAAGAAGTGCACGCCATCGTGATGCATGCCCATTTGCTGCTCTTGATCTGCACCGGTATTGGTTCCATCCGGCTTGTAGGCCGGGTAGCTTCCGGTAATAGGGGTGCCCCAGGGCAGGAACGCTGTGGTGGCATAGCCTTCCGGCACGACGACTTGGTTCGCATTAGAAACGGGCACCGCTTTGAAGCCCATGGAAAGCTCAACCGTTCCCTCTCCAGTGCCACCAGAGCCATCGGGAGCAGAAACTGAATTGTCGCCATCACTGCTACCGCAGCCCGCGAGCCCCACACCCACAAGGCTGGCCAGTGCAGCCCCGACAGAACCTTTCAACACCGCACGGCGCTGCATTCGGGTGGTTAACACCTGATCAAATGGACGGTTACCCGCGTGATTCACGACCGGTTCGTAGTTAGGGTCCTGATAATTGGAGTCAAGATCGTGCTTAGCCATGCTTTCTCTCTCTTGAATAATTGGGCCATCCGGCGTTATCGAGAGATCAGTGTCCTAGGTCTATATGACAGGCTCGCATCGATTTCGTGTCGTTTTATTTACCGTTTAAAGACAGTATGTGTGAACCATAAAAAAGGCGCCATGAAGGCGCCTTTTTGACTAGCTGCTTATACAACGAACTTATTTGGCAACGTCATCTGCAGCTTCTTCCATAGCATCGCTGGTATCGTCAGCGGCTTCTTCCATTTTATCACCGGCTTCTTCAAAGCCTTCTTGAATCTCGCCCAAGGCGCTTTCGTCCGTGCCGGTGGCTTCTTCCATGCCTTCTTCCGCGGAATCAGTCGCATCGTCCATCATCTCCGCAGCGTTTTCGCCCGCTTGCTCGAAATCAGCACCTTCATCGCTTTCGGAACTGCAAGCTGCTAGGCCGAGCGTCATAAGGAGCGCCAGTGCACTTAGTGTGAGCTTGTTCATAACATTTCCTTCTGTTGGTACGTGACTTTAGCTTTCCTAGCGTAGAGCCCGAGCCAGTAGATCGCAATTACGGCAGAATTACTGTTTCGTTAACTCCTGACCATCGATAAGCAGTACACGCTCGACACCCAGTACTTTGCCGGTGCCTAAAACCAGAAAATCATGACCAGCCCGACTCAAAATATCTTGCAGAACTTCGTGCACAATCATCATCTGCCCTGACGGATCCTGATACACGATTTCAGCCTGGCGCTGTGTGCGTATGTATTCTCTCAGCCACTCCTGAGCACTCCAGGAAATCACCTCCCGTGCGGGATTTGTAGTACTCATGTCGACATTTCCTTGTTGTTTTTATTACCCGAAGAATGGACCACTGTGGCGAGTTACGCCAACCCACCCAGATTATCATTACAGGCCATTGTTCCACCGCATTGTTGTATTGCCATATTGTTCGACATAAATTAAATGCATCAACGAGCGAGAGGGAGCACCTCCTATGAATGCCAAAGTTCAAACAACACTAAAAGCATCCAACGTCCATACATCTGCGCGGCCAGCGGGTAAAGACTGGAAAGACCCCAAGCGATATATGTGGCTGCTAGGCCCGGCTCTGCCGGGTATCGGTCTGGCGGCGTTGGCCGGGTACGCAATTGCACCCAAGAAACTGAAAGCACTGGCGTGGACCGGCCCGATTCTGATTCACGGCGTGATCCCAGCCCTCGACAGAGCGGTGGGAGAAGACAAAAGCAACCCGCCGGAATCTGCAGTGAAGTCTTTAGAGCAAGACAAATACTACGACCGGATCGTGAAAGCCTTCATTCCCACCCAATACGCTATGACGTTTATGGGTGCTTGGCTGGCCAGCCGCAAGAACGTCCCGCTCGAAGACAAAATCGGCTTAACCTTTACGGTGGGGGCCATCAACGGCATCGGGATCAACACCGCTCATGAGCTGGGCCATAAATCGAACAAGTTAAATAAACTGATGGCGATGGCGGCTCTTGCACCTACCGGTTATACCCACTTTGTGGTCGAGCACAATTTCGGGCATCACAAGCGAGTGGCAACCCCGGAAGATCCGGCCAGCAGCAAGATGGGCGAAAGTTTCTGGAAGTTTTTGCCGCGCACGGTGGTAGGCGGCCTGAAGTCTGCGGTCAAAATTGAGAAGACACGCCTAGCCCGCAAAGGTAAGAGCTTCTGGAGTCTGGATAACGAGCTGTTGCAGGGCTGGGCTATGAGCGCCGGGTTCTTTGGCGCAACAACTCTGATTTGCGGCCCGCGAGCAATTCCATTTCTAGCCGGTCAGGCTATGTATGGCGCCAGTCTGCTGGAGAGTGTGAATTACATTGAGCACTATGGCTTGCTGCGCCAGAAGAATGAAAACGGTAAGTACGAGCGAACCAAGCCGGAGCATAGTTGGAACAGCAACAATATTGTGACGAATTTGTTCCTGTATCAGTTGCAGCGGCACTCGGACCATCACGCCCATCCTAGCCGTAGCTTCCAGGCTTTGCGTCACTTTGAGAATGCGCCTCAGCTGCCAAGCGGCTATGCGTCGATGTTGTTGCCGGCCTATTTCCCGAAGTGGTGGTCGGAGACGATGGATAAGCGGGTGATTGATCACTACGAAGGTGATTTGTCGAAGATTAACTGGGACCCGGATCGTAAAGAGGAGCTAATGGCCAAGTATGCAGATTATGCGGCTGAGGTGGCTGCGGCCGCCAAAGCCCCTAAGTCTGACGCAGCCTAATCCTTGAGCTGGTTCCGGCAGGAAACCGGAACCAGTTTTACTCTTACTTTCCTTTAAACACGGCATCCCGTCTTTCTAAAAACGACTGAATACCTTCCTTTACATCTTCGCTGGCCATCACAGGGCCTAGGTCGGGAAACAAACGTTGTTTAGCGGTATCCTGCCCTTCACTAACGGCGATTTTGGACGATTTCAAACTGCCCTGAACGCCCAGTGGTGCGGCCTTGGCGATCTTCTCGGCAATTTCCAGGGCCTTGTTCAGCTGCTCACCGGGTTCGACCAGTTCTTGAATCAGGCCCCATTGATAAGCTTGTTCAGCGGTCCACTCGTCACCGGTCAGCAAATAACGCTGGGCGTTGCCCCAGCCAATTTCCCGCTGCAACCGGATAGTGGCGCCGCCGCAGGCGAAGATGCCACGTTTTACTTCAAGCTGTGCAAAGCGGGTGCCTTTTGCCGCAACGCGAATGTCGGTGTTGAGCATCATTTCCACGCCACAGGTGAAACAGATGCCTTGGGCTGCGAATACCACTGGCTTGGTGAGACCTTCACCTGTGATGTGGAAAGGATCCAGTTCGCCTTCGGCGGGTTCGATGCCTTTTCCATTGGCGAAGACTTCAGCCCAGTCGTCCAGTTGCAGGCCGCTGGTGAAATGGTCACCTTCGGCGTACATCACCGCCACGCGCAGTTCCGGGTCGTTCTGCAGCTGGTAATAGGCGGCAGCGATTTCGTGGTACATGGCCCGGTTCATGGCGTTCATTTTTTCCGGGCGGTTCAGTCCGATCAGCAGGATATGATTTTTCTTATCAACATTAACCAGAGCCATAACGCTTTCCTTTCCTGTTTTCCTGTCAGCAGGCTATGCCAATGTGCGGGCACAAGCGATCCCGGCCGATTGCGCCTACTCCAAAGTCAGAACCAATCAGCTTTCATATTCAGGCACGTATCATCCTGATTGCGCAGCAATACCAAGTCCTGCGCTACCGTTGGCAGTTCCCAGTGGAAGAAATATTGGGCGGCTTGCAGCTTGCCTTGATAGAAGTTTCGCTCGCTGTCGCTGTTGGCTGAGGCCAGGGCGTTGGCAGCGGCATTGGCTTGGCGGAGCCACATCCAGGCGACGATGATGTGCCCGAACAAATGCAGGTAGCAGCTGGCGTTGGCCAACGATTTGTCGACTTCGCCGCCCATCAGGGATTTACCCAAGCTTTGGGTAACTTTTACCGCTTGCTGCAGGGTTTCGCTCAGCGACAGTGCCCATTGCTGGCAGCGGTCAGTGGTTGCCGCTTGCAGGTCTGCCTGCATTTCCTGCATCAACAGCTGCAATCCGTGGCTTTGGTCTTGCCAGATTTTCCGGCCCAACAGGTCGAGAGCTTGTATGCCGTTGGTTCCTTCGTGAATGGGATTCAGGCGGTTATCGCGCCAGCATTGTTCCACCGGGTATTCGCGGGTGTAACCGGCACCACCGTAGACCTGAATCGCCAGGTCGTTGGCTTTGGGGCCGAATTCGGAGGGCCAGGCTTTAATGACCGGGGTCAGCAGGTCCAACAGTTTTCCGGCCTCGACACGCTTTTGTTCATCCGGGTGAGTGTGCTGCTCGTCCATCAAGCGAGCACCGTACAAACACAGCGCCAAGCCACCTTCGCTATAGGCCTTCTGGGCTAGGAGCATGCGGCGCACGTCGGCGTGGTCGATAATCGGTACTTGTGGGCTTTCCGGGTTTTTCTCGCTGGCTTTTCGGCCCTGCAGGCGGTCTTTGGCGTATTCGAGGCTGTGCATGTAGCCACGGTAGCCAATCACCGCCGCGCCCATACCGACACCAATTCGGGCTTCGTTCATCATCTGGAACATGTACTTCAGGCCGTGGTGGGGTTCGCCCACCAGATAGCCGTGGCACGGCGCGTCATCGCCGAAGCTCAATGCGGTACTTGTAGTGCCCCGGTAGCCGAGTTTGTGAATCAGGCCGGCGAGGCTGACACCGTTGCGCTCGCCCGGGTTACCGTTTTCGTCCACGTGGAATTTGGGAACGATGAACAGGGAGATACCTTTTACCCCCGCCGGTGCGCCTTTGATTTTGGCCAGCACCATGTGGACGATGTTTTCGGTGATGCTCTGCTCGCCACCGGAGATGAAGATTTTCGCACCTTTGATCAGGTAATGCCCTTCATCGGTGGGCGTGGCCGAGGTTCGAATATCGGCAAGGCTGGAACCGGCGTGCGGCTCGGTCAGGGCCATGGTGCCGCTGAAGCGGCCATTGAGCATGTTAGGCAGGATGGTCGCTTTCTGCTGGTCGTTGCCGAACACTCGGATTAAGTTGGCGGCTGCGGTGGTCAGGAAGGGATAGCCTGCGGTCCCGGGATTGGCGGCAGTGAAGAAGCCGTTGCAGGCGGCCATGACCGATTCCGGCAATTGCATGCCGCCCAGTTCGTAATCGTACCGCCCGGCGAGAAAGCCGGCTTCGGCGTAGGCGTCGAAGGCTTCTTTTACGTCCGGGAGCATTTCGACCTGGCCGTTGACGAATTTGGGTTCGTCTTTGTCAGCGGCGCTGTTGTGGTTGGCAAACTTTTCTTTTGCCATTTTGTCAGCGGTTTCGATGACGGCATCGAAGGTTTCTTTGCTGTGTTCGCTGAAGCGTTCGCGCTCGGTCAGCGCTTCGGTGTCCATGACTTCGTAGAGCTGGAATGCCAGGTCGCGGCGGTCGATCAGGGTGTCGGTCATTCGTGTTCTCCTGTTGATTGGCTATAGCCTCTCACAACCGTTGCTGTTGTTGAAATTGTCGTTTCTGACTTATTCTTGGCCGAAACCGCCAAAAATAAGAGTTATCCGCCCGGTGCTTAATTCAGGGGGGCCTCTCCGAGAGACGCCCCTGAATTAATCCCCTACTCTTGCGGCAACTGGCCTAGTTTTCTTTATCTGGAGTCATCTTTGTGAAAACCGTCACCATTATCGGCTTTACTGGCGCGCTTGCTAGCGCCATTACCGGCGTTATTGATTTGTTTCGAATGGCCGGTGTGACTTGGGCGCGGGTTCATGGAGAGGCACCGCATCCGTATTTTCGTACGCGTTTGCTGACGGAATCCGGCGAGCCTTGTCGATGTATCAATGGGCTGACCATTAGTGCTGACGGCTCTTGGCAGGGCGTTGCCCCGCTGGGTGAGAACGATTTGGTGATCATTCCCACCATCGGCGCGCCGATTGATCAGGTATTGGCCGATAACCCGGGGCTGGTGAATTGGCTTTCGCAGTTCCAGTCCACTAACGATGATCAGGTGCGAGTTGCCAGTAATTGCACCGGGGCTTTTCTATTGGCTGAAGCCGGGGTGCTGGACGGGCGGCAAGCGACTACCCATTGGGGGTTCAGCAATCAATTCCGGCAGCGGTTTCCAGACGTGGATTTGCAGCCGGACAAACTGGTGACGGTCGATGGTCACGTTGCCTGCGCCGGTGGCGGTATGGCTTGGTGGGATCTTGGGGTGTATTTGGTGGAACGACATGCGGGGGCGCAGGTCGCGCGGGAGCTAGCGAAGGCCTTTGTGATTGACGCTGGGCGGTCGAGTCAGGCGCCTTACAGTGCATTGCAGGCTTGCCGCTACCATTCTGACCCGGACATTCTGAAACTGCAGGAGTGGCTGGACACGCATTACAGCCAGTCGATCACGCTGGGGTCTTTGGCATCGCGGTGTGGGTTAACGGAGCGTTCGTTGATTCGCCGGTTCAAAGCGGCCACGGGTGACACCCCAACCGGCTATTTACAGGTTTTGCGAATCGAATCAGCCCGGCAACATTTGGAAAACTCGCGAATCACCATTGAAGAAGTGACCCGGATGGTGGGTTACGAAGATGTCAGCTCTTTCAGTCGCCTGTTCAGAAAACATACGGGATTAGCCCCTGGCGTGTACCGCTCTCGCTTTGGGCGCTAATCGAAAACAGCGTCATTGTGGCGCGCGTTATGCAGCAAATTAAACATAAGGTCCGTTTCAGGCCCTTAATGTAAGGAATCCCGACAGATGTATAAAGGGGAAGAGACCGTGAACACATTATTGAGGCAAAGCCAGTCCGACGTTCTGAACCGGCTCTATGAGATGAAGTGCAAGCAAATCGAACACGCTCTTCAGCAGGGACAAAGCCTCCGCTGTCAGGTGCTTGAAGCCGAGGCTGAGGCCATCTCGAACGCATTGAAAGCGGTTCGGTAACGCCCCAACCTCTATGCGCCATAAAGTGACCTCAATGGTCACTCTATGGCCCAACATGACTACATCAGAGCGCTGCCGCCACTTCCGTACCTTGTCGAATAGCCCGCTTCGCATCCAGCTCTTCGGCCAAATCCGCTCCACCGATCAAGTGCGCTTTCACGCCTGCGCCTTCAAGCTGATCGTAAAGTTCTCGGAACGACTCCTGACCGGCACACAGAATCACGTTATCAACCGGCAGTACTTTCTTCTCAATTTCTTTGCCGTCCTTATCTGACAACGTAATGTGCAAACCTTCGTCGTCGATGCGGTCATAGCTGCATCCTTTGAGCATTTCTACGTCGCGATGATTCAAGCTACTACGGTGTACCCAGCCGGAGGTCTTACCCAAACCACCGCCAACTTTGCTGGTTTTCCGCTGCATCAGGTAGATTTTGCGCGGTGTCGGCGTGGCTTCGCGCTCTGCCAAGCCACCTGGGCCTTCGAACTCCGGATGCACGCCCCACTCGGCCTGCCAATCGATGACTTTAGCCTGTTCACCTTCCGGCTGGCGCTCGAAGTCGTGGGTCAGGAATTCACTGACATCGAAGCCAATCCCGCCCGCGCCGATGACTGCCACGGTGCTACCAACGGGCTTGTTGTGGCGAAGCACGTCGAGGTATCCGAGCACTTTCGGGTGATCGATACCTTCGATTTTCGGCGTCCGCGGCTTCACACCGGTGGCGATGATCACATCGTCGAAGCCCTGTGCCTTCAAGGATTCGGCATCCACTCGGGTATTGAGCTTCAGATCAACTTCCAACAGCTCAATCTGGCGCTGGAAGTAGCGCAGGGTTTCATAGAACTCTTCTTTGCCGGGAATGCGTTTGGCGTAGTTAAACTGGCCGCCAATTTTGTCGTCGGCTTCGAACAACGTCACTTTGTGGCCGCGCTTGGCTGCGGTTGTGGCGGCTGCCAAGCCCGCGGGGCCAGCTCCGACTACCGCAACACGACGAACCACAGGGGCAACGGTTAGCACCAGTTCAGTTTCGAAACAAGCACGGGGGTTCACCAAACAAGAAGCCCGCTTGGCTTGGAACACATGGTCCAAGCACGCCTGGTTACAAGCGATGCAGGTGTTGATCTCGTCACTTCGATTTTGCTCAGCTTTACGCACGAATTCGCTGTCTGCCAACAAAGGCCGAGCCATTGAGACCATGTCGGCTTTGCCACCGGCGATGATCTCTTCGCCTTTCTCCGGCGTGTTAATGCGGTTGGTAGTGCACACCGGAATATCGACTTCGCCGTAGAACTTGGCGGTCACATCGGCGAACCCTCCTCGTGGAACAGAGGTCACAATGGTTGGCACACGCGCTTCGTGCCAGCCGATACCGGTATTAATGATGGTAGCGCCAGCCTTCTCGACGGCTTTACCCAGAGTCACGATCTGATCCCAGGTTTGGCCGCCTTCCACCAAGTCCAGCATGGACAAGCGATAGATGATGATGAACTCGGGGCCGACCGCTTCGCGCATGCGGCGAATGATTTCAACCGGCAGGCGCATGCGGTTTTCGTAGGGGCCACCCCACTTGTCTGTGCGCTTGTTGGTGCGTTCACACAGGAACTGGTTAATGAAGTAGCCTTCGGAGCCCATCACCTCAACGCCGTCGTAACCGGCAAACTTCGCCAGCTTGGCCGCGTTCACAAAGTCATCGATGTGGCGATCCACGCCTTTGGTAGACAACGCACGAGCTTTAAACGGGCTGATGGGGGATTTGGTGGCCGAGGCTGAAACAATCAACGGCTGGTAGCCATAGCGGCCTGCATGCAGCAGCTGCAAGCAGATTTTACCGCCTGCCTCGTGGACAGCACCGGTGACATGGCGGTGCAACAGCGCGGTGGCACGGTTGTTCATGGTTGAAGCCAGCGGTGCCAGCTGTCCGGCCAGGTTCGGCGAGAAACCACCGGTCACCATCAAGCCAACACCACCTTCAGCACGCTCGGCAAAGTATCGGGCAAGCTTGTGAATATTCCAGAACCGATCTTCCAGCCCCGTGTGCATGGAGCCCATCAATACGCGGTTCTTCAGTTCGGTAAAACCAAGATCCAGAGGTTTCAGAAGGTTAGGATACGGTGTGTTCATGGTTCTCTCTCAAAGATTATTTTTGAGCAGTATACACTTGATCGCCATCAAGTTGACTTGACCTACCCGGCTAGCCACGTATTATCGGCTTTCAAGTTTCATTGACGGAGCAAACATGACCGGAAGGTCCACCGGCCGCATAGTTTCGCCAGGATTCCTTCAGCCCGCTGACATTGTCTTGCAGCGCGGGCGTCTTCCCTATTTTCCGGATCCGCCACGCTTCGGCTAACCCCTGTATAAACCGGTGCTTACTCGGTTTTTCTGTGCAGTGAGGCTGGCCGCCCACTACACTTTGAGGGGCATTTCGCCCTACATTCACGCCTGAAAACACCAAAAACGAGGTTGCGATGTCGCTACCGCTGGTTGTCCTACTGCCCTTTTTAGGCGCGATTGCTGCTCCCCTGTTTGCTCAGGGAGGGCGTACAGCGATTGCTATAGCATCTTCCGTGCCCGCGCTGATTGCGTTGGCAGCCCTGTTTCCACACTGGGCCACATTGGCTGATGGCGGTGTGGTGCTGCACAGCTTCGAATGGCTGCCGGCGATAGGGATTTCCTTCTCGTTCCGTCTGGACGGCCTGGCGCTGATGTTCGCGCTGCTGATCCTGATCATCGGGTTGCTGATTATTATTTATGCCCACTACTATCTGAAGGCCAGCGAAAACGTCAGAAAATTTTACTCGCTGCTCCTTTGCTTCAAGGGATCGATGCTGGGCATCGTGCTGTCCGGCAACCTGCTGCTGATGCTCATTTTCTGGGAAATCACCAGCCTTACCTCATTCTTGTTGATCAGTTTCTGGACCCACAAGCAGGACGCCCGCCGAGGTGCCCGGATGGCGCTCGCCGTAACCGGCGGTGGCGGTCTGGCGCTGCTCGCAGGCATCCTGATCATCGGTAACATCGTCGGCAGTTTTGAGTTGGACGATGTGTTGGCCGCAGGCGACCTGATTAAAGCTCACGCCATGTATCCAGTTGCTCTAACACTGGTGCTGTTAGGCGCGTTCACCAAATCGGCCCAGTTCCCGTTCCATTTCTGGCTACCTCACGCTATGCAAGCGCCCACGCCAGTGTCTGCTTACCTGCACTCTGCCACCATGGTAAAAGCCGGCATTTTCTTGATGGCGCGTTTGTATCCGGCTCTTGCCGGTACCGAGCTTTGGTTCTACATGGTCAGCTTCACGGGTATGGCGACGCTGCTAATCGGCGCATACACGGCGATGTTCAAGCACGACCTGAAAGGCCTGCTGGCGCACTCTACGGTCAGCCACCTTGGCTTGATCACGCTGTTGTTCGGCATGGGCACCAAGCTGGCGGCCGTTGCTGCGCTTTTCCACGTCATCAACCACGCGACCTTTAAAGCCTCCCTGTTCATGGCGGCCGGGATTATCGATCACGAAACCGGCACCCGGGACATGCGAAGAATCAACGGCCTGTGGCGCTACATGCCCCACACAGCCACCCTCGCCATGGTCGCCGCGTCGTCTATGGCCGGTGTTCCGTTGTTGAACGGGTTCCTGAGTAAAGAGATGTTCTTTGCAGAGTCTTTGGAGCTGAATCTGCCGGGGTTCTGGGCTTGGATTCCTCCGATCGTAGCTACCTTGGCGGGTATTTTCGCCGTTGCCTATTCCGCTCGCTTTATTCATGACGTGTTCTTCAACGGCAAGCCTGTGAACCTGCCGATCTACCCGCCTCATGAGCCGCCGCGCTACATGAAGTTCCCGGTAGAAATTTTGGTATTTGCCTGCGTCATGGTGGGCATGTTCCCAGCCATTTCGGTTGGCCCGCTGCTGTTTTCCGCGGCTCAGGCTACACTTGGTGGCGCGGTCCCAGATTACCAGTTAGCCGTAATGCATGGCATCAACCTGCCTTTGATGATGAGCGTCGCAGCCTTTGTGGGTGGTTTGTTGATGTACAGCCAACGCCAGCGTTTTTTCGACTTCCACGCTCGCTTCAAGGAAATTGACGAAAAAGCGATATTTGAAGCCGTGCTGATGCGAATCGAAGACTTTTCCCACCGCCTGACGGCGCGCATTGAGAACGGCTCATTGCAACGCTACGCCATGTTAATGGTGGTGAGCGTTATCGCCGTTTCGATCGTCCCCATCATGGATTTGGGCGTCTTTGTGGGTAGTAACGGGCTTTCCCCTATCGACTGGCCTACCGCCGTTGGTGCGGGCTTCTTGATCGTGTCGGCACTGGCGACCGCCTTTATTCACCGTGAGCGCTTCACCGCCCTGGTGCTACTCAGTGTGGTCGGTCTGATGGTCGCTTTGGCCTTCGCACGCTTCTCGGCCCCCGACCTGGCAATGACCCAGTTGTCGGTGGAAGTGGTCACCATGGTGCTGTTGATGCTGGCGCTCTACTACATGCCATCCTGGACTCCGCTTGAGACGTCAAAGAGCAGGAGGACACGGGACATTATCCTTGCCTTGACAGCCGGTACCGGCATGACGTTGATCACCCTGGCCATGCTGACCCAACCGTTCACCTCCATTTCCGAGTTTTTCCTTGAGAACAGTAAACCCGGGGGTGGTGGCACCAACGTGGTGAACGTCATTCTGGTGGATTTCCGGGGCTTTGATACTCTCGGTGAGATTAGCGTACTGGCCATCGCGGCCATGGGCATTTACGCCATGCTCAAGAATACGGCACTGACACCACCCCCTGGGGATGGTCAAGGCCACACCTGGACTCGTGATGCCTATCCGTTGATGCTGAAGCAAATCGCTCGCCCCATGCTTCCCATGGCACTCATGGTGTCGGCCTATATTTTCCTGCGAGGCCACAATATGCCAGGCGGCGGCTTCATCGCTGGCCTGATCACATCGGTGGCGCTGGTCATTCAATACATTGCCAATGGCATGGTCTGGACTCAAGACCGCGTCGGCATTAAGTACCACAACGTCATCGGGTTTGGCTTGCTGTTCGCCACCATTGCCGGCGCTGGCAGCCTGGCCTTCAGTTACCCGTTCCTGACGTCTACGTTCGGGTACATCACCTGGCCGGTGGTCGGCAAATTTGAAGTGGCCTCGGCACTGATCTTCGACTTAGGCGTTTACCTGGCAGTCATTGGCGCCACCATGCTGATTTTAGTCAGCATTGGCCGGATTTCGCCGCACTCAGCCATTAAAAGCCCGGGGAGGAAATCATAATGGAACTCTTGTTTGCACTGGCCATAGGTGCGCTCACCACATCGGGCGCTTACCTGTTGCTCCGGGCCCGAACCTTCCCGGTTGTCATGGGGCTCACGCTGCTGTCTTACGGGGTCAACCTGTTTCTGTTTGCCTCAGGCCGCCTGAGTACAGCGCAACAGCCCATTCTCGGTACCGCTGAACATTACGCGGATCCCCTGCCCCAAGCTCTGGTGTTAACCGCGATCGTTATCGGCTTCGCTATGACCGCGTTTGTGGTGGTGTTGTCGTTGCGTAATCTGGCCGACAACGACGACGATCATGTAGACGGCTGCCCGCCGGTACAGCCTGCCAACAAAAAGCAGGAACAGGAGGAAACCGGCAAATGAATCACTGGCTCATTGCTCCCATCGCAATCCCGTTACTCGGCGGGATATTGCAGACTTTTATGGGTTACGCGCCCATCAGCTTGCGGCGAACTCTGGCCATTGCCACCAGCGCGCTGGTTTTAGCTGCCTCCGTGGTCCTGTTAAGCTTGGCTGACGATGGCAGCTACCGGGTTTATGCCTTCGGTAACTGGCAACCGCCCTTTGGCATCGTACTGGTGCTCGATCGCCTCGCCGCGCTGATGCTGGTGCTCACATCGGTACTGGCTGTGTTTGCCCACATTTTCTCGATTGGTGGAGCAGACGAGGGAAACCGACAATTCCACACGCTGTTTCTGTTCCAGATCATGGGCCTGAACATTGCCTTTCTGACCGGCGACCTGTTCAACCTGTTTGTTGCATTCGAAGTTCTGCTCATCGCGTCCTACGGCTTGCTGATGCACGGCGGCGGTACCATTCGAACCGTGCCCGGCCTGCACTACGTGGCCTTGAACCTTGTGGGTTCAGCCATCTTCCTGATCGCCGTGGGCATGATTTACAGCGTAACCGGCACCCTGAACATGGCGGATCTGGCGGTAAAAGTGCCGCAGGTTACCGGTGAAAACCTGTCACTGGTGAAAGCCGGCGCCATGATGCTGCTGGTCGTGTTCGGCCTGAAAGCGGCCATTCTGCCGCTGTGTTTCTGGCTACCGAAAGCCTACGCCAAAGCCACGGCGCCGGTGGCGGCCTTGTTTGCGATCATGACCAAGGTTGGTGTTTACGCAATTATCCGGGTATATGTTCTGATCTTCGGTGAAAACTCCGGAGAATTAGCATTCCTTGGCATGGACTGGCTGTTTCCTCTGGCCCTCATCACTCTCGCCATGGGTGTCATCGGAGCCTTGGGTGCTAACAACTTGAAGACACTCATTTCATGGCAGGTCATCATCTCTGTCGGCACGCTCCTGGCGCCTGTTGCTTTAGGTTCTGAAGCGGGGCTGTCGGCCGCACTGTTCTATCTGATGAGCACCACCTGGACGGTCGCTGGACTGTTTTTAGTCGCCGAATTGGTGGCAATTCAGCGAGGCAGCGCGAGCGACCGTATTGTCACCGCGCCGAAAATGCCGCACAGGACCCTGATCAGTGTGTTGTTCATGATTGGTGCGGTATCCGCTGCCGGCCTGCCACCGTTGAGTGGTTTCTTCGGCAAAGTGCTGATTTTGAAATCCGTAGACGCCGGCCCGCAAATGGCGTGGCTCTGGTCTGTTCTGCTTGTGGGCAGTTTCCTTACCCTTATCGCATACAGCCGCGCCGGCAGCATCCTGTTCTGGCGTACCATTGACGGACACATCAAGCCGCCCGAGCCGATGAAGGGTGTCGTGTCTGTATCAACCGGTGCTCTGATCGGGCTAACCGTTGTAATCGTGGCCTTTGCCGGCCCCATCAACGAGTACACTGTGGCCACAGCCGCCCAGCTGTTCGACACCTCTGCCTATACTCAGATTCTCACAACACCAATGTTCGGGGGGAATAACTGATGCTGGACCGATTGAACTTCCCGCAACCTTGGTTGAGTCTGGTGCTGTTCAGCACCTGGCAATTTCTAAGCGATGGCATTTCCGGTGCGAGCGTGGTCATGGGCTTGCTGTTAGCTTGGATCATCCCTCAAATCACCCACGGTTTCTGGCCTGAGAGACCGGCTTTCGTGAAGGTCTGGCGCATGCCCATGTTCGTGCTCATGGTGCTCTGGGATATCCTGGTTGCCAGCTGTTCTGTGGCGATTCTGATCCTGAGCCCCAGACAACCTCAGCCAGTCTTCGTGAACTACCCGCTTCAGCTGGATCACCCTCTGGCCATCTCCCTGTTAGCGAGCACTATTTCACTGACACCGGGTACGGTAAGCGCCGATGTCAGCGATGACAACAAGACCCTTCTGATCCATGCTCTGGATGCTGCCAGCGAGCAAGAGGTGATCGATGCCATCCACAAGCGATACGAGAAGCCGCTGATGGAGATGTTCCGATGATGACGACCGCACTCTACATAACCATCGCGATGGTTATGGTTGCCGCCCTGCTCAACGTGTACCGCTTGATCAAAGGCCCGGACGCACCAGACCGGGTTCTGGCGCTGGACACGCTGTACATCAACGCCATCGCCATGATCATTCTGCTCGGTATTACCTTTAACTCGCGCATGTACCTCGAGTCTGCGCTGCTGATTGCTGTCATGGGCTTCGTCAGTACCGTCGCCATGGCGAAATACCTGAAACGCGGCAGCGTCATCGAATAATCCGGCCGAAAGAGGCATTCCATGAGTCCACTTGTTGAATACATTGTTTCTGCCCTGCTGATTCTGGGCGGCGCGTTCACCCTGATTGGTGCTATCGGTCTGGCCCGTTTGCCAGACTTTTTCACCCGCTTGCATGGCCCCACTAAAGCGACCACAGTGGGTGTCGGCGCGATCATGCTAAGTTCCGTGATCTACTTCAGTAGCCACGGCTTTGGTATTTCTGAAATACTGATCACCGTATTTCTATTCATGACGGCGCCGGTCAGCGCCAACATGCTGGCGAAAGCCGCGATGCACATAGGCGTCAAGCCCATGAAAGACACCCAAGGGAATCCCTGGGAGCAATAACAACAAACAAGAGACACGAGGTGTTCCGAGATGGCCAAAACAAAAATTCTTCAGCCAGCAGACAATGCCTACCAGTACCCGCTACTGATCAAACGACTCCTGATGTCCGGGCCCCGATATAACCCGGATCAGGAAATCGTCTACGCCAATCGCAGCAAGTACACCTATAGCGATCTGGTCGATCGCGTTCACCGCTTGGCGAACGCGCTGACCGATGCCGGTGTAAAAGCTGGAGATACCGTTGCCGTGATGGATTGGGACACACCTCGTTACCTGGAGTGTTTCTTTGCCATCCCCATGATTGGCGCCATCCTGCACACCGTGAACGTGCGGCTATCACCGGAACAGATCGTCTATACCATGAACCATGCTGAAGACGATGTGGTGCTGGTACACGATGACTTCATGCCAATTATCGAAGGTGTGAAAGACGACATCCAGACTGTCAAAACCTGGATTCAGCTCACCGATAACGATTCTGCAGTCGATACCTCCATAGCGACCTTGGGCGAATATGAGACCTTACTGAGCAAGGCCCACAATCAATTCGACTTCCCGGACTTCGACGAGAACAGCGTCGCCACCACCTTTTACACCACCGGCACCACCGGCAACCCCAAAGGGGTCTATTTCAGCCACCGCCAGCTGGTTCTGCACACGCTCGCTATGACCGGCACCCTGTCTGCCTACGATGAAATGCCGTTCCTGCGCTCGTCTTCCGTTTACATGCCGGTAACGCCCATGTTCCACGTCCATGCGTGGGGCGTACCCTATGCGGCCACGTTATTGGGTATCAAACAGGTGTATCCGGGCCGGTACGAACCAGAATTGCTGGTCGATCTGCTCAAAACCCATAAGGTCACCACTTCGCACTGCGTGCCCACCGTTATGCAAATGATGATGGGTACGGAGTCGATTAAAACTGCGGATCTGAGCAACTGGCATGTTCTGATCGGGGGAAGTGCTCTCACCAAGGGCCTGTGTGATGCCGCGGCCAAGCTGGGCATCAAGATGTACACCGGCTACGGCATGTCGGAAACCTGCCCACTTTTGAGCGCCACCTACCTCAAGCCGGAAGATCTGGAATTGCCGCTGGAAGAACAAACCCACATCCGCGTAAAAACCGGTATTGCGGTACCCATGGTTGAGTTGGAGATTGTTGACCCGAATGGCGAGCCGGTTGCCCACGACGGAGAAGCCAAAGGCGAAGTGGTTGCTCGCGCTCCGTGGCTGACTCAGAACTATTTCAAAGAGCCCCAGAAAGGCGAAGATCTGTGGCAAGGCGGCTGGCTGCACACCGGCGATGTAGCTTCAATGGCGCCGGATAATACGCTGACCATTAAAGACCGAATCAAAGATGTGATCAAAACCGGCGGTGAATGGTTGTCGTCTCTGGACTTGGAAAACCTGATCAGCCAACACCCGGCGGTTGCCGGTGCCGCTGTCGTAGGCGTACCAGATGAAAAATGGGGCGAACGGCCTTACGCGCTAGTGACCTTGAAGCCCGGTGAAACGATTGGGCAGGAAGAGATTCAACAGCACCTGCAGAAATTTGTGGAGAGCGGCGAGATCAACAAATGGGCGATTCCCAGCCAGATTGATTTCGTGGCAGACATCCCGAAAACCAGCGTCGGTAAGATCAACAAGAAACTGATACGGGACCAGCTGGCCGAGTGATCCGCCCGCTAACTAAAAAGCCAGTACCCGTTCTCGCGTACTGGCTTTTTTATGTGCGATTCACAGCCCAGTGAACGCAAAGTCCACGTCTGGCTTACGCCCGTCCACAATGTCCGCCAGAGCAGCAGCGGAACCACAGGAATGGGTCCAACCTAACGTGCCATGACCGGTATTGAGGTACAGGTTACTGAACGGACTTTTACCAATGTATGGCACATTGGAAGGCGTTGTTGGCCGAAGCCCGGTCCAGAACGCTGCCTGCTCCCAATGCGCTGCATCTGGCATAAGTTCAGCCGCCCTGCGAACGATAGCACGGCACCGAGTACTGTTCAGCGTCCGGCTATACCCACCCAACTCTGCGGTACCGGCAACCCGAATACGATCACCCAGCCTGGAGTAAACCAGCTTGAACTCGTCATCGGTCAAACTCACGTTAAAAGCGGCTTCTTCGTTTTTGACCGGTACCGTAATGGAATATCCCTTGGCAGGGTAGATATTCAAAAACAGCCCTAACGGCCGCGCGAGCAACGCACTGAAACTCCCTAAGCTCAAGACATAGCTATCGGCCCGGAGCGTTTGGTGTTTGCCTTGACTCAGGGCTTGCACACCAAGAATCCGGTCGCCCACTTTCTCGAAACCCAATACATCGGTGCCATAAAGAAACTCAACGCCGGCTTCCCGGCAGCGCTCAGCCAGTGCTTGGGTAAACTTCCGGGCATCGCCACTTTCGTCTTCTGAGGTATAAGTGGCACCCGCAATGCGATGGCGAATGGGCTTCAGGGCCGGTTCAAGTTCCACCGCACGATCCGCTTCAACCACCTGCCGATCACAGCCCAACTCACGCATAATCCTCGCCGGCTCCAACGCAGCTTCAAATTCTTTGGGGTTGGTATAAAAGTGGAGAATGCCTTTTTCGAGCTGGTCGTATTCCAGGCCAATATCCTTGCGCAAGGACTGGAGCTGGCCACGACTGTAAGTGCCCAGATTCACCATCTGGCGAATATTATGGGCGGCTTTGGCCGAGGTGCACTGCCCCAGAAAGGAAAGCGCCCAGCGCCATTGGTATGGGTCTAGCCCCGGGCGAAACAGCAAGGGTGCCTCGGGTTGAGCAAGCCACTTAAGAACCTTCAGCGGGGCTGCCGGATTAGCCCAGGGTTCAGCGTGGGAGACGGAGATCTGGCCACCATTGGCATAACTGGTCTCGAGCCCGGATTGAGGTTGACGATCGACCACCGTAACCTGGTGCCCCTGCGCCTGAAGAAACCAAGCCGTAGTAACTCCCACGACCCCAGCGCCCAGTACCAGAAGGTGCATACCTCTTGTTCCTTAATATTCGTTTGAATAGAGCCTCAGCCGCCGGACCGCTTAACCGTCCATCCTTTTTGCTGAAGCAGGGGTACCAGAAGATCTCGATGATCGCCCTGAATCTCAACCACGCCGTCTTTTACTGTACCACCTGTGCCACATTTTGCTTTTAGCACTTTGGCGTAGTCCTTCAGGGCTTTAGTGTCCATAGGAATGCCTGTAATCAAGGTCACACCCTTACCTTTTCGGCCTTTGGTTTCGCGACTGACCCGCACAACGCCATCACCTTCAGGCTGCACTGGCTCGCCGCAAGAACACTCGGAGACCGGGTTTCGGCAGCCCGGGCACATACGCCCCTGCTCGGTGGAAAACACCAGGCCACCTTCGCGCTTCTTCATACCCATGAACAAAATCCTGTCTGCTAATCAGTTCAAGCCCGGAGGGTATTTCGAAAACATTTCCGAGACAACCTCATCAATCAACTTGCGACGTGTTTCAGGAGACTGGTTTTCATTCAGGTAACGACGACTGGCCGCGCGCCAGACCACTTCAGCACTGTCTTGATCAACCAATTCCAGTACCAGCTTTCCTTCGGTCACTTCGCGAACCGGGGCGGGCGCCGCCATGCCCCAGCCAAAGTTTCCACTACCAAACCCAAAGCCGAGCCCTACGCCGGTTTGCTCCAGACGCTCTTCCGACACAATCTGCCAGCTGACCAACAAGTCCGCATCGCCCTTCGCCACTTTCTTCATAGCTTTGCGGTTAAGTTCCCGCTCAACGGCACTGCGCACCCGCGCATCATCCAGAGAGGCAAAGCCGGAACCTTGCTCCATTGGCGCATAGGCCCAGCTGCTGTAATTACCAAAGACCGTCGCTGTGTTGTAATCGGTCACCACATTGCTGGCACAACCAACCAGAATAGTCGTCATGGCTGCAATCAATAAAACACGCATAGGTTTTCTCCTGCTTTGGAGGCTGTCAGTGTCATTATACCCGCAGCGGCCGGCATTCGGCTCACCACGTCCGTCAGGTTTCAAAACGGTAATCCAGTTTCTGAGCGTCGCAAAAGGCGGAAAATTCCCCCTGCCGGACCTCAGGAACGGATACCCGAGCGTACACTCTGGCACGGTAATCAATCGACTCGATGCTACCTTCGTGGCCATCACACCAATGCCTCAGTGGTTGCTCATCAGCAAAATCCAGTTCCACATGAGCCTGAACCCTGGCCTGTTGAACCACCCTGTCCACCTCTGACAACACGCTCTCAGCCGCTCCGGCATAGGCACGCACCAAGCCGCCAGCGCCGAGTTTAATGCCACCAAAATAGCGCACCACAATCACCAGCACATCGCCCATGTCTTTATGCTGAATCACGTTCAGAATCGGCTTGCCCGCTGTGCCGGAAGGTTCGCCGTCGTCGTTCATCGCGGCCTCTGCCGCAGAGCCGGGGCGGCCGATCTGATAGCCCCAACACACATGGCGGGCATCCGGATAGTCCCGGTGCGCCTCGGCTACCCGCTCGCGTACTTCATCACGGCTACCGACCGGATACACCCGGGCGATAAAACGGCTTTTCTTCACTTCCGTTTCTCGCTCAAGGTATCCTGACGGAACCGGGTAATCTTTACTCATGAGGCAACCTATGACATCCAACGACAGTGAACATAAAACACCGGGCACTGCCAGCCCGGCACAATTCCGCAAAGCCGGCTGCGGCATTCGGTTTGAAGAAGACGAGTTGCAGGAAGGCATCGATTTCTCAAATGCCACTCACCTGAAACCCGTTAATGACGAAGCCGAACAAGCGCCAACAACACCGCAGACCAAAGCCCAATCAGCTGCCAAAGAAAACCGGTAACTGAACGGTCACCTGAAGGCCGCCACTCGAGCGGTTGCGAGCGGTAATAACCCCGTCATGGGCATGGATGATATCCCGCGCAATGGAAAGCCCCAAGCCCCAGCCTTTACCGCCGCGAGATTCGTCGGCACGGAAGAATGGCTCAAACAGCTGATTGAGCATGTCCTCTGGCGCGCCGGGGCCCTCATCAGCAATCGACACTTCCACCTGCCTGCTCGAAACCGAAAGCTCAACGTCAACGGATTGGCCCGGCGGCGTGTGATCCAACGCATTCTGCAGAACATTATCGAATGCCCTCTGCAACAAGCCCGAATCGCCCAAAATCGAAACGGTGACAACGTCATCACTCGCCACTAATTTACAATCTACCCCTTGCTGCTCCGCGTAATCACTCGCGTCACCCAACACCCGATTCATCAACGACAAGGGTTTGACCGGCTGCTGTTCGATGGAACCTCCATTTTCAGACACACGATACAGCGTCAGAATCTGGCCGGTCATGGCTTCAAGCCTCTCGTTTTGGCGCAAAATACTTTCCATGAGCGCAGGGTCTGCGCCCTCGTCACTGGCCAGCTCAATAGCAACCCGCTGCCGGGCCAGAGGGGTTCTCAGATCGTGGGAGATGTCTCTCAACAATCGATTGTGGCGATCCAGTAACTGGCACAAGCGATCAGTCATGGCATTAAAGGCTGTGGCCAGCTGCCCCACCTCGTCACGGCGGTGAGCAATGGCATCGGCCACCCGCAAATTGGTATCGCCATGGGCGATCGAGCGAGCCGTCCCTTCCATATGTTTGAGCGGCCGAGAAACGAAGCGGGCAATCCACCAACAGGCCAACGATATGATGAAAAAAGCCAACGCCAGTTCAATCATGCGGAAAAAGCCCGGATGCAGCCAGCCTTCGCCGCCCATTCGGGGCCAGGCAATCAACTGAAAACCGCCGTCCAAATCCAGCACCGCGGGCTTGCTTGGGTGCCAGCTGGATTTAATGCGTTCGCGAACGCTGTGCGGCAAACGATGTTGACCACGTTCCTTTTCAATCAGCATCAAATGAAGCTGCAGCCGCTCACCTTCAACACGAAGAAATCGCCATGCTTCGTTCTTACCAAGCTGCTGCCTTAGATTCACCGCCTCATTGGCAATCTCATGCAAACCCACCTGGCGTTCAATGGCTTGGCGTTCCCGGTCCAGCAGAAAGCGTGTAGCAAGCTGACTCGCCACCACCGTCACCACCATCGCCAGCCAAATGGACAGAAAAATGCGCCAAAACAAAGGAAACTTAAAACGCGTCATTCAGTGGGCACCCGATAGCTGTATCCAAGGCCCCGCACCGTTTCGATTCTGGGCGGGTCGTCATTTCCGAGTTTTTTGCGTAAGTTGCTCACATGCATATCCAACGTGCGGTCGTAGGCTTCGAGCCTGCGCCCTAAAGCCCACTGCATCAGGTCGGTTTTACGAACCACACTGCCCGCACGGGCAAGCAATACCTGCAACACCTCGTATTCGGTCGCGGTCAGCTCAAGGGGCTTATCGTTCTGATAGATACGCCGCTGATCCGGCTCAACCCGCAGGTCTCCATAGACCCGACTGGCATCTACATCTGCCTGCTGATCCCAGGCTACCCGTCGTAGTATGGCCTGCAAGCGTGCGACCAGCTCACGAGGGTTACAAGGTTTGGGCATGTAATCGTCTGCGCCGACTTCAAGGCCCACAATCCGGTCGGTTTCATCCCCCCGGGCTGTTAGCAAAATCACGGGAAGATGGGTTTTACCTCGCAATTCACGCAGCACATCCAGACCATTGATGTCCGGCAGCATGATATCCAGAACCACAATATCGCAATCCTGCCCCAAGGCCAGCGACAGACCGTCACGGCCATTCGCCGCCTCTCGCACACTGAAGCCTTGTGTTGTTAAATAACGCGCCAGCAATTGCCTCAGCTCATCGTCGTCTTCGACCAGCAATACCCGATTCTGCATTTCTGCCCCTCAACCTTTATCTGCAGCTAGTCTAGCACGGTGCCCCGGCGCCTCTGCTGCGCCAACTTTTCCCTTTACCCAACCTTTACACAAGCCTGACGCTCACTGACGTTTTAAGGGCGTAACATGGGTTCCGTAGACAGTCGAAAATCACGAGGAACACATCATGAAAGTACATACTTCTGTAATGACCGCGGGCGTACTGATGGCCGCTCTGCTCGCAGCCAGCCCTGCTGCATTTGCCTATGATCACAAAGGAATGGATCACCACGAAGGCAAACGGGACAAACAAGAAATGTGCGAAGACTTCCGCGAAGGCAAAGGAAAATTTAGCAAGGAGCACCGGGATGAACGCCAGAAAGAGATGCAGGAACATCGCGCCGAAATGGCCGACCGCCTGATGCTCACCGATGAGCAGCGCGTGATCTGGAGCAAGATGCACGACGAGCGCCAGGAAAAGCATCATAAGCGCATGGAAAAGTGGCATCAGAAAATGGAAAAGCGCTGCGACGACATGAAATAGTGATCAACCCTCGGGTTCTGTCGTATGGTATGGCCGTCGTTTCACAGAGCTCAATATCACCATGGCAGCACCCGAGATCACGGTAACAACCTGCGCCAGCATCGCGGACATTCCGCAAGCGGAGTGGCTGCGGCTGGCCGGTTGCACCAACCCATTTCTTCGCTACGAATTCTTTCAGGCGCTGGAGGCTTCCGGCTGTACCCGCCCGGAAACCGGCTGGACACCCAGCCACCTGATTTTCCGTCTAAACGGTCAAATCTGCGGCGTAGCGCCGGCGTACCTGAAAAGCCATTCGATGGGCGAGTATGTGTTCGATTGGGGCTGGGCGGAAGCCTATCAGCGCCATGGCCTGCCCTACTATCCAAAACTGCTGATCGCCGTGCCCTTTACGCCCTCTCAAGGCCCACGCTTACTGTTGGATGACGAAGCCAGAGCCCGGCTAGTGCCGGAAACGCTGGACGACCTGCTCACCAACCTGACGGCACAACTTGGCGCACATTCCTGGCACCTGCTGTTCCCCAACGCAGCGGATCAGGCTTTACTCGGCCATGACGAGGAGCTCCATCGCATAGGCTGCCAGTTTCATTGGCACAACCGGAACTACCAACACTTTGACGACTTCTTAGCGGAACTCACCTCCCGCAAACGCAAATCCATCCGCAAAGAACGGCGGCAGGTAGCGGAGCAAGGCATCCGCTTTCGCCATCTTCATGGGCGAGACATCTCGGATCAGGTGCTGTCAGCGTTTTACGTGTTCTATCAGGCCACCTACCTGAAGCGCGGCCAACGGCCCTATCTCAACAAAGCCTTCTTCGAACAATTACGAGAAAACCTGCCCGAGCACCTGCACGTGATCATGGCCATACGAGACGGCGAAATGATTGCCGGCGCGCTGTTTCTGGCAGGCGAATCAACGCTTTATGGCCGCTACTGGGGATGTCTGGACGAATACAACCATCTGCACTTTGAAACCTGCTACTACCAAGGCATTGAACTTGCGCTAACACTAGGCCTTCAGCATTTCGATGCCGGCGCCCAAGGCGAGCACAAACTGGTGCGAGGCTTCGAGCCTGTCATCACCCACTCTTGGCACGGCATCTTACACCCTGGCTTCCGGGACGCGATTGCGGAGTTCACCCGAGAAGAAGCCGAGCAGGTGACCGGCTATTTTGACGATGCCCACTCGGTGCTGCCCTTCAGGCAACAGGATCAGTAATAGGCTCTATACTGTAAGCCTAGAACAGGAATTCGACGGAGGTCGAACGCCATGGATGCCGGTCAATTATGGACCATGCTGCCACTCCACAATCTGGCGCTCCTGCTCGCCGCAGGAGCCTCATTGCTTGCCCTGATGGCCATGTTGCTGACTCTGGGTGCCCGAAAGCGCAACAAGCAGCAAATCGCTGCGCTGAGGGAACGGGCCGACAGCCTCTGGCGGGAAGTGGACGAAATGCGCGTGGTTGATTTTAATCAGCCGCTCGGCGCCAAAGTATCCGATCAAGGCTCACGGCTGGATCAAGAACGTTACCGCACCGAGAAGGCAGCCTATGAAATCATCTGGCCGAAAGTGTGGCATCTCCACGACCGGTTGGGCATCTTTCTCCGCGCTGTTGAAGCGGGGGAAGCGGCAAACGAATTGCGCCTTGAAGCTCGCCAAGCCGCCATTGAAGCCCGAAGTCAGCTGAACAAGGGCCGCCCGTTTTGCAGTGAAAACGTTGAAAGTCTGGCCTCAAGGCTGATAGACACAGAAATCAAAGCCCACCTGGCCGCCTGCCAGCATCTGGATCAGAAAAAAGAAGCCGCCAGCGCTCCGTCCAATCATGACCTGCGCGAGCTTCAGGATAAATGCCATACCCTGCACGATGGCGAAGCCCGGGAGCTGCTGGACCAACTAGCATCAACCATCCGTCACCGCACGATAAGACACTCCTAGTAAACGCCAGTACGGACCACTAGCCGAAGTAGCGCACCAGAGCCGCTGCCACCAACCCCACAGAAATCGCCGGAAGCGGCTTGCGGATCGCCAGCATGGTGATTGCCGTAGCCACCAAGGCGGCCAAAGCGCCCGCATCGCCGGACACGGCCATAGGCACGATGATCGCAATCAGAACGGAACTGGCCATGGCGTTGATGAAACTTTCAACCCGCGGGCTGATTTTCACAAACGACATGGCGAAAACACCACCAAAGCGGGTTACCAAGGTGACCAACGTCATGAGAAGAATCAGAACAAGAACGCCGACCGAAGTGGTTTCAATGGTCATGACAGGCTCCTTCTTGCTCCGAGTTTTCAGAGGCTCGAGGCTCCAGCCAGAACAGCCCTACCGCTCCGCCAGCCAAGGCGCCAACAACCACGTGCATGTTGGCAGGCAGCCATTTCCAGGCCGCAAGGGAGGTCACACCAGCGACCAACCAGACCACCACAACCCGAGGCGTGGCTTTGCCGCCCAACACCATCGACAGCAGGAAACAGCCAAGGACCATATCCAACCCAAACGCTTTCGGGTTCTGCAACAAACCGCTGAAGTAGGCACCAAAAGCCGTACCCAATACCCACGCCAGCCACAACACCACGCCACCGCCCAGAATAACTTCTAGATTGCGCCTGCCGTTCTGGTAGTCCTGCGCCGAGACCGCCCAATTGGCATCCGTCAGGAACAGCAACAAGCCATACCGCCGCGCCGGCGATACGTCTTTCAGCATGGGATAAAGCGAGGCTCCCATCAGCAGGTGGCGGGCGTTGATCGCAAACACCACCACAAGCATGGGAATCACCGACACTTCCGCCCCCCACAAGTCCAACGCCCCGAACTGCGAAGCGCCGGCAAATACCGTAAAGCTCATCAGAATGGACTGAAACGGGGACAGGCCGGTCTGAGTCGCCGCCAATCCGAACGCGGCACCAAAGGCGACAACGAACAGGGATATGGGCAGTAACCGGAAGAACTCAGCACGCACCTTGTGCGGCTGAAATTGGTAAGAATAAGTATGAGCAGACATCAAGAGAAACTAAGCCGAAACCTGAGAAACACGAATAGGTAAAAACCACTAACCAAAATTATTTTCCGCCCTCAACTCAAACATTTATGTGCAACACTCACATTTTTCAAAGCACACAAACTCAACACCTGTTGACGTACACGTAAACTTCATCTAGTTTATTTTTCGTCCAGTCCCAAAAGGACAACCCGGCAAATCCACCGGGTAGGACTGATGAAATCTAACATCCGGCCAAAAGCCGGGATTACAAAAACAAGACCTAACCTACCGCCGCGATCCGGCCAGGTAGTAGAGGATTTCAACATGTCAGATCTTTCACGCTCCCCCAAGGGGCTGCGTCCCGTCAGCCTTGACGATGTCTGGAAAAAAGATGCCGGCTCTGTCTACATGAACGGCAGCCAGGCTCTGGCGAGACTCCCCCTGCTCCAAGCCCAACTCGACCGTAACAACAATCTGAACACCGCCGGCTTTATCTCCGGTTATCGCGGATCTCCCCTTGGCGGTTTCGACAAGGTTCTGTGGAAAGCCCGGGACCATCTCAAAGAACGGAACATTCACTTCTTGCCCGGTGTGAACGAAGACCTGGGTGCTACCGCTGTCTGGGGCAGCCAGCAGGTCAACATTTTCGAAGGCGCACGCTACGACGGCGTGTTTGCGCTCTGGTACGGCAAAGGCCCGGGCGTCGATCGCACCGGGGATGTCTTCAAGCACGCCAACGCGGCGGGCACCTCCCGGTTTGGCGGAGTACTGGCGGTTGCTGGCGACGACCACGCCTGCAAATCCTCCACTCTGCCCCATCAGAGTGATTACGCGTTTCTCGATGCCGGCATGCCGGTACTGAACCCCGCCGGCATTCAGGACATTCTCGATCTGGGCCTCTATGGCTGGGCCATGTCACGGTTCAGTGGCTGCTGGATTGGCTTCAAAGCCCTGGCCGAGAATATGGATTCGTCCATTTCGGCCAATCTGGATCTAAGCCGGATCGACATCCGCATTCCCACACAATTTCCAATGCCGGAAGGCGGTCTGAACTCCCGCTGGCCCGACAAACCCATGGAGCAGGAAGAGCGCCTGCACCGGTACAAGTTAGAAGCGGCTAAAGCCTTTTGCCGAGCCAACCGGCTGGATCACACCGTGCTTCCGGTCAAACAGCCCCGACTGGGCATCGTCACCACGGGCAAAGCCTATCTGGATGTTGTTCAGGCGCTTGCTGACCTTGGTTTGGGCGATGAGGAACGTGAAGCCATCGGGTTGGCCGTCTACAAAGTGGCCATGCCCTGGCCTCTGGAACCCGAGGGCATTTATGAATTCGCCTCGGGACTGGAAGAAATTCTGGTGGTTGAGGAAAAACGGGGATTGATTGAAGAACAGATCAAAACCCAGCTCTACACCTGGCAGGATGGCCAGCGCCCCAACGTGATTGGCAAAAAAGACAATCAGGGCAACGACCTGCTACCGACCATCGCCGAACTGACCCCGGCCATGGTGGCACGAGCCATCGCCTCCCGCCTGGATGGCCGCTATTGCAATGACAAACTGCAACAGCGACTCGGTTTCCTGACCGAGAAAGAGAACAGTCTGGCGCAACCCAGAGAGCGACTGGAGCGGACACCTCACTTCTGTTCCGGCTGCCCGCACAATACCTCAACTCAGGTACCCGAGGGCAGTCGGGCCCTCGGCGGCATCGGCTGTCACTACATGGCCACCTGGATGGAACGGGGCACCGACACCTTCACCCAGATGGGTGGTGAAGGCGTTACCTGGCTTGGCCAAGCGCCGTTTACCAACCAGAAACACGTCTTTCAGAACCTGGGTGACGGCACCTACTTTCATTCCGGCATCCTGGCCATTCGCGCAGCCATCGCCTCCGGTGCCAACATCACCTACAAAATTCTCTACAACGACGCCGTCGCCATGACCGGTGGCCAGCCGGTGGACGGCACTTTGACCGTTCAGCAGATCAGCCATCAACTCTACGGCGAAGGTGTACGACGCATTGCGGTGGTCAGCGATGATATCGACAAGTATCCGTCCCGGGCCGATTTTGCCGACCGCACCACCTTCCATCACCGGGATGATTTGGACGCGCTGCAACGTGAAATGCGGGAGCTTGAAGGCTGCTCGGTGATCATCTACGACCAAACCTGCGCGGCCGAAAAACGCCGGCGCCGCAAGCGTGGCACCATGGAAGACCCGAACCAGCGAGTGATGATTCACTCGGATGTGTGCGAAGGCTGCGGAGACTGCGGCATTCAGTCCAACTGCTTGTCAATTCTGCCCAAAGATACGGATGCCGGGCGTAAACGCACCATAGATCAATCTTCCTGCAACAAGGACTTTTCTTGTGTGCGCGGTTTCTGCCCCAGCTTTGTCACGGTCAAAGGTGGCAAGCTGAAAAAACCGGCCGGTATCAGCGCTGACGTAGACTTCCCCGAGCTTCCGGAACCCACTCCTGTTACCGGCAGCAACCCCTACGGCATTCTTCTGACCGGCGTGGGTGGTACCGGCGTGGTTACCGTGAGTGCCCTGTTGGGCATGGCGGCACACCTTGAGGGCAAAGGCGTCTCGGTGCTCGATCAGGCCGGTCTGGCCCAGAAGTTCGGCGCGGTAGTCAGTCATATCCGCATCAGTGACAAGCAAGACAATATCCACGCCGTGCGCATTCCCGCCGGCGAGGCAGACCTGATGATTGCCTTTGACCTGATGGTCTCCGCCACGGACGATGCCCTGGCCAAACTGGATAACCGTTTCTCGCGGGCGGTGGTCAACACCGAGAAAGCCATGCCCGCGGCCTTTACCCGAGATCCGGACATCCAGTTCCCGGGCGAAGCCATGGAGCAGACCGTCAAGGAGGCTTGCCGACCCGATGGCAGCTGGTTCCTGAATGCTGGTGACCTTGCCAAAGCTCTGATGGGCGATGGCATGGCGGTGAACCTGTTCACCGTTGGCTTCGCCTGGCAACAGGGTCTATTGCCACTGAGCGCCGCCGCCATTGAGCGTGCCATTGAGCTCAACAATGTGGCGGTTGAGAAAAACAAACAGGCCTTTCTTTGGGGCCGCCGTGCCGCCCACGACCTGGACCGGGTGATGGCTTTGGCCTTCCCGAAACCGCAGGGCACGCCGGTGCAGGTCATGGAAACCACAGACCAGCTCATCCAACGCAACATGGCACACCTGACCGACTACCAGAACGCCGCTCTGGCCAAACGGTACGAAAAACTGGTGCGCCAAGCTGAACAGACTATCTCTAAAAAACTGGGCCGGGACCCGCTACTGCTCCGGGCCATCGCCGAGAACTACGCCAAAGTACTGGCCTACAAAGACGAGTATGAAGTGGCACGACTGTTCAGCAATGGCAGCCTGCGCAAGCAACTCGAGGAACAATTCGAGGGCGATATTGAGCTGGAATTCAATCTGGCACCACCTCTACTCAGCCGCGGTAAAAACGGCGAACGGCCGAAAAAGCACACTTTCGGCCCCTGGATGGAAACCGTGTTCGCCTGGCTGGCGAAAGCCCGTGGCCTGCGCGGCACCCCGCTGGACCCATTCGGGTACTCCGCCGATCGGCGCTTGGAGCGCAAGCTCATTCGGGAATATGAGGCAGACGTGGTTTTCCTGCTCAAACATCTGAGTAAAGACCACGCCGATGCGGCACGAAACCTGGCTAGCCTGCCCGCGAAGATCCGCGGTTACGGGCCTGTGAAAGAATCCGCCTATCACGCCACCCGAAAAGAACGGACGCAGTACCGGGCCGAACTGAACCCCGGGGAACGGGCCCATCAACAAATTGCCAATGCGGCGGTCTAAAACAAAAACGGCCACCGCAGGCCCCACAAGGGTAGCGGTTGGCCACCGAGAAGAGGTGAAACGCCATGAACGTATTCAGCCATCCGGAGTTCGATAACCACGAACATCTGTCTTTCGTCTGCGATGCCGAAACCGGCCTGAAAGGCATCATTGCCATCCACAATACTTCACGGGGAGCTGCACTCGGCGGTTGCCGAATGTTCCCCTACGCCAGCGATGAAGAAGCGCTGAGGGATGTCCTGCGTTTATCGAGAGGAATGACCTATAAATCTGCCCTGGCCAATCTAGACTTGGGTGGCGGCAAGTCGGTGATCATCGGCGACCCGCGAAAACACAAGACCGAAGCCTTGCTTGAGGCTATGGGCAGGCACTTGGAAAGCCTCGGCGGCCAGTACATTGCCGCTGAAGATTCCGGCACAAGCGTGCCAGATCTGAAAGTGATGGGCCGCCACACCCGGCATGTGGCCGGCGTAACGCCCCGAACCGGGTTTGATGGCCTGCCCAGCACGGGCGATCCCTCGCCGGTAACGGCCTACGGCACCTTTATCGGCCTTAAGGCTGCAGTGAAACACAAACTCGGGACTGATGACCTGACCGGTTTGAAGGTGGCGGTTCAGGGTATCGGCAATGTCGGCTTCCGCCTGGCCCGCTACCTGAAAGAGGCCGGTGCCGAACTGTGGGTCACCGACATTCACACCGACAACCTCAAGCGGGCGGTGGACGAATTGGGGGCAACGCCCGTTGCTTCCGATGAAATTCTGGGATTGCCGGTAGATGTTGTAGCCCCCTGCGCCATGGGGGCCGTGCTGAATGATCAGAGCATTCCTGCGATCCGGGCCGCTATCGTGGCCGGCGCCGCCAACAATCTCCTGGACCGTCCCGAGCACGATGCCGCTCTTAAACAGCGCGGCATCCTCTATGCCCCGGACTTTGCGATCAACGCCGGCGGCATTATTGATGTGTTTTACGAGCGTACCCAAGGCTCACCAGAGCAAATTCGAGCCCATGTGGACACCATTGGTGACACGCTGTCCGAGATATTCCAGCGCTCAGATCGCACCGGGCTTCCTACCGGTGCGATTGCCAATGAACTGGCAGAAGAGCGCTTCAGAAAGCATGCCTCGGGTGCCGGGCTTGCGCCCAAACGGCTGGCTTGCACCGGATGACCTGACTCCGGTGCTTCCCTTTGGGAGCTGCAGAGTTCTGCGGCTCCCCTTTTAACCCCTGAAACAAAAACAACACCTTCGGGAGATCACTATGTCTGTCACTTCATCCGGCTCCGCTACCTATTCGGGTGCCCTTGAGGGCTCCAACGCGAAACGGGGGCTCTGGTCCTCACGGCTCGCCTTTATTCTGGCTGCCACCGGTTCCGCCGTCGGGCTCGGCAATATTTGGAAGTTCCCCTACGTCACCGGCGAAAACGGTGGTGGCGCCTTTGTACTGGTGTACCTCGCCTGCATTGCCGTGGTTGGTATCCCCATCATGATGGCCGAAGTCATGATTGGCCGCCGGGGAGGTCGCAGTCCGGTCAACAGCATTAGGCTCATCACCGAACGCGACAGACTTAACCCAGCCTGGAAACTGGTGGGCGCTATCGGCGTTCTCGCCGGTTTCTTAATACTGTCGTTCTACTCCGTGATTGGTGGCTGGGCCATATCCTACGTAGGCACAACCGCCAGCGGGCAACTGGCCGGGCAATCGGCAGAGGCCGTGGGCGCCATCTTCTCTGGTTTGCTGAGCACCCCTTCTACCCTGTTGCTCTGGCACACTGTGTTTATGGCGTTGGTGATGGTCGTGGTGGCCCGGGGCGTTCGCTCCGGCCTTGAACGGGCCGTCAGCATCCTGATGCCCGCGCTGTTTGTATTGTTGCTGGTGGTTGTCGGATATGCGATGACCACCGGCCATTTCGGTCAGGCTGCGGCGTTCCTGTTTCAGCCGGACTTCTCCAAGCTGACCACCTCCGGCGTGCTGGTGGCCCTTGGCCATGCATTCTTTACGCTGAGCCTGGGCATGGCGGTGATGATGGCTTACGGCTCCTACCTGCCGAAGAACATTTCCATCGCCAAAACGTCCATCACCGTTTCTGTGGTGGATACCGGCGTGGCACTTTTGGCGGGCTTGGCGATCTTTCCGATTGTCTTTGCCAACGGACTGGAGCCGGGCGCGGGTCCTGGTCTGATTTTCCAGACCTTGCCCCTCGCGTTTGGCCAGATGCCCATGGGCTCGCTGTTCGGCACTCTGTTCTTCGTGTTGCTGGTGTTCGCTGCCTGGACGTCCGGCATTTCTCTTCTGGAGCCCATCGTGGAGTGGCTAGAAGAACAGAAGGGTATGAACCGGACCGTCAGCACCCTGGCCGCTGGCGTCGTGTGCTGGGCTTTGGGCATTGCGTCTGTGCTGTCACTGAACTTGTGGGCCGACGTAGCGCCGCTGGGATTCATCCCTATGCTGGAAGGCAAAACCATTTTTGACCTGCTGGACTTCTTCACCGCCAACATCCTGCTGCCGCTGGGTGGTCTGCTGGTCGCGCTGTTTGCGGGTTGGGTGATGTCTCGTCAAGCCATGGAGAACGAACTGTCGCTGTCACCGGGCATGTTCAAGCTGTGGTTTGTCACCGTCCGCTTTATCACGCCGGTCGCTGTGGCTATCGTGTTTATCTACAACCTGATGTAACCAAAAGCCCGGGCGGCGCGCTGCCCGGGTTTAACTTGGCTTTCGGGCCACGTAGACGGTGTTGAAGGATTCCCGGTTTTGGAAGGGGTTGAAGAAGCTGACAACGTGGCAGGCCACATCCTCAAACACTTCATTCAGAACAGCCATAAATTCTGCGTCTTCGCCTTCGTTTGACCACATGGCAAAAATACCGCGCGGCTTCAGCTGCCGGGCCATAAGGCTGATGTTTTTGGTGGTGTAGAAGCTGGCACTGGAGTCGTGAAGTAATGCTCTAGGCGAGTGGTCGATGTCTAATAAGATGGCATCAAATTCTTTACCGGGTGCCTCGGGATCAAAACCACCGGTAGCCGGGTCTGCTACGGCCATGTCGAAGAAGCTGCCGTGTACATATCGGTGGCGGGGGTCGTCGTTTTGTTCTTTGCCCAGGGGCACGAATTCTTGCTGGTGCCAGCCGATGACGGGCTTGAGGTATTCAACCACGACCAGTTCGGAAACACGTTGGTGTTTGAGAGCAGCGACGGCGGTGTATCCCAAACCAAGGCCACCGACTACCACACTGAGGTTGTCACCTTCGGTTTCGTTCAGGCCAATATCAGAGAGAGCAATTTCGGCGTCCACGAACATGCTGGACATGAGAAATTCTTCGCCCAACTTCACTTCGTAAATATCCCGCTCACCCAACGCCGGTATCCTGCGGCGGCGCAGTGTGATTTCCCCGATCACCGAGGGTTGGCTGTCTATTTGTTCGAAAAGCAGTCCCATTTTTTGGCTCTTCCGGTTTATCAGTTTTGGGGAACGGTTTTGTTTGGGAGTTTGCTGCCACTAGCCTTCTAGTTCGTGCAATCGCCAGTGGGTAGGGCGCTTCCAAAAACCGCTCCTTCGGCACCCCTCCGGGGTCCGGCCCGCAATCACAGATTGCGGTCGTTCATCTGTCGCATGAAGCTCCGCTTCATAAGCGCTCGGCTGAACCCATGTGACGCTTCTGCTCCGCCATCCATGGCTGCGCACATTTTTGGAAGCGCCCTACCCACCGGCTTCGTTGTTCTACTCCCCGGTTCGCTTATTTCCTGAACTCTCAAGACAAGCCTTTAGGCTATTCCGCATCTTCTCGGTGCCAAGCTCATTCATCAACGCGATATTGCGGTCGGGAATACCATCCACGTCGAGATAGTTATCAATCGCTGACTCCAAGCTCGCTTCCCGCAACAAATGCAGCATAGGGTATGGAGAACGGTTCGTGTAATTCTCTGCCGCATCGGCCTCGGTGTCGGCGAACTGGTAATTCGGGTGGAAGCTGGCGATCTGGTACACGCCTTCCAGTTCCAAGTATTCTAACAACGCATCCGCAGTATCCAAGAACTCGTTGTAGGCATAGAAATCCTGCAAAACACCCGGGTGAATCAACAATGTGGTTTCAACGTCCGGCTGATCTTCCAGCAACTGCAGCTCAGCATGCAGCGCCTGCACAAGTTCGTCTTCGGTCTTGGCTTCCGTCACCACAAACCGAACCCGGTCTTTCACCAACTCACGTTTTGCAAACGGGCATAGGTTATAACCAACCACAACGTCTTCAACCCATTTTCGGGTTGCCATAACAATCTCAGAATCACTCATGCTTTTATCTCTTGCTTAGTCGAAACCCACTCAAAAGCATGAGCGGACGTGTGGGTGGCCCCTTCCAAAAATGTGCGCAGCCATGGATGGCGGAGCAGAAGCGTCACATGGGCGTGCCGAAGGAGCGGTTTTTGGAAGGGGCCACCCACACGTCCGCCGGCACTGCAGTCTGACTACTACGAACAGCCGTCTCTCAAGTAAAGCCTAGATTAAAGGTAACCCTGACTCCGCAAGTAATCATCATAACTACCGCTAAAGTCCGTAATCCCATCCGGCTTCAACTCGATAATCCGAGTCGCCAAGGAAGAAACAAACTCCCGGTCGTGGCTCACGAAAATCAGCGTGCCCGGATAGTTCTCCAGCGCCAGGTTCAACGCCTCGATAGACTCCATATCCAAGTGGTTGGTGGGCTCATCCAACAACATCACGTTCGGCTTTTGCAGAATCAGCTTACCGAACAGCATCCGACCCTGCTCACCACCCGACAATACCTTCACCGATTTACCAATGTCATCACCCGAGAACAACATCCGGCCCAGCGTGCCGCGAACCAACTGCTCGCCGCCGGTGGTCCATTGCGCCATCCAGTCGGTCAGCGTGTCATCTCGCGCAAAGTCTGCGGTGTGGTCCTGCGCGAAGTAACTCACCTTTGCACTGTCCGTCCACTTCACTTCACCGGCATCCGGCTCGTAGGCACCGGCCAAGCACTGCAGCAGCGTGGTTTTACCAATACCGTTCGGGCCGATGATGGCCACACGCTCGCCGGCTTCAATCTGCAAATCCAGATTTTCAAACAGCGGGCCTTCGTCAAAGCCTTTGGTCAGGCCTAGCAGCGTAACCGCCTGCCGATGCAGTTTCTTTTCCTGCTCGAAGCGGATAAACGGACTGACTCGGCTTGAAGGCTTTACTTCTTCCAGCTGAATCTTGTCGATCTGCCTTGCGCGAGAAGTGGCCTGCTTGGCTTTCGAGGCGTTCGCCGAGAAGCGGCTTACGAACTGCTGCAATTCTGCAATCTGAGCCTTCTTCTTGGCGTTGTCTGCCATCATGCGCTCGCGGGCCTGAGTGGCGGCGGTCATGTATTCGTCGTAGTTGCCCGGGAACAGACGCAGCTCACCGTAATCCAGATCCGCCATGTGCGTGCACACGCTGTTCAGGAAGTGACGGTCGTGCGAAATGATGATCATCGTGCTGCTGCGAGCCACGAGAATGCTTTCCAACCAACGGATGGTGTTGATGTCCAGATGGTTAGTGGGCTCGTCCAGCAGCAGAACGTCTGGATCAGAGAACAGCGCCTGAGCCAATAGAACCCGCAGTTTCCAACCCGGTGCCAGGGCGCTCATGGGGCCGTTGTGCTGGTCCAGCGTAATGTCGAGGCCCAACAGCAGTTCGCCAGCGCGGGATTCGGCGGTGTAACCGTCCATTTCGGCGAATTCTACTTCCAGATCCGCCACGGCCATGCCGTCTTCTTCGCTCATTTCCGCCAAAGAGTAAATGCGGTCACGCTCTTGTTTAACGCGCCACAGCTCTTCATGGCCCATGATCACGGTGTCGATCACCGTGCAGTCTTCATAGGCGAACTGGTCCTGCCGCAGCTTACCCAATCGAACGTTCGGTTCCAGCATAACCTGGCCCGCAGACGGCTCGAGGTCGCCGCCCAGAATTTTCATCAGGGTAGATTTGCCGCAGCCGTTGGCGCCGATCAGGCCGTAACGGTTACCACTGCCAAATTTGGCAGAAACGTTTTCAAACAGGGGCTTAGCCCCGAATTGCATGGTGATATTGGCAGTGGAGATCAAGAAAAGAACCTATACACGTGAGGGCCAGCGCTGTGGCGGCAAAATTAACGGCGCATTGTACAGGTTTGCAGGCAGGACTGTGAGGCCGCAGAAACACGGACAAATACCACTTGCCTCAAGCGAGCGGTACGGGCAGCATTCACCTTCTGAACATTCCATCCATCCGACAACAGGATATTGATCATGGCACAAGCAACTGCACGCCACATTCTGGTAGACAGCGAAGCAAAATGTGAAGAACTGAAGAAAGCCATCGAAGGCGGTCAGGATTTCGCAGAAGTCGCCAAGCAGCACTCCTCCTGCCCATCAGGCCGCAACGGCGGCGACCTGGGTTCTTTCGGCCCGGGCCAGATGGTTCCCGAGTTCGACAAGGCGGTATTCAGCGGCGACCTGAACACGGTTCTTGGCCCTATCCAGACCCAGTTCGGCTACCACCTGCTGGAAGTGACTTCCCGCAGCTGATCCTGCCGGTTGGACAAAAAGCCAGGTCATGCCCGTCATGACCTGGCTTTTTTATTCTGTTTTGACTCGGCCGATTCATCTCTTCAACCCGCCTCCCTTTGAATTTAAGGAGCCACGTTAAAGACCGCGTGGATTACCGAGGTGGTGTCGTTGTGTTCGACCACCGCCGTAATGTCGTGTTGCCCGCTCATACCACTGACATCAAACGGTATCGCATTACGGGGTTGTGCCGACAGTGTACCGGCAAAGTCCCAAGGTGCCCGGTCCTCAACTTTGGCGGGTGCCCCCTGTCGATTGGGATCATCGAGATAAAAGGTCACCTTGTTGATACCACTCAGTGCCGGCACCAGCACATAGATCTCACCCGATACCGTGGCGCCATCCAACAGCACTGCACCACTCCGATCTGGCGCGCTACTGACCTGCAGAGTATAAGGTGACGCCTGGTCATAATTCAGACTGACCGCAATGCTGGCCTGCTCCCCTGTTGCAGCTTCGAGCACAATTTCTCCCTGATACTGGCCAGGTGCCAATGTGCTGGCGTCCGCCTGTAAGGTGAGGGTTTGCGGTAAGTCGCCGCTCGCAGGCGTGACTGTAAGCCAGGGGGCATTACTCAGACTGGTGTAGGCTTCTACCCGGCCATCACTCATCTGGGCAATCACACTGACTTCGTCACTGGTCTGCGGTGGAATGATCTGCAGCAAATGGCTGTCCGCTGACACCGTCAGCTGCGGTACATTGTTGAGAACCTGAAAATCAGCGCTGAGCTGGACTTCCAGCCCTCCATCGATGTCGAGCCGCACGCCAACGGCGTGCTGGCCATCGGCCAGCGCTGTGGTATCCAGTGCAGCTGCAGTGCCGTCGGAGGCGGTTCCGGCCAGATCAAACGGCGCGCGATTTTCGGTCTGGGTGACCGCACCCGTTGCACTCGGGTCGTCGAGATAAAAACGCACCCGCCGCACATTCAGGTCCGGGCTGGTAAAGATGTAACGGTTTCCCTGCAAGTCCGCCCCGGCCAATAACTGCGGCGATAACCTCTGTGAGTTGTCCGCCACCCACAGACTGTAATTCTCAGCGCCCACCTGCAGGGTAACCGGCAACCAGGTTGCCGTGTCAGCGCCGTCTGAAATTTCAAGAACAGCAGTATACTTACCGACACCCAGACCGGTCGCGTCAGCCGTGATACTTATGTCCGCCGGCGTAAGCGCCGCGAGTGGGGTAACCGAAAGCCACGAAGGTATCTGGCTCACTTGAAATGAAATCGCATCGCCTTCGGCCGCTAGCTGGACTGTCCGGGTTTCAGTTTCTCCCGGCTCCAAACTAAACCCCATCTGCTCAGGTTGGGCGCTTAATTCCGGGCCGCAGCCGAGGGTGGTATATCGCACCCGATCCCGGCGCCAAGGCGGTGCGCCAGTTCCGGAAATCCCATAGATATCCACATCCAGGACACCGTCATCGGACACCTTCAAGTGGGCGTAATGGTGACGAGAGTTATCCCGAACGACAGTCCACGGAGGTGCAACCGGCGATTTCCATGGCGAGAAGCCCTTGGAGATATTACTCAGCTTGCCTCCCGGGGAGATTTTTAGCCAGGTGACACCTTCACCGAGATCGTAGCAGTGACGACCAACTGACGTAGGCGTATTCGTGGCAGGCACATCCACCAACGGGTAAGTACGTTCATAAGACTGATCATGGGAGGTCAACACCACCTGCACACCCGCCTGTTCAAAGATGGGTCCCAATTGTGCTCGCAGAGTCAGTGCAGAAGGATGGTTTGTGCCTTCCGAAAAGGGAGCCGCGTGGAGTATGGGGATAAGCCAGCGCTGGCCCTGCTGGATCGCGGCGTCGAGGTCCGAGGTTAGCCAGGCCAAGGCATCCGAGGGCAGCGTTTGATATTCATCGAGGGCATACACCGCTACAAAATGAACATCCCCCACGTTAAAGCTGTACATGCGGCGACCATTCCAACCTTCGGGCGTGGCAAAGTAAGGCACCCATTTATCGAAACCTTCACCAAGCAACACTTCATGATTACCGTACACCGGCATCATCGGTGTGGCTTGTGCCACCGGCTGCATCTGGTCAAACCAAGCGGCAATGGTGCGCGCTAACGTGCCGTATCGTTTATCGGTGTCAAAGTAAGCGTAATCGCCGCCCAACAACACCATGCTGGGCGACAATGCGGCAATCTCGGCAATGACTTCTGCAGTGCCCGCCGCCAACCCATCCGCTCGGCCGATTAAGCCGGTATCGGCCACGTAGACAGCATCAAAATCCTGCGCCCCTGGCCCGGGTGCGGTGCGGCTGGTGTATACCTTGCTCCAGATAGTATCAGCCAGGGCTACCCGAAACTCATACTCGGTATCCGGCAGCAGCCCTGTTAAGCGAGTAAGCAGATAGCGACCATCCGCCACGGTCAGTCGCAGCTCACCAGCAGCAGTCTGCCACTGCTGTGCGCTCGGCAGACGATAATTCACCTCAGCAGGGCTGTTGGCCAACGGCGTAAACCACATGATACTGAGCGTACTGGCGGGATCACCATCCCAACCCAGATGCAACTGCCGGGCCTCACCGCCTGGCTGTGGTGCGGGCTGATTGGCAACCTGCAAAGTTGCTGTCAGCGTTGCGGCCGTGTTGCCACCCTGCACCAACTCAGCGCGCAAAGCATAGGCACCATCAGCGACATCGCGGGTATCAAAGGGCCTAGCTTCACTGACTGACCCGCCTTCCATATCCCAAGGCGCATTATTCTCAGTCCGAATCAGCGCGTTGTCGCGATAGAACCGCACCTGATCCACGCTATCAGCGCCACTAACAAAAACGTAGACCACGCCTTGAACAGGCTGGGAATCAACAGTAACAGGCGCACCCCGGTCGGGCTGTTTTGACAACAACAACTCGGCGGCAGTCAACGGGAAGGCGAGAGCCAACAGAACGACAATTAAAACAGCCGACCGCGCTCCACAGATTGATACGGGCAGAAAATACCGGAAGAAATTCATGAGAACACCCCCTTTGGCTCAATATCACGAAAACGACCCGATACTATCGGGCTGAGTGCCTGGGGGACTGCGGTCTTAGATATAGCTACACTCGGCAGCGATATGCCCTCTTCTTAACTGGAAGGCAGTTCACAAAAGAAAGTATTGTCCAGTGACAATAATTTTGCCACCGGACGGTAGAAATGACGTTAACCAAGCTGACCCGGACGTTGCGATAGTCTGCACAGGCAAGCTGCCCTCACTGAGCGTTTTCTTTCCCGAAGTTTCTGAACCGTGCCAGTTGATTGCCAATATTCTCAATCGGCTCCGTCACGGCCTGCTGAATACTCTCTGCAACCACCTTGGTGAACTGCTGGCCGGCATCACTTTCCAGAAACTCCAAATACATCTCCATCTCATTCGGAGTGATCTTCTGGTAGGTATACAAATAGCTGTCGTAAACTTGCTGCCCAACCACGCCCTTCAAGGCCGGGCGCTGCGTTTCTAATTGCTTGCGCACATCTTCCGTATTCGCGGGCTCACCACTTAAAGCCGCCATCGCTGAAGACAACCCCAACTGAAGCGCAATCGCGGTATCAACCGCACTTTCAGTGGCACGGGAAGCAGCATCAAAACGTTCAAACCGCTTTTCCCGATCGGTTCCCTTGTTGGCTTTATTCAACTCCGGTGCTTTCTTGCGTATTTGCGGCCAGATGGCAGGCGCCGAGGCTGCCACCTCGGCCCGGGCGATTTTTTTCGCAACCGGCTTCTGATACCAGTCGTACACTTTCGCCAGCTGTTCATCACTTAACGATGCATCGAGGTTGGAGGCGATTTTTCGCTTGATCTCTTCAGGGCGAAAACTGTTCTGCACCACATAAGCGATGGTGTCGGCCACCATAGGCGGAACCTGCGCTTTTTGTTTGAGGCCATCCCGAATCCCCTGCCCCATCATCGCCGGGTACTGAACGACGATGTCGTCCACGGGCGAAGCTTCCAGCACCTGCTGTGCACTCGGTGCCGCCTGCGCCAAACTGCTTACAAGCAGTCCGGCGATTAAAAGAGGTTTCATTAGGGCGTTCAAGGTCATGTCAATCTTATCCTGTTACGGGAACAGCGCTGTTTATGACACGCAGGCCGCCTCTTCAGCAAGCTTACAGTGCCGCTGAAGATGACGATTTGGTAGGAATGCTTCAGTGCAAGCGCGAAAATCGTTGAGATATCCGGCACAAGCACGTTAATGCAAAGGACTCAGAGCGTGTTGCTGAATTCGATGGCCGAGCCGAGCGCCTTAAGCCGCTCCACCAAAAACTCCATCACAATTCGAACCCGGGCCATTTGCTGGGTATCGTGGTTGACGTGCAACCAAAGATCGATACTTTCCCCATCCAAAGGATCAGAAAGTCGCCGCAACTCCTTCGCGGCCTCTCCTAGATAACAGGGCAAAACCGCCAGCCCGGCCCCTGCCCGCGCCAAAGCATGCATAGACTGCAGGCTATTGCAGCGGATAACGGTGTTTACGTTCTTGAGGTGCTTCCGGTACCACTTGCCCGTTGCCAGATGGCTAAAAGACTCGTCCGGGATCAGCCAGGTACAGGCCTCCGGATGATTCTCTATATCCATTTTGCGATTTCGTCGGCAGTAGTTTGTCGATCCGTATACCGCAGAATCAATTGCGGCAATGCGCTCACCTTCCAGCGTCGCCTGTGGCTTGTTTTCAGGGCGCAAAGTCAGATCGGCTTCGCGGTGGCTCAGGTTCGCAACGTCATTGTCGGTCAGTACTTCCAGTTCAATCTCCGGGTACTCCCGCACCAGCGCGGCCAAAACTGGGCTTAGCAATTCATACATCACCGCATCTTCTGCGGCGATTCTGACTTTGCCGACCGGAGCACCGTCCTGCCCAACTAGCTTGCGCTCCAGATTTTCCATGTCTACCGCCAGCCTTTCAGCCTCTCGATAAGCCATTTCACCCGTGGCGGTAAGCTGCAATCCATCGCGGTTGCGATCAAAAAACTGCACACCCAACGACTCCTCCATCTGGTCAAGTCGTCTTAAAACAGTGGTTTGGTGCACACCCAGTATTTCACCGGCTTTTGCGAAGGTTCCAGCTATTGCCAGAGCCCGTATATATCGAAGATAATCCCAGTCCATAGTCACTGCACATTTGCAACATGAGTACGAAGTTTAACGTATTCAAACTGCAAATAAGAACCTCTAGAATAGTTTATAACCTAACAAATCCAGCCACCCTAATTAAGGAGGAAGGCATCATGATTCATCAGCGTAACGTGAGCGTTCGCCCACAGCCGTCCGGCATCCTCCACAATGGCGTGGAGATGCGCCGCGAGTATACCCGCGCTGCATTCAAACTGGGGCTACAATTTTTAAGCCGTAAACTGCGCAAAGCGAATCGCGAAGCCGTAGCTGCTGTACAAGATCTGCCTCAGGCTCAAGGCGGCGTATAAACGCTCGCTTCGGCCCCACAAAAAAACCGGCATGGAAACATGCCGGTTTTTTTGTGCCTCAGGACCGTATTAGAATTCCCACACGACCTTACGATTTTGTGCGAACCACGTTTCCATCTGCTGATTGTAGAAACTCTCAATCACGTTGCGCTTGATCTTCATGGTGGGCGTTAGCATGCCGTTTTCCATCGTCCACGGCTCTTTAACGACAACCAAAAAAGCCACTTTTTCATGGGCTTCGCACTGTGCGTTTACAGCATCCAGCTCTTGCGCCAGTTCTTGCTCCAAAGCCGAGCGGTCCAAACCTGATTCCAGCGCCATGCGCGCCTCCTCAGACAATAGCAACATCAGGCACGGCTGGGGTTGATTGGCACCCGCTACACAGACAACTTCGGCCACCGGATGATTAAAGCGATTTTCGATCGGCACCGGCACAACGTATTTGCCTTTGGAGGTTTTGAACAGGTCTTTCACTCTCCCGGTAATGCGAAGATAACCTTGATTGTCTATCTCTCCCATGTCACCGGTTTTCAAAAAACCATCGAGGGTAACATCTTCCCGGGTTTTCTCTTCATTCTTGTAATAACCGAGCATTTGCCCAGGGCTTTTAACTTCAATCTCACCGCCCTCGCCGATCCTTTGTTCCACCCCGGGGTTCGCCACACCAACACTGCCGGTTTTAGCCTGCCCTGGACGATTGGCATGGGAATATCCGAAGTTCTCGGACATTCCATACACTTCCAACAGTTCAAGCCCGAGGTTCCGGTACCAGTTGATGATGTCAGCCGACAAAGGCGCCGCGCCCGTCAGTGCTACCCGGCAGTTATCCAACCCCAATTGCTTGAGCACTTTCTTTTTCACCAAACTGCTCAGAACGGGTATCTTGAACAGGACTTTCTGTTTTTTAGGTGGAAGCTTGGCATTTACGCCGAGGTAAAACTTCATCCACAGACGGGGTACCGAGAAAAACAGCGTTGGCCGAGCCCGCTGAAGATCTTCCTGAAAGGTATCCAACGAATTCGCGAAGTAAAGGTGAAAACCGTAATACAAAGACTGCGTTTCGACTGCGGCTCTTTCGGCCACATGCGCCAGAGGAAGGTAGGACAACATCCGGTCAGCGGGCGACACCTGAAACAGCTGCTGCAGCCCGTCTGCCACGGAAATCATGGTACGGAAGCTGTGCATCACCCCTTTGGGGCGACCGGTACTGCCGGAGGTATACACTATTGTCGCCAGATCATCCTGAGCTGGGAGCCTTGGTTTTGCCGGCGCATGTTCCGCAACGAGATCTAGCCACTTGGGTGTGTCATCCCGAGGCGACATCGGTAACGAAACGATGGACAGGTCCTTCGGGATGTGGCCTTTGATATCGTTCCAGCCGTCCGCCGTTCCATCCAGTTTCCCCAAAAATAACAGTCGCGCCTCGCTGTGTTCCAGCACATACGCGGCGGTTTCACCATTGAGCGTGGGATACAAAGGCACACTCACATGACCCGATGTCCAGATGGCCAGGTCCGCCAAAATCCAATGGGCACTGTTTTTGCCCAAGATCGCAATATTGCTTCGCTCCGGAAGGTCGAGGCTGGTCAGGTACGCCACCATTCGGCAAACCTGATCGGCGGCCTGCGCCCAAGTGATGTCTTCCACACGCCCATCCGGGTATGGCTGGGTCAGGTAAACGTTATCCGGGGTTTTCTCCGCCCAATAAAACAGGCAATGCGCCGACGTCAGTTTCTGGGGATCTATAGTCATGGCAAGTCCTTGTTCTTATTTTCTCGTTATATGAATCACTTACTCAATTGGCCAACCTCCATACTAGACGAGTTTTAAAAAAACGGTTGGTGACATCCATCAGGAATGGTCTACATTGGAAGAGTCCGCGTAATGATTAGCCATACCGAAGGAGGTAGCTATGATCAGACCGGCCCGCTCTTTGATGATTGTTCCAGCCTGGAGCCTTATTCTGGTTGGATCCTGCGTATTCTTTTACACCGCCTACGCAGGCATGCTCGGCTCCTGAGAAGCAGGAGCTCGATAGCAGTGACTATAACCACACGGTGACCAGCCCGGTGCTGCTGACTATCAGTAATATTGTGCCCAGTACTCGGTAAAACAGAGACGTTTCCGCGTGCAGCATACGGTCGTGCACATACAGTCCGATCACATGCCCGACAGCCGCTGCAGGCAATAGCCAGATATGGTGAATCAACTGCAGGTCTACCCCCACCCAGACAAACGCCCCCAATTTGATTAAGACCAAAATAAACCACAGGGCAAACAACGTATCCCGCAGCTTTTCTTTGGGCAGATGCTGAGCCGCAACCGCAATGATCAAAGGCGCGCCAATCAAAGAGGTGCCGCTGATATACCCGCCTAACATCAAGAACACCGCATCCACTGTTTTGCTGCCGCTACGAAAGGGCTTGTTTACGATGTACGAGACGGAATAGAGACCTACAATGATGAAGATGATCGCACTAAGAATATGGCCCGGCAGGGTAATCAAACCAAACACCCCAATGAGTTTCGGCACAATCAAGATCGCGAGCAATCGCCCCAGATACTGCCAGTCCACCGTGCTGGCTTTTTCGGCACCCTGATCATTAGAACTTTGCCGGTTGTTCATCCAGATGGTTAGCGATGAGAACACCAACAGGTGAATGGAAATGATCGGAAGGAACACCAAGGGCTCATCCAGCACCAGAAGCAAAAAAGGCAGCGAAAGAACCGCGCCACCAAATCCCAGCCCGGAACGCACAAAGCCGCTCCACACAAAGATCAGCGCAATCAGGATATACTGAATAACAGACAAGTCAGACATAACGAACAATAGACTCCAGCAAGCCTGACGGCTCGGTTTGCACGGAATTCACGAGGAGGACGATGTGCAGGATGCAACAAACTCAGCAACGAAGAAAAGCTGCCTACTGATCATCATGCTACTGGCATTCATGCAGAATGCCTACAGCGACGATCGTATTATTAGCCGCTTCGAAGCCCTGCAATCAGGTTATCCCGTCACCATTGGCGACTCGCCTCTCAATGCTTGGGCCGCACTGGCTCAATTCTATGAAGCCCGAAACTACCAGCCGGCCTGGACGTCACCCGCGGCCCAAGACGAATTGCTGAAAGCGATTAATGAAATTTCAGACGAGGGGCTAATCCCGTCCGACTACCATCAAGCAGCCTTGCGCGACATTATCCAGAGATCACAGGAAGACACCAATCCGGAACTGCCGACAGACCTTGACCTGATTTTCTCAGACGCCTTCCTGCTCCTCGCCTCCCACCTGCTAGAAGGTAAAGTGAACCCACAAACCATTGATGCCGAGTGGACAGCCAACCGCAGGCAGCGGCAACTCCACATCGTGCTGGCGGAGGCATTGCAAAGCGGCCAAGTGTACCAAACTCTGCAGTCGCTCAAGCCTCCGGCCCCGGCTTACCATCGGCTGGCCAGTTACCGCCGCCAGCTTTCAGCCCTTCTGGGTCGGCCCTGGCCTCTGCATGAAGCGGGCCCAACGATACGCCCTGGTGACAGCGACCCACGGCTACCCGCCATTCGTCAGCAGCTGATCCTGTTGGGTGACCTCCCGGTTCCCGACAACGATGCCCAGCATGAGCTTGGCAGCAGCCCGGTAAATCAACTGTATACCGGCAATCTGATTCAAGCGATCCCCGCCTTCCAGGCTCGTCATGGCCTGGACCCTGACGGCATCATTGGCCGAAAAACCTTGGCCACCCTTAACATGATGCCCATCGAGCGCATTCGTCAAGTAGACGCCAACCTGGAGCGCTGGCGTTGGCTGCCCGACTCTCTGGGCGACACCTATGTGCTGGTAAACATCGCCGGGTTCGACATGGTAATGGTGGAAAACGGTGAAGAAGTGCTGCATCAGCGGGTCATCGTCGGAGGGCCTTTCCGGCAAACCCCCGTATTCAGCGATCGCATCCGCTATCTGGTTTTCAATCCAACCTGGACCGTCCCTCGGACTCTGATGATTCAGGACCAGTTACCACGGATTAAGTCCGACCCGGGTTACCTCAAGCGAATGAATTTCAAAGTGTATAAGGGCTGGGGCGCCAACCGGGTGGAAATAGACCCCGCTGAGGTAAAGTGGGCTTCACTGTCCTCTGATAACTTCCCCTACCAGCTCGTGCAACAGCCCGGCCCCTCGAACTCCCTTGGGCAAGTGAAGTTCATGTTCCCCAACAAACATGCGGTGTATCTGCACGATACGCCCGGGCAATATCATTTTAGCCGGCTGGAACGCACTATTAGCTCCGGATGCATACGCGTAGAGCGGCCCTTCGAGCTCGCCGAAAGATTGCTCGTTGGCAACAGCAGCTGGAACCACGACAACATCACTCAGGCGAGAGAGCTTAAGGAGCCTGTTAACGTTGTTCTGAACAAACCCGTGCCCGTCCACCTTCAGTATTGGACCACTTGGGTGGATAAATTCGGCAATCTCCAAATCCGGGAAGACGTTTACGGCCGCGACCGACGCCTTATAGACGCATTGAGATCCGACGCCCAAGGAAACCTGCAACTAACCCCCAGGAGCAAGCGATGATTCGAATACTCTTTCCCCTGCTCGCAGCCGCCTCGCTGACGGCATGTCAAAACCTGCCAGGGAAAGCCCCCGACATTGGGGACAATCTGGTGCTGCTCAGCGCTCAGCATTGTCTGCAAGAGCCCGTAGGCGATAACAACCGAGTACATTACGGCCCCTGCCTGAAAATCACCGATATAAACGGGCACAAGCCGACAGTTCGAAGTGATGGTTTCATCACTCTAGCAGTCGGCCAACCCGCCACCATAGGCACGGCCTGTGTCTACCGCCTTTCTGATGGCCAGCCTATTCCCGCCACTGTGGAAACCGCAATCTTTGAGGTAAAAAGCGACACCTTCACCCGTGGCGGCCAACGCTGGTATTTGCATGCGCACAAGAAAGCCCGGGGTGTGATTGGTTGTTCGCCCACACTGGCTCGCTCGGTGTATCCGCTTGAGAAAACAGACTAAAACCTAACGGCACAATGACTATCCCTTAAGGTTCCACGCTCTGGATTGCGGGAACGCCAAAGTTGTGCCACGTTTATAGGGCATTGCAAAAAAGGAGGATAGTAAATGCTCTACTGGGCTTTAGTGTGTCTCGTTATTGCGATCATTGCGGGCGTATTGGGTTTCGGGGGGATTGCCGGGACTGCCGCGGGCTTCGCTAAAATTCTGTTTTTTATTTTTCTCGTATTACTTGTTGTCTCTGTTCTGGTGAACGTGCTCAAAGGAAAAGGCCCAAAGGTCTAGAGCATCCAGCTCACTACTGTACATGGCCCTGAGAACTCAGGGCCATGTTAAAACCTTCCCTTATTCGCTTGCCAAAACGGCTTGCAACTTCTGAGTCAACTCAACCGCTTCACACCCCAGGGGTGTCAGATAGCCGCCGTCGTTTCGAGAAATGAGCCCTTTTTCAAACAACGACTCTGCAGCCTGAACGGTTTCTGCAGCCGCTGAACTGGCATGCACCTTGATGCCTTCCTGTGTGGAAGTGGAAGGAAACTGCAACAACAGATTCAGTTCGGCAAGATGAACCGGCGAGAAAGGCATAAAAAACTCCTTATTAGGTGACTTAATTTCAGTCTAGCGGAAATAACGCCCAGCGAGCGAAATTTCTCACAAACAAACAAAAAGCCTACACTTCACGGTACATGTCCGTTGGCAATAACGGTACATTGAAGCCTCCGATCCAGCATTCCGGTCATGAAATGAAGTCGAGCCTTACCACAAGCAAATTTTTCGCTATCGCCCTGATCACCCTTATGTTTTGGGCGGCAAATACCAGCGCTGTCGCCGATACGATAAAACGGGTCGTGCACCCTGACGGACACATCGAATTCACTAACGTCAAAAGCAAAAGCCAGCCACGGCCCTCAACGAAGAGTGAAACCGTCTACCGCTACCAAGACGAACACGGCGTTATCGCCTACAGCAGCCAACGGCCCGCCAGCTCAGACTTCGACGTGATCAGTTTTCATTGCTACGCCTGCGATCCGAACTCCAAAGTCGACTGGCGCAAAACACCGCTGTTTCTTCGCCCGTTCCAGAACGAGATCAAAACCGCAGCCAAGGAATTTGGCGTAGACCCAGCACTGGTTCGCGCCGTTATTCATGCCGAATCCGCGTTTAATCCACAGGCAATTTCCCCCGTGGGGGCTCAAGGGTTGATGCAGCTGATGCCCGGCACGGCAAAAGACCTAGGTGTGCAAAACCCGATGGAGGCATCGGAAAACATTCGCGGAGGCGTGAATTACCTGTCTCAGATGCTGGCGCGTTTCAAGGGTGACACACGGCTTGCCACCGCGGCCTATAACGCTGGCCCCGGCGCGGTAGGACGGTACAAGGGCATTCCTCCTTACGCTGAAACCAAAGCCTACGTGGAACGCGTAGGCATCCTGCATCAACGTTACGCAGCCAAATAATGAGCAATTCGATTAACACGATCGCCATTCCCGGCGACATTGTTCATGTGGATCGGGATAAATACGGCAACATTCTGGTGATCGACGACCGCAAACACCGCATTCTCAGTTTCGATTCGGTGTTCGAACAAAGCAAGATCGTACGCGCTGCTCCAAATGTGCCTGTGCATGAATACAACCGCGCAATGCTCTTACCCGTCGCCTTCCACGAACCTCAGCATGTCACGATACTGGGGTTGGGCGGCGGCGTGCTCGCCCACGGCTTGCACAAGTTACTGCCCAACAGTGACATTCAAGTATTCGAGCTACGGGAGAAGGTGGCGGAGATTGCCCGCAAGTGGTTTGCCTTGCCGAACAGCAAGCGGCTGAAGGTGACCATTCAAGATGCACGTCTGGCTGTGGATAACCTGCCAGAAGCCAGCACCGACATGATCCTCACCGACCTCTACAGCGCCGATAAGATGAGCCCGGCCCAGGCCCAGAGGCAGTTCATTAAAGCCTGCAGCCGAGCCCTCACCAGCACGGGCTGGCTTGCGTTGAACTACCACAAAATGCCAGACGCCAACGGCAATCTGGTTCGGGAACTGCGGCGTCAGTTTCCGTTGCTCTTAGTGTTCAGAAGCAAAACCAACAACTGGGTGATCTACGGCAGTAAGCAAGGGTTCAGCAACGTTAAAATAGAATCGTCGCGGTGCGCGGAGTTGGAAAAGCGGTTACCCATCGGTTGGGCAAAACTGAGAAAAAAACTGGAAGTGCTGGAGCTGTAGAGAAAGGCTCAAAGCCCCTCTCTACCGTATTCAAAAACCAATATCAGGCCCGGCTCAGGAACTTACGCTCTTCCACGTTGACCTTGATACGGTCGCCTGTGGAAATGTGCTCGGGCACTTGCACAACCAGACCGGTAGTCAGGTGCGCAGGCTTGGTACGAGCCGTTGCGGAACCGCCCTTCACAGAGGGATCGGTCTCTGCAATCGTCAGCTCAACCGTTGGCGGCAAGTCCAACGCCACTGGGGTATCGCTCACCAGAATGGCCATCACACCTTGAGTTTCCTCCGTGATGAACAGCAGCTCATCTTCAATGGCGCTTTTGTTCAGCATGTACTGTGTGAAGTCCTCGTTATCCATGAAGACGTACTCGTCGCCATCGGCGTAGGAAAACATAACCGGACGGCGAACCAGGTCAGCCAGGTTCAGCATGTCTGAATCCTTAAAGGTTTCATCCAGCTTCTGGCCAGTTACCACATCGTACATACGCATGCGGTAAAGGCTGCCACCGGCGCGGCCCTGTGGCACCGAACGCTCGATGTCTTTCACGAAAAACGCACGTCCATCGTACTCAACCGCTTGGTTCTTTTTAATCTCACTCGCTTTTGGCATGTTACCCATTCCAATTAAGTTGATCACCGTGGCCGTGATATACCACGACTGGGCTAAATATGCGACTTTGCTCAGCTGTTCGCCTTGGAAAGCTGCTCGCGTGTTTGCAGGCGCCCCGCCCTGCGGATCTCGGCATTAGCGTACCGCCGGCGCTGATCATCCGTTTCAGGGATCACCTCCGGCACATCCACCGGCTTGCCGTCTTCATCCAACGCCACGAAGGTAAAAAATGCGGACAGGATGTGGCGGGTATCACCGGTATAACTGTTCTCGGCTTCCACTCGCGCGCCAATCTCCATAGAGGAGCCCCAACTGCGGTTCAGGGTCAGACTGAACAACAAGGTGTCTTTACCGGTGGCCGGCGCGCGGAAATGAATGGAATCGACCGCAGCGGTCACACACACATGCGCCGAGTGCCGCTCGGCCACAACCAGCGCCAAGCGATCGCACTTGGCCATGATCATGCCCCCGAACACCGTGTCGTGTGAGTTCATATCGTTGGGAAACACTTTATACACATGCTTCTCAATCGCGGAAGCCGAAACAGGCTTGGCCGGTTTTTCAGACATCGAAAGGTTTTCCTTCTGTTATTTACCCACAAATACTGTGGACAACTGTGTTAGCAAGGTAAGGACATAGTGCCGCAAGCCCCGGCCCTAGCGGGTTTTCGGATTTTGAATGTCATTTAACCAAGCCGAATAGCCACACATCAGAAAACATATTGGGGCGATTTTCAATGGCCAAATCACACGGAACCACCCTGTTTATCCCTGAAGGTGGGGATAACGTTATCCAGTTACGCACAATTTCTGTGGACAACCGTGTTAGCAAGGTAAGGACATATAGGCTAAAACCGCTCTACGAGCGGGTTTGCGGAATTTGTAGGTAATTTAACCAAGAAAGATATCAACACTAAAAAATACACACAAAGGGGCTCTTCATTGAAGTAATACACAGCGACTGGTCATTTACCGACCACCATGGGGATAACCTTACACAGTTACGCACAAATTCTGTGGGCAACTATGTTAGCAAGGTAAGGACATATAGGCTAAAACCGCTCTACGAGCGGGCTTACGGGATTTGTAGGTAATTTAACCAAGCAGGATACCGGATCATAAAAATACAGAATCACCTGTTTTTCACGCTTAAAAGCAAGCTAAATCGGGCATTTTTTTAGGATCACTGGGGATAACAAGATACGGTTACCCACAAACTCTGTGGAAAACTGTGTTAGCAAGGTCAGGACACACGGCTGGAAGGCTTGGTATTACTAGGCTTACGGAATATGACGGTAATTTGAGCAAGGATAACTTGAGCGGCCGTATTCTCTACGACCGCCCAAACACATCAGCCCATCAAGTCAGACTGAGCTGCGTCTTGTTCAATGGCGCGATCCAATGTGGCCAAGTATTCAGCCTTCACTTTTAGCTTGGTTTGCTTGTGCGCGCGCATGTTCAGCTGCTTGTACTGAGCGGCAACGGCTTTTGCACGTTCCATCAGCTGCTCTGGTGCAACCAATTCATCCAGAATACCGGCCGAGATTGCGCTTTCCGGATTGAAGATTTCGGCATTCACCACGGAACGGTAGAAATATGGCGCAGGCATGCGGTGACGAGCAATCTCAATACCGGCATGGTGCATGGTCATGCCGATGGCCACTTCATTGAGGCCCAGCTTGAAGTTACCTTCAACACCAATACGGTAATCGACTGACAGTAATACAAACACGCCTTTAGCAATAGCGTGACCACCACAAGCGCCAATCACCGGGGTTGGGAATGCAGCCAGGCGACGAGTCAGCGTTGAGCCAACCTTTACCAAAGCCATGGCTTCTTTCAGCCCTTTCTGCATTTCTTTCAGGTCGTACCCGCCGGAGAACATGCCCGGCTGGCCCGTCAGGATGACAATTGCTTTGTCCTCTTCGGCACGGTCGAGCGCGGCGTTCAGCGCTTCAAACACATCGTGGCTCAGCGCGTTAGCCTTGCCGTTGTTCAGAGTGATGGTGGCAATGCCGTCGTTCAGTTCGTAAGTTACGAGTTCAGTCACCGTGGTGTCCTCATCAATTTCATTAAATAAAGTGAGCGTATGTTAACTGTATAGATTAGGCCGTTCTTCGGCAACGCAATCAAGCGCCCTCTACTAGCATCAGGGTTGAACTACCCCGGATTGACGAACCAAGCAGTTCATCGTGGTAATCGAGACATCTCGAAAAACCGCATCCGACCGCACCTTATCCGGGAACCGGTCATACACGGCCCGGCGACAAGATGAGGTTCGGGATTCCGCAAGCGCAACGCACTCCTCGTGCGCCTTGGAACTCTCTGCATTCGCCGTAGCCTCTTCACACAAGTCCGAAATTCGGGAAATGGCCAGATCCACCACGGCACTGCGGTCCACAGGGCTGCCTGCGAGGTTGGCGAAATCGGCCGCCCCCACCTGTTTGGCGTCAGGCTGCGTCTGATTCCAGAACACATACCCCAGTGCTGCAACCACCAGAGTCACCGTAACAATGGGAAATTTCATCGGCAAAGCTCGCTTATCAATTAGTGTTTCGGGCGGCGGGTCAGACGGAAGATCAACTCAGGTGAGAGTCGCTTCACCCAAAGTGCCGCCATTTCCTTGCCCTTACCCACCGGAATTTCACGCTTTCGCGCTTTAAGGCCTTTAAAGATGACCGCTGCGCACTCATCCACATCCATGCCACTGGCAACGTCGTTATCCGTCTCGCCATGGGGCGTGCCATCGGCAGACAAGGAGTTTTTGGAAATGTTGGTACGGATAAAGCCCGGAAGGATGGTGGACACGTGCAATCCACTGGTTTCCACTTCCGCCCGCAGGGCATCGAAAAAGCCGACCATCGCGTGTTTGGCTGCGCAATAGCCCGTCATTTTGGGCACGCCTACTTTGCCGGCAACACTTGCCGTTACGGCCAGGTGACCTTTGCCGCGCTTTAGCATGTGTGGCAGTACCGCTTTGGTCAGGGCAATCTGACCCATTACGTCCACATCCATCAGCTTTTGGTAGACCGACATATCGGTCTCTGCGCACAACGAACCTTGCGACAGGCCCGCGTTATTCACCAGCAGATCAATCGCTCCAAAGCGATCCACCACCGTTTGCGCGGACGCTTCGTGGGAAGCCCAATCCGTTACGTCCAACGGAAGCACAAGAATATTGTCTTCCGGCAAACCCGCTTCAACACAACGAGCGGCCACGCGCTGCAACTCATCTTCACGGCGAGCCGACAACACAAGCCCGGCGCCATCTTTGGCAAACTGAAGCGCTAGCGCTTCACCAATACCCGACGACGCGCCGGTAATCCAAACGATCTGAGCCGTCATAAACAAGCCTCCAACAGGCAAAACGTACTTATTATTAGTGCGTTCGGATACTAGCAGAAAAGGGCAGCGCACTTCTCGACCACACTAAGGCATTTACCCTCTTTGACCTCAACGGCTATACGGCGGGTAATCCTTAAGCGCCTCCGGCCGTCGGAAACTGTCAAAAGCCTCGATCTCCCATGGGCGCATGGCCATCAACAGACTCACTCCGAAACGATGCTCCAAGGGCAGCGCGAGATCTTCTTCATGGCAGTGCCGAAACTCCAGAGCCAACCGCTTGAGCTTCTGCTGAACCACCTCATTGGACTGAGTGGACAGCATGCCACTCACAAACAGCCTTAATTCACCGGGGTGATTAAACCGACATTTCAGAAAATCCTGCTGCACTTCGGCTTCGAAAAAGCGTTGTATGGGCCCGCCCGGCTGCCAAGCGAAATCGTGGCTGACCAACAGCTTGAACCGGTTCCCGGGCAGCAGCTCCAGTACTCCCATGCGATCCAGCTTGGCGAGATAACCAATCAAGTCCGTTTCCGACACATCGTAAACCTGGTGGATCTCCTGAAACTGCCATCGGTTCATGGCGCAGACGGCCACCAGTAACAGTCGCACATCCGACACCAGTTCCTGCTCCTGTTCTAGGCTCAGCTGTTCGACTTTGGGCTCTGGCGCCAGCTTGCGCACAAGATCACTGATCTCCATCCCCATCAGTGTGCAAATCTGGTCAAGACGCTTGAGCGAAAACTGCTTCTCCGAAAACAGGCGTTTAACACTCGCCTCTGACAGACCCAAGGCATCAGCCACGTCCTGATAGGTCAGGCCATGAGACCGTAGTTGTCGTTTAAGCTCGCCGACAATGGCACTGGTTTGCGCCATGGATGCACCTCCCATCGAGTTCCAATCTCAGAAAGTATCATTATTCGATACTCCAGAGATATACCGCCAATACCTTTGGGGAATCACTCGCGGCGTATTCAGCGATAGCGCACAGTTCGGTTGTCCCAACAACAAAGCCAATGAGGAAGACATCATGGATAGCGAACTGAAGAGCAACTCAAACTCTTGGGTATTTTTTGTGAAGGTTTCATTCGCAATTGCACTGTTTGCCGCCGCCGCGGGTGTGGTGCTTGCACCCGTTGATATCGTGATAAAAGGCTACATGGCGATCAGCGCTCTGTTCCTCGTCAGCACCACCATCACGCTGTCGAAAACACTTCGCGATGAACACGAGCAGAGCCGAATTGCGAACCGCATTTCCGAAGCTCGCACCCATCAGCTGCTGAAAGAGTACGGGGAGTAACACCATGAGCATTTGGCGCAAACTGAACACGTTATTTCGGGCATCGGCTCACGAACCGGTGGCAAAGCTGGTGGACGCTAACGACATTCGTATCTTTGAACAGGAACTGCGGGATGCCGAGCAAGCCATTGCGCGATCAAAACGAGAGCTGGCGCACCTAATGGCTGAGAAAACCCGGCTAGAACGCGACAACACCGGCCTGCAAGCTGCCATTAGCAAACGGGAACAGCAAGCCAGCCAAGCATTGGAGCAAAACGAAGAGGCCTTGGCGCTGGAGCTGGCCAACCTGATTGCAGAAGACGAAACCGTACTGCGACGCCAGCAGCAACAGCACGCAAAGCTACAACAACAGGAAAGCGAGCTGCGCCGCCAGCTGCGGGATTCCGGCCGGGCGCTGAAACACTTCTACAGTGAAATGCGTCTGGCGAAAGCCAACCGGCACGCCGAACAGGTCACCCGCCAGCTTCGGGGCCACGCAAGCGGATTGCATAGCCATATGGAAGAACTAAACGATTCAGCCAACCGAATTCGCGCCAGGCAAACCGAGGCCGAAGACGTTGAAGCCGCCTTGACCGAGCTGGATCAGGAACAAAACAACGGGAACCTGGACGCCCGCCTGAAAGCCGCCGGCATCGATAACGGAGCGAGCAGCGGAGAAAAAGTGTTGGCTCGCTTAAAAGCGCGCTAACGCCACAATGTCTGAATACTGTCGCACAAACACGTTCACACCAACGCAGCGGCCAGCATCGATACGAGAAACCTCGTTCGTCATGGCCGCTGCAATCGTCTCCGCCTCAATCGCACGGTACTTGCGCAGCGGCCCGATCAAGGCGCGGTTGGCTGCCGGCATCACCGCCATACCCAATGCCTCTGCCGTGCGATGTTCCTCCCTCTGGCCTAGTAGCAAGCTGGGCTGATAGATGGAGAGGGAAGAAAACTGCAGAGCCCGAATGGCGTCTTCCAGCTCGCCTTTCACCCGGCTATAAAACACGGAGGAACGCGAAGATGCCCCGATGGCTGACATCAAAATACAGGCTTTCGCGCCCGCCTCTTTCGCCAAGCTCGCGGCATTCAGGGCGTAGCCGTAATCCACCTTGCGGAACGCTTCTTGAGAACCGGCTTTTTTGATGGTGGTGCCCAAGCAACACACGAGCACATCAACGCTGAACCCCCCGGCATGGGCTGCCATGTCATCAAAATCGATAACGGGCGATTCGAGATTCGGATGGCTCCATCCCAAAGGCCGGCGCACCGGCGCCACCACGGTCGTAATAGCGGGATTACCCAGCAGCTTCTTGACTAACAGACCACCCGTTAACCCGGTCGAACCCAGAACCATAACCTTCATAAAGCGCTCCGTTGCTGTTTCGCCACTTCTGATCGCGGCGCTGATTGCGTAGGATGATACTAACAGGAAGCGCAAGCTGATCATCACACCAACTATGTATGCCCTATGCTGAAAATCTCCAATGCCGTAGAAATTGCCGACTGGGAAATCGAAATCACGCAAATTCGAGCCCAAGGCCCCGGCGGCCAGAACGTCAACAAAGTGGCCTCGGCAGTACACCTTCGTTTCGACATTCAGCGCTCTTCCTTGCCGCCTTTCTATAAAGAACGGCTGATGGCGTTTGCCGACCAACGTATCAGCAAAGACGGCATTGTAATCATCAAGGCACAGTCTTCCCGCACCTTGGAACTCAACAAAGAAGACGCCCTAGAGCGCCTGAAAGAACTGATTCTGGAAGCGGTGAAAATCCAAAAAGCACGGCGCCCAACGCGACCCACCAAAGGTTCCCAGCGCCGACGCGTGGACAAGAAAACTCAGAAAGGTAAAACCAAAGCGCTTAGAGGGAAGGTCAAGATTTAAATGCCTCTGCCCTACTACCTCGGTTGTCCGCAGTGGCAAGACCCAAACTGGACCACACAACTGCCACCCGGAGCATCCGCTCTTGCCCGCTATGCTCGTGTGTTCAATACCGTTGAGGGCAACACCACCTTTTACGCCACTCCAAGCCAAGCGCAATGCGAGCAATGGCGCAACCAGGTGCCGGATGATTTTCGCTTTCTGCTCAAGTTGCCCCGAGCACTGACGCACGAGCGCATGCTCACAGGTGTCGCTTCGGAGTTGCAGGCCTTCCTCGAAGTGATCGAGCCCTTGTCGGATGTCCTTGGGCCGATGCTACTGCAATTGCCGGCTGGTTTTGGCCCGAGCCGACTCCAGCAACTCTGGCGTTTTCTGGATACAGCACCCGATACATTGGACTGGACCGTGGAAGTACGAAACCCGGCGTTCTTTGCCAAAGGCGAGGAAGAGAAGGCGCTGAATCAAGGGCTGCGCCAGCGCAAGATAGCCCGAGTGTGCATGGACAGCCGAGCCTTGTTTTCAGCCATCCCAGACAACGATGTGATCGTAGATGCCCAGCGTAAAAAGCCTCGGGTTCCGGTTCACTTGCTGCCCAACGATGCGCCACCGGTCATCCGCTACATTGGTCACCCGGACTTGGGAGCCAACCGGGACTTTCTTGCGCCCTGGGTCACTCGGGTAAAGGGCTGGGTAGATTCCGGCATCCAACCCTATGTATTCATGCACATGCCCGATAACGCTCACGCCGTTGCGCTGGCCGAGCTTTGGACTGAGTTGTTACGGGAGCAACTTCCCAACTTGGAACCTCTCCCCGTGGATGTGTCCAGGCCCCAACTCGGGCTGTTCTAAAACGGAGAAGGCCTGAAAACGCGTTGTTTTTTGACTATACCTTCTGGTACTAATTGAGCATCAGAGGTTCAAAATCAAACACTAACGCTACAAGGAGTCTGCCATGGGAAGCTCAAAGTTGATTGGAATTGTAATGCTGGTTGTCGGCATCATCTTGCTGTATTTCGGCTATCAATCCACCCAATCCGTCGGAAACCAACTCACCGAAGCGGTTAGCGGACGCTTCACTGACGAGACCATGTGGTATCTGATTGGCGGTGCGGCCATTACCGTTGCAGGTGCGTTTCTTACGTTTCTGAAGAAATAACCCATCGCGATCACGTCCGCCTGGAGCCGCGGCTCCAGGCGGGCTCTAGAACAGCAGTGTTAACCCACCCGTAACCACAGCGAACAGCACGGATAACCAAATCAAGGTTTTCCAGGGGAATGGCGGCGCAGGCGGTTCGATCTCGAGCTGTTTCTCCAGATAGTTTCTCAGCAACCGCGTATTGCGAGTATTCGCCTTATAAATCGCATCAAAGGCATCACCGACTACCGGCAGAAGACCGCCTAAGAAGTCGATGCCCATATTCCGGAGCATGCGCAACTTAACCCCTTTGCTCGCCCCTGCTCGCTGAGCCTCCACCAACACATAGCTCGCCAGCACCAGGCCTGCCACATCGCCCAACACCGGCACCACACCAATAATGGCCTCCGCACCGATTTTGAATTTGGTGAAGGGTATGCCAATGCTGCTGTCCGTAAAGCGGCTGAACTTATCCAGCCGTTCAAGGGTCGCCCGCTGGCGAGCTTTCGTGGCGTCTGTTGCCATTTCGTCTCCAAACTCTGGGGAAGCCATCCGATTATTTCGTCATCTGCCCAACGTACGCAGCCGTAAACGCTGTTTCCTGAAACACCTTCAGCCCGGTCTCGGAGAACGGAATCGGCAGCGGCTTGGAAGCCAACGTGGATTTGATCAGTGCGGGCGTCAGCAATCGAACGTCTATGTCCACATCGGTAATCAACTGAATAGCCGCCTCCAGCTTGAAGCTGATCGCGCCGCCGGCAAACTTACCTTTCGGCATCCGCTCTTTTATCGAGACACTCGTCACCCCGTGTTCCGTCATCAACTCGGAAAATGCCTTTTGGAATTGTTTCAGGTCTTCCCGGGTGTGATTTTTGGGCAGCGACAGCTTGCGCACCTTACACTCTGGCAAACTGAACTGGCCCCGATCCAAACTCAACAAACACACCACGGCATCGCTACCGCTCAGTTCAACACCACAAATCGTCATATTAACGTTCTCAACCTCAAACCAGCATCAACCACAGCACTTCTTGAACTTCAGCCCACTGCCGCAGCTGCACGGATCATTGCGAGAAGGCGTTTTCGTTACCGTAACGGTCTCACCTTTGCTCAGAATCGCCGTCAGCTCCGCAATCGATTCAACCGCATCGTCTCGGGTATCAACCGTAATGTTGGCGTAGAGGTTAGCTTCAGCCACTTGAGCTTCCACCTCTTGTTTCCGAGCCTCACTGGTTACCACCAAGCTTAGCGGGAATTTCTTGCTGCCACTCTTTTGGCTGGCGTTGGTTTTAAAGCCGCCGTACTCGGTATGATGCTGGCGCGCGTCTTGCCGGCCTTTGTAGAAAAATTTGTCTGACATGCTGAAATCCTGATAAATGAAAATGCGCCCTAAATCGCCACCCATTGCTGACCATGGCTGGGCGACGACGTTTTAGCACGCTTAAGGAATGGGATATATAGGCAACTGTGTATATCTTTGAGAGCCTCAGCTATCAGCGGCGTCGTTCGCCGCTTTCGAGACCTCTCCCTCTCCCGCGTCATTTCCCTGCTGCCGTTCCGCCTCCTTCGCGAGCGCCATGCCACCTTGCATCAACAAAGACTTCATACGCGGATCCCCTTGCTCAACCAAGCCAAGGGCAAAGGCTGCCAACGCTGCTTCCAGCGGGTTTTTCTGGATGAGCCGTTTAACGGCTCCAATGGGGGTACCACTCGACTGATCATCAGAGCCCTCTGACGGTTTCGAAGGCAGTGGACGAGTCATGCGATAAAAAAAAAGGAACAATAACAATAGGCAGGACAAGCCCGTCACCGCCAGAGCGCCAGCCCCTCCCAAAGAAGGAGTCAGCGCTAATGCGGCGGCGTTGACGAGCAAGTAAAAGCCGGTAAGCAACAAGGCAACCAGCAACACAAAGCCCAGCATAAATCCGAGAAATGCGGCGATGGCTTTGCGCAGGGCGCCTTGTAACCAATCCGAATCAGGCATGATCAGCGATCCAGAAACCGACCGACCAACACACCGGCAAGGAACATAAGAACAATACTGAGGAAGGGCCGCTCCTCAATCTTATGTTCAACGCTCTCAACGGCCTTACCGCTGGCGTCTCTTGCCCTAGTGAGGGCTTCATCGCCACGCTGCTTTACCTGATCAAAAGCCGCGAGACTTTCCCGGCGAATTTCATCTCGCAGATGACTGATGTTGCCCTTCTGGCCATCAGCAACACTTTTCGCGAGTGTGGAAAGGTCTTCCTGAAGCTTTCTCAGATCCTCTCGAACCTGTTCGTACTCGTTGTTACCCGATTTCGCTTCCATTACTTGCCTCCTTATCAGTATCGATTACTGCTATTTCGGCTTCGCCACCCTCGGTTGTACACGGGGGGCTAACCTCAATCTAGCACAAGGATCGAAACCTGAAATGAGGACTTGTTAATCTCCCGTTCAGAACGAACCGGACAACACTTCCTGAAGGTCGCTCTTCAGCGCCTCGGGTTCAGTAATCCAGAGTTCGCTGTCAGCACCGGGGAACACGCCAACCTCGAGCTTGTCTCGGGTTAGGCCGGGCACCCACTTCTTGAAGAAGTCCGGCAGTGACAGTGCTTTCGGAGACAGATCGCCGGAACCACTGGCGTAATCGGCCGCAAAATCCTCACTCGGCCATACCGGGAGATAACCAACGCCGTCTTCCTCTGACACAATCTTCAGAAACTGGTTGTCTGAATTGACCAGTATCCAGAGCTCACGCTCTTCCACGACGGCGTCCAGAAAATAGTCGTATCGTTCCTCGCCATCCATCTCGAGAATCTGGGCTAACGGGTTATCGCTCATCAATGCTTCCTTGTGGGAATGCGGCCTTTCGACCTGAATTTATGCCAGAGCAGCCCGAACTTTTTGGCTCAGCTGCCCCATATCCACCCGACCGGTTACCTGGGGGCGCAATTCGTTCATCACCTTGCCCATGTCCTGCATGCCCTGAGCGCCGGTTGAACTCACCGCGTCACGGATCAAGCCTTCCAACTCTTCGTCGGTCAAAGCTGCGGGCATGAACTCTTCAATGATCTTCATTTCCGCGCGCTCTTTATCGGCCAACTCAGCACGACCGGCGTCATCATACTGACTAGCAGCATCGCGGCGTTGTTTGAGCATCTTATCGAGCACTTTCAGAACGTCATCGTCACCAAGCTCGCGGCGCTCATCAACTTCGATCTGTTTCACAGCCGCCTGCGCCATCCGCAAGGTAACCAAGCGCTCCCGCTCCTTGTTGCGCATCGCCTCTTTTACCGCAGTGCCAAGCTGTTCCTTGAGTGATGTTTCTGCCATCGTCGGGCTCCTGTTCTATGAATGTAGGGTAAGCGTTGTAGGAAGACCGGCATAATAACCGCACCGGGGGGCTGCGTCCTACCCTGATAGCATCATCTCTCCAATCAAGCCCAGCAGGAAACCGGCCACCGCACCCAGAGGTGGCCCCCAGTGTTTCTCCAGCCGCGACTGAGGTGCGATGTCCTGAAAGATAATGTAGAGAATGCCACCCGCCGCAAACAGCATAATCCCGGACACCAGCTGATGGGAGTCCGACAAAAGGAAATAACCCGCGGCCCCTGCGGCGGGGCCGAGTAGCGCCATCAGGGCAAAAATACCCACGATCTTAAGCCCGCGATAATGGGTTGACTGGGCTAGCTCCCGATACGAGTTGAACCCTTCCGGTAAATTCTGAAGTGCGATAATACCGGCCAGCAGCACTCCGCCCTCGCTGGAGACAGAAAAAGTCGCCCCGAGCGCCAAGGCCTCCGGCACAAAGTCTGTCAGCATCGCCACCAACTGGCTGGCCGACGTGCCTTTGGCCGCCAACCAACGGTCGATCAGCATGAAGGTAATCCCGCCCGCGGCAAAACACACAACCACCCCTGGTATCGGCAGATTAGCGGTTCCCTCTGGCACCAGAACCAACGCGACAGCGGCCAAGAGTGCGCCACCACCAAAAGCAATCACGCTGTGATGCAGCTCGGATTCCAGCCACCCTGGGTGAATTCGCTCCACCGATGCCAGAGCTGCTCCCAAGGGCATTGCCACTCCGGCCATCAACGTGAGTAATAAAATCTGCAACAAGCCGTTAGCCTGAAGGGCCTCAACCATATCTTTCACCTACCCTCGCCCACCTGTTAAGCGCCCGAGAAATACGGGGCAATCGCTCGAAGAATGAGTTCTCCACTTTTTAGCAGAATATTGCATAAGGATGGACAACATAGCAGAAAAACAAAACAGTGGGCTTTCCGGAAAGTTTACTCCGGCTTCGAAGACTTGAGTGTATTGAGGTAAGGCCCGAAGCCGTCATCCCCCAGCCAGTAGCGCAGCAAACCGGTGACACTGCGGCTCGTCCTGGTGGCACCTGACAGTCCGTCTACTTCATAGGCGGCGGCCGGGCTTGACGCTGGCACCTGCCCCCTTGCCACACCAATGCGAATGTCACCATCCGAATCGCGCACTTGCTTCCCTTGCCATTGCTGGAGCCACTTGGCGTCTCCGACTCGAGCCCCAAGCCCAGGTGTTTCAGCGTGCTCGTAAAAAGTTAAACCAACAACCGTGTTGGCATCGGCCGCCAGCCCGAGATAGCCATACAGAGTAGAAGCATACCCGCTACCGTATACCGGCAGGATGATCATTTTTATCTCGCGATCTTTACTGACCAGATAAATCTTCGCGTACTTTTCCCGCCGTTTGATCTTCGCAAGGTCCTTATCTACCGGTATCTCGATACTTTGGTCCGGGAGCTTCGCCGCTGCCCGCTGGTCAAATTCATTCGGGTCGATTGCCCGCATGTACTGCCCTGTTTCCAGTTCGATCACATGCGCTTTCACGTGCTCTGCCGAAACCTCCTCAAAAAGCTCTTGTATACCGGGCTGGTTTCTCACCATATCAAGCAGGTTTTTCTGTTGATCCCACTCCAGGTTTGCAAGGTGTCGGGGCTTCAGAAGAACGTTCGAACTGGTCACCAGATAACCGCAGACCAGAGCAATCACGCCTGCGACAAGCAGAGCTTTAGGAGTACTGTCTATTGGCAGCGCCCCCAACTTCTTTTTCACCTTTCCCCATATCCCGGCGGCCTCTTGGCCGCCGCCGGAATCAATGGACTTTTTCGGCATAGGATTGCGCCCACTTTCTATCTTTGTTGACGTGACAGGACAAGCACACGTAATCCAGAGTCAGGTACGCCTTACCGGCATCATCCACACGCACAAACGCGCCGTCATCGGTAAACATCTTCCAGTTCGGATCGGTGCTGATGCGCTGAATGTGTGTTCGCAAGTCGCCTTTTGGCACACTGCCACCTTCATACGCCACGGTGGTAGATACTGCAGATTTAGCGACGTGTGGCATATGGCAAGTCTGGCAGGCCACATCCTTTTTAGCCGCCAGCTTGATCTCGACGTTTTGATGGCAGGCCTTGCAGGTATTGCCGTCTCCCCGATAACCGCCCGCCTGATAGAGGGTGCTCTTATGTGGGTCATGGCAAGTGCCGCAAGCTAGCGTTTTGTGAGGAGAGGCTAACAAATCCTCGTATTGCTCATGATGCCGGATGAGCCCTCCCTGTGCGTCGATTTGGCTGGGGTCACCCCGCGAATGGCAGGTGCCACAGTTTTCCTCAACGGTCGGTTTGAACTCTTTGGGACTGGCAACGTGCCCAGCACTGGCACCATGACACGCTTCACAGGTTACGCCGGGTTCAGCCCAGGTACCATGAATGCCGGGCAATCCTGCCTGGTGGGGCCCATCGGCCCCCGTGGGTTCCCATCCTGTGGTATGACACCCGCCACAGGTGTAGGGCTTTCGCGATAACGCGTCGCCCTCGTAGGCAACCCAGTGCGCATCCATGCCCAGAGCCATATTCGGCAAATTGTATTGGCGGTTGTCACCCGTAAGAATATAGCCCTGCGAGTCCATGAAACGCGCCTTCCAACCGAACCCACCAATGACGTAACTGATGGTTTTCCAATCTTCCCCCGTCGGGGGATGAGGAACACCGGGCGAGGTGCCGGAAGGATAGAAAGGCGGCAGGCCCTTCACGGCTTGAATTTTGTAGGGATGGCCAGACCGTTCGTACTGCTCAAAGATTGCTTTATGGCAGCCCTTACAGCTTTCCGAGCCAGCAAAACTCTCCGCAAGAGCGCCAGCGCCGCTCAAGAGTAACCAAAGACCAACCACAAACCTGAATCCCAAGAGGCCCTGGCTCATAACACTCTCCCGAACATGAATGGCGCGCCATCAGTAGGAAGAAGCTGTTAGAAAAGAATAGTACATATTTCAACCAAACACCTGGAACTGCCGATGATATCCTGCCCTGCTGAACGATTGCTTTCGGCCCTATTTCGGTTTCCCTCACTAGAAAAACGCACCCGGCGCCCCAATATGTCGTGCTAGAACCCGATAATTCAGACTCAGGACACCTGCATGAACTCAATCCTCAAGCAATTTCTTTTAATCTCCAGCATCTACCTGCTCTCGCCCAGCGCCAGTGCTTTCGGCCTGAACGATGCCCTTTCTACCGGCGCGATGGCCCTTTCTCAGACCACCGAAGTCAACGGTGAAGCCAAACAGCTGGTAGGCCAGCTAACCAACGAGCTGGGTGTGACCCAAGCGCAAGCCGTGGGCGGCACCGGTGCCTTGCTTCAGCTAGCTCAGAACCAGCTGGGACAAGAGACCATCAGCAACCTGAGCAGCGAAGCTTCCGGCCTATCCAGCCTTCTGGGTGGCGGTGGCGGGCTGGCCGAAGGCCTGCTTTCGAATATTTCATCAATGGATGGGGTTCAGTCAGCCTTCTCGGCTTTGGGAATGGATGCCGCCATGGTGCAGCAGTTTGTACCCGTTATTCTGGGCTTCCTGGGCAATCAGGGCATTGGCTCTTCACTGCTGGGGCAACTGCAGGGTCTGTGGGCACCGGCTGAATAATCCGGCACCCGAGTAAACTTTAGAGCCCGCTTATCCGAACGCTTTACCCAGCGTTCGAATACAGGCGATGGGCTGGTCAATCAGCGGCACATGCCCGCTGTTCTCAAGCGTCACCAGCCTCGCGTTGGGCAGTAAATCCGCCATGATCGCTTGACCAGCCCAGGGATACATTTCTGAACGACGGCCTGCTATGACGGTCGTCGGTACTTCCAGTGTTGGCAGAAGATCTCGGAAATCGTACTCCCGCTCCGTGTAGGCGCGCATGTGCTGGTACAAGGTATACCAGTTATCCAAAGGCACGAGCTGCCTCGCAATGTGCGGCACACGCATTAGCTGCCCCGCTGTCCATTTCATCCAATCGCGACTCAACGCCGCTCCCATAAAGCCGGCAAGGTCTTCGTGCAATTTCTTCCGTAGCGATACGGGCAATGCTTCATACGGTGTCTGCGGATCAATCTTCGCAATGAGATCCAGCATCGGCCGCCAGCCACGAATTCGCTCCGGCCCAGACTCACCAAAAATCCCCCAAGGCCAATCCGGGCCGTGAGAAATGCGCGGTGCCTGATCAATGTGGACGTAATGGCGAATAGCCTCGGTGCCGAACATTTCCATATAACGCAAAGAGGTACTGGCGCCCATGGAAATACCGCCCAAGCCAACCGGCTTGCCGTGACTGTAGGCACGGATGACGGCATCCAGATCCTTGGCGTGGCTGGTCAACACACAGGGTTCACTGCAGGTCAGCCGCGAAGACCCGCCAAAACCTCTAAAGTCGGGAAGCACAAATCGGAATTTATGCGCCAACGGCAACACAATCGGCAACCAATGGCGGCTCTCCATGCCAAAACCATGAAGTAAAATAACCACCGGGCCCCGACCGATTTCCCGTACTTTCAGCTTGGCACCGTCGTGCGCGGTTACTCGTGCCATCTTTGCGTTAACTCCATTGCGATCGATGGAGGCCATTGTCTATGCGGTGTTTAGGCCAACACAATGGGTTTAAAAGGCCAACCGAGCATCCATGCTGTTTTGTGCCAGCTGCCGGGCCTGCTGTTCGGTCATTCCCAAACCATCTCGCAGTGCCAGGAAGTTCTCCAACACATAACCACCGAAATAGGATGGGTCATCCGAGTTCACGGTGACCTTCAAGCCACGCTCCAACAACTCCAGAATGTTGTGGTGGCTCATGTCAGGGAACACTCGCAGCTTGGTGTTCGACAGAGGGCACACCGTTAGCGGAATCTGCTCATCCGCCAGCCTATCGAGCAATCTCGGATCTTCTGCGGCACGCACGCCGTGGTCAATACGGCTCACTTTGAGCAAATCCAGTGCCTGCCAGATGTATTCGGGCGGCCCTTCCTCTCCGGCGTGGGCAACTGCCAGTAAGCCCTCAGCCCGCGCCTTGGCAAACACCCGTTCAAACTTGCTGGGAGGGTTGCCCTGTTCAGAGCTGTCCAGCCCCACCGCAAAGAACTGATCACGAAACGGCATCGCCTGCTCAAGCGTGCGGAAAGCATCGTCTTCCGACAAGTGCCTCAGGAAGCTAAGGATCAGCCCGCTGGAAATGCCTAACTGTTCGCGCCCATCACGCAGGGCAGTGCAGATGCCATTGATAGCCACCTCAAAGGGAATGCCGCGCTCAGTATGGGTTTGGGGGTCGTAGAAAGGCTCAACATGCACCACGCCTTGCGCCTGACATTTCTGCAGGTACGCCCAGGTGAGGTCGTAGAAATCCTGCTCCGTGCGCAGCACGTTGGCGCCCTGATAATACAGATCCAGAAACTCTTGCAGGTTATTGAAGGAATAAGCTTGGCGCAGCGCATCAACATCGCTCCACGGCAACTCAATGCCATTACGCCGGGCCAGCGTAAACATCAGTTCGGGCTCAAGGGCGCCTTCAAGATGCAGGTGCAGCTCCGCCTTGGGCAAAGCTTTCAGCCAGTTTTCATTCATCGCCGCCTCCGGGATCGTTGTAACGTAGATTTAGCCATCATCCCGAAAAGCCCTAACATCATGCAAATACCTGCTCGGCTCTTTCAATGAATGGCATTCAAAGCGACATATGGATCAGCCAAACCGGCTCTATGCCCAGAGCCTGCCGCGCGCTTTCGGCCGCCGGCCAGGTCAGCAACCAGCCAAGCACCGCGAGGTTCAGAAGTACTTGAAACCAGAAGGTCGCCTGAAACGAAGCCTTTCGGGTTTTGTGGCGAAAGAACTGCTGGCCCACCAAAGCCCCCGGCCAGCCACAGAGAAGCTCGAACAAATGCAACCGCCCCTCCGGCACCCGCCGATTACCCCGTTCCGCTGCGCCTTTATCAACGGCGTACATCAGAAATGTAATCAGGCTCATCACGCCATAAACCGCGGGTACCAGCAGTGGTACATAACCCAGCCAACTCAACAGCGAAAGCGCGCCTAACACCCCAGCCGCAATCAACAACGCCCACCAAACACCGGGCGCGACGGAGGCACCCAAGCGCGCCGCTCCGGCATACTGAAACTGCGACGCCCGCAGCCGCCCCTGTTTGTCTTTGGTGAGCGCGAAATTCACTTGGCGCCCGGAAGAAGGCCGGCCCTGCCCCTGATAAGCGCTAATGTGTGCGAAGATTCGATCGCCACCGTTTTCCGGAGTGATGAAGCCAAAGCCCTTGGCGTCGTTCCATGACGTGAGTGATCCTTTCTGATTCAATGTATGCTCCTTCAAGATGGCAACGATGTCGGTTTTCTTCATCGGTATCATCGCATTATATGCACACGCAGCCCCAACGGGATTCGTTTTCACAGGCGCTTAACACGCATAACCTGAAAACAGTGTTCAGCAACAGGAGATGTAACTCAATGACCACAGACCTCCCCTTTTCCCAGGCTTGTGAGAACAACAAATCACCAATTCTGGAAAGGCTGCGTGAGATTTTCGATGCGCCGGGCAAAGTATTGGAGGTCGGCACTGGCACCGGGCAGCACGCGGTGCACTTCGCCAAGGCCATGCCTCACCTGCAGTGGCAACCGACCGATCATCCATACGCGGCGGACACCTGTCGCCCTCGGTTGGCGCAAGCTGCGTTACCCAATATCCTGCCCGCGATTGAACTGGACGTGGCCACTCCCCCCTGGCCCGTCGAATCCTTTACTTGGGCGTTCTCGGCAAACACCACTCATATTATGGCCTGGGAAGAAGTCGAACAGATGTTTCGTAACATTGGTGAGCGCCTGCCCAACGACGGCGCCTTCTGCCTGTACGGCCCTTTCAACAACCAAGGCCGGTATACCAGTGAAAGCAACCGTCAGTTTGACCAACACCTGAAAGCCAACGCGGCTCACATGGGCATCCGGAATTTGGAAGACATAAGCAAGCTGGCGAACGATGTGGGGTTAACCCTGTCGGAAAAGCATGCCATGCCCGCGAACAACCGACTGCTGGTTTTCAGGACGAAAATGAGCAGGCAACGTAATCTCGCGAAACATAACCAAAAGTGATCCAAAAAAGCAGTTTCAGACTACTCTTTCAGTCTTCTTCTCATTCCAATGCAAATGGAGTTCTGCATGATTACCGTCCACCACCTGAACAACTCTCGCTCACAACGCATTCTCTGGATGCTGGAAGAGTTGGGCGTGCCTTATGAGATCAAGCGTTACGAGCGCGATGCCAAAACCATGCTGGCACCGGAAAGCCTCAAGAAGGTTCACCCACTGGGCAAATCGCCGGTGATTACCGACGGTGATCTGGTGGTGGCGGAGTCAGGTGCAATTATCGAATACCTTGCCCACACCTATGGCAAAGACACCATGCTGCCAGAAACCGGTGGCCAGGCCTGGCTGGATTACACCTACTGGATGCATTACGCCGAAGGTTCCCTTATGCCCCCCCTGGTAATGCGTTTGGTCTTCGAGAAGGTAAAAACCAGCCCGATGCCTTTCTTTATCAAGCCCGTGGCCAAAGGCATCTCAGACAAAACCAATGAAGTTTTCATCGGCCCGATGATCAAAACACACCTGGATTTTGTCGAAGCGCATCTGGCGAAAAACACCTGGTTTCTGGGGGATACTCTCAGCGCGGCAGATATTCAGATGAGCTTCCCGCTTGAAGCCTCAGTCGCTCGGGGCATCGTTGGTAAGAACCGACCAAACATCACCGCCTGGGTAGAGCGCGTACACGCCCGGCCTGCTTACAAATCAGCTCTGGAGAAAGGCGGAGAGTATGATTTTGCCTGAATGATTGGCCGAGCCTTTGGACGTATGCATGGCGATTGGGTAGGCTGGTCGCCATCCGTTTGAAAGGACACCATCCTGTGGCACTCACCCGCTGGGCCAGAAACCTGCGCCCCCAAAAACTACCGTTCCGGCGACGCGTCACCCGCGCATCCGTGGCGTTGGTCTATCGAAAGACCGAGCACGGTGGAACGGAATTGCTGTTCATCCAGCGGGCGCGCCGAGACGGCGATCCGTGGTCGGGGGACATGGCGTTCCCCGGAGGCCGACTGCAACCGGAGGATCCCTCCACTCGAGCGGCCGCCGAACGGGAAACCCTCGAAGAAACCGGCGTCGACCTTAAGCAACATGGCCGCTTCCATACTCGGTTATCGGACCTGCTCACACGACATCACAGCCGCTGGCGGCCGATGGTCATTACACCGTATGTGTACGAATGGCTTGGACCTTCGTCCGTCATGCTGAACCACGAAGTGCAACAAGTGGTGTGGGTTCCGCTATCCTTCCTCGCTAAAAAGGAAAATCAGAGCACCCTGCCCTGGCGCACACCGCTCGGCACCTTAAACATGCCCTGCTGCCGGTATAAGGATTACTGCATCTGGGGCCTGAGCTACAGCATGCTGCGAGAGCTGTTAACGCTAATACCGACGCTTGATCAAAGCGACTGACGCATGACGTTTCCTATGAATTCTGCTTGCAGCCCAACAAAGACCGACACACCGCCCGATCACAACGTATCTGAGGCGGAGATAGAGCAGGCCATCCACTCTGGCACCGAGCGCTATTTTGACGACTGCCGGGCACGGGTACCGGCGTTTATTGACCGCCACTTCCATTACCCCGGTGCTTGGGCCACCAATCGAATGGCGCTGGGCTGGGACATGTTGCGGGCACCCATCAATCTGCTGTGGGCGCCGATTTACGCTCTGGCATGCCTGGTGAAAATTCTGGTTCGCAATCGAGCCGGCCTTGGCTGGTTGTACCGCTTGGCCGATCGCGTACCCGCGGGTTTTACCACCCGGGTACAGGCGCACATATCAACGCTGATTCAGGAAGAGCTACTGAACAACGGCCAGCCGACCAGCAGGCCGGACGAAAATCTGCTGGAAAGCTACCTGATTGAAGCTCTGGAGGCAGTTTACGCCCGCCATAGTTCTGAGGCAGCGGATCACCAACAGTTCATCAAGCTGATCGAGCCTCTGGTTGCTGATGCGCTCAGTCAGTATCGGATAACCCGAACCGCATCTGCCGACATCACCAACAGTATTTCTTGCACGGTGCTGGGCGCATTCGCTTTCCAGAAGTTTACACCGGGTGGTATTGGGCTCGGGGTGGTGCTGGCGTCCATACTCGCCAAGACCATGGCCGCCCGTGACTTTATTCTGGGTGAAACCATCGGCGGTTGGTACTACAGCGTATTTCCGCCGGAACCGTCACTAGCAACCACCGTCAGCGTCATGATCGCAGTGATGGCGGCCTTGTCTGCGTTTGCAGCCTTATCCGGCGTAATTTTCGATCCGGTGCAGGCTGCAACCGGCCTGCATAGACGGCGCCTGAACAAACTGCTGAAGCATCTACAGCAAGACGTGACACTCAGCACCCAAAGCAGCTTCCGGCCGAAAGACCAATATGTCGCACGCATTCTGGACACCTTCGACATGATCCGATCCGGTTTGATCTAACCGTGATTCAACAGCTGCGGCGGTCAAAGTTGACGTAGTTCTCAGCAAAAATCGGCCGACTTATTCCCCGGCAACCTCAGAAAAGAACTATCTTGCCTAATAGACGTTTGCTGTTACCATAAATGTTCAATTGAACATCTAGAAATAAAAACCAATGGAGCCGGCCCTCCCAGATGTTCAATAAAACCGCATGGACCGCTCCCGACGGAGAATCACAATGAATTTCCATAAGAAAAAGCTTCCCGGGGTACTGCCCTCTGCCGCATTGGCGGCATCCGTTTTAATGACAGGTTTTAGCGGTCAGGCATTGGCTGACTGCGAAAGAGGCGCACTGGATACTCTGTACTGCGACGAAAATGGCGACATGGTTGCAGACCTGCCAAAAGACAAGTCCAAGTGGAATGACCCCGACACTCTGATCTTTGCCTACACCCCGGTTGAAGACCCTGCCATTTACTCTGACATCTGGCAGCCGTTCATCGATCACCTGTCGGAAGTGACCGGCCGTGATGTTCGCTTCTTTGCCGTTCAGTCCAACTCCGCTCAAGTAGAAGCTATGCGCAGTGGCCGCCTGCATATTGCTGGCTTCTCCACTGGTCCAACACCTTTTGCGGTTAACTTGGCCGGCGCCGTTCCCTTCGCACTGATGGGTTCAGACTCGGGTCAGTTCGGTTATACGCTGCAGGTTTACACCCACAGTGATTCCGACATTCATGAAATGAAAGACCTGAAAGGCAAGCGTGTAGCCCACACCTCCCCAACGTCTAACTCCGGTAACCAGGCTCCCAGAGCGCTGTTCCCAGAGCTGGGTATCGTTCCTGGGGAAGACTATGAAATCACCTTCTCAGGAAGCCACGACCAGTCCATGCTGGGCGTTGTTGCAAAAGACTATGATGCGGCTCCGGTAGCCTCTGAAGTGGTAGAGCGTATGGCAGCTCGTGGTCTGTATGACACAGACGACGTACGTCTGGTTTGGGAATCCGATCGTTTCCCAACAACCTCATACAACTACGCACATAACCTGCACCCTGATCTGGTTGAGAAGATCCGTGAGGCCTTTTACACCTTCAAATTCGCCGGCACTGAGCTAGGAGAAGAATTTGAAGGCGTCGAGACCTTCATTCCGATCAACTACAAAGACAACTGGAAGGTCATCCGCACCATCCAGGCCTCCAATGGTGTCCAGTACACCCGCGAAAACCTCAAATAAGCAGACCAAGAGCCTCTGGCCACACGCCAGAGGCTCTACCCGGAGTGAACCACATGTTAGAGATTACCAACCTCGTAAAACGTTACGGGCAAAACGAGCCTGTGCTTAAAGGCCTGAACCTGAAGGTCGAGGGCAGCAGCGTTGTTTCCATCGTCGGCGCATCCGGTGCCGGTAAAAGCACCCTGTTACGCTGCATCAACCGGTTGGTCGAGCCGACCTCGGGTTCGATCAAGCTGAACGGCCACGAGCTGGTCAATCTTCGCGGAAGCGAGCTGCGCCATTCTCGCCGGCGCATCGGTATGGTATTTCAGGGCTTCAACCTGATTGACCGTTTAACCGTGATGGAAAACGTGCTCTCCGGGCGCTTGGGCTATGTGTCCTTCTTCCAGGCATTGACTCGCCGCTTCCCGCAATCGGATATCGACCGCGCATTCAACCTCATGGAGCGTGTGGGTATCGCGCACTACGCCGATAAACGTGCCGACCAACTGTCTGGTGGCGAACGCCAGCGCGTTGCAGTGGTTCGTGCACTGATGCAAGAGCCCGAAATTCTTCTGGCCGACGAGCCCACAGCCTCGCTCGACCCAAAGACCTCACAGCAGATCATGAGCCTGCTGCAAAGCCTTGCCAGTGAAATGTCCTTGCCTGTACTGATCAACATTCACAACGTCACGCAGGCGCGCATGTACACCGACCGTATTGTCGGCATGCGTCATGGACAGATGATTTTTGACGGTGAACCCAAAGACTTCAATCAGGATGCACTGGATGCCATCTACGGTGGTATCGAATCGCCGGAAGAAGATGCCGGTGAGCAAACATCCCCGGCTGAGGAGGCTTCCGCATGACATCCGGCAGAACTGCATCCGATGCACAGTCGGGCAGGGTCTGGAAAAAGCCCCCTTTCATAGCAAATCCCTGGATTCGCTATGGTTTGGTCGCAATCACCCTGGCCTACCTGTACTGGGCATTCTCGACACTGCCCTTTGACTGGCAGCGTATCGCCGAAGGCTTGCCCCGCGCAGGTAAAATTTTTGGCGGCGCTTTCCCTCCCAGCTTTGAACGTGCAGGGCTGTTATGGACCGGCTTCAAAGAAAGCTTCCAGATCGCCTTTTTGGCGACCATGCTGGGCGTTCTTCTGTCTGTACCCATCGCGGTCATGGCGGCTCGTAACGTAGCCCCCCTGCCCATTTACCTGCTGGGGCGGACGCTCATTATCGTCTCCCGCAGTTTTCACCCGGTGATCGTCGCCATTCTGTTTGTTGCGGCGGTGGGCTTTGGCCCCATGGCGGGCATTCTTACCCTAACCCTCTACTCCATCGGGTTTGTGGCCAAGTTGCTGGCTGAAGAAATTGAAGAAATCGACTGGGGCCAGGTGGAAGCCATGCGCTCTGTCGGCGCCGGTTACATGAAAATCCTGATTTATGGGGTTTTTCCGCAGATCATGCCACGTCAGATCGGCCTGTCTATGTACCAGCTCGACAGTAACCTGCGTGCATCCGCCGTGGTTGGCATCGTCGGTGCCGGTGGTATTGGTGGCACCTTGATGAATGCATTCGGACGTTACGATTACGATTTCGCTTTTGCCATTCTGCTGATGATTATTGCGATCATTCTGCTCAGTGAAGGCTTAAGTGGATGGGTGAGGAAAAAAATATGGTAGATCACGCAGCAAAACTGACCGATCGAGTCTGGTCACGTTACGACCGTAAAGAACAGCTTACGCGCTATGTGGTCTATTTGGTCACGCTGATGGCGGTTGTATGGGCCGTGAGTGACATCGACATCTTTTGGCCCTGGGTGTGGGATGCGCCCAACCAGATCCAAAGCTTGGGCGCACGTATGTGGCCACCGGAGTTCAGCAAATGGGATGCGATATTCTCCGCCATGCTGGAAACGGTCCACATCGCCACGCTGTCCACCATGCTGACCATTTTCATCGCCTTGCCGGTGTCTTACATCGCGGCTCAGAACACCACACCGAACAAGGCCACACTGTGGATTGGTCGATTCATTCTGGTGTCTAGCCGTTCGGTGAACACCATCATCTGGGCCTTGCTGTTCGTGGCCATTTTTGGCCCCGGTGTTCTGGCTGGTATCTTGGCGGTAATGTTCCGCTCCGTTGGCTTCATCGGCAAGCTGATGGGCGAAGCGATTGAGGAAATCGATCGTCGCCCGGTTGAAGCGATGGAAGCAACTGGTGCCAGCAAAATGAAAGTGGTGCTGTATGCGATTGTGCCTCAGGTCATGCCGGCATTCTTCGCCATCATTATTCTGCGTTGGGACATCAACATCCGTGAATCCACGGTATTGGGCTTGGTAGGCGCCGGCGGTATCGGCGTGCTGCTGCAAGGCTCCATCGACATGTTCGCATGGCAAACCGTTGCAACCATCCTGCTCGCCATCGTTGTATTGGTCATTCTGGGCGAGGCGCTGACCAGCGTCCTGCGCAAGAAAGTTATTTGACCTTGAAGTGTTTGTCGCCTGAATACGTTTGGGCGACAAACACTCGCGCTGTGAACTGGAAAACCGTTTCTATGAAAGACCTTATCGATTTTGGCAACGCCGACATTCTTTTCACCGATGTGGACGACACGCTCACCACCGGTGGCCGGCTACTGCCAGAGACCTATCTCGCCATTTGCCGTTTGGCGGAGGCCGGCATCAGCGTGATCCCGGTAACCGGTGGCTGCGCAGGCTGGTGTGACCAGATCATTCGTACCTGGCCGGTAAAAGCGGTGATTGGTGAAGGCGGTGCCTTCTACGCTGAGCGCACGGCCCCGCAGACCGTTAGCTGGCACTTCTGGGAAAACGAAGCCAAGCACCGCCGCGACCAGCAAGCGATCTTAGACGCGGTAGCAGCGCTGGATCTGGACTTTGAAGCCAAGCTGGCCACAGACCAACCCTTCCGCTTTGTGGATGTGGCCGTGGACTACAACCAGCAGGAATCGCTGACACCGGAACAGGTGGCCGCCATTCATGACCCGCTGGTGGCTCAGGGCTTCAGCGTTCGGCAGAGTTCTATCCACATCAACATCTGGCTCGGTGAATTCGACAAATCCACCATGTCCCTTCGGGTCGGGCAGGAGTTGCTGGGGCTGGATACCGAAGCTTTACAGAAGCGCGCCATCTTCATTGGTGATGCGCCGAATGACGAGAGCATGTTCCGCAGCTTTCCAATGAGCGTCGGGGTCGCTAACATTCGCAAGCATTTACCCGTGATGACACACCAGCCGGCAGCCATTGCCAGCCAGCCATCGGGGCTGGGTTTTGCTGAAATGGCAGAGGTCTGGCTGCAACATCGCACTTGATTGAGCACGGAGTCTGATGAGCGCCAAAGAACGCCAGCGCTGCATTCTTGAATGGGTGCATGAACAAGAGCATGTCGAAGTTGAAGACATTGCTCAGCGCTTTGGCGTCACCACGCAAACCATTCGCCGCGACATCAACAAGATGTGCGAGCTAGGTTTATTGCGGCGCCGTTATGGCGGTGTCAGCCTGCCGCCCAAGCCCGTCCCGGCCCTGGTACCCCTGCCCGAAGAACCTGTTCCCAATCTGCTCGCTAAACAGCGAATAGCCCAACGCGTGGCCGCCGACATTCCAGAAGGTGCCGCGGTAAGCCTGGGGGTTGGCAGCACCATAGAGTTGATCGCCCAAGCCCTAATTGGGCACACTTCTCTGCGCATTTTGACCAACAACTTCCGGGTTGCGGCAGCGCTTTCGGGGAACCCCGGCATCGAAGTGATTGTGTCGGGTGGCATCTACCGCCACGCCCATCACGACGTGGTTGGGCCCGAAGTCACTAACTTCTTCAGCTCCTTCACAACCGATTTTGGCATCGTCAGCACCGGCAGTATGGACTTGGTAAACGGCCTGATGGATCACGAGATACGGGAGGCGGAAGTGAGCCGGGCAATCATTGCCAATACCAAAGCCCGCCTACTGGTCGCCGATCACAGCAAATGGACGCACGACTCCCACTGCAAAGTCGCCTCGTTTAACTACGTTGACCGCTTCTACACCGACAAAATTCGCAACAAGCATCGAGTCGGCCTACCGGGCTCACTAGAGATCATCGAATGCCAGGAATCCGCAACCGATGCGGAAAAATCCAACCCGGCCTCTTCGCTGTCATAACGACTGACGCATAACCGCTTCGATGGTTTCCGCGTGCAACACCACGGGATTGGCTTTCATGGACGAGGAAGTCGCTGCGGCTTGGGTGGCGGCAATAATGTGGTCTTCGTTGACACCAATAGACGCCAGCCCGAGCAAACCACTTTCAGCAATCCAGGCACGAAAACGGGGTAACGCCTGATCTGGCGACGTCTCGAACACTTCCGCAATCCAGCCGATCACCTGATCAATACGAGCTTTATGGTCAGCCTCAACTACGCTATCCCTGTTCGCCGCAATACCCGCGGGTAACAACGCACCACAAATGGCACCGTGGGGCGCACCACACAAACTGCCCAGCGGGCCGGCAATGCCGTGCACCACACCCAGCCCTGAGTTGGCCAGCGCAAGGCCACCGAACAAACTCACCTGAGCCAGAGCATCACGTGCCTCAGCTGACTCATTACTCATCAACTGTTTTATAGCGGCAAGCCCCTTCGGGATCGCTTCCCTGCACAACATATCCGTGAACAGATTGGCGCGAGACGACAGATACGGCTCGATCACCTGAGTAATCGCATCCAGCCCGGAGTGCAAGCTAACCGTCTTCGGGCAGTTATCGGTGAGCGCCGGGTCCACCAACGCAAGGTCCGGGAGTAACTGGTTATCCCTCAAACTCACCTTGCGCTGGGCATCCGGCACATCAACCACGGCATTGCGGGTCACTTCAGCACCGGTGCCTGAGGTAGTTGGAACCAATATCAGCGGCAGGCGTTTGGCCGTTAGCGGAAGCCCGTCTCCAACCACCTCCAAATGGCTCATCAAACCGGTCTCACTGGGCAGCATCGCCGCCAGCACCTTGGCAGAATCCATCACCGAACCACCACCAATCCCGACGACCAGATCAATACCCAATAATTTCCCTTCCTCAATGGCGGCTGTGAGGGTGTTCAGGTCGGGCTCTTTTTCAATCGCCAGCGTCTGGACGATATCGATAGCGTTGAGGGATTCGAAAACTCCGGCAAGCCTGCCCGGGGTTTTACCGTGCACCACCAGTGCCCGCGAACCTAGCTTGCCCGCCCGCTCGTTCAGTTGTGCGATGTGCCCGCGCCCGAAGACAATCTCGGTGGGGGTGATCAAGGTAAAAGCACCTGCCATGGGTGATAGAGTCCTGTATCAATCCGAATGAAAAATCTGCTCAGGTAATTCGTGCGCTGTACGGCCTTTTGAAAATAATTGAAACTTTTCCTATACAGCACCTCTTAACTAGCGTACCTTAGCTCTCGTTGGAAAGATTTGGCAAAGCATTTCACGAATAAGACCTTTCAAGTAGTCATACTTTTAGTCCTGTTTTTGACCCTGCACGTTTTCTTGTTTCCCGCATTTCGCTGATCAAAGATCACAACGATCTCTTGGCGGCACATTATTGATTAAAATCAGGTTATATATTATGTCTACAGTTACCGGCAACGTTAAGTTCTTCAACGAAGCAAAAGGTTTTGGCTTTATCACTCGTGAAAGCGGCCCAGATGTTTTTGTTCACTACAGCGCTATTCAAGGCGGCGGATTCAAGACTCTGGCCGAAGGCCAAGAAGTCGAATTTACCGTAACTGACGGCCAGAAAGGCCCTCAGGCAGAGAACGTTGTTGCCCTGTAAATAACAGGTACAACGTAATCTAAAAAAGGCAGCCTAGGCTGCCTTTTTTGTTGCTATCAGAATACGTTATTACTTTTTCAGATTAATCTGCTTTGAACCGGTGGGGAACGTTTGCCCACTCTTGCCCTTACCTATTTGTTCAACAGAACCACCCGCCTTTAAAAACGCCGCTGTCTGCTCTTCAATCGTGGCAGAAGTTAATGTCGCTTTTTCGTTCTTCTTACTCATACTGTTTACCCCGTCCACTTTTGGTGTAATCACCAAATTCAAACATCCATACTATAGTAAATAGAATTAAATTGTTTGATATATAAACAAAACAGTAAAACTGGCCGAAAAATCCGTCCTTATAGAATCAAGCTCAAACCGCTCTCGCCCACCCAGCACGCCGCAATTAGATTCACAAAATCGATTACAGAAACACAAAACAACCATTTCTCGAATATCAAATATCCAGAATAGAATATGCATATTCCAAGAAGTTAGGAGTATCGCAGAATGTTCAAGGGATTAGGGTTGTGCGCGTTTCTGACGCTGGCTGGCTACGGCCTTGCGGCTTTGCCTCCCGTTCAATATACCGGTATTGGGCCTCTGGTGTTCACGTTGATACTGGGCCTAGTGATTGGAAATCTCCGTATCGGCAAACAACTGGAAGGTGTCGCCCCCGGGCTTGGCTTTGCTTCCCGCTGGTTATTAAGAACAGGGATTGTGCTGTTCGGGTTCTCCCTAACCGTACAGCAGTTGGTGGGCCTGGGCCCCATGATTCTGGTCTTGGATACACTCGTTGTACTCACCATCACAACGGCTGGATATTGGTTGGGCACCCGTTGGCTCAAGCTGGATCGCGATACCGCCATCCTTACCAGTGCAGGCAGCGCAATCTGCGGTGCGGCCGCTGTACTGGCCACCGAAGGCGCCATTCGAGCAAGGCCTGCGGCAACTTCTATGGCGGTGGCCACGGTGGTGCTATTCGGCACGCTGGCCATGTTTATCTACCCAATTATGTTTCCGCTACTCGGCTGGGATGAGGGGCTATACGGCATTTACATTGGCTCTACAGTCCACGAAGTGGCGCAGGTGGTGGCCGCAGGGAATGCCGTTGGGGAGCAAGCGATGGCCAATGCGGTCATTGTGAAACTGGTGCGAGTGATGCTGCTGGTGCCGTTTCTTCTGGTGATCGGCCAAATCTGGACACGGAACCGAATTCAAACCGACAGCGATGACGCGGCAACAGGTAAGCTCACGATTCCGTGGTTTGCGTTTGGGTTTGTCGCCGTTGTCGTGCTGAATAGTCTGTTACATCTACCCCAGGCAGCCCAAGGCACGCTGGTCCTCGCCGGGCAAATAGCCATGACCATGGCGATGGCGGCTCTCGGATATCAAACTCGAATTGAAGCCCTGAGGCACTTGGGCCTGAAGCCGTTTATCCTGGCATCATTGCTCTTTGTGGCGTTGCTCGTCGGAGGCGCAGTGGTGACACCTGCGATTATCGGTTAACACCCACGCCGGCTATCTGGATGCCGCTATAGTGCATCCAGATAGCCCCACCGCGACAACTGTCCCATCTGCTCCTCTATCCAGGCCACACGTTCCTGCACGTAAGGCGAGGGAGAACGCACACTTAACCTCTTGGGATTGGGCAATACCGCTGCCAGGTGCGCAGCTTGGGTAGCGGACAACACGCCGGCCGGAATGCGGTAATAAGTGCGGCTGGCCGCCTGCACACCGTAGATGCCCGGGCCGAATTCGGCGATGTTCAGATAGACCTCAAGAATGCGCCGTTTTGACCAGATCGCATCAATCGCCAGAGCAAGCCCCGCTTCGACGGCCTTTCGAACAAAGCTGCGGCCGTTCCAGAGAAACAGATTCTTAGCCGTTTGCTGGGTGATCGTACTAGCACCACGCAAGCCCTCACCGGCCTGATATTCCGAAACCGCTTTGTGCACAGCCTGAAAATCGACCCCATGGTGTTCGGGGAATCGCTGATCCTCGCTGGCCATCACCGCCAAGGCCATCCATTCAGAAATTTCCGGCAGGGGCACCCATTCGTGCTTGAGCGCAGGCTTCTCATCACTCAGCTGGTAACCCAACATAAACGCAGACGTTGGCGGGTTTACAAACCGAAACAATAAAATCACTGCTAGAACCAATGCGACCGCACCTGCGGCGCACCAAAGAAAGAACCGCAGTATTCTTTGCACAAAGAAATTCTTGGTCTTTTTTTTCATTCGCTTTCCTAATTACCTCCCCCCAAATGGGGGCAGTTTATGAAAGTTTATCCATGTTAGATTGCCAGAGCCCCTTCAGCGGCAGTTTTCTTAAAAAGGAGTTTTTATGAAAGAATTCAAAAACTGGGCTCTGACAGCAGTCATTTCCTCCATCGCCTTAACGGGATGCAGCGGCAGCAGCTCATCCGGCGGCGGCTCATCATCAACACCCTCACCCGCCGGCGCAAACGAAACCGGCGTGTTCGTTGACAGTGCCGTGGCAGGTATTAACTATGCAACATCCCCCAGCCGACAAACAGGCCAAACCAACAACCTGGGCGAATACGAATATCAGTCCGGTGACACGGTCACCTTCAGCGTGGGTGGCATCAACCTGCCACCGGTAACGGCGACAGGCCGTATCACGCCCGCAGATATGGGAAGCGGCACGGCCAACTGGAATGAAGACCAAACGGTCGTCAATATTCTTCGCCTGCTGCAAACGCTGGACGACGACGGCGACCCGGCTAACGGCATAAACATCCTTCCCGCATTGCATACCGCCCTCAAAGATGTTGCCCTAGACCCGAGCGTTAGCGAATCCGACTTCGAAACCCAGGCCAACACAGCACTTCAGGGCACCAGTAAAACCCTGATCGACAAAATCGATGCGATAGCCCACTTCCAAGAGTCGCAGAATGGCGAACTCACCGGGAGCTGGAGGTTCGTTGAGCCAAACGGCAACGTAAACGTTCTGACCTTCTTCAACGGCAGCGAATATCTGATCGTGCATCGCGATGCCGACGACGGTGACCAGCAAGCGGGCACCGGCGAATACGGCACCTACGATTGGGACAACGCATCAGGTGACCTTAACCTGACCGTCCTCGGCGATTCCGACCGCAGCGGCGGCCTGGCAGACGTGAACGAAACCGCCACCTGGACCATGCAATTGGTGAATGGCGGCCTGAAACTCACCGCGGCCGGTGATAACGAACAAGTTGTCTTCGAGCCGATCCGAAACGAGCGCGATAGTCTGGTGGGCAGTTGGTACCTTGGCGAGGGAAAAATTGACGGCAAAAACGCTCACAACGTGTTGACCATTCTGGACGACAGCAATTACGTAATCGCACACAACTTGAATCAAGAGACTTACGGCAGCAGCAGTCCTGTAGGCGTTTCCTCGGAATGGGGTAACTACAGCTTTGACGGCGAGACCTTTGCGGTCAGCAACTTCATCGTCGATCTGGACGGCCCGGGGGGTTTGTACGACAACCCGGGCAATGATGGCGACGGCCCGGTAAACGGCCCCGCCATTTTGCATCCCACGGGCGAGCTTACGTTAACCGACAATGCCAACAGTCAGGACAGCTTCACACTGGTGCGTTTGGGCCGTTATGCGGTTGATTTCCGGGATTTCGAAGGCGACACCAAACCGGTTTACGTAGAAGCCGACCTTTACCCTGGTGACATGGCTAAAGACAGCTATTTCTTCGCTTTCAGCGATTTGGTAGAGCCCGGCGAAGAGGGTGCTTACGACCTGGAGTTCTCCACAGATTCGCGGATCACAGTAGATCTCTATACCGAAAATGACAGCCGTAAGGGCGAAATGTACTTTGGCGGTTCCGGTGAAAACAACGTAGCGGGCACTTGGGAGGTCAGCACATCAGGCGCTCTGGTGTTTACCGAAACGGACGGCACATCTGGCGACTATGGCCACTGGCGTTTCCTGAATGTGAAGGGCGGGGACCCCCAGTTCCTGGTACATCTTGATGGTGTCGATCCGCTCGAGCTTCAGTTCGTCACGGAAGTTGATGACGAGCCCATCAAATAACCCCCATTGCTGAAACTACCCACATCCCGAGGCGTGCAGAAAGCAACCTCGGATGTGGGCTCCCGCTAGCCTATCGCTCTTACCAACGCACCAACCAGCTCCGCCTGGCGGCGATATCCATTCTTCGCCAGAAGATTCTTCACATATCCTCTGACGGTATGCACAGATAACCCTTCAGCTTCAGCAGCCTCATTAATACTCAACCCGTGCATCAGATGCCCTGCCGTAATCGCCTCGGCATGCGTGCAGCTAAAAAGCCGTTTGAGTTTGCCGATATCGGGTGTTCGTGTTGCAGCGAAAGGAACAAGTTCTACCAGAGCACCGTATTGGCCGTGCGCCTCCGCCGAATCAAGTTCCGCTTCTATGGATAAAGGGGTAACACAAATGGCCAATCGCTCATCACCTGACTGATCAAACAGCGCGATCATGTCTTGTACACCGTCCCGGGCATTAAAAATGCTCGTCAGAATGGCATCATTCAGTTGTCGGTTAAATCCTTGGTGCCGGCTTTGCAGGCGCAAATCGCTTTCCTCGGTAACGAACAAGCGAGGATGGGAACTCAACACCTCGTCCGCCGCGGCGTTGCAGCTCACCACGCGGGCCATCTCATCCAGCACGATCATGGGCTTGCCAACCTTATCCAACGCCATCGCCAAGGTTTCGTGCTGGGTTCTTGACTGATAAATCTTGTGGAACAACCCGACGGCATTTTCAATGTGCGGCGCCAGCATGTTCATCTGCGCCAGCTCTGTCGGGGTATATGGACCTTCATCCCGATGACGGTTTGCCAAAAACACCACCTTGGCGCTAGGCCCCTCGCTGACCAGCATACCGGCACTGTCGCCAAGCCCCACGGCTTTTACCCAGTCACGGGTTTCCCCGGTAACCACGTCCATAATATCAACCTCGGGATTACAGCCGGCTAACGAATCAAACTGCCGAGGTGGCAACGCGCTGAAATGCAATAGCGCGTCGTCTTTTTCTGCCAAGCCACTGTTTAAAAACCATTGCTCGAACCCTTCCGGGTATCCGAAGGTCCAGCCGTATGCCATCTGCATAGGTTCGTGGGTCAACCCCAGAATCCCTCCCTGAAGACACCAGAACTGTTTTCGGAATTCATCAAAAAAAGCCTGGAAGCCTTGGTTGGTGTGCAAACAGCGGTACAAAATCGTCACGAGCCGGTTATAACCCTCAAACTCTCCCGCGGCTATATTCCGATAATCCTTCATCACCTTTGTCACAACAGTAGCCCTATATCTATTATTGGCTAGACATTCGAAGTTCCTCCAAAACATGTCACACTCGGTGAGTTCAACTCGCTCGGATCACTCTGAGTCTTTTTTGTTTATATTAGAACGAGTTTTCAGATCAGCCACTTCAAATTCGCTGGTCGTCCCTAGACCTCATTCGCTTTCCGATACTGCCCCCGATAATCAAAAATGCGCTCCTGCACCTGCCAGTAATGCTTGTGCTTGCGGGCAACCACAAAATCCGGCGCTGGCATTAAGGCCTGCAGCTCAACCACTTCCTCGGCCTTCTTGAACTCTTTGGGCGCCTGGCCATTCGCATAACGCCGACCGAACAGCTTATTAAATACATTGCGCTGGCCCGGCTTACTGAAATCAAACGACTCATTGAGCTCTTCCCCATCTTCACCATGGTAAGTGATCTTGAGCTTATCGCCCTTGGCCGATGGGGTCACACCGGCGCAGCGGATCACCATCGCATCTTTGAGCTTCAAGGCATCTCGAAGCTGATCGTCCGGGTCAATGATTGCGCCTTTGCACTGATGGCAGTTGCGGGCGGCAATGTCGTTCTCGGCACCACAGTGCGGGCACTCTTTGAAACGGAAACGATAATCGCATTGCTCGGGCCGGTCGCCCAGCGCTGACAACTCACCTTCGTCCGCAGGCTCCAGCAGCCCCTGGCAGCGGCGACCGTAGTGTTCAATAACGCGACCGTCGCTGTCGGTTTTTCCCCAGAAGATATTGGCAAACCCACAACCCGGGCAAAACACCTGCACCGGCTCACTGTCGGGGTCCGGCTTTTTCTCCCCCACTTCCGGGTGATGCAGGTTCACGCTATTACCCGCGTAATCAATCACCAGACAATCCTGCTTACCGTCATCCAAGCGAAGGCCACGGCCGACGATTTGCTGGTACAAGCTGACCGACTGGGTCGGCCGGAGAATGGCGATGAAATCCACATGAGGCGCATCGAAGCCCGTGGTAAGCACCGACACATTCACCAGATACTTCAACTGCCGCTGCTTGAAGCGCTGGATCAACGAATCCCTTTCAGCCAGATCAGTCGCGCCGGTAATCAGTGCAGTTTCGTGCTCTGGCAAATACCCGGTGATCTCCTTCGCGTGAGCCACCGTGGCCGCAAAAATCATCACCGCCTTGCGCTCAGCCGCCAGCTCCATTACCTGCTCGATAATGGCTCGGGTAACGCGCTGATGTTTGCTCAGTAACTCGTTCACATCCTTCTCGGCGTATTCACCAAAACGGTCCTGAGCCAACGCTGAGAAATCGTATTGCGCCACCGCAGCGTTCACCAACTCGGGCTTGGTGAGATAACCGCGATTGATCATGTAGCTGAGCGGCAGTTCGTAGATGCAATGCACAAAGGGCTTATCCTGCTCTTCACCCGAACCGCGAACAAAGCCCCGGTAGTGATAGCGGTAAATCCAGCCCATAGCCAAGCGATAAGGTGTGGCGGTGAGCCCAAGCACTTTGAGGGAATCATTCTGCTGCTTCAGCAACTCAATGATGCGTTGATATTGGCTGGTTTCCTCGCCGCTCACCCGATGGCACTCATCGATGATCACCAACGAATATTCATCTTTGAACTGATCCAGATTCGCAGAAACCGACTGCACACTGGCAAAGGTCACCTGATGCCGGTTGTCCTTCCGCTTCAGCCCAGCGGAGAAGATCCCGCCCGTTAACCCGTAGCTCTGGTATTTTGCGTGGTTCTGCTCAACCAGCTCTTTCACATGAGTCAGCACCAGAATCTTGCGCTTGGCCAAACGAGCCAATTCCGCGATCACCAGGCTTTTGCCCGCACCGGTCGGCAGCACAATCACCGCAGACTCATCCGATTTTCGGAAGTGCTTCAAGGTGGCCTCGACGGCTTCTTGCTGGTAGGGGCGCAGTTTGAAGGGAGTGCTCATTGGGAAGGGCTTAATCGTTGAATAGGCAGAGGGTCCTCTGCAAAGGTTAAAAGTGAGATATTACAGATTGGCATCCTGCTCAATAAACACCTTGATGTACACCAAATACCCCGAAAACAAAAACAACGGTGCCGTGTACCAAAGGTACGCTAACTTCCCCCCGCCGATGCGATACAGCACAATCACAACGATCGCACTGACAATGCAGCTTGCGGGCACGGAATACAGGGCCGAGTCTAACACCGAGGAATCAAACGGTGTGGGCCGGTGAGTGGTACCAACGGCACTGAACCCGAACACCACCAACATAAACATCATGTACGCCAGCAAAAACTGGCCAATCGTACCTGCTACTACCCATCCTAGCGTCATTCGTCATTCCTTTTAGTATTCGATCAACCGGCAACTGCCCAACGCCTGCGCTTGCAGATACTCACAAAACGCCTTCACATCCGGGTTTGTGAACTCACTGGCAATAAACTCGCCCGGAATCAGCCCCTCGTCCCATCGGTCTGCAACCAAAGTATGAGGGCGAGCTTCACCTTGACCCGGATAAATCTGCACAACCGATTGGGTCTGGTGAATATAAAGGTCTCGAAGTTCTTTGGCGCAATAAAGCGCACTGGGGTCATGTCTGGTATCGCACTGATAGCCCTCCTCGGAGAAGAACTCACTGGCGACGGCGAACAGCGTGTCTTCCTTCAAAGACGAGGACGGCGCTGGGTGAATGGTTCTGGCCGAATCGCTCGCAACATTGGTACAACCAGCAATGAACGACAGGGATAAAACCACCAGAACGTTAATTTTATGCACAACAGCGTCTAACCTCTTAGTAATGTCCGCCGGGGACACTAAAGCTTTCCCGATTTTCCCCAAGTCATCAATTAACGAAGCACAAAAACGAGAAGGATAAAGCACAATGTAATATTCAGCGCCCAGATGATCAAAGACACCCGCCCTCGCGGGCTCAATCGCTTCATTGGATTAATCATAATTGAAGCGCTCCGACAGAATACGGTGAGAGGGCGTGCCCCTATTGATCAGGTGATCTTCGACGACATCCATCATGCCCCCCGGGCCGCACATCACGAAAAGCCATTCGCTGAACTCCCGCTCTGAAAACACTCGATCCATCAGCGCTGCATCGATCAGGCCTGATTCGCCCTGCCAGGTTTCGGGCGGCTCTGACAGCACGTAGATTACGTCGTCCGCATCCAGCTCGTCACGATAGGCAATCTGCTCGATCACCCGATTCCCATAAACCAACCTCACCTTACGCGAATCGCCGCTCAGGCGCAGTTGCCTGAGTATGCCCAGCAGCGGAGCAAGGCCAACGCCACCCGCGATAAGAGCGACTCCGGGTTCTGCACGACCATCAACGGTGAGATTGCCATAAGGGCCATCGAGATAGGCGACGGCTCCGGCTTTTATCTGCCCGATTGTTCGTGTGAAATCGCCAAGCTCTCTGATCATCAAGGATATCTCCGGCCCACTCGCCGGTGCCGAGCAAATGGAGAACGGATTTTCTTTCATCGAGAATGGGCTATGACCGACATTCAGCCAAACGAATTGCCCTGTCTTATAATCAAGGCCTCGATGACCGTCCGGCTTTACGGTTAATTCCCATTGCTGTGGCGTCAATTGGGCTACGGAAGTCACCCGCCAGGGCCGCGCTTTCTGCAGAAGCGGAACCAGCAGATAAACAATGAGTAGCGACCCCACAGCCACTCCCGTCATCGCCAGCCATACCCAAGTCATCACCGGCTGCGCTCCGTAACGCCCTGCATATACGGTGTGGTGCAACAGTAGAGCCGCGATCAACAGAGCGCCAATCCCGTGTAAAAGGCGCCACGTCTCGTATTTGTAGTCCAGCTGGGTGCGCCCGATGGCCAGTAGCGCAAGCGTTGGAAGAAGCAGATAGGCGGCAATGCCGGACGACAGAGCAGAAAAATCGGTCGTGATCGTCAATTCGCGCGACGGGTCCCACGGTCGCTGCCCACCCGATGGGGTTCCTTGGTAAAGAAACGGATGCAACAACGCAAAGACCAATGCGGTGCGGGCCATCATCTGGTGGAACCGCATGGTTACGTCCATCCCGACGCCTTTTGAAATGGCCTTAAAACGACCCGACAGGATGAATTCCATGAGAACCATGGAGAACGCCAGGATGCCAAGGCCAGACGCCAGCTCCTGGTGGAACTGGCGAGGCGGCCCTCCGACCCAGGCAGACAAGATCAATGGGAATGTGACGGCAACAAGGTAAGCAATGATCAAAAAGAGCGCTTTCATTGGCCTTGCCTCGTTCACGTCTTCCAGACTTCTAATCTAGTCTTCCAGACAGCCCTTGGCAACGAGGCCGCAGCCAGCTCGCCCCTCTTTACCCCCTCGATGATGCTCCGTTTTTCATCTCGGGATCAGTGCTTCGCTTTCGTCACCACGTCGAACAGAATCGGCTTAGTGGATTCGCCAGCAAGAATGCGGTCTGCATCAAGCGAGGCAATCGGTACCCGGGTATCCCTGGGAACGTCGCCGCTCATTTGCAGCTCGAGATAGCGGAGGGCACAAACCCGAAGGAAGGACGTGAAATTGCCTAGGTCGTGGCCCGCATCGATGGATTCATGGTAAAGCTGGGTAATCATCTGCGGCAGGTTCATGCCATCCCGTTCCGCCAGCTCTGTCAGTACCTGCCAAAAGGCCTGTTCCATCCGAACGCTGGTGACCATGCCGTCAATGCGCAGGGAGCGGGTACGACTAACCCAAAGCTCCGGGTCTGCGTTGATAAACAGCTTGCACATGATGGCCTCCCTGAAAACACTTCAGGACCGGCGGGCCGGCCCTTAATACGTTATTGGTCCAGTAATTTGAAGAACTGCGCAAGCCAAGCCGGGTGAGCGGGCCATGCGGGCGCTGTTACCAGATTACCATCGGTTACTGCCTGATCAACCGCAATATCGGCGAAAGTGCCACCGGCGAGCTCCACCTCTGGCTGGCAGGCCGGATAGGCAGAGCATTTGCGACCTTCAAGAACTCCCGCTGCGGCCAACAGCTGGGCACCGTGGCAGACCGCCGCCACCGGCTTGTTGGTTTCGAAGAAATGACGAACCAGGTTTTGCACATCCTTGTTGAGGCGCAAGTACTCCGGTGCGCGGCCGCCGGGCACTACCAGCGCATCATAATCTGCTGGATTCAGCCCCTCAAAATCCGCATTCAGAGCAAATCGATGGCCCGGCTTTTCGGTGTAGGTTTGATCGCCCTCGAAATCATGAATGGCCGTGGCAACGGTATCGCCCGCTTTTTTGTCCGGGCAAACGGCATGAACCGTGTGACCAACGGCCTGCAGCGCCTGGAACGGCACCATGGTTTCGTAATCTTCGGTGAAATCACCGGTAATCATCAGAATCGTCTTCCCGCTCATCGCTGTCTCCTTGTGCTTGTTTTGCCTGTTCAGGAAACAGTAGCAGCAGCGATGGTGCAGCGGGTATTAATGGACTACTACAGAATTGAAGCCACGAACCGTGACCCGCTGCATCTGATCAGTGATGACCACCAGGCCCATGGGCGTGACCGTGTGCGATCTCTTCCGCATCGGCATCGCGTACTTCGATGATTTCAATATCAAAGGTGAGGGTTTTACCAGCCATCGGGTGGTTGGTATCCACATCGGCAAACTTGAGGCCAACCTTGGCAACCATTACATGGCGTGGGCCTTGCTCGGTTTTCACCTGGGCGATCATGCCCGGTTTCCAGCGCTTGGCGCCCATCAAATGCTTCACCGGCACCCGCTGAATGGCATCGGGTTTGCGCTGCCCGTAGGCTTTATCAGGCGTGACGGTCACACTAAAGACTTCGCCAGCCTCGCGCCCTTCCAGAGCTTCTTCCAGCCCCTTAATAACGCCGCCGTGGCCATGCAGATAGGCACTCGGCCGGCCGTCACGGGAGGTTTCAACAACCTTGTCTTGCTCATCACGCACACTGTAGTGGAACAAAACCACTTTATTCTTTTCGATTTGCATAAGATTCTCTGCGACGGTTAGAAGTACGCCATTATAGCCAGCTATGACGCTGACTGCAGACTGGGAAAATCAATACATATTTATTTTCCCAGTCTGTTGCCGCTATTCGCCTTATGCAATTATGATATAACAGTAGACCAACCGGACAATATCGTAAGGAAACACAACTATGAAAAGGATTGCACTGTTCACACTTGTTTCGGCATTAATGGCCGGCTGCGGAGGCGGAGGGAGCGGAAGCGACCTAGACAAAGTCGACGGAAACACCCCTACTAGCGATAAAATCCCCCCTCCTAGCGATGAAATCACCAAACTCGAAGGCACTTGGAAGAAGCAGTGTGGACCGGTTCAGGGCGAAGTACACCACGACATCGTGACGGTAACCTTCACCCGCGGCACGTTCAGCACCAGTATCGAGAACTACACCGATAGCGGTTGCACTATCCCGTTACCGGAGGCTCCAAACCCTACCTCATCAGGCTACTTCACCTTGGGAGCAGATGTTGTGTTAGGTTCTGGAATCACCGCGACCGAGCTGGATACGCATGTTACTCAATACAATGGCGCCGACTGGGAGATCGACGAATACACCATCGTTTACATCAATAATAATATTCTCTTCACCGCCGAAGGCGATGGCGATTCGCCGGCGCAGCGGCCAACCAGCCTCGACTATAACCGTCCATTCTATAGAATAAACTAGGTTACTTGCTCAAAACCGCGAAGGGACGACCTTGCCTCTGCCGATCAGCTTGTTGCTATTGATCGCAGAGCGAATCTTCCCTTCCGGCAGTTAGCCAAGGCGCGTTTCGAGGCTATCCCTGACCATGGTTGTAGGACAGCTGATTCTCCGGTTCAACCGGGCTTGCCGCCACAGACTCATGCTTCTCCTCAGAACGGCCAATGACGGCACTGCACACCAGATCCCCGGTGACATTCATCGCGGTAGCCCCCATACCCACAAGGGCATCAATGGACACCAGCAGGGCCACGGTTTCAATGGGCAGCCCCACCTGGGCGAACACCGTGGCAATCATGACGATACCCGCACCCGGCACACCGGCGGTGCCGATGGAGGCCAGAGTGCCGATTAGCACAATTTCCAGCATGGTGACGAAGTCCAGAGGCACTCCCACCACATTTGCGGCAAAGACCGCGGAAATGGCAATGCGGATACCCGCCCCGTCCATATTGATGGTGGCGCCCAGCGGCAAACTGAAACCATAGATACGCTGGGGAATCCCCATACGACGGGCTGCGTTCAGAGTCAGGGGCAGAGTCCCGGAACTGCTCTGGGTAGCAAAGGCCGTGGCGACCGGAGCCCGAGCCTCACGGACAAAGCCAGCCAGGCCAACGCCATTAAGACGCATCAAAACCCCGTAGACCACCAGCTGCACCGCCAGCGCGATGTACAACACCAACACCATATCCCCCAGAGCCAGTATCGTCGCCATACCCTGCTCACCAGCGGTACTGGCCACAATCGCAAACACACCAATCGGCACATACTGGAGAACCCCGGCCATCACCTTCATCGTGACATCGTTCAGGCCAGAAACCACGTCATACACTTTGCCGGCGGCTTCCCGGTGAGCGTCTGACTCCCGCAGTTTCAGCAGCGCAACACCAAACACAATCGCGGTAAAAATAACCCCCAGCAAGTTCGGCTTGGCAAAGGCCTCCACAATATTGGCGGGAACAATATTCAGCAGTACCTGAACAAAGCCCGGGTTCTCCGGCACTTTAACCGTGGCCGAAGACGTCAACTCCAGACCGCTACCCGGTTCGAATACGGAAGCCACAGCCAGCCCCACCGCAATGGCCAGAGCCGAAGTCAGCACGTAGAAACCCAGCAGTTTCCGGCCCACACGGCCCATGCTGGAAAGATTGGCCTGATTGATGCCCACCATCAGCGTAAACAGCACAATCGGCACGATCAGAAACTTCAACAGCTTGAGCAACAGCTCCCCTAGCGGGTTCAACCATTCGGCCACCACCGGTCCGCCGACAAGACCCACAACCAAACCCAAAACCAGCGCAATACCAATGCGCAGCACCAACGAAGTATTCAGATAAACATCAAGTACAGCTTTCATAGGGGCTCCCGTTACGCCCAGGCCCGTTAATGAGCAAGCGATTAAATACGTAAGGCGGGGGATTCTGGTCAGCAGCAGGCTATGGGTAAACCGGTATTCCCACGTACGTTACTCACAGATGCTGTGGATAACATTGTTGGGAACCTAGGGTTAAACCGCCATAAGCCTTGTGGCACAACGCTTCGGGAGATTTGATGCAAAAATGGCCTATATGCGAAGGCTATATGGATATAGAGAATCCGTCTCAGCAGGAGCAGGAAGGCCCAGAGCCTCCTTGGTGATACAAGGCATATCTCCTTGCAGAGCCTGGGGCGGGAACATGCTAAGTCCCTGCCGGTCAAACAGGATAATCAGGGACATAAACGTGCCGCTGGGGCGAAGCCTACCATCCTTCGAGGAAACCGACATGAACAAACGACTGGCACTCATCACCTTCGTACTATTTTTGGCGACTGGCGCATTTGCGGCGGAACCTGCCGTTTACACGGGCTTGCTGAGCAACACGGGCGCGGGCGGCTACGACACGGTGAGCTACTTCGAGACGGGAAAAGCCACTAAAGGCTCGGGCGACTACACCACGGAGTTTCAGGGCGCGACCTGGCGCTTCGCGAACGCAGAAAACCTAGCGCGTTTCGAGGCCAACCCGGAACGTTTTGCACCCGTCTATGGCGGCTATTGTGCCTGGGCGGTTGCCCAGGGCTACCTTGCAAAAGGTGATCCACAACACTGGACCATCCGGGGCGACCGCCTGTACCTAAACTACAGTCAGTCCATACAGGATCGATGGCTGAAGAACCCCGATGGGTTCATTCAGCAGGCCAACGCCAATTGGCCAAGCGTTCTGGAATAGTTACCTCGGAGCGTCCAGCTAATCGAACGCTTCGATGTACCAACCTAACAAGTAGAACAGATTCTGGTTAGTACTGGCTTATGAATTAACCGGTATTACCACGAACTTTACTCACAAAAGCTGTGGATAACTGTGTTGGGAACCTCGGGTTAACCCTGCAAAAGCCCCGTGCCATGGGGGCTCGGGGAAATTGATGCTAAAACCGTCAACTTAGTTTAGGACTGGACACACAGATCAAATAGCAGGCTTGTCGCGTTTCAGCAGTTGCCCTTCTTTGCTTGGCCCGGTGGGCAAAAATGGCCACGAGACTTCTTGTAGGACCGGCGATCGTCGTAGTCATAACGACGGTGATCATAATCGCGATCGTGTTCTCTGTGATCTTTGGTGGTAATGGCTGCTCCCGTTGCCGCACCAACGGCTCCGCCGAGAATAGCGCCATCTCTGCCGCCTACCTCGTTGCCGATGGCAGCCCCAATTGCTCCCCCAATACCGCCACCCAGCGCGGCATCGGCGGTGTCATCGGCAACGGCACCCAATGAGGCCGCACTCAAAGACAAAAAAACGAGCAGTGATTTCATGTTCATGATGTAAATCCCCTGGTTCAGCTGGTCTGAACTGCCCGAGATGAAAGGCAGGAGAGCAGTTCTCCAGCGCCCCATCAGGCACTTGTCAGTTTTGAACCATTCGAGATTATCAGAAACACACGAGAGCGCGCCCTTACCTTTTATTTATATTTCAACAGGTTAAAAACAATTAACGAACACCTTGCGATTGCAGCCACTGATTGATCTGCGCCTGATTCATGGCACCGCTTTGGCGGGCGACTTCCCGGCCGTTCTGAAACAGAATCAGGGTGGGTATGCTGCGAATCGCAAACTGACCGGCCGGGCCAGGCGCTTGTTCGGTGTTCAGCTTGGCAAAGCGCACTTTCCCATTCCAGTCTCTCGCAGCTTGCTCGAACTGGGGAGCCATCGCTTTACACGGGCCACACCAACTGGCCCAGAAGTCCACCAGCACGGGCACATCGCTGCGTTTTGTGTGGGCAGCAAAGCTCTGGTCCGTCAACTCCAGAACCTGATCTGGCCACAGCGGTTGTTTGCAGGCACCACAATTGCCGCCGGCTGACAGCTTGTCGGCAGGTACACGGTTCACTTTGTCGCAATGGGGACATACCAGGTGTCGAACGTTAGTCATGATGCATCTGCCTCTGATTGGTTAGTTGTAGGAATAATCAGGGCATAAGAAGAGAAATCAAGCAACGCGATAAGCTGCGGGACTGTCGTGCGGAGGCAACAGGGACGGCCGCCTGCTCCTGAGCTACAACCAGACTCTTTAAAACCTATGGCTGGCAGACCCCGAAAGACTCATTCAGCAGGCGGACGCGAACTGGCCAAGCGTACTGGAATAGTTACATCGCAGCGTCCAGCTCATCGATTGCTTTATTAAGCACCTTTACAGACTCGGTGTGCTTACCCTGTTTGTGCAGCAATTCACCCCGATCCCGAAGTTGCTTGATCCGGGTTTCCGTTGCACTGTCCAATTGAACCATCTTCATTTGTTCATCAATCTTATGCACCAGCGTAGGACAATGGCTGGCGAAAACACTACTTGCAAAAAACACCGTGAATAACAGAACCGTAAGATAACGCATCATAGCTCCCCCTTATTCACACGCCCTTGATGAGTATAGACGACCAAGCCTAACCGGGCGGCTGAACTCAAAACTGCCACGAACTTTACTCACAAAAGCTGTGGATAACTGTGTTGGGAACCTAGGGTTAACCCTTCATAAGCCCCGTACCACGCGGCCTCGGGAAACTTGATGCAAATATGGACGATGACAGGTCACACCGTTAAATTCTGACTCCGTACTGAGGCAAAAAGAATAATCACTGCTACGCTTGAATAGGAACCTAAATCTAATAAAAGCATGGAGCTAGCCGTGACCAACCGTCCTGAATTCCTCACTGGCGGGGAACCCGCTCGACTTATCCCAATAGCTGCAGACAGCGCCCGAGAACAGAAATCCGTCTCCGTTTTACTTGCGGGCTTGCGCTCAGTACTCGAATTACGCCAGGCACTGCTCAAATCGTTGAATGTCCGAGTGGGCACAACCGCCACCCTAGAAGCCTGGACCGAAGTGGTTTTCCAGAACGAAGACAAGAAGGCAGCCAAACAGAAAGACCGGCCGGACGGACTCCTGATTCTCCGCACTGGGCGGCGCGAGTGGCGAGCATTGATTGAAGCCAAAGTGAACAACGATACCATCGGTGAGGAACAGGTATCCCGTTACCTCCAGCAGGCGAAAACCCACGGCTTAGACGCTGTGATCACCATCACCAACCAATTTGCAGCCCTACCGACTCACCACCCTGTAAAGCTTCCGAAAAACGCCACCAAGTCTGTGGAGCTATTTCATTGGTCTTGGGCCTTTATTCGTACCCAGTGCCAGCTTCTGCTCAAAAACGACAGCGTTGAAGACGTAGACCAGGTGTTCATCCTCAGCGAGATACTCCGTTATCTCGAAAGCGACCGTTCCGGCATCAGCCACTTTGACCAGATGAATGCGGAATGGAAAGACGTCGTCAACAAAGTTAAGAGCAATGCTCCACTAGCCAAAGCCAGTGATGAAGTTCAGAACACGATTGCAGCCTGGCATCAGGAACAACGGGATCTTTGCCTTATAATGTCCCGTTTAACCGGTAGCGATGTGTCACTGAAGCTGAAAAACGAACACCGTCTGGACCCCGCCAAACGAGTAAAAGACGATGCCGAGGCTTTCTGCAAAACACCAATTCTCACCTGTGCACTCAGCATCATCAACGCGGCGGCAGATCTGGAAGTGACCGCTGACCTTCAACGAAGAATGATCTACTGTTCAATGCGCCTTGCGGCACCCAAGGACAAGCAAAGCACCAAAGCCCGAGTGAACTGGCTTCTGCGCCAACTGAAGAAAACCGAGCCCGCCGGATTCTTCATTCGAGCAACTCGACCAGGCAAAGCAGAAACCACTTATCAAGCACTGAAAGATTTACGAGATTCACCTGAGCTACTGGAATCGGACACATCAAAAACTGCGGCAACGACACTTGAGGTCGTTTACGAACTGGACCTAGCTGGAAAGTTCAGTGGCAGGAAAGTTTTTGTTGAGGAATTAGAAAAAGCAGTTCCGCACTTTTATCAGGAAGCAGGCCAGTTGCTAAAAGCTTGGACACCGCCGCCTCCAAAGATCACAAAAACGGAATCTATAGCAAACTCACAGGATGAGGACTTGGTACTGGACGAGTAGACTTGTCCTTTTACTGAAGTGAGAGCCTGTGTTCACATGACAACACCAAAACGCATCTACCTCGCCGGCCCCGAAGTGTTCTTCCCCGCCGAAGAACACAAGGCCATCGTGGCCGAGAAAAAGCGCATGCTTCAGGAAGCCGGATATGAAGGCGTAGACCCGCTGGACACCGCTCTGACGTTTTCAGAACACGAAGCCAAACCCGAACGCGGCCACCGAATCTACCAAGCCAACCGCGAACTGATGGACAGCTGCGATGCCATCATTGCTAACCTCACGCCTTTTCGGGGCATCAGCGCAGACCCAGGCACCGTGTTTGAAGTCGGCTACATGATTGGCCAGGGCAAACCCGCTTTCGGATTCACCCTAGACAGCCGGAACTATCTCGACCGCGCCGGAGCGACCGACCAAGATGAACATGGCCACGCCATTGAGGACTTCGAGATGAGCGATAACCTAATGATCGAAGGCGGCATCAAGGAGTCTGGCGGCCAGCTATTGGTGGCAGAACAGCCTGGGGAACACCGGTTTTTCTCGGCGGAGCTGTTCCGCAACTGCGTGCGAGCACTGCCTCATGCCTGAACCAACCCCACTCCAAACCCTGCTAGACACTCTTCCCCAACGCGGACGCGTCGAATGGATTGGCATCCGCCCCGCTCGCGGAGAGCCCATGCAGGCAATCGAGCGCGTGGCGATCACCCCAGGCACGGGCTTGGAAGGCGACCGATTCACAGGGCGCGAAACCAGCAAACGCCAAGTTACCCTGATTCAGCACGAACACCTTCACACCATTGGCTCCTTCCTTCAGCGAGAAGCCATAGAACCCGAGGTGTTCCGGCGCAACATCGTCGTCTCTGGCCTGAACCTGCTGGCGCTGAAAGGCAAAACGTTCCGGATTGGCAGCGTGGTGCTGGAATACACCGGCCAATGCCACCCCTGCAGCAAGATGGAGACAACGCTTGGGCCCGGTGGCTATAACGCCATGCGCGGGCACGGCGGCATTACCGCGCGTGTGGTTGACGGGGGCGAGGTGGCACTTGGCGACGAGGTGCAGGCATTGCTCACATCCTCACAGGCGTGAACAACGGCCTAGCGAACGAGAGGGTAAGCCGCCCTCACCTGCCCCATCACGATGCGAGCATCTTCCGGCTTTAGGCCATTTTTGCGTAACTGCGGCATCACCATTGCGCCAACATTTTGGCAGCGCGAAGGATCAATGCCGTGCTTCATGAAGATATCGGCGATGGCTTGCGGCGAAGCATCGGAATCGGCTTTGAGTAAGTTGCCGATTTCGATGGCGCAGGCTTGCTCGGTGGGATCGGTGTTTTGTTTGCTGCGCCAGATTAGGAAGGCGGTGATGGCTGCGAAAATGGCGAGGATTAGGAATTTCATAGAACACTCATGGTTGGGCTGTTTGCATATTTGGGGAAAGCAAACCGCCTCCCCCAGTTTTCTCAACTAGAAGCCCCATCGCCCCATTTAACCGCAAACGGGATGCTCTTTTGGCAAGACTGACAATCCAGATACATATCAGATCTGGATTTTCGGGTCTTGGTAGAAGCTGAGCCACACGCGGGGCAGCCATGCTTGAGGGCCGTATTTGTTGAGCACTTGGCGCACACAACATAATAGCCGAAGCGTCCATATTGCGCCGTGAGAGCATCGGTCTCACCGCATTTTTTACAGCTCACTGTTACGAAATCCTGGCCAAGCGCTTTTGGCACTTCCGCGTGCTCAGCGACTGGTTTGGTGTCCGTTACTGGTACTGGTTCACCAGACCGCTGGTAGTTCTTCAGGAACGAGTAGATCCTATCCATCTCGTCTGCTGTAAAGCGCGGCTCACTTTTGGCGAAGCTTTTCAGGCCGCTGTTCGCAGCTTGGGTGAGGTCTTTGATCTTATCGACAAGAAACTCGGTTTTAACGATATGTTGTGAGATATCAGCCGGGATATCGTCACGATCTAACCGCGCAGAACTGGAAATCGCGATCACCGTTTTGTATTGGCGTAAACCAAAGCCTTTTTGCACGCCCAGAAGTTTCCCGAGCAACTCAGAGCTATTTTCCCGAAGGAGAGCCTTGAGATTATCAATCTGCACTGCGGCCTGCTGCACCGGGGAGGGAATGCCAAACCATTCCTCTTTGTAGGATCGTTCCCATTCACCCAGAGAATTCACGCGCACCGAGCCCTGTATACTTTTACTTTCAACGACTATAAATCCGGCTTTGTAAACAACCAGATGATCGATCTGAGAGTTAAAACCATTCACCTCAATCACAAGATCATTGAGGATTCTGTAGTTATCGTTACTGCCGAAGTACCGGTCAAGGAAATAGGAAACCTGTGACTCCTGTTTCTCCCCGGCCATTCTTTTGAAATCGGGCATTACTGCGTCTCCTGTACCAATATCCTTTAAGTGCCCACGCCAAAATAAAATTGGCCCGGCTTTGCCTTCAGGCCAAATACTCCACGCCGGTATCAGACACCTTCAGAAACTTAGCCTGCACCAGTTGATTAAGAGCTTTCTGAATAGCTACCTCGTTTCCCTGGAGCCGAAGGTGGGAAGCGATGTGGTTGCGAAGGCTTGTAACCTTTTGAGGTCGCTTCTCTTTAGGCCTGGCAGATAAGTTTTTGATCAGCTTCTGAGTTTCACCAGACGCACCGGCAATTTTCACCTGCTTGCAGACCCGCCCGCTGGACTTGATGTGGGCAATCAATGGCGAAAATCCGGAGTCATTGCTTATCACCTCAAACGCCACCGCTCGGTCGGCCTGAGCATCGAACTTTCCGAGGTAATAGGCAAGGTGGAAATCGAGGTTATTCGCCTGTGTGGCCTTTAGCTGAATGACCACCATATTGATCGGTTTATCGTACTTCGTGTCCATGAAGTCCAGCTTGGGCTGCTTGGCACCGAGAAATACAATGACCCGCTCATACTCTGTGAGGTTGACCTTGCCGAGATTTCCTACATTCTCGTAGTCGATGAAAGCCCATTTCATTACTTGCCGTCCTTTGTCAGTTCTAAATCAGGTCTTTATGGATGTCCAAACGCCCAATTCAGCGACTTGTCCGCAGTAAACTTTTGTTAAGCTGAAGCTTAGGAAGCTCGGAGTTCAAAATATTTTCTATCGACTGGTTAAGATTAGTTCCCTGAGGAGAAGAAACAAATTTTACTTTTCCTCCTAACTCACTGTGTTTAATTTCATTAAAGATATTATCAGGAACCTCTGACTCCACAACCATGATAAGCTCTGAGATCTCACTATTTTCATTAAAATAATCACGTATCCATTCTGCCTTGAAGCTGTTTATACTCGACTTCGCTTCAAATCCAATTTTTTTATCTTCAGAGGACACTAAAAAGTCAAACGTACTTTCTTCAGAAAGGTTTAGATCTATTTCTTTGTGACTACGAATATATTTATTCAGAGCATTTTTTACTTTTTTCTCAAACTCTAGCTCTCGATCCAGTAGCTTAAAGACTTCCTCGTCCGGCGTGTTGAATTTAACAAAAAATTTCGTTTTCTTGCCACGTTTATCAGAAATAGAAATTTCTTTATTTACAAAATTCAATAGCTTTTCTGAAACCAGATTTTTTGTTATAAATGCAGCTGCAGATATCAATGAACCAGCGGCAAGCAAAGTCAGAAAATCTTCCATCACACTTTCTCCTTAACCGCCGTTAGAATTAAGCTGACAATGTAAATGCCACTCCCAATTGCCAAATGGCTAGGCAAACCAAGCGTCGTATGGTCTGGCAGCTTAACAGAGACATAACATGACCAAGACCAAAAAAACAGAAAAGCCAAGACAAACAGCCATAGTAGTGGGATAAGAGTAGCATCTGCTTTTGTCGTAACCACATAACCTTCGTGACCAGAAATTTTCTTCTGTTTAGGTTTAACAAGGGGCATTAAAAATGTCAGTCCCGCTGCGGCAAGAGTTGGCCCTGTAAATCCGAACGAATCAACCCCTATCATAGTCCTCAACCCCCACTCAAAGCCGAGAAGAGTTAAGGGAAATCCATATATCAGAACGGCATACATAAAATAATATTCCTATTCTGCTTAACGCCCACATAAAAGCGCACCGTTAGGTGCGTCTAGCGGAACGAAGTGTAGCGATTTTTGATGTGTTTGTTAGATGTATACTTCCATTATATGCAACCTCTTGATCTTGGTTTCCCCCAGCGGATCAATTGATATCTCTTTTAACACAAGTGCCTTTATTTCAGGCTTTGCCATTGATGATATATATTCAATACGATCCTGATCACCAACTACAGAAAACGAATAATCACCTTCAGAAATCTCTGTACCGCCGGTTACAGTAAGCTTGCCAGCGTTGCTACGTTTATTAAAATAAAATATATCACAAGGCACTTCTACTGGAATTTTATCGATATGTGTCGGCGTATCAAATATATTTTTAAATTCACTGCTCAGTTCTATTTCAGGGTCTTCTGGGTTTCCCATTGAATAATTATTAATATGACCCTCTTTGAGCTTATGATTTAATGCGCGCCAATGGTTTACTGAGAGCTCCCCAATTTTTACAACTGGTGCGTTATAAACTCTTACGTTATCACCATGAAAAACATTTATGGTGGCATTATCTTTTGCCTCATACATTGGCTTTTCTCCTTTTGCAGCAAGCCCATAAATAAATTTTAAGAAATCCCAACCCTGCTGCGTAAGATCCCAAACGTCTTTTGGTGTATAAGCTGCAATTGCAGGCAATGTATATTGAGCGACCTCATAAATTATTTGAAGGTCAGACTCTAAAGACCCGTGCTTAATGTTGAATGTTTTCAAGTAAAACGAATCTCTGTCTTTCTTGGTAATTTTATGGCCACCATTGAGTACTAGATACGTCTTATCGAATATAGCCTGTACTTCTTGGAGTGAAGAAAGTGCCACCGGCAAGGGTATACCTTCGTTGAAGGCTGGCCCTTCCATTTTAAACCTAAAATCACCCATAACTTTCCTTGTGGTAGAAAACCCCTATCGCTTGCAGCATGCGCACCCCCGGAACGGAGCCGAAGGGGCAATGCAGTGTGTTTCGCCATGCCTGCACTTGTTAATCCTCGGCTTCCGGCTCTTCATCCTCCACTCTAGCGAATTTGTTGAGGTCGGCCTCCCTCAACCACTCGTCTATTTCATCGTCGTCTACGCTCTTGTTTTTCCTAAGGGCACTTATCACTGTGCCGACCTCAAAACTATACTCAATCTGATCGTTTTCACCACAAGCAACAATGATTTTGCGAATTTGGTCGCGTGTATAATCACCTGCGTACCTTATGACCGTAGATGCAAAACTATTTGCTTGGTCAAAAGATCTAGACTCGGCGTAGAGTTCTATTATCCGTTCACTGATTTGGTGTGGAACAATAAAGAATAGAGGTTTATCGAGTTCCGCCCGCGTCGCTCGGCGAATCCTTCTTTCTGCTGGCGCCACTAAGTCCTTGATAGAAAGAATCGTTTCCAGATCATCAAACTGTTCCTTCGGTAAGTTCTCGACGTATGACTCAATTTTCTGTTTCACGTCTTGGTCAAAGTACGTCCAACTATCTTTTACGTTGCTAATAAGTGGAATTACCCGATCTAAGTTCTTCTATTCTAATGCTCTGATAATCGTCGAGAGTTTTTCCTTCAAGGTTTCACTGAATGTGTCTCTATGCAAACTTTCTACCGCATTAAGCGCTGTAGCAATCTTATAGATTTCCTTGTAATCATCTTGCTCTTCGTTAATTAGCTTCTTCAAAAGAATTATTGTGAAATTCCTTACCAAGCTATTTCTAGCTTTTTTAAGAGGGCTATTTTCAAACGCGATGATTGCTTTCTTTAAATCTGTGGGAAAGTATTCTGATTCAACTTCAGCCGTCAATGAATCAAGCGCATACTTCCCTTGAGCAGGAGGAAATTGAAGTAAATGCTCAACGGCTGATCGTATGTGCATCCTTGCCAGCTCGGCAGACGGATTAAATACTTCCCCATCAGAAGTCATCGAGGGATGAGCACATCGGTTTCGATCTTCTTGCAGTCGCTCCAAATCAATAAATTCTACTGGAGAAATTAACTCAAGCTTATCTCGACAAACGGATAGGATGTCTCGCTCAAATTTAAGAGATGTTGAAATGTCGCCTATTCTGCGAGCTTTATCGAAATGATCTATCTGTTTTTCTGCCTCTTTGTCACCGGCTAGCGAAAGCTCTTTCAGCTTGTCAATAATATCGAACGATACAGCAATCCACGTTGATACGATGGCAGATCGAAAAGCACCAACCTTGTAGCATGCCACTGCTTCTTTTATGTAATTTTTTGCTTTTAAGTCTCGACATTTAAGAACCAACTCGTCGAGATCGGACAGTGGTGATGCCACTATGACCTCCTAAGTGATTAACATTGAATAGATAGACCGCTTCGTTATTGCACAAAAGTGACTTCCACTATCCGCGCCTACCCTAAATTTTGTTATATCGTTTATTCATTATAATCAGCATCTTGCAAGCACCTCTACGCCACCCTGATGTAGTCGCGTGACCTCTTCCTTATTGCAGTAATGATGTACAGACGATGATCTTGGCGCAGAGCCTTCTACAAAGCCTCCAAAATTCAAAGGCACGCGAAAACCACCTACGATCAAAAGCTCCGAACAAGGATCCCGGAAAAACCAACGGTAAAAGAGACGAGAGAGGTTTAAAAAAGACTGAAACAGCAGGTAGAAATCCATCTGTCGTCCCTAACAGCGGCAAGTTCCATTGTATGTAAACATACACTACCTAATTTTCAGGAAACTTCCTATATAGTCAATCTGAAATTCAGCAAATTCGCGACAGTTGCACGAATTTGCTGTTGAGGTTTCGGGAGGGATTTGTGGTGCAGTCAATTATGACGGGCCTTTCTATGAGTTAGCAGTCGGCTCAAGCCGCCGCCAAATACGCCCCCGCAACCGCCAGCACACCACCAACTCCCCGGCTAAAGCGGCTGTCCGCTTTCAGCATCAGGCCACCCAGCCCGCGTCCAACCAGGGTGATCGCAAGAGTGGCGATGGAGAAGCCAGTCAGGTACGCAGCCAGTGTTGCGCCTTCTGGCATTTCCGCGCCGTGGGCAAAGCCGTGGAACAACATGAAGGCGCCAACTAGGGTGCCACCCACAGCGGTGGGCAGTTTCGCCAGCGTGGCAATGAGGATACCGGCTACCAGTACCGAGAAGGTGATGCCAGTTTCAACGCCGGGCACACTCAGGCCGCCCCATGCCAGGGCTGCGCCACCTACCATGCCGCCGATTACGAAGGCCGGGGTGGCGTTTTTCATGAGTTTGTTCTGGCGCACGCTCCAAAAGCCAATGGCGACCATGGCCAGCAGGTGGTCAAGGCCCAGCATGGGGTGCAGTAAGCCGCTTGTGAAACCACCTTCGGTGTGGCCGGGGTGGGCCATGGCGGATGCGGAGGCGGTCAGCAGCGCGGCGATGGTGAGTAGTTTTGAAGTCAGTTTCATGGTGTTGCTCCTGGTGGTTCTAATATCTATTTGATGCGGTTGCTCAGGCTTCTTTGGCCAGTTTTTCGGGGCGTCGTTCGGGCAGCATGCCGCGTTCGAGAATGAAGCTGATGATGGTTTCCAGCCCTACTCCGTCGTACAGGTTGGTGAACACGAAGGGCCGTTCGCCGCGCATTTTTTTGCTGTCCCGTTCCATGATGTCTAGGGAGGCGTGTACCTGTTCGGCGATGTCGATCTTGTTGATGATCAACAGGTCGGATTTGGTGATGCCGGGGCCGCCTTTTCGGGGGATTTTGTCGCCGGCGGATACATCGATCACGTACAGGGTGAGGTCGCTCAGTTCCGGGCTGAAGGTGGCGGAGAGGTTGTCGCCGCCGGATTCCACCAGCACCAGTTCCAGATCCGGGTGGCGATTTTGCAAGTCATCAATGGCCGCCAGGTTCATGGAGGCGTCTTCGCGGATGGCGGTGTGCGGGCAGCCGCCGGTTTCCACGCCGAGGATGCGGTCTGCGTCCAGCGCTTCGTGGCGTAGCAGGAAGTCGGCGTCTTCCCGGGTGTAGATGTCGTTGGTGACTACGGCGATGTTGTAGTGGTTGCGCAGGGCTTTGCACAACTGGCGCAGCAAGGCGGTTTTACCAGAACCTACCGGGCCGCCGACTCCAACTCTCAAACAATGTGTCATGGCTATGTCTCCTCAATGTGTCTTCAGCTTCTGAAAAGCCGTGAATACTGTGTTTCGTGTAAGGCACTTCCGAGCGCCAATCCCGGCAGGATGGGCCCGAGTTCGTGATCGTTTCGTGCCAGCGCAGCGTCTACGGCTACTGCCAATTTCGGCCGCAGTTCTTCGATGATTCGCTGGGCGGCCGTGTGGCCGAGGGGCAGCGCTTTGCAGGCCACGGCGAGCTGGTTTTCCAGCCAGGCCCAGGCGAAGCCGAGCAGGGTTTGGCGCACGGGCACATGCCGTTTGTGGGCAACCCAGGCGAACATGGTGATGTAGCCGGGGTCTTCCGGTATCAGGTGTGGCTCGGGCAGCAGCTCCAGGTTGCGCAGCAGGGTCACTAGGGCAGCGCCAAGGCGGGTGTCTTCGTCGCTCAGCTCGGCGGTTTCCCGGGTGGCGTGCAGCCAGTCGTTCCACTGCGCCAGCACTTCGGCATTGCTTTTGGCCCAGGCGTTTTGCAGGCGCACCAGCAGCGGTAATTCGCAGCGGCTTAGGCCGTCTTCCAGTACGCCCTCAATCCACTGGGCCAGTTCAGCTTCGTTGTTCACCCAGCCCAATTCAAAGGCGCTTTCCAAACCTTGGGACCACGCAAAGGCTCCGATCGGCAATGCCGGGCTGACCAGTTGCATCAGGCCCAGCAATGCCAGATCACTCACCTGCGGGGTTGCGGCCTCAGTGGGCATGTTCGTTGCGGTGGCCATGGCTGTGCCCGTGGTCGTGATCGTGTGAATGGCTGTGACCGTGCCCATGTGAATACCCGGCTTGGGTGTAGGCACCGGGTTCCGGGTCGAACGGGGCGGTGTGGTGGGTCAGGGTTGCGCCCAAACGTTCCGCCAGTTCTTCCAGTACGTGGTCCGGGGTGATGCGCACGTAGGCGCCCTGCTCGTCCATGCCGATGGCCAGCGTTACGTGGCGGTTGCCCAGGTGGTAGCACAGGCGCGCCAGTGGCTGGCCGTTTTCGATGCGAGCGGTGACCACCTGTTCTTCTGCGGCGCGGATGCGGATGATCTCGCCGGTTTTGGCTTGCAGCAGATCGCCGTCGCGCAGCACCGGGCCGCGATCCAGAAACAGGCCTACGTCTACCTTGGTTTCGGTGGTGGCCCGTAAACGGCCGCGAATGCGCAGCTCGTAGGGCAAGGTCAGGTTATCCAGAATCTCGCGGGGGTCGATTCCGGCGTGGTGCGCATCGCCAAGACGTTTTGTCAGTTCCAACATAATCCGTTCTCCAATTCCCGGCTCAAAAAAGATGGTAGCGCTGGGCCAGGGGCAGTTCGGTGGCGGGCTCACAGGTGAGCAGCTCGCCGTCTGCGTGTACTTCGTAGGTTTGCGGGTCCACGGTGATGTGCGGGCACGCGTCGTTCAGCTTCATGTCTTTCTTGCGCACACCCCGCACGCCTTTGCAGGCGGACAACGGGCTGTCCAGCCCCAGCTCTTCGCCAATGTTGGCGTCCAGCGCGGCCTGGCTGACGAAGGTCAGGCGGGTGGCACTGGCGGCTTTGCCAAAGGCACCGAACATGGGGCGGTAATGCACCGGCTGCGGTGTGGGGATCGAGGCGTTCGGGTCACCCATGGGGGCGGCCGCAATCATGCCGCCCTTGAGGATGGTGGCCGGTTTCACGCCAAAGAACGCGGGGCTCCACAGCACCAAGTCCGCCAGCTTACCCACTTCCACCGAGCCGACTTCGTGGGCGATGCCGTGGGTGATGGCGGAGTTGATGGTGTATTTGGCGATGTAGCGCTTGGCGCGGAAGTTGTCGGCGCCTCGTTCTTGGTCTTCCGGCAGCAGGCCGCGTTGCACTTTCATTTTGTGGGCGGTTTGCCAGGTGCGGCACACCACTTCGCCTACCCGGCCCATGGCCTGGGAGTCGGAGGAGATCATGGAGATCACGCCGATATCATGCAGGATGTCTTCGGCGGCGATGGTTTCCCGGCGAATGCGGGAGTCGGCGAAGGCCACGTCTTCGGGGATGTTGGGGTCCAGGTGGTGGCACACCATCAGCATGTCGAGGTGTTCGTCCACGGTGTTTACGGTGTAGGGCCGGGTCGGGTTGGTAGACGACGGCAGTACGTAATCCTTGGAGCAGGCGGTGATGATGTCGGGTGCGTGGCCGCCGCCCGCGCCTTCGGTGTGGAAGGTGTGGATGCAGCGGCCTTTGAATGCGGCGAGGGTGTCTTCCACGAAGCCGGATTCGTTCAGGGTGTCGGTGTGGATGGCCACTTGGATGTCGTACTGGTCGGCCACGGTCAGGCAGTTGTCGATGCTGGCCGGGCTGGTGCCCCAGTCTTCGTGCAGTTTTAGGCCGATGGCACCGGCTTTGATTTGTGCTTCGAGCCCTTCGGGCAGGCTGGCGTTGCCTTTGCCCAAAAAGCCGATGTTCATGGGCAGGCTGTCAACGGCCTGAAGCATCTTGCCCATGTGCCAGGCACCGGGTGTGCAGGTGGTGGCGTTGGTGCCGGTGGCCGGGCCGGTGCCGCCGCCGAGCATGGTGGTGATGCCGCTCATCAGGGCTTCTTCCACTTGTTGGGGGCAGATGAAATGGATGTGGGGGTCCACACCACCGGCGGTGAGGATTTTGCCTTCTCCGGCGATGATTTCGGTGCCGGGGCCAATGACGATGGTGACGTCTGGCTGGGTGTCGGGGTTGCCGGCTTTGCCGATGGCGGCAATGCGGCCTTTCTGGATGCCCACGTCGGCTTTGACGATGCCCCACCAGTCGAGGATGAGGGCGTTGGTGATGACGGTGTCCATCACGGCATCGTCGCAGCGCTGGCTCTGACCCATGCCATCACGAATGACTTTGCCGCCGCCGAATTTCACTTCGTCGCCGTAGTGGGTGTGGTCTTGTTCTACTTCGATCCACAGTTCGGTGTCGCCTAGACGCACGCGGTCGCCGACGGTGGGGCCGTACATGTCGGCGTAGGCTTGTCTGCTTATTTTCATTTCGTGTCCTCCAACGACCTCATCACTTCACCCCGGAACCCGTAGATTTCCCGATTGCCAACAAACGGGATCAGGGTGACGGAACGGGTTTGGCCGGGTTCGAAGCGGATGGCGGTGCCTGCGGCAACATCCAGTCGAAGGCCGCGTGCTTTGGCGCGGTCGAAGTTGAGTGCGGGGTTGGCTTCGGCGAAGTGGTAGTGGGAGCCGATTTGTACCGGGCGGTCGCCGGTGTTGGCGACGTCTAGTGTGATGCGTTCGCGGCCGGCGCAGAGTTCGATGTCGCCGTCGCGGATTTGGAATTCACCGGGGGTCATGGTGTCTGCTCCTTAGACAATGGGATTGTGGACGGTGACGAGTTTGGTGCCGTCCGGGAAGGTGGCTTCCACCTGCACTTCGTGAATCATGTCGGCAATGCCGTCCATGACGTCGTCCCGGGTGAGGATTTCGGTGCCGGCGCTCATGAGTTCGGCCACGGTGCGGCCTTCGCGGGCGCCTTCCATGATTTCGGCGCTGATCAGGGCGATGGCTTCGGGGTAGTTCAGTTTCAGGCCTTTGGCTTTGCGGCGTTCGGCCAGCAGGGCGGCGGTGAACAGCAGCAGTTTGTCTTTGTCTCTGGGAGTGAGTTCCATGGAATTATCCGTTGTTGTTTGTTGGGCTTCAGGTGAGCCAGATTCTGGGTGTATGGGCCGGCAAGCCGCTGAGCATGGGCCGCAGCAGGTGCCAAGCTTGTTCGCACAAGGCCCAGGCTTCGTTGCGTTCGGTGCCGAGGTAACGCAGCAACAGCACGCCTCTGCGGCGGGTGACCGCCCAGCGGTGGTTGTCGGGTAGTTGTTCTCTCAGCGTTTCAATGGCGGCCGCTTCGTCGCTTAGTCCCACGGCCCAGAGGGTTGCTTGCACGGTGGCGCCGCCCTGCCCCCAGTGGCCGGTGAACCGGCGGTGTGCGGGGTCCAGCAGCTGGCGTTCCAGCCACAGAGGTTTACCATCGAGGCTGAGGTGAAAGCGTTGTTCCAGCGCGCCGGTTGCGAAGGGCAGCTCGCTGGCCGGGCGCCCGAGGGCAAGCACTTCCCAGCCGAGGGTTTTGGCGCCGCTTTCGAGTTCGATGGTGGTGGTTTGTTCGCCCCGGGAGCCGTCAAAGGCGATGGTTTCCTGGGGCAGGTATTCCAGCGTCGCGTCTTTAGCCACCTGCAATCGGGTGTGCTGCGCCCAGGCCACGCCGTGACTGTCGGCTTTGTACAGTTTGGCGGCAGCCGGGGTGGTCAGCAGGGTGTGGCCGCCTTTCGCCACGGCGGCTTCGATTCGCAGCTCGTCGCCACTGACCAAACCGCCGGGCGGGTGCAGCAGGTACACGTGGCAGCAGCCGTGTTTGCCTTCCGGATAGAACGGGCGCTGTACCCGCAATGGGCCCGTGTGCCGGCGGCGCACCATGCGGGTGACCGGCTCTGCACCGCCCTCGTTTCGGGATTCGAAGCCGAGGGACAGCGAGGCCGCCCAGCGCCGTTCGGTGTCGAACCGGTGGCCAGAGCTATGGGTAGCGATGGGTTGGTACGCGGTCATACGGTCAGGTGTTTCTTGATCAGCTCATCGCTCAGGCCTGCAATTTCCCCTTCCGCGACTCGCCGGCCCCGGTCGAGGATGGCGAAGCGGTCGGCGTATTTGCGGGCGAACGGGAGTTTTTGTTCCACCAGCAGCACCGTTAAGCCGTCCTCTTCGATCAGCTTGCGAATCACCTCGCCAATCTGCGCCACGATGTTGGGCTGTATGCCCTCACCCGGCTCATCGAGGATCAGCAGGCGAGGCTCGATCACCAGTGCTCGGCCGATGGCCAGTTGCTGTTGTTGGCCGCCGGAGAGGTCGCCGCCCCGGCGGTGTTTCATTTCTTTGAGCACCGGGAACAGCTCGTAAATGCGTTCGGGGATTTTCTTGCTGCCGTCTTTTCGTACCGCCAGGCCGGTGCGCAGGTTTTCTTCGACAGTGAGCAGCGGAAAAATCTGCCGGCCCTGGGGTACATAGCCGATGCCCAGGCGGGAGCGGTCTTCGATTTTCTTGTGGGTGAGTTCCACGTCACCCGCCAACGCCATGTTGCCGCTTTTGACGGTTTCTTCACCCATGATGCATTTCATCAGCGTGGTTTTACCCACCCCGTTGCGCCCCATCACGCAGGTGCATTGGCCTTGGGGGATGTCGAGTTCCAGGTCCCAGAGGGTGTGGCTTTCGCCGTAGTATTGGTTAAGCTTCTCGATCTTGAGCATCAGGCCTCTTCCCCCAGGTACACTTTGATGACTTCCGGGTCGTTCGACACTTGGTCCATGGTGCCTTCCGCCAGCACGCTGCCTTGGTGCAGTACGGTGACTTTTCGGGCGATGGAGCGCACAAAGCCCATGTCGTGCTCCACCACCACAACCGACTGTTTTCCGGCCAGGCTGGTGAGCAGTTCCGCGGTGCGTTCCATTTCCTGTTCGGTCATGCCCGCTACGGGTTCGTCCACCAGCAGCAGTCTCGGCTTTTGCATCAGCAGCATGCCGATCTCCAGCCACTGTTTCTGGCCGTGGGACAGAATGCCCGCGGGCTTATCCCGCAGTTCCTGCAGTTTGATCATCTCCAGCACTTCGCTGATGCGCTCCCGGTGTTCCGGTTTCATAATCGCGGTGAGCGTGGGCCAGATGCGCTTGTCCGTGGCCATCGCCAGTTCGAGGTTTTCGAACACGGTGAGGGCTTCAAACACGGTCGGCTTCTGAAACTTGCGGCCGATGCCTAAACTGGCGATGTCCGGCTCGTTCATGGTCAGCAGGTTGTGGCGGCTGCCAAACCACACAGAGCCGTTATCCGGGCGGGTTTTACCGGTGATGATGTCCATCATGGTGGTTTTCCCGGCGCCGTTGGGGCCGATGATGCAGCGCAGTTCGCCGTCATCGATGGTGAGGTTGAGGTTGTTTATGGCGTGGAAACCATCGAAGCTCACGTTCACATCTTCCATGTACAGAATCGGGCCGTGGCGCACGTCCACTGGCGATTGGGCGGGCTCCAGAAATTCAAACACCCGCTCGCGATTGGTCAGTTGCTCGAACATGCTCATGCGGTGGCCTCCTGTGCAGCTGGCGCGTCGTCAGTGTCTTTGGCTTTTCGCTCCTTCTGCAGCAAGCCCGCAATGCCTTTGGGCAGGAACACGGTAACCAGCACAAACAGTGCGCCGAGGGCGAATAACCAGGCATCCGGCATCACGCCGGTGAACACGGTTTTGGCGTAGTTCACCAGAATGGCGCCAATGACGGCCCCGTAGAGGGTTGCGCGGCCACCCAAGGCCACCCACACCACGATTTCGATGGAGAACAACGGCGAGAATTCGCTGGGGTTGATGATGCCCACTTGCGGCACATACAAAGCCCCCGCAACACCCGCCAGCATGGCGGATACGGCAAACACGAACAGCTGCACCCGCTCTACCCGGTAACCCAGGAATCGCGTGCGCGCTTCGGCATCCCGGCAAGCAATGCTCACCCGGCCCAGCTTGCTGGTGACAATGCCGCGGCAAATCACATAACCGATGGCCAGCGCCACGCCGGTGGCAATGAACAAGCCGAGCCTTGTGGTATCGCTGCGCAGATTAAAGCCGAGGATGTCCCGGAAGTCGGTCAGGCCGTTGTTGCCGCCAAAACCCATTTCGTTGCGGAAGAACGCCAGCATCAGGGCGAACGTCAACGCCTGGGTGATGATCGACAGGTACACACCGGTGACCCGGGAGCGGAAGGCCAGAAACCCGAACACCAATGCCAATAAGCCGGGGGCCAACAGCACCATGATGAACGCGAACCAGGCCATGTCGAAGCCGAGCCAGTACCAAGGCAGTTCTTGCCAGTTCAGGAACACCATGAAGTCTGGCAACACCGGGTCGCCGTAAGTGCCGCGGTCGCCGATTTGGCGCATCAGGTACATGCCCATGGCGTAGCCGCCGAGGGCGAAGAAGGCTCCGTGGCCCAAGCTGAGAATGCCCAGGTATCCCCACACCAAGTCCACCGCCACCGCCAGCAGGGCGTAACACAAATACTTGCCCAGTAAGGTCACGGTGTAGGCGCTCACATGCAGCGCGCTGTCTTGAGGCATGAACAGGTGCAGGAAGGTGACCAGTACCAAGGCGCTGAATAACACGCCGAGGAAGATCTGGGTGGAACGTTCCTGAAACGGCCGGAACAGCCAAGTTTGTGATGAAGTCATAACTCAGCCCTCCGCGGCCCGGCCTTTCTGGGGGAAAAGCCCCTTCGGCCGTTTTTGAATGAATAGAATGATCATGACCAACACCATGATCTTGGCCAGTACCGCGCCAGCCCAAGGCTCCAGCACCTGATTGATGGTGCCCAGCGTGAGCCCGGCCACCAAGGTGCCCCAGAGGTTTCCGACACCGCCAAACACCACCACCATGAACGAATCGATGATGTAGTTCTGGCCCAGGTTCGGCCCTACGTTGGTGATCTGCGACAGCGCCACCCCGGCCAAGCCCGCAACGCCGGAGCCCAAGGCAAAAGTGAGAATGTCGACTTTGGTGGCTTTAATGCCCATGGAGCGCGCCATGGCACGGTTCTGGGTAACGGCGCGTACTTCAAGGCCGAGGCGGGTTTTACGCATGATCAGCATCAGGCCCGCGAACACCACCAGAGCAAAGCCGATTACGTACAGGCGGTTCAGGGTGAGTGACAGAGCTTCGTTGATCATGATCGAGCCACTCATCCAGTCCGGTGTGACTACCGAGCGGTTCAAAGGAGACACCAGAGTGCGCACCAGCTGTTGCAGAATCAGGCTGATACCAAAGGTGGCCAACAGCGTTTCAAGCGGGCGGCCTTTGAGGTATTGGATAACACTGCGTTCGATGGCGATGCCCGCCAGCGCAGCGACCAGGAAGCCGGCCGGGATCGACAGGATTAACGCCAATCCGGGCTGGCCGGGGAACAACTGCTGCATGCCCCAAGTGGTGTAAGCGCCGAGCATGATCAACTCGCCGTGGGCCATGTTGATCACGCCCATCACGCCAAAGGTGATGGCCAGGCCGATGGCGGCCAGTACCAGTACGGAACCGAGGGACAGGCCGAAGTACAAGGTTTCGGCGGCGCGGTTCATTTTCAGTTTTTGTTCAATGCTTTCGAGTGCTTTGGCCGCCGCTGCTGCAAGGGCTGGGTCGTCGCTATTGCTGGCGTTGTTCAGCGCAGCGCGGGCGTGGGCATTCAAACTGCCGGAAAGGGTTTCAACGGCGCTTACGTCGCCCTGCTCTAACTGGTGAATTGCCAGAGCGGTCGTGAGCATGTCGCGCACGGCGGCGGTGTCTTCCACCTGAACACGCTGTTCAATTAGGCTCACCAGCGCTCCGTCTACTTCGCCCAACAGATCCCGGGCCGCCGCTAACCGAACGTCCGGGTTCTGCGCGGTCAGGTCGATCACAGCAAGCAGTCCTTCCACCTCTTTGCGCAGTGAGTTATTCACTCGAACGGTGGCCAGATCCCGGCGCGATACTTTGCCCATGTCCTCGCCGTTCAGAGCACTGGCGATGGTCCAGTTGCGGCCTACGTTGTTCAGAACGAGCACCGTGGCGCCGCTCTCTTTAACGGTGGCGAGTTTCCCCGCGGAGAAGGCTTCCAGCCATCCTCGGGCACGCTCGTCACCGCTTTCGGAAATTTGTTTCAGAACCGCCGTTCGCTCGGCGTTGCTGGCTTCTACGAGCCTTTGCAACAGCACTTGCGCTGCGTCGTCCTGTACTTGGGCGGTCGCCAGCGACGGCCCAAAAGCTATACACCAGACAATGACTAGCCCGGCGAGCAATCGAAAGATGCTCATGATTCATTCCTGTTGGCGATGAAATGAAATTAAAAAAACCGGGCAAGCGTAAAGGCCTGCCCGGATCAAAGCGTTACTGGGCGGCTACATCTGCCGAGCTGCCGCAGGAACCGGAGACCACATTGAAGTTGCCGCAGCGCAGCGGTGCGCGCCAATCACTGATGAGGTCTTTCGAGCCGGGCAGGAAGTCAGACCAGGCATCGCCGGCCACGGTAGACGGGGTTTCCCAAACCACCGAGAACTGGCCGTTGTCCTGAATCTCGCCAATCAGCACAGGCTTGGTAATGTGGTGGTTCGGCATCATGGTGGCGTAGCCGCCGGTGAGGTTGGGTACGCTCACGCCAATGATGGCGTCTTTTACCGCGTCCACTTCAGTGGTGCCGGCCTTTTTCACCGCTTCCACGTACATGTTGAAGCCGATGTAGTGGGCTTCCATCGGGTCGTTGGTGACAGCAGCTTCGTCACCTTTGAATTCCACCCAGGCGTCGATGAAGTCGTAGTTGGCGTCGGTGTCCACGCTCATGAAGTAGTTCCAGGCGGCGAGGTGGCCAACCAGAGGGCCGGTGTCGATACCCGCCAACTCTTGTTCGCCCACAGAGAAGGCCACCACGGGAATGTCGGAAGCAGAAATGCCCTGGTTACCCAGTTCACGGTAGAAAGGCACGTTGGCGTCGCCGTTGATGGTTGAGACCACCGCGGTTTTCTTGCCGGCGCTGCCGAACTTTTTGATGTCGGAGACGATGGACTGCCAATCGGAATGACCAAACGGCGTGTAGTTGATCATGATGTCGCTGGTCGCCACACCTTTGTCTTTCAGGTAGGTCTCAAGAACCTTGTTGGTGGTACGCGGGTAAACGTAATCGGTGCCCGCCAGCACCCAGCGTTCAACGCCGATGTCGTTCATCAGGTAGTCCACCGCCGGGATCGCCTGCTGGTTGGGTGCCGCACCGGTGTAGAACACGTTTTCGGAAGACTCTTCACCCTCGTACTGAACCGGGTAGAACAGCAGGCCGTTCAATTCTTCGACCACCGGCAGCACGGATTTACGGGACACCGAGGTCCAGTTGCCAAAGATGACGTCGACTTCTTCTTTTTCCAGCAACTCCCGGGCTTTCTCGGCAAACAGCGGCCAGTTGGACGCCGGATCGACCACGACCGGCTCCAGCTTACGACCCAGCACGCCACCGGCGGCATTCTGTTTTTCGATCAGCATCAGCATGGTGTCTTTCAGTGCAGTTTCACTGATCGCCATGGTGCCTGAGAGAGAGTGCAGCACACCCACTTTGATGGGGTCTTCCGCCGCCAGAGCGTGGAAGGAAACCGACAGTGCCAAGGCAGACAGGCCAAGCTTTACGTGTTTTTTCAGGCTCATGGTGCACGTCCTTTTCGTTGGGTAATGAGGTGTCAATCGCAGACAGACGTTTGCACCCTCCGTTCCAACTCACATAAAACCCAAAGAAAAACATAGCCTTAACAGAAAACCAATCGAGCACTTACAAGATTAAGCCTTGGATGCTTAATGTTTGCCGCCTACTTTTGGTGCCATCTATGACGACAACGCTCCGCTCTGGTGCGCGCCCTCCGGTGAGATACGCCCTGCCCTAGTGCAGGCCTGCCATTAATGTGCACTCACGGCTCAACGCCCCAAAAGAATGAATATCCATTCACCGAGAAACGCACGCTCGTGTGAGAGATATCGCACACGCTAGAGGGCGAATGTCCAGTTCTTAACCAACCCACCCGGCGTAGAATCATTGTTGTCAGGGATGACAAGCCAGCACGGACGTTGGCTCAGGGATGGAAACTCAAGGAATTGAAGAGTTGCCCGAAGGAACAGGGCGCGCAGGGATGAAACAAGGACGACGTGCTCAGGATGATGCACAGCCTGAAGGATTAGGCAGGGGTCAGGCACGGAATTTCGGGGGCACAAGGAAAGTGGCCTCTTCCGTGCACTAACCTGTCTGTTTATTTTCTTTCCGAATGCTCCAACAACCAGCCGCCTCACCATTCCAACAACCTCTGGGTTGTCTCACCTGATTGATCCATAAAAAATTTTCCACAATCAGGACTCAACCATGAAACACACCTCTATTCTTGCCACTCTCGTTTTGCTGTTCAGCCTGGCCACCGGCTTCGCCCACGCCAACGAGCCAAGCGCCATCAACATCAATGCCGCCGACGCCACCACGCTGTCAGCCCTAAGCGGTATCGGTCAGAGCAAAGCCGAAGCCATCGTGGCCTACCGCGAAGCCAACGGCCCATTTGCCTCCGTTGAAGACCTTGCCAAGGTGAAAGGTATTGGTGCCCGCACCGTTGAGAAAAATGCCCAGCGCCTTGCCGTAAAATAAGCACCTCTCGGGGGCACCCTGCCCCCTTCTATTCGCCTATGGCGAAGTCTGCCAGCCACTGTTAGGCTCCTCGTTTAATTCCATGTGGCTTGGCAAGCTTTATGATTCGAGGCGTTCTGTTAATTGCTCTGGCCGCCCTGCTTTGGGCGACCACCAGCATTGTTGCGAAATTCCTGTTCGGCGGTTCTGATCTCGCGCCCATCACCCTGGCTTTCTTGCGTTTGGTCGTGGCGCTGCCGTTCTTCTGGGTGTTGATGCGCCGGGAACAGCGCCAACTTCACAGCGCGAATCCTCACGGGAACGCCGTGGGAAGCTCTTTACGCTCGCTCAGCTGGAAGGCGCTTCTGCCGTTGACGGCCCTTGGGTTATTCCAGGCACTTTATCAGGGCAGCTATCTGGTCGCGGTCGATTTGTCCGGGGCCGGAATCGCCACCTTGATTTCCCTCTGCCTGCCGCCGGTCTTCGTCGCCATTCTTGCCGCGCCTCTATTGGGTGAACGGCCAACCCTTACCACTCTGGTCGCAGCGGTAGCGGCTGTTTTCGGCACCGGCATGCTGGTATTGGGCGACATCGACACAACCGGCACGCTCAGGCTCGCGGGCATTCTGATGTCACTTCTGGCCGCTGCGGTTTACACGGGCTTTACGCTCACCAGCCGTTATAACTCGGTGGGAACACCCGCCTTCACCACAGCCTTTATCTGCTTTTTCACCGCTGCGCTTCTGCTGCTTCCGGTGGTGTTAATCAGCGGTGGATTCGCGGCGCTGGAAACGATGGAGCTGAAACACTGGCTGATGGTGTGCTACATCGGGGTGGTGCCCACGGGCATTGGCTACCTGATGTTCTTTACTGGTATCAAAACCACACCGGCAACGCTGTCTAGCATAGTGGTCACTTTGGAGCCCTTGTTTGTGGCGCTGTTGGCGTGGCTTATTCTGGGGGAAATGCTGGGAACGGCAGGGGTGGCAGGCGCCATTGTATTGGTGGTTGCAGTGATTGTGGCCTCGCGCAGCAATACCGTGGCCGGAGCCAACCGAGAAGGTTGAACCCGGCCATCGTAAGGCTTGAGGCTTAGCTACCCTTACGCTGTTTTTCCAGCATGTTGGGCTGCAAGATTTCGATCCAGTAGCCATCCGGGTCTTTGATGAACGCCAACCCTTTCATTTTGCCGTCGTCTGGGCGCTTAACAAACTCGACTCCGAGCTGTTCGAAGCGCTCACACGCTCTGTACACGTCTGGCACAGCCACGCCGATATGGCCAAAGCCCTGAGGCTGGTCATTGCCGTTGTGGTAGGAGAAGTCGGGATCGTCTTCGGTGCCCCAGTTGTGGGTCAGCTCCAACATGGCTTCACGGCCAAAGGTATAGGTCGTCCGGTGACCGTCATCGGCCGGCACTTGCGCGGCTTCGGTATCATCCAGATACGCCAGAAAATACAGCGTGAACTTCATTTCCGGGAAGTCCAGTTTACGCACCAGGCGCATGCCCATCACTCGAGAATAAAAGTCCAGAGAACGCTCAGGATCTTTAATCCGCAGCATGGTTTGGTTAAATACGTAACCCTCGGTTTCCGGAACCGGTGCGTCATGCAGGCCAAGGGCCTGTTCGAAATGCTTTGGCATAATGGGGCATCCCAATCTGGTTCAGACTTGAACCATCGTATATGCGTGCGGCCGCCTGCCTTTTCAAGGGTATGCGTACCATTTCCAAGCATATGTTAAACTGCAGAGCAGTCAGCCCCAGCAGGCTTCGCTCCCCGAATCTTAAGAGCTATCACGCATGGACTTTCAGGCGCCAAACACTCTGGCAGAACAAATTGCCGGTTATCTAGCCAAACGCATCATGACGGGCCAGATTCAGCCAGGCCAACGCATTCAGGAAGCCAACCTGGCAACTGAACTCAAAGTAAGCCGTGCCTCGGTGAAGGAAGCTCTCTACACCCTTGAACGTTGGCATCTGGTGGAAATCACTCCGCGCAAGGGCGCGTCTGCGACTCAGATCAACGCCGAGTTCGCGGCTGAGCTTTACGACGTATACATGCACTTGCTGATCATGCTCGCCACACGTTTGTGCGAACGCTGGCAGGAAGAAGACAAGCCTCGCGTCATGGAGGCCGTCAGTGAGGTTATTGCCCAGATTCAGAACCCCGGAACAGACATCACTGCCATCGTTGAAGCCAGCTTTGGCGTAATGGAAGCGTGCTGCGATGTGGTCGGTAACCCTTACCTCACCGAGTCGCTGTCTAACTTCAAACCTGCGGTCAGTCGCACTTATTACTTGAGTGCCAAGCGCTATCGGCAGGGGCTTGCTCAAACTCTGCGCTTCTTTTCCGAATTACAGTCCGCGGTGTTAGACCGAGATACCGTCAAGGTTCGGGAGCTCATCGAAGGCTTCGCCGAACATCAGAAACAGTTGATCAAAAAAGCAATGGCCTAAAACTTTCTCTGGCACTGACAGGCGAGGTTACCGCAAAGGAATGCGGCACAGTGGAAGTTCCTATTGATCGGTTTACACTGTAAAGACGTATATTTACGCGATGATCATAGGCGATGCGCAAGGAGCATTCAGTGACCCACATTCCCGTTGGCATAAGCACTTGCCTGCTTGGCAAGGAAGTTCGCTACGATGGCGGCCACAAACATTCCCGTTATTGCACGAAAGTGCTCGCTCAGCATTTTGATTTCCGCTCTATCTGTCCCGAACTTGAGGCAGGTCTGGGCGTGCCCCGCCCAGCGATTCATCTGCGCGAACAAAACGGTGAATTGCGCCTGACAGACAACAAAGGCACGGCAGACCACACCGATGCCATGGCAGACTTCATTCAACAGGTTATGCCATCGCTGGCGGATCTTCGCGGCTATATCCTGATGGCCAAGTCGCCCAGCTGCGGCATGGAGCGCATCAAAATTCACGATGCCGATGGCAAGGTAATGAACCGGGATGGCCGGGGCCTGTTTGCCGAGGCACTGATGAAAGCTTACCCGCTAATGCCGGTTGAAGAAGAGGGCCGCTTGAACGACAACGTGCTGCGGGAGAATTTCATTGAGCGGGTGTTCGCCTACGACGACTGGATGCTGAACGTCGCCGGCGAAAATCTCACCAAGCAATCCTTGCAGGATTTCCACAGGCGCTACAAGTTCGCGCTGCTGGCCCATTCCGAGAAGATTTACCGCCAGCTTGGCCCCATGCTGGCTGACCTGAAGTCTGAGCCGTTGGCAGACATTGCGGACCGGTATATTCGTGGTTTCATGGAAGCGATGACCCAGCGAGTCAGTCGGGGGTCACATGTGAACGCCATGAACCATCTGCTGGGTTATCTGAAAGATGACATGAGCACAGCCGACAAAGCCGTGTTACTTGAGCAGATTGAAGCCTATCACCGAGGCGAGGTGCCTTTGGTGGTGCCGATGACGTTGCTGCGACTGGCTCAGCGCCGCGAGCCTGTGGACTATTTGAGCACTCAGAAATACCTCACTCCCTACCCTGACGAATTGGGTTTGAGAAACAACGTATAGCCGCACCGCTGAAAATACAAAAAGGGGCAGATGGTTCGAAACCACCTGCCCCTTTTTTATGCTCGAACCGGTTTGCTTAGAAACCGTAGAGCAGTGACACCGCCAGTTCGGTGTCGGTCTTCTCTGATCCTTCCGGAGCATCGGATACGTGCTTGACCCGGTAAGCCAGCTTCATGGACAGATTGTTCATGATGGAGCTTTGCAACGAGGTTTCCGATTTGGAAATCGTGTTGTTGTCGTCCAGGCCAATTTCCGTGCTCAACTTCTGACGGAACAGCGAGGTTTCAGACAAGCCGTAATCGAACTGCGCGGCCAAACGGGCAATGGCGTCTTCTTCAACATCCCGGCCGGTATCCGGATCAACTTCCATGCGCTTGTTGTAGCGGTAACCAGCACCCGCAGAGAGGTCCAGGAACGAGCGTTTGCCCGATTGCCACACCCGGTTTCCGTAACCGGTGGTGACTGACGATTCAAACTCGTAACCCGAGAAGCGATCGTCTTCCCAGTTACCCCGCAAAAACCAGTACTGCTGGGCATCGAACTTGTAGTTGGTTTCCAGAGCTGCTCTGTACTCTTCAGCGGTGGTTTCGTCGTCAGCCTCGGTGTACTTGGTGCTGAACTCACCGCTGTTGCGCCAGGATTCCTGGTCGTTGATCAGGCCCAAGCGGCCGTTCACCTTGGTTTCGTCGGTGTTGCCGGATGTCATCAACACGCCCAACTCGGCCTCACCTTTCCAGTTTTCACTTTCTTGGGCCTGCACCATGGGTGCCAGCGCCAGACAAGCGATAACCAGTGGCCTCCTGATCAACATAACGTCTCCTTAGTTCGGTTTGGTATTACGATGACGCCGATTTACGGACGCGCTCGCCTTCCAGACTTTTCCGCGCCTGACGTTCACGCTCGGCCTGTTTGCGCGCTTTCCGTTCAGCAATAATGCGGGCAGCCTCACCGCCTACGTGAGCTTCACCACGCTGCTCGGCCAAGCGCATTTGGTGTTCGCGCTCTTTGAACCGGGCTTTCTGTTCTTCGGTCAGTGACTCGATGCACTGATGGCAGCTCACGCCTTGTTCGTACTCAGGGCGCAGCTTGTCGTCTTCGGTGATCGGGCGACGGCACGCGTGGCACTGGTCATAATCACCGCGCTCCAGATTGTGATTAACCGTGACCCGATCATCAAATACGAAACATTCACCTTTCCACAGGCTTTGTTCCTGGGGCACTTCTTCGAGGTACTTCAGGATGCCGCCTTTGAGGTGGTAAACCTCGTCAAAGCCCTGCTCTTTCAGGTACGCCGTGGATTTTTCACAACGGATACCACCCGTGCAGAACATGGCGACCTTTTTGTGTTTGGCCGGGTCCAGGTTCTGCTTCACGTATTCCGGAAACTCACGGAAGGTGTCGGTGGCGGGGTTGAGCGCGTTTTGAAAGGTGCCAATCTCGACTTCGTACTGGTTGCGGGTATCGACCAGCAGGACTTCGGGGTCAGAGATCAGGTCGTTCCATTCTTTGGGGTCAACGTAGGTGCCGACCACGCGTTTGGGGTCGATGCCTTCAACACCCATGGTGACAATCTCTTTCTTGAGTTTGACCTTGGTGCGTTTGAAGGGCTGAAATTCTACGAAGGATTCTTTGTAGTCGATGCCGTCGAATCGTTCGTCGCTGCCAATCCAGGCTTTAACGGCGTCGATGCCTTCGCGGCTGCCGGCGATGGTGCCGTTGATGCCTTCACGGGCCAGCAACAGTGTGCCGTGCACGTCTTTTTCCAGCATCAGGTTTAGCAGTGGGTCGCGTAGGTCTTTGTAATCATTTACGACTGCGAACTTATAGAGTGCGCAGACAACAACGTTGTTGCTCATAATGTTCTCCTGCGGGCCGGATCGTAAATCCGGAGCATGATTGATGATTATCGCGGGCTTATTACCTGCGAGGGGGCGATTTTAACGAACTGTGGGATGGGTTCAAGTTAGGGCTTTCCGTGAAGGGTGCCCCTAGCGCCGCCCTGCACGAGGGAGTCCCTTCCAAAATACGCTGTGAATACGTCCGTGTGCGCTCGGCTCCGCCATCCATGGCTCCGCACGATTTTGGAAGGGACTCCCCCGCACAAGGCTACCGTTGTGCTATGCCGGGCCGCTGTTCGTCAGCCCTTCAGAAGCCTTAGTCTTCGGCTTTGTTTAGTTCACGCTCGACCACTGCGGATAGCTGTCCCCAACCGGGGCGGGTCAGCTGGATGTTGTCGACAAGAACAGTCGGGGTGCTGGCTACGCGCAGTTGCATGGCCACTTGCAGGCTTTGTTCTACAGCTTCTTTGTGCAGTTCGGTGGTCATGCAGCGGCGGAAGCGTCGTTCTTCAAGCCCGAGGTCGTTGGCGTATCGGGTGAAGGTGGCGACTGGATCGTTTGAGCCGCTCCAGGAGGATTGCGAACCGTAGAGCTTGTCGTGCATGGCCCAGTATTCGCCCTGATCACCGGCACAGCGCGCTGCTTGGGCTGCTGGCATGGCGTTGGGGTGCTGGCGCAGTGGCAGGTCGAAGTAAACGAAACGCACTTTGCCGGATTCAACGTATTCTTTTTTCAGGCGCTGACTGGCTTCGGAGAAGCGGGCGCAGGCCGGGCATTGATAATCAGCGAACTCACGCACAACCACGGGCGCATCTTCTGATCCTACGGAGGTGCCGTATTGGTCAAAAATAGCCGGGAACTCGTCTGCGTTGGCGGCGGCGACCGGCAGGTTGTCAGAGGTAGGCGCCGGAGGAGCCGTCATGAAATAGACGGCCGCAATCACTGCCACAACCACCACGGCAATGGCGATCAGTGCAGGCTTTTTATTTCCTTGGTTACGCGGCGCAGGGGCGCCCGTTTGTTTACGTCGCTTTGCTTCACCCATTTTGGGCTCCTTGTTAGGTGTCCGGGAACTGGCGGGCGAACGTTTGAAGTTCCGGGAAGAACTGCAAAAATTTTGCCTCTAGTTCGCGCTCATTCTCCCGAATTTCATCAATTATTCCAGTAAATTGATTGGGAAAGCGGATGCGCTCGGCTACCCGGTCTAATGCGAAACCAATGTTGTCCAACTCCTGATAGGCGCCAAACCAATCGTATTCCACCATCCGCCGGGTAACGTTCACCATCGCTGATGGCATGACCTGCTCGTGAGCGCTTAGTTCCTTGTAAACGGTACGAACAAACGCCTTTTGTTCGCAATCGGTATACCGGTGCCAATGCCGGAGAAGAAAATGATCGTAGAGGATGTCCAGCGCCACACCGGCGAAGCGCCGGCGCTGCTTAGAGAACAGCTTTTTGCTCGCCAGAACTTGGGGATGCTGATCGGTAAAGGTATCCACCGCCAAGTGGTGGCGAACACCTTCCAATACGGGTGCGGGTAAGGCGGACCAATCAACGCCCCGAGAGAAGTCTCCAAGGATGCTGCCCACACGTGCCTCGGGTGAATCTGGTGCTAGAAATGTATGGGCGAGATGGTTCATAGGCTTAATCGCCCATCAGCTGGTGAACTCTTTGATTTAACCGAGCAACTTCCCGGCGCATTTCGTGAAGTTCATCGAGCAGGTCCAATGAAACCGCCAGCCCCGGTAGGTTGAGCTTCAAGTCTCGCTGCAGTCGCATGGCTTTCTGAAGGCGATTAAGGGCGTCTGCATCGAACTGCCACTCGCGAGCCTCCGGAATGTCCTCAACCGGAACAAGGATGCCGTAGTTCACCAGTTTGATGACAAACTCGGCATGGCAGTTACCCCGCTCGCACACTTCTCTGAGGGTAAACGTGCGGCCACTGTTGTCGATTATCTCCACGGTCAGGATCTGGGTTTTGTTTGTCATGTCCATCGCTCCGCTTACAGATGCAGCTTGCTACGTGGATTGAAGTTCTTTTCCAGTTCGGCCAGCTTCTCATAGAGCTCGTTCGCCTCAGCTGAATGCTGTTCCGGCATGGAGACCTGCAAAATCACGATCTGGTCACCAGGGTGCTTGCCGGGAAAACCCTTGCCTTTCAATCGCAGTTTGCGGCCACTGGTGGAGCCTTTGGGCACTTTTACGTGCACTTTCCCACCGACGGTTGGCACGGTGATTGTTGCACCGAGTGCAGCCTCCCATGGGGCGATGGGCACTGTTACCAGCACATCGCCACCTTCAACAATGAAATGCGGGTGAGGCGCAAGCTCTATCTCGAGAAACAGATCTCCAGACGCACCACCGCCAATTCCCGGCGCCCCCTGTCCTTTAAGCCGAATGTGCTGGCCATCGCGCATGCCGGCTGGAATTTTCACTTTCAGTGTTTTCTGGCGAGGGATCAGCCGTCCGTGAGCATCCGCCTCGCGCACGGTGAACGACACCTGCTTATCACAACCATTCAAGGCTTCTTCCAGAAACAGCGCCAGCCGGGCATGCACGTCTTCGCCTCGCATTCTTACGCTTTGGCGAAAGCCGCCACCACCGAATTCCGCGCCAGCGTGCCGACCTCCGCCAAACATCTGTTCAAAGAAGTCACTGAACTGACCGGCATCGGCTTCGGTGTAACCACCACCGCCGAACCCGGAGGCACTTTGCCAGCCAGGGGGCGGCTGGAAGGATCCATCATCGCGGGCTCCGTACTTGCGAAGCTGATCGTATTCGGCCCTTTTTTCAGGATCTTTCAGTACCTCGTAGGCTTCGCCAACGTCCTGAAATTTATCGGTGGCATCCTCTTCTTTACTGACGTCCGGGTGGTATTTCCGAGCCAGCTTCCGGTAGGCCTTTTTAATGTCCTCTGGTGGGGCCGTCTCACTTACCCCCAGAACAGCGTAGTAGTCCTTAAAATCCATGGAACGTCTCACTGTTGGCTAAAAGTTGTTCACTCCCTATTACTATTGTCTCTGGCAGGGAAAAAACAAGGTTAGCCCCGCACATAGTTAGCCCGAAGGCGCCATTATCATTCCCCATGGATAGACAGTAGAATATCGCTCCCTGATAATCCGACATTCGTCATCTAATCGATCCTCGAACCCGGTGTCCTCCATGACTCGAATGGCCCCTGTACAATCCGGCAGTATTCATGCCCGGCTGCTGCAGCTTCTGGCCACCGACGATTCTTCTTCAAAAGCGGAAAAGCTGCCGTGTTTCGCAGAGCGCCTTAGCCGTTTATTCGGGCTTGGGGATACCATGACGCTGGATGCCGCGACGGCTTTTCGTAGCCGCCAGCCGGGCATGAATCAAGAACCTGTTTTCGAGCAACTGACGAAAGAGTTAATCAACACCCGCCGGGCACTGCGGCGCAAGATCAGCAGCTACGGTGATGAAGTCGAGCCCGGAGATAACCTCACATCCGAGCCCTATCTGAATGCATGGCTGATGCATCAGCGCAAAGTTGCCGCTTCCAGCCGCCAACTTAGAGACAAAGTCCGCAAGGCGATGAAAGAGCACAATCAGGATCTTGCTCGTCTGGCGGAATTGGATTCGGTATTCGACCACACCATGGCCAGCTACACCGCCCAGTGTTTTTCCCATGTATCCAAGGTTCTGGAGCAGCGATTCCAAACCCTACAGACACCCTCTGAAACACCCCGCGACACCGGCCTGTCACCGGACGAGCGGCTCCACCGTTACTGCGAAGACGCGCAGAATTTATTACTCGCTGAACTGGATGTTCGGCTGGAGCCGGTATTGGGGTTACTGGAGGCCTGCCACAACGAGGTAACGAACTCTCCATGAGCAGACTTTTCTTCTTTCTCGCATTTGTTATAGGTCTGGGCGTAACGGCCTGGATTGGCCAGCGCTTTATAGAGTCTGACCTGCTGGCCCTCTCCGTCACCCTCATCATTGCCGTGGTTTATACCTTGGGTTTTGTCGAATTGATGGGGTTCCGCCGCACAACCCGGAAGCTGTCTCAGAAACTCAACAGCACTCCGGAAAATCGTGAACAACTTAACGACTGGTTATCCGGCCTGCCGGAGCAGGTTCAGTTCTCCGTGCAACGGCGCATTGACGGGCATTTTTCCGCCCTGCCCAGCCCGCAGTTCACGCCTTATCTGGTTGGCCTGTTGGTTATGCTCGGCCTGCTGGGCACCTTCGCCGGCATGATTGTGACGTTGAGCGGTGCCGCATCCGCACTGGACGGCAGCACCGAACTCAGCGTCATTCGTAGCGCGCTGGCGGCCCCGATTGCAGGGCTTAGCCTGGCCTTCGGCACCTCCATTGCCGGGGTAGCGGCTTCGGCCATGCTTGGCCTGGCCTCGACCCTGAGCCGACGTGAACGCTTACAGGTTTCCCGCCAACTGGACAAAACCCTGCGCCAGCGGCTGCATCACCTGTCGGCGGATCACCAACGCCAGCAAGCCTTCAAAGCTCTGGAATCTCAAGCGGAAGCCCTGCCCCAAATGGCTTCGGCCATGGAAAGCATGACTGCCCGTATGGAGCAGCTCGGCCAGCAATTGGAACAGTCTCTGACCCGAAACCAGCAGGAATTTCACAGCACCGTTGGCGACCACTACCAAACCTTGGCTGGCTCCGTGGCCGACTCGTTAGAGAAAGCACTGGAATCCAGCACCCGCCTGGCGGCGGAACGCATCGAACCGATTGTCACCAACGCCATGGCAACCCTGCAAGCCAGTGCTGGCAAACTTCATGAAGACTGGGCAGCCACCACCCAGCAGCAGCTGGCAGATCTGAGCCAAGCGTTCCAGAAAACCACCCAAAAGGCGGGCGAGAACTGGCAACAGAACCTTCAGGCCCAGCAGAACGCCTCTGCCGAGCACAACCGAGCGTTGCAAGAATCCTCCCAACAAGCCCAGAAGCAACTGTTGGAGCAGGTTCAACAAGCCACACAGCAAACCGCACAGCACTGGCAAACGGCCGTTGAGCAGCAACAACAATCGGCAGAAAAGTTGATGACCAATCTGCAGAGTACGCTGCAGGAATACCAATCCCAGTTCCGGGACGAGAGCACCAAGATTGCCAGCCAACAGCAACAAGGTCTGGATGCACTCATCAACCGCATCAGCGAGCAGTTAACCACTCTGCATGAACAAGAAGTTGCCCGAGGCGAAGCCGCTAATGACCGGTTGGCGCAACTGGAAGCAACTGTTACCAAACACCTGAACGAGCTAGGCTCCGGGCTTGAAGCACCGATGACCCGGCTGATTGAAACCGCTTCGGAAACACCGAAAGCGGCGGCTCAGGTGATCTCCCAGCTGCAAACCGAGATGGCGCGCAACAGCGAGCGGGAAAACCAGCTGCTGGAAGAGCGCCAGCGCTTGGTGCAGGAACTCGATAGCCTGCTGGAATCCCAGCGCAGCAATGCCGACAACCAGCGCCAGGCGGTGGACTCACTGATCAGCAGTGCCGGCGAAACCCTCTCGGGCATCAGTGAACGCTTCAACGTGTTGATTGAGGAGCAGAGCCAGCAGCTCGGCAAGCTGGGCGAAGACCTCACCGGTAGCAGTCAGGAAGTGGGCGCGCTCAGCGACGCCTTCCTCAAGGCCGTCGAGTTGTTCAGCGCCTCCAACGCGCAACTGCAAGACTGCCTTAACGACATCCAGAAAGCCCTGGATAACGCCGGCAGTCGCCACGACGAGCAGTTGGCCTACTACGTGGCACAAGCCCGGGAAGTCATTGATTTGTCCGTCAGTTCCCAGAAGGATGTCATCGAGGCCGCCGCGGCACTTCGCAGTGGCGAGTTTGAGACAAGCGGAGCCAACTGATGGAGCATCTGGAGGACAGCGAACAGCAGTCCACGCCGATCTGGGCGATTTTCTCCGATCTGATGGCCGCATTAGTAGGCATTTTGGTGCTGATACTGGTGTGGGTGATCGGTGTTCAATTGGAGCTCAGCCAGTCTCTGGCGGAAGAAAAGGCCAAACGTGAAGCCGAAGAAGAACGGCGGATTGCACTGGAGCAAGCCCTCGAAGACCCGCTCACCAAAGGCTTGGTGACCTTCAGTAATGGCCGAATCGGCATCAGCGGTAACGTGCTGTTCGAGCTGAATTCTGACCAGTTGCAGACCGATGGCGTTGAGGTGTTGGAATCGCTGGTCGTCCCGCTAAAAACCTACCTGACCCAACACGATGAACTGTTGATGGTCAGCGGCTTTACCGATGACTTGCCGATGCATCGGAGCAGCCGGTATCAGGACAACTGGGGGCTATCGGCCCAGCGGGCGCTCACCGTAACGCGAACGCTCATGGAATTGGGGTTACCCAACGACCGGGTCTTCGCCGCCGCGTTTGGCCCGCACCACCCCGCCGTACCCAATGTGGATGCAGAGTCCCGCGCCCAGAACCGGCGTGTGGAGATCAGCACCGTGCCCAGAGCCACGAGCGACACCGCTGCAGACTCCGAAACAGGAGCCGAAAGCTGATGTCTGACGTGGCGGAAACTTCACTGCTTGCACCACTTCAAGCGACCGGCGCCGATCAAACCGACCCGGTTCGTTTCCACTATTTAGCAACGCTCGAGCAACGTCTGCGTGCGAAAGGACTTCAGGGCACAGCGCATTGGCAAAAACTGGAACGGGCCGTCGCCGATTTTCAGGCAAGAGGAAATCAACGATGTGAACAGGCTCCAGCAGCCGAGCCGCGCCCTCGCTCTCCCTTGCTCGAGCTGATCGATAAGCTCAATCAAGCTCCAGAAAGCGCTCCGGCACAAGCGCCCCGATCTGCGATCGAACAATTGATTTTCGGGACAACGGAAGACGATGTTGCGCGCCCACAAAACACAACCGCTTCCAACAGCCCACAACCGCTAAAAGCCATGGCCCGAGCATCGGCCGACCACGGCATTCAAGCGCTCCAAGACCGTATTCAATACGCCATCGAGCATACCCCCGAAGACGCCGGGCCGATGAACGCCCATCGGTTGGTCAGCCGGGCCATTGCTGAGATGCAGAGGCTGTCACCGGATTACCTCAACCGGATGGTGAATTACACCGACACGTTGATGGCGTTAGAGAAGCTAGGGCGAAAAACCTAGATTAAATAGCCGAAATAAAATTCTCTCGAATGTGTTCTACACTCTTCCCGTATTCAAGCTAATAAGGAGAGCCATAGTGAACGTGTTTGAAGCATTGAGGCAGGATCACGACGTACAACGGGAATTGCTGGACCAGCTGGCCGACACCTCAGGCGACGAGCAAGTCCGCCGACAAGGTTTCGCGAAACTGAAAACCGAACTGACCGAACACGCCGCCGCTGAAGAAAAGTGCTTCTATGCCCACCTTATGCAACATGAACAAACCCAGGATAAAGCCCGCCACAGTGTCGCAGAGCATCACGACATTGATGAATGCATTGAACAGCTTGAAAAAACAGACTATTCCAGCCCCCAATGGCTACAGCTATTCAAAGAACTTCGACACCTCGTCAGCCATCACCTGGATGAAGAAGAGCAGGAAGTGTTCCAGATGGGAGGCAAGGTACTGACCGATCAACAGAAAGAGGATCTAGGCAGTCAGTACCGCAACGAAATGGAAAAGCGCAGAAGTACTTGAGCGCTATCAAGCTCTTCTCTAACCGCCAAATTTCAGTGGTTTGATATCCACTGCTGTCCAATCAGGCGCCGTTCATCCTCCGGCGCCAACAACGGGCCGGCGATCATTTTGTCCAGCGTGTCATCCAGCGCCGAGCCACCACTGGCCGTTTGATAGCGATCACCTGAAACCGTATCCGCCACTTCAAGGCGCACGGCCAGGTTCCACCCCTGAGCGTCGGCGGTGCTTCGGCAAGCAATGTTTTCAGAGTGCCCGGTATCGCCCTGCACACGGAACTGGCGGCAGTACTCTCCGTCATGGTTAACAAACGTCAGTCGCGGCGTGAGCTGCTCTCCGCTGGCCAAGGTGTAGTGAGTTCCGCTGGGTGTCGACTCTAGCCCTTGAGCCACGTTTTGCCAGGAGGCGTCCGCATCAATCGCAGGCTGCGACAACCACTGGGACAATGCAAACCCACCAACCAGAGCGGCGGCGATCGCCTTGCCCGTATGAGCCTGAAGCCTGCGCCATAACGGGAAACGAACGACGTTGCTCTGAGGGCGTTCCTGCTCAGCATCTTCATTTGCCAACAACTGGGATATCGCCGCCGGTAGCGGCCGGTCGTCGATTTCGCCATAGTGTGCCTGCAGAGCCTGATCGACCATCGACAACTCGCCCAGACGAGCCGCCAGCGCGGGTTCCACCGCTAACCGATCACGAATCTGCTGCATTTCCTCGGCGAGTAATTCGCCATCAAGAAAAGCAGAGAGTTTTTCATCCAAGTTGGTCATTGCTCGATCCTCGTTGTTCCAGGCGCCAGCGCCTCGCTTAATGCGGCGCGCGCACGAGCCAGCCGGCTCATTACCGTACCTTTGGGCACCGACAAGATATCGGCGACGACCTGATATGACAGCCCCTGAATGGCCACCAGAGAAATAATCTGGCGCTGATCTTCCGGTAACTGGCTCATCGCCTGATCCACCCGGTTGACCTCCATTTCGTTGGCTATCTGCTTGTCGCCATCGACGATATGGCCTTCACTGAGCTCAGGAAGCTCCGCCGCATCACGGCGAACTTTACGAGCCCGGCATTCGTCTATCCACACATTACGGCAAACCCGGAATGCCCAGCGGGTGATGTCTGCATCATCAGGTTTGGGCCGGCTCAACAGCCGTTCCACCGTGTTTTGAAGCAAGTCATCCGCATCGGCAGCGGAACCGGTCAGTGAGTATGCGAAGCGTCGCAAGCTCGGCAGTAGTTCCGTAATTTCCTGTCGCATGGCGCCCTTTGTCGATATGTGTTACCTGTACAACGAGTCAAAGCGGGATTTATTCCCTCTGATCGGGAATTATTTTTCGATCCAGCCGTTGTCCTGTTAGAAACTCTTCTTTACGTGGATCTACACGATGATTAAGCGACCAACGTTCCACTGGCTGATGTTGCTGGCCCTGCCGATGGCCCCCGGATTGGTTCAAAGCGCCGGCACCGGTGGTCTCATTGACGGGGGAATTGACACCATTACCGAACAAGTCGAGCGGCGGGCGGAAGCACTGGTGGAGCGCAAGATGACGGAGCGTACTCGCGAGCGCATCGTCAATGCCGACGAGCTACCGGAACAGCTGCAAAGACAACTGTCAGAGCTGTTGCCGGTCCGCACCCGTAATGGCGACACCGCTTTCTACGAAGCTCGCCAGATCGATGGCTCGCGAGCTGTAGCTAGGCAATGGCTGATCACGGCCACAGAAGGTGAACTGGATCTGCTTCGTCGCCCCAGTGTCACGATCCTTGAGCAACAGAAGCTCGAAGGCTTGGGGCTGACCGTGGTGCGTTTTCGGGTCCGTCCGGAAATGGACTCCCGTGAAGCCCTGCAGGAATTTCTTCCCGAATTATCAGAACGGCTCGACCGCAACCACATTTACAGGCCGCAAAGTCGCTCTTCCAGCTCTGTTTCGAAAAATGGCGCACCGGCCGTGTCTAGCGTTTGTACGGACTCCGTTCGAATCGGCATGGTGGATACGGCCATCAGCAACGAACACCCTGCGTTTAGCCAGGCTGAAATCGTTCAGAAGCCATTTTTAGCGGTGGAGAATCACACCGGCGAGCTTGCAGCACCTCGTGCTCACGGCACCGCCGTTGCCAGCGTGCTGGTGGGGGCGTCAACGCCGCAAACCCAACCCCGGTTACCTGGCGCGACCCTTTTCAACGCATCGGTGTTTTACGAGGGCTCTGAGGCAACTTCGGGGGCGACTCTCGCTCATTTACTGGAAGGGTTAAACTGGCTGGCAAAACAGAACACGTCGGTCATCAATATCAGCCTGACCGGCCCGGATAACCGGATTCTGGCTGCCGCCATCAAGAGCTTGCAGCAGAAGGGCCCTTTGTTGGTAGCGGCCGTGGGCAACGAAGGACCCGCGGCGCCACCGCTGTATCCTGCGGCCTATGAAGGCGTCATCGGTGTCACGGCTGTGGATAACTCACGAGCGTTATACCGATGGGCAAATCGTGGTGAACACGTGACCTTTGCGGCTCGCGGTGTCGACGTCCCGGTTGCCCACCCGAACGGAGGCCAGATCCAAGATAGTGGAACCTCGTTGGCGGCCCCGGTGGTCACTGCCTTACTGGCCTGCTCGCTGCCTCGGTGGGGCAAAGAACAAGCTCTAGAGGCACTGATCGACAACGCTGAAGATTTGGGTGACGAGGGCCGTGACCCGAGTTTTGGCCACGGCTTCCTCGATGATCAATCCGAGCGGTTCAGAAATCAGCCCGCAGGGTAACGCCAGCCACGGTTTTATCGTAATCCGCAGACTCTACGTTTGAAGTGTAATGGCCGTAGGATACCTTCGGCTCGAGGCTAAGCACCTCGTTCAGCCCAATCCGCCAGCCGGCTTCCACAATCCAGGCTTGGTCCACACGCTGCTCCGAAGTGCGCTCCTGCAAATCTTCGGTAAACGGATTGCTCAGAAAGGGTTCATCGGGCGCGATAGTCACTTCATCGTATTCCCGGTCTTCATAACGCCATTTCAACCGAAGGCGATTTTCCTGATCCGCCATCTGGAATTTGTGCACCCAACTCACACGCACGCGAATGAGCCGGTTGTCATAGGCATCGGCCTCAGCGTCTTCCTGATCCCCGTCAACACCGAACAGCAGGTGACTGCGGGCGTCGTTAAAGAAGAAAAAGGCATCAAAACTGGCGCCTTTAATGTCGGCGTCCCGCGCGTCGCTGTCCTCAAATTCTTTGGTTTTGTCCTGCAGACTCACCATCAGGTACGTGCTATCACCCAGCAGGCTACCGAGGTAAACGCTGGTCCGCGTGAAGTCCAAAAACGGATCAGAATCCAGGGTGGCGTGAGAATAGTGATAGCTGGCGCCCACCGTAACCGGATCGAAATCGTAGCTCAGGTCCGCAGACGCGAGATGGATGTCCTGGTCGAACTCATCGTAGGTTTGGTAACGGCTACCGGACACCGAATAATCCAGTGTCAGATTCAGTGCTTTGGTGGGTTTTAGAATCGCTTCCAGCCCGGCATCGAAGACCCAAGCTTCATCGCTGTTATCCGAAGAACGGTTTAGCTCGTCAACCGTCAGGTTGTTGTCGTGCTCCATTCCGGCCCCCACGTGGCCGTTCAGTTCGGCATGTTCTGATGCAAAAAGCGTCGGCGCCATCGCGGCCATAGCGACCGTAAGCGGCAGCTTATAGAAGGATTGTTTTAATCGCATGACAGGTATCTCCCGGCCAGAAAAAAGCCGGACCTTAACAGGCCCGGCTATCATTAAACGGCTTGATTAGAGCATTCCGCCACTGGTAGAGCCTTTCACAGCTCCCTTAACGGAATTACGGACTTCACCTTTCACGGAATCCGAAACGGAGGTACCAATTTGCTGATTGGTTTCAACGCGAATCTCAGAGCTGCGCGCTTCGTTCACACGATCTTTTGCAGCAGCTCGCTTTTCAGCAGCCTTGCTGGCAGCCGCATCGGCGGTAGCGTTGGCTTTACCGCGGACTTTCTGACCCGCTTCAACACCGGCACTCACCGCGGCGTTTGTTTTCTGGCGGGCTTCGTTGCTGGCAGCCTGGCCTTGCTCAGACGCCTCACGGCGCGCGGCCTCACTATTCACATTGCCCTGAGCAGACGCTGATCCGCTGCCTTGGGCTGAAACACCATCGTTGCCATTGGCACTGGCGCTCATGTTTGCATCGGCCTGAACGTCAGCGGAAGCGGCTCCCTCAGCGGCAAGTGCGCTGGTAGAAAGGATAGAACAGATCGCAAAAGTCAAAATGTGCTTTTTCATAATTTCGTCCTCCTTTTAATGAACCCTTATGGGCAGTTTTCATCAGGAAGACGACTGGGCCGAAACTTTATTCCAAAAAAAACCAAAAAAATGAGTTCTTTCTTTCTGCCTAAGAACTCAAACGCCCACCAACTCGTTCTGCGCGTGCTGAATCACTTCATCTAATGACCACTGGTCATTGGCGTGAGTGCCGTATTTCAGGGCGACAATTTTCCCGCTTTCATCAATCAAGAAATCCGCAGGTAGCCCCAGTTCCGCTTCCAAGCTTTCCGGTTTTTTCATTCCAAACTGGCGCACGCCTTTCAACGCACCTCTCATCATTTTAAAGTTCAGAATGGCCTTCCATGAGCTTTCCACACCAAACGCCCGGTAAAGTTTTCTTGAAGGATCTGCAACGAGATCAAAAGGTACATCAATCACATCCTTAAGCATTCGCTCTCGGCTGGCATGAAAGACGACCACCTCTTGGATGTCGCTTTTCTGCAGCAGGCTGGAATTCTTGAAGAAGGACTGCAAATGGAGGTTACAGATCGGACATCCCGCGAAGCGTCTGAACTGCAGATGAACCAGTTTTCCTGGCTGAGGAACTTGTACCGGCTGACCTTTGATGTTGCTTAAGTCGGCCAATTCGACCTTATCGCCTATAACTTTACGTTTCACGCGCGCTCTCCGGTGATTATTTAATTGTTAGGGCATTCTTCACCAACGCGGCTGCGCACTGATAGGTTCCGAAGGCGAGTCATGATGAATCCTGAGCGCGGGCTGCACAAATCCCCACCAGCGCGCAACTACCTCAACTGGCTGTCTTTACTACCTCGTCGATTGATCCCACCGGTGCCGCCGCCCTTCGCTTCTAATTTCGACTGACAGGCGATGCACAGCTGTACGCCGGGGATGGCTTCACGCCTTCCTTCTGGAATAGGCTCATCACACTCAATACAGAACTCGGCACTTTCCCCGGAGCGGAGATTGCTCCTAGCCTGTTCGACCGCGTCTTCAACCGTGGCATCTATCTGATCTTGTACAGCTCCGTCTCGAGCCCAACCGCCGGCCATGTCAATCACCTGCTAGTTGATGTCTTTATAAGCTGAGTTTAACCGAACTAGTCGTGGTTATCCCGCCCCCCATCGTGCCGAGGCGCTTTCCGGGTTGGCGTGATTTTAAGGGCTGCCTTAACGACTTTCGTTGTTACAGGAAACCGATCCTCAGCATACTTTTCCACCGCCTCGTTAGGCGTGTGCTTAAAGACGTTGGGATTGTCGGGGAACCGAATATCCGGATTGACCTGTCCCAACGCTGAATAGAGCTTCTTCCGCGAGAACGGATAGTTCTGGCATATCTGCACTCTTGTGCCGTCTTTCAGGTGGACATTTATGTTGGTCATCGCCGTTGAATCAACGCGCAAATGATGCTCGATTTCCACAATATCCTTTGGATGCACACTAAAACACCAATCTTTGAACATCGGGTGATGGCTGTGAAACTCATTCTCTGTCACGTAAATCTCGAATTTCTCTTTACTCTTCATGAACCAGAGAAAGATGCCGAACAACACCACCATGGCGGCCACGCCAACCTTTACTGCAATTTCGTATACGTCTGAAAAATTGGCTTTGTCTTTAAGGAAATAGTGAAAGGCAAAAAGAAGGATCGGGATCAGCACTATGTTGACACCAACTTTTAACGCTTGGCGTCTTCGGGTTTTCACATAGTGGAATAGCATCGCACGACCTATATGGAGCCGATGTAAGCGTCATACATTCAGCATACGCCCAACTTAGGTAAAAGAAACATGTTGAAAGTTCGGGTTATCCACACACACTTCGAGCGATGAGATGAGATCTAACGGAATCAAACGAACGACACCGTTCGAATCCACTTTGATGCATTCGTCTCTGCGCTCATCGTACCCTGTATCAAGTCCGACACCTTCAACCACTGCGCCTGATTTCATCACTAGCTTGATCGGATACCGATACATACAGGCTATTTCTATGTAGTCCTGCTGGTCACACGTAATCATTGCTCTCACCATTCAGTGACTTCATTGCCACATTCTGACATACACCGCTTGAACACTCGCTTTCCTTCATGGCGGCGTCAGCCATCTCTGTTGAGTGTTAGGCATTAACTATAGCCAAGAACGCTATCTCTGCTCACAAAGCTACAGTTTTAAAGAGGTTTTCAGGAGGGGAAAGGGACTAAATGCCCCGGATGGTTCCGGGGCATTTTTTACTGCAGGCTTACTTTACTTTCGGATCTAGTTCACCAGCCTCGTAACGCTCGAACATTTGCTCAAGGGTCAGCGGCTTGATCTTGCTGGCCTGGCCGGCACAGCCGAAAGCTTCGTAGCGAGCAACACAGATGTCGGTCATCGCTACCATGGTGGCCTTCAGGAATTTACGCGGGTCAAACTCGGCGGGGTTCTGCGCCATGAAGCGACGAACCGCACCGGTGCTTGCCAAGCGCAAGTCGGTGTCGATGTTCACTTTACGCACGCCGTGCTTGATGCCTTCAACGATTTCTTCAACCGGTACACCGTAGGTTTCCGGAATCTCACCACCGAATTCGTTGATGACTTTCAGCCATTCCTGGGGTACAGAGCTGGAGCCGTGCATGACCAGGTGGGTGTCGGGGATGCGTTTGTGGATCGCTTTGATCTGCTCGATCGCCAGAATGTCGCCCGTTGGTGGACGGGTGAACTTGTAGGCGCCGTGGCTGGTGCCGATAGCGATGGCCAGTGCGTCTACGTGGGTTTTCGCCACGAAGTCTGCTGCTTCTTCCGGGTCGGTCAGCATCTGGTCCATGTCCAGAGTACCTTCGGCGCCGATGCCGTCTTCTTCACCAGCTTGGCCGGTTTCCAATGAACCCAGGCAACCCAGTTCGCCTTCTACGGAAACACCGCAAGCGTGCGCCATTTCTACTGTGCGACGAGTTACGTCTACGTTGTATTCGTAGCTGGTCGGGGTTTTGCCGTCTTCACCCAGGGAGCCGTCCATCATGACGGAGCTGAAGCCTAGCTGGATGGAGCGCTGGCATACGGCTGGGCTGGTGCCGTGGTCCTGGTGCATAACCACCGGGATGTGCGGCCATTCTTCGATGGCGGCCAGGATCAGGTGGCGCAGGAAGGGGGCACCGGCGTATTTACGAGCACCGGCAGAGGCTTGAACAATAACCGGGGAATCGGTTTTGTCGGCGGCTTCCATGATGGCGCGCATTTGTTCGAGGTTGTTTACGTTAAAGGCTGGCACACCGTAACCATGCTCGGCGGCGTGGTCCAGAAGTTGCCGCAGCGATATCAGGGCCATGGGTTGTCTCCTTCGTTAACTTTTGATGTTGGATTCTGCTATAGCCGCCATTATCTGGCGGCCAGTTAAAACTTACTGACCGCGTTCTTCCAGCACAGCCACTGCCGGCAGGGTTTTGCCTTCTACGAATTCCAGGAAGGCACCGCCGCCAGTTGAGATGTAGGAGATCTTGTCAGCTATACCGTATTTGTCAACGGCAGCCACTGTGTCTCCGCCGCCGGCCAGTGAGAAGGCGTCGCTTTGGGCGATCGCTTCGGCGAGTGCTTTGGTACCGTTGCCGAACTGGTCGAATTCGAACACGCCAACCGGGCCGTTCCAGAGGATGGTTTTGGCGTTCTTCAGCAACTCGGCGAACTGGCCAGCAGTTTCCGGGCCTACGTCGAGGATCATGTCGTCGGCGGTTACGTCGGAGATGTTTCTGACGGTTGCGGTGGCGGTTTCGGCGAATTCGCTGGCCACCACAACATCTACCGGCAGCGGAATTTCTACACGGCTCGCGATGTCTTTGGCGGTGTCGATCAGGTCGTGCTCACACAGGGATTTACCAACCGGGTGGCCTGCGGCCGCCAGGAAGGTGTTGGCGATGCCGCCGCCTACGATGATCTGGTCACACACTTTTTCCAGTGCGTTCAGTACGTCCAGTTTGGTGGACACTTTGGAGCCACCTACGATGGCTACAACCGGCTTGGCCGGGTTGTCCAGCGCTTTACCAAGAGCGTCTAGCTCAGCCGCCAGCAGCGGGCCAGCGCAAGCTTCAGGTGCAAACTTGGCCACGCCGTGGGTGGAAGCCTGAGCGCGGTGTGCAGTACCGAAGGCGTCCATTACGTAGATGTCGCACAGGGCTGCATACTGCTTGGCCAGATCTTCGTTGTCTTTCTTTTCGCCTTTGTTGAAGCGAACGTTTTCGAACAGAACGACTTCGCCATCGGCCACTTCAACGCCGCCGAGGTAGTCTTTAATTAGACGGACTTCCTGGCCCAGCAGGGTGGACAAGTGGTCAGCTACCGGCTTCATGGAGGACGCTTCGTCGTATACGCCTTCCTCAGGACGGCCGAGGTGGGACATCAGCATGACTTTTGCGCCGGCGTCTTTCGCTGCTTTGATGGTGGGCAGCGAAGCACGGATGCGGGCGTCGCTGGATACCTTGCCGTCTTTTACCGGTACGTTCAGGTCTTCACGAATCAGAACCCGCTTGCCGGCGAGGTTCAGGTCAGTCATTTTTTTGATGGCCATAATCAAGGTCCGTAGTTATGGATTCAGTCGTATCTTGGGTGGGGTCGGCCCCCATTCGGGGTCAGCCCCTTTGTATCCGTCAGGGTTTGCTTAACCAAGCCTGGCTGACATTCAGCATTCGGTTGGCGAAGCCCCATTCGTTATCGAACCAGCACAGCACCTTTACCATGGTGTCGCCGGTCACTCGTGTTTGCCCGCCGTCAACCACTCCGGAATGGGAGTCGTGGTTGAAGTCGGAACTCGCCAGCAGTTCATCAGTGTAGTCAAGGATGCCTGCAAGCGGCCCCTGGGCGACGCTTTTCAGAAGCTGGTTTACGGCCGCTACGTCGGTGCTTTCGCGCACATTCACCACCATATCGATGGCCGACACGTTCAGTGTGGGCACTCGGATGGCAACGGAACTGAAACGGCCTTCCATGTGCGGTAACAACCGTTCAATGCCACGGGCCAAGCCGGTATCGACAGGCACCATATTGTGCAGTGCACTGCGAGTACGGCGCAGGTCCTGATGGTGGTAGGCATCAATCACTGGCTGGTCGTTCATCGCGGCGTGGATGGTGGTGGTACTGCCCTGCTCCACGCCAAAGGCGTCGTCCAGAACTTTGATCACCGGCACCAGACAATTGGTAGTGCATGAACCGGCAGCAACAATGACATCCTCTTGAGTCAGATCGTTGTCGTTGATGCCGTACACCACGGTGCGGTCTACGTCCGCTTCGCCCGGCTGGGAAAATAGCAAGCGCTTGGCGCCCGAGGCAATGTGCTTTTCTGCGGTTGCGCGATCGGAATAGGCGCCGGAGCATTCCAGCACCAGATCCACATCCAGCAATCGCCACGGCAGATCTTCCGGGTCCGGGTGACGCAGGACGCGGATGCGATCGCCGTTCACCACCAAGTCATCACCGTCTACTGCCACCTTTCCATTGAGCCGCCCGTGGGTGGAATCGTATTTGGTCAGGTGGGCAATGGTGTCGATGTCCGACAACTCATTAATCGCGACCACCTGCAGGTGGTCGCGGAAGCCGTTCTCATACAAGGCTCGCAACACGCACTGGCCGATACGGCCGTACCCGTTGATAGCAATTCGAAAAGGCTTTGAGTTGCTCATTAAGCGTCCAGCAATTCGGCAGCCACTTCCAGGATGTTTTCGACGGTGAAGCCGAATTCCTTGAACAGCTCACCGGCAGGCGCAGACTCACCGAAGGTGGTCATGCCTACAACCCGGCCGTCCAGGCCAACGTACTTGTACCAGTAGTCAGCGATGCTGGCTTCGATAGCAATGCGGTTGGTCACTTCCAGCGGCAGTACTTGCTGCTTGTACTCAGCGCTCTGAGCATCGAATACGTCAGTAGACGGCATGGAAACCACACGGACGGCTTTACCCTGCTCGCGCAGCTTGCCGGCAACGTCTTGCGCCAGACCTACTTCGGAGCCGGTCGCAATCAGAATCAGCTCAGGCGTGCCTTCGCTGTCGGACAGCACATAGCCACCTTTGGCAACGTTCGCCAGCTGCTCGGCGTCACGGTCCTGATGCGGCAGTCCTTGGCGGGAGAACACCATAGCGGTGGGGCCATCGTTGCGCTCCAGCGCGGACTTCCACGCTACGGCAGATTCAACCGCATCAGCCGGGCGCCAGGTGCTCATGTTCGGCGTGGTGCGCAGGCTGGCCAGCTGCTCAATCGGCTGGTGAGTCGGGCCGTCTTCACCCAGACCGATAGAGTCGTGGGTAAATACGAAGATGGAGCGCTGCTTCATCAGTGCCGCCATACGCACAGCGTTACGGCAGTATTCCATGAAGATCAGGAAGGTGGCGCCGTAAGGAACAAAGCCGCCGTGCAGAGCCATACCGTTCATGATCGCAGCCATGCCGAACTCACGCACACCGTAATAGATGTAGTTGCCGGAAGCGTCTTCTTTAGTCACACCCTTACAGCCCGACCAGATGGTCAGGTTGGAACCGGCCAGGTCGGCAGAGCCACCCATCAATTCCGGCAGCAGTGGGCCGTAGGCGTTCAAGGCATTCTGGGAAGCCTTACGGGAAGCGATGGTATCGCCCTTGTCCTGGCATTCCTGAATGTAGGCTTGTGCTTTCTCAGCGAAATCTGCAGGCAAATCACCGGCCATACGGCGCTTGAACTCAGCCGCCAGTTCCGGCTCAGCCTTTTCATAGGCCGCGAACTTCTCATTCCAGGCGTTCTCAGCCGCTGTACCTTTCTCTTTGCCGTTCCATGCTGCATAGATCTCGTCAGGAACTTCAAACGCACCGTGCTTCCAGCCCAGCGCTTCGCGGGTCAGAGCGATTTCATCGTCACCCAGCGGGGCACCGTGACAATCTTCTTTACCCTGCTTGTTCGGGGAACCGAAGCCGATGATGGTCTTGCAGCAAATCAGTGTCGGCTGTTCAGTGTTCGCACGCGCAGCTTCAATAGCGGCACGAATAGCGTCTGCATCGTGGCCGTCAACGTTCGGGATAACGTGCCAACCGTAGGATTCAAAACGCTGCGGAGTATTGTCGGTAAACCAGCCTTCCACTTCGCCGTCTATGGAAATGCCGTTGTCGTCGTAGAAAAACACCAGCTTGCCCAAGCCCAAGGTACCGGCCAGAGACGCAACTTCGTGAGAAATACCTTCCATCAGGCAGCCGTCGCCCAGGAATGCATAGGTGTAGTGGTCAACAATGTCGTGACCCGGACGGTTGAACTGCGCCGCCATCGCTTTTTCAGCCAAGGCGAAGCCAACGGCGTTCGCAATACCCTGACCCAACGGACCAGTGGTGGTTTCTACACCTGGAGTGTAGCCGTACTCAGGGTGCCCCGGTGTTTTCGAGTGCAGCTGACGGAAGTTCTTGATGTCGTCAATCGACACGTCGTACCCGCTCAGGTGCAGCAGGGAGTACTGCAACATGGAGCCGTGGCCGTTGGACAAAATAAAGCGGTCACGGTTAGCCCATTGCGGGTTAGCCGGGTTATGGCTCAGGTAATCGTTCCACAGTACCTCGGCGATATCTGCCATTCCCATGGGCGCACCCGGGTGGCCGGATTTGGCTTTCTGAACCGCATCCATGCTCAGCGCGCGTATGGCGTTGGCGAGATCTTTACGAGACGGCATCGACAATTCTCCAGTGTTTTTCAGGACAAGACTTCAAGCTGCAAAAACTGCTCAAAAAGAAGGCGCGTATTTTCGCCGATTAGGGTATCCGGGGGCAAATTTCAGACAAGAATAAATCTATATCAAAAAAAATTGATATGGCTATTGATCGATCAACCGAACCCCCCTACACTCTTCCGCCATGACATCACTCAACACACACGCACCCGAAACCTCATCTGTAGAGGCTCTGGCACCGATCTTCAAAGCAAGCGGTGACCCTTTACGCCTGGAGATCCTGCGGGTACTGCGCCGGGACACGTTCGGTGTGCTTGAGTTGAGCCAACTGTTTGATATGCGCCAGTCCGGCATGAGCCACCACCTGAAGGTGATGCACAAAGCCGGTTTGCTGGAGCCCCAACGGGAAGGCAACGCCATTTTTTACCGCCGCCCGTTGCATCTGGATAGCGTGAAACTGGCAGATCAGGCTATTCGGCAGATCTTTGAAACGGTAGACCGAATTCCTCTACCCATAGCACTTGCCGAAAAAATTGAAGCCATACGGGCACAGAGAGCGGAACAGTCGCAGGCGTTTTTCTCGCGCCATTCGGCACAGTTCCGGGAGCAACAAGAGTTGATTGCCGCGTTCGACCTGTATGCAGACCCAACGGCGGAGCTGATTCGTAAACGGGTGAGCCAACAGAACTGGCAGAGCGTATTGGAGATTGGTCCGGGCGAAGGTGGCTTTCTGCCTGTTTTGTCAGAGCTTTTCGAGCATGTGGTGGGGCTGGACAACAGCAAAGATATGCTCGCCAAGGCCACCCGCACTTGCATTGATGGCCGGCTGAACAACGTTGATTTGATTGAGGGTGTGACCGACACCGTCTTGGCCAGCGGCGATGCCTTTGACCTGATTGTTGCCAACATGGTGCTGCACCATGTGCCCAGCCCGGCTGACATCTTCCTCGACGCCGCGGCCCTGATGAACAACGGCGGGTGCTTCATTATCAGCGACCTGTGCAGCCACGACCAGGACTGGGCACAAGAAAACTGCGGCGACCTTTGGCTGGGCTTCGAGCCAGAAGAACTGACCGCTTGGGCAGCCGATGCCGGCCTGAACGCCGGCGAGCAGTTGTTTATCGGGCTGCGCAACGGGTTCCAGATACAGGTTAGAGAGTTCTGGAAAACAACCAAAATGGCTCGAAACGCACGCACACCAAGGAATATCTAAAAAAATTGATATAGAAGTAAGTAGTATTACTTACACCCTGAAAACGTAACTACACCTGGCAGATCACCCCTGACGATGCCGGTACGAATTTGATAACGCTCACAGAGGGCCACACGTATGTCTGACTACAACATCTTTACCTCCGAATCGGTCTCCGAAGGCCACCCGGACAAACTGGCGGATCAAATCTCCGATGCGGTCCTGGACACCATCCTGACCGACGACCCGCACGCCCGTGTTGCCTGTGAAACCATGGTAAAAACCGGCGTTGCCATTGTCGGCGGTGAAATCACCACCAGCGCCTGGGTTGATCTGGAAGACCTGGTTCGCGGCGTGATTAAAGATATCGGCTACACCTCTTCAGATGTCGGCTTTGATGGCGACACCTGTGGCGTGATCAACATCATCGGCAAGCAGTCCGTCGACATCGCCCAGGGCGTTGACCGCCAGAAGCCAGAAGACCAAGGCGCCGGTGACCAAGGCCTGATGTTCGGCTTCGCCAGCAACGAAACTGACGTACTGATGCCTGCGCCAATCACCTTCTCGCACCGTTTGGTTCAGCGCCAGGCCGAAGCCCGCAAGAGCGGACTGCTGCCTTGGCTGCGCCCGGACGCCAAGAGCCAGGTAACCTGCCGCTACGAAAACGGCAAAGTGGTCGGCATCGACGCCATCGTACTGTCTACTCAGCACGACCCGGACGTCAGCCAGGAAGACCTGAAAGAAGCCGTGATGGAACTGATCGTCAAGCACACGTTGCCTGCTGAGCTGCTGCACAAAGACACCCAGTTCCACATCAACCCGACCGGCAAGTTTGTTATCGGCGGCCCGGTAGGCGACTGCGGTCTGACCGGCCGTAAAATCATTGTAGACACCTACGGCGGCATGGCCCGTCACGGTGGCGGTGCGTTCTCTGGCAAAGACCCATCAAAGGTTGACCGCTCTGCCGCTTACGCTGGCCGCTACGTTGCCAAAAACATCGTTGCTGCTGGCCTGGCCGAGAAATGTGAGATTCAGGTGTCCTACGCCATCGGTGTCGCACAGCCGACATCCATTTCCCTGAACACCTTTGGCACCGGCAAGCTCAGCGATGACAAGATCGTTGATTTGGTACGCGCACACTTCGACCTGCGCCCCTATGCCATCACCAACATGCTCGACCTGCTGCACCCCATGTACCGGGCCACAGCAGCCTACGGCCACTTTGGCCGTGACCCATACGAGATGACCGTTGGCGGCAAAACCTTCACCGCCTTCCCATGGGAAAAGACTGACCGCGCGGCAGCTCTTAAAGACGCTGCGGGCATCTAAACAAGCTTCAGGCGCATGACGGAGTTCATGCGCCCAAACAGAACTAATTGGAGAACACCTATGAGCAACTTCGACGACTATAAAGTACGCGATATCGCCCTGGCAGATTGGGGTCGCAAAGAAGTACACATCGCCGAAGGCGAAATGCCCGCCCTCATGAAGCTGCGCGAAAAGTACAAAGCCGAGCAGCCGCTGAAAGGCGCCAACATCATGGGCTGCATCCACATGACCATCCAGACCGCCGTGTTGATCGAAACACTGGTCGAGCTGGGAGCGAACGTACGCTGGTCTTCATGCAACATCTTCTCTACTCAGGATCAGGCCGCAGCTGCCATTGCTGCCCAAGGCATTCCTGTATTCGCCTGGAAAGGTGAAACCGACGAAGAATACGAATGGTGCTTGCACAAGACCGTTGGCGCAGACGTAGACGGCTGGGAACCCAACATGATCCTGGACGACGGCGGCGATCTGACCGAACTGCTGCATAAAGAGTATCCGCAGATCATCGCTAACTGCCACGGCGTCACCGAAGAAACCACCACCGGTGTTCACCGTCTTCAGGAAATGCTGCGCGACGGCACTCTGAAGATCCCGGCGATCAACGTGAACGATTCCGTTACCAAATCAAAGAACGACAACAAGTACGGCTGCCGCCACAGCCTGAACGACGCCATCAAGCGTGCCACCGACCACCTGCTGTCCGGCAAGAAAGCTCTGGTTATCGGCTACGGCGACGTAGGTAAAGGCTCTGCCCTGTCCTTGCGTCAGGAAGGCATGATCGTAAAAGTGACCGAAGCTGACCCTATCTGTGCGATGCAAGCCTGCATGGACGGCTTTGAAGTGGTTTCTCCTTACATCGACGGCATCAACACCGGCACCGAGCAAGGCATTAACACGGATCTGCTGGGCACCACCGACCTGTTGGTTACCACCACCGGCAACGTCAACGTGTGCGACGCCAACATGCTGAAAGCTCTGAAGAGCGGCGCCGTGGTTTGTAACATCGGCCACTTCGACAACGAAATCGACACCGCTTACATGCGTAAAAACTGGGAGTGGGACGAGGTTAAGCCGCAGGTACACCTGATCTACCGCGACAAAGCCACTAACGACCACCTGATCCTGCTGTCTGAAGGCCGCCTGGTAAATCTGGGTAACGCAACCGGCCACCCGTCACGGATCATGGACGGCTCTTTCGCCAACCAGGTACTGGCACAGATGTACCTGTTCGAGCGCAAGTTTGCCGACCTGCCGGAAGAAGCCAAAGCCAAGGGCGTTTACGTTCAGGTACTGCCCAAGCAGCTGGATGAAGAAGTGGCTCGCGCCATGGTTGAAGGCTTCGGTGGTGTGATCACCAAGATGACTCCGGATCAGGCCAAGTACATCGGCGTGCCGGTAGAAGGCCCGTACAAGCCGGAAACTTACAGGTACTAAGCGGACAGAATCATGCAATCCCAAAAACAATTCAAACGGCGCTTCAGCTTCGAGTTTTTCCCGCCCAAGACAGATGCGGGTAAAGAAAAACTTCAGGTTGTTCGCGACCAACTCGCCGAGGTGAACCCGGACTTTTTCTCGGTCACCTTCGGCGCCGGCGGCTCAACCCGGGACCGCACCATTGAAACCGTGGTGAACCTGCACAAGCAGGGTATTTCCACAGCTCCACACTTGTCCTGCGTGGGCGGTAGCCGCGCAGAGATCAGCGAACTGCTGGACGAGTACAAAGAGAACGGCATCAACCGGATTGTTGCCCTGCGGGGCGACCTGCCTTCAGGCATGGGGGCTTCTGGTGAGCTGCGTTACGCCAACGAATTGGTAGAGTTCATTCGGGAACACAGCGGTGATCACTTCAACCTCGAAGTGGCCGCCTACCCGGAATTCCACCCACAGGCCCGCAGCGCGGAAGATGATCTGAAGAACTTTGCTCGCAAGGTAGAGGCTGGCGCCAACAGCGCGATCACCCAGTACTTCTTTAACGCGGACAGCTACTTCTACTTCATCGACCGTCTGGAGAAGATGAACATCACCATTCCGGTGGTGCCGGGTATCATGCCCATCGTCAACTTCTCCAGCCTGGTGCGCTTCTCCGACATGTGCGGTGCTGAAATCCCGCGCTGGATTCGTAAGCAGCTGGAAGCCTACGGTGATGACACAGTCAGCATCCGGAAATTCGGCGAAGAAGTGGTAACCCGTATGTGCGAAGACCTGCTTAAGGCCGGCGCGCCGGGACTGCACTTCTACACTCTGAACCAGACCGAACCGAGCCTTTCGATCTGGAAGAATCTGGGTATTACGGACCGGGAAAAGATCTCCTTCTGATCTTTTCGCCATCAACTCTCTCCCACCCCGGGAGAGAGTTTTTCTTTTTTCTCCCGCGCATTAATCGGCCCTGATCACCTGAAACTCCTCGTTTTTTAGTCTAAAGTGTATTTGATGCAATCCCATTAACGTTCCCCGTGATGCGCAGTCACAACTCTGCGGCATCGTGGCCTGTCTTACCGGGCAGAAGGAACCATAACAAGACTTAGGAGAAAGCATGAGCACCAAATGGCTGAAAACACTGGGCGCAGGTTTGGCACTGTCGGTTGCCGCAACGTCGGTAAGTGCGGAAACCCTTCGAGTGGTCACAGACCCCAGTTTCGTTCCATTTGAAATGATGGATCAGGAAACCGGTGAAATGATCGGTTTCGATATGGAAGTCATTGCAGCGGTCGCCGAACGGGCAGGCTTTGACTACGACCTGAACACCATGGATTTCAACGGCATTATCCCCGCCCTGCAAACGGGCAACGTGGACATCGCCATCGCCGGCATCACCATCACCAAAGAGCGTGGCGAGATCGTTGATTTCTCTGACCCGTATTACGATTCTGGCCTCCGAATTCTGGTTCGCACCGACTCCGATATGGACGAGATGTCCGACCTTGAAGGCAAAAAAATCGGCTCGAAAATCGGTAGTACCAGTTACGACTACCTAATGAAAACCCTCGACGACGATGACGGCGTAACCCCTTATCCGGGCAGCTCCGACATGTACATGGCACTGATGTCCCGCGCGGTTGACGCGGTATTCTATGACGCACCGAACGTCGGCTACTTTGCCAGCACCAAAGGTAAGGGTAAGGTCAAAGTGGTGGGTCCACTTTACGAAGGTCAGCAGTATGGTATTGCCCTGAAGAAAGGCAGCAAGTGGGTTGGCCCAGTCAACAAAGCACTGGCTGAAATCAAAGAAGACGGCACCTACAAAACCATTTACGAAAAATGGTTTGGCCCAATGCCTGAAGACAACTAAACCTCCACGCGTTCCGGTCAGGGGGCACAACGCCCTGACCGGTTCCTCCCAACCCAACGGAGACACTCACTGTGGAATTCCAGTTTCAGTTTGACTGGCAGGCAGCAATTCATGCCATTCCCTATCTCGCCAAGGGCATTCCTTACACCCTGCTGATTTCCTTCGGTGGCCTCGCCATCGGTTTTGTTCTGGGCATCGTCTTTGGTTTGCTCAGCATCAACAAAAAATGGTTTTTGCGCTGGCCGGCCACCGCTTACATCGAAATCTTTCGCGGCACGCCTATTCTGGTGCAGGTACTGTTCATTTTCTACGGCTTGCCCGACTTGGTCGGCGGTCCGATTGATCCGCTCACAGCTGGTATAGCCGCCATCGCGCTGAACTCAGGCGCCTATATTTCGGAAGTGGTTCGCGGCGGCGTACAGTCCATTGCCAAGGGCCAAAGCGAAGCGGGCCTGTCTTTGGGCTTGTCACGCACACAGACGTTCTGGTCGATCATCTGGCCTCAAGCCTTCCGGCGCATGATCCCACCTCTTGGCAACCAAGCCATCGTCAGCATCAAGGACACGTCCCTGTTCTCAGTTATTGGCGTAGGCGAACTGGTTCGTCAGGGCCAGGTTTACATTGCCAACACCTTTACTGCCTTTGAGGTGTATTTCGTGGTGGCCCTAATGTATCTGGCGATTACCTTGTCCTTGTCTCTGGTTCTGCGACTGATGGAACGTCGCGGCCTTGCATCCGTCTGAAGGAATTCGAACCATGACTCAGATAGTCACGATGAAGGGCATGAACAAGTATTTTGGCAAACTGCATGTCCTGAAAGATATCGACCTGACCGTAGAACAAGGCGAGGTGGTGGTCATCATTGGAGCCAGCGGCTCCGGTAAATCCACCTTGATTCGTTGTGTAAACGGTTTGGAAGAGTATGAATCCGGCACCCTGAATGTCGATAGCCATGCCTTGGCCCCCAAGGGCGGCAACCAGAAAACACTGGCCGAGATCCGCAAGGAAGTGGGCATGGTGTTCCAGCAGTTCAACCTGTTCCCTCACCTTACGGTGAGAAAGAACATCATGCTGGCCCCGATGAAGGTGAAAAACACCTCTCAGGTTGTGGCTAACGCCACAGCCGAACGGCTTCTGGAGCGAGTCGGCATTGGCAATCAAGCCGACAAATACCCCAGCCAGCTATCGGGTGGGCAGCAGCAACGGGTAGCCATTGCCCGGGCGCTGGCCATGGAGCCCAGGCTGATGCTGTTCGACGAGCCCACCTCTGCGCTGGACCCGGAAATGATCGGCGAGGTGCTGGATGTCATGCGGGAGCTGGCCAAAGAAGGCATGACCATGATGGTGGTCACCCACGAAATGGGCTTCGCCCGTGAGGTGGCAGACCGGGTCATATACATTCACGAAGGGCAGATTGTCGAAGAAGGCAAACCTTCCGATGTCTTCGACAACCCGCAAAACGAGCGCACTCAGGCCTTCCTGTCCCGGGTGTTGGCGCACTAGCAAGGCGCTTTTGCACTTCCTTCATACCGCTCCAAATCACCCGGCCTCAGCAAACCCAAATTGCTGAGGCCGGGTTCTCGTTCAAAGAGGATTGCACGCAACCATGAATTCGCCAAAGCACCAACCGGCTCAGCCCCACGCATATTACGAAAGCAACCGGCTACTGGCCGAATACGCCGAGTTTCACTTTGGAGACACTTGGTACGGCGTAGAAAACTTTCCGAAGGCTCTGGCAGATCGTGCCCTGAGGGCGATGGCAGACAAGCCCATGGGCAAAGCACTGGACCTCGGGTGCGCCTGCGGCCGTGCAAGCTTTGAATTGGCTAGGCAATTCGACGAAGTAGACGGCATCGATTTCTCGGCCAACTTTGTTCATCTGGCGTCTGAAATGGCCAAGCAAGGCTCCGTTCGTTACCCGCTGACGGAGGAAGGTGAACTGGTAAGCGACCGCACACGGTCACTGAAAGACCTAAGGCTGGATGCCTGCGCGCCGAGGGTGTCCTTCTGCCAGGGCGATGCCTGCAATTTAGAGCAGCAGTTCACCGACTACGATCTGGTTCTGGCAGCCAACCTGATTGACCGGCTCTACAAACCAACATTGTTTTTAGACAACATTCATAAACGCATGAATGACGGCGGCATCCTGATGATTGCCTCACCCTATACCTGGTTGGAAGAACACACACCGAAAGAGGAGTGGATCGGTGGTTTTCAAAAAGACGGGAAAGATTACACGACCTTGGATGGCCTAAAAGAGATCCTGGGCCGAAATTTCCGGCTCACGAAAGCCCCAGAGAAAGTGCCCTTCGTTATCCGCGAGACCCAGCACAAGTTCCAGCACACCTTGTCGGAAGTGACCATTTGGGAGCGGCTTCCTAGGTGATCGGTGCTTCGCGAGCCCTGCGAGCATGCCCGCCAAAGAACCTACTTTGAGCCTGCCGGCACAACACCCGCAGACTCAAGATCATCATTACAGCAGGGCCGATATTGCTTCCTGCTCCTGATTGATTTTAGTGCGCGTGTCATCCGCCAGGAAGCGCGCAATCTTTTTACCCAGGAAAGGCACATCAGACTTCACGGTCAGGTTGATGTAATTGATGCAGCGGTCTCCATTACCCTGAACACGCATAACGCCTTTGATCTTGGCCGGAACGCCTTCGACTTTAACCCGGAACTCACAGTGCCATTCGCCGTCATCCTTTTTGACCCAGTGTTCTTCCTGCCGGATTGCGTTCCACTCACGGTGAAAACTGGCCAGCACTCCCGGCACTTCGGTCGATGCGGTCATTTCACGCTCGACAACCAGCTTTCCAGCGACGGCGTCTTTTTGAACGTCGACAACTTTTACGTTGCGGGCACCCAGCTTTTCATTCTTGGCAAGAATGTGTTCTTCTGAAAAAAAGTGGCTAATCACATGATCCAGCCCGGCATCGTAAGAATGCTCTAGAGTAAGTTCCATAAAACCTCCATCGTATGATGACGCTATTGTTGCGACACACTTCATCTACAACATTGGCCGGGACGGCGGCATGCGGTGGCATGGAGGCCAGACCGAGTGGATCGCACTTCAATTCTATTTACCTGGATTTCGGGCCAGTGTCATGCAACGCCCCCGGTAGTCAGTCGCCGCTGTTAACTGTATTATCGAATCTGGTTAACAGCCAACAACTTTGATCTTAAAACGACTGCCCTACTGGAGCCCCGCCCTATGCGTAATGCTGATCTTGTCGCCCGCGGCCTCAAATCTGTGTGGCACCCCTGCACCCAGATGAAAGACCACGAAACCCTGCCACTGGTACCCATCAAACGTGGCGAAGGTGTTTGGTTGGAAGATTTCGAAAACAACCGGTTTATAGACGCGGTCAGCTCCTGGTGGGTCAACCTTTTTGGCCACTCAAACCCCAGAATCAACGCGGCGATTCAAAAGCAGATCGGTGAACTGGAACACGTCATTCTTGCCGGTTTCACCCACGAACCCGTGGTGAACCTTTCAGAACGACTTATTGAAGTGACGCCGGAAGGCCTCAACAAATGCTTCTACGCCGATAACGGATCATCGGCCATCGAGGCTGCGCTCAAGATGAGCTTTCATTACTGGAAGAATCTGGGCAAGCCGGGCAAAAAGAACTTTGTAAACCTGAGCAACAGTTATCACGGTGAAACCCTGGGTGCTCTGGCGTTAGGCGATGTCGCTTTATACAAGGACACCTACCAGCCATTGTTAATGGAAGTGATCACCGCCCCCTCCCCGGATGCCTATAACGCAGAGCCCGGCGAAACCGACGAAGAATACGCCTTGCGCCAGTTCGAGGCGATGGACAAGCTGCTTGCTGAAAAACACGAGGAAATCTGTGCCGTTGTGGTGGAGCCGTTGATCCAGTGTGCCGGCGGTATGCGCATGCACCACCCGATTTACCACACCAAGTTACGTGAAGCCTGTGATCGCTACGGCGTGCATTTGATTGCTGATGAAATTGCCGTCGGCTTCGGCCGCACCGGCACTATGTTCGCCTGTGAACAATCCGGCATCACACCCGACTTCATGTGCTTATCCAAAGGCCTGACTGCGGGTTATCTTCCGCTCTCAGTCGTACTGACCACCGACACCGTGTACAACGCGTTCTACGACGACTACGAAACCCTGAAGGCTTTCCTGCACAGCCACAGCTACACCGGCAACCCCATCGGCTGCGCCGTTGCTCTGGCCACGCTGGATATCTTCCGGGACGACAACGTCATCGAAAAGAACCGTCAGCTGTCACGCTGCATGGCCGAGTCAGTGGCCCATTTGGCTGGCCACCCCAACGTAGGGGACATTCGCCAACACGGTATGACTCTGGCCATCGAAATGGTCAAAGATAAAACGACCAAGACGCCCTTCGCTTGGCAGGAACGCCGTGGTTTAAAAGTGTACCAACACGCACTGACTCGGGAGGCCCTGCTACGTCCGCTGGGTAACGTGGTATATTTTATGCCCCCTTATGTCATCACTGAAGACCAGATTCGTCATCTGGCTCAGGTGGCTACTGAAGGCATCGACATTGCAGTAAAAGGCTAAGGAGCCCCAAGCCCCATGCGCATACCCAGAATTTTCACCGACAGCCCTTTGAGCGTGGGTAGCCAGTGTGAACTCGACGAAAACGCCGCGAATCACGTGGGCCGGGTACTGCGCATGCAACCGGGCCAGGAGTTGCGACTCTTCAATAACGACGGTCACGACTACCGTGCGACCATCACCCAGGCTGGCAAGAAAAACGTCACCGTTGAACTTCTCAGTAGCGAGCAAGTCCTGACGGAGTCGCCGCTTAACATCACCCTTGGGCAAACGTTGTCTAAAGGTGACCGCATGGATTACGCCGTTCAGAAGGCCGTGGAAATGGGCGTCACCACCATCGTGCCGCTCAGCACCCAACGCAGCGACGTAAAGCTCAAAGGCGACCGTGAAGAAAAACGCCTGCGCCACTGGCAGCAAGTTGCCATCAGCGCTGCAGAGCAGTGCGGCCGCGCCAAGGTGCCTGACATCCTCCCGGTTATGTCGGTACAAGAATGGCTGGAATACAGCCAGGCCTGCGACCTGCGACTGGTGCTCCACCACCGCACCGAGCAATCGCTGAATACGCTAGCGAAGCCCTCCAACGTCGCCCTGATGATCGGCCCGGAAGGCGGTTTAACCGCCGATGAAATCGTCCAAGCGGAACAATCCGGCTTCTTGCCTGTTGCCCTCGGCCCCCGCGTGCTGCGCACGGAAACCGCCCCCGTCGCGGCCATGGCCCTGTGCCAATGGTTGTGGGGAGACATTGGCCGTTAACCCAATCATGACCGTGACACGAAATTCTAGCGGCAACTCAGTCATTGACAGGGCGCGCCGCGCTCAACATCATTCATGACTGACAAAAGCTAGGAGAAAGCCTTCTGGCAACAACAACGGACGATGCGAGCGCAGGATGACAGATTTATTTTCTACCCCCGAATTCTGGCAATACATCAGTATCCCTGTAATCGCAGCTTTGATTGGATGGAGCACCAACTGGCTCGCCATCAAGATGACCTTCTATCCATTGGAATTCATCGGCAAGCCTCCTCTCCTCGGCTGGCAAGGCATCATCCCTTCTAAAGCCCGTAAGATGGCAGCTATCAGCGTCGACGCCACCATATCCAAGATTGGTACCGTTCAAGAAATCTTCGAACAAATAGATCCGAACGTTCTCGCCGCGCACATTATTTACACCGTCGAACCGCGCGTTGAAGAATACGTCGACGAACTCATGCTCAGAGAACACCCCACCTTCTGGGAAAACTTACCATCGTCAGCGCGCAAGCTCGTCTACGATCGCGTTAGAAAAGCCACCCCGAAACTGGTGGACAACCTGGTTCAGGACATCGCCAACAACATCGAAGATCTGCTCGACATCAAAGGTATGGTGATCGACCGTCTGGCCAAAGACAAACGACTGCTGAACCGCATCTTTCTGGAGTGCGGAGATGTCGAATTTCGGTTCATCATCAACTCCGGCCTCTACTTTGGTTTCCTCTTCGGTCTCATCCAAATGGCCGTCTGGTACCTTTACCCAGCGGTCTGGGTACTCCCGGTATTTGGCTTGCTGGTGGGCTGGGCTACCAACTGGATTGCCCTAAACGTGATATTCCGGCCCTTGAAACCACACAAAATTGGGCCTGTGAAGATCCAAGGCCTGTTCCTCAAGCGCCAGCCGGAAGTGGCGCAGTCGTTCTGCCACATCGTCACGCACGAGATCCTCACCGTTGGCAACATCATTCAGGGGATCCTTGAAGGTCCTAAAGGCGACCGTGCTCGCAACATGGTGAAGAAGCACATCAAACCGTTGGTCGATGAAACCGCGGGTATGGGCAAAGCTTTTACCCAAATGGCCTTTGGCCCCACCGGCTTTGCGGCACTAAAGAATCAGGTTGGTGAAAAAGCGATTAGTATTTCGCACAGTTCTTTCGACAACCCCGCCTTTGAAAAAGACCGGGCTCGCGCCGTTGAATCCATCATGGTGGAAAGGATGATCGCCCTCTCATCCGAAGAGTTTCAAGATCTACTGCGCCCCTGCTTCCAGGAAGACGAAATCAAACTGATTCTGGTTGGCGCTTTCCTCGGGATGGCGGCCGGTATCGGCCAGTTGATCTTTATTTTCGGGGACGCCTTACTGTAATCCTTACGAATACTGTGCAGGGATGCTCCACATATCTATACTCACCATATAAATCACTCAAGACTTAGCCGTCCGGAGGCAATGGATGCCGGGATTTTTCTCATGGGCTTCAGGCTTATTCTCAAAAAAACAGCCCGCACAAATTGCGCCAGAAACTCGCTTGTTTAACCATGGACCGAATGAGCCGTCAGCCACCGAAAACGCCACTGCAGAGCCCCCCCCTCGGTTGGAAGAGCACCTGTTTTGCTGGCTTCTGGACGCTCAGCCGGCGCAATTAAAGAAGAGCATACCCAGCACTGACAAAGTGCTTGCCGAGCTAGGGCACCGCTTGCAAACCAACTCAATGGAAGAGTTGCCTCGAAAGCCCGGCACCTTGCCCATGCTTATGCGTGCGCTCTCTGCAGAAAGTGCCGACCGAAAGCATCTGACGGACATCATCCTGAGTGACCCCGCGCTGACCGACCAACTGCTTCAGGTAGCCAACAGCCCGCAATTCAAGCCGGGAGACCATCTCATAGAGTCGGTTGACCAAGCGGTATTCGTCCTGGGTTTGAACGGCATCAGAAACGTCATTGCTGCGGCCGTAATGCGCCCGATGATAGCAGCCAGAAACAGTTCAGAAGCACTCTTCGCGCAACGGGCATGGCGCTGGGGCCTGACGTGTGCCCGGTCCGCTGAGATGATCGCAAGAATTAACAACGACGACACCAGCGCTCATTTCATGGTGGGATTACTGCCTTCTTTGGCCTACATCACCATTCGCCGGGAGGTCGCTGCCATCTGCAGAGCTCAAAATATTGAGAGCGAGCCGGAGCCCGCATTGCTCAGGCTAGCTTTGGCACAATACCAGTGGGCTACGTGCCAGTTACTGGCCAATATTTGGGCGTTGCCGCCGAAATACCACGCCTGGCTGCTATCTGCCGAGCGCCCAGCCCCTACGCAGGAAAACTGGCCGCTAATGGATGGACTTTTGGTGGGTACCCGGGAAGTTCTGCGCCATGCCCGGCAGCGCAATCTGGCAGAGGAAGAGCTGCTGAAAATTGTTCACATTTCGCCACAACAGCTCGACCAAGTTCGAGCGGCAGTTCTGACTATGCTCAAGGATGGCAAAACCGACCATTAACCGTAGCTGAGCCGTCACCGCGACTCGCTACCGTTTCTCTCACCAAGCAACTCAGCAAAGCTGACATCATCACGGCCACGGGACACCTCGATCAGCTGAGTCGGCAAGGCATTCCCGGGTAGCCGATCAACAACTCGGTCTTCATCACGGCGTATTACCTGCAACACTGAGTCAACCGTAATCAGGTCAAGCGCACGCCCCGGCACCAGTTGATCGCCGTTACGCCCAGCTAGACTCAGTATCCCCGCCCGGATCAATTTATCGCTGATGCGACGCGTGACCTCACCCGGCACCCGCAATTCGTGCTCCAACGACTCTTGCTGCGGTGCCGGTTCTCCACGGCTAAATGGCTTTGCCACCATCCACATCAACGCCAGACCCACGCGCTCCTGCAGTTCCGGCGCCATTTGCACATTGCGCTTCTTCGCCACCGACCCCGGATTCTGCATGTAGTAGGCCAAACTGGCGCCGAGCAGCAAAATCATCCAGTTCAGATAGATCCAAATTAACAGAATGATCCCGACCGCAAAGCCCGAGTAGATAGCAGCGTACTTCGCCGAGCCAGCCACAAAAGACGCAAAGAGCATTCCCCCTGCTTGCCATAAAATGCCCGCAAGCAAACCCGCCATGAACGCATACCGGAACTTAACCCGGGTATTGGGAATGAAGATGTAGACAAACGTGAAGGCCGCTACCACCAGGAAGAACGGTGTTAAACGACTGGCAAGAACAATAAGCGAACCAAAGGGCTCTATAGCCATCAACTGCTGGGCCAAGCTCGAAGACAGCAAAGTGGCGGTTGCACCAACCGCAGAAACCATCAACAGCGGACCAATCATGATCACACTCAGATAGTTGCTGAATCGCTGCGCCATCGAACGCATATCCGGCACGCGCCAAATCATATTGAACGAGCGTTCGATCTTCTGGACCAGCGAAATCACGGTATAGACCAGCATCGCCAGCCCCACCGACCCCAACACTCCAACCTTAATGTTGTCGACGAATCCGAGGATCTGCTCCGCAATTTCGATGCCTTGCGGGCCCATCGGCTGGAAGAACTGATACAGGAACGGCTCCATGCGCTGATGCACGCCCAACGCCTTGAGCACCGAAAAACTGAGCGCCAGCAACGGCACGATACTCAAGAGCGTGGTGTACACCAGACTCATGGAATGCAGGGTGAGCTGGCCACTGATCACATCCCGAACCAACGCATACAGAGACCGGCCAGACTTATACAGCCATGTCCACGGCCAGGATTGCGGTGGGTTAGGGTTAGAAAGAATCCAGTCTTCTGCGGCCTGAAGCCGCTCCTTAAATTGGGTAGACGCCACGTAGAGTCCTACTTTGTTGGTCTTTTCTACAGCTTATCAGGCAGATGGCAGTAAACAACCCGCCACAGCGCATTTCGAGAATCTGCGCGCTCGCGATGTGCGAACAACGCATATCCATATCAAGTTTCGATCCTTCCACTTATAACCAAAATCGCGTAAAACACACACCCTTAATGCCCGTCTGATGTATCGACACAGGAATTCCTCTCTATGCGCACTTCCCGACTGTGGGCCGCTATTGCCCTTACTTCTTTGCTGCCAGGTACGGCCGCTGCAACCAATGGTTACTTTAGCCATGGATACGGCACTATTAATTCCGGTATGGCTGGAGCGGGAACTGCGCTTTCACAAGACAGCATTGCAGCCGCGACCAACCCCGCCGGCATGGCGTTTGTGGGTAGCCGTATAGACGGTGGTTTGGAAGTTTTCTCGCCCCGGCGCAAGTATACGGTGGAAGGTGGAGCACCCAACACGCCGCAGACCTTTTATCTCGCCCCTGGTACGGTTTCCAGTGAAAACGAGGCCTTCCTGATTCCTCACTTTGGTTACAACCGGGCTCTGAGCAACGGCCACAGCGTAGGCCTGTCCATATTTGCCAACGGCGGCATGAACACCGAGTACAGTGGCAAAAACGGCGGCACCTATGGCGGCGGCAAAACCGGCGTTAACCTGGAGCAGCTTTTCATTGCCCCGACATGGTCCTGGGAATACTCCGAAGGGCAAGCGCTGGGCATTTCGCCATTGATCGCCTACCAGCGTTTCAAAGCCGAAGGCTTGCGCAATTTCTCCGGCTTTTCGTCCAACCCGAATGCCTTAACCAATAACGGTACGGACGACGCTTGGGGCTACGGCATCCAAATCGGCTGGCAAGGTGAAATCACTGAAACACTTCGCGCAGGCGCGAACTGGCGCACCATTCTCGAAATGGAAGAGTTCGACCAATACGAAGGCCTGTTTGCCGAACAAGGTGGTTTTGATATTCCCCAGATGTTCAATGCGGGCATTGCCTGGTCGGGCATTCAGGACCACTGGCTGCTGCTCGACGTGCAACACATCCGTTACAGTGATATCAACAGTGTCGGTAATCCGATGATGCCAAACCTGATGCAAGCCCGACTGGGCGACGATGAAGGTGCCGGCTTTGGCTGGGACGACATGACCATCGTCAAACTCGGCTGGCAGTGGCAGCAAGACGAAACTCAAACCTGGCGCGCCGGTGTCAGTTACGGTGAACAACCAATTCCCGACGAGGAAGTGCTGTTTAATATCCTCGCCCCGGGCGTTCAGGAATGGCACTTCACCGGCGGCTTCACTCATCGCTTTAGCGAAAGCTTGGAAGTTTCCGGAATGGCCTTCTACTCACCACGCACAACCGTCCGTGGTGACAACCCGATGGGCCCCGGACAGGAAATTGAACTGAGCATGACCCAGATCGGCACCTCTTTGAGTGTTGGTTACCAGTTCTAAACCAACTTCAGGTTGTTAGCTGTAATCTCCACAATCCGCTGCCGGGCCTCTCGACTGGCCCAAGCGGAATGGGGAGTCACAATCAGATTCGGAATATCCTCCGCCAGCAACGGGTTACCCTTGCGCGGAGGCTCTTCAGTCAATACGTCAAACCCGGCTCCGGCGATCTGCCCTTCTCGCAGCGCATTCGCCAAGGCGTTTTCATCAACCAAGCCACCCCGGCTGGTGTTGATCAGCAAGGCCGTGGGTTTCATCAGGCCCAGCTCCCGCGCACCAATTAAGTTACGGGTTTCCTCGGTCAGCAAACAGTGCAGCGATAACACATCCGACTGCGCCAGTAACTCATCCAACGGAATGCGCGGATAACCATCCACACTGCCCGCCTCTTGCCCCGGACGGCACCCCAGCACAACGTTCATTCCAAATGCTTTCGCCCGTTCAGCGACACCCTGCCCCAAATCGCCGTAGCCCAGAATACCCAGCGTTTTGCCCTCCAGTTCCATGATCGGATGATCCATCAGACAGAACATCTCACTGCGTGCCCAAGTGCCGTTGCGGGCATCCCGGTTGTAATCCAACAGCCGTGTTGCCAACGCCAGAATCAGCGCCATCGCATGTTGCGCGACGGTGGAACGGCCGTAGTTGGTCACGTTGAGAACCTCGATGCCAAACTCTTTAGCCGCCACCAGATCGATGTTGTTTAAGCCGGTTGCAACCACCGCGATGGTTTTTAGTTCCGGGCAGGCCTCAAAGTGCTCCCGCCCCAACACCACTTTATTCACCAGCACGGTGTCGAACCCGTGGATGCGGTCCAATACCTGTTCCGGCGCGGTGCGTTCATGGCAGGTTAATCCGCCCGTCACCTCCTCAATGGAGGACAGGTCCACATCATCCCCAAGGGTTTTGGCATCCAGAAAAACGGCTTTCATACTTTTCTCCTGTCTCAAGCTCTGAACAGATTAAGCTAGACTGAAACAAATTGACCAATCTCGGAGGCGCACCATGGAGCACGAATTCTGGCACGAACGCTGGTCCAAAGAACAAATTGGCTTTCACGAAGGCACCGTTAACCAGTACTTGCACGATCACTGGCCGCAGCTGGCCGGCTCAGGAACCGAGGCGGTGTTTGTCCCGCTGTGCGGCAAAGCCCACGACATGTGGTGGCTGCACGACCGCGGCCATCCAATTATTGGTGTTGAACTCAGCGATCTGGCCTGCAAGGACTTCTTCGAGGAAGCCGGCGAGAAAGCCATGGTCAGCCCTGGTGAACCCTTCACCACATTCACCCACGGTAACCTGCAACTTTGGTGCGGTGACTTTTTCCAATTGGTGCCACAAGACCTCAAACACATTCGATTAATCTACGACAGAGCCGCCTTAATCGCGCTGCCGCCGGAAATGCGAAAAGACTACGTGAACCACCTGACAGCCGTCACGCCGGATAACACCACCATCTTGCTGATCACCCTCGACTACGACAGTCACGAGATGAAAGGGCCTCCGTTCAACGTCAGCGACGACGAAGTTTACGAGCTCTTTGCTGAAGACTACAACATCACTCAAATACACAAGCAAGACATGGCACACGATAGCCCTTTCGCCAAGCGTAAAGGACTGAGCAAAGGCGCCACGGAAAGCGTGTTCAAACTCACCAAAACATAATTTAATGAACCCATTCAGCACTCGGCCTGTCCAACCTCACGAGTCTGAACTAAGCTCAAATTAAACAACCCATTCAACCATTCACACGGCCCCGGAACGGCAACAGCCGGGGCGCTACGGAGACACTGCGTGAGTTAGAACTGTCTATAACAAGCGAATGTAAGCGAGGGTATCTATGAGCATTCTGCAGCATTTCAAAGACCGGTATGCACAAACTCAGGAAGAAGAATTCTCTCTTGAGGAATACCTGGAGATCTGCAAAAACGATCCAACAGCCTACGCCACCGCCGCGGAGCGTATGTTGATTGCCATCGGCGAGCCGGAACTGATTGACACCTCCCGAGACCCTCGCCTCTCACGCATTTTTTCCAACAAAGTCATCAAGCGCTACCCGGAATTCGACGAGTTCTACGGCATGGAAGAAGCCGTAGAAAACATCGTGTCGTTTTTCCGGCACGCTGCCCAAGGGTTAGAAGAAAAGAAGCAGATTCTTTATCTGCTGGGACCGGTCGGCGGCGGCAAATCCTCTCTGGCTGAAAAGCTGAAAGAGCTGATGCAAAAAGTGCCTTTCTACGCCATCAAAGATTCACCGGTGAACGAAAGCCCACTGGCTCTTTTTAACCCGGAAGAGGATGGCCCGATTCTGGAGGAAGAATACAGCATCCCGGGCCGGTACCTGAAAAGCATCATGTCACCTTGGGCGGTCAAACGCCTGCACGAATTTGGCGGAGACATCAGCCAGTTCCGGGTCGTCAAACGCTACCCCTCGATACTCGACCAAATTGCCGTCTCGAAAACCGAACCCGGCGATGACAACAACCAGGACATCTCTGCACTGGTCGGCAAGGTCAATATCCGCATGCTGGAGGATTTCTCACAAGACGACCCGGATGCGTACAGCTTCAGCGGCGGCCTCTGCAAAGCCAACCAAGGCCTGCTGGAATTTGTGGAGATGTTCAAAGCGCCCATCAAAGTGCTGCACCCTCTGCTGACGGCGACTCAGGAAGGCAACTACAACACCACTGAAGGCATGGGCTCGGTCCCCTTTGATGGTGTGATACTGGCCCACTCCAACGAATCCGAATGGCAAACCTTCCGCAATAACAAGCACAACGAAGCCTTTCTCGACCGGGTTTATATCGTCAAAGTGCCATACTGCGTGAGGGTGACCGAAGAGATCGAAATCTACCGCAAGCTACTCAAAAACAGCTCCTTGTCCGGCGCGCCCTGCGCGCCTGACACACTGGACATGCTGGCCCAGTTCTCAGTGCTGTCCCGGATCAAAGATCCGGACAACTCCAGCGTCTTCTCAAAAATGAAGGTATACGACGGCCAGAACATCAAAGATACCGATCCGAAAGCCAAATCCATTCAGGAATATCGAGATGCGGCGGGCGTGATGGAAGGCATGGATGGCTTATCCACCCGCTTCGCCTTCAAGATTTTGTCGAAAGTCTTCAACTTTGACACCACTGAAATCGCCGCCAACCCGGTTCACTTGCTGTATGTTCTGGAAAAGCAGATTGAGCAGGAACAATACGCGGCGGATACCCAGGAAAAATACCTGCGCTTTATCAAAGAGTATCTGGCGCCGCACTATGTCCAGTTCATCGGCAAGGAAATCCAGACTGCCTACTTGGAGAGCTACAGCGAATACGGTCAGAACCTGTTCGATCGCTATGTCACCTACGCCGACCTGTGGATTCAGGATCAGGAATTCCGGGATCCGGAAACCGGAGACATTCTGGACCGCTCTTCCATCAACGACGAACTGGAAAAAATCGAAAAACCGGCGGGTATCAGCAACCCGAAAGATTTCCGCAACGAAGTGGTCAATTTCGTGCTGCGGGCCCGTGCCAACAATCATGGGGAGAACCCGTCCTGGCTCAGCTACGAAAAGCTGCGCAGCGTGATCGAGAAGAAAATGTTCTCGAACACCGAAGACTTGCTACCGGTTATCTCGTTCAATCCCAAAGCCAGTCAGGAGGATCAGAACAAGCACAAACAATTTGTCGAACGCATGGTCGATCGTGGGTACACCGAGAAACAGGTCCGCTTGCTTGCCGAGTGGTATCTGCGTGTGCGTAAGTCCCATTAACGACCAGCGGGAGCAGTAACATGGGCATGACCCACATAGTTGACCGGCGACTGAACGGTAAAAACAAGAGCGCGGTGAATCGGGAACGGTTCCTGCGCCGTTACCGCCACCACATCAAAAAAGCGGTCTCCGAAGCCGTGCAACGCCGCTCCATCACCGATGTCGAACGGGGCGAGAAGGTCAGCATTCCAGCGAAAGATATTCAGGAGCCGATCTTCCGTCACGGCACGGGTGGACGGCGGGAAGCGGTACATCCCGGCAACCAGGAGTGGATCGCCGGTGACACCATCGCCAAGCCCGAAGGCGGAGCCGGTCAAGGCCAGGGCGAAGGGCAAGCCAGCCCCGATGGGGAGGGCATGGACGAATTCGTCTTCCAGATTACTCAGGAGGAATTTCTGGAATTCCTGTTCGACGATCTGGAATTGCCCAATCTGGCCCGAAAAAAACTCAAAGACACCGAATCCTTCAGTTACGTGCGAGCGGGTTTCACCAGTCAGGGTGTGCCGGCAAAACTGGATGTCGTTCGGTCCCTGCGAGGTGCCCACGCCCGAAGACTGGGCCTGAGTGGCGCTCGCAAGAAAAAGATCCGCGATTTGGAGGCGCAGTTAGAAGCGCTGAAAACGGCGCCGGATGATCTGGACCCTGCCTTCAGTCACGAAGACCAAATCAAAGCCCTGATGGAAGAGATTGCGGAACTGAAAGCCAACGTCAAGCGCATACCCTTCATCGATGAAATTGACCTGCGCTACCGACAGCACCAGAAACAGCCCAAACCAGCCACCAGTGCGGTGATGTTCTGCCTGATGGATGTCTCTGGTTCTATGACTCAGATGCACAAAGACATCGCCAAACGCTTCTTTATTCTTCTCTACATGTTCCTGAAAAAGAACTACAAGAAAATTGATGTGGTGTTTATTCGCCATCACACCAGCGCGAAAGAAGTCACGGAAGAGGAGTTTTTCTACTCTCGCGAGACCGGCGGCACCATCGTCTCAAGCGCCCTGAAACTGATGCGGAATATTATCGAGGACAGATACTCCCCTGCGGAATGGAACATCTACGCGGCCCAGGCCTCCGATGGCGACAACTGGAACGATGACTCCCCCACTTGCGGCAAGCTGTTAGCTGAGGGCATTTTGCCTCAAGTGCAGTACTACTCTTACATCGAGATCACACCGCTGGACCATCAAACCCTCTGGTATGAATACGAAAAGCTCATGGCCGAGCACCCGCAAAGCTTTGCCATGCAACAGATTGCTGACCCAGCGGACATATACCCGGTTTTCCGGAAGCTGTTCGAGAGGAAAGCTGCATGAACGATTCAATTGATCGCCCCAACGATATGGACGGTCTTGAGCCGAGAGCAGGCACACCCATTTCAACCAGTTCGGAATGGACCTTTGAGCTGATTCAAAAATACGATGACGCCATCGCCGAATGTGCTGCCGAATTTGGTCTGGACACCTACCCCAATCAGATCGAGGTGATCACCGCAGAACAAATGATGGATGCCTACAGCTCTGTGGGCATGCCGGTGGGCTACAACCATTGGTCGTTCGGAAAACAGTTCCTGCAGACTTCCAAGGGCTACCAACGGGGCCAAATGGGTTTGGCCTACGAGATTGTGATCAACTCCAACCCCTGCATTGCCTACCTGATGGAAGAGAACACCCTGCCGATGCAGGCGTTGGTTGTCGCCCATGCAAGCTACGGGCATAACTCGTTTTTCAAAGGCAATTATCTGTTCCGTACCTGGACAGACGCCAACGCCATCATCGATTATCTGGTGTTCGCCCGAAACTATGTCTCTGAATGCGAAGAGCGCCATGGCATTGATGCAGTCGAAGAGATTCTCGACTCCTGTCATGCTCTGATGAACTATGGCGTAGACCGCTACAAGCGCCCGTCTCCTATTTCTGCAGAGGAAGAAATTCTCAGGCAAACCGAAAGAGAGGAATACCAACAACGGCGGATTAACGACCTATGGCGCACGATTCCGAAAGCGGAAGAAGACGACCCGATCAAACGCAAGCCACGATTCCCCTCTGAGCCACAAGAAAACCTGCTTTACTTCATCGAAAAGAACGCGCCTTTACTGGAAACCTGGCAACGGGAACTGGTACGAATCGTACGGAAGCTGGCGCAATACTTTTACCCACAGCGCCAAACTCAGGTCATGAACGAAGGCTGGGCCAGCTTTTGGCACTACACGCTGCTGCACCGTTTGTATGAAAAAGGCCTGGTGAACGATGGCTTCATGCTGGAGTTCCTGCAAAGCCATACATCGGTTGTTTACCAACCTCCGTTCAACAGCCCTTGGTATTCCGGCATCAACCCCTACACGCTAGGGTTTTCCATCTATACAGACTTACGGCGGATGTGCGAAACCCCCACCGACGAGGACCGCGAGTGGTTCCCGGACATAGCCGGGACCGACTGGCTGGAAACCCTTCATTTCGCCATGCGGAATTTCAAAGACGAGAGTTTCATTCTGCAATACCTGTCACCTAAGGTGATGCGGGACCTCAAATTATTTGCCATCGAAGACGACGATAACGAAAACCACTACACAGTCACCGCGATTCATGATGAAACCGGCTACCGGGCACTGCGCGAAAAACTGGCCGGACAATACAACTTGAGCTATCGGGAACCGAACATTCAGGTTTGGAATGTGGATGTACGAGGCGACCGCTCACTCACACTGCGGCACATCCCGGTCGATCATATCCCTTTAGACAAACACACCGATGAGGTGCTCCGTCACGTTCACCGGCTTTGGGGTTTCGATGTTTTCCTCGAAACCGTGGACAACCGCAAGGTACAAAACACTCACCGTTGTCCACCTCAGCCTGCCGATAGCGACTGATTGAGGTTTACCCCCTTAACTTATAGCTTAAAACACAAAAAAAGAGTGTTCTTTACGGAACGCTTTTCATCGAGGTGCCGTCTACTAGTCGGTATACTAACGCTCATAATTAGAAATAACATATTGACGGAGAGTACAAAGGAATGGCACGCCTCAACACCCTGGATGCGTCTTGGTTAGCCGTAGAATCTGAAGACACCCCCATGCATGTGGGCAACCTACAGATCTTTTCATTGCCCGAAGGGGCACCGGACACCTATCTACGAGACATGGTGCTTCGCATGAAGGGATCGCATACTGTGGCTGCGCCCTGGGGCGACAAACTGGCCTGGTCCGGTTTTCTCGGCAGAGTGATTGCTCCCGCATGGAAAAAAGATAAAGACATCGATCTTGATTATCACGTCAGGCATTCTGCGCTCCCCCGCCCTGGCGGTGAACGGGAACTCGGCATTCTGGTATCGCGCCTTCACTCCAACCCTCTGGATTTTTCCCGACCACTCTGGGAATGCCATGTTATTGAAGGGCTGGAGAACAATCGGTTTGCGCTGTACACCAAAATGCATCACTCGATGATTGATGGCATCAGCGGCGTGCGCCTGATGCAGCGCGTCCTGACGACCGATCCGGATCTTCGGAACATGCCACCGCCTTGGGCGGTCCAGCCAAAAAAGCGCAGAGCCCACAAAGGTGACCGGGAGGCCAGCGTACCCGGCGCTTTATCTCAAGCCATGGATGCCTTGAAGCTTCAAGTCGATATGGCGCCTCAGTTGTGGCAAGCAGGCAATCGCCTGGCCAAGTCTGCATTGCACCCGGAAGATGGTTTAACGGCTCCGTTTACCGGGCCGGTATCCATTCTGAACCACCGGGTAAAAGGCCAGCGTAGGCTCGCTACCCAACACTATGCAGTGGACCGCATTAAAGCATTGGCGCACGCCTCCGGCGGCTCGCTGAACGACATCGTTTTGTATTTGTGTGGAACCGCTTTGCGCCGCTTCCTGCTCGAACAGAACAGTCTTCCGGATACGCCGCTGACTGCCGGCATACCGGTCAACATCCGCCCCGCTGACGATCAGGGAACGGGCACTCAGATCAGCTTTATGATTGCTTCACTGGCGACCGACGAAGCCGATCCTTTAAATCGTCTCCAGCAAATCAAAGAGTCTTGCCGCCGCGCAAAGGAACACTTGCAGAAACTTCCCAAGACGGCGTTGACGCAATACACCATGCTGCTCATGTCGCCGTACATCCTGCAGTTGATGTCAGGATTGGGCGGCCGAATGCGCCCGGTGTTCAACGTAACCATTTCTAATGTGCCAGGCCCGGAAGAAACCTTGTACTTTGAGGGAGCGAAGCTGGAAGCGACCTTCCCGGTCTCTCTCATCGCTCATGGTGGTGCTCTGAACATTACCTGCCTGAGCTACGCGGGCACACTTAATTTTGGGTACACCGGATGCCGGGACACCCTTCCGAGCATGCAGAAAATCGCCGTTTTCACCGGCGAAGCCCTGGATGAACTGGAAGCGCTGATTCTGCCTCCGAAACCGAAAAAAGCTCAGGCTCGCAAGAAAAAGCAGTAAGGCCTAGCCACTTTTCCAGTGGCCGGCCCCGATCAGGACAAGCTGCAAAAAACGGGTGGTGCGCTTGCGCACCTGCCCGATCTGGTAATCATCTTCCGGTGAAATACTGAGGATATCGGTCAGGCTGAAAGCTACAGTTCTGACCACCAGATCACACGTCATATCCAGATCCGAGTCACTCAGATGCTCGAGCAGCTTGAGCCGGCGCAAGTCGTTGGCCAACTCACTGGCAAAGAACCGCATTTCACTTCGAATACCTTCCTGAACGGCACGACTTTCGCCCGCCAATCCTTGCGCCATAAACATGAAGAAGTTGCGGTTGGCCAAAGCATGGGCCACGAAGATACCCACCGACTCTTCGATCAGTTTATCCGCCTGCAACACGTTCGCTCGGGCTTCTCGCATCATCCGGCGTAACACCAACCCCAGCTCATCTACCAGCTGTAGCCCCAAGTCATCAACGCTGCGAAAGTGCCGATAGAAAGAGGTCGGCACCACACCGGCCTGCCGGGTCACTTCCCGAATACCTATACTGGCGAAATGCCGCCCTTTACCCACCAGCGTCAGTGCCGCCGTCATCAGTTTTTCGCGGGTTTCTCCCGGCTTTCGCCTTTGTACATCTGCCATGGCTCTATCCGTACAACAAGATCAAGTTCACAAGTGTACACACTCAGGCGATTAAAAACCCTCCCAGCTTGTCATTATGAGCCAGCTTTCAACCGAAACCATTGCTCAGGCTCGAGCTCGTGTGTACAGTCGTACACATTAAGTGAACAACTGTACACGCGCTTTTTAAATCGATAGCCCTATGCACTTGGAGACACACCATGCTGGCAAAAATCACGCAGTCCAAAACGTTACATTGGCTAGGCCGGCAACTACTGAATCGCGAAGATCCCCGCGCATTTTTTGATCCTTTGACCACGGCCATTAACCCCATGTGGGTACAACAGTACACACCGGCCCGGGTAGAGCGCATTACCGAAGAGACCACAGACACGAAAACCTTCGAGTTGAGGCCGGCTAATCGCTGGGGCGGCTTTAAGGCTGGCCAGCACCTGAACGTACGCATCGACATCAATGGTGTTCGCCGAACCCGAACCTTCAGCCTGTCCAGCTCACCGGCCCTCTGGGAAAATCAGGGACTCATAACCCTGACCATCAAGCGTTTACCAGGAGGGTTGGTCACAAACTGGCTTCACGATGATCTGAAAGCTGGCGACGTAATCGGGCTGACGGAAGCCTTTGGCGACTTTCTGATTCCGGAGGAGAAGAAGCCCGTTCTGTTCATTGCGGGCGGCAGCGGTATTACGCCGATCCTAAGCCAACTCGAAACCATGGCCCTCGAACATTATCCAGGGCCCGTCACGCTGCTCTATTACGTACGCACTCAAAGTGATGTGATCGGTGAGGAAAAGCTGACTGCGCTGCGTAATCGCTACCCGGCTTTCTCACTGAACATCATCACTACCCACGAGGGCTCAGAGCCTCGCTATCTGAAGGGTCAGGATCTGGACTCGATCCCCAACCTGACAGCCCGGGAGATCTTTCTGTGCGGACCGAAAGGCTTGATGGATTTAGCCACGGAACAGCTTCACCAGCGAGGCGTTAACGATGACCAACTGCACAGCACTTTCTTCGCTCCACCAGCTCCGGCTCAGCTTGCTTCTACCGACATGGGTGGTGAAGTGACGTTCAGTACAAGCAACCTGACCGTGGACTCTAAAGGCGACGCCAATTTACTGGAGATAGCGGAAGCCGCCGGCCTGACGCCCCAGCATGGCTGCCGTATGGGCATATGCCATCAGTGCACCTGTACGAAAACCAGTGGCACGGTGGTGAACCGGCTGACAGGTCAAGTGTCAGGCCCCGGTTCAGAGAGCGTTCAATTATGCATTTCCATCCCCCAGGGCCCGGTGGCTCTGGAGGCATAACTCTTTTTATTATTTGCACTGTGGCCGGACTGGCTACAAGGAGTACACAATGAAAACCCTAAGTGACCAACAGTTGGACGAGCTTCAAAAAGATCTCGACGCCATTCGCGATGAAGTGCTGGCCGATTTGGGCGAGCGAGACGCCAACCACATCCGCAGCATGGTGCGCCTGCACCGAAAATTGGAAGTCGCGGGCCGGGTGTTGATGCCGTTTGGCTTCATTCCACCAGTGTTTCTTGCTGCGACCGCTTCGCTGGGCCTGGCTAAGATCCTCGAGAACATGGAAATAGGCCACAACGTGATGCACGGCCAATACGACTGGATGAACGATCCCAGCCTGAACTCTCAGACCTACGAGTGGGATACCGCCTGCTCCAGCGAATCTTGGCGCCGCACACACAACTTCGAGCACCACACCTACACCAACGTGATTGGTAAAGACCGGGATTACGGTTACGCCGTTCTCAGGTTGAGCGACGATGAACCCTGGAAGCCCAGACACACCTTCCAGATTCTGAACTATGCGGCGTTAAGCATCCTGTTCCAGTGGGGCGTCGCCCTACATGAATTAGAGGCGGAAAAGCTGAGCCATGGTAAAAGCCACCTGAAAGAAAAGCAGCCGTTTCTAAAACTCGCGGCCAAGAAGGCTGGCCGCCAAGCCTTTAAAGACTATGTATTCTTCCCTGCCTTGACCCTGCCCGTCGCGCCAATAGTGCTCGCGGGCAATGCCTGCGCGAATCTGATCCGTAATCTGTGGTCGTCCACCGTGATCTTTTGCGGACATTTCACTCAGGATGCGGAAACGTTTACTGAGGAAGAAGCTGAAGGGGAAAGCAAAGGCCATTGGTATCTTCGACAGCTGACGGGGTCGTCCAACTTTACTGGCGGGAAATGGCTGCATATCATGAGTGGTCACCTGAGTTTTCAGATTGAGCACCACGTATTTCCAGACCTACCCGCCCACCGATACCCGGAAATATCCGAAAAGGTTCAAAAGGTGTGTCGTAAGCACGGCATTCACTACAACACCGGCAGTTTCGGAAAACAGTACAGCACCGTGCTAAAGCGCATCCTACGTTATTCGTTGCCGGAGCGTTTTACTCACCGGCCAGCTGCGGCTTAATTGCAGAAGCCTCACGAAATGAGTGACCGCTCACTTCCAGAGTGGTCACCCTGTTTCGGCCTTCGGCCTTTGAGGCATAAAGCGCCTCATCTGCGACAGCCACCATGTCATCCGGCTCAACCGTAATTCCCGAATCAACCACGGCCACACCAATACTCACGGTGACCGACCTTGGTTCACCTTCCCACTCAAACCAAAGATCTGACTCAATACCGTGGCGAATCTGTTCGGCCACTTGCCTTGCCCCTGCCGCATCGGTGTATGGCAGCACAATCGCAAACTCTTCGCCGCCATAACGGCAGACAATGTCGGTTTCACGCCGGACCAGACAGGTCAGCTTATCCGCCAACTTGCGCAGGCAACTGTCGCCAGCCTGATGCCCCAAGTTGTCGTTAAAGGCTTTGAAGTGATCCACATCCAACAAAATGAGTGCCAGCGATCCTCTACGCCGGCACCGAACCACTTCTTCCCGCAGGTGTGCATCAAAGTAACGCCGGTTAAATACACCGGTTAGTCCGTCGGTTGAACTCAGCATTTCCAGTTGGCGATTAGCGGATTCCAAAGCGGCCGTTCGGTCAGCAACACGCGCCTCCAGAATGGTGTTCATGTCACTTTGAATCCGTTGCGTTTCCTGCGTCATATGCCGCAAGCGGTCCGCCAGTGCTATCGACAGCAGAATAACCTCGAACGCCGAACCGATCTGAATGGCATATTCCGTCACGAAATTAGCGGGCAACACACCAAACGTTTTAAACAGATAGAGCAACATGCCCGCCAACAATGCCGTCCACGCCAACATAAAAAATCGCGCCGGTCTGAAATTCCGATACAGACACAACCCTCCGGCAAACATCACCAGTATTGCCGCCAACACCGCAACAAAACTATTAAAGCGTATAACCGGTGCGTAATCCGGGGAAACCATTGGCGCGAAGGCCGCCAGCACGAAGGTCCCGATCATGAAAAGAAAAACTCGATTCAAGATCGGCGCATTGGTTTTCAGAGCCAAAAAAGACCGGGAAAAGCTAAGCACAAATACCATGCCCGATGCGATCAAAACGGCGACAGAGCGATTGTTCCACCACGGAGAATCCGGCCACAGATGCTCGAAAGAAAGGCCATTCAAACTGAACTGAAGAGCACCATAGTTAAGAATGTAACCCGAATACCAAAGATAGTTGGCATCACGAACTGAAAGGAATATCAGAAAACTGAAGACCAACATGGCCGTCAGCAAGCCGTAAAACAAGCCTAGAACAAAGCGTTCCTGATGATCGGCACGGCTAAAGCCGTCCAAACTCCAGAGCTTGGTGCGCATTTGCACGGCGCCACTGGTTTTAACGCGGAAGTACAAGTCGACACTTTCACCTCGACCCAAATTCAGGTCGAAGTTGATGTTGTGATGGTCCTTGGCGCGTTTGTGAAAGGGTACTGAATCACCCGCAATCTGGCGTTCCACCAGCCCCGTCGCTCGGACGATAAACAACTCCATTTCATCAATTATCGGATACAAACCTTCAATCACCCAGCGATCGTTCAGGCTGGAGACATTTTCCACGCGGGTATGAAACCAATACGTCGAGTCGGTAAAACCAAAGTTATAGGCTTTTTGCGGAACCTCTTTGGAGCCAAGTTCAGGCCAGCGCCGTTTGATCTGATAAATGTTCAGGTTGGAGGTAGGGTCTTCATAGAAAGCGAGTTTTCGGGAAATATCAATCTCGTCACTTGTCCTATCCAACCTGACGGACAAGCTATCGGGAGCCCCTGCAGCCATTGCCTGCAAAGAACTCAATGCCAGCATTGCGACTAACAGTAGACGAATCAAGCAGACCCCGAATGAATGTATGGTGCTATGTGCGAACCTAAATAATAGCGGACTCGGGGAACTTTAAGCGTAAGGAATGGCGTTTGTTCGTAACGATATGTATCGCACGGCTACATAACCTGTAGCAAGCGAAGTAATTCAGGACGATGCTTGCTTTGAACAACCTCCGCAAGCGTGTATTTATCGAGCACGCAGAGAAATGCCTGCAACGCTTCGCCGAACATACCTCTTAAGCTACATGCAGGCGTTATTTTGCAGGCATTGTCTCGGGAAAAGCATTCCACAATACTGAGTTCTTCTTCCGTTTCTCGTACCAGAGCACCGATATTGATATCTTGCGGATCACGGTACAGCCGCATGCCGCCATTTTTGCCTCGCACCGTTGCGATATATCCTTTCTGATTGAGCTGATGCACCACCTTCATCAAGTGATTTTTGGAAATGTCGTAGCTGTCCGCAATCTCTTGAATGGTCGACAACCGCCCATCCTCCTGAGCCGCAAGATAAATCAGTACCCGTAAAGAGTAATCCGTAAAACGGGTGATGCGCATGCGGTGCTCCGGACTGTTTTGATTCTAGAGTGTATGGTTGTCAGACAAATCATAACTTTAATTCATGCTAAGGTCAGTTAGCTTGCATAATTAGGATGGGGTATCGACAACACCCTGTGCTTTGAGATACTGAAGAAGTACATTTGTGCCCATGAACACATAGGATCCATGCCATGCCGCAATCCGTGCTCTTAGACCGCTTCGGCCGCACCGTGAATTATGTTCGCCTATCGGTGACGGATCGCTGTGATTTTCGGTGCGTGTACTGCATGGCTGAAGAGATGACGTTTCTTCCACGAGCGAAGATCATGTCGCTCGAGGAAATCGCTCAGGTGGCTCGTAATTTTGTTTCGCTGGGTACTGAGAAAATTCGCCTGACCGGCGGCGAGCCTTTGGTTCGCAAGGGCGTTTTGGATCTGGTTCAGGAAATCGGCAGTTACGGTTTGCGTGACTTTGCCATGACGACCAACGGTAGTCAGCTGCCCGCTTTAGCGGAGGGTTTGCGCAAAGGCGGTCTGGACCGACTAAACATCAGCTTGGATTCATTGGATGCGGAGAAGTTCAAGGCAATCACTCGCACCGGCAAGCTAAGCCAGGTGCTGGATGGCATTGATGCGGCCAAAGAGGCGGGTTTCGAGCGTATTAAACTCAATACGGTGGTGATGAAGGGCCGTAATGATGAGGAAATTCCGGAGCTGGTTGAGTTTGCGCGCGCCAAAGGCTTGGACATTACCTTCATTGAGGAGATGCCTCTGGGGGAGATCTCGGAGCATGATCGGGGGTTGGCGTTGTGTACGAGTGAAGAGGTTCGGGCGATCATTGCTCGGCACCATGATCTCGAGCTGACCAATGATGATTCCGGTGGGCCGTCGCGTTACTACCGGATGCGGGATAGCTCTACTCGGGTTGGGTTTATTTCACCGCATTCGCATAACTTTTGTTCGACCTGCAATAGGGTTCGGGTGACGGTGGAGGGGCGGCTTTTGTTGTGTCTCGGCAATGAGCACTCTATGGATTTGTTGCCGTTGTTGCGGGAGCATCCGGGGGATGATGAGCGGCTTCGGGAGGCGATTATTGCGGCGATGGATTTGAAGCCGGAACGGCATCATTTTTCCAGTGAGGGGGAGGTGGAGATTCTTCGGTTTATGAATATGACGGGAGGGTAACCCGTCACACGGCAGCTAGCTTGCTCCTTTCCCAGACATCGCCTGCACTTCCGTCAGTGATAACACATCCGATCGGCCCAACTCGGCAATCGACGTTTTCCCCATCAACGAAAGGGTTAACTCGGTTTCCAGGCGAATGTTATCAAGCAGATTTTCAACAGCTGCCTGCCCACCTGCCGCCAAGGCGTATCCCCAAGGTCGCCCCATCAGGCAACCATCTGCGCCCAGGCACAAAGCGCGCACCAAATCCTGACCAGACTGAACCCCACCATCCACAAAGACCTGGCACTGCCCGGCCACTGCATCCGAAATAGCTGGTAACACACTTAAAGAAGCGGGAGCTCCGTCCAATTGGCGGCCACCATGATTAGACACCACCACCGCATCAGCCCCCACCTCAACTGCGGACAGTGCATCAGCCCCTTCCATAATGCCTTTAATCACCAGTTTTCCAGGCCAATGCTGGCGTATCCAATCCAGATCAGTCCAAGTTACCGAGGGATCGAATTGACTCTCTACCCACGCTTTGAAGTCTTCGGGTTTACGGCCAGACGGCACGACACTGGCAAGATTACCGAACGTCAGCGGCTTTCCTCCAATGGCGACATTGGCCAACCAACCGGGATGGCTCACCAAATCCAGCGCCTTACGCACTTTTGCGGGCAACGACAGATTTCCATTCATGCCGTTACGCACATCACGATAACGCAGCCCAAGGCGCGCAAGATCAACGGTGAATACCAACGTTTTAAAGCCGGCTTGCCAGGCCCTCGCCAACAAGTTTTCGGAAAACCCGCGATCTTTCAGGACATAAAGCTGAAACCAAAGGTCGGCATTCGGAGCTTCCCGGGCCACCTCTTCGACTGAACAAATCCCCACGGTGCTTAAACAAAAGGGAATGCCTGCGTTAGCGCCCGCCTTGGCAGCCTGAGCTTCCCCGCGTTTGGCCAACATGCCTGACAGCCCCATCGGCGCCATAACCAGTGGCAAGCTAGCCGGAGCACCTAGCAAACTAGTAGCCGTATCAACCTGAGATACATCGGCCATTACCCGCTGGCGAAAACTCCACTGATTAAACGCCCGTCGGTTTTCAGCCAAGGTGTGTTCAGAAAAAGCACCGCCGTCGAGATAATCAAACAGCATGCGCGGTAGTTTTCGCTTGGCCAACAAGCGATAGTCAGAAACAGATGCAGGAGCGAGCATGGCTGGCACTCTTGTTATGGGGGTTACAGCCCGTTGTTTTTATTTGAGATAGAGATCAAAGCTTATCTTCTTGCACAAAGGTTTTCAGGGCAACCGCATTATTGTGCTTGGTATCTTTCGCTGCAAACACCAAAGTTATGCGCTTCCGCTCCGCAAGCAAGCTTTTCAACGTTTCAATATCATCAAAGGCGTTGTCTGACTTCAACTCTTTGAGGTACCGCTTCTGAAATTCGTCCCACTTGTCCGGATCATGGCCGAACCATTTCCGCAATTCGGTGGACGGTGACAGCCCTTTTAGCCAATGGGCGATATCAGCATCCTCTTTAGAGACGCCTCGCGGCCAGATACGGTCTACCAGTATGCGCGGGCCGTCTGAGGGGGCCGGGGCTTCGTAAGCTCGTTTTAGACGAATATCCATAACAGGCTCCAAACTGAAGACACACTCCAGAGACTACTCCGGGTGCTCCGCTGTTTCAAAAATCGCCCTTAGCCTGAAGCCAAGACTGGCCCACGCTGACTATTATCAGCCTACCCATTCTGATAGATTTCCAAGGCCCAAGGCACCATAACAACCCACCTCGCCACGACATGGTCATGGCCTCATGCAAGGACTGAATTCAATGAGTCTGGCCGAAAAGCTCTGCCTCTCCGCCGCGTTTATCTTTTTTATTACGGGCTTGTTGACCGGCATCTGGAAATACTGGTGTATGGCCACTAGCCCGAAAGCGGCCGCGCCTCGTTACGTTGACATCGCGCACCGCAGTTCACTGATGTACAGCTTTGCCGCCCTGCTCTTGGGATGGTTTGCCAGTTATAGCGTATATACAGATTGGGTGAACACTTTGGCAGCCATAGGTGCCCTGGGCTTTTTCGCCATGGCCATTGGCACCTACATCATTCACGGCATTCTGCGGGACACCAGCAACCAACTGCGAAAACCTCACAAGCTGGGCCAATCAAACCTGCCCGGTTGGCTGATACATGGTTTCATGGTCGCGTTGATTGTTGCCGAGGTGGGTGGCTCGGTCGTGCTGGGGTCCGGGGCCTTACTGGGCATCTGGCAATAATATCTGGACCAAAAAGAAGCCGGGGGTTACCCGGCTTCACGTCAAATCACTTCTAATCAAATCAAATCTTCATCCGATTTTCGACAGTTACGCGCATCCCGCGCTACGGCGCCACAGATAACCGCCAGCACACCCAACGTCAGGGCTGGCCACACCAAAATATACGCGCCATAAACCAATTCGTTTGTCATTTTGCACCCTCCGGCATCATATCAACAGTCTCGTCAGTTTCTACGTCGTCGTAGCAGCCGACCCGTTTTTTGATCAAATCAAAGTCAAAACGCTCTTCTTTACTGAGCAGTGTCATTGCTGTGCAAACCAGAGCGCTGGCACCGTATGCAGTCAGTGATGCCACCAGAACCATGTAGTCACGCAGGAATCCGGTCGCAAAGACCAGCATCAATACCAAGGTGATCGCGCCCGCAACCAATCCGGCAGCGCGGCCGAAGAACCCGAACACCATCATGCCAATCACCACAGCTCCGCCCGCTGAGGCCAGAATTTCAAACGCCAGAACGGTCAGCCCTGTCATCTCTACCAACTCGAAACGGGCAATACAGAAGAGAGCCATTGCCACCACAACTGACCAGGTGAAGGCTGCGTTGGTCACTCTGTCCCAGAAGCAGCTAACGATGACCGGGAATACAATCGCACCCCATAAGGCACCGACAAACACCAGCATCACCAGAATATCCAACGAGAAGCTGGCGAAAATCAGACCCGCAACCGTGGCCACGATCATGGTGATTCGGCCAACCATCATCATGATTTTTGGATTAGGATCGTTCTTCGCAATATTTTTGCCGTAAACGTCCGCCATCATGATGGTGGACAACGCCGAAAGATCCGAGTCCGCCGTCGAAGACAAAGAACCGATCACCAGCACGAAGAACAGCGCTACGAAGAACGGTGAGAGATAAGTAGAAACCATTTGCGGAATCAGGTTGTTCATTTCGCCGTTAATCGGCTCGACACCGACAGACAGTGCCATCAAGCCGATCATGCCCAATCCGATCACGATCGCACCGTATCCGAGTGTGGCCGTAACGAAGGTGGACTTAATGTTCTTTTCACGAACCGCAAACAAGCGCTGAGAAATGGTCTGGTTACCGATGGCGTAAGCCAGCACCGCAACGAAGAACGGAGCGCCCTGATTCATGATCGCATCTACCGAGAATAGACTGGCTTGCTCGTCTGTCATGCGGCTAAGGCCTTCAACCATCACACTCGGGCCGCCGGCAGCAAACAGCACCGCAGGGATGATCACCACGGCGATCGCCATCAGTGCCACCAACTGGGCGAAATCGGTAAACACGGAGGCACGGAAGCCGGAGGTCAAGGTGTAAGACAGGACGCCCACACCAGCCACGAGGACACCGGTTTCAAACGATAGGGGTGACAATACAGAAACCAGGGCACCCGCCGCAGTGAAATTCACCATCAAGCTGATAACGCTACCCAACACGTTGGAGCCGGCCAAAATCAGCTGACTGGACGAGCCATGACGCGCATGGATGAGCTCACCCAGCGTGTGCCCGTTAGGCGCTAGCTCGCGGAAGCGGCGACCAAACGGATAGATGAACAGAATCATCAACGCGCCCCAGAAACCGTAGTGAATCGGCCCCGACACGCCGTAGGTGTAACCAGACGTAGCCGCCGCATAGAACGATGCAGCCCATATCCAGGTGGCGGTCATACTGGCCGCCCCCATTCCGAAACCAACCTGGTGGCCTGCCACCATAAAGCCAGAAGTATCTTCCTTGTCTTTGCGGATGAGCAAAGTCAGTAAGTAGGTACCACCGTAGAAGGCAGCAAGCAGTAACAGCACGGTTACTGTAGAAAACTGGGTAAATCCGTTCTCGTTCAAGGCTCAACCTCTTTTCGAAGAAACAAAAAACCGCTGTCTGCCCGAACGATTCATTTCGGTCGCCAAGAATCGAGCAGGGAGCTGTCGTTTCCGCTCAAGCGGGAGTGTCGCGTAGGGCAACAGGAAGCGGGCCAAGGTGCCCGGCAGCTAAAAGTAGCTAAGGAATACTAAGGCGAGGCAAAAGCTCTGAAAATTCTTTAGATGTCATGGTAATTTCAATCCTTTTAACCAGAAGCTAAACAGACTGACGCCCATTTCTGATACCAGAGAGTGCTCTGAGCACCAGAACAGACGCCTTCTATGTATTGAGTTTCAGGTTAATCACATAGAAGCCCAGACGTGAGGCCAAAAAACCATACGCATTTCACGGCACATTGTCCAGTCTGCAGAGGGCATAACATTAGCGTGCAACACAAATACTAACTCATGTTTTTTTAGGCTTGGCAGATACCACAACGCAAACAGGGCCACCCTAAGGCAGCCCTGCTTGTTAATTAACATCAATTTCGTCGTTTTCAGATAATCCGAGAAAAACGCTGGCTGGCCCCCACTTTTCGATACAAATCGAAAATCTGGCAAATGGCACGAATTAACAATCTTCCTGCGGGCTGCACCTGAAAAACCGACCCCGTATCGGCAATCAGTTCGTCCTGAATCATCGGTTTCAAACGCGCTAATTCATCGGCAAAGTAACGGTCAAAGTCTTCATTCCATTGGCCGGTAAACTGTTTGCGATCCAAGCGGAACTGGCAAATCAATTGGCCAATAACCCAACGACGAATACGGTCGTCCCTGCTCAGCCCGACACCGCGAACAATGGCCAGCTGCCCGGCATCAATCGACGCTTCCCAAGAAGGCAAATCATGGTTGTTCTGGAAATAGGCATCATCGGTTTGCCCAATGGCCGACACACCTAGTGACACCAAATCACAATCCGCGTGGGTGGTGTAGCCCTGGAAGTTTCGGTGCAAACGACCCGCGCGCTGGGCAACCGCCAAACTATCATCAGGTTTGGCAAAGTGGTCCATGCCAATGTATTCGTAGCCGGCTTCCAACAATCGATTGATGGTGTTGTGAAGGATCGTCAATTTCTGATGAGGCGTTGGTAGCGTGTCTGCCAGTATCCGGGTTTGCGGATAGAAACGGTCCGGCAGGTGTGCGTAACTGAACACGGACAGTCTATCCGGCGACATTTCGATCACCGATTCCAGCGTCTCAGCAAAGCTCTCAGGGGTCTGGTGCGGCAAACCGTAAATCAGGTCCAGATTGATCGACCGGAAACCAAGACGGCGCGCCTCATTTAACACCCCTTCCGTCATTGCCCGGGGCTGAATGCGGTTGACCGCTTTCTGTACGTCAGGGTTCACATCCTGCACACCCAAGCTGATGCGGTTAAATCCCAGCTCCCACAGGGTGGGCAGGGTATCTTCATCCACTTCGCGAGGGTCAATTTCAACGCTGTAATCCCGGTCTTCCCCGGACTGCAGATTAAACAGTTCACCATAGCCCTCCATCAGATGTCGCATGACATCCTTGGGCAGAAACGTGGGCGTACCGCCTCCCCAATGAAGCTGCTGCACCGGCCGATCTGCACCAAATAGCTTTGACTGGATCGCCGCCTCTTTCAGAACCCGCTCAACATAGGGCATGGCCTTGTCGCGCTTTTTGCTGATCACCTTATTGCAAGCACAGTAATAACAAAGGTGTGCACAGAACGGCAGATGGGTATAAAGCGAAACCGGGCCTCCCGCGGTTTGACTACGACCGGCGGCCGTCATCATGTCTTCGATAGAATATTCTTGAGTAAACTCTACCGCCGTAGGGTAAGAGGTATATCGCGGACCACTGAGGTCATAACGACGAATCAGGGCCTCGTCCCAAATAAAGGCGGGCTGGTTACTCTCGGCAGAACGATTGGAAGCCATAGGGGTAAACCTAACGTCAGGTAAAGCGGTAAACCGAAAAAGAAGATTATGCCTGACCGGCCCGCCGTATATATTGACGCGGATCAGTGATCCATATCACTCAGCGCTCTAAACCAAACTTGTGCTCATGGCGTAGTTCTTGTACCTCTTAAGGATAAACTGAGAGAAAACCAACGGCGGCACTCTCCATTCCTACAGATTAAGAGAGGCATGAGGTAAAGAATGAAAATCGGAGCACTCTCGCAACAGGCCAACGTGCCCGTCGAAACCATTCGTTACTACGAAAAGATCGGATTGATGCCCCGCCCCGAGCGTGGGGAAAACGGGTACAGAACCTATCGCAAAGAACACCTGGAGCGCCTGCTGTTTATCCGGCGGTGTCGCAATCTGGATATGGCTCAAGAAGAAATTCGCGAACTTCTCCGCCTGGCCGAAAAACCCACCGCCGACTGCTCGGATGTAGATGCACTGCTCGCCCGTCATCTGTCTCATGTCAGAGCGCGCCTTAAGGAACTGGCCAGTCTTGAACAAACCTTAGTGAGCCTTCAGCGCGCCTGCGCCTCCCCCGGTGCCATCAGCGACTGCGGCATCCTTGACGGGCTCAATACCGAACTTGGCAAACTCTCAGAAGCAGAGCCCCACAATCATGTACCCGGCACCCATCGGGCAGGAAGCGGTGAATAACTGCGCCGTCGCCCAAAGGGCTTGACCCTGTAGCTACTATAGGGTTTTTAATGAGGGCATTGATTCATTGGAGGTCTTTATGGCTTGTTCCTGTTCAGCTCCTACGCCGAAAACGCCCGCACCCGGTTTTCGGCGCGCTTTGTGGTTTGCCCTGTGGGTAAACCTTGCCATGTTTTTGGTGGAAGGCATTGCCAGCCTTTCCTCTGGCTCGGTATCCCTGATGGCCGACGCCATCGACTTCTTTGGCGATAGTGCCAACTACATTCTGTCTCTCACGGTTCTTTCCATGGGCATGCTGTGGCGTGGCCGTGCGGCTATGGTTAAGGGCATCACCATGGCCATTTTCGGCGGGGTGGTCTGGGCACGGGCACTCTGGGTACTGGAAGCTGGCACCACACCCGAACCATTTACCATGGGCAGTGTTGGCTTGCTCGCCCTGGTCGCTAACGTCAGTGTTGCCTTTGTGTTGTTCAAGTTTCGTGAGGGGGATTCCGACATGCGGTCGGTGTGGCTCTGCAGCCGCAACGATGCCATCAGTAATATCGCCGTTATGGGCGCGGCACTGGGCGTGTTCGGCACAGGCACCGCATGGCCAGACCTCGCCGTGGCTGCAATCATGGGCTCGCTGGCCATTACCGCGGGGATCAGTGTGGTGCGCCATGCCCGGAAAGATATTGCCGAGGCGCGCGCTGAAAACATGGCTCATGAGTCGGCGGCATCGCCGTCACACAGTCACTAAAGCACGAGCGACACCATCACCGGAATAAAGCCAAGAGCAAACAATGTACTGAGAAGCGTGGTACCTGCCGCCTGCTGGGGCGATGCATCCAGCAGCGTGGCAATCACCACAGTATTGGCCGCAATCGGCGTGATGGAAATCAGGAAAATGGCTTGGTGTACCGCCAAGTCATAGATACCCAGCGCATTGGCGTCGAGCCACCAGAACCCTAAAGCCAACACCGGCCAAGAGACAAACTTTCCGAAAAACGCCAACCCGGTAAACACCGGGTTTCCGGCCAGCCCTCTGAAGCTCAGGATGCTCATCCCGATAATCATCATGCCCAAAATGCTGTAGGCGCCGCGCAAATTATCAAACAGCGGTACGAACGGTTCAGGGATGCCGATGTGTGAAAGGTTCAGTACAACAGCCAGCACAAAGGCATAGACCGAAGGTAGCTTTGCCACCCGAACCAGCGCATCCCGTACGCTGTATTTCCCCCGAGCCGCCAGATAAAACCCGACGGAGTTTTCAAACAAGGTCGTGCCAAGCATGCAAACGATATAAATCGCCAGCCCCTGCTCCCCGAACAGCAACAGCGCAACCGGGATACCGAAATAACCGGTATTGCCTGTTCCCACCGTCAAAGGTATGACCACTTCACTGCCATCGTTCAAAAGTTTGCGAGCGAAAACCATGTGCAGCAAAGCGATCAGCGTACAAAACCCCATCACCAGAAAGGGCAGCAGAATCACTTCGGCAGACAGGGGGGCCGCCATCACGCCAGAGAACACCACGGAGGGCGTAACGATGTACAGCATCATGCCCGCAATGTGTTTTCCACTGACCTCCAGATAGCGGCCCGCCAGCCAGCCAAGGGCGACAGTCACATAAAGAGGCAGAAGTTTTATAAACAAGGCCAGCGCAGCAGTCATGGCGTCTCCGGGGACTAATACAGGAAAACAAGACAAGCGGGGCAGTCTACCACCTAGCCAGCAAGAGGTAACTTCCCACGTCCCCGCTTATCTATTCAGCCAAACATCCTTAACCATTTAAATCATTTGAGATCTTTGTTTTTGAGCAGGATAATTAAATGCGGGCCTACACAGAGAGAGTGAGATTATGAACAGCCGCTTCAGCCCCCCACTAGCATCCGCTCCCTGCCTGTTGGGCGATGATGACCCGGATATTATTCATCACGATTCGGCACCTACGGAAGTCGCCCTGCTGAACGGACTTAGCCGTGCCTTTGGCATTTGCCTGAACGAAAAACAAAACTCCAGCGAAGCGCTGTTCCTCAGCGATATCGCCCGACTGTTTCATCAGCGCCGTGTTGACGCCGAAACTCCGCTGGAAAAGCATGATCGATCTTGGTCAAACGTCTACCTCATCCAGTACGGTATTTTGCGCTTATTCCGAGAATCCTCATCCGGCAAAGTGGCTGTCCATCACTTTTTCACAGAAGGCGACTTGGTATGGCCAGTGTTTGGCCGCGCCAGAACCATCCGCAACACACTTTGTTTAACCAGCGTTGTACCAGCAACACTTTGGGTAGCGGATTTCGCAGCTTTTCGCTCAGCCGTACAGAGCCATGGCGACGGTCTCTGGTCGAAGTTTGCGTTAATGCTTACCGAAGAGATCGCAGAGCTGACCAGCATGCGTGAATTTCGCAAACAAACCATGCCCGCCAAAGAACGGTACACCCTGTTGCTCGACGAATACCCGGAGCTCGTGAAACGAGTGCCCGATAACCAGCTGGCAGCGTGGCTTGGAGTTGTACCTGCAACCTTCTCCCGCCTTAAAACAGCTAGCAAAAACGCTGTGGGACGCAGCGATTATTAATGGAAAATTTCTGCGTACACCTGTACGCTCAGGCGCATTATTTATTAAGCGGATTCAGGTGACGCAGATGAAACACGAAACAAACCAACGTGGAACAACCACAAACATCGCTCACGACCGGATCGAAGAATGGATCAACAGTGCCACACACGGGCTGGGTGCCATTCTGAGCGTTATCGGCACCACTGCGCTGATTGCCGGTGCCAGTCAGATGGGCGATATCTGGAAAATCATCAGTTTCAGCGTGTTTGGCTTGTCACTGATTCTGCTGTACATGGCTTCCGCGCTTTATCACGGTGCCCGCAGTCCACAACTAAAATCCCTTTATAAAACGTTGGATCACTGCGCTATCTTTCTGTTGATTGCTGGCACTTATACCCCGTTTCTTCTGGTCAACATGCGAGGCACAACCGGTTGGACGTTATTCGCCGTCATCTGGTCACTGGCCTTAACCGGCGTGGTATTAAAGGTGATCTTTAAAAACCGCTTCAAACTGGCTCGGGTCGGCATCTACGTGGCGATGGGCTGGTTAATTACCTTTGCTTCCGAAGATCTGGCCGCCAGCCTGAGTGAAACGGCCCTATACCTAACCGTTGCGGGAGGTATCGTTTATACCGCGGGCGTGGTGTTTTATCTTGCGGACCGAATCCCCTACATGCACGCGGTTTGGCACCTGTTTGTTATCGGCGGCAGTGCCTGCCATTTTGGCGCAATCTATGTTGGCGTCCTGCCATACACCGTATAAAGGGCTCGATACGAATGGCCAAATGGTTAGTGAAAACGGAACCGTCTGAATGCAGCATCAATGATTTTGCGCAGAAACCCGACACCAGCATTCCTTGGGATGGCGTTCGCAACTATCAGGCCCGCAATTTTCTGCGGCAGATGGCCGAAGGCGACCAAGTGTTTATCTACCACTCTAGCTGCAAACACATTGGCATTGCCGGCATTGTTCGGGTTACCCGAAGCGCCTACCCTGACCCGGCACAATTTAATGCCGACTCCCCCTACCACGACCCCAAAAGCACGCACGAGCAGCCTCGCTGGCAAGCCGTTGATATGCAGTTTGTGGAAAAACTCCCGAAACTGATTTCTTTGGATCGCCTGAAGAACATGGACGGTTTAGAAGATTTACCCTTGGTTCGTAAAGGCAGCCGACTTTCCGTTATGCCCGTTAGCGAGGACGAATGGCAGCGCATTCTCGGATAGTCTGCCCAACGGGTCGAACACCTCTCTCCGGCCAGGATCAGGTAGTATATACAGAGCAACACATCTGTTTATGAGCCCCTTTCGGAGACAGCAATGCTACTGAACTGTGACTTAGGTGAAAGCTTCGGTGCCTGGACCATGGGCATGGACGAGCACATCATGCCGTACATCGATCAGGCCAACATTGCCTGCGGCTTTCATGCCGGTGACCCGATCACCATGCACCGCACCGTTCAGTTAGCTCTCAAGCACGGCGTAGCCCTTGGCGCGCACCCCTCATATCCAGACTTACAAGGCTTTGGCCGCCGTTCAATGACGCTTAAGCCCGAAGAAATTACCGCGATGGTCAGCTATCAAATCGGCGCTCTCAGCCACATTGCGGCCTCAGCAGGCGGCCTATTGAGTTACGTAAAGCCCCACGGCGCCCTGTATAACGACATGATGCGCGATGAGGCAATTCTCGAAAGCATTCTGCTCGCTATTAGCCACTCCCCACATGACCTTGCGATTATGGCGATGACCACGGCGGACAACAGCAACCTGAAAGCGCTGTGCCAGAAACACAGCGTACCACTCATACTCGAAGCCTTTGCTGACCGAGCTTATGACGAGCACGGTTTTATCGTCCCACGCACTCAGCCTGGCGCTGTTCATAAAGACTCAGACATCATTATTGAACAGGCCCGTAATCTTGCTAACGGCACGCCGATTCAAAGCATTAATGCCAAACCACTGCATCTTGAGGCTGATTCTTTGTGCGTCCACGGCGACAACCCGGATTCCATTGCCGCTGTTGAAGCTATCCGCAAGGCCCTGAAGGACCTTCACTGATGCGCTGGCAGTGTCAGGTGACCGGTATCGATACCCTTACCCTGTATTTCGGCGACCGCATCGATATCGCCCTTACCGAAAAAATCCGTATCGCTGCCGAAGCATTAGCACGCCGGCTTGGACCGCGCCTTATTGATCTGGTGCCGTCCTATACGTCACTGATGCTGCGTTATGATGTGTTGAAAGACGACTATTCAAGCGTGCTCTCAGACGTAAAAGCCACACTGGGTGACCTCCCCGAACAACCGACAAATGTCGGTGAATCCGACATCATCAAAATCCCCGTGTACTATCACCCCAGCGTTGGCCCGGATCTCGCAGCCATCGCGGAACGGGCCGGTTTAACCACCGACCAAGTGATTCAACGCCACAGCGAGCAGATTTACCACGTGTTTGCGATCGGCTTCGCGCCCGGGTTTGCCTATCTGGGGGAAGTTCCCCAAGAACTGGCGACACCCAGGCTCGCCACCCCGAGGCCGAAAGTCCCCGCGGGCAGCCTTGGCATTGCGGACCGACAAACCGCCATTTACCCGCTGGAATCGCCGGGCGGCTGGAACCTGATAGGCCGCACACCGCTAACCATGTTTGATGCTCACAGGGAGCAACCATCGCTATTGAGCGCCGGGCAACAGGTTCAGTTTCGGTCAATCTCGCAGGACGAGTACCTCGCACTGGGCGGGCAGATCGAATGAGCAACCCTGCTGGCTTTCACGTCACCAAACCGGGTTTTTTCACCCTATTACAAGACGGTGGCCGCCGAGGCGTAATGCACATGGGGCTCACCACCAGCGGTGCCATGGACCGGCACGCGTGGGCTTGGGCCAACCATCTATTAGGCAATGCCTTCGGAACGCCGGCTCTGGAAATCACCTTCGGCGGGATGGAGCTCACCTGCGAGTTGAGCACCCAGATTGTGGTGACCGGTGCCGAGGTGAAGTTCACCGTTAATGGCAAACCAAAACCGCTCTGGAGCACGGTTCGGGTTACATCCGGGGATGCGGTGGCGTTGAGCACACCGCGATCCGGCGTCCGCTGTTATCTGGCCGTGCTCGGCGGTTTCATAGTCAACACCGCTCTGGGCAACAGCTGCGCGACTGTGCTCAGAGAAGGCACGGGGGGCCTTCACCAAAACGGTCAGCCACTTTCGGAAAACGATTTTTTGCCCTGCCGGCCGGCTTTAACGCTGGTTTTAAATCGAAAGATACCCAGCCAGTGGATTCCCGACTACCACGAGCCGCTGACTCTGAACGTAATTCCCTGTGCACAGGTCGAGCGGTTTTCCGATGCCGCGCTCATGGCCTTCTTCAATAACATCTACACATTGAGCCCCCAAGCTGATCGCATGGGCGCGCGCCTGACCGGCCCCGCTTTGGAAGCTGCAGACCGCCAGCTTATTTCAGAAGGCACCAGCCTGGGCGCCATTCAGGTGCCCGCCGATGGCCAACCCATTATCCTGCTCAATGACCGGCAAACCATCGGCGGCTATCCAAAGCTGGGCGCGGTCACGCCTCGAAGTCTGGACGCTCTGGCCCAAAGGCCTCCGGGAACCCAACTTCGCTTCAGGAAAACATCATTGCAGGAAGCCCGGCAGGAAGAGCGCCAATTTCTGGCATTTTTCAGAACTGCTGGTTAAGCAGACAATCCGTAGGGCTACCTGATCTGAATACAAAGCTACCACCGACCTCAACAGACCATTAGAATTGCCACGATTCTTTTACCCGGAGCCCTAGTGATGTCTGTTGAGCTGTCCTCTTCCAACAGTTTTGAACAACTCAAGCGCATTGAATCCAGCAAGGTTTTTCAAGGCGCAGTCATTGCCATCATCATTCTTTCCGCCCTGACCATTGGCGCGAAGACCTATGACCTGCCTCCGTTGGTCGAGCAGTCGTTAACGGTACTGGACAACGCCATCACCCTGTTCTTCTTGATTGAAATACTCTTCCGCTTTGCCGCCTGCCCCACCAAACGTCGGTTTCTGAGGGACGGCTGGAACCTGTTCGACACCTTGGTGGTCATCGGCAGTCTTGTCCCGCTCGACAACTCCGAGGCGGTGTTGCTCGGCCGCCTGCTTCGTGTGTTCCGGGTATTGCGGCTAGTGTCAGTCGTGCCCGAACTGCGATTCCTGATCAACTCGCTGCTCAAAGCCATTCCACGGATGGGCTACATTGCTCTGTTGATGTTCATCATCTTTTACATCTACGCAGCGATTGGTTCTATGTTCTTCGCCAGTGTGGATGAGGAGCTCTGGGGTGATGTGGCAATATCCATGCTCACCCTGTTCCGGGTAGCGACCTTCGAAGACTGGACCGATGTCATGTATGCCACCATGGCAGAATATCCGCTGAGTTGGATTTTCTACCTGACGTTTATCTTCCTCACCGCCTTTGTGTTCCTGAATATGATGATCGGGGCGATTCTGGAAGTGATGGGCGAAGAACAAAACGCCGAGGCGGCGAAAAAAGCCCATGATGAGCGGGATGAGATCGTCCAGCAGCTGCGCGCAGTGCAACAAAAACTGGATAAACTGGCTGAGAAACTGGAGTAATCACAACGTGCTGGATCGTGCGCGACCGTCCGCACCTGCAACATAACTGTCACACCCCGCATCTATGCTCATCGCGAATCTCTTGAGAGGAAGTTCGCGATGAGCCTGACGGTGCATCAACGCCTGATGTTGTTTTCCAGTTTTTGTCTGCTTGCGCTGGCGGCGTTGGCGTGGCTATCCATGTCTGTCGTACGTGAGGCTGAAGACGCCACAGACCAGCTAGTGCGAGAGCAAATGGCGGATGTCTGGCTGCTGACCGACCTTGACCGCAGTCATCGTCAACTCATGGATCTTTCCTACAAGATTAAAGCCCAACTGTTGCTTTGGGATGAAATTACCGAGCAGTTCCAACACACTGCGGCAACTATCCAGACGCAATGGCACGCAGCAACCGCCAACCCCCGCCTGAAGACCTGGGCACAGCAGAACACCGACGCCCACCAAGCCGTTCTCGACCTGCTCGAAGCCCTGAAAAAACCGATCGATCAGATGAGCTACTATGCAGCCGGTAAAGTTGTGGATTTCCAACTTTACCAGGCTCTTGACCCTATGCTTAACGAGATTGACGCGCAGCGCTCGAAGCGCCGCCAAGAGGCCAATACAGGCGCAAACACACTGCTGGCGTTTTTGAATCAACAACAGAGGTTCTTACTTGCAGGTGCCGTCATCGTTTTGCTTGGCACGATGTTACTGACCTACTGGCTTCGCCGCACCGTTACCACAAGATTGCAGTTGATCGCCCAACGCCTCCGTGTCATGGAGGCCTCCTCAGATCTATCCATGCCGCTCTCGGTATCGGGGCGCGATGAAGTATCCGCCGTGGCCCTTGCCATTAACGGCCTGATTGCCAAGTTCAGCCTCTTCGTAGAGGATGTCACAGAAGCCGCTACGGTTCTGCAGCTGCGCTCAGCCAACCTGGATGAACAGGCAGATGCGGTGCACCTTTCCTCGCAACACAACAACCGGCAAATCCAGGACGTTGTTGCTTCCATGGATTCCATTACCGCAAGCGCCAGCCACATTGAGCATTCGGCGAACGCCTCCCGAGCCCAGGTAACAGATGCCGTCAAAGGCAACAATGATGTTCAGCACCAGCTTCGTGAAAGCGAACAAGCCGCCGAGCATGCCGTTGAAGTAATAAACCGAGTGACCACTGCCATTGAAGCACTCCGCGGCTCCAGCGAACGAATCGAACAAGTCATCAGCGTCATCGCCGACATTGCCGAACAAACAAATCTACTGGCTCTGAACGCCGCCATAGAAGCCGCCCGGGCCGGGGAACAGGGGCGTGGTTTTGCCGTGGTTGCGGATGAGGTGCGAAACCTCTCCCGCCGCACAGGGGAATCAACAAAGCAAATTCGTCAGTGGGTTGGCGAACTGGTCACGCAAGTCGATAGCACTCACAAACTTCTCGACGAAACCCGGTCAGCGGGAGATACCAACCGAGACACACTGACCACTCTCAAGACCCACCTCGTCGCACTCAAACAAACCTTTGACGACCTCAGTCACTTTACCCATGAGGTCGATGAGGCGATCAACGTTCAACGTGACGAGATTGGCCGAGTCGGAAGGCGCGCAAACGCGCTAAGCGAAAGCTCCCAATCTCTGGAACAGCACATTGGCAATACCAAAACGGTGAGCGAGGCGTTACGTGAACAGTCAGAGTCACTGAGAACGTTGATATCCCGCTTTCAAATCCAGCAGATATAAATCGAATGAGGATCGGTGATATCAACCGAAGACAGGCTTAGCCATCGCCAAGTGGAAAATAGCGCTCACCTGCACCAGAGCGACAATCGCCGCGATGACACGAACCGGTGTTGAAAACTTGGGTTTGATGGCAAATACGCCCGCTACGATATAACCCACCAACAGCACAATTTTGACCATCAGCCAGCCCGGCATACTTGACGCGTAACCTGCCACAAACAACAGTGCAATAGCGGCAACCAGTAGAACCGTGTCGTTAGCATGGGGGATCCAGCGCAGCGGAGTTTCTCTCCAACCTGGCCGACCAACGACATCCAGCAGCAGTCTCAGCGCAAACAAAGTAATTGTCAGATACGCGGCGGTCATGTGCAGGTGCTTTAGAACCATATAGGCAGTCATTCGAACGTCCCTTTTTCCATCAGATTGTTGACGCCATTGTACGCAAAACACCCTAAAGCGGGTACGGTGAATAATCGGCCTCAACCCCCACACATACCCTGAGCGATTGGCGAACTCCCTTAATCATCCACTAAAGGTCAATAGCCGTTTTCGTATCAGGCGCTAAAGTAGGTGTATCAAATAATGAAACAGAGACACCTGTAATATGTACCCTGATCACTTTGACAAAGAAGACCTGATCCGCTGCGGTAAGGGCGAATTGTTCCCCGGCGACATGCGCCTGCCCCTCGACGAAATGTTGATGGTTGACCGCATCACCCACGTTGGCGCTGAAGACGGCCTGTATGGAAAAGGCAGTCTAGTGGCTGAGCTGGATATCAATCCGGATCTTTGGTTTTTCAAAGTTCACTTCCAAGGCGATCCGGTCATGCCTGGTTGTCTGGGGCTGGATGCCATGTGGCAGCTAGTCGGATTTTACCTCGCTTGGGGCGGCGGTGAAGGCAAAGGCCGGGCACTGGGCGCCGGTGAAGTGAAATTCTTTGGTCAGGTGCTACCTAGCAACAAAAAGGTCACCTATTATCTGGATATTAAGCGTCTGATTCGCCGCAAACTGACAATGGCGATTGCGGATGCCCGAATGGAAGTGGATGGTCGTGAAATTTACACCGCCAAAGATCTGCGGGTTGGCCTGTTCACCTCCACTGACGACTTTTAGGAGTTAGCAAGATGCGTCGTGTTGTAATCACTGGCATGGGAATAGTCTCCAGCCTTGGAACCAATCAAAAAGAAGTTGCGGAGTCTCTGCGTGAGTCCCGTTCCGGCATTGCCCTGAGCGAAGAAGCTAGGGACAACGGCTTGCGCAGCCACGTTTCAGGCCGTATCGACCTGAATCTATCCGAGCTGATTGATCGCAAGATCTGGCGCTTTATGTGCCCGGCGGCTGGTTATAGCTATCTGGCCACCAAGGAAGCCATTGAACAGGCAGGCCTGACTGACGAACAAATTCGCGCTAACACCACGGGGGCCGTGTTTGGCACCGGCGGCGCCTCTACCGTAGAGTTACTGGATGCCATCGACACCCATCGAGACAAAGGCATTCGCCGGGTTGGCCCGTACCGCGTTCCTCGCACCATGGGCAGCGCCATCAACGCGTCCATCACCACGGCCTTTGGTATTACTGGCATCAACTACGGCATCACGTCCGCTTGTGCTACCAGTGCTCACTGTATCGGCCACGCAGCCGATCAAATTGCGCTGGGTCGCCAGGATGTCATGCTCGCCGGTGGCGGCGAAGACATTCACTGGACTCTGAGCCTCATGTTCGATGCCATGGGTGCGCTATCCACCAAGTACAACGACACACCGGAACTGGCCTCTCGTACCTACGATGCAGACCGCGACGGCTTCGTAATCTCTGGCGGCGGCGGGACCTTGGTTCTGGAAGCGCTGGAACACGCAGAAGCACGCGGCGCAACTATCCTGGCCGAGCTGGTTGGTTTTGGTGCCACTTCCGACGGCGCCGACATGGTCGCACCGAGTGGCGAAGGCGCTATTCGCTGCATGCAACAGGCGATGGCCAATATCGATGGTGAGATTAACTACATCAACACCCACGGCACCAGCACACCTGCCGGTGATATCACGGAACTGCAAGCACTCAGAAAAACCTTTGGTGACAAGATTCCGCCCCTGAGCTCAACCAAACCTCTGTGCGGTCACGCTCTGGGCGCGGCGGGTGTACACGAAGCCATCTACTCTCTGATCATGCAAAGAGAAGGCTTTATCGCACCATCGGCCAACATCCAGAATCTGGACGAAGGTGCGGAAGGCTTCCCGATTGTCCGTGAGCGCATGGACAACCAGAATCTGGATTTGGTGATGAGTAACAGCTTCGGTTTTGGCGGCACGAACGCCACTCTGATTTTCAAAAAAGTCTGATCAGGACATTTTAAGCGAGCGATATTCAGCCGGCGGCGTTCCCATCCAGCGTTTGAACGCCCGGCTGAATGCGCTCAATTCCGAAAAACCAAGCTGTTCGGCAATCTCTACCAACGGCTTGGACTTATCCTTCATGTAAGTGATGGCCTGTTCTCGCCGAACCTGCTCCAGCAATGCCGCAAACGTTAGCCCTTCCTGCCGCAATTTTTTGTGCAACGTGTAACGACTCATATTCAATTGCCCCGCAACGGTTTCAACACCGACTTTCCCTCGCGCTAATTGAATCTTAATCAACGAACTGACACGCCCACCCAAAGATCTCATTGATGCTTCCGGCACCAGATTTTCAGATCTCATATTACTCCCTCCCGCTACCCGTTTAGATTTGAGCATAGTACATACTCGTCAGCGTACACATGTTAGCCGAAAAGGATCAATAAGACCTTTGAGCAAGATCAATAGAAAAGGCCCCGGAACCGTCATGCGCGCAGCTCACCTGTAGGGCTGCACGCACGATTAAGGTATAATCCTTACACGACCGATTTAATACCTGACTAAATTAGTCTGGTATTGTATAATCATTCGCCAGAAGCGATGGGAGGAGCCCTTTTACATTCGGCCCCCCGGCGAAACACAGGGCACCATGCCCCAGATGAGAGAATTACGGAGCGACGATCATGGCGACCACCGACAATGAGGTGAAAGAGCTGATCAAACGGGAATACGAACATGGTTTCGTAACCGAAATTGAATCAGACACCTTCGAACCCGGCCTCAATGAAGATGTAATCCGCCGCCTGTCAGAAATCAAGCAAGAACCTGAATTCATGCTTGAATGGCGCTTGAAGGCCTATCGTCGTTGGCTGGACATGGAAGAACCCGAATGGGCCCACGTCGATTTCCCGAAGGTGGACTACAACGCCATCTCCTACTATTCGGCGCCCAAGAAAAAAGAAGACATGCCTCAGAGCTTGGACGAAGTCGATCCGGAGCTGCTGCGCACCTATGAAAAACTGGGCATTCCGCTGCACGAACGCGCTAAATTAGCCGGCGTTGCGGTTGATGCGGTTTTCGACTCGGTTTCTGTAGCCACCACGTTCAAAGAACCCCTGGAAAAAGCCGGCGTTATTTTCTGCCCGATTTCCGAAGCGGTGCACAAGCATCCCGAGTTAATCAAAAAGTACTTGGGCAGTGTGGTTCCTGCCGGCGATAACTACTTCGCCGCGCTGAACTCTGCAGTCTTCTCCGATGGCTCCTTCGTGTACATTCCGAAAGGTGTCCGCTGCCCCATGGAGCTGTCCACCTATTTCCGGATCAATGCTGCTAACACCGGTCAGTTCGAGCGCACCCTGATCGTTGCCGAAGAAGGCAGTTACGTGAGCTACCTGGAAGGTTGTACCGCCCCCATGCGGGACGAAAATCAGCTGCACGCAGCCGTTGTCGAAATCGTTATCCTCGACGACGCCCAGGTTAAGTACTCCACCGTACAGAACTGGTACCCGGGCGATGAGCACGGTAAAGGCGGCATCTACAACTTCGTAACCAAGCGCGCCGCCTGTATTGGTAAAAACTCCAAGGTGTCCTGGACTCAGGTCGAAACCGGCTCTGCCATCACTTGGAAATACCCGAGCTGCGTACTACGTGGTGATAACAGTGTCGGCGAGTTCTACTCCGTCGCCCTGACCCACAACTACCAGCAGGCTGACACCGGCACCAAGATGATCCACCTTGGAAAAAACACCAAGAGCACGATCATTTCCAAAGGTATCTCTGCCGGCCGCAGCTCCAACGCATACCGCGGCTTGGTGAAATTCGGCCCTGCAGCCGATGGCGCGCGCAACTTTACCCAGTGTGATTCGCTGTTGATCGGCGACCGCTGTGGCGCTCACACCTTCCCGTACATCGAGAGCAAGAATAAGTCGGCCATCGTGGAACACGAAGCCACCACCTCCAAGGTCAGCGACGAGCAGATGTTCCTCTGCCGCCAGCGCGGTATCGACCCGGAGCAGGCCGTTTCCATGATTGTGAACGGCTTCTGTAAAGAGGTATTCAAAGAGCTTCCGATGGAGTTTGCGGTAGAAGCCGGCAAGCTACTGGAAGTTAGCCTCGAAGGCTCTGTTGGTTAAGTACGACGGCAAACACAAAGAATTCAGACGGTTAAAAGAGAGAAGCAACAAATGCTGAGCATTAAAAACCTGCACGCATCCGTTGAGGACAAAGAAATCCTCAAAGGCATTAACCTGGAGATCAAACCCGGGGAAGTTCATGCCATCATGGGCCCCAACGGTTCCGGTAAGAGCACCCTGTCACAGGTTCTGGCAGGCAATGAGGCATTTGAAGTCACCAGCGGTGAAGTCACCCTGAACGGTGAAAACCTGCTGGACCGCTCCATCGAAGAGCGTGCCCGAGACGGCGTTTTTCTCGCCTTCCAATACCCGGTAGAAATTCCCGGCGTGAGCAACCTTCAGTTCCTTCGCACCGCCGTTAACGCCATGCGCAAGCACCGCGGCGAAGAAGATATGAACGCTGCGGAATTCATGAAGCTGGCCAAAGAAGTGTCCAAGCAGGTCGATTTGGACCCGTCTTTCCTCAAGCGCGGTGTTAACGAAGACTTCTCCGGTGGTGAGAAAAAGCGTAACGAAATCATGCAAGCCTTGCTGCTTCAGCCGAAGCTGGCAATTCTGGACGAAACCGACTCCGGCCTCGATATCGACGCTCTGCAAGTCGTTTCCAACGGCGTTAACGCTCTGCGCGCTGAAGACCGCGCCATCCTGATGGTCACTCACTACCAGCGCTTGCTTAACCACATCGTGCCTGATTACGTGCACGTACTGGCGGGCGGCAGGATCGTTAAATCCGGCGGCCGTGAACTGGCACTTGAACTGGAAGAACGCGGTTACGGCTGGTTGGGAATCAAAGACGAAGACACCAGCAACTGATCAGGAGGCCGCGGAATGAAACAAGCACCAATGCTTTCCAGCGCCTTCCTGCACCCGGCTGGGCAGTCTCTGCCTGAGCCGTTGCTGGCGCTGCGCAAACAACGGGCAAGCCTTTTGGTCGACATGCCATTGCCAACCCGTAAAACCGAAAACTGGAAGTACTCCAGCAAGTATTTGAAGCTATCTGACGAGATGACCATTTCCTTGCCGGCTGAAGGCAAAACCGGCAACAGCTTGGCTGTACCCGGTTATAAAGTGGTCTTCCGTAACGGGATAATGATCCCTGAAGCCAGCGAGTACCCGGATCTCGACGGTATTACCATCCAAAGCTTCAGTGACCTGAACAACGAAGAAGCGGATGTTCTCGCCCTCCTGCTTGGCTGCACCCTTGACCACGATCAGGCGCAATTTGCCCGTTTGAACGGTGCACGCTTTGATGACGGCCTACTGGTACGCCTTGCGCCCGGTGCGGTTCTGGACCAGCCGCTGTTCATCATCCATGAAACAGCAGCAGACGCCAGCGGCTCCGCGTTCCCGCGTATTTATGTAGAAGCCGGAGCAAACAGCCAAATCACTCTGGTGGAAGAGTACACCTCCAGCGGCGAGGCCCCCGCGTTCGTCAACACCGTCACGGAAATCAGCCTCGCCGATGGCGCAAACGTCACCAGCGTTCGCCTGAATATGGAAGGCGAGTCGGTTCAGCACATCGGCGCGACCGGCGTTGTTCAAAACCGCGGTTCACGCTTTGAAAGCCACTGCGTTGGTTTTGGTGGCCCGCTACGCCGACACGACCTGCAAGTGCGTCTGGTTGGCGAAGAGGCCGAAACCAAACTCAATGGCGTTGTGGTTACCCAAGGCAAGCAGCACTACGACAACCACACCTCCATCGATCATGTAGCGGCCCATTGCAACAGTGAAGAGACCTACCGGAATATCGCGGCGGATCAATCCCACGCGATCTTCAACGGGCGCATTCATATTCACCAGGACGCGCAAAAGTCCTTCGCGGATATGAACAACAAAAACCTGTTGCTGAACAACGGTGCGGAAATCGACACCAAGCCGGAACTGGAAATTTACGCGGACGACGTAAAGTGTGCTCACGGCGCCACCATCGGCCAGTTGGACGAAGAATCCATTTTCTACCTGCTGTCTCGGGGCATTGGCCGCCGCGACGCAAACGTACTGCTCACCATGGCGTTCATCAACGAATTGGTTAGCCAGATACCGGTAGAAGCCGTGCGGGAAACAGCCCAAGTTCGGTTGAACGAATTCTTCGAGCAAACCTTCCAGGAGATCTGAAGGCATGAGCGATCTGTCCATGGCAAACAACACCGACACCAAGGCGTTTGACGTAGAACGCATCCGTCGCGACTTCCCGATCTTGGCCCAAGAGGTTAACGGGAAACCGTTGGTGTATCTGGACAACGGCGCCTCGGCCCAAAAACCGATCGCCGTGTTGGACGCCATGGACCGTTACTACCGGGAAATGCACTCCAACGTGCACCGGGGAGCTCATACCCTTGGCGACCGTGCCACAGCTGCCTTTGAAGGCGCTCGAGAAACGGTCCGGAGCTTTGTAAACGCGCCCAGCTCGCGCGAAATAATCTGGACCCGAGGCACCACCGAAGCCATCAACCTGGTCGCCAACGGCTTGGCTTCTCGCCTGAAAGAAGGCGACGAGATTCTGGTCAGCCACATGGAGCACCACGCCAACATCGTGCCTTGGCAAATGGTGGCTGAACGCACGGGTGCCAAAGTTGTGCCTGTTCAGGTGACCCCCGAGGGCGAACTGGATCTGGAATCATTCAACAATCTGTTGAATGAGCGCACTCGCATTCTGGCCATCACCCACGTATCCAACGTACTGGGCACGGTGAACCCGATTGCCTCGCTCATCAAGCAGGCCAAAGATCAGGGCGTACTGACCCTGATAGATGGCGCCCAAGCGGTTCCTCATTTCAAGCCTGACGTCCAGGCCTTGGATTGTGATTTCTACGTGTTCTCGTCCCACAAACTGTTCGGCCCAACCGGCATCGGTGTGCTTTACGGTCGCGCGGAATTGCTGGAACAGATGCCTCCCTATCAGGGCGGCGGCGAAATGATTGAACGGGTTTCATTCGAGCGGACTACCTGGAACGTTCTGCCTTACAAATTCGAGGCAGGCACGCCGGCCATTGCTGAAGCAGTAGGCCTGGCTGCGGCCATCCGTTATCTGGACAGCCTCGACAGAAAAGCCATGGAAGCGGCCGAGAACGCCCTTCTGGCCCGCGCCAACGAGCTGGTGAGTACGGTACCGGGCATGGAAATTATCGGCACTGCTGCAAACAAAGTACCGGTGATGTCATTCAAGATCGCCGGGCTACACCCCAGCGACATCGGCACCCTGCTGGACCAGCAAGGCATCGCCATTCGCACGGGCCACCACTGCGCCATGCCGCTTATGGATTTCTACGGAGTACCCGGTACAGCCCGGGCTTCATTTGCGTTTTACAATACGCTGGAAGAGGTCGAGCAATTGTTCGCCGGCCTTCAGAAAATTCAGCGCCTGTTTACCTGAGGAGGTGGAAACATGTCAGCCGAAGTCTTCACCCCGAACGATGTCAACGTGACCATGACGCCCACGGCCGTCAAACACGTTCGCAAACAACTGGATAAGAAACCTGACGCCAAGGGCATTCGCCTCGCCATAAGAAAGAGTGGCTGCTCCGGTTTCAAATATGAAACCGAGTGGGTAGAGGAAGCCGCGACCGACGATCGTATTTTCTCAATCGACGGTGTGGATGTTTACGTCAAGCAGGAACACCTCCCCCTGGTTAACGGCATTGAAATCGACTTTGTCACCGAGGGAGTCAACTCCCTGTTTCGTTTCCGCAACCCCAACGCTACCGCAGAATGTGGGTGTGGCGAGAGCTTTACGGTGTCTTAAACAGAGGCTTTATTGAGCATGCAAGAACGGGAAGTTGTCCTGACGAAGCGCGAAGTGGAAGCACGTTTGGTGCCCGCCGGAACTGAAATCATGATTCCGTCGGATACCTTTGTGACCATCACCCAATCACTGGGTGGCACATTCACCGTTGCGGTCAACGGCAACCTGGCTCGCATCGAAGGCCACGACGCAGATGCTCTGGGCAAACAACCGCTGGAAAGCAGCTTCGAAACACCGGCAGATGGCACGGTGAACGAGAACCAGGTCTGGGAAGCCATGCGCAGCGCCTATGACCCGGAAATCCCGGTAAATGTGGTCGATCTGGGGCTGATTTACGAGTGCAAAATTGAAAACGGCACTGAAGACGGCAACCAGGTCTACATCAAAATGACCCTGACTGCAGCCGGCTGCGGTATGGGCCCGGTGATAACCGAAGACGTGAAGCGCAAGGTAGAGCACGTGCCCAACGTCGATAAGGTGACGATGGAGCTTACGTTCGACCCGCCTTGGAACAACGACATGCTGACTGATGAAGCCAAACTTGAACTGGGTATGCTATGACCGCTAGCAAACAGCAATTTCTGGACAACCCTCTCGGCCAAAAAACCTCACTGGAAGACGTTCTGGACGCCTTTGAGTTTCTGGATGACTGGGAAGATCGTTACGCTTTCATCATCGATCTGGGCAAGCAATTACCCGAGTTTCCGGATGAGGCGCGTACCGAAGAGAACTACGTGCATGGCTGCCAAAGCCAGGTATGGGTTATTCACCAGTACGACGAAGACAGCGGCAAACTGTTCCTGCTGATAGATTCCGACGCCATGATCGTTCGCGGCTTGGCAGCCATCATTTTGGTGGCCCTGAACGCCAAATCACCCCGAGAACTGCTGGCGACCGATATTGACGAACTGTTCGAGCAACTCGACCTGATGCGTCACATCTCCCCCACTCGCGGCAACGGCCTGCGAGCTATGGTCAGCAAGATCCGGGACATTGCAGCGACCGAAGCCGCTGCCTGAGATCACCAGATGATCGCCAGATCATCCCGCTGCACATTGATCTGACTCCCGGTAGTCCCGAGGCTACCGGTACTGAAGTCCGGGTGAACACTGTCCAGCGTGATCGTCACCCCTGCATCAGCAAGTTCTGGCGTCCCCCCCAGTGAATCGAAATAACGCTGACTGCGATAGATGCTGAGTTCGTCGCCGGGGCGCAAGCCCGCGGTAGCACCGGATGCCAACGTGACCTTGTCATCAACCACACGGGTAATGCGAGCCATAAAGGGCTGACAGTTCAAAGCACTGCTGACAGTTGCCGCCATCTCATCGATCACGCCCGAAACTGCGGCCCCCCACTCGCTTTTCTCGAACCCGGCAGACGCAAAGCCTGCCGTGCCACGACCGCTTGGGCTCCAATTGGCAACGGTTTCGAAACGTTTACGGAATACAGGCGAGCCACTGAAACCGTCAAACACCATCACCTCTGCTTCGAAGCGCCGAGTCTTATCACCAAACCCCAGCCCTCGCTGCATTTTTTCAAAGACCGAACTTCCCCATGCGTCGGGATCCGACAGTCCCATATCGCGAATCACACCCGACACGACAAACTGGGCACCAAGCTCGCGAGCCAACTGCACCACATTGGTCAAATGGTTGCTGGCCATATTGGATTGTGTTGTCGGCGCATCCGGTAAATTGCTGAACAAACGAAGCGAGGTGGCACCGAGCACCTGAAGCGTGCCCTGCTTTTGCATTCGCGCGACCAACGCTTGGGGCAATTGCTCACCCGCATCATCCAGCCCAGGGTCACCACCTTGAGACGGCATTACAATCGGAAAGCCTGTCACCGCAACACGTTTACGCAACCCCGATGCCTCTCCAGCCTGGCAGGTGGCACCACCGCCTACGGTTTTATCGGAAAGTTCGGCACGGACGACCACTCGCAACAAGTTTCCACGGCGATACTCATCGACGATGGTCGCGTTACTGAGTTCCACATTCGACGACAGCTCGGTTTTGGATTCAGTAAGCTGCCCGTTTTCCACAGTATCCTGAGTGCTGATTCGCGTCTGATATTGCAGCGCCAAGTCTCGCATCGCTGCTTGCCGGGCTTCGGCACGGGCCTGATCCAGGTTATCCTCGCGAATGTTGGCATGACCAACACCCTCAAGTACCGTCGCGCCCGCCCAACCCGAGCAGATCACCATCAAACACAAAAACACGATGCGAGTCATAACGTTCCCAAAGCCTGCCGACGCGCAGCCGGCTTAATCCAGATAGTAAAGTGAATCAATTTTTTTACCTTCCGCCTTCTTGGTTGCCACGTCGTTTGTCGGCTCGTAATGACTGGGCATCGGGGTTGCGCAGACATCCCGCACTTGATCATCATCCACTTGAGACGCGCACTTCAGAAACCGTGTTTCAAGCTTCAACTCCATAACGGTTTCAACCACACCACCGGGATGCTCTTTTACGGACAACGTGCGGGCCCCACGAATGTAGCTGTCCACGTATGCGCGGAAGCTATCGTCCTTCAGCGCAAATTCATTCACCGTCGAATGACCATAGATAACCGTGCCGTATACTCGCTCCGCCAGATTGCGATAGGCATCCAGCTTCGAAGCTCTGAGCGCCATCAACCGCTGCTGAGGGTTTGAACGGCCTTGCTGAGCTTGCCCGTAAACACCAAAACCACTCACCTCGACCACCATTGACTCGAACTCATCCGAGGCATCTTGCTTACCTCCGGTTGCACAGCCAACGAACAGCATGGCCAGCAACACGGACAGAAAGCGCCATCTCAGTGTCATTATCTTGTCTCCGGAAAACAGGTTTCTCATAACCATGAAAAAATCACGCCATCATAGATAACTATATGATTAGAAAAGCCGTTCAAATAAAACTAAACTTTCCAGTCAACAAAACGGCAAGATTTTGCCTTAGTTTACGAATCAGGAACAAACCGTTACGACTTGCCAGCTGTTTATCGCGAACACCTAGCCTAATCTCCTTATTACCACGGCCCCCTAAACAACATACACAAGCAGGCTCCACATGAACGCTACACGCTTTAACAAACTCTCCCTGGCCATCGGCCTGTCCATCGCGACCACCTCCGCACTGGCCAGTCCCCAAGCCTTCATGTCGTCACGCTCCTTTGCCATGGCCGGAACCGGCGTCGCCGTAGCTTCGCCGTCTGCCGCGCCGGGCACCAATCCGGCCATGATGGCGTCACAGCAACACGACTGGGCGGATGATTTTGGATTGATGCTGCCGTCCTTTAACGTTCGCGCGGCAGACGAAGAAGAAACCATCGATCAAATTGACGATATTCAAGATGTTATTGATCAGTTTGAACAAGATGTCGCTGCACTCGAAAGCAATGTGAACAATGAGAACGCACAAGCTATTGGAACCACAGCAGGAGACCTTCGAGACCGACTGGTAAATTTCGATAAAGACACTGTGCGCATAAACGCAGGGCTTGGGTTGGGGCTAGCAGTCCCGGGCAGCACGATTTCGGTCGGTTTCATGACCAATGCAAACCTTACGGCCACCGTTCGAGGTGAACTTTCATCCAACGACAAAAACTTCCTCGAAGCCCTTGTAAACGCAGCCAATTCAGGTGCTTCCTCTGCCGCACAAGTGAAAGCTGAGGTGGAGAAACGTGAAGCCGAGGATGGCGGCGAGATCGAGTTTGACTCCCGCGGCCGAATCCTCGCCTCTGCAGTTGTTGAAGCTGGGGTCAGCATTGCCAAAACCTTCCAACTAAACAACGGCGAAAGCTTTCAGCTAGGCATAACCCCGAAATATGTTGAGCTGCGCACCTTCCAATACACAGAAACCGTTTCCGGCTTTGAAGACGACGAATTCGACGGTGACGATTACCAAACCGAAAAAAGCGGTTTCAACGTAGACGTCGGCGTGGCTTACGCCTTCGGTGAAAATCAGGAATGGAACGCAGGAGTCGTGGTGAAAAACCTGATCCCAATGGAACTGGACTCGGCACAAAGCCGTCCCGCGCTGGAAGACAAATACACACTGGAGCTCAACCCCATGCTCACCGCCGGCATAGCCCATAAAGGCAGCTTCCATGTCGTCACCGCCGAGCTGGACCTGACCAAAAAAGAAGCCTTCGGTTACGAAGACGACACCCAGTGGCTGGCTGTTGGTGCTGAATTTGATGTCTGGCGTTACGCCCAGTTGCGCGCAGGCGTTCGTCACAACCTGGCCAGCAACAGCGACAACGATGGCATTGAAGAGACCACCCAGTTCACCGCCGGCTTTGGCCTGAACGTACTGGGCGCTCGCCTGGATCTAGGCGCACTGTACAGCAGCGCTGATGTAGGTGCCGCTATCGAGCTTGGCGCTGCCTTCTAAGCAACCTTTGATCACTTCGGGGGCACGCAACCTGCCCCCGAACGTGTTCCCCTCCCTCCGATTTGCGTCACTTCCCTAACGCGCCGATAATCCCGCCTACGATTTCAGCCAAATACGGCACCTAATACCAACCAGGGCGAACAACATGGAAATCTACCTTGTGGGCGGCGCGGTGCGCGATAGACGACTGGGCATTCCGGTCAAAGATCGCGACTGGGTTGTGGTCGGCGCCACGCCGGAAGCCATGACACAAAAAGGCTACCGTCAGGTGGGAGCTGATTTTCCGGTCTTTCTGCACCCCAAAACCGGAGAAGAGTACGCCCTTGCCCGCACAGAGAGAAAACAAGGCCACGGCTACCACGGCTTTACCGTTTACAGCGCCCCAGACGTCACACTTGAAGAAGACCTGTTACGCCGTGACCTGACTATTAACGCCATGGCTGAGCGCGAAGATGGCACTTTGGTTGACCCATTCAATGGCCTAGCCGATCTGGAACAGAAAACCCTTCGGCACGTCTCTGAGGCTTTCGCCGAAGACCCACTGCGCATTTTGAGAACTGCCCGTTTCGCCGCCCGTTTTCACCCACTAGGTTTCACCATCTGCCCGGACACCACGGCACTGATGAGAGACATGATCCGCAGCGGTGAGCTAGAGCATCTGGTGCCGGAACGCGTGTGGCAGGAAGTTCAGCGTGCGCTGCACGAAAAGTCTCCCAATGTCTTTTTTCAGGTACTGCACGAGCTGGGTGCTCTGAGCTTTCTGGCACCCGAACTGGCCGACTCCGAACGCTTCGAGTCAGGCCTTAAGGCTTTGCAGTGCATAAGCGCCCAAAACAGCACGACCGCCCAGCGATTTGCGGCGTTGCTAAGCGGCCTACCTGAGCCAGAGGCCAGCGCCAGAGCAAAGGCCATGAAAAGTCCGAACGACTGTCGGGATCTCACCCGGCTTGTTTGCTTGTTCGCCGGCTGGCTTTCACAACACAACGACGGCGCCCTACCCCCTGAAGCCGTGCTGGACATGTTTGACCAAGCAGACCTGTGGCGCCGGCCTGAGCGCTTCGATCAGCTATTAGCTACCCTTGCCTGCACATCCCATCAAGCGCATGTGGAGCCACTGAACATCGCGGCCGACTCCGCGAAGGGTGTTAGCCCGCAAGATCTGCTGAAGCAAGGATTCAAGGGCAAAGAGCTGGGAAACGCCATTCGCAACGAGCGGCTTGTCCGGATCACGCAGGCCGTGGCGCCATAACTCGACTTTGGTGGTTTTGGCGCACTCGGGCTTTCCCGCTACAATACCTGCCAATACTTTTCATTCCCGGGCAGCCGACCGGCTGAACCTGCATCTATACAACGGAGAGTTTCCATGCGTGATGTTGTCATTGTTGCCGCAAAACGTACCGCCATCGGCAGTTTTGGTGGTGGCCTGTCGAGCGTTCGTGCTGACCAACTCGGCGCGGCTGTCATCAAAGCCCTGATGGAAGACACCGGCGTTGCCGGCGAGCAAATCAGCGAAGTCATCCTCGGGCAGGTCCTGACTGCCGGCAGCGGCCAGAACCCAGCCCGCCAAGCCAGCATCCATGCCGGGCTTCCAGTATCGGTACCGGCCATGACCATCAACAAGGTCTGCGGCTCTGGCTTGAAGGCGGTTCACATGGCAGTTCAGTCCATCCGCTGCGGCGATGCTGACATCATCATTGCCGGTGGTCAGGAAAACATGAGTCAGGCTCCCCACGTACTGCCCAACAGCCGTAACGGTCAGCGCATGGGCAACTGGAACATGGTCGATACCATGATCAACGACGGCCTTTGGGATGCCTTTAACGATTACCACATGGGCATCACCGCCGAGAACATTGTTGAGAAGTACGGCATCAGCCGTGAAGAGCAAGATGAATTCGCCGCGGCTTCCCAGCAAAAAGCCGTCGCCGCCCAGAACGACGGACGCTTTGACGGCCAGATCGTTCCGGTCAGCATACCGCAGCGCAAGGGTGACCCGATCGTTGTTGATAAAGATGAATGCCCTCGAGATGGTGTATCCGCCGAAGGTCTCGCCAAACTACGCCCAGCGTTCAAGAAAGACGGCTCGGTCACTGCCGGCAATGCGTCTTCGCTGAACGATGGCGCCGCCGCCGTCATGGTATGCAGTGCCGAGAAAGCCAAAGAACTGGGCTTGACGCCGCTGGCCACCATTAAAGCCCACGCCAATGCCGGCGTTGACCCTACTATTATGGGCACCGGCCCAATCCCTGCCAGCCAGCGTTGCCTGGAGCGTGCCGGCTGGACAGCGGCCGACCTTGATCTGGTCGAAGCCAACGAAGCGTTTGCGGCGCAAGCGATTTCCGTTAACCGCGATATGGGCTGGGATACCAGCAAGGTCAACGTAAACGGTGGCGCCATAGCCCTCGGCCACCCAATTGGCGCCTCCGGCTGCCGGATCCTGGTTACCCTGCTGCACGAAATGCAGCGCCGTAACGCCAAGAAAGGTCTGGCCACGCTGTGCATTGGCGGCGGCTTGGGCGTTGCCCTGGCTGTAGAGCGCTAAGACGGGTGTTACACGTTGTTTTGTATGAGCCGGAAATACCGCCGAACACCGGCAATATTATCCGGCTCTGCGCCAACACCGGCTGCCAGCTGCATCTGATCGAGCCTTTGGGGTTTTCCCTCGAAGACAAGCAGATGCGCCGGGCCGGGTTAGACTACAGCGAATACGCCACGGTAAAGATCCACAAGGATTACGAAAGCTTTCTGGAGGCTGAGCGCCCTGAGCGGCTGTTCGGGCTTACGACTAAAGGTACTCGCCATTACCATGAGGTAGCCTATCAGGACGGTGACTACCTGATGTTCGGCCCCGAGACTCGCGGCTTACCGGTGGATGTCCGTGAAGGCCTCGAAGAAAGCCATCGGCTTCGGGTTCCTATGCAGCCTGAGAGTCGCAGCTTGAACCTGTCCAACACGGCGGCTCTGGTCGTGTACGAAGCCTGGCGTCAGCTGGGGTTTCCCGGCGCAAGCTGAGTGTTTCGAGCAGACATAAAAAAACCGGCTTAAGCCGGTTTTTTTAGTTAGGAAGTGCACAACGCTTAGTGCGTTTGTTCTGCACCGGCCTCACCGGCCGTTTCTTCCTGCTTCTTCTTCAACGCCTGTGCGTAGATGGCATCAAAGTTTACCGGCGCCAGCATCAAGGCCGGGAAGCTGCCTTTACCCACAGCACCATCAATGGCTTCACGCGCATAAGGGAACAGAATCGTCGGGCAGTAAGCACCCAGCATCTGACCCAGCTGAGGCCCTTCAATACCGGCCACCATGAAGACACCGGCCTGCTGAATCTCAACGATGTAAGCAACCTTCTCGTCCAGCTTGGCTGTCACGGTCATCGACAGTACCACTTCATACTGATTGTCGCTGACTTTGGTGTGAGCGGTATTCAGGTCCAAGTTTACCTGCGGCTTCCACTGCTCCTGAAACACCATCGGTGCATTCGGTGATTCAAAAGAGAGGTCCTTCACATAAATACGCTGAAGGGCAAACTGGGGTTGATTCTGGTTTTCATTGCCTGCGGCTTGCTGATTCTCAGCCATGATCCGTCCTTTCGTTTTTATTTCGTAGCATGGGCAGAGCCCATTGTCCTAGTCACGCTTTGCCGGAACAGTCTACTGCCTGCCCCGGACAAGTAATGTGAAACAGTGCGATAGATCGCCGATCAGATCAAGCCCTATTACTTCTTAACCAAGGGCAAGTTGCTGGCTTTCCAGTCGGCAATGCCGCCGTTCAAGCGCACAACTTCTGAAAACCCGGCTTCTTTAAGTTGTTTGACCGCCATTGCAGAGTGCTGGCCCATCTTGTCCACCACCACAATCTGCTTTTCCTTGTGCTTGTTCAGTTCGTTCAAACGATCTTTCAAGCCACTCAAGGGAATGTTGATCGCACCGGTAATGCGCCCTTCGCCAAAGTCTTTGCGGTCACGAATGTCCAGTACCACGGCTTCATCCCGGTTAATCAAACTAACCGCGCCCTGCGCAGAAATTTTTGCGCCACCGCGACGAGATTCAAGAACCAGAATCGCCAGAATCAGCGCGACAAAAATTGACACCAGAATGTAGTGATTAACAACAAATTCAAACAAACGATCCATGGAGCGCTACCCTGAAAATTAGTTTGGCCGGATTATACACACCCACACCCGCTCAAAGAAGGCGGGCAACCCTGAGCGTTACCGCGTGGCCTGCACAAATGAAAACGGTTACAATCTACCCCACTTTTTATTCGTTAATTCTACAACTAACCGGACAATACGATGACCGCGACGCGCAAGCCCACTGCACTGATTATCCTCGACGGCTGGGGCCACCGTGACCCGGCTGATGACAACGCCATCTCGAACGCCAACACCCCGTTTTGGGACAAGCTCTGGCAGAACCAGCCGAAAACCCTGATCAACACCTCAGGTATGTTTGTCGGCCTGCCACAAGGCCAGATGGGCAACTCGGAAGTCGGCCACATGAACCTTGGCGCTGGCCGAGTGGTGTATCAGAGCCTGACGCGCATCGATAAAGACCTTGAAGACGGCGAGTTCCAAAACAACCCCGCCCTGTGCAGCGCCATCGACAAAGCCGCCAACAACGGCAAAGCCGTACACATTATGGGCCTGCTGTCTCCCGGCGGCGTACACAGCCACGAAGACCATATTCTGGCTGCCGCTGAACTGGCTGCCGCGCGCGGTGCGAAAGAAGTGTATATCCACGCGTTCCTCGATGGCCGCGACATGCCGCCACGCAGCGCCCGCCCTTCGCTGGAAAAAGCCGCTGCCAAGATGGAAAGCCTGGGCGTTGGCCGCGTTGCCAGCATCGTCGGACGCTACTTTGCGATGGACCGCGATAACCGCTGGGATCGCGTAGAAACTGCTTACAATGTGATGACTCTCGGCGAAGCCGAGTTCACTTGTGCCGACCCAGTCACCGCACTGGAGCAGGCCTACGAGCGCGGTGAGAACGACGAGTTTGTGAAAGCCACCCGCATTCATAAAGACGGCCAAGCGGAAGGCACTATCAACGACGGTGACGCCGTTCTGTTCATGAACTTCCGCGCCGACCGTGCTCGGGAAATGACCCGCACCTTCGTAGAGTCGGATTTCGACGGATTCGATCGCCGCAAGCACCCGGAACTGGCCGATTTCGTCATGCTGACCGAATATGCCGCTGACATTAAAACCTCTTGCGCCTACCCACCCGAGCAGTTAAGCAACGGCTTGGGCGAGTACATGGCAAAACTGGGCAAAACCCAGCTGCGCATCTCCGAAACCGAGAAATACGCGCACGTTACCTTCTTCTTCAATGGCGGCATGGAAACTCCATTCAAAGGTGAGGATCGCATTCTGGTGCCGTCTCCGAAAGTCGCCACCTACGACCTGCAACCTGAGATGAGCGCTCCGGAGGTCACAGACAAGCTGGTAGAAGCCATCAAGAGCGGTAAGTACGATCTGATCGTCTGCAACTACGCCAACGGCGACATGGTTGGCCACACAGGAAAACTGGACGCCGCCATCAAAGCGGCCGAGTGCCTCGACCAGTGTGTTCAGCGGGTAGTTGAAGCGCTGGACGAAGTGGGCGGTGAAGCACTCATCACAGCCGACCACGGCAACTGCGAACAGATGACCGACCCAAGCTCGGGCCAGGTACACACCTCTCACACCATTGGCCCCGTACCTTTGGTTTATACCGGCCCACGCGCCATCACTCTGAAAGACAACGGCAGCCTGAGCGACATCGCACCTACGCTGCTGACACTGATGGGTGATAAAGCGCCGGAAGAGATGACCGGCCAAAATCTGGCTGAAATAGGCTGATCGCTATAACGGCGAGTATTTTGAAACGTCTTATTGCCTTGGCGCTGGCCCTCTCCTTGGGGGCTGCACCGCTGCATGCCGAGCAAGACGTCACGCCCGAACAGGTTGATGCGCTGAAGAAGCGCATCGCCAACATCGACGAGTGGCTGGCCGATGCGGAAGAAGACCGCTCAAAGCTGGAACAACAGCTCGCCGCTACCGAGCGAAACATCAGCAAGCTCACACGGGAGCGCCGAGAGCTCCGTAATCAGGCTGCCGAGCAGAAGAGCCGCCTGCAAAAGCTGAAAAAACAAGAGCACGAACTCGCCAACACCCTGAACGTTCAGCGCCAAAGCCTGATGAAACAAATACGGGCCGCCTGGAGGGAAGGCGAGGCTCCCGCCCTGAAAATTCTGCTGAACGAAACCGAACCGGGCAATCTCGCCCGTACCATGACCTATTACGAGTATCTGAGCAAAGATACCGTCGAGCGGCTGGAAGCCTTTCAGAAAAGTCTCCGCGAATTAAAAGCAGCCCGCGCTGAAGTGCAGGCGACACGGGTAGAATTGGCCAAGACCGAAGCAGGTCTGGAGCAGCGCCAAAGCCGCTTGGCCGAGAGCCGAAAAGAGCGAAACAAAACGTTGGTCGCTTTGAAGAGCGACATCAAAGATCGCCGAAATGAAAAGAAGAGCCTAGAAGCCGACCAACAACGGCTCGAAAAGCTGCTTGAGGAAGTTCAGCAAGCCATTGCCAATATTCCCTCTCCCAACGAGTCGCGCCCCTTCAAATCACAACGCAGCAAACTTGGCTGGCCGGTACAGGGGAAAGTGGTCAGCCAATACGGTGCCCTGTACGCAGACGGCAAGCTGCGCCGAAACGGCATGATCATTAACACTCAGGAAGAGGCCGAGGTAACCGCGGTACACCATGGCCGGGTTGTCTTTGCCAACTGGCTTCGTGGCTTTGGCCTGATGACCATCATAGATCACGGCGATGGCTACATGACGCTATACGGCCATAGCAGCAGCCTGTTTACCACTCCGGGCGATTGGGTTACACCCGGTCAAACCATTGCCTTGTCTGGCCGCACCGGAGGCACCCAAGATCCAGCGCTCTATTTTGAAGTGCGCAAGAACGGCAAACCAGTGAATCCGCGTACCTGGCTGAACAAACTTTAAGCTGAGAACTGAAGGGCTGACAAACCTTCTTGTGAGCGCCATACTGTGGCAATCAACTTTCCCGTCCAACTATTGGAAACAAAACAGGATATGTGAATGAAACGGGTCCCAAGCTCTCTCCAGTTTTCACCATTACGTTCTCTAGCACTCGTGGCCACCTGTTTTTTCACTGCTCCTGGACTGGCGCTTGCTCAAGACAACGACACCCAGCCTCATCAGGTGATCCAAGGTCTGCAGGACGGGCAGCGGGTTGAACTCAAACTACCGGACCCGGAAAAGCAGCTTCCGCTGGAAGACCTGCGCAAGTTCACAGAAGTATTCGCCCGCATCAAAGGCGCTTACGTCGAAGAAGTGTCAGACAGCAAGCTGCTTGAAAGCGCAATCAAAGGCATGCTCTCCGACTTGGACCCTCACTCGACCTACCTCGCCCCGAAAGACTACGAAGAACTTGAAGAAAGCACCTCCGGAGAGTTTGGCGGTTTGGGTATTGAAGTGGGCATGGAGAACGGCTTCGTCAAAGTTATCTCCCCCATCGACGACACGCCAGCACAAAAAGCCGGGGTACAAGCTGGTGATTTGATCATCAAGCTCGACGAAAAGCCGGTGAAAGGTATGTCGTTGGAAGAAGCAGTCAACCTGATGCGCGGCAAACCCGGCACGGTACTCACCTTGACGATCATGCGTGAAGGCCTGAACGCGCCGATCGAGATTGACGTTACCCGCAACATCATCAAAGTCACCAGCGTTAAATCTCGCACACTGGAAAGTGGCTATGGCTACGTTCGCATTACCCAATTCCAGGCTGAAACCGGCCGCCAGTTCAGGCAAGCCCTGAGCAAACTGGAAGAGGATTACGGTAAGGATCTCAAGGGCCTCGTGATTGACCTGCGCAACAACCCGGGCGGCGTCCTTCAAGCGGCGGTTGAAGCTGCAGACGCACTGCTTGATAGCGGCCTGATCGTCTACACCGAGGGCCGTATTCAAAGCTCCCGCCTGAGATTCAGCGCCAAGAAAGGCGATCTGATGGAAGGCACTCCGATTGTCGTGCTGATTAACGGTGGTTCCGCCTCGGCCTCAGAAATTCTGGCCGGCGCCCTGCAAGATCACAAACGGGCTGTTGTTATGGGCACCCAATCCTTTGGCAAGGGCAGCGTGCAAACCATCATCCCTCTGGATGAGACCCATGCGATCAAGATGACCACTGCGCGCTACTTCACGCCAGATGGCCGTTCGATTCAAGCCAAAGGCATCACTCCGGACATTGAGGTTCGCCCGGCCGAGCTGACTGAACTGGACAGCCGTCCGTTCTTTACCGAGGCCGACTTGAGTGGTCACTTGGAAGGCGAGAATGAAGAGAAAGCCCGCCAAGAGCGTAAGAAGAATGAGAAAGCACGAAAGTCTTCAGAGAACCGGGATTACCAGCTTCGCTCTGCTCTGAATCTGTTGAAAGGAATGAGCATTTTGTCTGGCTCCAAGGACAGCACGCAGTGAATAAACGTCTGAGTGGCTTGTGGCTTGCAGCGGTTTTGGCTCTTGGCTCGAGTGTTGCGCATAGCGCAGCACCGGGAGAAGCTCTGCCGCCAACCATCGCCATCATCATTGATGACGTAGGCCACAACCTGCATGAAGGTCAACGATTGGTGCAACTGGACCAGCCGCTGACCTTGGCATTCCTACCTTATCGTCGCCACACCGTACGCCTTGCCAAAGAGGCATACTCGAACGATAAAGAGGTTATGCTGCACGCCCCTATGGCCAACACCCGAAATTTCGACCTGGGGCCGGGCGGGATAACGCCCGACATGGATGAGGCCACCGTGACCACCACGCTCCGTCGCGCATTGCAGTCCATCCCCCACGTAACAGGGGTGAACAACCACATGGGCAGCCTGTTAACCCAACAGATGCAGCCTATGGATTGGGTAATGAAAGAACTGAGCCGATACCCGGTCTATTTTGTGGATAGCCGCACCATCGCCAACTCTGTGGCTGGCAACGTGGCTAGCGCTTACCAAATCCCCAGCCTGACCCGGGACGTGTTTCTCGACCACGAGCAGACCGAAGCGTTTGTTGACCAGCAATTCCAACTCTTAATCAAAACCGCCAAAGAGAAAGGTACCGCCATCGGCATTGGCCACCCGCACACAGTGACGGTGGACTACCTCGAAAAACATTTACCGGAACTGGATGAGCAAGGCATTGCCATTGCTACGGTTAGAGGTATTTGGGCGATACGCAATGACAATCGGGAGATGTTCGCAGAAGGCGAAAAGCAGGCCATTCGACCTGCTTACGCCAAGAGCAATTAATCGCGGACTTCGATGCCCTGAGCTCTCATAAAGGCTTTAGCTTCAGGAATGGTGTGCTGCCCGAAGTGGAAGATAGACGCCGCCAATACGGCATCTGCCCCACCTCGGGTAACGCCATCCGCCAAGTGCTGAAGTTCACCTACCCCGCCGGAGGCAATCACCGGCACGGATACCGCATCACTGATCGCACGGGTTAAGCCTAGGTCGAAACCGATCTTGGTGCCGTCACGGTCCATACTGGTCAGCAACAGCTCACCCGCACCCATTTCGACCATTTTTACAGCCCATTCAACGGCATCCAAACCGGTCGGCTTACGGCCACCGTGGGTGAAGATTTCCCAACGGGGCTCTTCGCCTTCGCCGCTGACTTGTTTAGCATCAATAGCAACCACAATGCACTGGCGGCCAAAGCGCTCCGCAGCTTCGCGCACGAACTCCGGGTTAAATACCGCGGCGGTGTTGATCGACACTTTGTCGGCACCGGCGTTCAGCAGGTTACGAATGTCGTCTACAGTACGAACGCCACCACCTACAGTCAGCGGAATGAATACTTCCGCCGCCATACGCTCTACGGTTTCGTATGTGGTGTCACGGCTTTCGTGACTGGCCGTGATGTCCAGAAACGTGATTTCGTCTGCGCCCTGTTCGTTGTAGCGCCGTGCTACTTCGACGGGGTCGCCGGCGTCACGGATATCCACGAAATTTACGCCTTTAACCACGCGGCCTTTGTCGACATCCAGGCAGGGAATGATGCGTTTTGCCAGTGCCATGGTGCTTCCTCAGTTGTTCAAGCTGTCGCAGTAGGCTTGGGCTTCCGCCACATCCAGCGTGCCTTCGTAGATGGCACGTCCCGTAATAGCACCCAGAATGCCTTTGTCCGCCACGGTTGCCAAGCGCTTGAGGTCATCCATGTTGGTGACACCGCCGGATGCGATAACCGGAATACCACCCTGCTCTGCCAGAGCTGCCGTAGCTTCAACGTTCACACCCTGCATCATGCCGTCGCGGGCAATGTCGGTGTATACGATGGAGTCTACGCCGTCGTTTGCGAAACGTTTGGCCAGATCAACCGCCATAACTTCTGAAACTTCCGCCCAACCATCCGTTGCAACGCGGCCGTCTTTGGCGTCCAAACCCACAATGATGTGGCCGGGGAAGCGCTTGCACATTTCTGTAACAAATTCGGGTTCTTTAACCGCCTTGGTGCCGATGATGACCCACTGTACGCCAGCCTTCAGGTAGGCTTCGATGGTCTCGGCAGAACGGATACCACCACCGATCTGAATCGGCAGATCCGGGTATTTTTTGGCGATGGCTTTAACGATTTCACCATTAACAGGCTCGCCGGCAAAGGCGCCGTTAAGGTCTACCAAGTGCAGACGACGAGCGCCGGCTTCGACCCATTTCGTAGCCATGTCTACTGGGTCGTCTCCGAATACGGTGGAGTCGTCCATGCGGCCTTGGCGCAGTCTTACGCACTTGCCGTCTTTTAGATCAATTGCGGGGATAATCAGCATATCTTGTTCCCTGCCCGCGCTCAGCGGTTTCCGGTCCAATTTGTAAAGTTTTCCAGCAACTGCAGCCCCGCCCGAGCACTTTTCTCGGGGTGGAATTGCACTGCAAAGATGTTGTCTTTCGCTACCGCAGCCGCCAGATCCACACCGTAATGGGTGCGACCTGCCATATGGGCGTTGCCGTTGGCTTCGGCGTAATAGCTGTGTACGAAGTAGAAGCGGTCACCGTCTGGGATGTTGTGCCACAACGGGTGCTCAAGGGCTTGGTAAACCTGATTCCAGCCCATATGAGGCACTTTCAGGCGCTCACCATTTTCGGTCAGGTTGTCACCGAAATATCGCACCTCTGAGGGAAACAGGCCGATGCCTTCCACGCCGCCGTTTTCTTCACTTCTGGCCATCAGCGCTTGCATGCCAACGCAAATGCCCAGAAAGGGGCGGTCCTGAGAGACTTCTTTAACCAGCTTATCCACTTCCAAGCGGCGAATTTCAGCCATGCAGTCGCGGATCGCTCCAACGCCGGGCAGGATCACCCGGTCGGCTTCGCGTATCTGGGCAGCATTGTCGGTGACCAGTACGGTGCAATCCGGGGCAACATGCTCCACGGCTTTACGCGCGGAGTGCAGGTTGCCCATGCCGTAGTCGATGATGGCGACGGTCTTCATGGTAGTTCAGATTCCTGTTGGCAACCGGTTTACAGAGCGCCTTTGGTAGACGGCATGATACCGGCCATGCGCTCGTCCATCTCAATCGTCATGCGCAGGGCACGGCCGAATGCTTTGTACACGGTTTCAATCTGGTGGTGGGTGTTCTTACCCTTCAGATTGTCGATATGTACAGTTGTCATGGAGTGGTTCACGAACCCACGGAAGAATTCTTCAAACAAGTCTACGTCGAAGCCACCAACCACCGCGCGGGTGTAGGGTATGTTCATGCACAGGCCTGGACGGCCGGAAAGGTCGATCACAACGCGGGAAAGTGCTTCATCCAACGGCACGTAGGCGTGACCGTAGCGGCGAATCCCTTTCTTGTCGCCCACGGCCTGCTTAAACGCTTGGCCCAAGGTGATACCGATATCTTCCACTGTGTGATGGTCATCAATGTAGGTATCGCCTTTGCAGGTGATATCCAGGTCGATCAAACCATGGCGGGCGATCTGATCCATCATGTGGTCGAGAAAAGGCACGCCTGTGTCGAAACGAGCTTTGCCGGTACCGTCGAGATTGATCTCAACCGTGATCTGGGTTTCAAGGGTATTTCGCTCTACCCGAGCCTTACGTTCAGCCATGGAGACTCCGTTGTGAAAACTGGCTTGCTACCGAAAACTTTGATGTTTGCGGATTATACCGATTTACACAGCTGGAGTCCCGCAATGGGCACTATCGCTACGATTAGGCTTAGAACGCGTTTTTCAGGTTGTTCATGTAGGTGTCAACCAAGCTATTAAACTCGTGCTTGATGACAGGGCTGATAGCAAGCTTAAGCAGGCTTGGCAGGGGCAGCGTCAAGGCTGCGCTGGTCTGGAAGCGCAGGCTCGTAGTGCTCGCGTCTTTGGCGGTAATAACCCAGGAACCGCTCACCACACCGTTGCCTTCGCCCTTAACGGGCTCCCAGGTGATTTTCCCGGCATCTTTGTCTGCATAGTACTTACAGGCATAAATAGACTGGATGGCATGCTTATCAACACCCACTTTTTCCATTTCCCAGCGATAGGTGTTATCGCCCAGATCGACCAGCTTTTCTACTTTGGGAAAATGACTGACGGATTCGGGTACATCTGCCAGCAGGTCAAATACTTCGTCATAGCTTGCCTGAATTTCCAGTTCACGGTTCAGCTCAATTGAAACAGTGATAGCCACATCCGACTCCTTGTTATGCTTATTTGCGTGACAGAGCGTTTTCCCCGGCACGTTTCGGTGTATTTTGAACCAAGACTACCGCATTGTCATATTCCTGCACTGTTAATTTGCTAACCCTGCGTTATCCTTTGGGTAATTCATTCGTAATACATCAGGCAATTTCCCCACCGGGGAAGAAAAGGAAATCATGTAATGAAAGTCATCCGCTACGCGCTCTATGCCCTCATAGGCCTTGTCGTCCTAGCCGTCGCAGCCGTTGCTATCGCTGTGGCCGTCATCAATCCAAACGACTACAAACCGCAAATTGAGGCGGCCGTTGAGAAGCAAACCAACCTGGACCTGATTCTTGAAGGCGATATTGGCTGGTCATTCATTCCACTTGGCCTAGAGCTAAACAAAGTAGAGGCCACTCTGGAAGGTGAGCGTTTTGTGGCTCTGGAGCAGCTGATCGCCCAGATCGATTTTTGGTCACTGATTGCCATGTCACCTCAAGTGAACACCTTCGTTCTTAACGGCCTCGACGCTCACTTCGAAGTGAACGAGCAAGGCGAAGGCAACTGGGCGCGAATCATGGCGGAGAAGCCAGCCAGCGCCGAAGAACCTGAAAAAGCAGATACCACAGAAGTGCCTGCGGCCTCAGAAGAAACCGCAGAGACCAGCGAAGGCGGCGAAGCCCTTAACTTCAACGTCGAGAACGTTGAAATAAGTAACGCCCGTGTTCACTACAACGACCTGAGCACCGGGCAATCGGTTGTGCTGGAAGACTTCTCTGTGATGGCCAGCAACATCACTTTAGGTTCCGAGTTCCCGTTGGACATTCAATTTAAGGTAGAAACAGCACAACCGAAGTTGGCTGTAGATGGAAGCATCAGCGCCAAGCTGAAAGCCAATCAGGCCCTGAACGAATTCACCATGTCTGGCCTCAAAGCCGTATTCGACATGAACGGCGAACCGTTTGGCGGCAAGTCTGTCACGGCGGAACTGAGCGGCTCTCTGGCGGCCAACCTTGAAGATGAAACCGCGTCACTAAGCGATTTCACCGCCAGCCTGGCCAATCTGAAACTAAGCACCAACCTGAACGTAAAGGGCTTTGGTGACAAGCCGGCCCTAGATGGCAACGTGACCATTTCAGAGTTTTCTTTGAAGAAGCTGCTTAGCAACCTCGGCCAACCAGCCATTGAGACAGCTGATCCAGATGTACTGAAAGCCATCGCACTTTCTACCAACCTTGGCGGCAAGCCCGGCACGGTGGCATTGAGCGATTTGAAGATCACCTTGGACGACACCAAATTCAACGGTAACGGCAGCTATACCCTGAGCAACGGCGGCCTGATGTTCAACCTACAAGGCGACAAGCTGAACGCAGACCGCTACCTGCCTCCCGCCAGCGAGGAAGACGCTGCCGCGGCACCTGAATCCAAAGAAGAAAGCTCTACCGCAGGCACCGCATCGGCCAACCAGCCGGAAACCGATCTGCTGCCGCTGGAAACCCTGCGCTCGCTGCTTCTGGACATCAAGTTCGGCTTGGGCGAGTTGATCGTCAGCAACCTGACCATCAACGAAATCAAAGCCAGCACCACGGCTAAAGATGGCTTGCTGAAGGTCGACGAATTCAGCGGCAAACTTTATTACGGCACCTTCGGCGCCAACGTCACGATCGATGCTCGTACCGACAACCCGAAGTGGAACATCCGCTCAGACGTCAATAACGTGCAAACGCTACCGCTACTGACTCAGCTGGCAGAAGTGGACATGCTGTCCGGCGGCGCCAACCTGAAGCTGGCCGTAAACACAAACGGCAATCGCATCTCCGCACTGCGGAACAACGCCAAGGGTGAGATCAACTTCAACCTAGCCGAGGGCGAGTTCCGGAAAATGAACCTGACCCGCATGGCCTGCCAGGGTATCGCTTTGGTTAATCAGGAGCAGCTGTCTACTTCGAATTGGGGCACAACCACACCGTTCAATGACATGCGCGGCACCCTAAAGATCAACGGCAACACCTTGAACAACACGGAACTGGTCGCCGCCTTAGCCGGTATGCGCCTAGAAGGCGATGGCACTGTAGACCTCGAACAAAGCAAACTCGATTACGAAGTAGGGCTACGCATTGTAGGCGACGTCCACAGTGATCAGGCTTGCCGCACCACCGAGTATGTTCAAAACGTAGTTATTCCGGTCGAGTGCCGCGGCAACTTCGCCGAAGACTCAGCAGGCCTCTGCTCTTTTGACGGCTCCCGCTTCCGCGACACTTTGAAAGACATAGCCGCCAACGCTGCACGCGCTAAAGCGAAAGAAAAGGTGGATGAAGTCAAACAAAAAGCAAAAGACAAAGTCGACGAAAAGCTCAAAGAAAAGCTGGGCGAAGAAGGCAGCAAAGTGAAAGACGCGCTCAAAGGTCTATTCAACTAATGCCAGACCCGTTCGCCGACAAACTGCTCAACTGGTACGACAACCACGGCAGGCACAACCTGCCGTGGCATCATGACCGTAACGCCTACAGAGTCTGGGTTTCTGAAATCATGCTTCAGCAAACCCAGGTAGCCACCGTTATCCCCTACTTTGAAGCTTTCATGGCCAGCTTCCCGGACGTTCAGGCGCTTGCCTCGGCGCCCGAAGATGCAGTGCTCAGCCACTGGTCCGGCCTTGGCTACTATGCCCGGGCCCGCAACCTGCACAAAGCGGCCAAGCAAATCGTTGAAGCTTTCGACGGTGAGTTTCCGCAAGATCAGGAAGCACTGGAGTCGCTCACCGGCATCGGCCGCTCAACGGCAGCCGCCATTCTGGCTCAAGCCTTTGGCAAACGCGCGGCTATTCTGGACGGTAACGTAAAACGGGTTCTGGCCCGCTACCACGCCGTACCCGGCTGGCCGGGGCAAAGCGCTGTGCTCAAAAAGCTGTGGGAGCACGCCGAAAGCCACACACCTGACCACCGTGTGCGTGACTACACCCAAGGCATTATGGATCTGGGTGCCATGGTGTGTACGCGCAGCAAACCTAAATGCGACAACTGCCCCCTCAGCAGTGGGTGCGTCGCCTATGGCGAAGACCAAACCCTGCTGTACCCCGGTTCCAAGCCGAAAAAGCAGAAGCCGGAAAAAACCACCTGGATGCTGATCTTTGAAGATACCGAAGGCCGCATTCTGCTAGAAAGACGACCGCCCAGCGGCATTTGGGGCGGCCTCTGGAGCCTTCCAGAGCTAGACCCAGCCTACGGTGCTGAAGAGCTACAGGAAGCCTGCGAAAAGGAATTAGGGCTCGTGTGCAGCGATCCAGAGCTGATCAGTGGCTTTCGCCATACATTCAGCCACTATCACCTGCACATACAGCCAGCCCGTCTGCCGGTATCTGGCAGCGCCAGAGTCGCCGATTCAGAAAGCCAGCGTTGGCTACACCGCGACGAAGCACTAGCGCTAGGCCTGCCAGCGCCCATTCGCAGCCTGCTGACCGAGCCGGAGCAAAGCGCCCTGCTCTGATCCGATCTGTTATCATGCTCGCTGCAACAACCCCAACATAGGAGTCATCATGAGCCGCACTGTATTCTGCCGAAAGTACCAGAAGGAAATGGAAGGCCTGTCTATGCCTCCGATGCCCGGCCCCAAAGGCCAGGATATCCTTGAAAACATTTCCAAAGCCGCCTGGGAAGAATGGCAGAATCAGCAGACCATGCTGATCAATGAAAAACACCTGAATCTGATGGACGTGAATAACCGTAAATACCTGCAAGCGCAGATGGACCGTTTCTTTAATAACGAGCCATTCGACAAAGCCGAAGGTTACGTGCCACCCGAAAAGTAACTAATCTGGTCAAGGCCTGATCAACTGCGGAAATTTTAAGAAATTTTTGCCGGCCGGTCTTGACTCCTAAACCCTAAACCGGTTTAATAGCGCCCCGTTGGAGCACATAGCTCAACACGCCCGGATAGCTCAGTCGGTAGAGCAGAGGATTGAAAATCCTCGTGTCGGTGGTTCGATTCCGCCTCCGGGCACCACTAATTTCACGATCTAGCCCGCTTTTTAGCGGGCTTTTTCGTTTTTGTCTGCAGCTAAATCGCCTCCAGCCCCAGCCTCAACAAACGGCTCGGCGAGCTTCAGCGCTAACGCCCTTTTCCAGCCTCTTCCAACAGCCAGCTTCGAAAAATTTCCGCGTGAGGATGAAGATACTTGTTAGCGGGACGCACCAGATAAAACGCTTCCGCCGTTGGTACTTTTTGTGCGAACGGGGCGACTAACGTGCCCTTCTCCATCGACTCTTCCACTAAACACGTCCGCCCCAAAGCAATACCATCCCCATGCTCGGCCACCTTCATCGCAGTGATTAACGTATCAAACTGAATTTCCCCGGAAAACTGGACGTTAGATAAGCCAGCTTCATCAAGCCAGTGCCCCCACCCTTCCTCGTAACCAATGACGTGAAGCAACGTCTGCTTGCTCAGGTTTTCAAGAGCATCTAAGCCACCTGAATTGATATCACCCAGCGCACTTGCCACCTGTGGGCTGCAAACGGGAAACAACTCATCCCAACTCAGTCGGTCGGCATCGAAGCCAGGCCAATCACCTTTCCCGTAGCGGACTTCCATATCGGAATCGTGCGCGCTGTTGTCCAGCCAGATATTACTGGTGAAACGCACGCCAACGTCGGGATGCTTTTCGCGAAAACGACCAAACCGGGGAGCTATCCAAGCGGTAAAAAACACAAGATTCGTTCTTACTGTCAGTAGGCGAGTTTTGCCCTGACCAAAGATCTCATTCGTTGCCGTGGCAAGTCGTCTGATGCACTCATGCACCACCGGCAGGTACGCCTTGCCCGCGTCCGTCAATTCCAAACCCCGAGGTAAACGCCGAAACAGCTCCGTGCCAAGCTGAGACTCTAACCCTTTCACATGCTGACTGATCGCAGCCTGAGTCAAATTCAGCTCTGCCGCAGCCTGAGTCAGGTTCAGATGGCGTGCTGCAGCTTCAAAAGTCCGCAACCAGTTTAGCGGTGGGAGTCTCTTCTTCATGGAGCAAACTCTTTTTTATAGTTAGGAGTCCTATTTTGTTTCATCCCTCACTGTAATGCCAGGCACAAAAAAGGCGGTGGCTCATCTTGCAAGCACACCGCCCCAACCAACTTACTACTTATAACTTTTAGCCCTGAACACCTACTTCATGGTGGGCATCGAGAACTCGGCACCTTCCCGAACTCCGGCGGACGGCCAACGCTGAGTAATCGCTTTGCGACGAGTATAGAACCGCACTCCATCAGGGCCGTACGCGTGCAAATCACCAAACAGGGACCGCTTCCAACCGCCAAAGCTGTGGTACGCCACCGGCACCGGCAGAGGGACGTTAACTCCGACCATACCCACCATGATGTTGTCAGTGAAGTAGCGAGCCGCTTCGCCGTCACGGGTGAATATGCAGGTACCGTTGCCGTACTCATGAGCGTTAATCAGGTCCATGGCTTCCTGCATCGTATTCACTCGCATGACCTGCAGCACCGGCCCAAAAATTTCTTCCTGGTAGCTGGTCATCTCAGGGGTAACCTGATCAATCAGCGTACCACCAACGAAAAAGCCATTTTCGTGGCCAGCCACAACCTGGTCACGGCCATCCACAACAATACGCGCGCCCTGCTGCTCCGCGCTATTGATATAGCCCACGACTTTATCGCGGTGTTGGCTCGTAATCACCGGACCAAAGTCATTGCTGGGTTCGCTGTATGCTCCCACCTTCAGGGTTTTCATAGCCTCGGCCATCTTGGCAACCAAAGCATCGCCAGCCGCATCACCCACGGCAACCGCAACCGACAACGCCATGCAACGCTCGCCCGAGGAACCAAACGCAGCGCCCAACAATTGGTTCACCGCATTGTCCATGTCAGCATCGGGCATAACGATGGCGTGGTTCTTCGCGCCGCCCAATGCCTGACAACGCTTACCATGGGCACTGGCGGTGCTGTAGATGTATTCCGCAATTGGCGTTGAGCCGACAAAACTAACCGCCTGAATCCGGGAATCGGTCAACAAAGTATCTACCGCTTCCTTATCGCCGTTGACCACGTTCATCACGCCGTCAGGCAAGCCGGCTTCCTGCAGTAACTGAGCAATAAACAACGTTGAGCTAGGGTCACGCTCCGAAGGCTTCAAAACGAAACAGTTTCCGCAAACAATCGCCATGGGATACATCCACAGCGGCACCATGGCCGGGAAGTTAAACGGCGTTATACCCGCAACAACGCCCAGCGGCTGAAACTCACTCCAGGTATCAATGCCGGGACCAACCTTCGGACTATGCTCGCCTTTCAGCAACTCAGGAGCACCACAGGCGTATTCCACGTTCTCAATGCCACGCTGCAGCTCTCCCAGCGCATCGTGCTGGATTTTGCCGTGCTCTTCTCCGATAAGCCGCGCAATATGATCCGCGTTCTGCTCCAGCAGCTCCTTAAACCGGAACATGATACGAGCACGCTTGATCGCCGGGGTGTCGCGCCATGCAGGGTAGGCAGCTTCTGCTGCAGCAATGGCCTGCTCTACAGTGGCCTTAGAGGCCAAGGCGACTTGCCGCGTAGCCTCACCGGTAGAGGGGTTAAAAACCAACTGGGTGCGGCTTTCGTCGGCAATCATCTGCCCGCCAATCAAATGACCTATGGTATTCATGCTATATCCTCAAAAGGTATTCTCGCAGCCAGTGCGAGGTTTGTTGTTGTACAAAACTTTGATCGAGTTTCTTGCGTTACCAGAGTTTCTTGTAAAGCTCGATAATTTCTTCGGCGCTGGGAACTCGGGGATTGTTTCCGGGGGATCCGGATTGCAGTGCCTGCTCCGCCATGGTTGGCAATAGATGAAAAAACTCGCCGCGATCGATGCCGAACATTTCCGGAGTTGGCACCTCCAACTCATCATTCAAGGCATAAAGCTCCGCCATCAGTTTGCTGTTTGCCACGTCGGTGCTGTCTTGTTCCGACGCAACCCCCATGGCGCGCGCGCAGTCTGCATAACGTTCGGCAGCAGCCGGGATCGAGTACTCGGTGACAGCGGGGAGCAACATGGCGTTAGACAACCCGTGAGGGACATGGAAAGCCGCGCCGATAGGCCGACTCATCCCATGCACTAGAGCGACCGATGCATTGGAAAACGCAATTCCAGCCAAGGTGGAGCCCAACATGACGCGCTCGCGAGCCTTTTTATCAGAGCCATCATGAAACGCTCGCCGGAGGTTCGGGCCGATTAGCCGCATTGCCGCGATAGCTTGAGCATCGGTATATAAGCTCGCCTTACGACTGACGTATGCCTCCATCGCATGCGTTAACGCATCAATGCCGGTATCGGCAGTCGTACGCTTGGGCAAACTGAGGGTTAAATTGAAATCGACCAGCGCCGCCACAGGCATAAAGCCCACGCCCATGCACAGCATCTTTTCATCATTGGACTCGTCCGTGATGATCGTCACGCGGGTCACTTCTGAACCGGTACCAGCGGTTGTGGGTATAGCGATGATCGGTAAACCAAGTTCGTTGACAATGCGCGGGAATTTATAATCCCGCATAGTGCCGCCAAACTTGCCTAGAATACTGATAGCCTTTGCACTGTCGATCGGGCTGCCACCACCAAGAGCGATGATACTGTCGTAATCACCATCGCGAACTTTGGCAACGCCTGCTTGTATTGAGCTGACCGTGGGTTCCGGCACCGTGTCATCGAACACATCCGCTGACAACTCGCTAGCAGCCAGGCAACCCTGAATGGTTTCGGCATAACCCAGTTTAACCATCATTTTATCGGTGATAATTAATGGGCGGCTGCAGCCCAAGCTCGCCAAAACCTCCGGAAGTTGCTGCGAGGCTCCTTCACCGATTTGCAGGATACGAGGGAGAATGACTTGAGTAACCATAATTGCTCCATCTGTTTCTGAAATTGGGGCCTCACTAGCGGAAACGAGGCCCATGTTGTTTTTGTTAAGACTCAGAGAGAGCCCGAGACAGTTGCCACACCCGGCTTTTTGCCACGCGACTCAGCGGCACCTACCATTTGCGCGGGGTTAAACAACTTTCCCGGAAGAGCCTCCTCACGCAAAGACTTCAGCAGACCGTAGATCGCCATGATTAAAATGATTGAGAACGGCAAAGCGGCAACCACCGTGGCTGTTTGCAACGCCCCCAAACCACCAGCCACCAACAAAACTGCCGCAACCGAACCAATCGCTGCGCTCCAAAAAACCCGATAACGGGCCAACGGATTCTTATCCCCCATCGAGATCAAAGTGCACACAACCAAGGTGGCCGAGTCGGCAGAAGTCACAAAGTAAGTCACCAGCATGATGGTGCAGATACTGGCCATCAGCGTCACGACCAGATCGCTGCCACTCATCAACTCGATAGTCTTGAACAACGCCATGGTGGTATCCGCATTAACGGCCTCAACAACTCCACCGTTGCCAAACAACTCGATAAACATGGCGGTATTACCAAAGATGGTGATCCAGATAACTGCCAACAAAGTCGGAGCGATTAGCACGCCAAGAATAAACTCACGAACGGTACGGCCTTTAGATATGCGAGCAATGAAGATACCCACGAAAGGTGCCCAGGAGATCCACCACCCCCAGTAGAAAATAGTCCACCAACCCTGCCACTGGCTTTCTGGATCAGGGTCCACCCAAAAGCCCAATTCAACGGCATGAACAACGTAATCGCCAAAGTTAGTCACCAGCGATCCCAGCAAGTAGGCGGTAGGGCCAAACACCAAAAACAACCCGAGAATAACCATCGTCAAACGCATATTGAGCTCACTCAACAGGCGTATGCCACGGTTCAGCCCTGTAACGACCGAAATCGTTGCAATGATTGAAATTACTGCGATCAAAAGGATGGTATTGGTCGTTGAAACCTCAACGCCCAACAAATAGTTCATTCCGGTATTCATCTGTTGAGCGCCCATTCCCAGCGAGGTCGCGATCCCGAAGACCGTCCCAAACACGGCCAGCAAATCAGCGATGTGGCCAATTGGCCCGTAGATCCGCTCACCAAAAATGGGATAAAGGCTGGAGCGTATAGAAAGAGGCAAACCTTTACGGTAGCTGAAGTAGGAAAGGATCAGGCCACTCATGGCAAACACCGCCCAACCGTGCAATCCCCAATGAAAAATCGACACGCGCATGGCCACTTGTGCCGCTTCTGCCGTTAACTGCTGACTCTCTGAGATAAAAGGGTTGCCTTGAAAATAGGAAATGGGCTCAGCAATACTCCAGAACAGGATACCAATGCCGATACCGGCTCCAAATAACATGGAAAACCAGGAAAAGTTACTAAACTCTGGCCGATCAGAATCTTTACCCAACCGTACACTGCCGTACCGGGTAAACACCAAGCCAACGACCATAAACAAAATAATGCTGACTAAACCTATGTAATACCACGCTAACTCTTTAGCGATAAAATTCTTGGCAGCGCTGTACAGCGCATTGGCATACTCGGGGTCCGCGACAGTAAACAGAACAAAAATAAGCACAACTATCCCGGCACCGACTGACATGACTGGGTTCGTGCCAGTCAGCCACCCAGTCGAGCTTATTAACTCTTTTTTGTTATTCATTTTGTTACCTCTTTTGGCGTTCTCTAATTGTTATTGCTTACTCCGATCAGCAAGCTCTTGAGATGACCTATCACCCTGTATCTGGCGTGAAACATTTTCGTCAGATATCGCTGACGATTGAAACCAAAAAAAACCGCCCCTAAGACCTAAAATTTTTTATATCTAGCGTCCTCAACACGCAATTCACGCAAGCCCACCTATAAATAAAATATGGTCTCAGGGGCCTTTTTTATTGCTGGTTCAGTCGCTCTTTGTTCGCCCATCATTGCTAGCACCGAAACCTAGTCGGTTTCATGTCAGCACAACAAACGTAGATACATAGCGAATAAGGACGTAATCCAATGACAAAAAAGCTCCCCCTACCATTAGAAGGCGTACGCGTTGTTGATTTTGGCCAGCAAATCGCAGGCCCCGCTGTAGCCATGGTGCTGGCAGATTTCGGCGCCACTGTGGTGCACATCGATCCGCCAGAAGGCCCCCAGTGGGACCACCCGGCAAATGCGGTACTTAACCGGAACAAGAGCTGCCTGAAGCTGGACCTGAAGACCGAACGCGGGCTGGCACAAGCGCTCGCCCTGATCGAACAAGCCGATATCGTTATTGAAAGCTTCCGGCCGGACGTTATGAAAGAGCTGGGGGTGGATTTCACCCAGCTTCGTGCCGAACGCCCTGAATTGATCACTCTGTCGGTGCCAGGCTTTGCCAGCAACGATGAACTGCGCCGCGAATGGAAAGCGACAGAAGCTGTCGTCGCAGCAACGTGCGGTGCGTTTACCGACATGGGCTTTAACCGGGTACTGATGGGCATTAACCCAAGCTTCTCCCCTCTGCCTCTAGGCTCTGCCTACGCCGTTTCACTGGCGTCAAGTTCCGCAGTACTCGCGCTACTCGAGCGCGAAAAAACAGGTCGTGGGGACCACATCGAAGTGCCTGTCGCCGCTGCGTTGATGGAAGGCTTATCCTACAATTCTTACGTTATCGAAGGCCTACCCAACCGCTACAAAACTATGCGGGAAGATGAAATCGAGTATCGCAAAGCCAATAACATCGAGTTTGACCTGAGCTATGAAGACCTGCAGGAATACCTCGATCCTTTTTACCGCACATACGAGTGTGCAGATGGCCGCATGTTCTACTGCGTATGCCCGTCACACCGAAACCACGCCAAACGTGCATTAAAGCTTCTCGGCATTTATGACGAACTCAAAGCCGAAGGGTTGCCCGAAGTAAAGGATCTGCACGCCCCCGTTTCCGAGTGGGATGGAGAAACCTCTATTGGTGTTTACCCGTTACCTAAAAAATGGGCTGACATCATCTCGGAGAAAATGAAGAAGGCATTCCTGACCAAAACCTCCACAGAATGGGGCGTGTTGTTTGGTGAAGGCCAGATTCCCGGTGCACCGCACCGCACCACCCAAGAGTGGGTGAACGATGAACACACCAACGCTGCAGGCCTTATTGTTGAGGTAAACGATCCTGAATATGGTTTGATGAAGCAACCAGGACCAATTGCCTGGCTGGAGGAAATGGCGGCAGACATGCTGCAGCCACGCCCCCGCAAGCAGGTTTCCTTTGATGAAGCACTGGCAGAATTATCCGCTGTAGCGGCAAGTGAAACCGTGACTCGCCCCACGGGTCAATCCGTTCAGCCCGCTAGCGGCAAAGGCTGGCTCGACGGCCTGCGCATTTTGGACCTGACCAACGTTATTGCTGGCCCTCACTCTGCGGCGTTCCTTAGCCGGTTCGGTGCAGAAGTCATCAAGCTGGACACGGTCACGCCAATGTACGACCCCTTGATTGGCGTTTTGTTCACATTCCAAACCAATGTAAACAAGCAAAGCGCTTTGATTGACATCACCACCACTGAAGGTCGCGAAGCGTTTAACCGTCTGGTTCGCTCCGTCGACATGGTCGTCATCAACGCTCCTGAGCGACAGATGAAACCTTTGGGGCTAGACAATGAAAGCCTCCAAGCCATCAACCCGGGCGTATTGTTCTGTCGCCTTGACTGCTTGGGCGGCCCATTGCGTGGCCCTAAGACCGACTACATCGGTTACGACGACATCATTCAAGCAAACAGCGGCATCATGAGTCGCTTCGGCGGCCCAGCCACGCCAGAGGAACACGCGCACCTAGGCACCCTGGACGTAAACTGTGGCTTTGCGGCAGGCTTGGGAATGGCAATATCGCTCTATCACAAAGCGAAAACCGGCCAGCCCACGCGTTCGCGCACGTCGCTATCCGCGGTTACCAACATCGCTCAAATCTCGTTTGCCTTCGACTATGAAGGGCGCGCACCGTTCAATGAGCCATCAGGACGAGAGGCTTTGGGGCACCATGAACTGTCGCATTTTTATAAAACCAGCGAGGGCTGGCTGTACCTGGATTCGAACCGCTCTGAGCTGGACAAGCTCGAAGGGGTCGAAGGACTTCAAGGCATTAGTTCAGCAGCCAATATCAGCGATTTCCTGAACGATGCACTGAGCCAAGCACCGGCCAACTACTGGGTAGAAATATTGCAAGAAGCGGACATTGCCGCAGCTCAACCGAATGCAATTGAAGATCTTCGGGAGCAATACAGTCGTGAGGCCGATGGCACTCCTGGCACCGGTTTGGGAAGCTTTTCGTTCTCAACCTACCCGAACCACCCCAGTGGACATTGCATCACGCAAATTGACCACTACTCGGTTCGCCCCAGTGAAGCGTCTACTCGAGCGATTAAACCAGCAGAGCAATATGGTCATTCCACTCGCAACATTCTGGCGAGCATTGGCTACAGTGAAGAGGAAATCGAGTCGATGATTGAACGCGGTATCGCGGGGCTAAACTGGAGCAAGGAATATCTTCCAAGTTAAAGCTATCTAACAAAAGCTCCTGCAAAAAAACACCAGCCTCCCAATGAGGCTGGTGTTTTACATCACCCCAACTCAGCTTCCGGCAACACCCCCGCCAGCCCCATAAAATGGAACACGATGGTCGACACCCCAAAGACCAGCACCAGAATAATCGCGACCTTCGCTCCCGGCGCCATAAAGCCGGTAGCGCCACCTTCCAGCATTCTTGATTTTCGGGCCAACAGGGCCGGAACGATACAGGCCCACACCGCAGCCGCAGCACCGGCATAACCAATCGCCACCACGAACCCGAACGGGGCTAATAACGACAGCAGCAAGGGTGGAACAAAGGTGATGGCCCAGGTTTTGGTGCGGCCTTTGCGGTCATTCTTGAAGCCAAGCAAGTCGGCCATAAAATCAAAAGTGCCCAGTCCAACACCCACGAACGAAGACAAAATCGCGGCAGTCGAAAAGGTGCTGATGGTATTGGCAACCCGCTCGGAGTCGATGGCGAACCCGAGCGCCGCCAACAACACATCCACATCACCACCCTGCGCCACAACCGGCCCGAAATCCTCCCGGGGCAAGTTGCCAAAGATGCTCACCAGCCAAACCAGATAGAAGGTCAGAGCCACTGCAGTACCACCAAGAATGGCCTTTTGCGCCTTTCGCTCTTCGCCGTAATAGGCGCGCAGTGAAGCAACTGAGTGATGGTAACCAAACGAGGTTAATGCCACGGGCAACATGGACATTGCATAGGGCGCGTATTGGCCATTCAAGTTGGCTGTGTCGAACAGGATGCCGAGATCGATTCTCGCAGCAAGGCCAAACACCCCCAATACGAAACTCAACAGCATAAACGTAACCAGCACGACAGAGAGCCGGTCTACCGCTCGGGTTGAATGCCAAACGACCAGAGAAAAGAGCAGCACGAAAACCACCGACACTAGCTTGCTGTCGACCCCGGTCATGCTTTGAATAATCAAACCAGACGAGGTGATGTAGGCATACAGCAAAATCCCGCCAACGAAGTAAACCGTCAGGTTACTAAAGACATTCACCCGAGCACCGAGCAAGGATTTGGTGACGGTATTGAACGACGCCCGCAAATCAAAATGCTTGAAAGCCTCCAGCAGCATCCAGCCAGACAAAGTCATGACAACCATCGTCAGCACCAGAGCAAGGCTGGACCAAACTGTCCAGGCACCGGCACCGGAGCTGGGCAAACCCAGCATACCTGCGCCCACGCACACACTGGCAATAATACTTGCGCCGCCAATCAGGGACGGTACCGGTTTGGATGCAGGTCGATCGTTCACTTTGCTTCAGTCACCCGCTTTGCCAGAAAGCCGTCCAGGTCCCTCACCTCTTCCAGGCACAAGCTGTGCTCCATGCCATAGCTTTGGTACTCGGGCTCAAAACCAAGATCTTGCAAAGTCTGGTGGGCCGTTTGCCCCAAGCGCTCCATCACGATCTGGTCAAAGCGGCCGTGACCGATAAAGACGGGTAGCTTACGGTTCGCGTCGCTAAGCTCGATTGAGTCTGCGGTGGCAAAGTAGGTGGACAGCGCAAACAAACCGCCCAAACGTTCCGGGTAGCTCAGGGCCAATTCATACGCCACCGCACCGCCCTGAGAGAAACCGCCAAGGATGATGTTCTCACTGGCTATGCCTCGTTCCCGCTCGGCCGTGATCAATTCAGCCACCATACCCGCGGAAGCGCGAAGCTGCTCGGCGTCCACTTTACGATCGACATCCATCGCCAGAATATCGTACCAGGCAGGCATCACCATACCGCCGTTAATCGTAACGGGCAGCTCAGGTGCATGAGGGAAAATAAAACGCACGGGGGTTTCACGGGAGAAGGCAAACTCCGGCACAACCGGCTCAAAATCATGGCCGCTCGCACCGAGGCCATGCAGCCAAATAATGGTGTGTGCGGGCTCTGGGCCGGTATCGATCTGCAATACGTTCAACTCTGCCATGGGGTCTCCCGTCAATTAGGTAATTAGACCCCGCATCATACAGCTTCGATAATTTTCTACACCAGTGATCAGGCAGATTGAGGTAACAACGTGGCCCGGGACTTCAGCTGCCCAAACGCTCTGACAACCTGCGGGCAACCCAGCGATGGTATAACGCCGCCAAGCATGGACGAATAATCGGCAGCCCAATCAACCAAGCCAGTGGTTTCAGCACCGGCACCCGGGACATCAGCAATATGTAGGCATCCATTTCCTGATGAATCGTTCCCGAGCTGTCTTTCACATGCAGCTCTCTCAAGGCTTTGTCCGGGTCTACACCTTGAGCACGCAACTCTTCTTCACGCCCGGTGATGTCCAGCCACCCCACTGAGTCACCGCCTTGGCCGGCCAGCTTTTCATACCAGCGGCGGTCCCTGATGCAGGTCGGGCAAGCGCCATCGTAAAAAACCAATAATTTTTCTTTAGCCTGAGCCATAGAACCCTCCTTTAGAGCGCACATACTCAGCTGGTTGAAACCGCCAGCTCCCGAGCCACAGCGTTCGGCCCACCCCATGCCAGTATCACAGCCCCTATCGAACAAGCCAACATGCTCGCCACAATTGGCAACAGCGCCTCTCCGCTAACCGATGAAGACACCGCACTCACAATGCCCGCAATGGTAAACTGGGAGGCTCCCAGCATAGCGGAAGCCGTACCACCAAGGTGCGGAAAGAACTCCAATGCGTTGGCCATGTTATTGGGAACAATGCCGCCCTGGCAGCCAACTGCGGCAATAAAGCACGCCGCCACGGCCCAGAACGGGCCATCCAGCAAAACGACCAGAACCAATGCTAGGAACGCAGAACACTGCAACAACACTTGCGCCCTGAGCAAGACAACCGATGAGTACCTTCGAAGCAAAGGCCGGTTCGCCAAGTTCATCACCGCCATTAACACAATGTTCGCCGCGAATAACATGGCAAATGTGCTGTTCGATACGCCAAACCACTCTTGGTATATAAAAGAAGAGTGTGTAATGAAGAGCATCATGGAACTGAAGCAAAGCACCTGAATACCCACGAAACGCATGGTGGTTTTGTGACGAAGCACCAGTATGTAATTGGTCACTAGGGTCTTCACCGGTGTGAAGGTTCTTGGCCTTGGCTTAAGTCTCGGGAACAAGGCCAGCTTCAACACCAGCGCCAGGAAGACGCTGTACCCCGCCAACACCAAGAAGATCCAGTTCCAATGCCCTAGGGCGAGCATGGCAGCGCCCAAGGCCGGCGCCGCAGCTGGCGCTATAAACATGATCAAACCGATCAGCCCGAACAACCTTGCTGCGTCTTGTCCACCAACCTGATCGCGGACAATCGCCGGCACGGAAACGGCACAGAAAGCACCACCAAAGCCCTGCACCACACGCCAGAACACCATTTCACTCAACGCATCCGCCTGGGCCACCATCACCGAAGCCACCGCGAATACCGCCAAGCCAAACAGCAAAATGTGCCGGCGGCCATATCGATCAGACAGCGGGCCGCCCACCAGCTGAGCCAGCCCCATGGTGGCCACATAGGCACTCAGAGTCAGACCCACGCCTGCATGGGGAACAGCAAAATCCCGGGCAATACTCGGGAAGGCCGGCAAATAGGCATCCAGAGCCAAAGGCCCTAGGGCAACAGTCATGCCGAGCAATAAAGCGAGCTGAAAATGGGACAAGGTCTACCTCCTGTTATTAGGTAGATAGCTAACGGCAAACGGCGATAAATCGCAATGCGCGCTAACCGAGAGACTGTCTAGTCCAATACACAGTGATTACTGTATAACTGACTGACCTTTCTCCGCTTTTGCCTCAAGCTGTTACCCCGATCATTGTTGTAACCCGCCCTCAGCTGCACCTGAATCCGATCGAGTTGTACGCGATACTTTTCACACTGCGAGGCTTTACGCTGACCTTCCTGGGTCGCCTTGGCAAATCGTTGCCGGTTCTTCGATTTGAGCATGCGCTCAACCGATTCACGACTTTGTCGAACCTTTTCGGATTGGCGAATGTTAACGCTTAACGGCACGGTGACGGGCTCACGCACAGTAATTGCAGAGTGCTCCTTAATACTCGGGGGCGTATCGGAGAAATGAACAGAACCGCGGGCATCAATCCAGCGGTATATTTCAGCATGGGCTGGCACGGCGACCAGCAGGCACAGCAAAACTGCAGCAATCCTTCGCATAGGTTCACATCCTGTGAAGTCTTGTTTTTGAGCACCCCGCTCAAATTCCCGGCGGGGCCGAACAAGGCACTATACCGGAAACAACCACAGCACTCAGGCACACGGTTATCGATCCAGCAACTCGATCCAGTGGTTCACCGGCACCGGAGCTTTGCTCTCTAGATGCAGCTGGCACCCGATGTTCGCGGTGACAATGCGGTCGGGGTTATCCACCGTTAACGCCTTGAGTTTGTTATCCAGCAGTTTTTGACTCATCTCCGGCTGGGTAATCGAGTAGGTACCAGCCGAGCCGCAGCATAAATGTGAATCGCGAACAGCGGCCAACTCAATGCCAGCCTTGGTCAGCACCTGCTCCACCACGCCACCCTGTTTCATGGCGTGCTGTAACGTGCAGGGACAATGAAAAGCCACTTTCCCCTGCCCTTCAGGAACCTTCAAAGAGTCCAAATCTTCGTTTAACAAGAAAGCGCTTAGGTCCATGCACAGTTCGCTAACCCGCCGGGCTTTATTGGCATACACCGGATCTTCTCTCAATAAATGACCATAGTCCTGCACCATGGCTCCACAGCCAGACGCGGTCATAACAATCGCCTCCGCTCCTGCCTCTATAGCGGGCCACCAGGCATCAATATTACGACGCATCTGTTCTAATCCGCGCTCATGTTCGGACAGGTGATAATTCACTGCCCCACAACACCCGGCCTCCGAGGTTTCCACCAGTGTCACCCCCAGTTTGTCCAGCACCCGGGCGGCAGCCGCATTGGTATTTGGTGCGGCGGCAGGTTGAGCACAGCCCGCAAGCGCCAACACCAATCGCGGATGACTGGACGAAGGCCAGGGGTTCGCCTGCCGGCGCGGAGGTACTTTGCTGCGCAACTTGCCCGGCAACACCGGCCGGAACGTCTGCCCCATACGCAGCAGCGCGGCAAACAGCCGGCGCTCAGGCAGAACGCGCGTCAATGCCCAGCGTAACCATCTCTGGCTGGGAGGCCGCGGGAGCTCCTGTTCCAGCAAGCCGCGGCTAATGTCCACCAACCGACCGTATTGCACACCAGAGGGACAGGTGGTTTCGCAGCTACGACAGGTCAGGCAGCGGTCCAGGTGCTCGCGGGTTTTCTCGGTAACCTCGGCCCCTTCCAGAAACATCTTCATTAGATAGATCCGGCCTCTCGGGCCGTCTCGCTCATCGTTCAGCTCCTGATAGGTTGGGCAGGTAGCGGTACAGAAGCCGCAATGAACGCAGGCCCGAAGAATGTCTTCGGCCTCCTGACCTTCGGACGTGTTGGCAAAATGTTGAACCAGATTTGTTTGCATAATTACAACCAACTGTAGAGACGACCGGGGTTGAACAAGCCGTCGGGATCAAAGGACTGTTTCACACGACGCTGGATAATGTTCAGAGCCTCCGGCTGGCTGTGCAGCACTTCGCCGGTGCGATCCCCTCCTCGAAACACGCTGACCTGACCGCCAGCAGCGCGGGCAATAGGCTCTAGGCCACTAAGACCCGCGCCCCCCCGATACCAACGTTGCGCGCCGGCCCAATCCATCATCCACTGACCTTCCAAAGCTGGCAGGGTGGCAGCAGAACCCACTGAGAATCGCCACAGTGGGGCGTCCGTATCGGCGAAAAAGCTATGCTTCATATCCTGTATCTGCTGCCAAAAATGATCCCCCTGCTCCATCACCTCGCCTTGCCACTTGTCAGCGGTTGCTTCTACCGCCGATCGAGCCCCGGCCAACCGCAGATACACCTTACCATCCACCCAGCAAGCGCCGGTGATCGGTTTGGGCTCGCCCGCTCGATGGTTCATATAGCTCACCGCTTCATCCATGGCCATTTCCTGAACCAGAGTGGCGGTCGCGGCAGGTTTGGGCATCACCTTTAGACTGAGTTCGGTAATGACGCCTAGCGTACCCATCGCACCGGCCTGCAATCGCGAGACATCGTAACCGGCCACGTTCTTCATCACTTGACCACCGAAACGCAGATGCTCCCCTTTGCCATTCAGCAAGCGAACACCCAGCACCTGATCCCGGATTGACCCCGCCCATGGCCTGGCAGGCCCGGACAAGTTACACGCCAAGGTGCCGCCAATGGTGGATGCATCTCCGAAATGCGGCGGTTCAAAGTGCAGACACTGGCCCTGCTCCGCCAACACCGCCTCAATCTCTTTAAGAGTGGTGCCGGCTCGCACCGATAACACCAACTCCACGGGGTGATATTCCACAATGCCCGTGTGCTCGGCCAAACTCAGGGTGTCCGCGGCCGGGTCGGCCGCGCGTCCGAGGAACGCCTTCGTGCCGCCACCAACAATATTGAGCTTTCGGCCGTTACTACGAGTCTGCTGCAACTGATCCTGCAGAGCCTTGATCTGATCAGCCATGATGCGCTCCCGGCTGTTCGTGCCTGTGTTGTTTGTGTTCAAGGGAACGGTATTCCTGACAAAATTTCAGGGTCGGGACACCTTTGCCGGGATTTAGTATCCCCAAAGGGTCAAAGGCCGCTTTTACTTCATGGAACTGCTGTAGCTCCTGGTCGTTGAACTGCACCGCCATTTGCCGGATTTTCTCCACGCCCACACCGTGCTCACCGGTAATGCAGCCACCTACGGCTACGCACAGTTCAAGAATTTTACTGCCGAACGCTTCGGTTCTCTCGAACTCACCCGGCACATTGGCATCGAACAGAATCAACGGGTGCAGGTTGCCGTCGCCGGCATGGAACACGTTAGCCACCCGCAAGCCATACTCTTCCGACATCTTTTCCATTTCCAGCAGAACCTTGGCCAGATATCGGCGCGGGATGGTGCCGTCCATGCAGTAGTAATCGGGTGATATACGTCCTACCGCCGGAAACGCGGATTTACGCCCTTTCCACAGCAGAGCGCGTTCTTGGTCATTGTTCGAGGTACGAATAGACGTGGCACCCAACTTGCGGAATAGCGCTTCGGCCTCGGCGATGTGTTCGCTGACTTCTTCTTCGGTTCCATCCAACTCACACAACAACAAGGCTTTGGCATCCCTGGGATAACCTGCGCCGCAGAAGTCGTCGGCCGCAATAATGGCTGGGCTATCCATCATTTCCAGGCCGCCCGGGATAATGCCGTGGTTAATCACACCGCCTACGGCATCGCCAGCTTTTTCGATACTGTCGAAGCCAGCCATGATTACTCGGGCCACCTCGGGAATGGGCAACAGTTTTACCTTCACTTCAGTGACTATCCCCAACAAACCTTCGGAACCGGTAAGCAGGGCCAGCAAATCCATGCCGCAACTATCCAGCCCATCACTACCCAGCGTCACGCGCTCACCTTCCGCGGTAATCACCTCGGCACTGAGCAGGTTGTTCACCGTCAGCCCGTATTTAAGGCAATGCACACCACCGGCGTTCTCTGCGACGTTGCCGCCAATGGTGCACGCAATCTGCGAGGACGGGTCCGGCCCGTAATAAAGACCATAAGGTGCTGCCTGCTCACTGATTGCCAAGTTACGCACACCGGGCTGCAGGCGCGCCGTGCGACTGACCGGGTCAATCTCCAGAATCCGGTTGAACTTGGCCAGTGACAGCACCACTCCTTCTTTATGTGGCATCGCACCGGCACTCAACCCCGTGCCTGCACCCCGGGCCACCACCGGCACTTCATGCTCGTGGCAGATCCGCATGATCCGCTGAACCTGCTCGACCGTTTCCGGTAACACCACGATCATCGGCAGTTCTCGGTACATGGCCAATCCATCACATTCATACGGCTTTAGCGTTTCGTCATCGGTGATCACGAATTCCGAGTCTATAAAGGAACGAAACAGCTCCGCCAACTGCGCTTTGCTTGCCTTTGCTTTGCTCATCATCTGCTCTTTATTTGTTATGCGCGCCAGCCTAAACAGTAGCCGAAACCTGTTCGGGCACAAGCCGACAAAAGCCCAAGACCACCACACAAAAGCCGCCCCACGCCAAAACACTTGCATTGATGAACGAATCCGCCAAAATGTACGACACGTTATTGCCCCAACTTTCACGAAAATCCAACAAAATGGTGTTGATTTCCGCGGCGACAGTCCGTAAAACATGCGCCTTTGAACGACAGCCCCCAGGAGTCACCCCATGGCGGACGCAGCGCCTCTGATTTGTAGGGACATTCACAAAACCTTTAACGACCTCGAAGTTCTCAAGGGCATTTCCCTGGAGACCCGCAAGGGCGACGTCGTGTCTCTGATTGGCAGCTCCGGCTCTGGCAAGAGCACCTTCCTACGCTGCATCAACCTACTGGAAACCCCAACGTCGGGCGACATCATCGTTCACGGCGATCCCGTTCAGTTCAAACACAACCGGAAAGGCGAGCGGATACCCGCAAACAATCGTCAGGTGGAACTGATCCGTGCGCGACTGTCTATGGTGTTCCAAGGTTTTAACCTGTGGTCACACATGACCGTTCTGGAAAACATCATTGAAGCACCGGTCAACGTGCTCAAGGTTCCTAAGAAAGAAGCCATCGAGCGGGCCGAGGCGTATTTGAACAAAGTCGGCATCTACGAGCGTAAGGATTACTATCCGGCTCAGATGTCTGGCGGACAGCAGCAGCGAGCTGCCATCGCCCGTGCTTTGGCGATGGAACCTGAAGTTATGCTGTTTGACGAGCCCACTTCAGCGCTAGACCCTGAGCTGGTGGGTGAAGTATTAAAGGTAATGCAGAGCTTGGCCGAGGAAGGCCGCACCATGATCGTGGTGACTCACGAAATGGCCTTTGCAAGGGATGTGTCTAGTCAGGTCCTGTTCTTGCATCAGGGCGTGATTGAGGAGCAAGGTTCACCGGACAAGGTGTTTGATCACCCGGAATCCGAGCGGATGCAGCAATTTCTTGCTCCCAAGTTCTGAGCACCGGTGCTATCTTGAATCCGGGACTAGAATAAAAAACTTCTATAAAAAATAAAGCCTGAACGGCAAACGAGTGGAGAAGTGACACATGAAGAAATTATTGATTGCAGCAAGTTGCGCCATGGCCATGTTCGCAAGTGGCGCACAGGCCCAAGACCTTCGTATCGCCTTTGACGTGCCTTACGAGCCGTTTGAGTACAAAGATGACAACGGCGAACTGACTGGCTTTGAAGTAGAGCTGGCCACCGCCATGTGCAAAGAATTGGAAGCCAATTGCGAGTTCGTTATTCAGGCATGGGACGGCATGATTCCTGGCCTGATCGCCCGTAAATTTGACCTGATCATGTCGTCCATGTCGATCACCGAAGAGCGAGCGAAGCGCGTTCTGTTCTCTGACCCATACTACATCACCCCTGGTGGCTGGTTCGGCCCTGAGTCGTTCAACACCGATGTTACCGACATGAAGGCCATGAAAGGCAAGACTGTTGGCGTTCAGCGCGGTACCACCATGGACACTTACGTCACTGAAAACATGCATGGCGTGGTTTCCATCAAGCGCTACACCACGGCTGAAGACATGGTTCTGGACCTGGAAGGCCAGCGTATTGATGCGGCGTTCGTTGATTACCCGGTTGGCGAGCAAACCATTCTGAACCGTGACGGTTTCAAAGAGGTTGGTGAGGCTGTGAAGCTGGGCGAAGGTGTCGGTGTTGCCATGCGTAAGCGTGATGCCGAACTGGCGAAAGAAATCAATGCTGCTCTCAAGACTCTGAAAGAGAACGGCACGTACGACACCATCATGGCCAAGTACTTCAACTACGACATCAAGATTTAAACCACTCCGGGAGCAGCCTGCTGGCTGCTCCCAGCATCTCGGACTCTCTCATGCTTGACCTGAAAGGCTATGGCCCCGCCCTCGCAGAAGGTGCCGTGGTTACCATTGAGCTGGCATTTATGTCGTTGGCACTGGCGGTTATCCTTGGCCTGCTAGGCGCCTCAGCGAAGCTTTCTGGCAACCGTGCACTGACTGGCATCGCAACCGCTTACACCACCCTGATTCGCGGTGTTCCTGACTTGGTGATGATGCTGCTGTTCTATTACGGCGGTCAGGTTGCGGTAAACGCCCTTTCAGATTATTTGTGGGAAACTCGGGAAATCGATTTCTTTTTCCAGTTCGATCCTTTCATTTCCGGCGTAGTTACCATCGGCCTGATTTTCGGTGCCTATATGACGGAAACGTTCCGGGGTGCATTTCTCGCGGTGAATATTGGTCAGATTGAAGCGGCTAAAGCCTACGGCTTCACTCGCTGGCATACCTTCCGAAGAGTGATGATCCCGCAGATGATGCGCCATGCGTTGCCGGGTATTGGGAACAACTGGCAGGTGCTGCTGAAAACCACGGCACTGGTTTCAATCATTGGCCTAACGGACATGGTGCGTGTAGCCGAGGAAGCGGCAAAGGCCGAGCGGATGCCGTTCCATTTCTTCATTCCTGTTGCGGCGGTTTATCTGGCCCTGACGGCAGCTTCCGAGCTGTTCATCCGGTGGCTTGATAAGCGAGCCAATGTCGGCGTGGTTCAGGGGAACTAAACAATGCCTGATTTTATTGCCGATTGGCTGAACACCAACGAAATTTTCACCGCCATTACTCTGATGGAATACTGGGACGGGCTGGTTACTACCGTACACTTGGTTTTTCTGTCTTTGGTGATCGGGCTGATTGTGGCGGTGCCTTTGGCGATTCTTCGTACGGTGAGGAATCCTTTTGTCTCCGGCCCTATCTGGCTGTACACCTATTTGTTTCGCGGTACGCCACTGCTGATTCAGCTGTATATTATTTACTACGGTGTAGCGCAAATTCCGGGGATTCAGGAAACCTTCTGGTGGGAGATTTTCAAGGAGCCGCTCTACCCTGCTCTGCTGGCGTTTACGCTGAATACTGCGGCCTATACTACGGAGATTATTCGCGGTGCCATTATGTCTACGCCGAATGGTGAGATTGAGGCGGCGAAGGCTTACGGTATGAATTGGTTTTTGCGGATGCGGCGGATTATTCTTCCGAGTGCCGCGCGTCGGGCGGTGCAGGCGTATTCTAATGAGGTTATTTTTATGCTTCATGCGAGTGCCATTGCGAGTATCGTGACGATTGTGGATCTTACCGGGGCGGCGCGGAATATTTACTCTCGGTTTTATGCGCCGTTTGATGCGTTTATTTTTGTGGCGCTAATCTATTTGGTTTTGACGTTCATTCTGGTTTTTGCGTTTCGTAAACTGGAAAATTATTTGTTGCGGCATCAGCGGCCGGCTAACTCTTAGTACCGAAACTTGGGTGCCCGGCCAGTTAGCATGAGGGCTCTTCCGGGAACCGCTACGAGCACATCCATGTGCGCTTCTCTCAGGCCATCCTTGGCCTTCGACATTCCCGTAAGAGCCCTCACACTAACTGCCCCCGAACATTCTTCGGGGAGTCAGATTCCGCTACGCCGGTTATGGAGGGGTTATGAACGCTCAGACACACCTTTTCGGCACTTCTCCCGACTGGCTTTCTCACACCCTTTCTCACGCTTCCTCTGAGCTTCCTGAAGTCGCTACGCAGCTTGCCGACGGCACCCGTATTGTTCGAATAGCCACCGGCGTGCTTTGGCTAGCGCCTCCTGCCGAGAGGCAGAACCCGAACAGTGAGGCGTTGATCGTTTCTGCTGGGGTGCATGGCAACGAGACGGCGCCGATTGAGGTGTTGAACGGGCTGGTATCTGAGTTGCTCGCGGGTGAGTGGCAACTGGCTTGTCCGCTGCTGCTGATACTCGGTAATCCGCCAGCCATGGCTGGCGGAAAACGGTTTTTGGATGTGAACATGAACCGGTTGTTTAACGGGGCTCATGGGAAAGCCGAGTATGCGCATTTACCGGAAGCTGTACGGGCCCGATTTATTGAAGAGGTCTGCCGGGAGTTTGCTACGAAGCACTCCGACTTCGCTTTGAGTCATTACGACTTACACACCGCGATTCGGCCGTCGAAGCAGGAACGGTTTGCGTTGTATCCGTTTGTGCCGGGGCGTTCGGTTCCGCGAGAGCAGTGCGCGTTTTTGCGGGAAGCAGAGGTGCAAGCGTTGTTGCTTCAGCATAAAGCGTCGACAGTGTTTTCTTCGTTTTCTGCCAGCCAGCTGAAGGCCGAGAGCTTTACGGTTGAGTTGGGGAAGGTTCGGCCGTTTGGTCAGAATGATTTGCAACGTTTTAAGGGCATTGAGCGGGCGTTGCGGCGGCGGCTTTGTGGCGCGCCTGCGCCTTCAGCTGCACCACCATTGGAGCAACTGACGGTGTTTGAGGTGGTGCATGAGGTTCTTAATACTGGCCCTGCTTTCCAGTTTCATGTGCCGGATGATGTGTCGAATTTTACGTTGTACCCGCCGGGCACGGTTATTTGGGAAGATGGCGATTGCTGTTACAGGGTGGGCGCTGAGCCGGAGGCGATTGTGTTCCCTAATCGGGAGGTGCCGGTGGGACAGCGGGTTGGTTTGATGGTTAGGGCGTTAAGTGAATTTCAGGCCGGGTAGTTCGTTCGCTACCCGGCCTGAATTTTTTATGCCGGGGCGTTTTCGGGTTCGGCCACCGGTAATTTGATCAGTTTGGTGCATACCGCCGGGATCACCAGCAAGGTGAGCACGGTTGAGGCCAACAAACCTGAGATGATCGCCCAAGCCATGGGTGGCCACAGGGTAGAACTGGAGAGCGCCAGTGGCAGCAGTCCGGCTACTGTGGTGGCGGTGGTCAGCAGGATTGGCCGGGTTCGGCGTTCTACCGCAGTTCGAACTGCATCCCTAATCGCCCTGCCCTTCTCAAGTTCCCGATCCATTACATCCAGCAGAACGATAGCGTTGTTAACCACGATACCCACCAGAGCAATGACCCCCAGCAGGGATTGGAATCCGAAGGGTGAGCCAGACAACACCAGCCCGGGGAATATGCCCACTGTCGCCAAGGGTACTGTCAGCAGGATGATGCCAACGCGCCGGAACGAGTTGAACTGCAGCAACAGGAAGAACAGCAACAACAGCATGCCGATAGGCGCAGCGGTAAGCAGCGCGCTGTTGGCGTTGTTAGAGCCTTCGGCATCGCCGCCCATTTCCATCCGGGTTCCTGGTGGCAAGGGGCTCTGTTCCAGCGCTGCATGCAGGCCGTCCAGCGCTTGGCTGAAGCTGTAACCCTTTTGCAGGTTGGCCGTCACAGCATTTACACGCACACCGTTGCGCAGGTATCGGGCTGCCGGCTCCCAAGTAGTTTCAACCGTCGCCACCGCAGAAAGCGGTATGGCATCGCCGCGGTTGTTGTAGATGTTCACTGACAACAAGCGCGACAACGACAACAAGGTGCCTTCTCGTGAGCGAAGCACGATGGGTATCGGGTCTTCTTCCTGGCGATAGCGTTCTGCCATGGCACCAAAGCTCTGGCCGTATAGGCTTTGTGCAACGTCGGCACGAGTCAGGCCGTAACGGGCCGCTGTGGCATCGTCAACGTTGATGGCGATACTGGGCACACCGATATCCAGGTCATGGCGAACGTCTACGGTGCCTTCCACATCGCGAAGAATCGAATAGATCTGCTCAGTCGCCAAGACTCGAGCGTCGTCATCAGCGTGATAGACACGCACTTCAACGGGAGCAGTACGTGGAGGCCCCTGCCCCAGGATCCCTACCGAGATATCCAGCTCCGGCAGGTTTTGGGCAACCTCTTCCCGAATCTTTCGGACCAGATCGGTGGTGTCTGCCAAGGTGGGCGTTCGCACTACCAAACGCGCTCGGTTCGGTGACTGCGGCGCTCGCTGCAGGTTGTAGTAGAAGCTCGGGCCGGTGAAGCCGACAAAGCGGTGCACTTCCAGCGCTTCGGGCTGCGTACGGATAGCTCGTTCGAGGTTTTCCGCCACTTCCGCCGTGCGAGCCTGATCGGTGCCTTCGGGCATGTACATTTCGACAATCACCCGAGGCCGGTCAGCGTTCGGGAAGAATTGCTGGGCCATAAACGGCGTCAAACCCACGCTGATGGTAACGAGCACCGCGCCCAAGACGATCAGTTTACTCGGATGCCGAAACACCAGCCCACCGAGAAAACGAGCGAACCCGACCAAGCGATCTTCTCCCACCTTCTTGCGCGCCTTGAGAAAGCGAGTGGCCAGTAGAGGAACCGCTGAAATCGCCAGCAGATAACTGACGGACAGCGTAAGCATGATCATGACCGGGACACCGCGCGTGAAGTCGGCAGCGCCACCTTTCGCCATCAACAATGGGGCGAAGGCCGCCAGCGTGGTGCCGGTGGATGCGCCAAGCGGGCCAGCCAGCTCGCCAACCGCCTTCTTCAAGGCATCTAACCGGCGCATGCCTGCATCCAGATAACCCTGAATGCTTTCCACGATTACGATGGCGTTGTCGATAAGAATACCCAGCGAAATGACCATGCCAATCACAGCAATCTGGTGCAGCACCCCGCCGCCGAGGTCGTACAGGCCGACACTGATCATCGCCACCATCGGCAGAATGGAGGCAACCAGCAAACCCATTCGTATGCCCATGCCGGTAAACACTACGGCAACGATAATCAGCACTGAGAACACCAAGCTCCAAGCCAAATTATCCAGCCGGTCTGAGACTTTGTCGGGCTGGAAAAACATTTCCCGAAGTTCGTAGGGTTCGAAGTTCGGCCGAACCTCGCTCAGCCTGTCGCGAATTCTCTCACCAAAGCGAATGGCATCGGTGTTGCCCTCTTCCATGATGAGGGATACCAAGACAACCCGCTCACCATCAAACCAGGTTTCCGGCTGCCGTGGCTCAACTGGCCCGCGCCATACCTCGGCAGCCGCGGCTAAAGGCACCTGCGAGCCATCAGGCAATTCGATAGGCGTGGCCCGAATGGCTTCGATGTCGCTGAATTCCGAGTTCGGTAAAACAGACAGTCGCTTGCCATCAACTACAACAAAACCACCGGGCGTGGTTTGGTTTCGTTGAGACAGGGTTTGGAGCACCCGCTGGGGCGAAATGCCCAACCGGAACAGTGCTGCGTCGTCCAAAGCCAAGGTGATCTGCTCGTCCACATCGCCTTCAAGCTCAATGCGGGAAACACCCGGAATATCTGAAAGGTTTTGCTTCAGCCGCTCCGCCGCTTTCGACAGCTCTGTCACGGATGGAGAACCACCTACCGCCAGCACCACCGCGGGAATATCAATGAGCCGGTCGTCCAGACTCATCTGGCCAACCCCATCGGGAAAATCCTGCTTAGCGCGCTCCATTGCCTGGCGCACACGGTCCCACGCGGCATCGGTATCGTAGATACGGTCTAGCAGTTTGATTCGCGCCAAGGCAACACCGGTACGCGCGGTGCCCTGACTGAAATCGACCTCTTCGACCTGGCGCAACTCATCGGTCAACGGCCGAAGCACTAGCCGCTCAACCGCTTCGGCACTGGCACCCGGGTAACTCACCGAAATCATACCGGCACGATACGGGAAGGAAGGGTCTTCCTGCCGGGGCATGGTGCTGTAGGCCGCAATCCCCAACAGGCAAAGCATGGTAACCACCATGCCCAACAAGCGCTGATAATTGAGAAGGCTACGCGTCATCAGCGGATCTCCACGGTGTCGCCATCCACCAAACGTGTCATGCCGGCATACACCACCTGATCACCGGGCTGAAGCTCGCCGGGATGCACCATCACTCGCTCACCAATCACCCGGTCGACTTTAACGGGCACTCGGTGAGCCACATTCTCGCTAACCCGATACACGCTGGTGCCAGTGGCATCGCGCACAACCGCCAGCATCGGCACGGTAACCGCAGATTCCCGAACTGGCGTAACGCCCACTTCAACAGGCTCACCAGATGACAATGAATTCGCCGGCAAGCTCACCAGTACCGGATGCAGTTCGCCTCGAATGGAACTGCCTTGGGCAATTTCGATAACGGTACCGGTTTCGGGAGCGCGGTTACGATCCTGAACCTGCCAGACCGGCAGTTCCATACCCACACGCACATGGCTCAGCAAATGCGCTGGCACCCGTATCTCAACCTCCCGCCCCAGCGGTGATGACAAGCGCATAACAGGTTGTCCGGCCGACACAAATTCGTCGCGCTCAACCAGCAAAGCTTCCAACTGCCCGGCAAACGGGGCCTTCAAGACACTTTCTTCCAAAAGATGCGTTGCTTCCGACAACGCCGCTTCGGCGGTGGCCATGCTGGCCCTCAGCGAATCCCGACGTGCAGCAATCTGCTCCAGGTTTTGCTCCGATACCACACCTCGCTTATGCAGGCGCGCAGAACGCTCCCACTCCCGCTGCGCTTGATTGAATTGTGTTTTCAGTTCTTGCAACTTAGCCGCAGCAGAGTCCTGGGCCGGTTGCAAAGCGGGGTTGTACAGTTTGGCCAGCGTGTCGCCGGGATTCACCATCTGCCCCAGCTCTACCGGCCGCTCTTTTAGCGTACCGCTGACCTGAAACGTGAGCGTGGCGCGTTGGGCAGCACGAACAATGCCCGAGAAGCGCAGCGGAATTTCCTCTACTTGCCCGCCGGTCACATCGGCAACTCGAACCGACACCACGGCCGACTTTTCTGCGGCTTCACTGCTCCCGCCACGACACCCTGACAAGGTCATCATCACTAACACGAGGGTCACGACGGTAAATGGGAGAGATTGTTTAATGGGAGACATGAAAGACAGCCCCTTTCCCTGAATGATTGGTGATGGGCGTGCCGATCCGTTAGTTACAAGCCGCCCTATTGTGGCGACATAATGTCACTCTTTGACAATTTGTCAATAATAGGTTTTCATCCACACCATCCACTGCGCAGTCACACCCCGAGGAAACCGGAAGCCCTATGAATGAGCCGTTGAAATCACGCCGGGAAAAAGAAAAGCAGGCAAGATACGACGCCATACTGGATGCGGCCGAAACCGTCTTCTCTGAGAAGGGGTACGACCGCACCTCCATGGACGATATTGCCCGCACTGCCAGCCTAAGCCGAGCACTGCTGTACGTGTACTTCAAGGATAAAGCGGCCATTCAGATGGGCATCATGCAGCGGGCGGGGCAAAATCTGGTGGAGCGTTTCAAAGCTTCTCACTGCCCCACCGACACCGGGATGGCGCAGATTCGGGCCATGGGTGACGCTTACTATCAGTTCTATCGGGAAGAACCGGATTACTTTGCGGCGCTCACCAAAGCCTCCACTGTGATTGCCGACGTGGACGAAGCTCAGGCTAGTGAGATGCTGAGTTCCCGGGATGAGTTAATTGGACTGATGGTCGCCGCCCTCCAAAAAGGCCTGGAAGACGGAACCATGTGCAAAGATCGGATTATTGACCCCACCCAGACCGCTTTGTATTTAAGAGGCGCATTACACGGCGTGATCATGCTCTGCGAAGGCGAAAGCATGCCTTCAGACACCTTGATTCAGCACACCATGGACATGCTATCCCACTCGATCGCCAATCCATGAGCGAGTTCTAGCGCTGAAAATCATAGATAGGGCCGAGATGGAGAATTCCGGTGAGTTCGTCCAGCGCCTGCCGAACTTCGTTCAGCAACTTCGGATCCGCTAGGTCTTCTTGAACAAGCCTGTCGCGATAATGGGTTTCCACCCAACTCGTCAGCCGCTGATAAAGTTCGTCGGTTAGCACAACACCTTGATTGATCGCGTGGCGCTCCTCGTCGTTGAGCACCACCCGTAAGCGAAGGCAAGCCGGCCCACCGCCGTTGCGCATGGATTGTTTCACATCCATTACTTCGACCGAGGTAATCGGTCCGTCGGACGCCACCAGCTCATCCAGATATCGGCTGACCGAGGCAATCTCCCGACACTCTCCCGGCACGACCAACAGCATGCCGTCCGGACTGTTCAGCAACTGACTGTTGAACAAATACGAAGACACTGCGTCTTCCAAAGGCACCTGCTGCCCCGACACCTTGATGGCTTCCAGCTCGGTACCCGCCAGCCGTTCACGAATATCCGCTAGCACCCGGGTCTCATCCAGAAACGCCAGTTCGTGGTAGAACAGACAATTGCCATTCCCCACCGCAATCACGTCGTTATGAAACACGCCGGCATCAATCGCCGCAGGGTTTTGTTGGGCAAACACGGTGTTCCGGTCAGCCAAACCGTGCAACCGCGCCACGGCCTGAGACGCCTCTAGCGTTTGGCGCGCAGGGTACTTTACCGGAGCCGGCGCTTGTTGATTAAACGCTTGCTGCCCGTAAACGAACAGCTCAACGCCCGGCTCTCCATAGTGACTGCAGAGTCGGGTATGGTTTGCTGCGCCTTCGTCACCAAAGTGGCTGACGGAAGGCAACGCTGAATGATGAGCAAAGTACTGCTCGTCCCGGAAGATAGCCTTCAATGCCCGACCGGTAACCTCGTGTTCAATCGAGCGATGGAATTTGGCGCTGAGGTTGGCAGGCGTGAAATGGACCCGATGATCTGCCGTATCGGCACTGGGTGAAACCGTTGCAGCGTTTGCCGTCCACATGGTAGATGCCGACGACACCGCAGCCAAAATAGCCGGGTTCTGTTTTACCGCAGCGTGAAGAATCTGCTCGTCACTGCCCTCGAAACCCAGGGCGCGCAAAGTCGGCACGTGGGGCCGTTCGTGGGGCGGCAAAACACCTTGCATATAACCCCGATCGGCCAGCGCTTTCATCTTCGCCAAGCCCTGCAGGGCCGCCTGCTTTGGGTTAGAGACCGCATTCACATTCGATTTGGACGCGACATTCCCCCAAGACAGCCCGGCGTAATTGTGGGTTGGCCCCACCAACCCATCAAAGTTAGCCTCAACTGCGTGTTTTGCCATCATTAACCCCTATCGAGTCTTCCAGATGAATAGGCGAAAGGCCGCCGTCTTTCAGGGGCGCCAAACGAACGGTATCACCGTCTTTTAAATGCAAGGCTTCAGCCATCGCCTGCGGAATGGTTACGGTATCTTGCCCAATGCAGCTCATTGGCAGAGTGGTCAGCCGGAAGTTACTGAACGAACGGTTAGACACCATCACCCGGTGTTCGGCCGGCACATCGAGGTCAATGGGTGAATTATCCACAACCACATCCCGATTCAAGGAGTCGCGCACGGTTCGAATGGTGTGCAAAAAGGCTTCAACCACCGGGCCGCCGTCAAAGATATCGACCAGTCCATTAAAGTTGAAACCTTCGGCTTCGAGCATTTTGAGTGCCGGGCGGGTGTTGTCGTGCACTTGGCTAATCACACTTCTGGCGGAGTCGGGCAACAGCGATAGGTAAATGGGGTATTGCGGCATCAACTCTGCAATGAAGGACTTGTTACCCAACCCCGAAAGCCGGTCTGCCTCTGCAAACTCCATGTCAAAGAACTTGCTGCCCAGGGCGTTCCAAAGGGGGCTCTGCCCATCCTTATCCGACACCCCGCGCATTTCTGCAAACACTTTGTCCGAAAAGAACTCCCGGAAATCATCCAGAAACATAAAGCGGCTGCGGGACAGCAACAGCCCATTGCCGCCACCTTTATAACCATCCGCCAGCAACAGTGAACAGATTTCGGTGGCGTCGGTCATGTCGCTGGAAAGATGAAGGGTGGGTGTACGAACATGCACACCCAACTCACGGGAAGCGTTGACGGTAAGGCTCAGGCGGTAGTTGTAGAACACCTCATCCTGACCTACCCGAGCTTCGATACCGCTGATGCCAACCATCCGCTCGGTTTCGGTATCCTCAAGAGCAAACAGATACAGAGCCTCTTCCGGCTTACATCGTTTGCTGAAAGAGTCTGTCGCCCAGTCGATTTTACGTTGAAGCAATTCTCGGTCGGCCGGCAGGGTGGTTAGCCCCTTGCCAGCACTCTGGGCCATGGCGTACAGATCTTCGAGATCCGTGGATTGCAACGGCCGAACAATCAGCATACTGCTCCCTCTCTCTGTCACTTCAGAGTGTGGGTGGCCCTGGCGTCAAGCCACCGGTTTCTTATTATTTCGCCAGTTTTTTCACCGCAGCTTCGAAACGCTGAAGCGCTTCTTCGATATCGGTCTCAGGGATGATCAGCGATGGTGCCAAACGCACAACGTTTGCCCCCGCCATCAGCACCATCACGCCCTCTTCCAGCCCGGCGGTCAAAAAGTCTTTGGCACGGCCTTGCCACTGTTCAGTCAGCACGCAGCCCAGCAACAAACCAGCCCCACGCACTTCTGAGAAAACGCCATAGCGCTCGCCAATCGCCATCATGCCCCGACGCAGTTTTTCAGAACGCTCGTTCACGCCTTTCAGAATCTCAGGCTGACTCACTGTATCAATCACTTTCTGCGCCACAGCACAGGCCAATGCGTTACCGCCATAGGTGCTGCCGTGGGTTCCCACCGCCAAGCTGGCACCCACCTTCGCGGTTGTCAGCATAGCCGCAACAGGGAATCCGCCACCCAAGCCTTTTGCGCTGGTCAGAATATCCGGAATCACGCCGTACATTTCATAAGCGTACAAATGCCCGGTGCGGCCCACACCCGTCTGCACTTCGTCGAAGATCAGCAGCGCGTTGTTGTCGTCACACAGCTGTCGCAAGCCTTTAAGAAACTCTGGATCAGCTGGCATCACGCCACTTTCGCCCTGAATAGGCTCGATCACCACCGCACAGGTTTTCTCTTTGGAGATGAGGGCTTTTACCGAATCCAGATCGTTAAAGTCTGCATGGTGAATACCGCCCGGAGCAGGCTCAAAGCCCTCCAGATACTTCTGCTGGCCACCCACACTCACGGTAAACAAGGTACGGCCGTGGAAGGCGTTTTTGAATGAAATGATTTCGTGCTTTTCCGGGCCGAAGTTGTCCCAAGCATAACGACGGGCCAGCTTGAAAGCCGCTTCGTTTGCTTCGGCGCCGGAGTTCGCAAAGAACACACGCTCTGCGAAGGTATGGTCACACAGGGTTTTCGCCAACCGCAGTGCCGGCTCGTTGGTCATTACATTGGAGAGGTGCCAGACTTTCTCAGACTGTTCCTGAAGCGCACTCAGCAGCCCCGGGTGCGCATGGCCCAGACTGGTCACCGCAATGCCGCCCTGCAGATCCAAAAACTCTCGCCCTTCCTGATCCCAAACGCGGGAGCCCTCACCTCGCACCGGGATGATATTTCCGGGGGCATAGTTGGGCACCATTACTTCGTCAAACAATTCGCGGGATACGGGTTCTTTGTTCATGGATTTCTCTCAGTGACTCATTACTAAGTGACAGGTTGAATCCAATCATAATACGCCTCTGAACGTATAAGAACAGCCCGTTTCAAGCCAACATTCCATAGTTCCCCATCTACCGATTAGACGTTGGTCTATCTAATGCATTTTTTGTTTGAAATGTGACGTATCCGTTACTAAGTTGAAGTTGGTCCAACAAAAACAAATATGTGGAGACAACAACAATGCAGAACAATAAATTGCGAATGGCGATTCGTGCGACGGCGGCTGTGACAGTGCTGGGATTGGCTTCTCAGGCGCAGGCGTTCAGCTTTAATGCTGGTGGTTACGATACGAGTATTTACGGTTATGCACGTTTAAACGCAAGCTATGACATTGATAACAATCAGGCTCTAAGCACACGGTCCGGGTCTTATAGCGGCCTTGCAACGGACGATGGCAAAGATGGACACTTTGGTGCTGATGCGGTTCAGAGCCGTCTTGGCGTAAAAACCGTCACACCTGAAGGCGTCGCGGTTACTGTTGAAGGTGACTTCCGGGGAGGAAGCCTCCGCCTGCGTCACGCTTTTGGTAGCTATAACGGCGTGCTCATGGGGCAAACTTGGTCGAACTTCACCAGCTTCGTGGGCAACACAGCAACTCTGGATTTTGACTCGCTGCCCGGTTTGGCAGGTTATCAGGCGCGCACAGCACAGGCACGATATACCTCTGGCCCTCTGTCAATTGCGCTCGAACAACCAAATAGCTCCATCCTGTCGGCTGGAGGGGTTGACGAAAAGGACAGCATGCCAGCCTTCACCGCCCGAATTGAAGATTCCAATGACGGCATGAGCTACTCTGCGGCGCTTCTCGCCCATCAGGTTGGGTACGACACTGGCAGTGACGATGAAAGCTCCTTTGGCTTTGCAACCTTCGTTGCCGCCAAAATGATGCTGACCGACATGATTACGCTTCAGGGCACACTCTCCTACAGCGATGGCGCCAACAGCTACCTGTATCGCTCTGGTGACAACTTCGGTGCAGCCAGCGCCTACGTTGACGGCAATGGTGACGTAGAAACGATTGCGGGCTACGGTGGCTCGATCGGTGCCGGCATCAACCTTGGCGGTGGTCGCAGCATCAACATCGGCTACGGCATGGTTGAAGTAGATTGGGACGATGCTGAAGATGATGCAGCTGCGGCCGGTTTTGCGGGTGCTCTCGGCGGACAAAGTGAGACCAACTCTGCAGTCATGGCCAACTACAAATGGACTCCGGTCAAGAACGTAATGATGGGCGTTGAATATCAGTTCCTGAAGCGCGAAAACGTTGATGGCTCTGATGGTGATGCGAACCGCCTGCTGTTCGCAGCCCAGTACAACTTCTAACGGGTACTCCTTTAGCGTTAACTCTCCTTTAACCCCGGCTTCCGCCGGGGTTTTTTCGTTCTAGTTTGGTGCAACGTGCCCTGCGATGGCCCTTTCACTTCACTGCCTCACACCAAAACCTCCTCACCAACTTATTAACATCAACGAGTTACGTCTAGCATAAGAGCTGGCACAGCGAATGCAGTGATTCTTATGAAAGCAGCCGGCAGCGCCCCTGCCCTGCTTCAATCTGCTGAAACTTCACGAGGTGTCATCATGAAATTAGCCAAAGACCAAAGTCTGCTGTTCGAACTGACCCAGCCTGCAGAAGCCTATGCCATGCAAGATCTGCACAACTACTTCGATTGGATGTTTTTCGCGAACTGATTGCTCACTAAAAACAAAAGCCGGGTGACCTCGAAAGGCAACCCGGCTTTTTTGACTCTCACAAACTCGCCGTCAGAAGAACGCCTGAATGCCCGTTTGCGCGCGCCCCAATATCAGCGCATGCACGTCATGAGTCCCTTCGTAGGTATTCACCACTTCCAGGTTCACCAAATGGCGGGCAATACCAAACTCGTCGCTGATACCGTTACCCCCCAGCATGTCTCTGGCCAGCCGGGCGATCTCAAGGGCTTTTCCGCAGGAGTTACGCTTCATGATGGAGGTAATCTCCACCGCAGCCGTACCTTCGTCCTTCATTCGGCCCAAACGCAAGCTTCCCTGCAAACCCAGCGCAATCTCGGTCTGCATATCCGCCAGTTTTTTCTGGATCAACTGATTGGCAGCCAGCGGGCGGCCGAACTGTTTGCGATCCAGCACGTATTGCCGTGCCGTATGCCAGCAGTCTTCTGCAGCGCCCAGCGCGCCCCAAGAAATACCATAGCGGGCGGAATCTAGGCAGGTAAACGGGCCTTTCAAGCCCCTTACCTCGGGGAAGGCGTTTTCTTCCGGCACGAACACCTCGTCCATGACGATTTCGCCGGTAATGGACGCTCGCAACCCGACCTTGCCGTGGATCACCGGAGCACTCAGACCTTCCCAGCCCTTTTCCAGCACAAAGCCGCGAATCTTGCCGTCATCGTCTTTGCCCCAGACCACAAACACATCCGCAATTGGGCTGTTGGTGATCCACATCTTACTGCCTGTCAACCGATAACCACCGTCCACCTTGCGCGCACGAGTAGCCATGCTGCCGGGGTCGGAGCCATGATCCGGCTCGGTCAGGCCGAAGCAGCCTATCCACTCTCCCGAAGCGAGCTTGGGCAGGTACTTCTGACGGGTTTCTTCGTTACCGAATTCGTAGATGGGCACCATCACCAAGGAGGATTGCACGCTCATCATGGAACGGTAACCGGAGTCTACACGCTCGATTTCACGAGCCACCAAGCCGTAGCTGACATAGTTCAGGCCGCTACCGCCGTATTGTTCGGGGATGGTAGGGCCCAGCAGACCACTGGCGCCCATTTCCCGAAAGATTTCGGGGTCGGTGTGTTCGTTTCGAAAAGCTTCCTCCACGCGAGGGCGGAGTTTTTGCTCAGCGAACTGGCGGGCGCTGTCGCGCACCATTCGCTCATCGTCGGAAAGCTGCTGATCCAGCAGAAGAGGGTCTTCCCAATTGAAACTTGCTTTGTTGCCCATGGTTTTGTCGCCCACCAAAAACGGATTGTCCTGCCAATGCCTGCCGCTTCAACCATGGCTGATTGAAGCGGCAACAGACAAAGACTACAGCAACAAGGTTCGAATATCCCCAAGCAGCTGCGTGAGCAGGTTGGTGAATCGGGCAGCATCCGCACCGTTCACCGCCCGGTGGTCGTAAGACAATGACAACGGCAGCATCAACCGCGGCTGGAACTCGTTGCCGTCCCACACCGGCTTCATGGCCGCTTTAGACACGCCCAGAATCGCTACCTCCGGGGTGTTCACGATCGGCGTAAAGGCAGTTCCACCAATGCCACCCAGGCTGGTGATGGTGAAGCAAGCACCCTGCATTTCTGCCGGCTTCAGCTGCTTATCCCTCGCCTTCTGTGCCAGCTCGGCGCTTTCTGCCGCTAGGTCCCATAGACCTTTCTGATCTACGTCCCGGATCACCGGTACCATCAGTCCGTGAGGCGTATCCACAGCAATGCCGATATGAATGTACTTCTTGCGCACGACTTCCTTGCGTTCCATATCCAACGACACGTTGAACTGGGGCAGTTCAGCCAGCGCTGCAGCACACGCCTTCAGCAGGAACGGCAGCGGCGTCATTTTCACGCCACGTTTTTCGCCGGCCGCCTTTTGCGCTTTGCGGAAGGCTTCCATTTCGGTGATGTCGGCATCATCAAACTGAGTAACGTGCGGCACGTTCAGCCAGCTGCGCTGCATGTTGTTCGCGGTAGTGAACATCATGCGAGACATACTTTCCCGCTCAATGTCACCGAACTTGCTGAAGTCCGGTAGTTTCACGCTGGGAATGCCGCTACCGCCAGCAACCGATGAACCTTGCTGAACCTGCTGCAGTTGACTCTTCACATAATCGTGCACGTCGTCTTTCAGGATACGGCTCTTCGGACCCGTGCCCTTGATTCGAGTCAGGTCTGCACCCAACTCTCGGGCGAGCTTCCGAACCGCCGGGCCAGCGTGCACCTTGGTGCCAGGCGCAGGAGGTGCGTAAGTTGCACTTTGAGCCGAGCTTTCTTCCTGTTTTTCACGCTTGGAGCCGGACTTGGCCTCGGGCTGGTCCGCACCACCCTTCGATGGAGCCTTCTCTTCTGAGCCAGCAGGCTCTTCCGATTCACCGCCTTCGCCTTCGACAACCAGATCCAGCAAATCATCGCCTTCGGAGAGTTTGTCGCCCTCTTTCACCAGTATCTTGCTCACTTTACCGGCGAAAGGAGACGGTATCTCCATGGTGGCCTTGTCCGACTCCACCGTAACCAGCGGGTCATCCACACCAACCGTGTCGCCTTCCGAGATGTTAATCTCGATGACCGGGATGTCTTCCATGCCGTCAAGCGATGGCACCTTCACCCGCTCCGTGCGAGAGCCACCCGACTGTTTTTTCGGGGCTGGTTTGCTGTCTTCCGATTTGGCTTCCGACTTTTCGTCAGCTTCGGCTTTGCTCGCTTCCTCAGCACTCTCGGCGTCATCTTCCGAGTCGTCCGAGCCCTCACTGGCAACCAGCATACCGACCACATCGCCTTCTTTGATTTTGTCACCGACTTTGGCGGTGATCTTGCTGATCTTGCCGGCTGCGGGTGACGGTAATTCGACCGTCGCCTTGTCGGTTTCAACCGTCAGAATCGGATCTTCTTCCTGTACTGTATCCCCTTCACTGGCGATGATTTCGATCACTTCGACTTCATCAGCACCGCCGAGATCGGGAACTTTAATTTCCTGTTCACTCATAGCGGACTCCTTAGCTGTGCGCCGGGTTCGGTTTGTTGCGATCGATACCGTACTTGCGCATCGCTTCGAGAACCTGCTTCTGGTCGATTTCACCGTCTTTAGCCAAAGCGGCCAACGCATCAACCGTGACGTAGTAACGGTCTACTTCGAAGAAGTTACGAAGCTTCTCGCGGGTATCACTGCGGCCGAAGCCGTCGGTGCCCAACGTCATGTAGGTTGCCGGGATATAAGCCCGCAACTGCTCGGAGTGCAGCTTGATGTAGTCGGTCGATGAAATGACCGGCCCCTTCTGTTTTTCCAAGCACTGGGTAACGTAAGCCTTGCGTGGTTTGTCATCCGGGTGCAGGGCATTCCAACGTTCAACGTGCTGGCCATCTCGAGCCAGTTCGTTGTAGCTGGTCACACTCCAGACATCCGACGCCACACCCCAGTCTTCCTTCAACAACTGAGCCGCTTCGCGCACTTCGTTGAGGATGGCACCGGCGCCCATCAGCTGAACCCGCGGGGCCTTTTTCTTGCCTTTGGCTTCAACGGATTCGAACAGGTACATGCCTTTGATGATGCCTTCTTCACAGCCCTTAGGCATCGCTGGCTGCGCGTAGTTCTCGTTTTCCACGGTGAGGTAGTAGAAAACGTTTTTGTCTTCCTCAAACATTTCCTTCATGCCGTGATGGATCACCACGGCCATCTCATAACCGTAAGCCGGGTCGTAGGCCTTACAGTTCGGAATGGTGTTGGCCAAGACATGGCTGTGACCGTCTTGGTGCTGCAAACCTTCACCGTTCAGCGTGGTCCGCCCAGCGGTGCCACCGATCAGGAAACCACGAGCCTGCATATCGCCCGAGGCCCATGCCAAATCGCCAATACGCTGGAAACCGAACATGGAGTAGAACACGTAGAACGGGATCAGCGGGAAGCTGTTGCTGCTGTACGACGTAGCGGCTGCCATCCAGGTTGCCATGGCACCCGCCTCGTTGATGCCTTCCTGCAGGATCTGGCCCTGCTTGGCCTCGCGGTAGTACATGATCTGGTCTCGGTCCTGAGGTACGTACTTCTGCCCTTCAGAGGTATAGATACCCAGCTGACGGAACATGCCTTCCATACCAAAGGTACGGGCTTCGTCCGGCACAATCGGCACCACACGTTTGCCCACACGCTTGTCTTTAACCAAAGCCCCCAGCAGGCGCACAAACGCCATAGTGGTGGAAATCTCACGGTCACCGGAGCCTTCCAGCACCGCCTTGAAGATATCCAGATCGGGTATCTGCAAAGGCTGGCACTCTTTGTTACGTTTAGGGTAGAAGCCGCCCAGTTCCTGGCGCTTCTTCTTCATGTAAACCAGCTCAGGGCTATCCGGCGCCGGACGGTAGTACGGCACATCTTCCAGCTCTTCGTCCTTCAGTGGCACACCGAAACGGTCCCTGAACGCTTTAAGCGTGTCCAGATCCAGCTTCTTCAGCGAGTGAGCGGTGTTCTGCGCTTCACCCGCGGCACCAAAGCCGTAACCTTTGATGGTGTGGGCCAAAATGACCGTCGGCTTGCCGTTATTCTGGTTCACCGCCCGGTGATAGGCTGCATAGACCTTGTAGGGGTCGTGGCCGCCACGGTTCAGCTTGGCGATGTCTTCATCCGACAAATTCTCAACCAGCTTAGCCAGCTCAGGGTACCTACCGAAAAACTCTTTGCGGGTGGCGGCCGGGCCTTTGAACGCGTAGTTCTGCAGGTCGCCATCGCAAATCTCGTCCATGGCTCGCTGCATGATGCCGTCTTCGTCTTGCTCAAATAGCGGGTCCCACATGCGGCCCCAGACGACTTTAATGACATTCCAGCCGGCACCCCGGAAGACGCCTTCCAGCTCCTGCATGATCTTGCCATTACCCCGAACCGGGCCATCCAGACGCTGGAGGTTGCAGTTCACCACAAAGATCAGATTATCGAGCTTTTCGCGACCGGCTTTGGAGATGCAGCCCAAGGTTTCAGGCTCGTCACACTCGCCGTCACCCAAGAAGCTCCACACCTTCCGGTCGCCCATATCGATGAGTTCGCGGCTGTGCAAATACTTCATCACATGAGCTTGGTAAATGGACTGAATCGGCCCCAGTCCCATGGAGACGGTCGGGAACTGCCAGTAATCTGGCATCAACCATGGGTGCGGATAGGACGATAAGCCTTCGCCGCCGGTTTCTTCACGGTATTTGTCGAGCTGTTCTTCACTAAAACGACCTTCGAGGAACGAGCGCGCGTAGATACCGGGTGCGGCATGCCCCTGGAAATACACCAAGTCTGAATCCCGCTTTTCATCGCCACCGTGGAAGAAATAGTTAAAACCCACGTCATACAATGTGGCTGCAGAGGAAAACGTAGAAATGTGCCCCCCAAGATCGCCAGGGCGCTTATTGGCGCGTACCACCATGGCCATGGCGTTCCAGCGAATCAGTGAGCGAATCCGGCGCTCCATGAACAGGTCGCCCGGCATCCGAGCTTCCTGAGTCACCGGGATCGTGTTGCGGAATGGTGTCGTGATGGAATACGGCAGCTCAGTGCCGTCGCGACTGGCGCGTTCAGAAAGACGCTCCAGAATATACTTAACTCGGTCTATACCTTCATTCTCGATCAGAGATTCCAGTGCATCTAACCATTCTCTGGTCTCAATGGGATCATCATCCTCGTACATCTAACCCTCCCCTGAACCTAACGAATGCAACGTGCGCCACGATCAGCAGCCAGACACGATGCGAAATTGGAAACTGCAGTAACCGGCAGTTTTATTATTGAAATATCAGCTTGCGAGACATGCTGAGCGGCCTGCATGACTTCTCTCAAGCATAGAACAGCTTTCATTTTTTTCCTGCGCGGGCCGGAGCTATAGCTCTATTCGGCACGGCGTTGAAACGGCCTTGAACCGACGCTGATATCGAAACGATCTTCTTGATCAGAAAATTACGTACTTTTTATTAAAATGGAACGCGCTTTCGCGAGAATAATGAAGAAACAGCCGAATGACTCCGCCTTATTTCTGTTTATTTACGTAATAATGACCAAATCACCTCACTAAAACAACACACCCCCGACCAAGGTCTGATACTCTTATTTTTGCAACAAACCTTCGCGTTACTAAATACTTTCCCGCCCCCATACGATCGCGTGCACCTTGCAACTCCGCCCAACCACAGGCTTTTAACCTAAAGTCACCCAATGACAGGCGACCAAATGCAAGGCTCGGATTGATTAGACCTGAAAATAATTTCAGAATTCTGTATAATTTTCGGCCCGTTTTTAGGCAACCACGAAGGTGCTTTAGCCTTCTTTCTTTTTTATTACCCAACAGAGGGCGATCTATGAACTCCATCGTCACCTTTCCTAACCGTATTCCGGTGCAGGAATTCGAAGAACGCCGGTTCAAGGTGTTTACTGACCGCCAGCTCGACAAAATTGAAGCCATTCAGGACCTGCCAGAGGAAACCCTGTTTGAGATGAAGGTTGTGGCTAGCGTACTGCCCTTCCGAGTCAACGAATACGTCATCAACGAGCTGATCAACTGGGACAAGGTACCGAACGACCCCATCTACCAGCTGGTGTTCCCGCAAAAGGGCATGCTGAAGGACGAGCATTACGAACAGATGGCACAATTGCACCGGGATGGCGCAGACAAAAAAGACATTCAGACTCTTGCCAAGCAAATCCGCGATGATCTGAACCCGCACCCAGCCGGCCAAATGGAAATGAACATGCCGGAACTGGACGGTGAAGTACTGGACGGCGCGCAGCACAAGTACCGCGAAACCGTGCTGTTCTTCCCGGCGCAGGGCCAGACTTGCCACTCTTATTGCACCTTCTGCTTCCGCTGGGCGCAGTTTGTGGGCGATAAAGACCTGAAGATGGCCAGCACTGAAGCCGAGAAGTTGCACGGCTACTTGCAGGAACACACCGAAGTGACCGATCTGCTGGTGACCGGCGGCGACCCTATGGTAATGAAAACCAAAAACTTGATTCAGTATCTGGAGCCGTTGCTGCAACCGGAATTCGACCACATACAGACCATCCGCATCGGCACCAAGGCCCTGACCTTCTGGCCCTACCGCTTCGTGACCGACAAAGATGCAGATGAGCTGATCGAACTGTTCGCCAAGCTGGTTGATGCAGGCAAGCACGTAGCCATCATGGCGCACTACAACCACTGGCAGGAAATCACCACCGACATCGCAGAAGAAGCTATTCGCCGCATCCGCGCTACCGGCGCTGAAATCCGCGCGCAGGGCCCGCTGATCAAGCACGTTAACGACAACGCCGACGATTGGGCCAAACTGTGGAAGAAAGAAGTGAAGCTGGGCATCATCCCCTACTACATGTTTGTAGAGCGGGACACCGGCGCCAAGAACTACTTTGAAGTGCCGCTAGCGGAAGCCTACAACATCTACCGCGAGGCCATGAAACAGGTTTCTGGCCTGGCCCGCACTGCCCGAGGCCCCAGCATGAGCGCCGGCCCCGGCAAGGTTGAAATCCAGGGCATCGCCGAAATCCAGGGCGAGAAGGTTTTCGTGCTGCGCTTCCTGCAAGGCCGCAACCCGGATTGGGTACAGCGCCCGTTCTTCGCCAAGTACAGCGAAACAGCCACTTGGCTGCACGAGCTTGAGCCAGCCTTCGGAGAGGAGAAGTTCTTCTTTGAGGATGAGTTTGAGCAGATGAAGAAAGGGAATGGCTGAGGCCACCTCCTGAAGTAGATGTAAAAAGGCCAGATGAAGGAATTCATCTGGCCTTTTACTACAGCCTCAATGCATCAACGTATACAACTTCCTCCGATACGTCCGCACATCCGCATTGTTATTCCCCAGCTTTTCGAACAACTCCACCAACGTCGTCTTGGCCACGCCATCTTTGTAGGTGCTGTCCGCCTGCATTAGCCGTATCAGCAAGTCCATCGCCTCCGCATTCTCCTCTTGCAGCACTTTGTGCAGCGCTAACTGGTGCAGAGCTTCGGGGTCTTTCGGGTTAGCTTCCAGCGCTTTCTCCAAACCTTCGATGGCCGGCAATTCACTGGATTGCTTCAAAAACTTGATGCGGGCTGCCAGCTGTTTGGCTTTGGTTTGCAGTTTCTCTTCCGGCGGCAGGCTTTCCAGCACTTGCTCTGCGGTTTCCAGATCACCCTGCTCGGCTTTTAACTGGGCCAGGTCGATCAGTACGCTTAGATTCTCCGGGTCCTTCTGATTCATTTCCGTCAGAATCGCCAGAGCACCGTCCAGATCGCCCGCTTCCCAAAGCGCGTGGGCTTTTTCGTATGGGTCCTCTGCTGGAGCTTCCACGTGCTTTTCCAGCACTTTGCGGATTTCACTTTCCGGCTGAGCGCCGTTAAAACCGTCTACAGCCTGACCATCTTTCACCAGAATAACCGTCGGCAGGCTGCGCACGCCCAGTGAAGAGGTCAGCTCTTGCTGCTCATCGGCATTCACTTTGGCCAACAAGAAGTTCCCTTGGTATTCATCCGCCAGCTTTTCCAGTATCGGCATCAGCTGCTTGCACGGTGCACACCAGTCCGCCCAGACATCCACGAGAATGGGCGTTTTGGCAGAGGCTTCCATAACCTCCTGCGGGAAGTTGTCCATGGTGGCATCAAAGATATAGGGTGAAGCAGTCATAAAGTTACCCGGTCATAAGGATGTTTAATGGCTTTGGTAATGGGGGCCAGACAATAAAAAATCAAGGCAACTTGAAAACCCCGCCATCGCCGTTACATAGGATAGTAAACACTCACGCCTTTAGAGCGAACGGTATGAACGACGAGAACCGCAAAGACTCCCTGGACGAATTAGAAGACGTGACCGAATACATCGGTAAAGAGGACAATACCAAAGCCCTAGCGCTACCACAGCAAGCCCGACCGCAACGAATGTATGTGTTGCCGGTCACCAACCGGCCCTTCTTTCCGGCACAGGTACAGCCGGTCATGGTTAACGAAGACCCTTGGCAGGAAACCCTGAAACGGGTTGCGGAAACCGACCACAAAACGCTCGGCATCTGCTTTGTTGAAGACACGGCATCTGAATCTGGCGTTCCCGCCAGCGATGAACTGGAAGTGATGGGCTGCGCTGTTCGGGTACATCAGGCGCAACACGAGAACGGCAAGGTTCAGTTTATTGCTCAGGGCCTGCACCGCTTCAAAATCGTGCAATGGCTCCGCCGTCGCCCACCTTATCTCGTAGAAGTCGAATACCCGGAAGAGCCGGAAGAACCCGCTGACGAGCTTAAGGCTTACACTCTGGCCATCATCGGTGCCATCAAGGAACTGCTGCGCACCAACCCGCTTTATGGCGAAGACGTGAAGCAATACCTGTCTCGCTTTGGCCCGGATGACAGCTCACCCCTGGCCGACTTCGGTGCCTCCATGACCAGCGCCCCCGGCCAGGATCTGCAAGAAATTCTGGACACCGTGCCCTTGCTTCGCCGCATGGAGCGGGTGCTGCTGCTCATGCGCAAGGAACAGGAAGTCGCCCGGCTACAGACTGAAATCAACGAGGAAGTGAACGAAAAGGTACAAAAGCACCAACGTGAATTCTTCCTGCGTGAGCAGCTGAAGGTGATTCAGCGTGAACTGGGTATCGCCAAAGACGACAAAACCGCCGACGCGGAGCGTTTCGAAGCACGGATGGCCAAACTAAATCCGCCGGAAGCCGTGCAAGAACGCTTCAAAGATGAAATTCAAAAGTTGCAGATTCTGGAGCAAGGCTCACCGGAATACGGCGTTACCCGCAATTATCTGGACTGGCTTACCCAAGTGCCTTGGGGCGAATACTCACAGGACCACTTCGACTTAGCCGCGGCACGCAAAATTCTGGACCAAGACCATGACGGCCTGGACGATGTAAAAGACCGCATCATCGAGTTTCTTGCTGAGGGCTCTTTCAAGGGTGAAGTGAGCGGTTCCATACTGCTTCTGGTCGGCCCTCCAGGCGTCGGTAAAACCTCGATTGGCCATTCGGTGGCAGACGCCCTAGGCCGCAAGTTCTACCGTTTCAGCGTGGGCGGCATGCGCGATGAAGCCGAAATCAAAGGCCACCGGCGCACCTACATCGGCGCTATGCCGGGTAAGTTTGTACAAGCACTGAAAGAGGCCAAAGTGTCTAACCCAGTCATCATGCTGGATGAGATCGACAAAATTGGCTCCTCGTATCAGGGCGACCCTGCTTCCGCCTTGCTGGAAACCTTGGATCCGGAGCAAAACAAAGAGTTTTTGGACCACTACCTCGATGTACGAATGGATCTGTCCAAGGTACTGTTCATTTGTACCGCGAACCAGTTAGACACCATTCCCCAGCCACTGCTGGACCGGATGGATGTCATTCGGTTGTCTGGCTACATCAGCGAAGAAAAACTCGCCATCGCCAAGCACTTCTTGGTGCCTCGCCTGCTGAAACGCGCAGGGCTGTTGAAGAAACAACTGAACATTTCCGATGCCGCTATCCGCCAGGTCATCGAGGGCTATGCCCGTGAAGCAGGCGTGCGAAACCTCGAAAAACTGCTGCACAAAATCATTCGCAAGGGCATTGTGAAGCTACTGGAAAACCCGGACGAGCCGGTAAGAGTTGGCGTGGGCGACTTGACCACTTATCTCGGCCAGCCGGCCTTCCGAAAAGAGAAGTCCTTGAAAGGCACCGGCGTAGTTACAGGCCTTGCCTGGACCGCCATGGGCGGCGCCACACTGAGCATCGAAGCCTCACGCGTCCACACCAACCACCGAGGCTTCAAGCTGACTGGGCAATTGGGTGATGTCATGCGCGAGTCGGCCGAGATTGCCTACAGCTACGTCGCGTCCAACCTGAAGCGTTTCAAAGGTGACCCGACTTTCTTTGAAAAGTCTTTCGTTCACCTGCATGTGCCGGAAGGCGCAACGCCGAAAGACGGCCCAAGCGCCGGCGTCACCATGGCGACAGCGCTACTCTCCATCGCCCGCCGAGAAGCTCCCCAGCAGAATCTAGCCATGACGGGCGAGCTAACGCTGACGGGGCAGGTACTGCCTGTTGGCGGGATTCGCGAAAAAGTCATTGCCGCCAGAAGGCAGAAAATCAGCAATCTGATTCTGCCCGAGGCAAACCGGGGGGACTACGAAGAGTTGCCGGATTATCTCAAAGAGGGACTAAGCGTGAACTTCGCCAAGAACTACAACGATGTGTTTCAGGTGTGTTTTGGCAACAAGCCAAAGAGTGGGTCTAGCGTGCACTAAACCACGTCACTTCAAGAAGGGGGGCTGTCCTCGTAGGGACAGCCCACTCGCCAAACTCCAGCGACGCAATCATTAAGCTTCGATCGGTACTGGGTGGGGCGTGTGTTTTCTGCCGGAAAAAGATGTCTGAGCGAAGCGAGTTATTTTTCCAAAGAAAACACACGCCCCACCCAGTGCCAGCCCCGAAATTCAGGCCTTTTCCTTCCACCCGTCATCCTTCAATACAGAACCCACTGTCAGAACCGGCGAAGCATCAATGTCATCGGCATCCATCATATGGGCCACGCGCTGCAACGACGACAAAATCATCGTCTGCTCCCACTCTGCCAGATTCTGAAACTTCTCAATAAAATCTTCCTGCAAAGGATTCGGCGCGCGGGCCAGAAGATCGGCGCCACCTTCCGTCAAATGCGCATGCACCTTCCGCTTATCCTTGGTACTCCGCACACGATAAACCAGTTTACGGTGTTCAAGGCGGTCGAGAATAGTTGTTACCGTTGCCTGACTGAGACTGACATTCTCGGCAATCGTACCAATCGTCACCTCACCCAAGTCGCGGATGGTGCGCATGATCAGCAACTGAGGCCCGGTCAGCCCGGCATGCTTGCTCAACCGCTTCGAGTGCAGATCCGTTGCCCGGATAACCCGCCGAAGCGCTACCAACACCTGCTCGTAACTATCCAAAACTTGACTCCCAAGCCATATATTTATACCTCTAACTATTAGAGGTCTTCGAACTCCTCGATGCAAGTGGTGAATATTACCTAGCCTACCGAATGCGTCGCAGCGTTGCGGATACAGACGGCTGAGCGTCGCCGCACGACATTATTTCTAACAGTCACTGTGCTAAGGTCACTCACTATTATTGTTTCACTCACCTATAAAAAGCGGAAACCTTTAATGATCAGGTATTACCTCGCTTTCGTCCTCGCCATCATCGTTGCCGGAAATCTTCACGCGCAGGAACGGGAACTCGGCCCTGAGGAAGAGCTCACAGCCGAAAACTTGGAAGAAAGCATTAAAACGCTGGAAAAACCGATGTACACCCCATTCGTGGAGCTCTACCTGCTCGACGAAACCAAAGCGCTGCGACAAGACATGCAAAACACCCGCGCAGAGCTTATCGAAAAGGTCGTCGAGAAAGAGCTGTCGGTGGCCGACAAATCCATGTCTTATGCCGCCGACACAGTCACCTACTTTTTCTACCTGATTGCCGGCGCCACCTCCATTCTTGTTGTCATCGGCTGGAACTCGATCCGAGACATGCGCCACCAACTCACAGGCCTGGCAGAAGAACGGGTGAATGAGCTAGTAGTGGAATACGAAAAACGCCTGAAAGCGATCGAAGTGCAGTTGCAGCAAAAGTCCGAGATTATTCACCAAAACCAGGCTGAGATTGAGCTGACCAACGAAGTGCATGCGCTTTGGCTAAAAGCCAGTCAGGAAACCTCACAACAGAACAAGATCAACACCTACGACCAGATTCTGGAACTGCGCCCCGACGATGTTGAGGCCCTGAGTTATAAAGCCGACGCCGTTCTCGAGATACAAGAACCGCTTTGGGCCATCAGCCTATGTAACCGCGCTCTCAAGCTGGCACCGGACAATGGCCACGCCCTTTACCAGCTGGCTTGTGCTTTTGCCGAGATTGGCCGCTGGGAAGATGCCGTTGCCAATCTTGCCAAAGCCATAGAGATCTCCGAAGCCTATCGAGACGATGCATCTGTGGACCCTAGCTTTGAACAGCTACATGACCACGAAAACTTTAAAAATCTGGTCTTTATCGATCGCGACGACTCGGAAGGTGCATAAACTCGCAGAAGAAGAGCCTCTACTCACGCATTTGCTTGACAAGGCCTAGGCTGTGGTGTTTCTTAACTCATTGTGAACATAAGAATAACCCTGACACACACAGGAAAAACACGATGAAAATTTCCGCAAAAAAACTCGCTACCGCTGTAAGCGCCTCCGTTGCCCTGATGGCCGCCGGCCAAGCTGCTGCTGATATCAAAATAGGCATCGCAGGCCCTATGACCGGCCCTGTTGCCCAGTATGGTGACATGCAATTCTCAGGCGCCCGCATGGCGATCGAGCGCATTAACGCTGCCGGCGGTGTGATGGGTGAGAAACTGGTCGGTGTCGAAGTCGATGACGTCTGTGACCCCAAACAGGCTGTTACCGTGGCCAACCGCCTGGTCAACGAAGGGGTTCAGTACGTTATTGGCCACCTCTGCTCCAGCTCGACACAACCTGCCTCCGACATCTATGAAGACGAAGGCATTCTGATGATTACTCCGGCTTCTACCAGCCCGGAGATCACTGAACGCGGCTATGAACTGGTCTTCCGTACAATCGGCCTGGATAGCATGCAAGGCCCGGTTGCCGGTAACTACATCGCCAGCCAGAAGCCGGATCGCGTTGCCGTTGTCCACGACAAGCAACAGTACGGTGAAGGCATCGCCACTGCGGTTCGTGACACCTTGAAAAACGCCGGCATCGAAGTGGCCATGTTTGAAGGTATCACCGCAGGCGACAAAGACTTCTCCTCGCTGGTCACCAAGATCAAGCAAGCTGATGTGGATTTCGTCTACTACGGAGGCTACCACCCGGAACTGGGGCTGATCCTACGTCAGGCTCGCCAGACTGATGTCACGGCGAAGTTCATGGGCCCTGAAGGTGTGGGCAATAAAGACATCAACACCATCGCTGGTGAAGCCGCCGAAGGCCTCTACGTTACTCTGCCACCTAGCTTTGATGAAAAGGCCGAAAACCAAGAACTGGTTAAGGCGTTCAAAGACAAAGGCGAAGACCCATCCGGCCCCTTCGTTCTGCCTTCTTACACGGCGGTTCAGCTGATTGCTGAAGGCATCAAACAAGCCGATTCTAAAGACCCGTTTGACGTTGCTGCCGCCTTGCGCGCCAACAGCTTTGAAACTCCGATTGGTACCGTTCAATACGACAAAGCCGGGGACCTGAAGTCCTTCGAGTTTGTTGTCTACGAATGGCACTCTGACGGAAGCAAGACTCCGGCACAGTAAGCCAAATCCTCTACCGAGGTATGAATGAGAGCACCTTCCAACCGCGATCCGGGGGAAGGTGCTTTTCTGGCCGTATGCATTCGGAGCTCCCCAAGCATGCAAGACCTCCTCTATTTTTCACAACAGCTCGTTAACGGGCTCACGATCGGGAGCACTTACGCCCTGATCGCCATCGGCTACACGATGGTTTACGGCATTATCGGCATGATCAACTTCGCTCACGGCGAAATCTACATGATCGGCGCTTACACCGCGCTTATTGCCATTACCGGCCTTGCCACCCTCGGCGTCGCCTGGTTACCTGTAATTTTACTGGTTGCGCTTATTTGCGCGGTGATTGTATCCAGCTCTATGGGCTGGGCCGTTGAACGGGTCGCGTACCGCCCGGTGCGCGGACGACACCGTTTGATTCCGCTCATATCCGCGATCGGTATGTCGATCTTCCTGCAAAATTACGTCCATCTCGCCCAAGGCTCGCGCAACATTGGCTTCCCTGCGCTGATCGACGGCAGCTTTCGTTTTGGTCCTCCTGAAAGCTTCCAGCTTTCGCTTTCTTACATGCAGATCACCATCTTTATCACCACGCTTATCTGCATGACCCTGCTCTCCCTGTTTATCTCACGCTCACGCATCGGACGCGCCTGCCGGGCCGTTTCCCAGGATTTGGGCATGGCGAACCTGCTGGGCATTGATACCAACCGCATCATTTCTGCCACGTTCATCATCGGGGCCTCGTTGGCGGCTGTCGCCGGCCTGTTGCTCGGCATGTATTACGGCTCGATTGACCCACTGTTCGGGTTCATCGCTGGTCTGAAAGCCTTCACCGCCGCGGTACTGGGGGGCATCGGAAGTATTCCAGGCGCTATGCTGGGCGGATTGATCCTCGGGGTTTCAGAGAGCATGACTTCTGGGTACCTGAGCGGTGAATACAAAGACGTTGTTTCGTTCAGCTTGCTGATCCTGATTCTGCTGTTCAAACCCACCGGCCTGCTTGGCAAACCGGAGGTTGAGAAGATCTGATGGCAACACACAATTTAAAGCACGCTTTGTTCTGCGCGATCGTCACAATCGTGATCGCCTACCCGATCCTCGGGCTGAACCTGGTTGCCCAAGGCACCAAGATCGGCCTTGAGGGGGCAACCACAGCAACGGTTATCTCTATACTTTTGGCCGCCGTGGTGGTGTTTCTGTTCCAACTGTTCCGAGATAACATCTTGGGAAGCCTAGGCAACCTGCCCAAAATCAACCCCCTCAGCAACCGCGAGCCCATGCCTGCGGCAAAGCGGGCGAAGCTGGAAAGCTGGGTTCTCACTGGCTTCGTGGTGCTGGCCCTATTCTGGCCGTTTGTTGTTTCAAGGGGCTCGGTGGATCTCGCTACGCTGGTGCTCATCTACGTCATGCTGGCGCTGGGCTTGAACGTGGTGGTTGGCCTAGCCGGCTTGCTGGACCTCGGCTACGTAGCCTTCTATGCCGTTGGCGCCTATACCTTCGCTCTGCTGTACCAATATTTCGGGTTTACCTTCTGGATGGCGTTGCCGGTTGGCGCCTTGCTGGCTGCAACCTTCGGCATGGTCCTCGGGTTTCCGGTACTGCGATTGCGGGGCGATTATCTAGCCATCGTGACACTTGGCTTCGGTGAGATCATCCGTATTCTGCTGAACAACTGGACCGCGGTCACCGGTGGCCCTAACGGCATCGGCGGCATACCCGAGCCCACGCTTTTCGGCATGGAATTCGGGCGCCGCGTGAAAGGCGAAGGTAATACCTCCTTCCATGAGACCTTTAACATTGCCTACAGCGGTGAACACAAGGTTATCTTCCTGTACTTGATCGCGCTCGTACTGGCTGTGATTACGGCGCTGGTTATCCGCCGCCTGATGCGTATGCCGGTTGGCCGCGCTTGGGAAGCACTCAGAGAAGATGAAATTGCGGCTCGCTCCCTCGGCATCAGTCGTACCGCGGTTAAGCTTTCGGCCTTCACCATTGGCGCTTTCTTTGCCGGCTTTGCCGGTACCGTCTTCGCCTCAAAGCAGGGCTTTATCAGCCCGGAATCCTTTGTCTTCCTGGAATCCGCCATCATTCTGGCTATTGTCGTACTGGGCGGCATGGGCTCGCAAATCGGCGTCATCCTCGCGGCGATTGCCGTCACCATTTTGCCGGAACTCGCGCGGGAGTTTTCAGACTTCCGCATGCTGGTCTTCGGGGCTGCCATGGTACTGATGATGGTATGGCGCCCACAGGGCCTTATGCCCATGCGCCGAATTCCCATTGAACTGAAACGGCCGGAGTGACAGGTATGCTAGAAGTACAAGATCTGTCCATGCGTTTCGGCGGCCTACTGGCCGTAGATGGCGTAAATTTGGACGTTCAGAACCATGAAATTGTTTCGGTGATCGGCCCGAACGGAGCCGGAAAAACCACCGTTTTTAACTGTCTCAGTGGGTTCTACAAACCTACCGGCGGCAAGATTCTGTTTGAAGGTAAGGAAGTGCACGGCAAACCGGATTACAAAATATCTCGGCTCGGCATGGTGCGCACCTTCCAGCACGTTCGACTGTTCGGCCAAATGTCGGTGGTTGAAAACCTTCTGGTCGCTCAACACCGCCACCTGAACACCAACCTGCTAGCCGGCCTGATCAAAACACCGGATTACCGCGCCCGCGAGCAACGTTCTCTGGACAAGGCGGCGTATTGGTTGGAACGGGTCGGCCTGCTGGACCTCGCCAACCGGGAAGCCGGCAACCTCGCTTACGGCCAGCAACGCCGACTGGAAATTGCTCGCTGCATGGTCACCGAGCCCAAGCTACTCATGCTGGATGAGCCCGCCGCGGGCCTCAATCCGGCTGAAACGAAAGACCTCAATCAACTGATTGTCAGCCTGAAAGAGGATTACGACGTTTCGGTCCTGCTGATTGAGCACGACATGAGCCTCGTCATGGACATCTCCGACCGAATTACCGTGATTAACCAGGGCCGCCCCCTCGCCAGCGGCACACCCGCGGAAATTCGTCAGAACGACGACGTGATTAAAGCTTATCTGGGCGAGGCCTGAGGAAGAACTATGCTAGTACTGGAAAACGTTCATACTCATTACGGCAAAATCGAGGCGTTGCACGGTGTCTCTGTTGAGGTAAACAAGGGGGAAATCGTTTCGTTGATTGGCGCCAACGGTGCCGGCAAAACCACCCTGCTTATGACGGTATGCGGCAACCCGCAAGCCAGTTCCGGGCGCATTATTCTGGAAGGTAAAGACATCACCCACGATGCCACCTCCAACATCATGCGCTCCGGCATCGCGATTGTGCCCGAAGGCCGCCGGGTGTTCTCGGGCCTAACCGTGGAAGAAAACCTGCACATGGGCGGGTTCTTCAACACCAAGGCGGAGATTCGTAAAAGTCAGGACCACGTTTACGAGCTGTTTCCCCGACTCAAAGAACGGGAAAACCAGCGGGCCGGCACCATGTCAGGCGGTGAGCAGCAAATGCTCGCCATCGGCCGGGCACTGATGAGCAAGCCCAACATGATCATCCTGGATGAGCCGTCTCTGGGACTGGCACCGATCATCATCCAACAGATCTTCGAGATCATCGGCCACTTGCGAGACGAAGGCATTACGGTGTTTCTCGTTGAGCAGAACGCACATCAAGCGCTAAATCTGGCAGACCGGGGCTATGTGCTCGAAACCGGAAAGATCCGGCTGCACGATACAGGCAAGAACTTGCTGAACAATCCGGAGGTTCGGGAGGCGTACCTGGGAGGCTGACATGCGCTCATCAAAAAAGCCGGAGAGGGGTTACCCTGCTCCGGCTTTTTTTTGCTGATCACAAAGCTTATTTAATGCTTCGGATCGTGCCTTTGTAACCTTCAACTTTTACGTCGATGGTGCCAAAGAAACCGTAGCCTTCCTGCTTGATGGTGTAGCGAGGAGCTACAATTACATCAGCACCGGACTCGGTAATGGCGTTGTAGGCTGCTGCGGCTTTCACTTTTTCAGTCAAAGAAGCGCCACCCAGAGACAGCAGAGAACCGCCACCGTTAGCACCGTAGGCTACACCGTCAGCGTATTCGTGCTCGGCACCCAGAGTCAGCAGACCAAACAGCTGAGTAACGGAAGATTCGCCAGTGATTTTTTCGCCAACTTCGATATCAGCTTTAACGTCAGTGGCAACAGCACCGGTCAGGGGCAAAGAAGGGGCACTGGTGTTCAGGGAGCTACAACCAGTCAACGCGCCGGCCATTACAAGGCTTGAGGCAATAAGCAATTTTTTCACAATCATGTCTCCATGTGTCTTTATAGGTCGCCATCTTGGCGGGCGAAACTATACGCAACTCCCTTTTCCATGACAACTTAATATAACCCAGTATTTTATAAACGAATTTGTAATAAGAACCTGTTCATAAAATTAAGCTAAGTTCTTCGTATAGTTTGCGTTTTTCCAAACTTGTCTATACTTACGTGAGCGGTTTACGAGCTGGGCACCAACCCCACGGACCGTTCTCATCTAATAAATGATCAGCCTTACGTTTAGGCGTTTTGTGACGAGAGAAAAACCACAACAAGGAGTGGATAATGAAAAAACTGATCGCAGGTGCAATTCTTCTAGGTGCTTCCTCTATGGCATTTGCCCAGCCTGGCTGTGGTGTTGGCGCCATGATCTGGAAGGGACAGTCCGGCATCGCTCCGCACGTGCTAGCTGCCACCACCAACGGAACCTTTGGTAACCAGACCTTTGGTATGACAACCGGTACTCTGGGTTGCTCTACCAACCAATCTGTTCAATCCATGGCCATGTACATGGACAGCAACATCGACAAGGTTGCCCGTGACATGTCTCGCGGCGCCGGTGAAAACCTGGATACACTTGCCGTTCTTCTAGGCGTAGAAGAAGCGGATCGCGCTGACTTCCGCAAGGTTCTTCAGGACAACTTCGCAGCCATCTTCCCGAACTCCGAAACCACTTCTGGCGAAGCGGTAGACGCTATCGTAGCCCTGCTTGAGCAGAACAAGTCTCTGAGCAAGTACGTGGCGGCCTAATCGCCTAGCCCCGAAGGATTGAACCTGCGCCAAGGATGGCGCACTATCCTTTTCTTCACTCAAACCGGATGTACCAAACACCCATGGGCTACCTCTTGCGCACTGGGCAGGCTGCATTATGGCTTGCTGGCACCTTGGCAACCCACACTGCCTTCGCTTCAAATCTCGAAAACCTGCACGAACACCCCGTTTGGCTCACGCTCGGTCACTACCATGAAAACAGCTGGGGTTCGGGCCACACCAGCCAGGCCGATGATCCCGCGTTTTTCCTAAGCGAAGTTGGAAAATCAGACCCAAAGGCAGAGCTTTCCGCCACGCTGCAGGCAATCCAACAACCCGGTGAAGGTGATGAGCACGCTCGCTGCCGCTTCCCTGCCCGAGATGCCTGGTTAAGAGAACAGCTCGACTTGCCCAATGAACCGGTGAGCTGCCCGGCGTATGAAGACTGGGCAGGCACGCTGAATACCGAAAAGGTCACCCTGGTGTTCGCTGCCTCTTATCTAAACAGCCCGTCTTCGATGTTTGGCCATACCTTCCTTAGACTCGACCCACCGCAGGATGACAACGAAACAGACCTGCTGCTGGCCAACACCGTTTCTTATGCTGCCGACGCCGCTGAGCACGACAGCGAGCTGCTGTTTGCCTATCGTGGCATTTTCGGTGGCTACCCGGGCATTACAGCGATCAAGCCTTATTACGAAATGATCCGCCTGTACAACGACATCGAACACCGGGACTTGTGGGAATACACCCTGAACCTGAGCCAGGCCGAAGTCGACACCATGCTGGCCCACACCTGGGAAATCCAAGACAAAAACTTCGATTATTACTTTTTCGACGAAAACTGCGCCTACCGCTTGCTCGCACTCATTGACGTAGCCCGGCCGGGAACAGACCTTCTAGCGGAAGTAAGCACTCACGCCATACCTTCCGACACAGTACGCTGGGTACGCGACAAAGACCTGGTTGAAAGCATCCATTACCGGCCGTCCGCCGCGACAGCCGTTAGCCACAACCTCAAATCCCTGCCCGATGAGCACCAAACCATTGCAGCCGCGATTGCCAACGGTTACGTAAAACTGAACGACCCGGAAGTCCAAAACCTGCCTTCCGGCGAAAAGGCACGCTTGCTCGACGCCACCTACGACTACGTGCGCTACCAGAGCGAAGCCGACAATTGGCCCCGAGAGATTGCAGCGCCCTTATCGCACCAATTGCTGGTTACCCGCAGTCGAATCGACAACGCCAAACCGATACCACCGGTGGCAGAACCGACCGTCCGAGACGACCAGGGCCACGACACCTTCAGGCTCAGCCTGAGCTCCGGCCAACTGGCTCACAACGAATTCACTGAACTGACCATCCGGCCGGCCTACCATGACATCGTCGATCCACCAGAAGGCTACCGCACCGGCGCCCAACTCCAATTCCTGCGATTGGACGCACGGCTTTACCACGATAACGATGAACTGCAGATCGAACAGATCACCGGCGTTGAAATTCGCTCTTTAAGCCCTCGCAATCAGTTCTTCTCCCCCACCTCCTGGCAAGTCGGCTTTGGCGGCCGCCGGACGGATACTGGAACCGACAGAGTGCTCGCACCCTACCTGGAAGGTGGAGCCGGTGGGAGTTGGAGCCTTGGTGACAACAGCCAAGCCTTCGCCATGGCCACTGCTGACCTCGAAATCGACGACGACATCCGCCGCGGCTACGACTTCGCCCCGGGCGCAGACCTTGGCCTGTTACACCAAAGCCCCCATTTCAGCTTACTCGGCGGGGTCAAAACAAAAGCCTGGATCGTCAGCAGCCAACACCGGCAAGACCAGCTTTACCTGAAAGCCAACTACCACATCGGCCGCGAATTCAGCCTATTCACCGAATTCACCCGAGAAGACCACTTCGACAGGTACCAAAGCACATGGCAGGCAGGCATCCACGCGTACTTCTGAACTCGAAGGCGCTCACCACCCTACTCTTGGCATTCCTGATACTGCTGCAAACCGGTTGCAGCAGTGTCTTCTTCTACCCGAATAACACCACCTACATCACTCCAGACCGGCTTGAACTGGACTACGAAGACGCATTCCTGAACACCGCCGACGGAGAAACCCTCCACAGCTGGTGGCTACCAGCGAAAACCGACGAACCCGCCAAAGGCACCATCTACTACCTCCACGGAAACGCCCAAAACGTAAGCGCTCACATCCTCAACGTCGCCTGGCTGCCAGCCGAAGGCTACAACGTCTTCACCATAGACTACCGAGGCTACGGCCGATCCACCGGAGCCCCGGACATCGAAGGCGCCCTACACGACGTAGAAACCGGCCTACGCTGGCTAGCCGAACACCATACAGATCAACCGCTCTTCCTCCTCGGCCAAAGCCTCGGCGGTGCACTTGGGGTAGCCCTCGCCAGCGAATGGGTGCAACGCAACGAACAACCCGAACTCAACGGCGTCATCCTCGACGGCACCTTCTCCGGCTTCCGCTACATCGCCCGAGAAAAACTCAACAGCTTCTGGCTAACCTGGCCCTTCCAATATCCCCTGAGCTGGACCATCCCCGACGACTACGAAGGCACCGACCGAATTGCAGGTATAGCGCCCGTGCCGGTGATGATCATCCACAGCATCCGGGACGGCATCATCCCATTCCACCACGGCACACGGCTCTATGATGCCGCTGAACAACCCAAAGAATTTCTCCAGACGGATACCCCACACGCAGCCACATTCGTGATTCCTGCGTACCGTGAGGCGGTTCTGGAGTTTATGGGAAAGACGCTTTAACCCAGCGCATATTTAAGACGAGGCCCTACGCTACCACGAAACCACGACCGAAGTTCGCGCGGCTATTGGGGACACCTTTTCAAAAGTCTTGAGGGCCAAGGACGGCCCGAAAGAAGCGCACATGGATGTGCTCGTAGCGTCTTTTGAAAAGGTGTCCCCAATAGCCGCCAGGCACCCAATTCAAACTGCAGAAACGAAAAAACCCGCCAAAAGGCGGGTTTTCTGAAGACAAACCAAGAAATCTTAGTCAGCGAATTCAGTTGCCTGCTCGCCTTCCTTAACTTCCTTCATGGACAGCTTAACGCGGCCACGGTTGTCCACATCCAGAACCTTAACCAGAACTTCCTGACCTTCGCTCAGCTCATCAGTCACGTTCTCGATACGGCGCTCAGAGATCTGGGAAATGTGCACCAGACCATCCTTACCAGGCAGAATGTTCACAAACGCACCGAAGTCTACAATCCGCTCAACACGGCCCTTGTAGATAGCGCCCACTTCGATCTCAGCCGTGATTTCCTTAACACGATTCATCGCCGCCTGAGCCGCTTCACCGTTATCAGCGTAGATCTTCACGTTACCGTCATCATCCAGATCGATAGACGCACCGGTCTCGTCACAGATAGAACGGATTACAGAACCGCCCTTACCGATCACGTCACGGATCTTGTCCGGATGGATCTTGATAGTGGTAATGCTCGGCGCACGATCAGACAACTTAGAACGCGGCTCAGAGATAACTTTGTTCATCTCGTCCAGGATGTGCAAACGCGCAGCCTGTGCCTGCTCAAGAGCAAGTTCCATGATCTCGTCAGTGATACCGTTGATCTTGATATCCATCTGCAGAGCAGTGATACCTTCTTTGGTTCCAGCAACCTTGAAGTCCATATCGCCCAAGTGATCTTCGTCACCCAAGATGTCAGTCAGAACAGCGAACTTCTCGCCTTCCTTAACCAGACCCATCGCGATACCGGCAACCGGTGCCTTGATCGGAACACCAGCGTCCATCAGCGCGAGACTTGAACCACATACGGAAGCCATAGAGCTGGAACCGTTAGATTCAGTGATCTCGGAAACGGAACGGATAGCGTACGGGAATTCTTCGATGGTCGGCATAACCGCCAGAACGCCACGCTTGGCCAAACGACCGTGACCCACTTCACGACGACCCGGAGTACCTACACGGCCGGCTTCGCCGACAGAGTACGGAGGGAAGTTGTAGTGGAACATGAACGGATCTTTACGCTCACCTTCCAGTGCGTCGATAGTCTGAACGTCACGGGTGGTGCCCAGAGTCGTGGTAACGATCGCCTGAGTTTCACCACGGGTGAACAGCGCAGAACCGTGAACAGAAGGCAGAATGCCCACTTCCACTTGGATCGGACGAACCGTCTTGTTGTCACGACCGTCGATACGCGGCTTGCCATCGATAACCTGCTGACGAACAACAGTCTTCTCAACTTTGCCGAAGTACTTCTTCACCAAGTCTGCAGAAGGCTGGCCTTCTTCTTCACCGGCCAGTTTTTCAACGGCAGCGGCTTTGATTTCACCCAGACGCTCGTAACGAGCCATCTTGTCGCGAATGGCATACGCTTCTTCGATCTGACCAACGAAGTCGGCTTTGATCGCGTCCAGCAGTCCGGTGTCTTCCGGCTCTGGCTGCCAATCCCAACGCGGCTTGCCGTTCTCGGCAGCAAACTCTTTGATCGCATTGATCGCAGTCTGCATTTCTTGGTGAGCGTACAGAACGCCACCCAGCATCTGATCTTCAGACAGGCCTTTGGCTTCAGATTCAACCATCAGAACGGCTTCATCAGTACCGGCAACAACCATGTCCAGAAGAGAGGTTTCCAGATCTTCAAACGACGGGTTCAGGAAGTAACCTTTGTCGTTGGTGAAACCAACGCGAGCAGCACCGATCGGGCCGTCAAAAGGAATACCAGAAATAGCCAGTGCTGCAGAAGCGGCCAGCATGGCTGCGATATCCGGATCCTGCTTCTTGTCGGTCGACATAACCGTCAGAATCAACTGCACTTCGTTCATGAAGCCAGTCGGGAACAGAGGACGAATCGGACGGTCGATCAGACGCGACGTCAGAGTTTCTTTCTCGGAAGGACGACCTTCACGCTTGAAGAAACCGCCAGGGATTTTACCCGCAGCGTAAGTCTTCTCGGAGTAGTTAACGGTCAGAGGGAAGAAAGGCTGGCCCGGCTTGGCTTCACGGACACCAACAACGGTACCCAGAACGGACGTATCACCACAGGTAACTACAACAGAACCTGTTGCCTGACGAGCAACGCGGCCGGTTTCCAGTGTGAAGGTGTGTCCACCCATTTCAAATGTTTTCGTACGTGGTTGCAGATCCACAATTTACTCCTGCTTTTCAACTGTTTAATACGTGGCTGATGACTGAATAATTCATCATAGCCCGTGTTTTCCATTTATGCCGCAGCAGTCTGAACTGTGAACCAAAAGGCAGCCCGTCTGAAAGCTAACAGGCTGTCGCAAAAACCCGGCTATGCCCCGGCTTTTCGACAACCTGCTTTCAATATCGGCTTTCCATTACGACAGGGAAAATCCTTTGGTGTCACGGACAAATCAACTGCAGCAAACAGCTATCTGGTTGTCTCACTGACAAGCGCAGACGGCGGGGGAGAAAACTCGGCTGGCCACGGGAAACCCCGGGCCAGCCTTCAGGTCACTAAATCCGATTAGCGACGCAGACCCAAACGCTTGATCAACTCAAGGTAACGGTCAGCGTTTTTACGCTTCAGGTAGTCCAGCAGCTTACGACGCTGGTTTACCATACGGATAAGACCACGGCGGGAATGGTGATCCTGCTTGTTGGCCTTAAAGTGATCCTGCAGCTTGTTGATGTTAGCGGTCAGCAGAGCCACCTGAACTTCAGGGGAACCGGTATCGCTTTCACCTTGCTGAAAATCTGTAACGATTTGAGCTTTCTCGCTGGCAGAAAGTGCCATATTACACCTCATTGTTTGCGATGCTGATAAATCCGGCCGAACCGCGCATCTCTACAGCCCGGCTACACAGCGACAGCTTACCTGCCGTTGTTCTTGACCAGTCGACGAGGCACCAGCACGGTGTCTTCATCTTCCGGTTGAGCTTCAACCAACCCGACAAAAGAATGATCGCCATAAACGCGAACGAAACCTTCAAAGGGCTGACCGGGTATTCTAACTGGTTGCCCGTTCAATATCGATACCAACGCCGGGCCTGAAAGCCTGTGCTCCGGGAACATGGTCAAAGCGCTTTCAGGGGGCAACAACAACCCATCAAGACTTTCACCGCGCTCTCGCATGGCTTCCAGAGTTTCGACATTCTGAACATTTTCAAGGGTGTAACCCGCAGCCAAAGTACGACGCAGCGCCACCACGTGAGCACCGCACCCTAGCTGCTGGCCGATGTCCTCGACTAATGAGCGGATGTACGTACCCTTGGTGCAGGTCACTGCGAGATCGAGCTCGTTGTCACGAACCGCCAACAGCTTTAGCTCATAAATGGTAACGGGCCGCGCCGGACGCTCGATTTCAATGCCTTCACGAGCATACTCATACAGAGGCTTGCCCTGATGCTTGAGCGCGGAATACATGGACGGAACCTGCTGGATATCGCCGCGGAAGTTTTCCAGAACAGCTTCCACGTCGGCTTCCGTCAAAGAGGGAACCGGCTTTTCTTCAACAACAGCGCCTTCCGAATCTCCTGTCTCTGTGCGAACACCTAACCGGGCCGTGGTGATATAGGCCTTATCGCTGTCCAACATCGTCTGGGAAAACTTGGTGGCCTCACCGAAACACAAAGGCAATACGCCAGTGGCTAAGGGATCAAGAGCGCCTGTATGGCCCGCTTTAGCGGCACCGTAAAGGCGCTTGATCTGCTGAAGAATACCGTTAGAGGTGACACCCTGGGGTTTATCGATCACCAGGATGCCATTTACGTCACGACCTTTACGTCTTCGACTCAAGCGTCACGCTCCGAACTGTCCGTGTCAGATTCGTCATTGTCATCCCGAACAACGACAGGCTGATCGCCCACAGCTTCCCGGATCAAACGATCCAGCTTACGGCTGTGGCCAAGCAGACTGTCGAAGTGGAACCGCAGCATAGGCACGACGCGCAATTTCATCGCACGCCCCACGTGGCCACGCAAAAATCCGGATGCCTTATTCAGCACCTTCAGGGACTCCTGAACTTCCGGAGATTGCTCGGTTAGCTCTTCGGTCGACAACAGCGAAACGTAGATATCTGCATAACCCAAGTCACGACTTACTTTGACATCGTTCACCGTGATCATACCAACGCGAGGATCTTTCACCTCACGCTGGATGATCTGGGCCAGCTCACGTTGCATCTGATCGCCAATGCGATCTATGCGGCTGTAATCACGTGCCATCAGGCCCCCGTAGACTCGAGCTGACGTTCAACGCGAACGCGATCGAAGACTTCGATCTGGTCGCCCACTTTCACATCGTAACCCTTAACACCGATACCACATTCCATCCCGTTACGTACTTCTTGTACGTCGTCTTTGAAGCGGCGCAGAGATTCGAGCTCGCCCTCAAAGATCACCACGTTGTCACGCAGTACACGGATCGGTTTGTTGCGGTATACATTACCCTCGGTAACCATACAGCCGGCAACCTGACCGAACTTCGGCGAACGGAATACGTCACGCACATCGGCGATACCCACGATATCTTCGCGGAATTCTGGCTTCAGCATGCCGGTCAGGGCCGCTTTAACGTCATCCAGCATGTTATAGATGATGCTGTAGTAACGAAGATCCAGACCTTCTTTCTCGACCAGTCGCTTAGCCGCAGTATCGGCACGAACGTTAAAGCCGAAGATAACCGCGTTGGTCGCCATGGCTAGGCTGATATCCGTTTCAGCGATACCGCCGACACCGGAAGAAACCACCTTGACCTGAACTTCGTCGTTACCCATATCACGCAAGGCTTTGGTAATCGCCTCAAGAGTACCGCGAACGTCGGTCTTCAGAACAACGTTGAGGGTCTTAACCTCATCCTTGCCCATGTTTTCGAACATGTTCTCAAGCTTGGCCGCTTGCTGACGCTGCAGGCGGTTCTCACGCTCGCGGGTCTGACGAAGTTCGGCCAGTTCTTTAGCCTTCTTCTCGTCGGACACGGCGTAGAACTCGTCACCGGCATCCGGCGTACCGTTCAGGCCCAGAATCTCAACCGGGATTGAAGGGCCTGCCGACTTAACCGGCTTGCCGGCTTCGTTGGTCATGGCGCGAACCTTACCGAAGAAGGAGCCGGCAACAACCATTTCGCCTTGACGCAGGGTACCGTTCTGAACCAGAACCGTCGCAACCGAACCACGGCCACGCTCCAGACTGGATTCAACAACAACACCTTTCGCAGACGCATCTGGAGAAGCTTCAAGCTCAAGTACTTCGGCCTGCAGCAATACAGCTTCAAGCAGACTGTCGATACCAGAACCGGTATGCGCGGAAACCGGCACGAACTGAACATCACCGCCCCAGTCTTCCGGAATAACATCCAGAGCTGACAGTTCGGTTTTGATGCGATCAGGGTCCGCTTCTTCTTTGTCCATCTTGTTGATGGCAACAACCAAAGGAACACCGGCCGACTTGGCGTGTTCTACCGCTTCTTTGGTCTGCGGCATAACGCCGTCATCGGCTGCCACAACCAGAATGACGATATCGGTGCACTGGGCACCACGAGCACGCATCGCCGTGAAGGCTGCGTGGCCCGGTGTATCCAGGAAGGACACCATACCGTGATCGGTTTCAACGTGGTATGCACCAATGTGCTGGGTAATACCACCGGATTCGCCAGCCGCCACTTTGGTGCGACGAATGTAATCAAGCAGGGAGGTTTTACCGTGGTCAACGTGACCCATGACGCTCACAACCGGAGCCCGCTTGATCTTTTCTTTACCTTCGTCCTGATCGGTGATGTTGCTCAGCACTTCTTCTTCAAGCGCGTCATCACTGATGCTTACTGGCTTGTGACCCAACTCTTCAGTCACCAGGATCGCAGTTTCCTGATCCAGAGGCTGGTTGATGGTGGCCATCACGCCCATACCCATCAGAGTCTTGATGACATCAGCGGCTTTAACAGCCATACGCTGGGCGAGATCACCAACAGTGATCGTTTCTGGAATCTGTACTTCTCTAACCATGGGCTTGGTTGGCCTCTCGAAAGCATGACGCTTTTCTTTCGTTTTCTTTTTGGCCCGTAGCTGTTTACGAGGAACGGAATCGTCATCCTCGGAAATCACCAGAGGTTCCTCTGGGCGGCTACGTGGACCGCGATGGCCAGCCTGCTTCTTCTTAGGCTTGCCGTCATCATCATCGCCGCGTTCACGCCCTTTCTCTTTCTTCTTCTTAGGCTTGCGATCCCGACCATCATCTTCTGGCGGAGGCATCGGAATGTCCTCAGGCGCAGTTTCAACGACCGGCTCTGGCTCTTTAGCTTCAGGCGCTTTAGGCGCTTCTGCCACTTCAGCCTGCTCTTTCGGCGCTTCAGTTTCCGGCTGGGCTGGTGTTTGCTCGGCAGCCACTTGCGGCGCTTCTTGTGGAGCAGCCTCTTGTGCAACCGGCTGCTCTACTGGCTCTTCCTGCTTCGGCGCTTCGGCCTCCGGCTCAGGCTGCAGTTCGGCACGCTTGATATATGTACGACGCTTGCGCACTTCCACATTAACTGTTTTCGCTTTACCCGCTTTCAACGTGGTCGTTGTCTTGCGCTTGAGCGTGATCTTCGTCGGCTCTGCTTCGCCATCGCCGTGGCTCTTTCTCAGATAATCCAGCAACTGCTGTTTCTCATCGCTAGACACAGCATCGTTCTCGCTACGGGCTTTAAGCCCGGCTTCAACGATCTGCTTCAGCAAACGATCCACGGGAGCGCCTACATCTGCGGCCAGTTGTTTTACCGTTACATCACTCATACTGGTCCTCCTCTCCCGAATCAGGCCTGATCTTCAAACCAGGGTGCGCGTGCCGTCATAATCAACTGACCTGCACGCTCTTCATCCATACCTTCGATCTCAAGCAGGTCATCAACCGATTGCTCTGCGAGATCTTCCATCGTGCGAACGCCCATACCGGCAAGCTTAAACGCCAGCGCTCGCTCCATGCCGTCCATTTCCAGGAGGTCTTCGGCAGGCTCTGATCCTTCAAGTGCTTCTTCACCAGCCAAGGCCTGATTTAACAGGGCATCTTTGGCGCGCTTACGAAGTTCCGTCACGGTGTCTTCATCCAGACCGTCGATGGCCAACATTTCTTCCATTGGCACGTAGGCCACTTCTTCTATGGAAGAGAAGCCTTCTTCGATCAGGACACTTGCAAACTCTTCATCGACATCAAGATGCTTGGTGAAGTGCTCTAGCAGGCGGCCAAGCTCTTGTTCTTGACGCTCGCCGGCCTCTTCTTCGGTCATCACATTCAGTGTCCAGCCGGTAAGCTCAGTGGCCAAACGAACGTTCTGCCCGTTCCGACCGATGGCCTGGGCGAGGTTGTCTTCAGCAACGGCAACGTCCATGGTGTGGCGATCTTCGTCCATCACAATGGAAGCCACTTCCGCCGGAGCCATGGCGTTGATAACCAGCTGTGCCGGGTTGTCATCCCACAGAACGATGTCTACACGCTCACCGCCCAGCTCGTTAGAAACGGCCTGAACTCGCGAACCGCGCATACCCACACACGCGCCTACCGGATCGATGCGGCGGTCGTTGGTTTTCACGGCAATCTTGGCTCGTGAACCGGGATCACGGGCAGCGCCACGGATCTCGATCAGCTCTTCAGCGATTTCGGGCACTTCAATGCGGAACAACTCAACCAGCATCTGTGCGTCGGAACGGCTCAGGATCAACTGCGGACCACGATGGTCAACGCGAATTTCCAGCAACAGAGCGCGCACACGGTCGCCCATACGGAATGTTTCGCGGGCAATCAGGTGCTCGCGAGGCAACAGAGCTTCAGCGTTGCTGCCCAGATCCACGATCACGTTGTCGCGGGTTACTTTCTTAACCGTACCGGAAACCAGCTCGCCTACACGATCGCGATAGCTATCGACGATTTTGGAGCGCTCGGCTTCACGGACTTTCTGGAAGATAATCTGCTTGGCAGCCTGTGCACCGATACGACCAAAAGCGACAGATTCTGTCTTCTCTTCATACATATCACCCGGCTGCAGCGAGGAATCAATTTCTTCCGCCTCCTGCATGGTCAGTTCGGTGCCCAGTGCGGGAACCGCGTCGTTATCTACCACCAACCAGCGGCGGAAGGTTTCATATTCGCCGGTACGGCGGTCGATGGAAACGCGGATATCCGCCTCTTCATCTTCATAACGCTTTTTGGCAGCAGTGGCGAGCGCAAGCTCGATGGCCTCAAAAATCACGTCCTTGTCGACGCCCTTCTCGTTCGAGACGGTCTCCACTACCAGCAAGATCTCTTTACTCATGCGATTGCCCTGCCTTCAAAATAATCAATACATCTAAGAATTCTTGAATACACTTATTCAAAAACCGGAACGATATTGGCTTTATCAATACTGTCGAACGGCAACAGGTACTCGTGATCATCTACCACGATGACGACCTCATCACCTTCCACACCCTTAATCAGGCCTTGGAATTTTCTGCGCCCCTCAAAAGCCATACGGAGCTTGAGCTGAACTTTATGTCCAACATATGCCTGATAATGCTCAAGACGAAACAACGGACGATCCATCCCCGGAGATGAAACCTCCAGCGTATATTCACTCTGGATGGGATCTTCCACATCCATTACGCCACTGACTTGCCGACTCACTTTTTCGCAGTCTTCAATGCCAATACCGTTTTCGGCGTCATCGATAAAAACCCGAAGCATCGACTGATAGCCACGAGAACGAAATTCGATACCCCAAAACTCATATCCGAGCCCTTCCACTACCGGGCGCAGTATGTCTTCGAGTTGTTTAAGCTTGGCTGACAAGTGTCGCCGCCTCCGTCTTGAGAATTTTCAATGTACAAAAACAAAAAAAGGGCTGTTGATCAGCCCTTTTATGCACTAGGGCCCTTGCGCCAGGCCCCTTAATCAAAAAGCCCCTAAAAATGGGGCTTTTTGTTGCAAGAATTCGCAGAAAGCCAAACCCAAAACGGCTATCTGCCGACAGACACCTGGCCTGCCTGGAAGCCAGGACGAATCACTGACTCCAATATCCGCCGAAGTATAGAGATACGAAGCGGAGCGGTCAAGGACTGACCAAACAAAGACGGCCTGGATAAACCAAGCCGTCTTTGTTGAAAATTGGTGCCCAGGGCCGGACTCGAACCGGCACAGCTCTCGCTACCACCCCCTCAAGATGGCGTGTCTACCAATTTCACCACCTGGGCAAAAACTATTTACTCGAGCTCGGGAAGCCCGCTTTCTTTCGCCTCGCTGTTTGCACCCTCATCCAGAGCTGGAACCTGCTCTGCAGAGGATTCCTGAAGCATCGGGATGCCAGCTTCACCAGCCACTTCAGCGCGCTGCTTGGCGAAAATCGCCAGCGAAAAACTTGTCACAAAAAACACAACCGCCATCAAGGTGGTTACGCGGGTCAGAAAACTGCCACTACCCTGACTACCAAACACCGTCTGGGAAGCACCACCACCAAAGGCAGCACCGGCATCCGCACCTTTGCCCTGCTGAATCAGGACGACACCAACCAGTGCCACGGCGATAACGACGTGAACAACAACTACTAGTGTTTCGATCCAATCCATACAGACTCTCGTATTCGTTTCGGCTTAGTTGCCCGCCGGGAATGACCGACAGATACTAATAAACTCGTCAGCCTTAAGGGAAGCTCCACCTATAAGACCACCATCGATATCGGGCTCTGAAAACAGAGCGGCAGCATTATCCGCTTTTACACTGCCGCCGTAAAGTACCGAAATCTCTTCTGCGGGTGCATCCATCGCTTTCAGGACGCTTCGAATCTCCGCGTGCATCGCTTGGGCATCTTCAGCCGTAGCTGTTTTGCCCGTACCTATAGCCCACACAGGCTCATAAGCCACTACAACTCCTTCCCACTGGTCACCCGCAACACCGGCCAAACCACGCCTGACTTGCTCGGCAACCACTTGCTCGGCCTCGCCAGCTTCACGCTGCTCAAGCGTTTCACCCACACAGAGAACCGCCGTCAAACCGCTCTCGAGCACACGCTCAACCTTGCGGGCCGCCACATCATCACTTTCACCAAAAAGCTGACGACGCTCGGAATGACCTACAAGCACAAAGCCACAGCCCAGATCTTTCGCCATATCGGCAGACACTTCGCCGGTGTAGGCTCCAGACTGCCACTCACTAACGTTCTGCACACCCAAAGCAAGCTTGCCATCGGATTGCTGCTGAACCAGAGGCACGTATGGCGCTGGGGGAATAACAACCACCTCAGCAGCGTCATCCAGCCCGACAGCACGATCACAAATCACGCCAACCAGTTGCTGCACGAGATCTTTCGACCCGTTCATCTTCCAGTTTCCGGCTACAATTTTACGGCGCATATGAACTCTCAAACGTCCTGAGCGTAAGCGAGGGCGAACTATACAGCAGAGATTTCGTCTGCACAACCGCCCCGTTTTGAATCAGGCAGTTGACCGCTCAACCACCTCTGCAAGGCTCTCCGCAACCCGGGCAATTTCGGCCGCATCTTTACCTTCCGCCATCACCCGAATCAACGGCTCGGTGCCCGATGCCCGCAGGAGGATCCGCCCGGAATCTCCGAGATCTGCTTCGGCCTGACGCATGGCACTCACAATGTCGTCCCGGCTAAGGGGGTCAAAGCGCTGCGCGACTTTTACGTTAATCATGGTTTGCGGCAACTTATTCATGCCACTCCGCAGCTCTGACAATGTTTTGCCCGAGTTACCAATGGCCAGAAGCACCTGCAAGGCAGATATCACGCCATCGCCCGTGCCGATGCAATCTCGAATCACCATATGTCCGGAGCCTTCGCCGCCCACCAACCAGTCATTAGCCAGCAACCGCTCCATGACATAACGGTCGCCTACCTTTGCCCGTTCGAACGGTATATCCAGCTCTTGCAGCGCCAACTCGACACCCAAATTGGTCATTAGCGTTCCGACCACACCGCCCTCAAGGCGACCCTCAGCACGACGCTGGGAAGCCAGGATGTACAGCAACTCATCACCATCCACTTCCGAACCGTCCCGATCGACCATCAACACCCGGTCGCCATCGCCATCGAAAGCAATACCAAGATCTGCACCCGTGTCTTTGACAGTCCGTTTCAAGGATTCCAGATGCGTGGAACCCACATTCAAGTTGATATTCAAACCATCAGGCTCGGCACCAATAACGGTGAGCTTGGCACCCAACTCTCGAAACACCTTTGGTGCCACGTGATAGGTTGCGCCGTGCGCGCAATCAAGCACCACATGCAGACCGTCCAGCGAAAACTCATTCGGGACCGTACTTTTACAAAATTCGACGTAGCGCCCCGGCGCATCATCAACACGACTGACCTTGCCTAACTCTTTTGGCTCACAGACTTCAATCGGCTTATCCAGCCAGCGCTCGATCTCGGATTCCAGAGCATCATCCAGTTTGGTACCCGCAGCAGAGAAGAACTTGATACCGTTGTCATGGTGCGGGTTGTGGGAGGCACTGATCACGATCCCCGCCGATGCCCGAAAGGTACGCGTCAGGTAAGCAATCGCCGGCGTAGGCATGGGGCCCAGCAGCTTAACATCCACTCCGGCAGCAGAAAGCCCTGCCTCTAACGCAGACTCAAACATGTAACCAGACAGCCGGGTATCCTTACCGATCAACACACTGTTACGCTGACCCGTTTTTTTGAAGGCCTGACCGGCCGCCCACCCTAGATGGAGCATAAACTCCGGCGTGATTGGCTGCTCACCCACGCGACCGCGAATGCCGTCGGTACCAAAATATTTACGCTGGGACATTACATTGCCTCCTTAACTGCCGTTACCACTTTAACGGCGTCCACCGTTTCCCTGACGTCATGCACCCGCAGAATGCTCGCGCCTTTCATGGCCGATATTGTCGCGGCTGCAAGGCTCGCAGACAACCTTTCATTCACCTCGCGGCCCGTGATGACACCCAGCATCGACTTTCTCGAGATGCCGATTAGGAGCGGATGGCCGAGCATATGCATTTGCTCCATGCCGGCCAAAAGCTGCACGTTATGCTCAACCGTTTTACCAAATCCGAAGCCTGGATCCAGAATGATATTTTCCGGCAACACACCAGCCGCCTCCGCCACCCGGACGCGCTCGGTCAGAAACGAGCTCACTTCCCGGCGCACATTTCGGTAATACGGCGAATCCTGCATAGTATCGGGCTCGCCCTGGATATGCATAAGACAGACAGGCACACCGGCTTGGGCCGCCACTTCCGGCGCACCTTCACGCTGAAGAGCCCGAACGTCATTGATCAAGCCTGCCCCAACCTTAACTGTCTCTGCCATGACCACCGGATTGCTGGTATCCACAGAAACCACCACATCCAGCTCACGCGCTATGGCTTCCACAACGGGGCATACCCGGTCCAACTCTTGCTGAGTAGATACGGGGGCAGCACCTGGACGGGTTGACTCGCCACCCACATCCACAAAGGCGGCTCCGTCAGCAACCATTTGCTTCGCCCGAAGCAAAGCAGCATCCACGCTGTTGAACTGGCCACCATCCGAGAAGGAATCGGGCGTCACATTAAGAATGCCCATAACATGGCACCCAGATAGATCAAGTTGACGGCCAGCAAAGTTAACCTTCATAACGCAGGCTCCGGATACAAACTTTCAGGAGGACAAAAACAAACGCCGCCCAGAATATGGGCGGCGCTGACTACTACTCAGTGCTTCCGAGCGAATCAGTGCTCGCCAGCTGGGCGCCCTACTCCGGGCTGCTCACCATCATCGGAGCCTTTCGATTCTGGTGTTGGCTCCGCACTTTCGGGCTTTCCACCGGCAGACGGCCCGCTGTCACCCCAGTTTTTCGGGGGACGGGGATCACGACCTTCCATAATGTCGTCAATCTGGAAACGGTCGATGGTTTCATACTTCATCAAAGCATGAGCCATCATGTCGAGCTTTTCCCGATTTTCGACCAGAATTTGCTTGGCGGTCTCGTAGCAAGAATCGATGATGTTGCGAATTTCCTCATCAATACGCTGAGCTGTCTCTGGCGAGTAAACCGTATGCGTCTGACCGGCTGAGCGACCCAGGAACGGCTCTTCGCTATCGGTATCATACTGCAGCGGCCCCAACTTATCGGACAAGCCCCAGCGAGTAACCATGTTGCGCGCAAGACTGGTAGCACGCTCAATGTCGTTAGAGGCACCGGTTGTTACGCCATCCACACCCAACGTGAGCTCTTCCGCGATACGACCACCAAACAAACTGCAAATTGAACTGATCAAGTAACGTTTGGAATGACTGTACTTATCCTCTTCAGGGAGGAACATAGTCACACCCAACGCGCGGCCTCGAGGAATAATGCTCACCTTGTAAACCGGGTCATGCTCGGGAACCAGACGTCCCACAATCGCGTGCCCCGCTTCATGGTAGGCTGTATTCAGCTTCTCTTTCTCATTCATCACCATGGACTTGCGCTCAGCGCCCATCATGATTTTATCTTTTGCCAGCTCCAGCTCTTCCATGGAGACCAAACGCAGGTTACGGCGGGCCGCAAACAACGCTGCTTCGTTTACCAGGTTCGCCAAATCGGCGCCAGAGAAGCCAGGCGTACCGCGTGCAATCACAGCTGGCTCGATGCCATCTGCCAGCGGCACTTTTTTCATATGCACTTTCAGGATCTGCTCACGCCCCTTGATGTCGGGCAAGCTAACAACCACCTGACGGTCGAAACGGCCCGGGCGCAACAATGCAGGGTCCAGCACATCCGGACGGTTAGTCGCGGCAATCACGATAACGCCTTCGTTACCTTCAAAGCCGTCCATTTCAACCAGCAGCTGGTTAAGGGTTTGCTCACGCTCATCGTGACCACCACCCATACCAGCGCCACGATGACGACCAACTGCATCGATCTCATCAATAAAGATGATGCACGGGCTCTGCTTCTTGGCCTGCTCGAACATATCGCGCACACGAGAAGCACCCACGCCCACAAACATCTCAACGAAGTCTGAACCCGAGATGGAGAAGAACGGCACTTTGGCTTCACCCGCAATGGCTTTCGCCAGCAGGGTTTTACCCGTACCCGGAGGGCCAACCATCAATACGCCCTTGGGAATGCGTCCGCCGAGGCGCTGGAATTTACTCGGGTCACGCAGGAAGTCGACCAGTTCCTTGACGTCTTCCTTAGCCTCTTCAACACCGGCCACGTCGCCAAACGTCGTTTTGATCTGGTCTTCACTGAGTAGACGGGCTTTGCTTTTGCCAAAGGACATCGGCCCTTTGCCGCCGCCACCGCCTTGCATCTGGCGCATGAAAAACATGAACAACGCGATGATGATCAGAATCGGGAAGGCAGCCACCAACAGCTGGGTCCACAGGCTCTGACGCTCTGGCTCTTTGCCGATCACCTCAACTTGATTGGCAAGGAGATCGTCCATCAGCTTGTTATCTGGTACTTGAGGGCGAACTGTCTGGAACTGAGAGCCATCGCCTCGCACACCTTGAATTTCCAGCCCGTCTACCGTCACCTGACGAACCTGTCCTTGCTGGACCATTTCGACAAACTGGGAATAATTAACTTGTTGCCCGCTGGTGGTGGGCGTGAAATTCTGAAACACCATCAGCAGCACGGCGGCTATCACTAGCCAGAGAACTAAATTTTTTGCCATATCGTTCAAGGATCATCACCTGTGAATTGCAGAGTCGCGACCTAGCCGCTAACCCTTTTCGAACACCTTACACCAAATGTACGCTCGTAAACCAGAAGTGGCCTATCCGTAAAAGACACAGATTTCGGGAAAACGTTCCCGACCACTAAATCCACAAACCACACCTGTAAGTGATTACAGCCATTTGTAGCGGGCATCTATCTGTTACAATCATCCTATTATACGCCGTTGTCAGTCCTTAAGCCGCTGACCTTTTGTTAATAGCATTAATAAAGAGATTACATCATGAGTTTGTCACCGGAACAGCGCCGGGAATACCGGGCCATCGCCCACAACCTGAAGCCCGTCATCATTGTCGGCGACAAAGGCCTGTCCGAAGGACTGCAAGACGAGCTGGATCGCGCCCTGAACGATCACGAACTGATCAAAATCAAGGTCGCCAGCCAGGATCGCGAAGCGCGCCAAGAGGCCATTGAAGCACTGTGCAAAAGCGCGAAAGCCGAGCTAGTGCAAACCATCGGTAAAATCGCTGTGATTCTGCGCCGGTCCAAAAAGCCAAACCCAAAGCTTTCAAACCTGCTCAGAAACAAATAAGCATTCAGCAATAAAAAAGCCGGCCCGAGGTTCCCTCCGGCCGGCTTTTCTTTGCCTGCAATACCTTAGATGTACTGCACCTCGGCAATTTCGTACTCTACAGTACCGGACGGAATGCGGATGGCTACCACATCGCCCTCACTTTTACCGATCAGAGCCCGCGCAATGGGCGAGGACACTGAAAGCTTCCCGGCCTTAATGTCAGCTTCATCTTCGCCAACAATCTGGTAGGTCACTTCTTCATCGGTATCCATGTTCACCAACTCAACCGTGGTACCGAAAATCACCTTTCCGGTGTTTTCCATAGCGGTCACATCGATCACCTGAGCCACCGAAAGCTTGCCTTCTATTTCCTGAATGCGGCCTTCGATGAAGCTCTGCTGCTCACGAGCAGCATGGTATTCGGCGTTTTCTTTCAAATCACCGTGTTCGCGAGCATCAGAAATAGCCTGAATCACCCGTGGGCGATCTTCGGACTTCAGCTTTTTCAGTTCCTCACGCAAGCGGGCTTCGCCCAGCTTGGTCATAGGAACTCTATCATTAGACATATCGTTACTTCCCTGCGTGCAAGTCCTGGAGGCGACGCACTGCGCGCTCCGGACCAAACTTAATGGCTCGGCAGTAGGCTTCGCCACCTGCCAGAGTCGTTGTATAGGTTACCTTGCTCTGCAACGCCGATTGACGGATCTGCGACGAATCAGAGATAGCCTTGCGACCTTCGGTTGTGTTGATGATCAACTGCACTTCGCCATTCTTGATCGCGTCAACAATGTGCGGACGCCCCTCGCGAACCTTGTTGACGTGCGCAACCTGAATGCCTGCCTGCTCAAGAGCCTTCGCAGTGCCGGTTGTGGCAATGACCTTGAAGCCCGCATCAATCAGCTCACGCGCAACTTCGATGGCGCCTGGCTTGTCGACGTTTCTTACCGACATGAACGCAGTGCCTTCGGTCGGCAACTTGTCGCCAATGGCTAACGATGCCTTGGCGAAGGCTTCATCGAAGCTGTCACCCAGCCCCATCACCTCACCAGTCGACTTCATTTCTGGCCCAAGAATCGGGTCAACCGATGGGAACTTGTTGAACGGGAAAACAGACTCTTTCACCGCGTAGTAAGTCGGTACGATTTCCTGCGTGAATTCCAGTTCTTTCAGAGTCTTGCCAGACATCACCCGGGCTGCAACCGCCGCCAGAGACAAGCCAATGGCCTTAGAGACGAACGGCACGGTACGGGATGCTCGAGGGTTCACCTCGATCACGTAGATTTCGCCATCCTGCCAAGCCAGCTGAACGTTCATCAAGCCGATAACTTCCAGCTCGATGGCCATCTTCTTGACGGCCTCACGCATCGCGTCCTGTACATCTTTAGGCAAGCTGTAAGGCGGCAATGAACACGCGGAGTCACCGGAGTGAATACCCGCCTGCTCGATGTGCTGCATGATGCCGCCAATCACTACGTCAGTACCGTCTGAGATGGCGTCGATATCCACCTCGATGGCGGCGTTCAGGAAGTGGTCCAGAAGCACCGGGCTGTCGTTAGACACCAGCACCGCACTTTGCATGTAGCGAACCAGCTCGGTCTCGTCGTAGACGATTTCCATTGCACGACCGCCCAACACGTAGGAGGGACGAACCACCAGCGGATAGCCGATTTCGCGGGCAGCAACAATACCTTCTTCATGACTACGCACAGTGGCGTTTTCAGGCTGCTTCAGACCCAAGCGCTGGATCATTTGTTGGAAACGCTCACGGTCTTCCGCCCGATCGATGGCATCAGGGCTGGTGCCGATAATCGGTACGCCTGCCGCTTCAAGACCGCGCGCCAGTTTCAGCGGCGTTTGACCGCCGTACTGAACGATCACGCCCTTGGGCTTCTCAACTTCAATGATTTCCAGAACGTCTTCCAGAGTGATCGGCTCGAAGTACAAACGATCAGAGGTGTCGTAATCGGTAGACACGGTCTCCGGGTTACAGTTAATCATGATGGTTTCATAACCGTCTTCACGCATGGCCAGAGCCGCGTGAACACAGCAGTAATCGAACTCGATACCCTGACCAATCCGGTTAGGACCACCACCGATGACCACGATTTTCTCGCGATCCGACGGATCCGCCTCACACTCTTCTTCATAGGTGGAGTACATGTAAGCGGTGTCTGATGCAAATTCTGCCGCACAGGTGTCCACACGCTTATAGACCGGACGCACGCCAAGGTCATGACGCAGCTTACGCATGCTGGCTTCTGAAATGCCGAGCAGCTTGGCCAGTCGAGCGTCAGAGAAACCTTTGCGCTTCAGACGGAACAAAGTGGCGTGATCGATATCCGCTTTACCCGCGGTCTTCAGAGCACGTTCTTCTTTGATGATGTCTTCAATCTGTACCAGATACCAAGGGTCAACCTTGGTGTGCTTGAAAACTTCTTCAACGGTCATTCCGGCACGGAAGGCATCGCCGATGTACCAGATGCGCTCTGCGCCCGGCACATTGAGTTCCGTGGTTAGTGTTTCACGGGAGTTTTCGGAATCCAGGTCGTCCAGTTTTTCATCAAAGCCTTCGGAGCCAACTTCCAGCCCGCGCAGCGCTTTCTGCATAGACTCTTGGAAGGTCCGGCCAATCGCCATCACTTCGCCGACCGACTTCATCTGCGTGGTCAGGCGAGCGTCTGCCTGCGGGAATTTCTCGAAGGTAAAGCGAGGAATCTTGGTAACCACGTAATCGATGCTGGGCTCGAAAGAAGCCGGCGTTACGCCACCGGTGATTTCGTTCTGCAGCTCATCCAGGGTGTAACCAATCGCCAGCTTGGCCGCGACCTTGGCAATCGGGAAGCCGGTTGCTTTAGACGCCAGCGCCGAGGAGCGGGATACACGCGGGTTCATCTCGATAACGACCATACGGCCGGTGTCAGGGTTGATACCGAACTGTACGTTAGAACCCCCGGTTTCAACGCCGATTTCACGCAGCACCGCCAACGAGGCGTTACGCATGATCTGGTATTCTTTATCGGTCAGGGTCTGAGCCGGGGCTACGGTGATGGAGTCACCGGTATGCACGCCCATGGCATCGAAGTTCTCGATGGCGCAGACAATGATGCAGTTGTCGTTTTTGTCACGAACAACTTCCATCTCATACTCTTTCCAGCCGATCAGGGATTCGTCGATCAGCAGTTCATTGGTCGGAGAGAGGTCCAGACCACGAGTACAAATTTCTTCAAATTCGTCTTTGTTGTACGCGATACCACCACCGGAACCACCCATGGTGAACGACGGACGAATGATGCACGGGAAGCCGATTTCTTTGGAGATTTTCCAGGCTTCTTCCATGGAGTGCGCAATGGAAGCACGCGGGCACTCGAGGCCAATTTTCTTCATCGCCTGGTCGAAGCGGTTACGGTCTTCGGCTTTGTCGATGGTGTCGGCATTAGCACCGATCATCTCTACGCTGTGCTTCTCAAGCACACCGTACTTTTCCAGATCCAACGCGCAGTTCAGTGCCGTCTGGCCACCCATGGTAGGCAGCAAGGCGTCAGGTTTTTCTTTCTCGATGATCTTTTCGACCGTTTTCCAGTTGATTGGCTCGATGTAGGTGGCATCGGCCATAACCGGGTCGGTCATGATGGTAGCTGGGTTGGAGTTCACCAGAATAACCCGGTAGCCCTCTTCACGCAGGGCTTTACAAGCCTGGGCTCCAGAGTAGTCGAACTCGCACGCCTGCCCGATCACGATGGGGCCAGCGCCCAGGATCAGGATGCTTTTGATGTCGGTACGTTTTGGCATGTCTCGGTAAACCTGTCAGCAACTTTTGAATTCTTGCAGCGCAGAACGCGGCGCCTGTCGTTATCCGTGGTGATCCACCCTTAGGCGGATCGTGCTTCCATCAACTGGATAAACTCGTCGAACAGAGGTGCCACGTCATGAGGACCCGGGCTAGCTTCAGGATGCCCCTGGAAGCTGTACGCCGATTTATCGGTCCGGCGAATGCCCTGCAGGGTGCCGTCAAACAATGATTTGTGGGTCGCCTGAACCGTTGAGGGCAAGGTTGACTCGTCCACCGCAAAACCGTGGTTCTGGCTGGTGATCATGACCGTGCCTTTTTCCAGGTCTTGTACCGGGTGGTTGGCACCGTGATGGCCGTGGCCCATTTTCATGGACTTGGCACCACTGGCCAGCGCCAGCAACTGGTGACCCAAGCAGATGCCGAAAACCGGAATGTCGGTTTCCAACACGTCTTTGATCGCATTGATCGCGTAGTCGCATGGCTCTGGGTCGCCAGGGCCATTCGACAGGAAGATGCCGTCCGGGTTCATAGCCAGCACTTCGGATGCCGGAGTTTGGGCCGGCACGACGGTAATGTCACAACCACGAGAAGCCAGCATGCGCAGGATGTTGTACTTCACGCCGTAATCCCAAGCGACCACTTTGAATTTGGCATCAGCTTGCTCACCGTAGCCAGTAGCCAAATCCCATTCGGACTGATTCCACTGATACGATTTTTCGCAAGTCACTTCTTTGGCCAAATCCATGCCCTTCAGGCCAGGGAAGGCTTTTGCCAGTTCAAGTGCGCGCTCGGCTGTTGCGTTTTCGCCGGCCAGGATGGCTCCATTCTGGGAGCCTTTGTCCCGGAGAATGCGAGTCAGGCGGCGGGTGTCGATGTCAGCAATGCCAACAATGTTGTTGCTTCGCAGGTAGTCTTCGAGGCTGCCCTGACTACGCCAGCTGCTGGCAATCAGTGGAAGGTCTCGAATGATTAGGCCAGCGGCGTGTACGCGGTCAGATTCCACGTCTTCTTCATTAACGCCGGTGTTGCCGATGTGGGGATACGTCAAGGTGACGATCTGGCGCGAGTAGGACGGGTCGGTCAGGATTTCCTGATAGCCGGTCATGGCGGTATTGAATACCACTTCGCCGCTGGTTTCTCCGTCTGCGCCGATGGCGGTGCCGTAAAACAGGCTTCCGTCTGCGAGTGCAAGGATTGCTGGTGTGCTCAAGGCTTGTATCCTCATCGAGTGGCGTAAGTTCGTCACGAACAGGAACGCAAGCGCAAAGTCAGGTTGCAAAAAAGCGAGACTAAGTATGAACTCGGTCCCGCTTTCCTAGAAACTTTTCAAAGGTACGCTTGGTGCAAAAAAATCGACTTATTCTACGAAATTTGTCGATTTCTGTCCATCGCGAATTACTATCTGGCTTGATGTAGGGGGTCTCGAGCTCAATAAGCCTCGACAACGGCCGGCGTTCGCAGGTCCGCGTTCCGAAAACCGCTACGAGCACATCCATGTGCGCTTCTCTCATGCCATCCTTGGCCATCGAAATTTTCGGAACGCGGACCTGCGAACCCCAGTCTCAGAGCTAGCTGGCCAAACCTCTTTAGAATCAAGCCTTCAGATTTAGCACGTCCTGCATATCGTACAAACCTGCCGGCTTATCCTTCAGCCACAATGCAGCGCGCATGGCGCCTTTGGCGAAGGTCATTCGGCTACTGGCTTTGTGAGTCACTTCGATCCGCTCACCTTCGGTGGCGAACAGAACAGTGTGATCACCTACCACGTCGCCAGCACGAATGGTTTCGAAGCCGATTTCTTTGCGGGTGCGCTCGCCGGTGAAGCCTTCACGACCATAGACAGCGCACTCCTTGAGGTCACGCCCCAACGCATCAGCGACAACTTCGCCCATGCGTAGCGCGGTTCCAGAGGGTGCGTCTTTTTTGTGGCGGTGATGCGCTTCGATGATTTCTACGTCGTAGTCGTCACCCAGCGTTGCGGCTGCCGTTTTCAGCAGGTTCAGCACCACGTTTACACCTACACTCATGTTTGGCGCAAACACGACCGGAACCGACTCTGCCGCTTGGGCAAGCTGCTCTTTTTCAGCGTCGGTCATGCCGGTAGTGCCGATGATGAGCATTTTGCCGTTGGCTTTGCAGAATTCGGCGTTTTCGAGGGTCAGGTCCGGGAAGGTGAAGTCAACCAGTACGTCGAAGTCGTCTTTCACGTCCGCCAGACTGGCAGCCAGCTTAACGCCGGTTTTGCCTATGCCCGTCATGTCGCCGGCATCTGCGCCAATCAGGCTGCTATCCGGCTCAACAATCGCCGCGCCCAGCTCGAGCCCTTCGGTGCCATCCACTGCTTCAATCAACACTTTTCCCATGCGCCCGGCGGCGCCAATGATTGCTACCCGCATCTGTCTTGCCCTCAGAATTTCATTTCATCGAAGAAACTTTTCACACCCTCAAACCAAGAGGTTTTCTTCGGAGCATGATCGGAGCCATTGGAGTCGTCCAGTGTCTTTTGAAATTCACCCAACAATTCTTTCTGGCGCTTGGTCAGATTAACCGGCGTTTCAACCATCACGCGACACAAAAGATCGCCTGCAGGACCACCGCGCACAGGGCTAACGCCTTTGTTGCGCAAACGGAACAGCTTGCCAGTTTGGGTTTCGGCCGGGATTTTTAGCTTCACGCGGCCATCCAGCGTTGGCACTTCCAGCTCGCCACCCAAGGCGGCATCTACGATGCTGATGGGCACTTCACAGTACAGGTTGCGGCCGTCGCGGGTGAAAATCGAGTGTTCGCGCACTGCCACCTGAACGTACAAATCGCCAGGAGGCCCACCGTCGACACCCATTTCGCCTTCACCTGACAAGCGAATGCGATCACCAGTATCTACGCCTGGAGGCACTTTCACAGACAGGGTTTTCTCTTGTCTTACGCGGCCTTGCCCATGGCAAGATTTACACGGGTTCTTGATGATCTGACCGGAGCCACGACAAGTCGGACACGCCTGCTGCACGGTGAAGAAGCCCTGCTGCATACGCACCTGCCCCATACCCTGACATGTGCCACAGGTTTCGGGACGGGAGCCTTTTTCAGCGCCACTACCCTCACAGGTATCACACTCTTTGTGCCCGGGAATCGTGATTTTGACATCTTTACCTTTGACCGCTTCTTCCAGATCCAACTCGAGCGTGTAACGCAGGTCGGAACCTCGGGTGTTGCGTGCGCGACCACCGCCGCCTCCACCTCCGAAGATGTCACCAAATACGTCTCCGAAGATATCGGAGAAGTTACCACCGCCGCCGAAGCCGCCGCCACCGCCGGCCTGACCATCAACACCCGCGTGACCGAACTGGTCATAGGCCGCGCGCTTGTTGCCATCCATCAATACTTCGTAGGCTTCGCTGGCCTCTTTGAACTTGTTCTCGGCGTCTTTGTCGTCCGGATTACGGTCGGGATGGTATTTCATGGCGAGCTTACGGTACGCCCGCTTGATTTCTTTATCTTCCGCGCCCCGGGAGACCCCAAGTACTTCGTAATAATCGCGTTTGGCCATGCTTTAAATCCTGTTGCTATAACGCGGAAAACGCGGACATCGGCCCGCGCTTTCCAACTACCTGATGTACTTAGGATTTACTTCTTGTCGTCTTTGACTTCTTCGAACTCGGCATCGACGGCGTCGTCAGCTGCCTGAGCTTCTTCGCCTTCTTGGCCTGCGGCCTGTTCAGCCTGATCCGCGTACATCTTCTGCGCCAGCTCGGAGGACACTTCGGTCAACTTCTGAGTTTTGGCTTCGATATCGTCTTTATCGCTGCCTGTCAGAGCTTCCTCAAGATCCTTAATCGCTGCTTCGATAGACTCTTTCTCGCTATCGCTTACCTTATCGCCAGCTTCACTCAGAGTCTTGCGTACGGCGTGAACCATACCGTCGCCCTGGTTCCGAGCCTGAATCAGCTCTTCGAACTTGCGATCTTCCTCAGCATTCGCTTCGGCGTCCCGAACCATCTTTTCGATTTCGTCATCGTTCAAGCCAGAAGAGGCTTTGATCACGATGGACTGTTCTTTGCCAGTCGCCTTGTCTTTTGCAGACACGTTCAGAATACCGTTCGCATCGATATCGAAGGTAACTTCGATCTGCGGAACACCGCGCTGCGCCGGCGGGATGTCAGCCAAGTCGAAACGGCCCAGCGACTTGTTCTGCGCCGCTTGCTTACGTTCACCCTGAACTACGTGAATGGTCACCGCAGTTTGGTTGTCTTCCGCTGTAGAGAAAGTCTGTGACTTCTTGGTCGGAATCGTGGTGTTCTTGTCGATCAGCGGAGTCGCTACGCCACCCATGGTCTCGATACCGAGGGTCAGCGGAGTTACGTCCAGCAGCAGTACGTCTTTAACGTCGCCAGACAATACCGCCCCCTGAATTGCAGCACCCATGGCTACTGCTTCGTCCGGGTTAACGTCTTTACGCGGCTCTTTACCGAAGAACTCTTTAACCTTTTCCTGGACCAGTGGCATACGAGTCTGACCACCAACCAGGATCACTTCATCAATTTCAGAAGCGCTCAGGCCGGAGTCTTTCAGAGCCACTTTACAAGGCTCAAGGCTGCGCTGAACCAGATCTTCTACCAGAGATTCCAGCTTGGCACGGGTCAGCTTGACGTTCATGTGCTTAGGACCAGACGCGTCTGCAGTTACGTACGGCAGGTTCACGTCAGTCTGTTGGCTGCTGGACAGTTCAATCTTCGCTTTCTCGGCAGCTTCTTTCAGACGCTGCATCGCCAGTGAGTCGCCACGCAGGTCGATGCCGCTGTCTTTCTTGAACTGGTCGGCCAGGTATTCGATAACTTTCAGGTCGAAGTCTTCACCACCGAGGAAGGTGTCGCCGTTAGTGGCCAGAACTTCGAACTGGTGCTCGCCGTCTACATCGGCAATTTCGATGATAGACAAGTCGAAGGTACCACCACCCAAGTCATATACGGCTACTGTGCGGTCGCCGCTTTGCTTGTCCATGCCGTAGGCCAGAGCAGCTGCAGTCGGCTCGTTGATGATCCGCTTAACTTCCAGACCGGCAATCTTGCCGGCATCTTTTGTTGCCTGACGCTGGCTGTCGTTAAAGTAAGCCGGAACGGTAATAACAGCAGCAGTCACTGTTTCGCCCAGGTAGTCTTCTGCAGTTTTCTTCATTTTCTTCAGAATTTCTGCAGAAACCTGAGGTGGAGCCATTTTCTGGCCCTTCACATCAACCCAAGCATCACCGTTGTCGGCTTTGGCGATTTTGTACGGCACCATCTTGATGTCTTTCTGAACCACGTCGTCTTCAAAACGACGACCAATCAAACGCTTGATGGCGTACAGAGTATTGTCCGGGTTGGTTACTGCCTGACGCTTGGCAGACTGACCTACCAGCGTTTCGCCGTCATCGGTGTAGGCGATGATCGAAGGGGTGGTGCGATCACCCTCGGCGTTTTCAATAACCTTTACCTTGTCGCCGTCCATTACGGCCACACAGGAGTTGGTGGTTCCCAAGTCGATACCGATAATCTTGCTCATAGAATCACTCCAAATCTTGCTGAAATCTGCCCGAAGTGCTGCCACTCCGGCTGCTTCTGTTTAATCGCTATATTGGCGCTTTATTCAGTTTTTCAAGCCTGCTCGTCGATATTTGGTGCACTTTCTGCTTTCGCCACCACAACCATGGCCGGACGAACTACCCGCCCGTTTAGCAGATAACCTTTCTGCACAACCGCCACGACACTGTTTGGCTCAGCATCCGGTGCCGGCACCATCGACATTGCTTCGTGCTGCTGCGGATCAAACGGCTCGCCAACAGGGTTAAGCTGTTCCACGTTGAATTTTTTGAGACTGCCGAGGAACAGACTCAAAGTCATCTCTACGCCCTGACGGATCGAACCAACCAGCTCGCCCGCCGAATCCGCATGCCCTTCCGTGCTCTCAACCGCCTTCTCCAGACTGTCGGCAACCGGCAAAAGCTCCTTCACGAACTTCTCCAAGGCGAACTTATGCGCCTTTTCAACATCCAGCTCCGCCCGACGACGAACGTTCTGCATCTCGGCCTGAGCTCGCAAAGCCTGATCCTGATACTCCTGCAACTGAGCTTTCAGCGCATCCAGCTCAGAAACTTCACCAGCCTCAGCCTGATCTTGCTGCTCAGCGTTGGCCGCAGCCTCATCTACCTCAACCTGCTCTTCTACTTGCTCGTTGCGCTTGTCGTCAGCACTCATGATCACTCCCAATACGTTTTCCAGCGCCCGAAGGCACGCGGCGAATAGAGCCCACCAGTCAAATCGGCGGGAAAATATGCTTTGCGAACCGATATGGGGTTCCGAGATTCAGATTCAACCTTTTCAACAACGGTTTCTTTCGTTTTTTTGTCGTTCAAAATTTGCAAACCCAAAAATCACTGTATATATTCACAGCAACTGTATAGACGAACAGTATCGTTTTTTCTCGTTTCAAAAGCCCTCTCGGGGCCCAAGCAGAGGTGTCGGCATGCTTACACAACTTACCGTTTCCAACTACGCCATCGCCGAACGCGTTGAACTCCAGTTCAACAAGGGCATGACAGCACTGACCGGCGAAACCGGCGCTGGCAAATCCATTGTTCTGGATGCTTTGGGCCTCGCCATGGGCGGGCGCGCAGACGCAGGCGCCGTCCGCCACGGCGCCAAGCGTGCCGATATCACCGCTTGTTTCGACATTTCCGACATCCCCGATGCTGGCAAATGGCTGGAAAGCCACGATTTGGACGAGAAAAGCGAATGCATCCTGCGCCGGACCATCAGTAAAGACGGCCGCTCCAAGGCCTTCATTAACGGTCAGCCTTCGCCGCTGTCTCAACTAAAAGAACTGGGCGGGTTGCTGATGGATATCCACAGCCAGCACCAGCACCAATCTCTGCTTCGCAAAGACACCCACCGCAAATTACTGGATGAATTCGCCGGTGCTGAACAGCTGGCCGAACAAACTAAATCCGCGTGGAAAAACTGGCACCAAACCCAACAAAAGCTGCATCAACGCCAGCAAAACGCTGACGAAACCGAAGCGAAGCTTCAATTGCTGCGATATCAAGTGGAAGAACTCGATCGACTCGCACTGGAAGACGGCGAACAAGAAGCTCTAGAGCAGGAACAAGCCCACCTCAGTCAGGCCGACGCGATCCTGCACTGCAGTCACCAGGCTGCTCAACTCTGTACAGAGGAAGAATCCAGTGCAGCGAACAGTCTTCGCCAGGCGCTGCACCTACTGGAACAACTTCCGGTAGAAGTACCCGCATTGGCCGACACTTTGCAAATGTTGAACGAAGCCCAAATTCAGATTTCCGAAGCTGGCGACAACCTACGGCGCTTTGTTGATGACTACGAAGCTGACCCGGCACGACTGGCCGAAGTCGAGGAGCGTTTGAGCGCTGTTTATCAAATGGCGCGCAAACACCGTATCGGGCCCGAAGAACTGCCCGAACTGCACCAACGCCTGCGGGATGAGCTCGATGAATTGGACGGGGGCGCCGGCAGCCTTGAGCAACTTGAAGCTGAACTGGAAACCCAGAAAGCCGAATTTGACGCTGCTGCAGAGCAACTGTCGGCCAAACGCCAGCAGGCCGCCGCAGAGCTCGATCAGCGAATTGCCCACGAACTGGCACAATTGAGCATGCCGTCCGTGCAATTTGTCACCCACCTGAACAGCAACAATGGTGGCGAGCCTGCGCCTCACGGCTTAGAAGACATTGAATTTCTGGTCAGCGCAAACCCGGGACAACCCGCACGACCACTGGCAAAAGTGGCATCCGGCGGTGAACTGTCACGCATCAGCCTCGCCATTCAGGTAGTGGTGGCTCAAACCTCTACCACGCCGACACTGGTGTTCGACGAGGTGGATGTGGGTATCGGCGGCGGCACCGCAGAGGTGGTTGGCCGCTTGTTGAGATCACTCGGCGGTAACGGCCAAGTGCTCTGCGTTACTCACCTGCCACAAGTTGCGGCTCAGAGCCATCAGCATTTGTTTGTCAGCAAGTTTACCGAGAAAGAAGCCACCTTCTCTCGCATCGAAACGCTTAACGACCAAGGCAGAATTGATGAGGTTGCCCGCATGCTGGGCGGCGTAGATATGACAGAACAAACGATTGCGCATGCTAAAGAAATGGTGGTGAAGGGCCAGGCAACCCATCACTGACTAAAGAATCCCCTCTCGATTTCGAGAGTTTTTGGGGCCCGCCTATGCCGGCCCCTTTTTTTATTACGTGCGTTTATTTATCGTCAGACTTTACGGGCTTAACGTACAGGATCAGGCTGTGATCCACGATTTCGTAGCCATGCTCTGCGGCAATTTTCTTCTGACGCTCTTCAATCACTTCATCGACAAACTCGACAACCGCGCCGGTCTGGGTACACACCATGTGGTCATGGTGATCGTCTCCCGCCATTTCGAACACAGCGTGGCCGCCCTCGAAATTGTGCCGGAGAACCAGCCCTGCGGTTTCGAACTGAGTTAGCACCCGGTACACGGTTGCCAGTCCCACGTCGTCGCCTTGGTCTAACAGTTTTTTATAGACGTCCTCGGCACTCAAATGATGCTCTTTAGCATTCTCAAGGATATTGAAGATCTTAACTCTCGGAAGAGTTACCTTAAGACCGACTTTTCGTAATTCGGCGTTTTCAGATGACATGCTAGTATTCACTCTTTGGTGTGCCTTACGGCTTCCGGTATGATGAAGCCGCCGTTCAACGGTTAGCCCGTTTCACACCTGCTCCAGGCAGGCGAACTCAAGATAGAGGATTTCCCCAAGCGATGCAAAAGCTCACCGCTATCGTTCTTATTACCATTATATCTCTGGCGGGATGTGTTTTCCCTGGCGTTTACAAAATCAACGTCCAGCAGGGCAACATTGTAACTGACAAGGAGCTATCAAGCTTGTCGGAAGGCATGCAACGGAGCCAGGTCCACGCATTGTTGGGAACACCCTTGATGCTCAACCCCGTAGACCCGTCACAGGAATACTACATCTATACGTTCCAGCGCCGCGGCGGCGACATCGAAGAGCAGCGCATCGTCGTGCACTACGACGATGACACCTACCGCCATCACGAAGCGAAATTGCTGGACGAAACCCCAGCCTACTAAAACCCTTAGGCTTTTTTCTTTGCCCGGTTCAGCCGGGCTTGCTTGGGATCTATGATTAAAGGCCGGTAAAGCTCCACCCGATCACCCTCATTCAGGGCATGGGAATCCGGCTTTTTAATCACTTTGCCAAAGATCCCCATATCGATGTCATCGGGATTGATCTCCGGAAACACATCGACAATTCCCGATGCCTTCACCGCCTCCAGTGCCGTTGTTCCCTCTGGCACGGCGACTTCCAGGATCTGCTGTTTATCCGGCCGGGCATAGGCCACCTCAACTCGCATCAGCAAAGCTCTCCCGCTTTATACACTTCATCGGCACGTCGACAGAACGCATCCACCATCGTGTTCGCAGCCTGATTAAACACCGGGCCAAAGGTCATGCGAGCCAGTGAACCCGAGAACTCAAACTCCAAGCTCAGAATCACCTTGCAGGCGTTGGTATCCAACGGCCGAAAGTGCCAGCGGCCCGTCAGATTTTTTAGCGGCCCTTCCACCAACTTCATTTCAATAGATTCAGGCATTAACAGCTGGTTGCACGTGGTGAGCGTGTGTCGTACGCCACCTTTAGCAATTTCCAACGACGCCATAATCTCTTCATCAGTTTGCTTATGAACTTCGGCCCCGGCACACCAAGGTAAAAACTCAGGGTAACGGGCTATGTCATTGACCAAATGAAACATACGCTCCGCTGAGTGCATGACCAGCGCTGTCTTGTCTATCTGATGAGCCATAAAACCGGAATTCCTGCCTTTCGATGTAATCGCGCCAAGCTGGATGGAGCCAAGCCGCTAAACACTATGATAAAGGATATCGTCTTCGCTGGGAGCCGCCTGTTCCCGATTTATCTCTTCACCCGATGTTGTCGAGGTGGTTACGTTCGAGCCGGCGTCAACCTCGGCCCCGGACTCTGAGCCTGGCTCAAGCTCGGGCTCGAGCTGCTCCTCAACCACAGAGCCTTCACTCGCGGAACACCAAAGCGCGGCACTGCCATTTTCGCACAAATTCGCCAGCGAAAACGCCGTATATTGAATACCGATCCAAGCCACCACCAACGGCAGTATCAGGCGCATAGCCCAGAGCCAAGCCTTGCGGAATACAACAGGAGCGTCGCCCAACATGCGGGCAGAGTATCTTTTCGTCAGCCCCCATCCGGCAAAGGTCGCGATCAAAATAGCAACCACCGGAATTAACACACCGCCCGTAATCAGCTCTATCCAGCGATAGGTTGTCGCACCCGCGAGCCGGTAGTCAGACCACACGTTAAACGAAAACAATGAAGCCAATCCCACGAGCCAAACCGCCGCCCCCACAATGATGACCGACCAGGTTCTTGGTGCCCCCGTCCACTCCCGAAACCAAGCCACGACAGATTCCAACAAGGCAATAGACGTAGCCCACACCACCAGCATGACCGCCAAAAACACGGCCGTTATGACCACTTGGCTAAACGGCACGGGAGCCAGCGTGACCGGCAACGAAATAAACAACAGCCCGAACCCGTGCTGACCATCCAGACTGCCGCTGCCCGATGCCACGGAGAACATCATCACACCAACCACAATGGCAATTAAGGTATCCATCAGCACGACGGCCAGCAGTGACCGCTTCAATCGCGTATGTGAGGTGCTATAGGCACCAAAAATAGCCCACACACCCACGCCCAAGCCCAAAGTAAAAAACGCATGAAAAAACGCCGCCTGAAGACTGTCGAGCCCAAACTGCTCAGGGCGGATGACCAGAATACTGTCAACGCCCGACGCCAACTGCCCGTGCGTTGCAGCCACCACAAATAGCGCCAGCATCAAGAACAAACCGCCGGGGACAATCATCCGCAGCGAACGCTCCACCCCGTTCACCACACCACGCGCAGACACCCAAACCACCAACAATAAGAAGAAGGCATGCCAACCCATGAACTCTCGGTAACGACTCGAGCTCGACACCAGTTCCGCAAGAATCCCGGTAGCATCTGCCGCGTTGGCGCCTCCGAAACTGTCCGTTGCACCAAAAAAAATATAGGCAACAACAATCCCGCCAAACACGGCCGTAAACGAAAGCACCAGAAACGACGCAAGAATGCTTAATGGCCCAGCCAAACGCCACGCCGGGGAACTGCCTGCATTTTTAACCAACCCATCCATCGCCAACACAATGCCATGCCGGGAGTGCCGGCCGATCGCGGCCTCTGTAACCATAAGTGGAAGGGTGACCATGAGCAGGCAGACCAAATACGCCAGCACAAAAAGACCACCCCCGTGAACGCTGGCGAGGTATGGAAATTGCCACAAATTGGCAAGCCCCACGGTTGCACCCACCGAGGCCCAAAAGAACGTTGATTTTCGGGTAAACGACCCGATAGATGTCTGATACTTACTCGACATTTTGATCCCTAATGTCAAAAGGCTCGTTATTGTAGCCGACAGTGAGGTCTAGGTACGAATGCCGACAGGCCATTCCGGGTCAAATCGTGACCCGTCTGGCCCTACTGGGCTACAATGCCCGTTTTGCTGGTAACCATATACTTGGTCAGCAGATTCATTTTTCAGATTCCGAGAAGGTTTCATGAGCAAGAAAAAGCCTGGTATGCCCAGCAGCACCATCGCCCTCAACAAAAAGGCGAAACATGAATACCATGTAGAGGAACGCTTCGAAGCGGGCATCGCCCTGCTCGGCTGGGAAGTTAAATCGTTGCGGGCTGGCAAAGGCCAGATCACCGATGCCTACGTTCTATTAAAAGATGGCGAGGCCTTTTTGCTTGGCGCTCATTTTCAGCCGCTGACAGCTGCCTCGACTCACGTAATCGCCGACCCAACCCGCACGCGCAAGTTGCTTCTGCACGCCAAAGAACTGGCCAAGCTGATTGGCGAAACGAGCCAGGCCGGTCAGACCTGCGTACCTCTCGCGCTGTATTGGAAAGGCAACAAGGTGAAATGTGAAATCGCCTTGGTGAAAGGCAAGAAGCTGTTCGACAAGCGCGCCACCGAGAAAGAGCGTGACTGGAACCGCCAAAAGCAACGAATCATGCGAGAAAACACCGCCTGACCGTACAAACCGCAACAAACAAGCCTTGAAGTTATGCAAGGCGCCCACATATACTGTGGATAGGGGGACGACATGGCTTCGACGCTGGTGGCGAACCCTTGGGTGCATGTCGAGATGGCAGCGAATCTCGTTAATCCAAAGCTGCAATGCAATAGTCGCAAACGACGAAAACTACTCACTAGCAGCGTAAGCTGCTAGTCGTCCTGACCGGGTCGCCCGTAGCCCGGAAGCAACATCTCAGGACGTCATCGCTTACGGGATGCTCCGTTATCCAGAGTTCACTGGCTAGCGGCTAAGATTTAAAGAACTCGCCTCCTGCACCCTGGCCTTCGGGTCGCTTGAGGTTAAATCAATAGAAGGACATAAGCATGTAGATCTCAAGGCATAGTGCTGGCGGACGCGGGTTCAATTCCCGCCGTCTCCACCAACTTAACCGAACTAAGCCCCTAATTTTAGGGGCTTTTTTCGTTTCTAGCCCATCATTTTTCCTCAAAGTGTCAACCGAATGTCAACGGGCTCTATAGCGACCGTCAGATGCTGGCGACTCCTCTAGGTGGACACCCCGTATTATTCCTACAAACTAAATGCGACGTATCCTAGTGATCACAAATTGTTCTGCTATGCTTGAAGGTGCTGTTAAATAGTCCAAAAAGGAAGACTACATATGAAACGGATTCTAATCGTTTTAGCAGGCATTGTTCTTACTATGAGCATGGCAAACGCGAATGTTAGCGTTTCACAATCTGACGCAGAGATGCATAGCGGTGGAACAGATGGAAATGGCTGCCACCATGACCGAAAGCGAGGCGGGTATCATTGCCACTAGGCCTGTCAGAATGATGTTGAAGCTCTCATATTTGGGAGCTTTTTTCATTTAAGAGCTGGATGCTCAGCAAAAACTCACCAGAAATCGGCATTGCTTACCGGATTAAGTGATACCGCTTCTTCTAAATGATCCGGCGCCAAATGCGCGTAACGCATGGTCATCGTTATAGATGAGTGCCCAAGGATCTTCTGCAACGCAAGGATATTCCCCCCATTCATCATAAAATGACTGGCGAAAGTGTGCCGGAGAATATGGGCACATTGTCCTTTAGGGAGTTTAATTCCCGAACGATCGACAGCACGCCGGAATGCTGAAATCGTGGATGTACCAAAAGTGCCCCATTGTTCTAGGTGTTGCTTGATTGCCTTGTGAAGGTCCTTGGATATCGGTACCGAGCGTTTTTTCCCTGATTTCGTCTGATCATAGGTGACCCGATATGGTTTCACTTTGTCGAGCGTGAGGCTTTCCGCTTCTGACCACCTGGCACCGGTTTCCAAAGAAACTCGCGCCACCAGTAAGGCATGGGGATTGGTGGTTCTTTCTCGGAGTTCAGCGAAGATTGCTTTTATCTGGTCAACTTCCAGATAACCCATTTCCCGTTCTTGAATGCTGATAGGCCGGATATTGCGAAACGGGTTCTGAAAACTGATTTCACCTGTTCTGTGCAGTTCGCTGAAGACTGCATTGAGGTAGCCAAGTTCGTTGTTGCTGGTTTTCGGGGAGATCCCTTTCTCGGTGCGTAAGGCACGGTATACCAGGTACGCATTAGCGGTTAGTTTTGCTGCTACGGGGTTTCCGAAGGCCTCTGCCATCCGCTTCAAGTGACGGTATCGTCGTTCGCCATCCCGAAGGTATTTACCATGGGACAGATACCAGACTTTCGTAAGCTCAAGGAGAGTTCGGCGGTCTTTCTTGAGGTGAGGCACTAACGTTCCCGCATCGTGTTGGGTCAATGCCCAACGCTCAAACCTTTGTGCATCGGTTTTGGAGTCAAAAGATTTCCTTACGCGCTTTTGGCCACGGCCACCAGGTTGGATATCGACCTGCCAGCGTCCCGAAGCTAGCTTCTTGATCATGCGGCCACCTTTGTGAGCAGTCGTCGCCTTATGAGTCCATCCTGGACGAGCTGGAAGAGTTCGTTTTCATAGATATCCCTTCGTCGGTAATAAGCACAGAGATCTTCCCAGAGTCCGGATTTTTTGAGGCAGTCCCAAGCCTGTCTTGCGTTAAACCGGTTGCGGGCATAGATGGAAAGCAGGTTTCCGAAGGCCAGAGAGACGTTCTTTTCGTTGCCGCAACCGGGTTCCTTTTTTGCGCGTTTGTAGAGTAGGTCGGGGGCTGAGTAGCCAAAGCCGATGTCGTCTCTGAGCTTGGTCCAGATGGGGTGTACCCATTCCCTTTTGACCTCGTAGCGGTTGCCCTGCAGGGCGTACTGCCAGAGTCCTGTTAGGTGTGGCACCGCGTCCATGTAGGTGTAGATCGCTTTCATGTTGGGTGTGCCCTGGGAGATTTCGTTCACGATCCGATGATGGAAGCGGATTTCGAGACGCCAGACGGGTTTGTCTGGGTCGTAGCAGGTGTCCGGGAATGAATCCTCGTTAACGGCGCATTCCCAGATGGATTCCATGAAGGCGCGTTTGTCGCTGACGTCGATTTCCTTGGACTTGTCGTAGAGGCAGACCTGCAGGCTATTGGCTTTACCAAAGGTGTAGGTTTCTCCTTTGCCGTTGACGGTAGAGCCTTCTAAGCCTTGGAAGTGGAGGTCGCTCAGGCCGTTGTGCACGCTGATGGTTCTGGCCCTAGTCACGAATTTCTGAGCAAAGTCTTGGGGCGGTTCCCAACCTTGGAAGTCGACAGCCAAGTGTAAGGCGATTCCGACGGGTTTAATGCCCTTGAGGAAGTACATGCCCCACTCAGCTAGCTCGTCGTGGATCTCTTGGCTGGAGCGTTCGTAGAGCCAACGGGGAGAGGTTTCGATTTTCAGGTGCGTGCCTAAGTTGTCCGGCTCGGCGTAGAAGTTCTGCAACAGGATGGTGAGGCCGTATTCCCGGTTTTGCAGGATGTATTTAAATCCCCCACGTCTTCCGGACTGGAGACGGAACGGTATTTTATTGATGGTGAGGGTGGCGTCGTAGCCGGATTCGTATTCGGTGGCAATTTCCGCGAGGATTTCCGGTCTCAACCTTCCCTGGAACAATTGTCTGACGGTATCGACTCCCGTCCAAAGGACGTTAACGCCTTTGAGGTTCACTTGCTGGCCTTCGGGACCGATGAACAAATCCCCTTTTCCGATTTCGCCAGTGGTGGTATCCAGTCGTTCAAAGTCTTTGATTTTCATCTGTGGCTCACTGTGGTTCTGTGTGGTTTAAAATCGACTACCGTCGTTTTCTATGAGACGTGTTACAGGGACGTCTCAGGGCTTCGCCCGCGGCGCGCTTGCTCCTCGCGCATCGTCGCTAGCGCTCCGCGGGCGACGCATTTTGTGTGGAACTGATCAATGGCGGGAATACCGCCGCTTCAAAGGTTGGCCTGGGTTCCGCTTCATAACTGCGCATGCGTTGGCAGTAGAGATTCTGGACGGGCTCGCCTTCCCACCAGAGTTGGCCATGGCAATTTCGGATGTAGAGGACGCGATAGCCGAAGCTGGCCAGATCCCGCTGGGTAAGCGCGAATTCGCCCTGGGTGTCTTTCCCCTGGAAGAGGTAGAGGCGGTTAACGCTGCCGGAGATGCGCAGCTCGACGTCGGCAAACGGGTGTTCCAGGTGCTGGCGTGAATGGGGTGCGTTGTTCGGTGATGGGTTTACAGTACGCTGAGCCTCGCGATCAGTCGCAGTGCTGCCCCCATTAACACCATCAGGGTTAACGCTACCATCAATCGAATCACTCTCAGGAACAGCCACCGGATCGCCCGAGAGGCGTGCTTTTTCCCTTTCGATAATGTTGTACGCCTGATAACCGAGAAGCGTGAGGCTGCCGACGATAACCACAACTGCAAACTGCAACTTGCGATCTTTAAGCATTGAATGGCCCCCGACCACCCCTTTGGCTTTGCCGGTTTTGGTCGACTGATAGCACTCGAAGACCCGGAGGTCGACTTTGTATTCTTTTGGGACACCGATGCTATGGGAGGCAGCTTTTCCGCTGTTCTCAGGGTCATGTTCTAATTCCCTCCATTTGTTTTTCTTCCAGGGCACGATGTGCCCCATTTGCCAGTGTCGGTAGGCCTGCTGGGTACTCTGGCGAATTTCTTTGTGGATCTTTCCGATGTTGGGTGTGCACAGGAACAGATCCCAGTTGTAGTGGCGGTGCATGTCGAAGGCTAATAGGACGTCCGCTGGGCGGTTGTCGCGTTGGGCGGCATCTTTTCCGCCTGGATAATCCAGGTGTTCGATTCGAAAATCTCTTCGTGCTGCTGGGTAAACCGCCTGGGCTTCATCGAGGACGATCAGGGCACCGATCGGGGCCCAATGAAACCAGCGAGCTGCGTATTCAAGCGCGTCCCGGGTTTCGGTTTCGAGGTTGATGATTCTGGATTCCGGTCCACAGGTGACGCCGAAGGCTTCTTCCACGCGTTCAATGGAGTCCAGCCCTCTTATATTGGTGACGACGCAACGGCCATCCGGGTAGTCGCTGTCTTCGCCCGTTAAGGCGGGGATGACGTAGCGCTGTACGACGCCAGCAGATTTGTAGGAGCCGGGTGGACCGTGGTGGATGTTGATGGTCATTTCAGCACTCCCAAGACGTAACGGGTCAGGTGGGCGTTAAGGATGATGTTTAGAGCTTCGGGGATGCGAAAGTAGGTCAGCGCGCCCATGACTTTGGAGTCGATGGAGCCCCAGTACTGGTTGATCGTGCCGGAGATGTTGAGCTGGTTCAGGACTTCCTGGGCAACATCCCAGGCGAAGCCAACAAAGTAGATTTTGGCTTTGGTCACCCAGATGACGTACCAAGCGGAGAATTTGACCAGAGCATCGTCTAGGAAAGCGGGAATGCTTTCGAAGTAGGCCCAGATGGCGTTGAAGAAATCAGCGATGAATTCCATCAGTCTTTTGCTCCCATGATGATGCCGAGCGCGATGAAGGTGGCGGCAAACAGGATGATGGAGCCGAGGATGGAGAGGTCGGCCCCGAACTTGGACAGGCCGGCATTGAAGCTGTAGCCGAACAGGGTCACTTCGTTGTCTTGTAGGGTGCCGGCTCCGGTGAAGGAGCCGAAGGAGGCGGCCATTTCTGCGCGAATGTTGGCGATGAGGCTTTGGTATTCGCCTTGAACGGCGTTGAGTTCTTCCAGGCCGTCGCTGATCTTGAGGTCGATGGCGTCGCCGCTCCAGGTGATGGATTCGCCGTCTTCGCCAACGATTTCGGTTTTGCCACTGCCGTCTCCATTGCCACCGCCTCCCCCGCCGGGGATGTTTCCGATGGCGTCGGTGATGGACTTGGTGCCATCTTGGATCTGTTTGCCCAAACCTTTGAGGGTTTCGTTGATGTTGTCGGTGTGGGTGTTACCCCGGCCCAGGAGTTTTTTGATGTCCTGGAGCTGGCCAGTGATCCCGGTGATATCGCCCTGGCCGTCGCCGTCGCTATCGCCGTTGTTAGGGTCGTTGGGGCCGCCTGGCTGGTCGTTGTCACCGGGTTTTCTTAAGGGGAGACAAGCAAAACCGCCCCACTCGTTTTTAGTGAGTACGTCGGTACCGGAACATTGAGGCGGGTTGTAGGCATTCGGGAAGCAGGATTCAACGGTGGTGTTGCCTTTTTGGACAACACCCCAGGTGTAATCCGCTGGGCAGTTGTTCTGTGGGTCGCCGCAGATCAGGACAGCTTCACCACCGTAACCTGCCGTGCCTTTGTATTCAGGGTGATCCTGACTGCACTGTGGCTCGTCTGGATCCTTCGCGGCTTCGTCGATGCAGAAGCCATCGTCACCGATACCGGCACATTCATTTACGCAGAACGCCCCTTGAGCGGTTTCGACTTCGTACTTACCCAAGAATTTGCACTCGTTGGGTTCGCGGTTGAGCATACAATCGAAACCAGTGGCTACCGTAGACCCTGAATCCGGAGCATATACACCCGGTGTCGGAATGTAACCAATAGCACAGGTCCCGCAAGACGTGCCTTCAGGTCGACCACCCTCATGGGTTAACTGGTCACAGGAACACAGCTCGGTGCCAGTAAGGTCAACAAAATTAACAACTGGGTTTCCTGAGCCCACGTAATAAGCGATTACTCTTTTACCTGGTCCCGTATATCTCTGCCCATCGATGGTGACTGTTTTGGTTCCGGTTTCAAAAACATCAGACAAGGAATCGTATTTCTCAGGTGTTTGGCCGCCACTAGAACAGTAATGAGTGAGCGGTGGTATTTCTGAGACGGAGGAAATCCAAACGCCCTTAGTTTTTGAACAGGAGTTAGACTCAGGCGGCAGGTAATAGCAATTGTTGGCATGAGCAAGCGATGAAACGAGAAGCAGAGGAAGCGCCAATAATCTGTGAGAAAAAATCCGCATGGTATCCACCGACAAAAAAGGGCCGAGATCCGGCCCTTACACAGTCCTGTAACCGGACACGAAACAGCCTGTCCAGAGACAGGCTATTAGGATGCTCGTAAGCATTACCGGTTCATTAGGCGCAAGACGATGCCAACTCCGAATACCACGGCAGCTACCGCGATGACGGCTCCAACAGCCGCTGTGGTGTTGGTGAGGGCATCACCCTGCGCAGCGGTGATCTCTGCGGTGTGGTCCACGGCGAACGCGGTCACAGAGGTTCCAGCTGCTGCCAGTGCTGTGCCGATCTTGGCAGCGCGCTTGCCGAAGCGAGAGCGAGCCATGGCCCAGTTTTTACCGTTGTCTTGCTTTTCCATTTCGATTACGTCGTTCATGTCGTTTTCCTTTCGGTTTGGTTATGAGATCTTTCTCATGACTTGGATGACTCTTCCGGCACCGACTCCGGTGACGAAGAGAGCCAGGGCTATTCCTGATACCAGGCCGATGATGCTGGCGTCTGGTGCCAGGTATTCCTGAAACAGGACGTCGACGTCCTGATAAGGAATGCTTTGTAAGGTCCCAGTGCATTCGATGCCCTGGGTACCTTGTATCCATTCACCGTTGCAGGTGATGACGTTCATTCGGGGCTACCCTTTAGCCTTGGGTTGCCGGTTTTTTGGTGACGTCCTGGGGTTTCATGTCCAGGGCTTTGAAGGTGATTTTGCCGCCCTGCCCGGCTTTCATTTGGGCTTTGACGGTGAACATCGATGGCAAGCGATCGGCGTGGTTGCGGAGCTGGTCGATGTGTTTCCAGTCGCAGGCGATTTTCATGACTTCGTTGCCAACTCGGTTTTCATCGTCGGCTTCTGCTGGGGAGTAGGCCCACAGGGAGCCACCACGGTTGCCGTCGATGTCGTAGCGGGTGGCGCCGATGATCATGAGGTTCAGGTAGTTTTCCATTTCTTGTGTCCTCTGGTTTTGGTTTTCGGTGTTGCTGGTTGTCCGGCTTGGCCGGGGTGTTTTGCTTAAAGTTCGTTTCGTTTAATGCCTTTCCTGGTTCTGATGGTGGAAAGGGTTTGGCTTGTGTTGGCGACCCCTTCGGGGCGGGCTCTACTCGCAGGGCTCCTGGCCACTAAGGTGGCCACCCTTACGGGTAACGATCCCTGTCGTCTTCGGTCACGCCAGTGACCTGCGCGCTCCGCTTGCTGCCTGTGCTCATGGCTCGGAATCAAGGGGCGGCCGTCCTCCCCCGACATCCTCACCACTCTTTGTGCGCACTGTGGGCCACTCACTGACCGCCACAAGGCCAGGGGGCCAGAGGCCCTGGCGCTGCGCGCCAGCCTTGCAGCGCTCACTGAGCGTCCCCCTTTTCGTGCGCGAGTGGTGACGATGACGGGGGCGGACTCGATGGCTGTTCAAGGGGGTGGGCTTGAGGCCCAAAATTCGGGCAGCCGGCTTCTAGCCAACTGCGCAGGACACTGCCGCCGAGGGTCCATAGGTCGGTTCCACGGTGGATGGCTTCCTGTTGCAGTTGCAGGTAAACGGATGCGGGCGCAGACACGTAGAAACGGCGCTCTTTGTCTTCCACCTGGTCTTTTCTTGGGGGAATGTGGGTCATGGTTGGGTCTCCGTGACGTTGGGAAGGTCCAGTTGGCCGCAGTCCCAGGCATCCCTCAGTTGGATGAGGCGATCAAATGCTGGGCTGTGGTAGCCGCTGGCTTCCAGTTCTTGGATCAGGGCGTCGGTGAAGCCTGCTTTGCAGCGGGCCATGTAGTCGCACGGGTAGTCGGTGCGGACTTCCTGCAGGTGGCTTAACCGCTGCAGGAGCGTGTCGAAAAGGCCTTCCAAGGCTTGGGCAGTGAGCGCAGAGGACGGACGTGGGCCCTGGAAGGCGAAACTGGCCGCGTTGATGGCTTTGTGGGTGTCGTGGCGGTGGTATCTCATGCGGCAGCCCTCAGTCCGTTGCAGGCTTGACCGATGGCCCAAGTGGCGAAGTCCACCGCATTACGTTGCAGGCTGAATCGGGACAGGACGTTTACCCAATCCATGGCATAGTTATAGAGATCATCATCCAAACCGTTGAAGGCGGCTGCCATGCCCATCAGCTTTGTGATGCTGTCGCAGTAGATGTCCCACTCGCCGTATTCGTGGAAGCTCAGCGCTGCATCCACCACAACGCGAACTTCTTGGAGCTTCTGCAAACGCAGTTCGGGGGCCATCAGGCAGGGAAAATGGGTATGAAGGTTCCACATTATTGCCAATCCTCCTGGTCCAGAGCCTGCTGAGACAGTGCGGCAATGTTCACCATGCGCACCCGGCCGATCTTCAGGGATGGCAGATGCCCTTTTTCGATCTGCCCCCTGACCTGCCCTTCCGTTAAGCCCGTGAGTTGGGCGTAGCGGTCCTGGGTCATGACAGGTGTTGCGATCAGAATGATTTGCTTTTGCTCGTCCACTGTTTTGCACTCTGCTACACTGTTATACACGACTGCTTTGAATTATGTGCATTGCACTATCTACAATTTAAAGCCAATTTGCACTATGTACAAATGAAATAATGCAATGATAAGAGAGCGGTTAATTGAGTTCTTCAATGTGTCCGGCGTAACGTCTAAGGACATGGAAAAGCTGACAGGAATAGACCGGGACAAATGGAATGCGGTTCGGGCGAAGCGTCGTCGTGTGAATGAAGACGACATAGAAGCGTTCAATGGAGCTTTCCCGCAGTTCGCTTACTGGCTGACTACTGGTTTAACAATCCCGGAAGCAGGACAGATCAGCCCTGAGATCGAGAAGGCACGCACTGAAAACAATCTGAAAATCGGATAGGGTTCTGCCTGGCTGCACGCATCGCCCTGGCTTGGCATAGAGACCGACTAGACGAACAACAAGAACAGAAAGGCTGGTCGTCGTAATGTGTAGCGGCGATTTCAGGCGAAGTAAAAAATAGCTTTGAAAAGTTTAGGACTCATGGAATCAGTCGAAATGGACATTTAAAGTACTTAAAAATACAAAAGCAAGTAATAGACAGCGCCAAAACCCGCGTTAGAACATACAAATCAACTCTAAAACTCGATCCATAAAAAACACATCCAATCACACTTAAAAAATCAAACGACATTCAAAAAATAGATTAATCTCCCAAGAAAGGGTTCAATCATGAGATTCAACTCACTAGAACTAGAAAAATTCAAACGATTCGAAAAAGCAAAAATTAAGTTTGGGGATATCACAATTCTAGCAGGAGCAAATAGCTCGGGGAAATCCACCATTCTCAAAGCACTGACCACAATAGTCCAGTCATGCGAGCACAAAAACTTCCCTTTTGCAATTGACTTAAATGGGGAGCTTTGTGAGTTAGGGTCATATGGTGATGTTTGCTTTGGTTTAAAAGCGCAAGAGAACGTCAAAATCGCCGCAGAAATAAATAGTAATGGGGACGAATTTCTAGCTTCTGGAAAGTATAGATATGCATCTAATGGAAACTTGGTATTACCTCAGGAGATCACTTTCAAAAGCCCAAGACATGAACTCGATCTTAAATGGGAAGGAAAAAAGGTAGGCTACAAAGCACGAGGAAGAATAAGGCAAAATCAAGAAGGTTCATCAAAAAAATACGAAGAAGCAATGCGCTACGTTTTTAAGTCATTTTTTGATGTATCCAGTCGACTAGAATCCTTTGAAAACAATGATCCAAATCGACGAATTGATGCTGAGGAAGAAGGAAAGAAGATTGAAGAAATAATAAAAAGAATGAAGGGCTCTTCAGACTGGGAAGAAATAAAAGCAAAGAAGCCAGATGACATAATTGATGAGCTATCAATTGATCCAGCTTATTCAACGGGATTATCAGAACTAACAAAACTGAACAACGACATAAGAACACACTGCAACTATGTCGCCCCTATCAGAGCACACCCTCAGCGTCAATATTATGTTAACTCCTTCGAGCCTAAAGCAGACACTTTGGGAGACAACTCTCATCAAATACTTCAATACTGGAAATCACACCGAAAAGACAAATTCCAGAAGCTAAATTCCGCAGCAAAATCGCTTAATCTAGCTTCCGAAATTGGTGTAAAAAACATCAAAGGAAACCTAATTGAAAACTCGGTCATACCATTCGGCCACAAAAGGCTCATTAACATAGCTGACGTCGGTTTTGGACTATCTCAAGCCATACCAATGCTTGTATCTGACATACAGCTCCCCGACAATAGCTGTCTATTAATAAATCAGCCAGAGGTACATTTACACCCCTCAGCACAAGCACTTCTTGCAAACTACTTCGTGAACAATATTGATAAACGTCAATACATAATAGAAACCCACTCAGAATACATTATAAATAGACTTAGAATATTATGCATAAATGGAAAAATAAACCCAGAACGCATAAAGATATACTTCTTTGACAACACAAACAAAGATTTCATCCACGAAGTAAAAATAGAAAAAGACGGATCTTTAAGTGGTGCCCCTGAAGGTTTTTTCAAAACATACAAAGAAGATTCTTTCGAAATTGCGATGAGTGGATTTGATGATGACTGATATCAAAAGAAACTTGGACTTAGTCGTCGACGCCAATATAATGAGACTATACGACAAACCAAAGGACCCTAAGGTTCAAGAACTTTTCTTATGGATAAGAAAAGATGGCACTCTTACAATTTCACAGAAACTACTAAACGAATATATAGGCTCCCAGCGCGACTCCGGATTGATACAGGCATTAATCATGGAATTAATGGATAACCGAAGGCTAAAAAAAATAAAAAATAAGTCCCTAAAAGAGTTTTCTGGCGATAGAAGATACAACTATACATGTAACGGCGAAGACCATATGCATGCAAGATTAGTCTTCCTTTCTAAGCGAAAGAAACTATTAAGTTTTGACGAACCATTAATAAATGATGTTAATGGATTCAAAAAAATTGACGGAGTACATCCGAAAGCAACAAAAGATATAAATAAGACCTTCTACGCCTAATAATCAATGCATCAGACCTCTCCCTGTAGTCACACCACTATGCAGGTGTCGCGCTTGCCTGGCATCCTTGCCGGCGGTGAGCCCCGGTCTTCCTGACCAATCGGCTCACTGCCAGTGTACCGTTACACGCTGTTACGTTTAGGCGCTTTCTCTTAATCCGGTGTGAGACTTCTCCCACACTACCCTTTTTGTGATGCCGGTTAATCCGGCTCGATTCGTTCTACCTGGTCGGTTTGCTCCAGGGTGACGGGTGATTTTATGGACTCTACCAGGAGGGGTTGTCGGATTCGGGTTTTGAGTAAGTCCTGGAATGGGGCTGTGTTGGTCAGGCTTGGGTCTAGCCACATGTCGAAGTCTTCCCGGTTGAGCATGAGCGGTATGCTTTTCGGGTGGATGTGGCTGAACCTGGGGTGTGGTGGCAGGGTGATGATGGTGAACGACGGTACCACTTCTTCCTGGAAGTCCCACAGCTCATATAGGCCGGCAAAGGCTATGACGCTGTCGGCCGGGTGGATGTTGTAGCACTGTTTGTGGCCTTTCTCGCCTGTCCATTCATGGAAGCCGCTAGCCGGTATGATGGCCCGCTGGCTGTGAAAGCGTTTCTTCCAAAGCGGGCTGGTGCCCAGACTGCCCGACCGGGCGTTGAAGGTGCTGTACATTGGCGAGGGGCGGTAGCCGGTGCCGTCTGGTTTGCGTTCTATGAGCAGTGACCAGATGGCGTCTTGCAGTGTGCGGCCCTGGTTGGTTTCGTAGACGATCTGGGCTTTGGCTCCGGGGGCGATGTTAACGCGGGGCTGAATCCGAAGCGGGATGCCTAGGGCGTCGAGAAGGCCTTGGACTAAGGGGTCGTCGGATACGTTGAATCGGCCGCACATAGCCCCTTAACCGTTGTGGCATGGATGGCAGCAATAATAACAACCATCGGCATTTCGATATCCCTGTCGTTTGGCACCTAAAACAGCGTCGTGACAGGAAAAGTGGAACCCCAAGTCTTTAAGATTCCGCGATTGCTGAATAAAAGAGCAGGCCTTTTCATGGACTTCGTTATCTCGTGAGCCTGGTTGCGCATTTAGGTTTATAACGTAGAAAGGCATGGTTCCTCCTAAGTAGGTAGCTTCACTTTACAGGTAAGTACATAGTTGGCTATCTTTCAAGCAACACAGGAAAAAATATCAAGGAGGGAACCCATGCCAGACGAAAAGAAAATCGACTCAGTCATCAGGCAAGGCAAGTACGATTACTTCACCAAAAAGGGGGTCTACAAGAACCCCTACCGATCCGGGTCTGCGGAGTTCAATGCATACGAGCGAGGATGGATGCAGAGCTTGAAACAGGTAAAGCACCCGTTTCCTGGGAGCTCTAGTGTGGGGCCGTCTTTTGCTGACCGGTATCGGAATATGCCCAATTGGCGTGGGCCAGGAGATGATAAGGACTGAGAATTAAACGATTCCGGTAAAAGCAAAGCCAGCTTTGGCAGTCAAATTACTGACCCAGCCTTAATGGTACGGTTTTAAAGAACTGATATACTGAGCTGACCGGTTGAAACGTAAGAGCACGTATAGTCTTGCTGAAACCGATCAAATTTAGCTGACCAATATAGGGTTATTTCACGATGGCTCGAAACGCAGAAGCTAGAATGCCTTCAGACGAACAGAAAGCGGCACACGTCAGGAAGACTAGGATGGCCAACTATCAAGCCAGCATGCGCCTAGAAGGCTTTTACGTGCAGGAAGGCCCCAAAATGTCGAACAAAAAGACTTTGATCCGGAAATACAAAAAGCTGGCTATGAAGTGTGCTTGATAAGTATGGCGTCGGCAACGACAGTTACTGCTATGAAAACTCAGATGTTCTAATCAACCTTTTAGGCATAAGGGATGGTGCGCTTCTACACGAAGCGGAGCGCGACATCTCAAACTTCAATGCCGATACCATCGAATTCAACCCTCCCCCTTATGATTTAGACTACCTCAGATCGATTCATCAGGTGCTTTTCCAGGAGATCTACTCTTGGGCCGGTGAATTAAGAACGGTTGATATCTCGAAAGCAGAAACACGTTTCTGCACTGTCCGACGAATCGAAAAAGAATCGGAAAAAATCTTCGACTGCCTCAAGAATGAGGAATACCTAACTTCGCTCTCTAGGGATCAGTTGGTCACAAAGGCAGCAGAGTTCTACGGTGACATCAACATGATTCATCCGTTCAGAGAAGGCAATGGACGGGCTCAAAGGATCTTCTTCGAACATCTCATCGTGAACGCTGGGTTCGACATCTCATGGGGAGGAATAGATCCGGAAAGATGGATTAAAGCGAACGAAGCCGCCGTGGTTTGCAACTACACTCCCCTCGCAGATATTTTTGAAAACTGCATTGGCAAGTCATTGGTGCTCTAAAATTGCGTTTCTCGCCCAATATGCCGCTATGGATTCACGACTGAACGTGTCCACAAAGTGTCAACGCAACTGTGTTTTTGAGTGGTTATCTGTGGAATGCCGTTTTTGTAAGCATCTGTTTTATGGACTATTGTGGTTTTCTGTGGACTGCCAGATAGGCGCGGCATCGGGTTCAATTCCCGCCGTCTCCACCAAATTCAGAATTACCGGGAACGCCCCGGACTTCAAAACCTCTCTAAAAGCCCCGCCAGCCGGGGCTTTTTCTTACCCAGACTTCCAACCAGTTCCTCGCAATTCCTCCTAAATCCTGCAACACTCGGGGGTATCTTTGGGGGTATTTATAAGATTTCATTTCCACATACCCCCAGTCCTGCATGCCCCTTACACCGGAGGCTGGGCTATGAGCAGAGCAACCAACAAGCTAACCGAGACGACCACCAGACACGCATCGTTTGAGAAATTCGGCAAGCGCACGAAGCTGGCTGACGGTGGCGGTCTGTATCTGGACGTTCAGAAGGCCGGTAAATACTGGCGTCTGAAATACCGCTACGGCGGCAAGGAAAAACTGTTGGCCCTCGGCGTTTACCCCGACGTTACGCTCAAAACGGCCCGGAGCAAGCGTGATGAAGCCAAGCGACTGCTTGCAAAGGGCATCGACCCGACCATCCACCGCCACACCTCGAAAGCCGAATTCGTTGAAGCCTCAGCCAACACCTTCAAAGCCGTGTCCTTAGAGTGGTTAGAGAAAGTTCACAAAAAGAAAGTGAGCGAATCCCACTCCGGGCGCAATGAGCGGCGATTGGAGATGTATGCCTACCCTAAGCTCGGCCGCCTCCCCATCTCCGAGATAGAGGCCCCCATCGTCCTCACGGCATTAAGAGACATCGAAACAACCGGCCACCTCGAAACCGCCCACCGGGTAAAGACACTCATCGGCCAGGTTTTCAGCTACGCCATCAGCACCGGTCGAGCAACACGCAACCCTGCAGCAGACTTACGCGGCGTCCTTCCTCCCTCAAAACCCAAACACCACGCCTCCGTCGTCACGCCCACGGAAATTGGACAGGTGCTCAGGTTGCTCGACACGTACTGGGGTACACCGACCGTCTGCAAAGCCCTTAAAATCTCGCCCTATGTCTTCGTTAGACCCGGTGAGTTAAGAACCATGCGTTGGGATCAGATTGACTGGGACGAAGCCCTTTGGGAGCGCGAAACGTCAAAAAACGGACAACCTTTCATTGTCCCCCTTGCGCAGCAGGTCATTGAGCTGCTGAAGGAGCTGCGAGAAGTAAATGGCAAATCAGAATGGATATTTCCCAATGGGCACAGCAGAAATCGCCCGATGAGCGACAACGGAGTTAACTCAGCCCTGAAGCGCTTGGAATTACGAGACATCATGACGCCTCACGGCTTCCGAGCCATGGCCAGAACCGTGCTAGAGGAACGTCTCAACTTCCGACAAGAGATTATTGAATTGCAAATAGCCCACACCGTTAAAGACATGCACGGTAGAGCGTATAACCGCACAACGTGGCTACCGGAGCGCCGAAACATGATGCAACAGTGGGCAGACTACCTAGACAATCTTAAAGCAGGCTCCAACGTAGTGTCGATAAATGAGGCCGCTAGCAAGTAGAGCCTTTTTGCTATGTTTAGCTTCTAGGGGCAAATAGCGGCCATGCTAATAGACAGCCATTGACCTAACTGGACCGGAATAATAAGGAATCGCCATGTCACAAAAGCTGCTCAAACGGAAAAATTGGTTAACGCTCGAAGACTCCGCGCGATGCCTTTCGATAACGCTTTCAGAAGAAGTAAGCCCAGGGGACCTGATACAACTAGCACTTGAAGGGCATTTCAATCTCTCAGTTATGCTTCCACGCGAGACTCTCGCGGTTAAATACGAGCTCAATGAGTCTGCCCATGACCCTGCTCCAACGCTTGATAACACTCCAGACGGACTACTCGCAAGACTCGACCTGTTTAGCCGAAGCAGTTGGGCACTGATTCCAAGCACAAGAACATTGTATGAACCCAACTTTGATATGACGACCCACATTGCAGGCTTATGGGGCTTCCCCTGCTTCGAAAGCAGCGGAAATATGGACATACTTGGGCAGCGATTGTCTCAGACCCTGAGTTCACGCCCAATAAACGATAGCCCAAGCGACAGACTTCACCCAATCGTTGTTCAACACTCAGACAGTCAGGACATATACGCTCTGGTCACACTAAGCGATGAATTTAGGGTGGATTTCTCTGCCGAATTAGCACCACGGTCCAAATACACTCTATGCAGCTTGCCCGAAAACAGCTTTCTCGGGATAAAGCAGGATGAACTTCAACACTTCATCACTTCACTGAACGAACCCGAGAGTACCGACGACAAAGCTCTAAACCCACCAGACGACAGGGCTAACGATAAGGATATTATCCGTACGCAGAGAGCCTTAGCCGCACTAGCCATTGGACTATCAAAAAAACAGCCCGCTTACAGAACCGGCGATAAGCCTAACGCCCTTCGACTCGCGAAGCTGGCTACGGATCATTTACGTGACAGTGAAAGTGACCGAACTCCGTTTGGCTTCAGCGAAACCCTGATGCGCGAAACCATTTCCGCAGCTTTGAAAGCTTGTCCTGAACTTAAAGATTGACTCGTGACAACTGTCATCTACTTTTGACAACCGTCACCTGCCCCTCAAAAGAAATTAGAGGATTACCCCGAACCTAACCGGAACCAAGGGGTAATCCGATATGACCACACTAGCACCAACTTCAGAAACCTCCCGTCAGTGCATCGACCGCATGTTGCGCCGCAAGGAAGTGGAAACAATTACAGGCAGGAGCCGAAGCGCCATATATGAAGGCATTACCACAGGCACTTTCCCAAAACCCGTCAAAATCGGAAGCCGCGCTGTAGCTTGGCCAGAGTCGGTAATCCGCAATTGGATTGCTGAACGCATGGAAGGAGGCAAGGCATGAAGAAGGAAGCGCCAAGCAGTTCAACCATGAACTTAAAGAAATGCATCACTCCGAGGCAACGCCGTTTAATTGCCGCACTGCTCAAAGGGCCTTTGTCCCGAGAAGCAGCCGACCGCGTAGCAGGGGCAAGCAACAGCCCGCATCATATCGGGGAGCTACGAGTTAAGTTTCAACTGAATATCCACACCGAAAGGGTCGAACGAATCGACCGTGATGGCCATCGCACGCGCCCGGGCATCTATCACCTCCAAGCGGATTCATTCGAGTTGGCGGAAATGCTGATTTCAGCGGCATGTTATGACGACCATCTAGGGGCTAGAAATGGCTAAGGACAGCCGTGCCCGAGCCACCGGAAGGAAGGGCAACGAGCCCTTCCTCAACATCCCCCACAGCGTCCTAAACAGCGACGCCTATAAAGCTTTAGACGGTTGGGCGGCCAAACTCTTGGTAGATATTGCGGGGCAGTTCAAAGGCCACAACAACGGCGATTTGTGTGCCGCTTGGTCACTGATGCAACCGAGAGGCTGGAGATCAAAAGGAACACTTCACAGGGCGCTAAACGCACTACTGGAACATGGTCTAATCGAACAGACGCGGCAAGGAGGCCGCAACCGCTGTTCTCTCTATGCTGTTACCTGGCGAGCAATAGACGAATGCAAAGGCAAGTTAGATGTCTCACCAACGAAATCACCCAGCGCCCGATACCTAAACCTCGGGAGAATGATGGTATAAAAACAGAACCCCTACCCCGTATGAGGGCTAACTTACCCCGCATGAGGGCCAATTAGGTAAAAGTAACCTGCATGCGAGTGACCATTACCCCGTATGCGCACCAGTCAGGCTATTGCTGCATCACTCACTACCCCGCGTGAGTACACCTTTATAGTTTACCAAGGGCTGAGCCCGCTATAACAATATCTAGGGAAAAACAACATCTCCAGTTCGAATCACTGGCAAAAGGTACTCCCAAGAACCGCGAACTAACGGGTAACGTTGAGCCCTAACGTCCACTGCTTAAGAAAATCCTGACGAAGGGTTGTTGTTTTATCGTTGACCAGAAACACAGCCCCAAGTGGCACTACTCTCCATTTATTACTATAAAAAGTTAGAACCTACTTATCACGGACGATACTCATGAAATACTACCTCCCGATATTTTTCTTTTTGGCTCTTTCCGCATGTGGTGGTGGAGGCGATAGCGACAGCAAATCTGAAACCAACAGAATTATATGCGAGCCTGCCAAAACAAAATTTGCGAGCCCAACAGCGCAAGGGGCTGGAATCTACAGAGGATTCCTTGAAAACGGCTTTGACGATGGGGTGTTGGGAGAAAGTTCCGAATCATCAACCACTGCAGAAGGGATCGGACTTCTCTCGCCTTCAGGGCGCATCGCCTTTGTCGCAGGCAACGGTGTAGTAACTGGATTCTTCACTCTCCTTTCTCCTTCTGCCTTAGATGGCACTTCGACTCTTGATGGCAACATAAAGCTGTGGAATTCACCCACCGAGTCCGACAACTTGGACCTTGACGGTTACTTAACCGCTGAAAGGGACGTTATGGGCTACTGCATGACATGTAACTACTCCAGTCTTGGCGGCCCCTTTTACCAGTTCGACGCCCAGTATCAGGTACCAAAAGCCGATATTTGCTTAGCAAGCGTGGATGCGACCGGCTCTTGGTCCCAAGTCGATAATGGTGAAACAACAACCTTAACAATTGATGGTGATAACGATTTTACGGGCTCAGATTCTAGCGGCTGCGTTTACTCAGGCTCTTTAAGGGATGGTAACATCGAGGGCGGAATAATGGAGATAAACACCACCATCAGCAATTGCGACAAAGCAGGTCAATACATCGGGGTTGGTAGCATTCTTGGGCCAAGCAAAGAGGAAGTAAAAAACATCATAGGCGCAATCTGGTCCGATTCGAGAGTGATCCCAATTGCTCTAGACAAGTAACCGGCACGTTTTGAATTCAACCAACTGACCAGCCCGCGTACAAGCGGGCTGGTTTTTATCGCCTCCCTATCGGCCCGTGACTAAAATCATATCGCTCAACACGGTCGGGGTATGCCCTCTGGCAGGCAAAACCTTACAAACCTTCTGCAAGCTAACAATTTCGGCTAACCTATAGCCACAAAACCAAGCAAAACCAGATGGTTGCAAACAGAAAGTAATTACGGTGTGCGCATGGACAAGAAGAAGCTGACGGAACGGGATATTTGCACCAAGTTCATCAACCCTGCCTTGGTACAAGCTGGCTGGGACATTCTGAGCCAAGTACACGAGGAATTTCCCGTTACCAACGGTCGCATCATCGTCCGTGGACGCATGCACACCCGTGCCCGCCCTCGCCGTGCGGATTATGTTCTGAGTTACCAAAAGAACATGCCCATTGCCATCATCGAGGCGAAAGACAACAAGCACAGCCTGGGCGACGGCATGCAGCAAGCACTGGCCTATAGTGACGCTCTCGACGCTCCCTTTGTGTTCAGCAGCAACGGCGACGGCTTCCTGTTCCATGACCGTACCGGCCTGTTTGGCCAAACCGAAACCACTTTGGAGCTGAACGAATTCCCCTCTCCAGAGACGCTCTGGCAGCTTTACTGCCAATATAAAGGCATAGGTCCGGCAGCACGCAAAGCGGTGGAGCAGGCCTACTACGATGACGGCAGCGGCCGCACACCACGCTATTACCAGTCCGTTGCCATCAACCGCACCGTAGAAGCCGTTGCCAAAGGCCAGAACCGCATCTTGTTGGTTATGGCCACCGGCACCGGCAAAACCTTCACCGCCTTCCAAATCATCTGGCGGCTTTGGAAGTCCAAACAGAAGAAACGCATCCTGTTTCTTGCTGACCGAAACATTCTGGTAGACCAAACGAAGAACAACGACTTCAGACCCTTTAGCGATGTCATGACCAAGGTCACTAATCGCAAAGTTGACCCGTCCTACGAGATATATTTGTCGCTGTATCAGGCCGTGACCGGCAGCGAAGAAGACCAGAACATCTACAAGCAGTTCTCACCAGACTTCTTTGACCTCATCGTTATCGACGAGTGCCACCGCGGCAGTGCCTCTGCAGACTCAGCTTGGCGGCAGATACTGGATTACTTCTCCAGCGCCACGCACATCGGCATGACCGCCACGCCAAAAGAAACCAAAGAAGTCTCGAATATCGACTACTTCGGCGAGCCGGTTTACACCTACTCGCTGAAACAAGGCATTGAAGACGGTTTTCTGGCCCCATACAAAGTGGTCCGCATCGACCTGGACCGGGACCTTCAAGGCTGGCGACCCAGCAAGGGCCAAACCGACAAGCACGGCGAACTCATCGAAGACCGCATCTACAACCAAAAGGACTTCGACCGCCAGCTGGTACTGGAATCCCGCACCCAACTGGTTGCGGAGAAAGTCACGGAGTTCATGACACGAACAGACCCGTACCAGAAAACCATCGTGTTTTGCGAAGACATCGACCATGCCGAACGCATGCGCCAAGCCCTTGTGAACCTGAACCCCGAACGGGTGAAGGAAAACCGGAAATACGTGATGCGCATTACCGGCGATGAACAAGAAGGCAAGGCTGAGCTCGACAACTTCATCAACCCTGAAGAGCGCTACCCAGTCATCGCCACCACCAGCAAACTGATGACAACAGGCGTGGATGCCCAAACCTGCAAACTCATCGTGCTCGACCAACGCATCCAGTCCATGACCGAGTTCAAGCAAATCATCGGCCGCGGTACGCGCATCAATGATGATTACAACAAGCACTGGTTCACGATTCTGGATTTCAAAAAAGCCACCGAACTCTTTGCAGACCCCGACTTCGATGGCGAACCCGTCAAAGTGTACGAGCCTAAAGGCGGTGCCCCGGTCAACCCGGACGACGTTTACGATGACGAGCCACAAGACGGCGAGATACCTGAATGCTCAGATGATGAAGGTAGTTATGACATTCCCCCAGGCTCAGACTGGCACTCCGATGATGGCGACGCTTCAGACGATACAAGCACCAAACGCATAAAGTACGTGGTGGATGGCGTAGACGTTAGCGTTATCGCTGAACGGGTTCAGTACCTAGGCCCCGACGGCAAGCTCATTACCGAAAGCCTGAAAGACTTCACTCGCAAACAAGTGAAACAGCAGTACGCTACGCTCGACGACTTCCTGCGCCGCTGGAACGAGGCCGACCGCAAGCAAGCCATCATCGACGAACTGGCTGAGCAGGGTGTCATTTGGGATGACCTCACTCGTGACGTGAGCAAAAAGCTCGGCGAAGAGCCAGACCCCTTTGATGTCATCTGCCATATTGTTTACGACCAGCCACCTCTGAGCCGCAAAGAGCGGGCCGAGCAGGTACGCAAACAGAATTACTTCAGTAAGTACGAAGGGGCCAGCAAAGAGGTCCTGAGCGCTCTGCTGGACAAGTACACGGATGCTGGCATTGAACCTATCGAGAAGGTCGCTGTACTCAACACCGCTCCCTTTAGCCAAATGGGCTCTCTGATGGAGCTCGTGAGTGCCTTCGGTGGCAAGCCAGGCTACACCGAGGCTGTCAAAGACCTCGAAGACGAACTCTACCGCCAAACATCATAATTACCTCTACCTTTTTCCATACTTTCGCTGAAATCAAGAGACTCAATTTCTATGTCAATTAGCACCACTATCAAGTCCATCCAAGACATCATGCGCAAAGACGTTGGCGTAGACGGCGACGCCCAGCGCATAGGCCAGCTCGTCTGGATGCTGTTCCTGAAAATCTTCGACGACCGGGAACAGGAATGGGAGCTGATTTACGACGAGTACAAATCGCCGATTCCCGAAAACCTACGCTGGCGCAACTGGGCTGCCGACCCGGAAGGCATGACCGGCGATGACCTGAAAAACTTCATCGACAACACCCTGTTCCCGGGCCTGCAGAACTTGGAGCCAGCCGGAAACGACTACCGTGGCGTGGTTATCCGTAACGTATTCGAAGATGCCTACAACTACATGAAGTCTGGCCAACTGATGCGCCAGGTCATCAACAAGCTGCAGGATGGCATCGACTTCAACAAATCAGCCGAGCGCCACGAACTCGGCGATATGTACGAGCAAATCCTCAAAGACCTGCAAAGCGCCGGCAACGCTGGCGAGTTCTACACCCCTCGGGCGGTGACGGAATTCATGGTCAATCGGGTAGACCCGAAACTCGAAGAAAAAGTGATGGACCCGGCCTGCGGTACTGGCGGCTTCCTGACGTGCACCATCGAGCATAAACGCAAGAACTACGTACAGACCCCCAAGGACGAACAGACCCTGCAGAAAAGCATCCACGGCGTAGAGAAAAAGCCTCTGCCGCACCTGCTGGCCACCACCAACATGATTCTGCACGGCATCGAGGTGCCGGACCAGATTAAGCACGACAACACCCTAGCTCGCCCTCTCATCAGCTGGGGCCCGAAAGAACGGGTAGACGTTATCGTGGCCAACCCGCCCTTCGGCGGCATGGAAGAAGACGGCATTGAAACCAACTTCCCCAGCGCCTTCCGCACCCGGGAAACCGCCGACCTGTTCATGACACTGTTTATCCATCTGCTACGGGACGGTGGCCGCGCTGCCGTGGTGCTGCCCGATGGCTTCCTGTTTGGCGAGGGCATGAAAACCCGTCTCAAAGAAAAGCTGTTGGAAGAGTGCAACCTGCACTCCATCGTGCGCCTGCCCAACGGCGTTTTTAACCCCTATACCGGTATCAAGACCAACCTGCTGTTCTTCACTAAGGGCAAGCCCACCGAAACCGTCTGGTATTACGAACACCCTTACCCGGAAGGCTTCAAAAGCTACAGCAAAACCAAGCCCATGAAGTTCTCCGAGTTCCAGACAGAAATCGACTGGTGGGGCAACGAGGGCGACGGCTTCGCCAGCCGCGAGGAAACTGAGCAGGCCTGGAAAGTGTCCATCGACGACATCAAGGCTCGCAACTACAACCTGGACATCAAGAACCCCTGGCAGGGTGAAGAAGTGAATCACGACCCAGACGAACTGCTGGCCAAGTACGAACAGCAGCAGGCCGAAATCCAGGAACTCCGACACCAATTGCGGGACATCCTCGCCGATGCGCTCGCCCACAACAGCGATGAGAGTAGCGACGGAGGTGCGGCGTGAGTGCGCGGGAGCGATTACAAGCGACCGCCAGGGAGGGCGGAAGTGTCGATGTCGCAGGAGCCGTCATCGACCATCTGGATTTGTGGACCGGGGCGGTGACCCAAAAAGCCACCCGTGGCCGGGGGAGTAATGGCAAGGTCGAGCTGACTGGGGTTAAGAAGCTGCGGGAGCTGATTCTGGAGTTGGCGGTGCGAGGCAAGCTCGTGGAACAAATCGCTGGCGACGTGCCAGCCCATCAACTAATAGACGCAATTTCCGACCTCAAACGACAGAAGATTCGCGAGGGCGCACTCCCTAAGCCCAAAATATTCAAACTCGATACTGAACATGTTCCCGAGTATGACGTTCCGAATCTTTGGACTCTCACACCACTTGGCTACCTCACTCTTCAGATAACGGATGGGGTGCATCACACGCCGAAATACCTCCCCTCCGGGGTGCCATTTATCTCGGTTAAAGATATTGACGGGCGGAGTGTCTCGTTTCGCGACTGCAAGTACATTTCGGAAGAACAGCACAACGAGATAAACAAACGTTGCAACCCAGAGCGAGGTGACATTCTTCTCTGCCGAATTGGAACATTAGGCCGAGCGACAATTGTCGATACCGATACACCTTTCAGCCTATTCGTTAGCGTCGGCCTATTGAAAATGCCGACGACTCTAATTTCATCCAGGTATGTTCACCTAGCATTGCATTCCCCATTCTCACTTCAGCAGATGGATCAGATAAAGGCAGGGGGAAGCCACACAAACAAGCTTAATTTAGGAGCGATACCAACGCTTCACATCCCTGTCCCGCCGATGGAGGAACAACACCGCATCGTCCAAAAAGTCGATGAACTCATGGCCCTCTGCGACCGGCTGGAACAGCAAACCAGCGACCAACTCGAAGCCCACGAAACCCTCGTGGACACCCTGCTCGGCACCCTCACCCAATCCGAAAACGCCACCGAACTGGCCGACAACTGGGCCCGCCTCGCCGCCCACTTCGACACCCTGTTCACCACCGAACAGAGCATCGACAAGCTCAAGCAGACCATCCTGCAACTGGCGGTGATGGGGCGATTGGTGGAGCAGGATGCGGGGGATGAGCCTGCCAGCATCCTACTTAATAGAATAGAAGAAGATAAAAATCGGCTCGCGGCAGAAGGCAAAATCAAAAAAAATAAGCGCCCGCCAGAAATCAGGGAAGACGAAACGCCGTTTAACATACCTCGAAGCTGGCAATGGGCACGAATACATCAAGTTTCAGAATTCATAACTTCCGGGTCGCGCGATTGGGCCAAGTATTATTCTGATTCAGGCGCAATATTCATCACAATGGGAAATCTTTCTCGAGGAAATTACCGCCTCCGGCTTAAAAACATAAAACATGTTTCACCACCTACCGGAAGCGAAGGCGCAAGAACCTCACTGCGAGCTGGTGACATGGTGGTGTCAATCACTGGTGATGTGGGCAACTTGGGGCTTATACCCGAAGGTTTTGGCGAAGCATATATCAACCAACATTCTTGCCTAGTTCGTTTTAGCTCACTTTGCAGAAACAGGTACTTTGCTGAGTTTTTGAGAAGCCCATTCGCAAAAACTCAGTTCAATGAACCACAGCGAGGCATCAAGAATAGCTTTCGTTTGAGCGATATGGGTGAGATGACCGTCCCGTTGCCGCCATTGCAAGAACAACACCGCATCGTCCAAAAAGTCGATGAACTTATGGCTTTGTGCGACCAGCTCAAGGAACGCCTGCATCAAGCCAACGAAACGCGCTGCCAGCTGGCTGAAGCCATAGTTGAAAAATCACTACGCCTAGAACACTAGGCTGGGCTGATAAAACTCCTTACCCATGAAGCACAGTCAACACTGGACAACAAAAAACAAAACAATTAACCTAATAGGTTAATGGAATCTTTAAATATATGGAAATAACCTTCGCCAACAAAAAGCTGATGAAGCAAATGAACGACGGCCGAGAGATGGTTAAGGTTCATGGGTCCAAAAGAGCCAAAAAGCTTCAAATTGTCCTAACACAGCTGTTCGCCGCCCCGAACTTAGGAGCGTTCGCGCCGCCCTACAGCCCTCCGCATCGGTGTCATGAACTAACCGGCAACCGGAAAGGCCAACTGAGTGTAGACCTAGACCATCCTTACCGGCTTGTTTTGAAGCCGAACCATGACCCAATGCCTGAACGCAGTGAAGGCGGGCTGGATTGGCAAGCTGTTACAGAGATTAAAATTATTGGAGTGGTGGATACACATGGGTGATTCGGTAAAGAACCAATACAAACCCAACTACGCAGTCTTGCCTGGCGACGTCCTCAGCGATGAGCTGGAAATTCGTGATATGAGCCAGCAGGAGCTTTCCAAGCGAACCGGGCTGTCTGCAAAACATATTGTGTCAATTGTTAAAGGCAAAGCCACAATTACGCCAGAAACAGCAATAAAGCTGGAAAGGGCCATTGGCATGCCAGCCAATTACTGGCTGAATCTTGAGAGTAATTATCAGGAGATAAAGGCCCGCCTGGACGAAGAGGAAAGGCTTGAAAACGACCTGAATTGGTTAAAGCGTATCCCAGTAGCCCAAATGGTCAAACTCAACTGGATTAAGCGCCATAAAGCAAAAAAAGATCAGCTCAAAGAGGTCCTGCAGTTTTTCGGAATCGCTAGTGTTGACCAGTGGAGCCAGATGTGGCCGCGACTCAGTGTTGCTTACCGTCAAAGCAATCAACATATGGTCTTGGCGGAAGCGGTATCAGCCTGGTTGCGAAAAGGGGAGCTTGAAGCAGCATCCATTCCCTGCGCTCCCTACAACAAACAAAGCTTCCGGCAGTCCCTAAACAGAATTCGCTCTCTAACGGATATGAGCCCCCAAGAGTTCGTTCCGAAGATGCAAGCGCTTTGTGCCGAAGCCGGGGTTGCCGTTGTCTTTGTCCCATCCTTACCCAAAACCGGAGTGAGTGGGGCAACAAGGTGGATTCATTCGAACAAAGCGGTCATTCAGCTCAGCCTGCGGTATCGTTCAAACGACCATTTGTGGTTCACTTTCTTTCACGAAGCTGGTCACATTTTGCTCCATGGGAAGAAAGATTTGTTCATTGAACGAACAGACAAAAGCTCCAATGGCCTTGATGACGAGAAAGAGGCTGAAGCAAACCACTTCGCCCAAAATGAATTGATACCGGCAAAGGCCTTGGAGCAGTTCATCCGAAAGGGCTCGCGAACCAAAGCAGACATTAGCTCCTTTGCAGAGCAAGTCGGAATTGCACCTGGCATCGTGGTCGGCCAGCTACAACACAAAGGCATTTTGGACTATCAATTCTGCAACGACCTTAAACAGTTTTATAAGTGGAACCATGAACAGGACTCATAACGAGACTTCAATCAACGCACCTAAGAACAAACAATGAGGCTCAGTGTTAAAAAGCGCCGAAGATAGGCAAATAATCCATTGTGTGTCTTGAGATATCGAACCCGCGCAAACAAAGCGTTTCAAGATTTCTTTTGTTACATTGAAAAATAGTTTTTAATTTTACATTCGACATTGTTCAGCTGTACGCAAAAAAAAACACCTACCGCAGACGCCTTCAGCTCATCTGAAGCTTTATCGGCGCCCTCAAAGGGGGATACCGACGCTTATTCGTGAGCAATGGCGGCTTTACTCCCACAGTTCTACATTAAGCGCAGAGCATGCAGGCGCCCTCCGCAGCTCGGACGTGAATCACCTTAGATTCCTCTTAAAACCTAACAACACTTCGGAGCAGTTCGGGGGTACTTATGGGGGCATATATCTAGCAAATAATATAAAACCGCATTAAAATCATAGCTATATATTATCAGTTTCGTGGACGCCGTCTCCACCAACTAAGAGTTTTAGGGGATCCAGAGAGGTCCACTAAAACACCAAAAGCCCCGGTTTCGGGGCTTTTTTATGCCCACTCATTCCAAATTGATCCAATGGCATCCAAACACTCTTGTGGCTTACAGCTTCAGTTCCACAAGGTTATCCCCGCAGACATTCCCATGAGTATTTGTTGCTCACCTTCCGGCGCTCACCGCGCCAGTATGTCATGTAGCTACCATCACCACCGGCTCTGAGTTTGGCGTCATAATATTCGATTTCTTCCTTCAACCTTTCACAGTTGGCCTCGCGCTGGCGATCATTACTGTTCTTTTGAGACGTGCGGTTGGAACTGATTTTCTGGGAGGTTGTTTTACGCTGAGGAGCTCTTGCTAGAGAAAGAATGGTACCGATATCATTTCCACTTAGACTCTCGTACCTGCTGCACGCTGCATCACGAAACCCTCTACTACGATCAGTGCCGTCTTTGCGGTATTCATCATTCCAAAATCTACATGTATTCAATGTCGTTTGGATGGCATGACGGTCGGGTGTTTTGTCGACGATTTTCGGTGCCGGCTTGGACTTCGCAAGGGCTGATTGATTAGTGTTGGGTGTAATTTCGATTGGCGTCATACGGCCGGCTCTAGGGCCTTTCCATTCTTGGATTCGGCTTTGATGGTAGGCAGACACCAAAGGAGATATGTCATAACCTAGGTGACGCATGAATGCCTGTCCCTGGTCTGAGATCAACATAGCAACCACAATGGCGATGAAGACGAGCGTTATCAGGTTAGCGACAAAAACAGCGGCAACTCTTCCTAGAAACCTCAAAACCAACTCCTTTGATTTAGACCGTTAGAACAAATTGTGAAGGTAGCTTACTTATTGATGATTGGCTACAGGCATCACCATATGTCCACAAAGCCTCAACGAGCTCAACTCCCGGCGCCTACACAAACTCAATCCCTCCGCCCCTGCTGCCTAAACTCATTCGGGGTCATTCCAGTCCAACGAACAAAGCTGCGAGTGAAAGCACTGTGCTCCGAGTAGCCCAACACCAATGCGATATCGACCAGCCCCAAATTGGTTTCCCGCAAATAGCGTTCAGCCATTTCACGCCTTACCGCAGCAACCTCATTTAGAAAGCTGGTCCCTTCCCGGGCCAGCTGGCGCTGTAGAGTGCGGGTGGACACCCCCATACTGGCCGCTACTGTCGCAATATCCAGCTGCTGCTCCGATAACAACCGCCCTATGCGCCGGCGAACGTCGTCCACCAATGGCGATTCAAGTGGCAGGCGGGCCAGCAAGGCATCAGCCTGAGCTTCCAGCATGGTCAGCATGGCCGGGTCAGAGGTTTGCAATGGGTGGGCCACGGTATCCGCAGATACGCTGATCACGGTTTCCGGCTGCTCGAATCTCACCGGGCAACCAAAATAATCGGTGTAAGCCTCGATATTCGCGGGCGTGGGGTTAATGAAATCCACTCGCTGCGGCACAAGGCCCGAAAAAGTCAGGCGCCGAAAGAAGTTGACCAGCGCGGTTACCGCGGTTTCATCCACCAACGGCCCCGGGCGGCCATGTTCGGCATCCCAGACCAACTCCATCGCGCTGTCATTTTCCCGAACGATCAGCGGGGTCACGTCATAGATCAGTCGTTGATAATGATGGAAGTGAGCGATGGCCTCGCCGAGATTTTGAGAAGCCATAATGACGTATCCGAGCACACCGGCATGGCGAGGTATGACGGTTTGCCCCAGATGCAACCCCAGCAGTGGGTCGTTCAAATGCTCCGCCGCACACTCAAGCAGCTGGCGCCAAAGATCGATCGGCATGTCGGCATTGAGCAAGGTATCCTGCGGCGGCCGGGGCACCGGCAGTAGCTGATCGGTGTCGACGCCGTGCTGATCAAGATACTCGTATAGCGCGAGGGCAAAGCTGGCCGGAATAGATCGGCGGCGAACGGTCATATAACTCTCGACATCGATGGGCTGGCGTAAAGTGTTAAAAACGTGGCAGCCCGTGTCAAGCGAGTGACGAGGCACTTTGTCACCGTTGTCGTTAGAAATCCGTCGAACAGTAATGTCCAACCCGGTCGAGAGGAACATCGATGTTAATAATGGTAACGGGTGCCGCATGCGGCATAGGCGCTTGCATCATTGAGCAAGCCGTTAAGGAAGGCCACAAGGTGATTGCAGCCGACCTGAACGCCGAGGGGCTCGCTAAACGCTGGGAGAATCAGAGCGCGGTACGCTGCGAAACGCTCGATGTGCGAGACAACGGGCAGTGGCAGGCATTATTCGAACGCCTTGCCTCCGAGCATGTAAAGGTGGATGTGCTGATCAATGTGGCCGGCGTGCTTCGCAGTGGCCGTACCGGCGAGCTGGACAGCAAAGATGTCGACCTGACTCTGGACGTAAATGTAAAAGGCGTCATTTTCGGTACCAACGCGGCCGCCGCTCACATGCTGGCCAGCGGGCATCGCGGGCACATTATCAACATCGGCTCGTTGGCATCCTTGTGCCCTGTACCGGGCAATGCAGTCTACGCCACCAGCAAATTTGCGGTGCGCGGCTTCAGCATTGCGGCAGCCGGCGATCTTTGCCGTCATGGTATTGCCGTGTCACTGGTCGGGCCCGGCCCGGTTAAAACAGCCATGCTGGAACAGCAGCGTGGCGATGATAACTCCGCACTGACCTTCGCCAGCAGCCGTGCACTAACTCCAGAGGAAGTCGCCCAAGCGGTGTTGGGGCCGGTTCTTAAAAAACAGCCTCTGGAATACTACCTGCCCTGGCAAGACAAGCTGCTGGGCAGACTTTCCAATGCGGTGCCGACCTTTTTCCTGCGCATGACTCGCAGCGCCATGGAACGTGGCCGTAAGAACTTTGAATCCGACAGTTTTCGCTGAGAACAACAAGAGATAACCCATGACACATTTCAAACAGATCACAGACTTTGACGGTTCACGCAGTGCATACGGCCAGCAAGCTCGTGTTGAAGACACTCGCGCCGCCGCGGAGGGTTTCCGAAAGACTATGTTAGCCGGGCCAAAAGCGCGCTATTTCCGGTCGTTTGATCTCGTGAAGGTGCCCTACCCCGCCCGTTACGGGTTGCGCAATGCGTTCTCTCGTGAACGACTGGTGGAGTACGTTCATATCCAGAACCGTGTCTTTGTGGTGCAGTTCGATACCGAAGAAGGCGTGAAAACCATGCTGGTTTCACCTTCCGACTACGAGCGAAACGGTGAAACGCCGTTTTTCCGCCGACTGCAGGACACCACCCCAAGCTTTGTCGCCGATAGGATCATCGACCGGCAAACCACCGCGCCGGCCATTGTCGCCAGTCTTGGCCTGAAGCCAGAAGACATCGACTACATCACCTACGACCACCTGCACACTCAGGATGTGCGCCGCTGGCTGGGCACCGACAAGGAGCCGTCGATATTCCCCAATGCCAAGCTGCTGGTGCATTGGCGTGAATGGGAATCCGCTCTGGACCTGAACCCTTATCAGGCAGACTGGTATTGCCCATCCGGCATCGCCGGAATCGCCGAAGATAAGGTCATCAAGTTTGACGGCTCGATCATGCTGGGCGACGGTGTGGCACTGGTTCACACGCCGGGCCATACCGAGGGCAACCACTCGATTGTTGTCCACACCGACGAAGGCCTGTGGGTAACCAGTGAAAACGGTGTCAGCGTGGATTCTTACGCCCCCCACCTGTCTGCCGCCAGCGGCGTGGCTGACTACGCCAAGACCATCGGCACCGAGGTCATCATCAACGGCAACACCCTCGAAAACTCCATCGACCAGTACATTTCAATGGTGCAGGAAAAGACCATTGCAGGCCCCTCCCAGCGCGATCCGCGCTTCCCGAACATCTTCCCTTCCTCCGAGATGACTCCGTTCTGGGCATTTCCAGGTGCCAAGCCAGCGTTTTACGTGGGTGAAGCCCGTCACGGCAAGTTGCACGTCCCCACCTAAGTTGTGGGATGGCCTTGTTTTGCGGGCCAAAGCACCTCACCACTTTGTGATCGGGCTGGGGGAATACGAGCTGGAGTGGCAGGGTGATACGCGTTTAAAGCGAAGCCTGGAGCTGCCCGGCATTGTGGTTGACGACGTAGTAACGTTCGAAGAAAACCGGTCGGTGCATTATGAAATCACACCCACGGCCCTAATGCCTGGCGGCAGCCTGACGATGACCATTGAAGAGCCTGAACCAGACTCATTGTTCGTGCGGTTCAGCTATTGCGCCCGGTATCTGGACGAGCTCAGCGATGAACTTCCTTACGATCTTTTCGTACAGCAGGCGTATATCGCAGCAGACATCGACACCATCCGCATCATTCGTAATCGCATAAAAAGCCACTAAAAAATGGGGCCTGATCAGGCCCCATTTTTCGAAGGATTATCGATTATTTACCTTCACTGGCATTAAACATCTCTTTCGAGATATCAGTAACGGCAGCGTAAGTGCCTGTTCTCGCCAAGTCACGCTGAAGCTCAGGAAAAATAGGACCGCTGAACGACTTCTCTGCAACAGTAGTCAGGATGGTCGGTACGTTAAAAGCCTTAGCGGCTTTCCCCAGACCGGTAACGTTGTTGCGAACGTCCTCGATGCTATGGGAGCGGGTCGCAAACGCCATCTGCGGCTGATGGTCGATCAAAATCAAACTGTGGTTATCCGGAGTCAATAGACTATCGCTTGGCTCTCCGGCCATCGCCAGGCCAGAGCCTAGAATGGCTAGAACGGCAGTAAAAACAGCTAACATTCGATCATATAGGTTCATTGCGTTGCTCCTCTTGGCTTGTGAATCCGCTCCACATAAACGCTGGGAGTATGCTCGCCGCTTTAACCTCGAAAAAAATGCCTTTAATTCGAGCAAATCATTGTTCGAGATTCGGGTATGCATAAAAGCATGAACGCCGGCTGACTTGGCTCTGAACAACACGGGACTGTCAGTAACGTCCACGCCTCCGTGGAGATTGTCTGCCAAGGGTTTGGCTTTGCCTGGCTGCCCCACCCTTCAATTGCCGAGCACCTTGAAAGCGGACATTTGCAGGTTTTACCCCTGCAAGAAGGAAGGCATCGCACGGTCAGTTTTTTATCTTCATTACTTGGGCGATGAGCATATCGGGATCGCCGCACGGAAGTTCATCACAGAACTACGTAAGCAGATTTCCAATAAATAACTACACTGAATTGTGTTAACTGACGCTAACCGTGCCATTTGCCCTTCGTATTGTGCGTATGTGGAAAGTCCTGCTAAGCGTTGGTATTAGCAGGAAAATTATGGCACTGTCGCGCGCCAAGTTTTAAAGATGCATTAAAAAAGGTTTATGTTATGGCTCAGGGTAACCAAAAATCAGGCGGAGACTATTCGATAGCTCAGCTTGGTGACCCAGTAGTACTTACGCTCAGTGTTGGTTTTATTGCGTTGTTTGTAGGCTTTTCTTTGTTTGACCTCAAAGGCGTCGCCGACGCGATCGGTAGCGGCTTCACTTGGACCGCCCGGGTCTTTGGTACATACTTCCAGCTGTTACTGCTGGCTACCTTCTTTATTGCTATCGGCTTGGCTTGTACTCCCGCCGCAAAAGCGAAAATCGGTAATCTGGACCGCCCGGAAATGAGCACCTTCCGCTGGCTCTCCATCATTATGTGCACACTACTGGCCGGGGGCGGCGTATTCTTTGCGGCCGGCGAGCCGGTTTACCACTTTGTGGTCACGCCACCGGCATTTGACACTGAGCCCGGCACCGTTGAGGCAGTGGCCAGTGCCATGGCGCAATCGTTTATGCACTGGGGTTTTTTGGCTTGGGCTGTACTCGGCACGTTGGCGGCCATTGTGCTGGCTCACACCCATTACGTGAAAGGCAACCCTCTCCAACCCCGCACTCTGCTTTACCCGATCTTCGGTGAACGCATCATGAGCGGCTGGGTAGGCAGCGTTGTAGACGCATTCTGCGTGATTGCCATTGTCGCGGGCACCGTTGGCCCGATCGGCTTTTTGGCGACTCAGATGAGCTTTGGCCTCAGCGAACTGTTCGGTCTGACCGATGGGCTTGGAACACAAATGGCCATCCTGGCAGCGCTGGCCGCCATTTACGTAACATCAGCCGTTACCGGCGTGCACCGCGGCATTCAGTTTTTGAGCCGGATGAACGTCTTCCTGGCGCTGGCGATCGCAGCCATCATTTTTGTCTTTGGCCCGACGCTGTTCCTCACGAACACCTACATGCAAAGCATGGGTCAGTACGTGTCGTCCTTCCTCGACATGGCGACCATGACTGCGGATACCGCACCTAACTGGTGGATGAAGTGGTGGACGGTGTTCTTCTTCGCCTGGTTCATCGGCTATGCGCCGCTCATGGCCATCTTCGTTGCTCGTATTTCTCGCGGCCGAAGCATTCGGGAAATGATTCTTGCCGTCGCGGTTATGGCCCCGATTGCGACCACCGTATGGTTCACCCTGCTGGGTGGCTCCGGCATTTACTACCAGATGACCGGTGTGATCGATCTGGCTGAAGCATTGAACAACTTCCGCTTTGACGTGGCGACACTGACGGTCGCTCAGGCCCTGCCCGGCGGTGGATTTATGGCGCTGGCCATTCTGATACTGACCACGATTTTTGTGGCGACCACTGGCGACTCCATGAGCTACTCCATTGCGGTCGTCAGCTCTGGTCACGACCAGCCGAAAGCATTCGTCCGAGCCTTCTGGGGTATAGCTATGGCGGCCATGGCCGGAATTCTGCTGTACATGGGCGCTGGTCAGATCAGTGTATTGCAGCAGTTCATTGTGATCACAGCCATCCCGGTTTCTCTCATTCTGCTGCCGTCACTGTGGCTCGGCCCTAAAGCCGCCTACGCGATGGCCCGCGAGCAGAAGATCATTGAAGAAAAAGTCGTGCTGCAGCACAGCTAAGCTTAAGCTGTATAGATCCGTGGGCAAAACCTTTTAGCTTTGCCCCNNTGGCCAAGCTCTTTGAGCTTGGCCACGGCATCCCTTCCTTATTCCGGCTCGTCTTTCAGCCTTTCCAGCAAAAACCCTTCCATGATTTGCGCGGCCGGCGCCAAGGTTCGATTACTCGCCTTGACCAAGCCAATCCGGCGCACCACATCGGGCTCCTGAAGCGGAATAAAGCAGAGGTTCGCGTTATGTTCCGGAAACGCGAGCTGCGGCAAGGTCGTAACGCCTGCCCCTGCTTCCAACATGGCGATCAGAGAAATCATATTGGAAATGTAGAAAGCGCTGTTTTCAACCAGCTCTGAGGCATCCGTGCCCATTAATAACCGCGAGGTGCCGTTACGTATCAGCTTTTCGCCCTGCAAACTGCGCCAATCGATCGATGACCGGCTAGCCAGCGGGTGACTTCGATGACACACCACGCCGACCTTATCTTCGAATAAATGGGTGTAATCAAGGTCGTCATCACTTTGCCATAAGCTGGTAATGCCCAGATCCACCTCGCCATTGGCCACCATCTGACACACGTAATGGGCATTCTCATCGTGCAGACTGATGGTCAAATCCGGAAATCGGTCTATAAAATCCGCCAGCAACGGCGGCATGATGCGGCTGGCCACCGACGGTACCGTTGCTATGTGCACGTGACCCTGCCGGCCATCCGCCTGGCCAACCACGTCTTTCACCACACGGTCATGCTGCCCCAATAACTCGCGAAACCTAGGCAGGCAGAACTTGCCAAACGGCGTCAGCTGGCTTTTACCACCCCGTTCAAAAATGTCCTGCCCCAGCCGTTGCTCAAGCTCCCGAACCGCCATCGACAGCGCGGGCTGAGTGCGATGCACCCGTTTGGCGGCGGCATTGAACCCACCTTCGTCGACCACCGTAATCACATAACGTAACTGCTGGATTTTCAGCTCCGGCAACATGGCCACCACCTCATAAGGATTGCTTATCTTTTAATCTTTTTTATTGATTATCCTTATTATTGCATCTTGACTAGCATGAGTGCATCGAAAATAAGGAGGCTCTCATGACCAATTCTCACCCGCTTTACATCAATGGCCAGTGGGTTACCGGCACAAAAACCGTAACCAACGTTAACCCGTCGGATCTTAGCGACATTATCGGCGAGTTTGATCAGGCCAGCGCAGAACAAACCCAGCAAGCTATTAGCGCTGCTCAGAGCGGCTTCGCGCAGTGGAGCAAAAGCGGGCTTGAGCAACGCTACAAAATTTTGATGGCGATTGGAGATGAACTCATTGCCCGTCAGGACGAGCTGGGCGAACTCTTGTCCCGCGAAGAAGGCAAACCCTTGGCGGAAGGTAAAGGCGAAGTCTACCGCTCCGGCCAGTTCTTCCACTATTACGCGGCAGAAGTGCTCCGTCAGATCGACGAGCGCGCCGACTCGGTCCGGCCGGGCGTTGAAATCGACATCCGGCGCGAGCCACTGGGCGTGGTTGGCGTCATCAGCCCCTGGAACTTCCCGATGGCGACCGCCGTTTGGAAAATCGCCCCCGCACTGGCCTTTGGCAACGCGGTTGTGTTCAAGCCCGCTAATCTGGTGCCAGCCAGCGCCTGGGCTCTGACCGAAATCATCAGCAAGCAGGATCTGCCTGCCGGCACCTTTAACCTGGTAATGGGGTCCGGCGGTGAAACCGGCGAAACCCTGATCAGCAGCCCGAATGTCCAAGCCATTACCTTTACCGGCTCTCTGGAAGTGGGCCGCCGAGTAGCCTCTGCCACCGTGGGCAATTTGGTCAAATGCCAGCTTGAAATGGGCTCCAAAAACGCCCTGATCGTGCTGGACGATGCCGACCTGGATCTGGCTGTTGAAGCCGCATTTAACGGCGCCTATTCCGGCAGCGGGCAAAAGTGCACCGCATCGTCCCGCCTGATTGTGACTGATGCCGTTCATGATGAGTTCGTGTCCAAGCTGAAAGCACGGTTGGAGCTCGCCAAAGTCGGGCACGCGCTGGAAGACGGCGTACAAATTGGCCCCATCGCCGATAAAGGCCAGCTGGAATCCAACCTGGCCTGGATCGAGCGGGCCAAAGCTGACGGCGCAACCCTCGCGTTCGGTGGTTCGCGAATTGAAGCGGAAACCGATGGCTACTACATGGCGCCAACGCTGTTCACCGACACCACGAACTCCATGGCGATTAACCGGGACGAAATTTTTGGACCAATTGCTTGTGTGATCCGTGTACCCGATTACGAAACTGCACTGGCCACTCTGAACGACACCCAGTATGGGCTCACCGCCGGCATAATCACTAACTCTCTGAAGATCGCCTCGGACTTCAAAGCGCGCGCTCAAACCGGGTGCGTAATGGTGAATCTGCCCACCGCAGGCACCGACTACCACGTACCCTTCGGCGGCCGTAAAAACTCCAGCTTCGGCCCTCGGGAACAGGGTCAGTACGCTCGTGAGTTCTACACCGTTGTAAAGACCTGCTACGTGCGGGCCTGATCCGAGGAGAAGCGCCATGCTGACAATCGATGGACTGCAATACTCCAATTGGTCCCGGGAGATATTTGAACAGATGCACGCTGGGGGAGTCTCGGCAGTGCACGCCACCTTGGTGTACCACGAAAACACCCGCGAGACGCTGTCACGCTTTGGTGACTGGAACCGCCGCTTTGAGCAACACAGCGACCTGATCATGCCGGTGTACGAAGCTGAAGACATCCGGCGGGCTCAGGAATCCAACCGGGTCGGCGTGTTCTTCGGTGCGCAGAACTGCTCGCCCATCGAAGATGACATCGACATGATCGAGGTCATGCGCAGGCTCGGCTTGATGATCATGCAGTTAACCTACAACAACCAGAGCCTGCTGGCCGCCGGTTGTTACGAAGCAGAAGACAGCGGTGTGAGTCGGTTTGGCAGGCAGGCCATCGAGGAGATGAACCGGGTTGGCATGATCATCGACATGTCGCACAGCTCTGAAAGATCGACGCTGGATGCCATCGAACTCTCCAGCCGGCCGGTGATTATTTCCCACGCCAACCCGGCTTCGTTTCATCCGGCCAAGCGTAATAAATCGGATACGGTGCTGAAGGCCATTTCGGAAAGCGGCGGGTTACTTGGTTTCTCCGTGTACCCGTTCCACCTAAAAGACGGGCCCGACTGCACACTGGAAAGCTTCTGCAACATGGTGGCCGATACTGCGGAGCTGATGGGGGTTGACCACATCGGGATCGGCACCGACTTGTGCCAAGGGCAACCCCAGTCGGTTCTGGACTGGATGCGTAACGGCCGGTGGTCGAAGCAAATGGACTTTGGTGAAGGCAACAAAAACAACGCCGGTTGGCCCAGACCTCTGTCTTGGTTCAAGGACAACCGGGACTTCCCGGCCATTATCGAAGGCCTGCGCCGCAAAGGATTTAGCGAAAAAGAAGTCGAAAAGATCATGGGTCTGAACTGGCTTAGGCAACTGGAAATTGGCACCCGGGCTCGAACCTGAGCCCGCAGGGCGCCCATATAGGGTGCCCTGCGTAACGGACAAGCGCTAAAACAACAAAGGTACGCGTGATGAAAAACAACAACATCAAGTCAGGCGGAGACTACTCCATAGCCCAACTTGGCGATCCGGTAGTACTGACCCTCAGCGTTGGCTTTATCGTGCTGTTCGTCGGGTTCTCACTGTTCGACCTCAAAGCTGTTGCCGAGGTGATTGGCGAAGGTTTTGGCTGGACGGCAAAAGTCTTTGGTACCTACTTCCAGCTATTGCTGCTGGCCACCTTCTTCATTGCCATTGGCGTAGCCTGCTCATCAGCAGCTCGGGCTAAAATCGGTAATCTGGATCAGCCTGAAATGAGCACCTTCCGCTGGCTCTCGATCATCATGTGCACCTTGCTGGCCGGGGGTGGTGTGTTCTTTGCCGCGGGCGAGCCCATTTACCATTATGTTGTCACCCCACCCGCGTTCACCTCTGAGCCCGGCACGGCCGCGGCCATTCCTCATGCTATGGCGCAGTCGTTTATGCACTGGGGCTTTCTGGCATGGGCGGTACTCGGCACCCTGGCTGCGATTGTTCTGGCCCATGCCCACTACGTAAATGACAAGCCGCTGCAACCACGCACACTGCTCTATCCGGTGTTTGGCGAACGTATCATGAGCGGCTGGCTTGGCAGTGCCGTGGACGCTTGCTGCGTAATCGCGGTAGTGGCCGGTACCGTGGGCCCTATTGGTTTTCTGGCCACTCAGATGAGCTTCGGTCTCAGTGAACTGTTCGGTCTGACCGACGGTTTGGTTACGCAAATGGCCATACTGATCGTGCTCGCCATAATTTACGTAACATCCGCCGTAACCGGCATTCACCGCGGCATCCAGTTCCTGAGCCGCATGAACGTCTTTCTGGCACTGGCTGTCGCCGCCATTATTTATGTGTTCGGGCCGACGCTGTTCCTCACCAACACATATATCCAGGGGATGGGCGAGTATCTGTCCTCTTTCCTGACCATGGCTACCATGACCGCGGAAACCGCTCCCGGCTGGTGGATGCAGTGGTGGACCGTGTTCTTTTTTGCCTGGTTCCTCGGATATGCCCCTCTGATGGCGATTTTCGTCGCGCGGATTTCCCGTGGCAGAAGCATACGCAGCATGATTCTGGCGGTTGCAGTAATGGCCCCTATCGCCACCACCATCTGGTTCACCTTGCTGGGCGGCTCTGGCATTTACTACCAGTCAACCGGTGTGATCGATCTGGCAGAAGCTCTGAACAACTTCCGGTTTGATGTGGCGACACTGACCGTAGCCCAAGCGCTTCCTGGCGGAGGCTTTATGGCGCTGGCCATCCTGATCCTCACAACTATTTTCGTGGCCACCACCGGAGACTCCATGAGCTATTCCATCGCAGTAGTCAGCTCAGGGCACGATCAGCCGAACACCTTCGTGCGAGCCTTCTGGGGCATTGCGATGGCCGGCATGGCAGCCATCCTGCTCTTCATGGGGGCAGGCCAGATCAGTGTGCTGCAACAATTTATCGTCATAACCGCCATTCCGGTTTCACTCATTCTGCTGCCATCACTGTGGCTCGGTCCAAAAGCGGCCTATGCCATGGCCCGCGAGCAGAATCTCATCCAACACTAGCTAGAATAAACAGTAGGCCGAACAGGCAAGGGTGACATCATGATTTCAGCAACCTCTGCATTCGTACCCAACAACTTACGCCCTGCCAGTGAAGTAATGAAGCTGGAACGACTGGGCAGCATGTTTGCCAGCCGACTGAGCTTTGTTCGGTCGCTGATGCGCAAAATGATTGCAGAACGGTGGCAGGTTGCGAACACGGTGTTTGATCTCGATACCAACGGCCACGGGCTGGCGGTGTATCGCATCACTACGCCGGCCAATTGCTACCACTGTGTCATTTTCTCCCGAGAGTTACCGGCCGAACTTCGCTCAGACCGGGTGATTGCAGAAGCCTGGGATGTCACCTTTGCCGTGGTGGAAGGCGAAGTCGAGAACTCTTTGCTGGAGCAAATGGAGGCCAACGTCCCCTTGCAGGAGGCGGGGCGCCAGCACCCACGAGTGCTGGTGCTTTCACGCGCCAACAAAAGCCTGCGCAACTTTAGCCAGTTTGTCGAAGCCTTGTCGTCTGGCCGCCAGCCCGACCCGGCCTGGCTGACCGCTGTCGGTTACCTGTACCGCACCACAGCCGTTTACGGTAACGGCAAGTTCGGCATCGCCGATTTTGCCCGGCTTGAACGTAGCTCGGACTTCAACCGACCGTTTGCTGCACAAATGCTGGCCGTCTATGTGCTGCGCAAATTCTCAATTGATCAGCTCAACCATCTGGCCAAAGTAAAGTCTCCGGATCAGGCCGTGCCTCTGCACCCGGAGCTCGAGCGCTACCTCGGCATCGGCAACTCTACGGGGCTGGGTATGGCACCTTTTTTGATCAACCATCCACAGCTGATCCAGCAGTGGGTCTATGGCCGGGAACGCGCCCTCGCCTTCGCCCTTGAGAAAACCGCCAACGAACAGACGCACGCGAAATTAAGGGCACTGATGGCACGCGCACTCACGCACCTGCAACAAACCAAAACCGAAGACCCCGAGCAAACCTTGCGCAACAAGAGCACCGCCAAATCCATCGCCGAAACTGTCGCGTGGCTGGACCGTACTCTCGCGCACCCACACCTCTACGAGGAGCTCATTTCATGGGCTAACAAACACTGTTCCCTGGAAGCTCAAGAGCTTATTAACACCCTGCTGATCGAGCTTTACCCCGATTTGGTGGACAAACTGGATGATGAGCTGGGCTGTCAGGAAACCATGGACTTACAGCCAGATATGAAGGCCCGAAAACTGATGGATTTGATTGATCAGAACTTCGGCTGGGCCCTTAGTTATCGCGAGGATTGCCCCGATGATAACTACTGGTTTTGGTATCGCTCGGTTGAGAAAGAAGAGCCAAGGCTCGGTGTGCGGGGGTCCGAATCCGGCGCGGAAAAAGAAATGGCCCTAGCCATTGGCCCGCGTATCAGTCGTTGCCGCGCCAAGCTTGAGCAATTTATAGCGCAGAACCCAAATGCCATGGTGGTGGAATTCCTGATGGCGCACCCGGAGCAGAAAGAATGCGTCCGCCGAATTCAGACCATGGGCGAGACCCCATACGGAGAAATCCGCGCCAACTTATGGCACCGGGATATGAAGCCGATGCACTTGCTACGAACCAAACTGTCGTTCTTTGGCGCCAGCCGGTTTGACCCGAAATCCGACCGATGGGTGCGCATTACCCTGTTCCAGGGCGCGCCTTTACCACGCGAACTGTGCAGCCCGGAGCGTTCTCTTGAGCAACTGGACGACTGGGGTTTCCCTGTGGAGCCGATCCTCGATAACCACCACGTTGTGCAAGGTGAACAACCATGAAAGTCTCGTTCAACGAACTGCAGGGGCTGTCTCGAAAAGCCTTCATCGCCATCGGTTTTGACGAAGGTGATGCCAACGATGCGGCCGATATGGTGGCCTGGATGGAAGCCCATGGGCTCGACGGCATAGCCGCGCTCAGGAAAGGCCTGGATTTCTTGCAGAACGAGGATAAATCCCAGTCGCCGAAACTGATCTACCAAGACGCGGATTTGTGCGTGGTCGATGCCGAAAACAAAACCGTACTTGGCCACGCCAGCTTGGCGATTGAGTTGGGTTATGCAAAGTGTCGTGCCCGAGGACTTTCGGTCACCAAAATACGCCATTGCCACAACCGCATGTTGATTGTGGGCTACCTGTCTCGCATTGCTCGTCGTGGCATGAGCGTGACGGCCTTCTGGCGCAACTCTCACGAACCCCTGACCGAAATTCTGGTGAGCTTTAAATCCGGAGAAGCAGAACCTGAAATCTGCATGTACGGGTTGCCATCGACACCTGACGACACAGAGCCCAACAACGGCATCACGCTGGTGATGGTGAACCATGTGGATCTGTTACCCAACCTCAAACCCGATGCACCAGCCAATGATCTTATTCTGCAAAACCGCGCCGCCATGCTGGACTGGCATGAACGGTCATTGGTTGACGGCATCGAGGTAGACCCCGAACTTTGGGAGCGCTTGAAACAGCTGGCAACAAAGATGCTGGTAGAAGCCTCTGAAGACTCACGCCAAGGCGCTGGCGCCGGCACCAACGACAACGACTAAGGAGCTTTATATGAACCCGTACCCGGTAACTACCGATCTGCCTGCATCAAAATCCCCACTCGCGTGGGCAACGGTCGGTAACGGCCTGCTGTTTACCGCGCAGATTCCCATTGATGCCGAAGGCAAAGTGGTTGATGGCGGGATAGAGCCCCAAATTACCCAAACGCTGGCTAACCTGAAGCACACACTGGAAAGCGCGGGCAGTATGGTTTCTGATCTTACCCAGGTTGTGATTTACGTGACCAACCGTGAAGATCTTGCCACGGTTAACCGCGTGTACGCCGATTTTGTGTCCGAGCCCTATCCTAACCGGGCCGCCATCATTGTTTCAGGATTTGCCCGAGAGGAAATGCTGGTCGAAATTCTTGCTTATGCAGTGGTGCCATAGCCTGATGCCATAACCGGTCGACTGGAGGCGGGAAAGACAAATCGTTATGCTAAACCCGCCTGCCAACAGCCGGTTGAGCATCCCTCATCGTCATCAGGAGCCTGACACAGTGGCAATCAAACTTTCGAAAAGCGAACTAGGCAAGTACCGTCAACTTCTTCAGATTGATCAACACGAAATTGGTGCGGACGCTAGAATTGACGCCGACACCGATACAGCGCCTGATCCTCATGATCTCTATGACTCTGCACTAGCAGCCTGCAAAGCCATCACCTTGCTGATGTATGCGGAAAAGGCCAACATCCCTCTTGAAGATGTCGAGATTGATGTTACCAGAGACAACTCCGAGGAACGCTCCGGGACTTACCGCTTGCACGTAGACTTGCGTTTGAAGGGCCCGCTGGAGAAGTCCCATCTAGGGCGCCTCGAAAAAGTCGCGGAAAAATGCCCGGTCCACAAACTGATGACCGCCGCAACAACCGTTGTGACATCAAGCTGCAAGATCGTCGAATAAAGAGCTAGGACTATCCGGAAACGCTTGGGCCAGCAATAGCGTAAAGAGAAACGACGCAGCACTGGCCATTATTTGCACAATCAAAAACCCTGTGCTTGTATGAATAAATCAGGCTTGCCGTAGAACGCTTGCGTTCGTTTGCCTGTCAGCATTGAAGCCATCAGGCTTTGAGCGACTGTTTTCAATGTTAAATGGAGTTGGCTTTGTTATGGCTTACGAAACGATTGATGGTAAAAAATACGAAAAAGAACTGCTGGAACTCGCGCGCAAGCACACGACAGGAAAGGGGGAAGGCAAGCTATCAAAAGACGAAGTGGCTGATCTGTTCAAATCGGCTCAAGACGGACAAGGCGTGACCGACACAGAAAAAGCAACGCTGGGGTATATTCGGAATAACTTCGAGTTTACCGATGCAGCCGCCAAAGATTTCGACAAGGCTTTCGGCCAACTCTGACCAAATCACACCGTTAGTTATCAACAAGCCCGATGCCATCCGGCACCGGGCTTGTTCCAAAGCCTCAGCCCAGCTGAAGCGTCTTCAGAGTCCGCTCGCGAACGGCGTTCAAGAGCTCTTCGTTTTCCACCAATGACTGACCATAAGACGGCACCAGCGTTCTCATACGCTCCTGCCACTCTTTCGTCTGCATCTTTTCAGGGAAGCAACGCTCCAGCACATTCAGCATCGCGTTGGCTGCAGTGGATGCGCCCGGGGATGCGCCCAGCAGGGCCGCCAGCGACCCATCTTTTGCGGCCACAATCTCCGTACCGAACTCGAGCTTGCCGCCGCCTTCTTTGGTTTGCTTGATGATCTGCACGCGCTGGCCAGCCATCTGCAAGGTCCAATCATCTTCCTTGGCATCCGGGAAGAAGTTACGCAGAGCCTCAACACGGTCTGCATGAGACTGGAACACTTCACCAATCAAATAGCGGGTCAAATCCATGTTGCTCTTACCCACCGACAACATGGGGCGCAGATTAGTGGCCCTAACCGAGCCAAACAAATCAAACATGGAGCCCTGCTTGAGGAATCGGGTGGTGAAGCCCGCGAAAGGCCCAAACAGCAAAGCCGGCTCGCCGTTGATAATACGGGTATCCAAATGAGGCACCGACATGGGGGGCGCACCAATCGGTGCTTTGCCGTACACCTTGGAGTGGTGTTCGTTAACAATTTCGGGTTTCTGACACACCAGCCACTGGCCACTCACCGGGAAGCCGCCGTATCCGCGTGCTTCATCAATGCCGGACTTCTGCAGCAGTGGCAAAGCGCCACCACCCGCACCCAGGAAGACAAAGCCGGCTTCCAACTTGGTGGTTTCGCCGGTTTTCTGATTCTTCACCCGCAACTTCCATCGACCGTTGTCACGCTGATCAATGTAATAAACCGGCGAGTTAACCATCAACTCAAAGTTCGGCTGGGATTCCAGCCACTTGACCATGCTCCGGGTCAGGGAGCCAAAATCCACATCCGAGCCATGTTTGATGCGGGTCGCCGCCACTTTCTCCATCGGATTCCGGTTGCCAACCACCAACGGCATCCACTCGGCCAGTTCTTGCGGGCTCTCGGTGTATTCCATTTCCTGGAAGAGATGGTGTTCTTTCAAGCGCTCAAAGCGGCGTTTCAGGAAGGCAACATTTTCTTCACCCCAGACAAAGCTCTGGTGTGGGGTGCGATTAATAAAGGAGGTTGGTTCCGGAAGAATGCCCTGCTCAACAAGATATGACCAAAGCTGCAGAGAAACTTCGAACTGGGCGTTGATTTGCAGCGCTCGCGCTATTTCTACATCGCCGTCGTCCGTTTCAGGTGTGTAGTTCAGTTCACAGTAACCCGCATGGCCAGTACCTGCGTTGTTCCACCCGTCTGTGCTCTCATGAGCAACGTGGTCCAGACGCTCCAGCATGACAATATCCAGAGACGGATCAAGCTGCTTGAGCATCACGCCGAGGGTTGCGCTCATGACGCCCCCACCGACCAGCACTACATCTGCCTGTCTAACGGCCATTGATTCCCACCTTAGCTAGTGTTGAGCCTGAAACCGCTCCACGATCAGCAAAGCGGCCTATCGAAAGCCGGCACTGCGCGAGGTAAAAGGCGCAGCCTTGTGCTTCCTGTCGAAATTGCGCGCATTATCCCGTTTTTTGCCGGAATAATAAATTGCGATTGCCAACTGCATGCAAATTGGTATGGAACATGCCAGCTGAGCTGAAGATAGTAACAAAACGCGATTCTCTCGCCTTTTGTTAACAATATCAGCGCAACTTTAGTCTGATACCGCGTTTATGTTAATGCGGATCATTGCTTATATGGGGAAATCCTACGCTTTCGGGGCTGACCTGAAATACAGACTTGCTGTATCTTGTGCGCCATCCCTACTTCGCCCGCGATGTCGTGGCATGTTCTGACAGCTGAATCGAGGTTTATTTATGTTGATGGCTATTGGCGCCATTATTCTGGGGCTGATTTTACTGGTCTGGAGTGCTGACAAGTTTGTTGAAGGCGCTGCGGCTACCGCCAAACATTTAGGCATGCCCACCTTGCTGATTGGCATGGTGATCATTGGCTTTGGCACCTCGGCTCCCGAGCTTGCGGTCTCCGCGATGGCAGCTTCCGACGGCAACCCGGGGTTGGCCCTCGGTAACGGGTACGGCTCGAACATCACCAACATCGCCCTGATTGTTGGCCTGACAGCCCTCATAGCGCCTATTGCCGTGCACTCTCAGGTTATTCGAAAGGAACTCCCCCTGCTGGTGGTACTCACGCTGATTGCAGGTGCCCAATTGTTGGACGGCGAACTATCACGACTGGATGGCTGGGTACTGCTGGCGGTATTCGCGGCGGTGATGGGCTGGTCCATCTATCAAGGCATCAAAGGCAAGGACGATCCCTTGGCGGAGGGCATCGACTCCGAACTGGTTACGCACCCGATGCCGATGAAAAACGCAGTCATTTGGTTGGTGATCGGGCTGATTCTTCTGATCGTCAGCTCCCGGATACTAGTCTGGGGTGCGGTCACTATTGCCCAAGCTCTCGGCATCAGTGATCTGATCATCGGTTTGACGATCGTCGCCATCGGCACATCGCTGCCAGAACTGGCTTCAGCCTTAGCCGCAGTCAAGAAGAACGAGCACGACCTGATTCTGGGTAACATTCTTGGTTCGGGAATTTTCAACACCTTGGCGGTGGTCGGTCTGGCGGCAACCATCCAACCTTTGTCGGTCGATCCTGAAGTGCTGTATCGGGACTGGACACTGATGCTCGGTTTGACCATCGCACTTCTGGTGATGGGATTCGGCATCACCGGGTGGCGCAAGTTAATCTCTCGAGTCGATGGGCTGCTGCTCCTGACCGTTTATATTGCTTACACCGGCTACCTGTTTTCTACCGTGGTGTCCGCTGCTGCCTAACCGATCCAAGCATGGCGAGAACAGACGTTATTCTGCCTCGCCATCGCCCAGCAATTCCAGCATACGCGCCCTCACTTCCTCCATCACTTCCGGAAGCTGCTCTTTGCTTTTACCTGACGTATCGATGGTGGCACCGACCCGCACATCAACCGGCTGCCCCAGATTGATCTGAAGGCTACGGGCCGGCAGAACCTTGTGAACACCTCGAATGGCGACCGGGACAATCACCGCTTCCGTATCAAACGCCAAGTGAAAGCAGCCTTTTTTGAACGGTAGCAATTGACCATCGGGTGAACGCGTGCCCTCCGGCGCAGCCCAGAGCACAATCCCACTCTCCATCATGGCTTTGGCTTTTTCCAGATCACGGACCGCTTCCGCGCGATTGGAGCGATTGATCCACGGAAATTCAGCCGCCGCCATAGCCTGCCCGAGCAAAGGAATGCGCGACAATTCCTGCTTCGACAGCATTCGGATGGAGCCTGGCAAGGACACAAAACTGATAGGGATATCGTAGTGGCTGGCATGGGTACACATGATGATGTAGCGCCGACCATCGTTGAAATCTGGCACCGCGCCCCGAACAGTCAAACTGGCGCGTACCAGTTTGAGCAAAGTGGCCGACCACTCACGACAGTACTTGTCGACAATCGGCCGATTAAGCTGGCCAAACAAGGCCCGCAGCAAAATCAACAATGAGTAGATCGCCGTCAAACCTGCAGAACCCAACACCACGGCCACGCGTCGCAGCATGGTTGCGGATTCGGTTAACGGACTCAAGTTCAGTCGATTCATCACAAACACCCTTCCCAATACGCCAATACCCAGGCCATAACGTCAGATTATACTGGCTCGGATGTTTGCTGGATAACGCACAAAGGTCTTAGCTGTTGCTCATAGCAGCTAAGGAAGGGGCTGCACGGCAGCGCCGAAGCACTGCCGACACGGGCATCAATCGGCTTCGTGAAACACCATGGAAATGGAGTTCAAGCAGTACCTCTGCCCGGTGGGCGGCGGACCATCAGGGAACACATGGCCTTGATGGCTGTCGCAGCGGGCACAACGAATTTCCGTGCGGGTCATGCCAAAACTGGTGTCTTCGATATAGCGCAGATGCTCGGGATCAAAGGGCTGGAAGAAACTCGGCCAACCGGTCCCGGAATCAAACTTGGCATCGGAACCAAATAACGGAAGATCACACAGGCGACAGTGATACACGCCGGTTTTCTTGTTATCCAACAAGGTACCGCAAAACGGATGCTCAGTGCCGTGATCCAGCAACACCCGCTTTTCTTCATCGGTCAGCCCCACGGCTTTTTCTTCAATCTGGGCTTTGCTCAGGGGCGTTACGTCATAGCCCGCGGCAGACATACTCATAGGGTTCTCCTCACGCCAGATCAGGATCATCCTGACTGGATTCGGGTTTTAGTCGGTCTGGCCAGGCTGCAGCCAGCTTTTCCATCTTGGGTGCCGCAACCGCCATGATATAGGGCTGCCAGGGGTTTCGTGCGGCAAAGTTCTGATGCTGGGCCTCTGCGGGATAGAATGCCTCAAGGGGCTCCAGTGTGGTTGCTACCGGCGCCGAATAAACGCCAGACTCATTCAACTGACGAATGTATGTCTCAGCCAGCTTCTTCTGCTCTTCGGTTTCATAAAACACCGCCGACCGATACTGGGTGCCCACATCGTTACCCTGACGGTTGACCTGAGTCGGATCGTGAGCCACCGAAAAGAACACCCGCAACAATTCACCAAAGCGGACTTTCGCAGGGTCGTAATGCACGTCCACCACTTCCGCATGCCCGGTGGTGCCCGTGCAAACTGCTTCGTAGTTCGCTGTGTCGGCTGAGCCGCCTGCGTAGCCAGATTCCACCCGGGTTACTCCGTCGATCGCCAGGAATACTGCCTCAACACACCAGAAGCAGCCACCGGCAAGAACGACATGAGCGCTACCCTCACGTTCTTGTAGCTCATGTTCCGGCGCTGGAAACCGGCTACGCGGCACGTTCAGTCCAGGGATATTGCATGCTTCGCTCATAATCTCATCCACCCATCAAAAAATGACTGCTCCCAGTATGGCACTTACCGGGGCAAGGCCCCAAACGGGCCAGCGCAGAACTGCCAACGCTAACCAGAGCCCCAGAACAATGGCCAAGTCCATCGCCCCATGCACCGCCGAAGTCCATACCGGATCGTACAGCGCCGCCAAGAGCAGACCAACAACACCGGCATTGACGCCTGCCAACGCTGAGCGAGCCTTTTCGTGCTTACGTATCCAGCGCCATAACGGCAGACCGGCAAATACCAAAAGGGTTCCTGGTAAAAACACCGCCAGCACGGCGATCATCGCCCCAGAAACACCTGCTTCGACAGCTCCGAGGAACGCCGAAAAGGTGAACAACGGGCCGGGCACCGCCTGAGCGGCACCGTAACCGGCAAGGAATGTATCGGCAGCCATTTGGCCTGACTCAACAAAGCCCTCCTGCAGCCAGGGCAGAACTACATGGCCCCCACCAAACACTAAAGCGCCGGCTCTGTAGAGCTCAGCTCCGACCCAGGTCAAGGAGCCAGCTTGCTGTGGCAGTAGCGAAAGCACCAGCAAACCGGCGAAGCCCACGGCAAACCACCACGGCTTGCGCACATGCAAGGCCACATTCATCGTCTCGGCGGCTTTGCGTGAACTCAAGCTGAGATGCGCCCCCGCCAAGGCAGCCAGCGCCAAGGTCAGTATTTGCATCCATGCTGCGCCAACCAACAGCAACACACACGCCACCAGCAAGGCGATCACCAGACGAGACCGGTCTGGACAGAGGACCCGTCCCATCTGCCACACGGCTTGCGCCACCACAGCCACAACAAACAACTTCAAGCCGTGAATCCAACCGCCTGAACCGACTTCAGGCCAGAGCGTAAGCCCGAACGCAAACAACGTCATCAGCAGCGCTGACGGCAATGTAAAGCCTAACCAAGCCGCAAAAGCACCTTGGTAACGCCCACGCAATAAACCGATGGTCAGCCCGACCTGACTCGAAGCCGGCCCCGGCAACAACTGGCACAGCGCCACAACTTCGCCGAACGCCTCAGCAGACAACCATTTTCGACGCGTGACAAACTCGTCATGGAAAAACCCCAAGTGCGCAGCCGGGCCACCAAACGAGGTCAGCCCCAAGCGCAGAAAGATTTTGAATATCTGCCAGCTAGACACCGAATCAGACTGGTCAGCTTCAGTCATCGCCCATCTCCCGATAGCTCCCTAATAAGTTCCCGTTAAACATGAACATTGTATCGCTACAGTTGCAGATGCCCAGTGACCAACCATAATGACAACAGGGATCAGCATAAGGTCCCGCTCGGCATCAGGGAATTAGCATGACAGCGAAGGTTCGCGAACCCAAGAATCAGGAAGAACTCCTACTCTACAGGCTGAGCCTGCGGTTAGGACCGGTTCACGCCCGCCAGCGCCTGGGTATCGAGCAGGAATCTGAAGCTCTGTTGCTGGGGCGAGACAAACGTTCCTTCCACCTGGAAAATCTCACTAACGCGCCGCGATTGATCCGTTTTTGCCTTAAAGCCCTAGGGCTGTTTGGCCGGGCACAGGCCAACAGCCGCAAGCTTAAAACCGCAACGAACACCTTCACGGTGCCAAACCTGCCAACGGCGTTCGAGGGCTTTCGTATCCTGCACTTAACGGATCTGCACGTAGATATGGACGAGCAGAACCTGCAAGCGGTCATCCAGCAGATCCAACCGCTGGATTATGACCTGTGCGTTCTGACCGGCGATTACCGCCAGCTCACTTGGGGGCCGATAGACGCTTCGCTGGACGGCATGGCACGCCTTCGGGAAGCGATCCGGGGCGATGCCTACGCGGTGTTAGGAAATCACGACAGCGTGTGCATGGTGCCCGCACTGGAGGACATGGGCTACCGGTTGCTGATGAACGAGATGGCCCAGCTGGAACGCTCGGGCGATACGCTTTATCTCGCGGGCATAGATGACGCGCACTATTACAAAGCACACAATTTGCATAAAGCCGGCGACGACATTCCGGTCGGCGGCGTGAGCTTGTTGCTTAGCCATACCCCGGAAGTCTGGCGCGAAGCCGCTCACGCCGGCTACGATTTATTCCTGTGCGGTCATACCCACGGCGGTCAACTCTGCCTGCCCGGAGGCATTCCCGTGACGCTGGATTCGGACTGCCCTCGGCACCTTGGACGGGGCTCCTGGCGCGTCAACGGCATGCAGGGTTACACCTCGCCGGGCGCTGGCACGTCAGTCTTGAATGTGCGCCTGAACTGCCCACCGGAAGTGACGCTTCATACCCTCACTCGAGGACCAGCCTAGGCCTTAGTGGGGCTGTTTGCGGATACCCAAACGGTACAACAGAGGTGAGAAAAGCATATTAGACAGGGCGAAAAGCACTGCGATCGCGGCAGCTTCCCAGAGCGGCAATGGAAACCAGAGCCAAGCCATGAACATGGGTAAAACGGCCTCAGGCAGCTGATCAAGCCAAACAGCCCGGGCACTGGACCCCATACCCACCCGGCGTTTGATGAAGCTGCTCAGCAGATCACCTAACAAAGACAACGCGCCGAAAAACGCACCGAAAAACCAACCCAACTCAAACCAAATCGAAAACAACGAACCTGCCAAGGTGCCAGACGCAAGCCCACGCCAGGTTTTGCTGGGCCCCAGCAACGGCCGGCCATCACCCCACGTCAGGCCGGCATCCACCGGCCAGTCACCATGATGCTGAAACAGCCTCGCCACCACCACCGGAACACCGTTGGCCATCACCAACAACACGAAGAGCTCTAGCGATAACAACAAGAACTCACCTCCGGCCGAGGGCGCTTAGGCCAGACCTCCACGAGTCAATTTCAACGGGTCCATCAACTCTTCGAGCCGCGCTCGGCTCAACCCGCTTCGCTCTTCTGCCACATCAATCACCGGGCGCCCCGTGCTGTAGGCTTCCTTCGCAATCTCGGACGCCAGGGCATAACCAATCTCCGGGTTGAGTGCGGTCACAAGCACCGGATTGCGGCTCACACCGTCGCTCAGATGCTCAGCATTCACGGTGAAGCCTTGGATCGCTTTATCCGCCAGGATGCCAGCGGCACCGGTCATCAGTTGAATCATGTCCAGTAAGTTACCCGCGACCAGTGGCAACATCACATTGAGCTGGAAATTGCCAGACTGGCCGGCAATGGCCACGGCGGCATCCAAACCCATCACTTGAGCAGAAGCCATAGCGACTGATTCCGGGATAACCGGGTTAACCTTACCCGGCATGATGCTACTGCCCGGTTGCAGTGCCGGCAGGCTGATTTCAGCCAGACCATGAATCGGACCACTGTTCATCCAGCGCAGGTCATTGGCGATTTTAGTGAGCACCACCGCAACGCCTCGAAGCTGGGCCGACAGTGCCACCGGGGCATCCACCGCACTCTGGCCCACGAACTTGTGTTCAAGGGACCGGAACGAGAAGCCTGTGTTTATTTTCAAGAACTTGACGAACTGCTTGGCAAACTCCGAAGCGGCATTCACCCCGGTCCCCACAGCGGTTCCGCCTTGCGGCAAATACGCCATTTCCTCAAGAACAGTTTCCAAACGTTTTTCTGCCGCTACGAGCTGCTCACGCCAGGTTCGCAGTTCTTGCCCGAGGGTTACCGGCATGGCATCCATCAGGTGTGTTCTGCCGGTTTTCACCTGTTTACTGAATTCCGCTTCGCGCTCGTAAATCACACCTTGTAGATGCGACAGAGCCGGTAATAGCTGGCCTTTGACCGCCAGCAGAGCACTCACGTGAATGGCTGTCGGTATCACATCGTTGGAGCTCTGACTCATGTTGACGTGATCGTTGGGGTGAACCACATGCCCCTGCTTGGCCGCAATCGACGCGATTACTTCATTCAGGTTCATGTTGGTGCTGGTGCCCGAGCCTGTCTGATACCGATCAATCGGGAACTGGTCGGCGAACTCACCCAGAATCAGCTTCTCGCAGGCATCCGCAATCGCATCCCGGCGCTGGCCATCCAACAGCCCCAGTGAAGCATTGGCCTGAGCCGCCGCGCGTTTCACCTGAGCCATCGCCTTGATAAAACTGGCAGGCAAGGGCTGACCGCTCACTGGAAAGTTATCTATGGCGCGCTGAGTCTGCGCCCCCCAAAGAGCCGTGGCTGGAACCATCACCTCGCCCAAGCTGTCCTTTTCTAATCGGTAATCGCTCATCACACCCTCCTTTTAGTTACCTTGCCACGCCTGACCAACCTACGAGGCTAGTGCTAGCCTCCACTTGCGGGTGGCTTTAACCTAACATGGTCGCAAATACCGGTAACTTGCTCAAAGTTGAGGATCAGGGTGTGCACCGTCAAGGTGTAGGTATCGTGCAGATGGAATTTGAAACGCCGCTGTTTCTCCCCTTGGAGGAACGCATCGTATTCACGCACCAGTTCCCGGACATCGCCCCCCTCATTCTGACTCCATGTGGCGTTATAGGGTCCTAGAACGGCACCGCCTGCGAGACAGACGGTGACTTCGTGATTGGTGAGACTACCGTTTTCCGTTGCCATAAGTCGCTCCTCCCAAAGATGCCTTCTATCAGTGTAGTCGCTATAAAGCCCCAGAAAGGCGTCACAGTTATGTCCAACAGAAGCGCAGCCGCACCAAGTGAACTATGACGTGACGAGACTGGTCAATAGAGCCCTAAGCCGATTGGGTTTAACGGGTTTATTCAACACCGGCAGGTACTGAGCTCGCAGCAAAGTACGGACCTCATCGGTTCGATCCGCCGTGATGATTGCTCCCGGCACATCTTCCCCCAGGTATTTCCGAACTCGATGAATGGCATCAAACCCTGTCTGCTCATAATCCAGATGGTAGTCTGCAAGTATGGCTTGCGGGCGTTTTCCGGTTCGTTCAAGTTCTGCCAGAGCCTGGTCGCGGCTGAGTGCAAGCATTACCTCGCACCCCCATCGTTCGAGCAACATCTGCATGCTTTCGAGTACGGCCGGTTCATTATCAATCACCAGTACTAAGGCACCACCAAATCCTTCACGCAAAGCCAAAGGGACAGCGGGTGATAGCACTTTCTCAAATCGCGGCGCTGAGGCTCGCGGTAAAGTCAGCGTAAACCGCGAACCTTGACCTAGCTTTGACGCCACATCAATTCGACAACCCAACACACCAACCATCCGCTCCACTATGGCCAACCCCAGTCCAGCACCTTGGCGCCCTCCTGCGCCCTTCGGCAGCACTTGATGGAACTCCGCAAAAATATCCTTGAGCTTATCGGGGGCGATTCCCACACCGGTGTCCCAGACTTCCAGCCGCACGCTTTCGTCTCTCACACGCACCGCCAGTAAAACGCCGCCTTGCTGGGTGTAACGAAACGCGTTGCTTAGTAGATTTCTGATAATGCGGGCAAGCATGCGCTGATCGGTAAAAACCAGAGCTGGCGTGCTTCTGACCCGAAATTCAAGGTCAGCATTGGAGGCGACGGCTGAAAACTCTTCCCCCAGATCCCGCACAAGCTCGTTGATATCGGTATGAATAAGATCTGGCTTCATGGCCTGCTGGTCCAGTTTGGAGATATCCAGAAGATCGGCCAGTAGCTCCTCCGCCCCTTCGAGCGCCCTATGGGCTTGCTGAATCATTCGGCTTTCTTTTTCCGGCAAGGAACCCTCCTGAAGCGCTGACACCATCAACCTCGCAGCATTCAAGGGTTGCAACAGATCATGACTGGCTGCAGCCAAATACTTATCTTTACTTCGATTTGCTTCCTCGGCGGCCTCAATGGCGACCACCAATTCCTGTTCGATTTTTTCGCGTTCTTCAATCTGATATCGCAAATCCACATTGGCGTTTTGTAGAGCTTCAGTACGCTCCGAAACTCGATGCTCCAGCTCTGCATTTAGCTGTTCAAGCCTTTGGCGGCCATGTACACGTTCCGAAATATCAGCAACGAAGGTTTCTACAACCTCGGGCCCCAAGTCAGGGCGCCGTAGCATGGTGATTGCGACATGAACCGGAGCTTGGTCAGAGCGTCGAAACCGGGTCTCCCGTGCATTCAGACTTCCCCGATCCAGCAATTCCTGCCTAAGTACGTCAAATTCTGAGGCACTGAAAAAAAGCTGTTCCCTCAACCGGATGATGCTCTTTCGTAGCTGTTCCGCGCTGTCATAACCGCAAATACGCGCCATGGCTGGGTTACATGCCAAAAAACCGCCTCTGAGATTAGCCTGAAAAATGCCATGAAGTGCATTCTCAAACAGCCACTTGTAACGGTTACGTTCCTGCTCAAGTTCGTCAATACGCTGCTGGAGCGCAGGGTAGTAGTTCTTTCGAACGGATTGGCGGCCCAAACCTAACAAATCGCCTATGCCGTATTCGTTTTGATCCGTGTCAGAGTGCTTCTTCATAGACTACCTGCACATCCCTCAGAGACGACTTCCGAGGATTAGTCAGTATGCAGGGGTCTTTCAATGCATACCCCGAGAGGTAGGGAATGTCGGACACACTCACCCCCAACTCTTTCAAACACGCTTCCAACCCCAGTGTTTTCTTGAGCGAGACGATCCTAGAAATCAAACGCTTTTTAACCTGCGCATTGGCCATACCACGAGTATCGATATCCATTGCCTCAGCCACCCGCCGAAAGCGATCCTCCGCCGAGGTGAAGTTATAGCCGACCACATGTTCAAGCAGAAGCGCATTGCACAAGCCGTGCGGAAGGTCGAGAAAACCGCCCAAGCTATGGGACATGGCATGCACGGCGCCAAGGATCGCATTGGAGAACGCCAGCCCCGCCTGCATGGATGCCAGCATGATTCGTTCCCGAAGCACCGGGTCTGACGGGTTCGCCACCAAAGGTTCGAGGTTGCGGTTGATCAAGCGAATGGCTTCCAGTGCGTGGGTATCGGTGAGCGGCCCGCTGCCCGTAGACACAAAGGCTTCAATCGCATGCACTAAGGCATCGACCCCCGTGCAGGCTGTAAGGTAAGCCCCCATGGTTTCTGTGACCTCGGGATCGATAAGGGACACATCCGGAACCACCGCTTTGCTGATAATGGAGAATTTGAAACGACGATCTGGATCCGAAATGATAGCGAACTGCGAGACGTCCGCCGAGGTACCGGCTGTGGTCGGTATCAATATGAGCGGAGGCGGCGGGTTGGTAATGGTATCCACGCCTTCAAACTCCAGAATACTGCGCCCGTGAGTCGCGACAATGCCAATGCCCTTGGCACAATCCATTGGGCTACCACCGCCAATTGCCACAATAACGTCGCATTGATTGGCCAAGTACTGTTCAGCGCCGGCCATCACCTCATCCACTTTTGGGTTGGGGGAAATTTCAGTAAAGGTCGTGCTATCGAGCCCAGCTTCTGCCAGCAGCGCTTCTATCTCGCTCACCCAACCCGCAGCTTTTACCCCGGGATCAGAGACTAAAAAGACATGCCGTGCTCCAAAGTTGGCGGCAAAGTTCGTGACCGACCGCCTAGAGCCAGCCCCGAATACGATTTCTGGCGAAACAAACTTACGCAGTGACGAGACGTCATAACTCATGGCGGTCTGATGAACCTGATTGTTGTTATAGATGTTGCAGACATACTACCCCATGTTGAAGGACGCTACACCGGCCTTTTGGGTAACGCAGCCTCAGGCTTCCGCCAAGCCTGAGTAAAACTGCCAAAGTGCATCAAGCACTTTAGTCTGGCTCTCCAATGACCGGAAGCCGTGCCCTTCTTCGTCAAACCATACGAGTTCTGCAGTCTGGCCCGACCGTTGCAGTGCCTCGACCATACCAAGTGTTTGCTCCGGCACAACCACACGGTCCCGCCCGCCTTGAAAGAACATTGCAGGGCAAGTAATGCGACTTGCCAACCGCCCCGGAGTCCGGGCTTGCCAGTAACAACCACCCAGCCCCGGCTCACCAAGAAGCCAGTCCAGATAACCGGACTCAAAACGGTGAGTGGCCGCCTTTAACGTTATCGGGTCGGTGACGCCATATAAACTCGCAAGCCCTCTGACCGGCTGCTCCGGCACCATCGCAGCCATGAGTGCGGTGTAGCCTCCCGAGCTTCGGCCTTGAATAAACACGTTCTCGGAATCAACCAATCCAGCTTCGCTGAGCGCATCCTTCATTCGGAACATATCGGCCACATCGGCTTTACCCCACTGGCCTGCAAGTGCTTGCCGGAAATCGCGGCCGAACCCAGTGCTGCCTGTGTAATTCACTTCTGCAACCGCAAAGCCCCGCTGGCACCAAAACTGCGCTTGGGGATTGAAGGTTGCGTAGGCTGCCGAGGTTGGCCCTCCGTGGGCGATCAGAATGAGAGGGGGCTTATCGACAGGCTGAACCGGCAAATACAGGAACCCCTGTAACGCACGCTCATACTTGCCATCGGGAGGTAGCACAATGCTCTCCGGCCAAACACAGTCCCTGCCTGCCATAGGTGCAGGCGTATCGAACAGCGGATGAGCGCGCTGCCCCGTCATTACATTCAGCCGTAAAATTGTATCGCTCACATCCGGCCTACGCGCAACACAGAAGAGTTCATCGCCGTTCACGACGAGATAACGAAAATCGGTGTAAGCGCCAGCAACTTGCTTGATTTCGCCCTTCTGTTCAAGCCATAGCTCACCAATTCCTTGGCGATAACGGACTCGAGCCCACCCCCCTCCCGGAAGCGGGCACGCATGCTTTTCCCCGAGCTGCCAAGGCGCGTTGGCATGATCGTTATTGGAAGCAAGTACCGGCAGCCACTGTAATTGCCCTTCCTGCCGGACCACCTGAAACGGTTGCCACCAACCGCCATGGTCCGAGACGACCCACAACCGTTGTGCCGAAAACTGAGGTTGTTGAACGCTGCCGCCCCCGGGCGGGGTCGCTTTCATCACATTAACCGGCTGACCGGAGCTCCCCAACTCGGCAAGACAGACCCAGGATTGGTCCCATGGCATATGGGGTAAAAACCAACCTGTCCACGCAATTTGCTTCCCATCCTGACTGACGGCAGGGGCCCCGTAGAAGTCGAATTGGTCATCCAGAACTGACAGACGGCCCTGGCAATCAACCGCCATCAACGCTTGCTGGCCGTGCTTCTCACGCACGGCGATCCAGCGCTGTCGCGCCGGGTCTGGCGTAAGCCCGCCCCAGACCACGTCCGGGTCCTGCACCAATAGCTGTCGCTGCCCCGTCTCTAGGTTCATGTTCCAGAGGTTTTGATCCTCCGACACCCAGCAGGCACGCCCCGGCATCACGGCATAAGCGCCGCCTCCGTAGCCGTTGAGCCGGCTGCGTATGCTGACGCCGGTGTCCAGCCGCTCACAGTTTTGGCCATCGAATCGCCAAAGGCTGACAAAGCCATCGTCAGGCTCTGTCACTAACCAGTAAACCGATGCGCCGCTAACGCGCAATTCCGTATACTGCCGAGCCACGGCACAGGCTTCACGCGCTGAAATCAGGTCACTTTCGGAAAAAGACACGGGAGTTCTTGGTGTTTCGATAAACGAGATCATCCAGCCCAGCCGTGGCATGCTCGGCCGCCGTTCGCGCAGCCAGAATCCGGTCATGATGAGGCGACTTTCCGCACACCGGGTCCGCATTATCGGCATCCCCAGTCAACAGGTAGGCCTGACAGCGACAACCGCCAAAATCCTTGTCTTTTTCATCACAGGAACGGCACGGTTCCGGCATCCAGCTATCGCCCCGGTAATGGTTAAAGCTGGGGCTTTGGTACCAGATTTCTTCAAGCGACATCGACTGTACGTTCGGAAATTCGATGGAAAGTAACCGTGCACTGTGGCACGGCAAGGCCGTCCCATCGGGCGCTACGGTCAGAAACAGACTTCCCCAACCGTTCATGCAGGCCTTAGGGCGCTCCTCGTAATAGTCCGGAGTGACAAAAATCACTTTCATGGGATGCGCTCTCTCCCGGAGGTCATCCCGGTATTGATTCACCGTCGCCTCGGCCGTCTCTAACTGACCTCGCGAGGGCATCAACCCTTCACGATTGGCGAACGCCCAGCCATAGTATTGGCAGGTCGCCAGCTCGACATAATCCGCCCCGAGACTTTCACAGAGCGTGAGAATATCCGACATCTGATGAATGTTGTGGCGATGGATGACGAAGTTGAGCACCATCGGATAACCCGCTTCTTTCACCGCCCGAGCCATGGCCAGTTTTTGTTCAAATGCCTTTTTGGAGCCTGCCACCGCATTGTTCAACTCCGGGTCTGAGGCCTGAAAACTTACCTGAATATGATCCAGCCCAGCCTCCGCGAAGGCCTGAACCTTGGCTTCGGTGAGCCCTAATCCAGAGGTGATCAAGTTGGTGTAATAACCCAATTCACGGGCACCCGCGATCAGCTCAGGCAAGTCTTGGCGCACCAACGGCTCACCGCCGGAAAAGCCCAGCTGGGCTGCGCCCATGGCGCGCCCCTGTCGAAGCACATCCAGCCACTGTTCGGTCGAGAGTTCTTGCTCACGGTCGGCGTAATCCAGCGGGTTCGAGCAATACGGACACTGGAGTGGGCAGCGATAAGTAAGTTCCGCCAGTAACCATAATGGCGGTCCGGCAGTAGCATCGGAGCAGCTCATAACCATTCAATCCAATGTTGGTTTGTGGCATCGGCCAGAAACTGCTCGACATCACCCGACAGAGAGCCGGCCTCTGGAAACTTGCTTTCAAGCGATGCGATAATTTCCTGCTTAGACTGAACACCATCCACCTCTGCCAAAATGGCGCCGGCACTGGCATTCAATTTAACCATGCCTTCGGGATACAACAGCACATGACTTTGTTGAGCCGGCTCCCACTGAAAGCGAAAGCCTCTTCTCACATTCGGGATATCAGCCACAAAAATCTCCTTACACGCCACGATGCCAGACCTGCTTATCAGTCACGGTGTGATAGGGCGGCGTCTTGTGAACATAGGCCATGGACATGGCATCTAGCATGGTCCAGAGAATATCGAGCTTGAACTGTAATATCTCGAACGCCCGCTGCTGCTGAGCCTCCGTCACGAAGTGATCCAGGGTAATACCCAAGCCATGCTCCACATCTCGTCGCGCCTCAGACAAACGCTTACGAAAATAGCGATAGCCGCCTTCTTCAATCCACGGATAGTGAGCCGGCCAACTGTCCAACCGGGACTGGTGAATTTCAGGTGCAAACAATTCGGTTAATGACGAACAGGCCGCTTCCTGCCAGGTCGCTCGGCGGGCAAAGTTAAGGTATGCATCCACGGCAAACCGCACACCCGGCAACACGTGCCGCTGGTCAATCACCTCTTCCCGCGTCAGCCCTACGGCTTCAGCCAGCTGTAACCAGGCCTCAATGCCGCCGGCCGAATCCTCGTCACCGTCATGGTCCAGAATTCGCTGCAACCATAACCGTCGGACCGCTGCATCCGGGCAGTTGGCCATAATGGCCGCATCTTTTTGGGGAATGTTAATCTGATAGTAATAACGGTTAGCCACCCAGCCTCGAATTTGGTCCGGTGTGCAGGCACCGCTGTACATGGCGCGATGGAAAGGGTGATGAATATGGTAAAAAGCGCCTTTCACCCGCAACGCTTTTTCAAAACTGTCTCGACTCAGGACGGTGCTGACTTTAGCGTTCATAGCAGGCCTCACAACTCAATCTGCATACCGTCCCACGATACTTCGATTCCGTGCGCCGCCAATTTGGCACGCTCCGGCGAGTCTTCGTTCAGGATCGGATTGGTATTGTTGATATGGATAAGGATCTTGCGGCTGGCGGGCAGGCTGTCGAGCAATTCGATCATGCCGCCTTCACCCGACTGGGCTAAATGCCCCATTTGCTGACCGGTTCGGGTACCCACTTCCTGACGAATCATTTCATCGTCGTGCCAGACTGTGCCGTCTACCAATAAAACATCGGCTTGCTGCATCCAGGCCCGGATGCGTTCGTCCGGCTGACCAAGGCCCGGTGCGTAGAGCAGAGATTTATTCGCAACACGATCCCGAATGAAAAGGCCAATGTTGTCGCCCGGGTGCGGGTTATCACGGCGGGGCGAGTATGGCGGCGCATTACTGAGCAACGGAATTGCCGTCAGCTCCAGTGAGGGTGCGCAAGGAATAGTGAAGGGATCTTGTTCCGAAGCATGGACTTCACACCAGTTGAGCCCGCCGTTCCAATGCTGAAGCATCTCGAACAACGGGAAACCGCTGCTCAGATCATCACGAACCTGCGGCGTGCACCATACATCGAGGGGCAGCCCCTCACGAAGAGATAACAAGCCGGTGGTGTGGTCGACCTGGCTGTCCATCAACACGATGGCAGAAATGCCGGTATCGCGTAGAGCTCGGGCCGGCTGCATGGCCGGGAAATCGGCCAATTGCGCTCGAATATCAGGTGAGGCGTTAAACAGTATCCAGTGTTCACCATCGTCACTGATGGCTATGGATGATTGGGTGCGAGCACTGGCATTGAGGCTGCCGTCACGGAACCCGGAACAGTTAGAGCAATTACAGTTCCACTGGGGAAACCCGCCGCCCGCTCCAGAACCCAGAATACGAATGTGCATACGAAACCTCCTGAGCCGGGATCAAACAGCCAGCCAAAGGCTGGCCATCTGTTACTCAGCGGTTAGCAAAGTACATGGTGACTTCGAAACCGATGCGCAGGTCTTCATAAGCTGGTTTGGTCCACATGATGATCACCTCTTGTCATGATTATTAGTGCGTTGCATGTATGTATCCGCACCCTTGGAAAGCCGAAGGGTACGATTTCATGCTAATGACAGAGGACCACTATCCATATGGTACTTTGGAACTGTTTTAGACCGCCTTAAAGTAGCAGCGCTTTGGCCCGCAGGTTCAATTGAGACTCCCCCGCAGGCACCTAACATGAGACAGATACAATAATAATGTCAGGAGAAGTCTTATGGCCGGGCGCTTGTTGCTCATCATCTTGATGGCATTCCCTTTATCAGGGCATACCGCGGAGGTACCTCAGGAAACCAAAGAGGTTATACAGGCGCTGTTTCCTTCGGCAACCGTCATTGAAGACAAGCTGCCCGACTTTCCCGTTTACCCGGTGTACCAATTGCAGGAGCTATTGGGCTACGCCTACGTCTCCACGGACTTCACCAAACTTCAGGGCTTTGCCGGAAAGCCGATCACCATGATGATCGGACTGGACACCAAAGGCCGCTTCACCGGGGTGAAAGTTCTGCACCATCACGAGCCGGTCTTCCTCCACGGCCTGGGCGAAGCGCCACTGACCGAGTTTGTGAACCAATACGAAGGCAGCGCCCTGACCGAACAGATCATCGTGCAGGCTTCCAGCCGTTCGGCGCGCAGCAACACCGGCGATCAGGTGTACTTCGACGGGGTCAGCAAAGCGACTGTTTCGGTGCTGATTATCAACGACACCATTCTTTCCTCTGCGCTTCAGGTGGCTCGAAACAAGCTCGAAGGCTTTACCCAAGCAGCCCCCACACAAGCCCGGCAAGATTTCTATGAGCCACTGAACTGGCAGCAGATGCTGGAGCGGGGTTACATCAACAAAGTCATCATTTCTTCGGACGAGGTCGAAGCGAATCTCGGGCGCCCATTGTCGGACTACCCCATGGATCTCGAACCGGAGCCCGGCGAACCTTTTACCGAACTGTACTATGCCTACATGAACTCACCGATGGTGGGTCGCAACCTACTGGGCGATCAGGCCTACGCATCATTCCTTGAGCGCCTGAACGACCAGGGCAAGGTGATGTTGCTTATGTCCCGAGGGGTTTTCCAGCATGTGAGCCCGGACTTTGTCCCCGGCAGTACCCCCAGCCGGACGGGGCTGAATCAGGGCCAGCTGGCCATCGAGCTACGGGATCTGAACTGGCTGGAAACCGGGCAAACTCTTGCCGCACCCGGAGCCCCCGTCATGGACGCGATGAATCTGTTTCGAGTGGGCGGAAACGCCGGCTTCAACCCCGGCTCCGAGGCCAGCTTTCACTTGGACGTTGCTCTACCACGCAATCACCTGATCACTGATAACGCCCGTTTCACCATGCCCGTTGCGTTTGCCGATGAGCTGTTTGAAACGGTGGAGGTGCAAGCGGATCCGCGCCAAAATCGCGAGCCGGTTTGGGTTGGTCTTTGGAAAGAACGCTGGTGGCAGATCGCTTTGTTAGTGGCCGCTTTGTCGGTACTCACGGTATTTTTTGCCCGCCAGAAAACCCTGACCCGCCACCCGAAACTGGTGCACCGGTTCCGCTGGGGATTCCTGTTCTTCACGGTATTCTTTATTGGCTTTTACGCTCAAGGCCAGCTGTCTGTGGTTAACATTTATACTCTGTTCCTGGCGCTGTGGGACGGTTTTTCCCTAAACGTGTTCCTGCTGGACCCGGTCATTTTCATTCTCTGGATTTACACCTTCGCCACTCTGTTTATCTGGGGGCGCGGTTTGTTTTGCGGCTGGCTATGCCCTTTCGGAGCGCTGCAAGAAATGGCGTCCTGGCTCGGACAAAAACTCGGTTTGCGCCAGGTTAAAATTCCGGAACACTGGCATCGCCGGCTCATCCTGCTGAAATACCCGATTCTGCTGACGCTGGTCGGTACCGCTTTCTATTCATTAACACTCGCAGAACAGTTGGCCGAGGTCGAGCCGTTCAAAACCAGCATTACCCTGCACTTTGTACGGCATTGGCCCTTCGTAGCGTATGCCGTCGCTCTGCTGGTCATCGGCATGTTTGTCCATAAATTCTACTGCCGATACCTGTGCCCGCTAGGCGCCGGGCTTGCTGTATTGGGGCGTTTCCGTCTGTTCAGCTGGCTGGATCGGGTCAAACGATGCGGACAACCGTGCCAGCACTGCAAGAACGAGTGTGGCATCAATGCCATCCGCAAAGACGGTCGGGTGGATTACGATGAGTGTATTCAGTGTCTGGAGTGCGTGGTGATATTACGTGACCAAAACCAGTGCGTGGATGCCATTGTTCGCAATAAACAACAGCAAAAACAGGCAAGGATTCTGGCCACGGATGCTACAACACGCCAGACCTCAGCAGCGCATTGAAACGGCTGCCGGGGTTATTCGGCTACTGGGATGACGATGCGCCCACGAATGGTTCCGTCCATAAACTGGCCAGCAGCCTCGATGGCCTCATCAAGCGGCACTTCGGTGATCATGCTGTCCAGCAGTTCCGGGGAAAGGTCTTGCGCCAGCCGCTCCCAGGCCTCCAGGCGGTCTTTTTTAGGTGCCATGACACTGTCGACACCGCACAAGGTAACGCTCCGGAGAATAAAAGGCGCGACCGTAGCGGGGAAGTCCATGCCAGCAGCCAGCCCGCAAGCCGCGACAACGCCCCGATACTTCATGCCAGCACACACGTTGGCCAGAACCTGACCGCCAGCGACATCAATCGCGCCGGCCCAGGTTTCCCGAGTCAGCGGCTTACCCGGCCCGCTCAATTCCGCCCGGTCCAGAATCTGTTTGGCGCCCAGGGACCTCAGATAGCTTTCCTCTTCCGGCTTGCCGGTTACGGCCGTCACCGAATAGCCCAGTTTGGCCAGAATCGCAACGGCAACGCTGCCGACACCACCGGTTGCGCCGGTCACCAGAATGTCGCCGGAATCCGGTGTGACGCCGTGTTTTTCCAGCGCCAACACGCACAACATCGCGGTATAACCTGCGGTGCCGATGGCCATGGCCTGGCGCGCTGTAAACGATTCCGGCAGTGGAATCAGCCAATCACCTGACAAGCGCGCTTTCTGAGCAAGGCCACCCCAATGTTTCTCACCTACGCCCCAGCCGTTGAGCACTACTTCATCACCGGCTTTAAACTCCGGGTTGGATGATTCGGTGACCACACCGGCCAAATCAATGCCCGGAACCATCGGGTAGGATTTCGCAATCGGAGCAGTGCCAGTAATCGCCAGTGCATCCTTGTAGTTCAGTGTGCTGTAGGCAACATCGACGGTGACGTCACCTTCCGGCAACCAAGCCTCGTCAATGGATTTCAGGGACACTTGCTGGTCGCCCCGGCTGCCTTCCATCAAAATACCTTTGAACATATTGCCTCCAACGATTCTGCATTGTGATTTGAATCAGACTGCTTGCTTTAGCAACCACGCACCAACGCCATAAAACCGTTGGCAAACTGCTCTAGCGGTTGCGAGGACTGCTCGAGCTTGGCGCGCAACACCGCGCCCTCCCAACCAATCCAGAAAAACTGTGCCATCTGCTCCGGTACCAAGTGCTCGGGAACCTCCCCCGCCTGCCGGGCTTCTTCAAGTACCCGGGCTATCCGGGCTTCCCAATCCCGGAATACGTCACTTAGCAGGCCACGAAAACCTTCCGGCAGCGCCGCCATTTCCTGCCCCATATTTCCGATAAGGCAACCGCGCCTGTAATCGAACTTTTCCATGCCAACCTTGGCGTCCTCCACAAAAGCCTGAATTCTGGCTAGTGGTGCCAGGGAGCTGTCCGCTAACGAACGCTCCAGCTTGTTGGCGAAAAACAGACCGTAGGCCTCAATCAGCGCTTTACCAAAGGCTTCTTTGTTGTCGAAGTAATGGTAGAAAGAGCCTTTGGGCACCTTGGCCTGGCGCAGAATTTCATCAAGCCCGGTGTAGGAATAGCCCTTTTCTGTTAACGCCGCCAGCCCCACCCCGATCAACGCCTGCCGGGTGTCCTGATAACCCTCACTCTGGCTTTTAGGGGGGCGCCCACGTTTACGCTTAACTGGAACAGTGTCCACATACCCTCCGACATTTTAGACCGATCGTCTAATTAATATCAGAAATATTACGACCGATCGTCTATTAAATCAACAAAAAAAGGCCCTGGGATGGGGCCGAAAGAGAGGCAAATCTAATCCCGCGCTCCTAAGAGCAACCCGGCAAGCTCCGGGTTAAACAAAGGCACAATCCCTGTGCGGTCACACGAAAACGAGGCCTGTATGAACAGGCCCCCACTGCCGCTTACAGATCAGAAAAATCCGAGAGGGTTAATGTCGTAGCTGGTCAACATGCACTTGGTCTGCTGATAGTGTTCCAGCGCCATCTTATGGGTTTCACGGCCGATACCAGACTTCTTGTAACCACCGAAGGCCGCATGAGCCGGATACGCGTGGTAGCAGTTCATCCACACCCGACCGGCCTGAATGTTGCGCCCCATTCGGTAAGCCAGGTTGGTGTCACGAGTCCAGACGCCAGCACCCAGGCCGAACTCGGTATCGTTGGCAATTGCCAGCGCCTCTTCCTCAGTCTTGAAAGTGGTAACTCCCACCACCGGCCCGAAGATTTCCTCCTGGAACACTCGCATCTTGTTGTCGCCGTGGAACAGAGTCGGCTGAATGTAAAAGCCGTTGTTGAACTCACCTTCAAGATGCTCTCGGTCGCCACCGGTGAGCACCACCGCGCCCTCCTGACGACCAATTTCCATGTACGACATGATCTTGTCGAATTGCTCCTTGGAGGCCTGAGCCCCCACCTGCACATCGGTATCCAGCGGGTTGCCACGCTTGATGGACTTGGTACGTTCAACCACCTTTTGCATAAACTCTTCGAACATATCTTCCTGGACCAAGGCGCGGGACGGACAGGTACAAATCTCACCTTGGTTAAAGAACGCAAGGACCAGGCCTTCGACACATTTGTCGACGAACTCCGGCTCCGCTTTCATTACGTCGGAGAAGTAAATATTCGGGGACTTGCCGCCCAATTCAACGGTCGAAGGAATGATATTTTCCGCCGCGCACTTAAGAATATGGGAGCCCACGGGCGTCGACCCGGTAAACGCAATCTTGGCAATGCGCTTACTGGTAGCCAGCGCCTGACCGGCTTCAATGCCGTAGCCATTCACAATGTTGATCACGCCTGGCGGCAGTAAATCGCCAATAAGTTCCATCAGTACCAGAATACTGGCCGGTGTTTGCTCGGCTGGTTTAAGCACCGTGCAGTTGCCTGCAGCCAAGCACGGGCCCAGCTTCCAGGCGGCCATCAGCAGCGGGAAGTTCCAGGGAATGATTTGGCCGACCACGCCAAGCGGCTCGTGAAAATGGTACGCAACAGTGTTGTGGTCGATCTCCCCCATGTGCCCTTCCTGAGCTCGCAGACACCCGGCAAAGTAACGGAAGTGGTCCGCTGCCAGAGGAATATCAGCGTTCAAGGTTTCACGAATCGCCTTACCATTATCCCAGGTTTCTGCGACCGCGAGCGTTTCAAGATTGGCTTCAATACGGTCAGCGATTTTCAGCAGAATATTGGAGCGCTCGGTGGGTGAGGTCTTACCCCAGGCTGGCGCAGCTTTGTGCGCAGCATCCAGCGCCAATTCAATGTCCTCAGCGCCGGAACGCGCTACTTCGCAGAATACTTCGCCAGTGACAGGGGTGATGTTCTCAAAGTACTGCCCCTTCACCGGCGCTACCCATTCACCACCAATATAATTTTCATAGCGGGATTTGAATGAAACAACTGAGCCTTCTTTACCGGGTTGTGCGTAGATCATGACGTTGACCTCTTTTGTTGTGTTTGTCGCGAAGTAGCAAAGCCGTTCACGCTTACCTGTACAATGTAATAGTGACACTCTGATCCGGGAATGATTCGTTAGAGGGGAACGGCTGGTACCTTGGTAGTAGATGTTCTGAAGCAGTTGGTTTTGGAGGGTAAAAAAAGGGCCGCACGAAGGCAGCCCAAAGAGACACGGAAACTCAGATCAATTGGCCGCAACGCGATCTTTCGGCAGCTTGAAGGTCCAGACCATACCGCCTTGGTTGAAGTTCTTGACCACCTTGGCGACCTCGCCACCCCATAACGGCACAGCACCACCCCAGCCGGAGAGAACAGAGACGTACTGTTCGCCATCCATAGTCCAAGTCACCGGGGTTCCAACAACACCGGAACCGGTATTGAATTTGTAAAGCTCCTCACCGGTTTTGGCGTCAAAAGCTTTCAGGTAGCCTTCCGGGGTACCGGTGAATACCAGATTACCGGCAGTGGTCATGACGCCACCCCATAGAGGTGCAGGGTTCTCATAACGCCAAACTTCTTCTCCGGTCTTCGGGTTCATGGCCCGAAGCACGCCAATATAGTCCTCGTTAGCAGGCTTGATGGTAAAACCTGCCCCCAGGAATGCCGCGCCTTTCTTATAAGAAACCGGCTCGTTCCAGATGTCCATAGACCACTCGTTCGACGGTACGTAGAACAGTTCGGTTTCAGGACTGTAAGCCATGGGCATCCAATTCTTTCCGCCCAGGAAAGCAGGCTGAGCGACGACTGTTTCGCCCTTACCGGCCTCAGCCCCGGATGGATCACCGGGCCGACCATTCTCCGCATAAATTGGTCGGCCTGTATCTGGGTCCAGCCCCTCCGCCCAGGTAATCTTGTCCACAAACGGAAATCCACGGATAAAACCGCCATTCTCGCGATTGAGCACGTAGAAAAAACCATTACGGTCTGCGGTCGCAGCGGCCTTGATGGTCTTCCCGTTTTCTTTCAGGTCAAACGAGATCAGCTCGTTTACGCCATCGTAATCCCAGCCATCGTGGGGCGTGGTCTGGAAGTGCCATTTGATGCTTCCATCGTCAGGATCGATGGCCAAACGAGAGGATGAGAACAGGTTATCTCCCGGACGCAGGTGAGAGTTCCAGGGAGCAGGGTTACCGGTACCAAAGAACAGCGAATCCGTTTCTTCATCGTAGGTGCCACCCAGCCAGGTTGCTGCGCCGCCATTTTTCCACATATCGCCCGGCCAGGTTTGCCCTGCCTTCCCACCGGAAATGCCATTCTCTATTTTTTTGCCATCCCGGTAGACATACCCCATATGACCCTCGACAGTGGGGCGAGTCCACACCAAATCACCGGTATTGGCATCGTAGGCTTCGACCTTGCCGACAATCCCGAATTCACCACCCGACACACCCGTGATCACCTTGCCCTTAACAATCAAAGGCGCCGCGGTAATCGCGTAACCGGCCTGGTAATCTGCCACTTTTTTTATCCACATCGGCTTGCCGGTGTCTTTGTTCAAGGCCACGAGCTTTGCATCCAGTGTGCCGAAGATCACCTTGTCGCCATACAGTGCCACGCCCCGGTTCACCACATCGCAGCAAGGCATGATGCCGTCTGGCAAACGGGCATCGTACTGCCAGATTTCCTCGCCGGTTTTCACATCAATCGCATAAACCCGAGAATAGGAGGCGGTTACATACATTACGCCGTCTTTGATCATGGGCTGAGCTTCCTGCCCCCTCATTTTCTCCCCGCCAAAAGCAAAACCCCACACTGGCTGCAGGTGCTTCACGGTGTCTGTATTCAGGTCAGTCAGCGGGCTGAATCGTTGACCTTGCAATCCCATACCGTAGCTAACGATATCATCGGTGGTCTCGGCATCTCTCAAAATGTCTGCATCAGTGACCGCGTGGGCGCCGCAGGACACGGCCAACGCCAATGCGCTGATCGCAATGCGAATCCCGAATTTGTTCGATCTCATGGTTGCGCTCTCCTAGTCTGTTGTTGTCAGTTGCGAGCCGAACCGGGAAGTTTTCCCGACCCTGAACTGATTTTTCGCAAAGACCGCAAGATCAACAATTACCCCCACGGACAGGTTTTCTCATCACTTGGTAGTACGACCGCCTCTATTCCTGCCCCTCGGCGCGAGCGACCGCTTCCTCGCTCAGAAAACTCCGGTAGTAACCCGGAACGCTGTACGCCAAGTCCATGCCACCGAACAGTTCGTTCAGAGCTCCCTCGGTTACCAATCGGTTCACTATGGCCTCGATCGCATAACCAAGCTGCCGATGGGTATGCTTGATCGCCATTCCCACGTCCCAAACCTGCTTCACAAGACCGGGAAAGCCATTCTGCGCCGCCACAAACCCTTCGTTCTCAGGCTTTGCCAGCTCATGGTCAATCTCCGCCCGCATCCCCATGACCGCACGGACTTCGCCCTGACGCATAGCTTCAAAGGCGGCCCTGACGTTGGGGTAGTGGCGCACCTTGTTACGCATGCGACCTCCCAGAGCCGAACTGAGATAAAAGTCCGGCAGGGTATCAATCTCGACACCGATAGCGTGGTACTGGAACACCGCAACTGTATCCACGACATCGAGCGTTTCCGGGTCATATGCTATCTGCCAGGTTTCCTGCTGATAGGGGCCAAACAGCACCACCTGCTCGTTAATATATTCTCCGGTGGAATCCTGCATGTAGGCATATTGTTTGTCGTAGGGCACGCGCATCATCACATCGGCCAGGCGCTGCTTATCCAGATAATGCCCCTTCCATACGTTGTTCCGAAGATCATCCCCCAGCTCTTCGTCCGGGATGATCCAGTGCACACGAAACTCCACCCCCATTTCCCTGGCGATCAGTTTGCCGAGCTCAACATCAATACCGCGGGGCTCGCCCTCCTCCTCATAGGAGTAGGGCGGAAAATCCCGATACACCCCAACTTTCAGGTAACCAGACTCCAGAATAATGTCGTAAGTACGATCGGACGGCCGGTTCAGCAGTTCATCGCCATCGTCGACCTCCTGCCCCGAAGCGGTCAGCGACAACATAAAAGTGATCACAAACGTAAGGATTATTTTCATTATTGGTTTCCCCCAACGACCAAGAGCCGGCGCAGGGCCGGCTCTGTTCAGAGCGATTCGATAGTCATGGTGTTACTCAGGCTTAGGCAGAGACTCAACATAGGTCCGAATGGCCCACATTGCGCTCTGATCCATACTTTTCTTCCAGGACGGCATGCCCCGATCCGTGCCGTTACGCACTCGGGTGATGTAATACTCATCGTCCCACTCAGTGAGCTCCCGCAAATCAGGGGTCAACCCGCCGGACATGGCACGAATACCGTGGCAACTGGCACAGTTACCTGCGTAAGCACTCTCACCGATCTTCACGGCTTCGTCCTGAAACTCGCCCAGCTCGTTGCCTTCACGGAAGGGATTTTCCATATAAATTTCGTCACCGAGAGCCGGCAGGTTGCCAGTATTTACCGGCTGCGGTGTCACGTTGCCATGAGCCATGGCCAAACCAGCAGCACCTGCCAGCACGGCGGCAATAAACGATGTGATTAAACGCGGCATTGTCATTGTTACTACCTCTGTTTGGTTGCCCCTACGTTGGCTATTGGATTTGTCGTTTACCAACTCGCTGCCAAACAGTTTATGAACCTGCGCCGTTATTACGTATGCCACTTTGGGATTTTCGAGCTAGTTCCTTGGTAGTAAGCGATCCGAGCAAGAGCGAGATCAAAAGACCCCATATTTCCGGACATAAGCCCGCCTGCTGATTTGATCGAAAGATAATCGAGGCCTCCATTTACTCACAAACGTGAAATTTCCCGGCAGACCGTCGTATTTTTTCCACTTGGAGGCACTGAATAGACTGACTCGTTGCTTAAGCTGGTTCCATTTCACAGGAATAGTCCTTTAGTACCGGCATATTCCTACTTTATGAATATTTCCGGGACGATTTCCCTCTCATAAGCTGGGAACAAAACAAGATCCGGGAGAAACCCATGAACGGCTTAAACCGACACAGCCTGATAAAAGCCTTCTCAATCGGCACTCTGGCGGGTGCACTGGCAGTCGCTACCCCTGCCTCTGCTCTGGACATTCGCATCGGTTATATCCAGTTCGTTCCGGATCAAGGACCGGTGCTTTCCAATGTCATACCGGAACCGGAAAATGCCGGCGCCATCGGCGCGGAACTGGCAGTAAAAGACAACAATACAACCGGAAAATTTCTGGGCCATAACTACACTCTGGAGACCCGTGTGGTTGACTCCGAAGAGTCTGCCCTGCTCGCCTTTACCGAACTTCAGAACACCGACATAGATCTGTTCGTTACCCGCGTTCCTCGAACGGTTCTTGGCAACATCAGCGAACACGCTGACGACGACACGCTGCTGTTCAATGCGGGAGCAAAGGACGACAGCCTCAGAACCCACGCCTGCCATGCCAATCTGTTACACACTATGCCCAGCCACGCCATGCTGGCCGATGCCCTCGGCCAGTGGTTAAGGCAACGACGCTGGCAAGAGGTCTTCCTCATTACCGGCCCAACAGAAGGAGATCAGGCCTGGGCCGCTGCCTTTCGCCGTGCCAGCCTGCGCTATGGCCTGGACATTGTGAAAGACAAACCCTGGACCTTCGATGCCGACCTGCGCCGGACCGCGTCAAAGGAGCTGCCTTTATTCACGCAAGCTAGCGACTACGATGCCGTCGTCGTGGCCGATGTCCGGGGCGACTTTGGCGAATACATTCCCTTCAACACTTGGCTGCCACGCCCGGTTGTCGGCACTCAGGGCATGATGCCAGTTGCGTGGCACAGGGTGGTTGAAAGCTGGGGCGCGGCCCAATTACAGAGCCGCTTTACCGAACTCTCCGGACGTGACATGACCAACGAAGACTACGCGGCCTGGGCCGCTGTTCGCGCCATTGGCACCGCAGTGACCGCCATCAGCAGTTCAGAAGTCCAAGCCATCAGAACCCTACTGTTCAGCGATAACTTCGATCTTGCCGGCTTCAAAGGCCGAAAACTCAGCTTCCGGGACTGGAACGGACAGCTGCGCCAGCCCATCCCTCTGGTACACCCACGGGGGTTAGTAGCCCAAGCGCCATTCGAGGGTTACCTGCACCCCACCAGCGAACTGGACACCCTTGGTTACGACAGACCAGAAAGCAAATGCCGGATCAACAACTGACCGCACCGGCGGCAGCGATCACAACAACAAGGAGTTACCCATGAGAACCGCGTTTACTCAAACAATACTGGCAGCCATGATCGGACTATCAACACCCGCTCTGGCCAGTCTGGCTTACGTTTCCAACGAGAAAGACAACACCCTTTCAATCATTGATACCGAAACTCTTGAGGTCGTAGACACTATCGATGTCGGGCAGCGGCCCCGCGGCATACTGTTGTCCAAGGACTCCAGCAAACTCTATATCTGCGCCAGTGATGATGACACGGTGCAAGTCTTCGATCTGGCTACCCGTAAGATCATCGATACCTTGCCCTCCGGAGAAGACCCTGAGCAATTCTCATTGCACCCCAACAACAAGCATCTTTACATCGCCAATGAAGATGATGCCATCGTGACGGTCGTGGATGTTGAGACCAAAGATGTTCTAGCGCAGATTGATGTTGGCATCGAACCCGAAGGCATGGCGGTTAGCCCAAATGGCAAATGGGCCGTAAACACCTCCGAGACCTCCAGCATGCTGCACTGGATCAACACCAAAACCTTTGAGATTGAGAAAAACATCGTCATTGGCCAGCGCCCGCGTCATGTGGAATTCAGCAAAGACAGCAAGATCGCCTGGGCCTCGGCTGAAATCGGCGGGACGGTTCACATCATAGATGTGGATAAACTGGAACAAACCCATGAGTTGTCGTTCAAGGTTCCCGGGGTCAGCCCGGATCGCGTTCAGCCGGTTGGCATTGAGCTCACGTCCAACGGCCAGTACGCCTTCGTCGCTCTGGGGCCTTCGAATCACGTTGCGGTAGTGGATGCCCAAACCTACGAGGTTCTGGATTATCTGCTGGTCGGCAGCCGAGTATGGCAACTGGATCTGGACAAGGATGAGAAACGCCTCTACACCACCAACGGTGTCTCAGGTGATGTTTCAGTCATCGATGTCGATGCACTGAAAGTCATCAAATCCATCAAAGTAGGCCGCTACCCCTGGGGTGTGGTGGTCGATCCGAACTCATGACTGTCGAGGCCATTAACCTTAGCTTTCGCTACGGCGACAAGACGGTGCTCGATGAGGTCAGTTTCACACTGACCTCTGGCCGCTTTCACGCCCTGTTAGGCCCCAATGGCGCAGGAAAATCGACACTTTTTGGACTGCTCACCCGGCTTTTGGCTCTGCACCAAGGGGATATACGACTGGCCGGGCAATCCCTGCAGAAACAGCCGGCCGAGGCCATGCGCCAGATTGGCGTCGTGTTCCAGCAGAATGCTCTGGACTTAGACCTGACCGTGAGCCAGAACCTGCACTATCATGCCGCGCTGCACGGCCTGTCCCGCAAGGAAGCACGTACGCAAGCAGCGCTTGAACTGGAACGTGTCGGCCTGCAAGACCGGGCCAACGACACCGTGCGCACACTCAATGGCGGCCATCGCCGGCGGGTGGAAATTGCCCGCGCACTGCTGCACCAGCCTTCTTTGCTGTTACTCGACGAGCCCACCGTCGGTCTGGATGTCGCCAGCCGCAAAGCCATTAATAACCATGTCCGAACCCTCTGTGAACAGGATGGCCTGACGATACTCTGGGCCACTCATCTAATAGAAGAGGTCCGCGAGGAAGATCAGGTGCTGATCTTGCATCAGGGCCGACTGCTGGCCAATGGCCTTGGCCAAACCATCTGCAAAGCCGAGGGTACCTCGAATCTGGCTGAAACCTTCCACGCCCTGACAGGAGCCGGATAATCATGAAAGCTGCTCATTATTGGCACTGCTTTATCGGCATTCAGACCCGAGAATGGCTGCGGTTCTGGCAACAACGCACTCGTTTCACCAGTGCTCTGGTGCGACCGTTGCTATGGCTGGTTGTGTTCGCCGCCGGCTTCCGAGCGGTGCTGGGCATTTCCATCATTCCGCCCTACCAGACCTACATTACCTACGAAACCTATATCGCCCCTGGTCTCTGCGGCATGATCATTCTGTTCAATAGCATGCAAGGGGCCTTGTCCATGGTCTACGACCGGGAGTTGGGCAGCATGCGGGTATTGTTGATGAGCCCTATGCCACGGCCTTTCCTGCTGGTCACCAAGCTACTGGCCATGGGAGTCGTGTCGATCGGACAGGTTTATGTGTTCCTGTTGCTGGCACTTCTGGTGGATGTCGAGCCTCCGCCGTGGGGCTATCTGACCGTGTTACCCGCACTGATTCTCAGCAGCCTGATGCTCGGTGCCTTTGGATTGCTGATCGCCACTTGGGTTAAGCAGCTGGAGAACTTCGCCGGGGTAATGAACTTTGTCATTTTCCCGATGTTCTTTATGTCCTCGGCATTATATCCGCTGTGGCGTATGAGCGAAGCCAGCCCTTGGCTTTACTGGGTCTGCCAGTTCAATCCGTTTACCCACGCCGTAGAAGCCATCCGGTTCTCGCTCTATTTGGAATGGAACCCCATGGCTTTCGGTATCACAACCGGTGTCACTGTCGTTCTGACGTTACTGGCGACCGCAGGTTTCCGGCCCCATCGCACCAAAATACTGGGCACCAAATCAACTTGATCGGACAATGACCCAAACTTGTTCAACTCTGGGCTATCGGAGACAGCCTCCTACCTGCGCAACGCCAAAGCCGAAGGCCTCAAAAGCATAGTACTTTAGTGCCAGTTTTTTGGTGCGATGGTCGCATTCAACCCGAGACGCGGATGGCGTGTAATGACACCATCACAATAATAAACAGTGAATCGAAACCCTCTCCGGTGATTCTCTGTAACGGAGGCCGCCATGCTGAACAAGCTCGATGCCGCACTCTCTTCCGAAAACCGTTATCATAATTCGGAAGCCATCCCTCATAATGAAAACAAACAGGTAGAACCGCCCATGGAGCCGGCTTACAAGATTCTGATTGCCGACGACCACCCGCTCTTCCGGGAAGCCATCAGCAGTGTGATCGCGTCTGGCTTTGAAGGCAGCGATATCCTTGAAACCGCGGATCTGGACAGCGCTCTCGAAATCACCCGAGAGAATGACGATCTGGACTTGATCCTGCTAGACCTGAACATGCCAGGCATGCACGGGTTGAATGGGCTGATCACACTGCGCAACGAGGCGCCCACCATTCCGGTGGTGATTGTCTCTGCGGAAGAAGACAAGCAAGTGGTGCTTCAGGCGATCACTTATGGCGCGGTCGGTTTTATTACCAAATCGTCTCCCCGTCCCCAGATGACGGAAGCCATCCAACAGATATTGAATGGCAATGTCTATCTACCCTCAGACATCATTCGTACCGGCAAGGAAAGCACGCAGCGGCGCACCCGCAGCGAGGAGAACTTGATTTCGCCGGAACTGCTGAACTCCCTCACTCGCCGCCAACTGCTAGTCCTGGAGCGCATGGCCAAGGGCGAATCCAACAAGCAGATTGCCTACAACCTCAACATCGCAGAAACCACCGTAAAAGCACATGTATCTGCAATTCTGAGAAAGCTCGGCGTTCATAACCGGGTACAGGCCATTCTGTCGGCAGGCGATGTGGACTTCAGCCAGTACCTCAAACGCTGAAGACGGCCAGCCGTACCCGCCGGCGTTTGACCTCAACGGCGAATAACATGGTTGAGTACACTCCGCAGCTTCAAGGGCTTTACCGGTTTGTTCATCAACAGATAACCCAGCTCACGAATGTGCTGTTTCAGTTCATTGCTGTAGTTCGCAGTTATCATCAACACCGGCGCAGGTTGTGAGCGCTGGCCATTAATCACGGCAACGGCATCCACGCCGTTATCATCGTTATCCAAATGATAATCCGCCAGCACCAAGTCTACCGGAGCACTGGCGACATCCACCTGTGTTTCCAGATCGTCGGCGGATACCGCGGTAATGACCTGGCAGCCCCAGCCTTCGAGCAGGGTTTTCATGCCTTGGCAGATAGCCAGATCGTTATCGATCACCCAAACTCTGGCGCCGACCAGGCCACTGTCGTGCACCACTGGCTGAGGCCTTGGCGAAGCTGGCAGCCTGTGCCGGCGTTCACCAACAGGCACCCGAACCGTGAACACCGAGCCCTTGCCTTCCACCGACGACACCGAGACCTCGTGGCCTAGCATACGGGCAATCTTGTCCACGATAGCCAAGCCAAGCCCCAAGCCTTTGTCGGCTGTGGCGCCATTGGGACGAATCCGTTTGAACTCCTGAAAGATCTCGGTGAGTTTGTCGGCTGGAATGCCCGGGCCAGAGTCCCACACCTGCAGCAGCACATGGTCAACCTGACGACGACAACCCAACAGAATCCTGCCTTGCCCGGTATAACGAATGGCATTGGTCAGGAAATTCCGGAGGATGCGTGCCAGCAATTGAGAATCGGATCGCACCACCGCGGAGCTGGGCACAAAATCCAGCTGCAGCTTCTCAGCTGAAGCCATTTGCCGGAATTCGCGGGCGATATTATTGAGCAGATCACGAAGATCAAAAGCGGTGACATCCGGTGTAATCACCCCGGCATCCAACTTCGAGATATCCACCAGCGTGCCCAACAGATTCTCGACATCGTCCAGAGAGGTGCTGACCGAGCGCACCAGTCCTTCGGCCTTCGGCCCGAAACTGTGCTCCAATAAAGCACTGGTGAACAACCGGGCGGCATTCAGCGGTTGCAGCAGATCATGGCTAACCGCAGCCAGAAATTTGGTTTTGGACAGATTCGCCTGTTCGGCTTCTTGCTTGGCTTCCCGCAGCCGTGCTTCCACCGCGGAACGCTCGGCAATTTCCTCTCGAAGTTGCTGGTTCAAGCCGGTCAGTGCCGCAGTGCGCTCTCGAACCCGGTGATCCAGATCATCGTAAGCCTGCTCCAAAGCAATCGCTGTCTTACGCCGATCAGTAATATCTCGAATCAAGACAAAGAAACCGGTCACCGCTCCGGTATCATCACGATTTGGCACATAAGATCGCAACATAAAGCGTTGCTCACCGTGCTCGCCCGCTTCCTCAAATTCAAAGTTCACGCTGCGCCCGTCCAGCACTTCCAGAATCTGAGGCAGCAGACGCTGGTAAAACTCGTCAGAATGCACTTCCTCTAGGCGCTTACCCAAAGGCGACACGCCATTGCGACCGTACCAGGCCAGATAGACCTTGTTGCAAAATTGAACCCTGAGATCTGCACCGACATAGGCAATCAACGCCGGCACATGGTCGGTGACCACCCGTATCCAGCGTTCGCTTTCCTCCAGAGCCTTGATGCGTCGGGTCATTTCACTATTCTTAACATCGGTGATGTCAGAATACAGCACCACCAACCCACCTTCCCGGGTGGCCCGTTCGGTCATCTGCACCCAGCGGCCGTTCGAGAGCAGGAAGAGCACGCCTTCAGCATCCTCCTGACGATGCTCCTCCACAACCAAACCGGAACTCTCAGCCAGAGCCTTCACCGCGTCTATATGAGTGCCCGCTTTCGGCACCGGCACACCGGCATGGCGCCAGTAACTCCGGAAACGGCTGTTGGTCTGAATCAGGCGGTGATCACAATCAAACAGTACGAAGCCATCTGCAATATTTTCAATGGCATCGCTCAAGCGCTGCCTTGATGTCTCATCCTCTTCCCGAGCACGGCTAAGTGCTTTATTGCTCGCCTTAAGTTCATCCATGGCTAGATTCAGGGCTTCCGTGCGCTCTCGCACCTGCTCCGCAAGAATCACCGAGTGTTCGAAGGCCGCATAGGGCGCTGGCTTATGCCCCGCACCAGATTCCACACGAACAATCAGAGCATCTCGGATACTTCGAAGCCGCTGATTCTCCGCTTCCAGCTCGGCAATCCGGCGGTCTTTATCATCCGAGAGGGACTCCCCGCTCGCACTAGCCAGAGAATTCAGGCTGACCAATGACCACCCCCGTAAACGTCTGGTTTATATGCATTCCGTTGAATTGTTCTCCGTAGGAGTTAAAACCGACCACTTTATGTTCCCGGAGAAACGCTGAAACGGCATCCAACTGCCCGGTCAGTTCGGCCTCCAGACGCCGCAAAAAGCAGTCACAGGCTAGCGTCACCAAGGGCTTACCAACTACTCGCTCGGAGGCATCAAGCTGTGCCCGCACACTCTCAAGCAACGAACCTGGAGTCATAGCGGTCATCACAATGCCAGTCTCAACCGCGCAGTAAAACGTGAGGCTGCCATCCGGGTTCACCCGCTGTACCGAACGAACGAAGTAATTACCCCCAACCCGGACCCCCAAGGGCTGCAGCGCAAACACCTTGCGGTCAAGTTGATCAACGTCAACGCCGACGGTGCGGGCGTATACCTCAGCCGCAGGCTCTGCGTTCAACTCAAAGACAGTACGAGTCTCTGGACAAGCTCGGGTTACCACCAGCTTCTCCGCCTGCTCCTGCATGTGGTGCGTCGAAAACACTCGAAAATCCAGCGGTGTATTTACCAGCATCACCGTTGCTGCGCTGCTGTGAAACCGCCCATCAAAGAACACATGGGTGCCATCCAAGCGCTCATCGTCTCCGGCAGAACCACCAAATTGGGGTATAGAACCCAAAGCCGCATTCAGGGTTGCCAGGACCAGCTCTTCGCGACTCGAAAGGCCGTCAAGCATAGTAATCGCAAAGGTATTGCCTTTTACGGGCGCCAAACGGGCTTCACGACAAGTATTAAGCAACCGGTCAATCACGCTCTGCGCGTTCTGCAGCGTGAAGCCGTCAAATTCATCAATCAGCGCGCAATCGATAGCAAAATAGCGGGCATCAAACCCCAGCGCGCTGATGCAACCTCGGTCATACCCCTGCTCGGTGATCTCTCCCGCAGACGTACAGCCATAGACACGCGCATCCGGGAACGCCGTTTGAATGGCCGGTCCAAGACGTTCCAGATCAAATTCAACAGAGCAAAAGAACAGCACGCACCCGAGGTTTTCATGCTGAAGCTGCTCGGCAAGATGCGCAGCGGCAAGCTCTGGTTCCCGTATGCTGACGCTGGCGGTTCGGATCGCCGGTTCCTGATTGTCTGCGTGCATTGAAAGGGCCCTTGGGCAACGGGGAGATTGCTCCGATTCTACGCCGATGCCAGAACAGGGAAATTCGACTTCAGTGCTTTTTATTGGTTCGCCAAAACGGTGATAAACCATTGATTATTAACCCAAAAAACCAATGACCGGTGACGCAGCCTGGTTTCGGCACAAGAAAACCGGCACTTTAGTCGGAAAAACAGGCGGGTGCCGGTGCCAGAACTGGCACCGGCCCGGCAGATCAGAAGGTTACAATCGCGCCCACAGCCAGGGTGTCAGTATCGACGACGGTGACATCCGATGACTTGGTTTTCTGCTCAAACAGGTTGTATTCCGCCACCAGTTTGAAGTTGCTATTGACGTCGTGGAATACTGCAAACGAGGTGTTCTCGGTGTCAAAATCGCCCTGCTCAGAATCCGTTTCGCCATAAGACACCACAAACCGGTTCGCGCCCAGAGTGTATGAACCCTGCAGCAAGTAACCATCCGCATCGTCTTCTGACGCCAGATCGGCATCGCTGATCAACACCGGCACATCCCCTTCCGATTTAAAACCGGACGCAGTCACTGAGAAACCCGCTACCGCTGCTTTTAAACCATAACCGATGCCCCGGCTGTCAATTTCCGTTGTTGCACTCTCTGAGCTCTGGTGACGACCATTTAACCAACCGGTCAGAACTAATCCATCAACATCAACACTGTAGGTAACCTCTGCTTCAAAACGAGGAAGCGATTGTTCAGAGCCCGCACCGGTTGTATTGGCCGGTTCAAAGATACCCGCAGCCACCTTCAAGCCACCCATGTCCGGTGATCGATAGGTAATCTGTGCGGAAGGGTTTGGGTAGGGATAACCGGTGCGGATATTACCGAAAGAGACCCCCGTCGCCGCGCCGGGAGAACCAAACCCCATCAGTAATTCATCAAGGAAAATATTGGAACGAGCATACAGCCCGAAATCCTTACCGATCAGCACCTGACCAAAGTCACCATCAACCGTCGCATATAGCTGCCGCACATCAATACTGGTGTCAGTGGGCGACTGCAGGCTGTCATTAATGGTGCTCCAGAAAGAAGAACGGCCACCAAGCGTCAGATCCCCTACTTCCTTACTGAAGTTGAAGCCGATGGTGTTGGGCAAAAAACCCATTTTGACGTCGGAATTCCGAACATCACCAACCTTGTCATCACGATTCACATAAAAGGCATTGAAATAACCATCAACGGAAAAAGCGGTTCCATCCTGATTGTAGATCTCAACGGCTGCCTGAGCCCCCGCGCTCCCACCCATCACTGCGGCTACCGCAAGTACCAACCCTGACTTTCTCATTTTATTGTTCATACATCCCCCGGTTATTGTTTGAAATCTGGGATCAGGAGCCGCCGCACGGAACAGCAGCTCCAGGCACAATTGCGTGCCAGAGGACCATAGTCAGTGAATAGAAAGTTAGAGAATATTGTTCGTGAGAGCAGGTTGCCTGCTCATTTGGGAGGCATGAAATATGGAACTTTCGACTTACGACTCGCCCGAAAGTTGCTCCAATTCAGACAGACAATCGTCTAAAAACTCATCAGGCGCCGCCAAAACAGCTTCATCGGCCACCACACCAAACTGCACCTGATCGGCGTAACTGACAACGCTCACACCCAAGCCGATATCGCCGGCCTGGGGCACCCAGAACATCTGCTCTTTAATGGCGCAACCGCCCAGGTACCGAGTTTCCGGCGTGCCTCGCACATTGGAAACCACCGCAGACGCTTTGCGGAAAAACAGCTCAGCCAGCGGCTTTCTACCGACTTCCGGCAACAGCGGAGCACACGCCGTCAGGCCCCAGGCAAGGCCCGGCTGAATACTTTTTTTCAGTTTTCGGGTTTCATGCTTCACGCGGAACAAGCGCTCCAAGGCGCTTTCCCCATCAACGGGCAGCGGCACGAAGACCGTGCCGAAGCAATTGCCAAGTTCACCGGCTTCCGGTTTTATACCTTTCGGCATCTGAACGCGAATATCCACAGGCACCGCTGCGTGCATCACGGCGTCGTTGAGCTGCTCCGGGGTCATACCGAGTTTGGGGCGAACAGCGGCAGCCACGCAGGCCAACAACACATCGTTGATGGTCGTATGGGTGGCTTTGGCGATCTTTCGGAAGCGCTCAAGTTCAACCGGCGCCGACCAACTGCAGCTTCGGCGCCCAAGCAGAGGTTGCTTAAGAGCAGACGGAGTGTCTTCTTCCTCGATCAGAAACTCACTGATCTTGTGCACTAGACGTGCGCCACTCTGTACCGCTTTGCCCATCTGTTTTTGCGCCGAGCCTGTGCCAGCACCGGGTATACCGGCAGCACCCAGCTGAGCCAGCATAGAGCCCAACCACTGCTGAGCCGTTTCCGTCCATTGGCCAAGCTTTGGCACTTCCGGCGCGCCGTATAAAGCGGGGTACTGTCTCGGAGACGACGGACACAACTGGTCGAAGACGCCCAAAAGTGACAGGCCATCGGCGTAACAATGATGAATTCTCAATAGCAGCGCCGCGCCACCTTCTGCGTTTGGCGCCAGCCAAAACTTCCAAAGGGGACGATACAACGGCAAAGGATCGTTCAAGCGTGCGGAAACCCAGTGTTTTAACTGAATGGGGTCAAACCGATCCTGCACAACATCTAAGTGGCGAGCATAGTTAAAGGTGGGATCTTCCTGCCAATACCAGGCAGGCGCACGCCAGACGGGGCGATAACGAAAACGCTCCCAAGCAATCCAATACACGCTTAGAAATTCCCGGAAACGTGCGACCGTAAGGTCTTCAACCCGAAGCATAACGGTAATGGTCATCGGGTTATCCGGCTGTTCCAAAGCCAGCCAGGCCGAATCCGAAGGCAGCATAAGATGCGATTGCTCTTGGCTCAAACCTGTAGTTCCCCAGTGAATGTCTTATTATAGTGAGTTCCACATTGTGCCAGAGTCAGGGTACCGTCTCCATATTCTAACCACCTCACACAATTACAAAAAATTACGTTACTCTATGGTTTCACTCTATACTGGACATATCGCTTAGTGCGATTGTTATACAAACGACAGTCGAGCACGCAATTGGCCTAAAATCTTCCTTTATGTGGGCAACCGTGCCACTCCACACATAGAACAATCGCGATACAACTGGAACACAGGCTACGAACAACCAAACAATAAGTAGCTGTGCCGGGAGAAACAGACAATGAAAGCCAGTCACATACGCAAATTGATTAAACCGATCGACATCGCCTATTCCGAGATGTTCTCCGGGCGGGTTTATCGGGTCGGCAAAGGCGCGGTGTCCACTCGCAACCATAGCAGTGCTGCTGAGCACACGGTTATTGGTGTGCACGGCTTTCTAGAAAATCATTGTTACTTCACTCAGACCTACGACGCACCAACAACCGAACTGATTCTGCTGACGTGCAGCAACTACCACATTCCGGTTAACGGCGTGACGCCTGAAAAGGCCGAATGGGAAGTCCCCATCAAGTATCTGGAAGGCACCATCGAGTATGATGCCTGCATTCTGAACCAGGCGTTGCAGAACTTGCCCACTACCCGCAACATTCGCATCCACGGCCATTCCCGCGGCGGTGCGGTCATTCTGGAAGCGATTCGCCAATGGCCCGAGCTGTACGAAGATGTTGAAGTTGTTCTGGAAGCCCCGGTTCTGCCGCAGGGCAAGCTGCACGCGTTGGTCACAACCCTGCTCGAGCCTGTCAGTCACGGCATGTGGCCTTGGATCATCCGGTTGATCAACAGCGCCCCGCAATCGGCCTACGGCCAGACCTTTTTTGGCAAGATGAATCCGCGAAAACGCCAACTCCTGAGCAAACTGTTCTGTGCCACAAAGGATCACCTGACCATTGTGCGTAACATCGAAGACATTATGGAATGGATGGATCGTACGGATTGCTCGGTGTATCAGCACATTCGCTACGGCACCTTCCTGATTCCCGCAACCGACCGTGTTCTCGACCGCACCGCCATGCTGGCCAGCGCCAGAACCAGCCCGACCACCATGCGAATTGTCGAAACCGAGGCACCTAGCCATTTCGTCACGCTCGACAGCACTGAGTGGTTACCTGACTTCGAACCACTGCCGAAGGCTGCTCAGGCCTGATTAAAGCCCGCACGCGGCGGGTGCGCCCGCCGCGCAGCTTCGCTAAACTGAGTGTTTTTCAGTTCAGCTTAGTGGAGCCTTGGCATGTATCGTGAACGCCTGATCGCAACGGAAGTGCATACGGAAAATGCACACAGGCTTAAACGTCTACTGCTCGAATACCACGATTTTCGCCAGCTCAAATCAAACCATCCACTGCAGGATGACACTCTCAAGCTTGCGGATTGGCAGGCCGCACGCCTGAAAATGACCCATCAAGACCTCTACCACCATCCGGGGTACCACACGGGGCTGGAATTCCTGCTATCTGACCTTTACGCACCCGCCGGCATGACTCGCCGCGACGACAACGTTGACCGGATTTTCCCGAAGATGGTGAAGTGGCTGCCCGACCACCTGCTTGGTACCTTTTCCGGGCTAGTAGAACTGAACTTGGTCACCCAAAGCCTCGACCTCGAGCTGGCCGAGTGGTTTCATGAAAACGACCGGGATACCGAACAAATCACCGCCGAAGATTGGTGTGAAGGCTACCGCGCCAGCGGCCAGTTAGAGATTCGCAAGCGCCAATTGGAACTGGTCTCGACCACGGGCCAGCAGATGGATCGCTACGTGCGTAATCGCAGCTTAGGGTGGTTACTGTCGATGACCCGAGGTGCCGCTGAAAGAGCAGAACTGGCCGACCTGCACGGGTTTATACACCGCGGCTATACGGCCTTCCGAAAAATGGACAAAGTAGACGTGTTGATAGAGCGCCTGATCAGCCGGGAAAAGCGGGTAATGGAAAACGTACTGGCAGGCCACCCGGAGCCCTTCTCGCTATCGGGTGACCTGTAATTTAGCTTAAGCCTTAGTGATCTGATCCAGCTGAGCGTGTATTTCCTGCTCGATGCGGGACTTAAAGGGCCGGAGCATCAAACCCAATTCCAAGTGAATGTGCAGGTCGGATTCAGCAATGTTGAGCTGGCCTTTCACGCCACTGCGCTTGAACTTAAGCTGATCGCCTTCCCACAAGTAATTCACATCAAACTTCTGCGATAGATCTTTGGCCAAGGTTTCAGCCGCATCGCGAGCGTGTTCTTTGTCCAGTTCATGGGCACGGTGGATATCAATAACAGACATGAATCAGTTTTCTCAGCTATTTGGAAACGGTTTTACAGTGTAAGCCGGTAATAAACTTGTAGCCAACACCTCAACAGTTAGAATACAGCATTCAGATTCTGACAGGACAATCTCCCATGAGCGAGCAGCAAACGCCAGGCACCCCCGGCGACAGCCAGGACGAAGTGACCCATTTCGGCTTCCGCAACGTGCCGAAGAGCCAAAAAGCAAGCCAGGTGGCTGAGGTTTTCCACAGCGTCGCAGGCAAGTACGACCTCATGAACGACTTGATGTCGATGGGCATCCATCGCTTGTGGAAGCGTTTCACCATTGAATTGAGTGGTGTTCGCCCCGGCCACCAGGTACTGGATATTGCCGGCGGCACCGGCGACCTCACCATGAAGTTTTCCGATCTGGTGGGACCATCGGGCAAAGTGGTTCTGGCCGACATCAATGCGTCCATGTTGCAGGTTGGCCGCAGCCGCCTGACCGATCGTGGCTACGCCGGCAACATCGAGTACGTTCAGGCAGATGCCGAACACCTGCCGTTCCCGGATAACAGTTTCAATGCGGTCTCCATCGCCTTCGGCCTGCGCAACGTCACCGACAAGGATCAGGCCTTGCGCGATATGACCCGCACCCTGAAGCCCGGTGGCAAACTGATGGTTCTGGAGTTCTCCAAACCCACCAACCCGCTGCTGAGCAAGGCCTACGATACCTACTCGTTCAGTGCTCTGCCGCTGATGGGCCAGTTGTTTGCCGGTGACAGCGAAAGCTACAAGTACTTGGCGGAATCCATCCGCATGCACCCGGATCAGGACACTCTGAAGGGCATGATGGAAGAGGCCGGCCTGGTAAACTGCAAGTACTACAACATGACCGGCGGCATCGTCGCACTGCACGTGGGAATCAAGCCCTGATGTTCCCCGGCCCTACGCTTTTGTCTGCGGCCAGCGCCATTGTCGAAACGGCCTTGAACCGGGCCTTGGCACTGGACCCCAGCGGTCGTGTTGCTTTACTGAAAGCCTTGGCCGGCCCCGTACAATTCAACATCACGGCCCCGTTCGCCACAAGCTGGACCTTAGGCCGGGTCGGTGAACAGGTGCAGGTGCGTAGCCAACCGGACGACGAAGCCGTGCTATGCATTGCAGGTAAGCCGGTTGCCTTCGCAGCCCTCGCACTGGGCGACGATCGGGTATTTGCCGATGAACGGCTGCAAGTGACTGGAGACACGGCCTTGGCACATCAGCTACAGCGCGCTCTGGGTCAGCTCGAACCCGACTGGGAAGCTGCCATCGCGCGACACATCGGTGACGTGCCCGCGCACTTACTGGGTAAAAGCATCCGCAGCGCGGTGCAGTGGAGCCGGAACGCGTTCAACACCATGAACGCCAACGTTGAAGAATACCTCCACGAAGAAAGCCGTGCCTTGCCCGGGCGCCGCGAACTGGAAGCCACTTTTCAAGACATCGATGAGCTTAACCTGCGCGCCGAACGTCTTGAGGCCCGTCTGAACCAACTGGAATTGTCCGGTAGCCATACCGATACGGAGAACCTGTGACACGCCTGCAACGCCTGTTCCGAATTGCCTGGGTATTTTGCCGCTATCGGCTGGACACCTTTTTACCTTTGGCGGAACTGCCGACGCCTTTGAAGATCTTCTTCTTGCTGGCCCCCTGGCACCTGTTTCCTCAGCCCAAACTGAGCCGTGGCGATCGATTGCGCTTGGCGCTCGAAGAACTGGGGCCGGTGTTCGTCAAATTCGGCCAAATTCTTTCTACCCGTCGGGATTTGCTGCCGGACGACATGGCTGCATCGCTGAAACAGCTGCAGGACCGTGTCCCCCCTTTCCCCAGCGATCAAGCCCGAGAAATCATTGAAAGCTCTCTGGGCGCGCCCGTGTCGGAACTCTTTGCTGAATTCGGGGCAGACCCCATGGCCTCGGCCTCTGTGGCGCAGGTTCACCCCGCAACCTTGCGGAATGGCCAGCAAGTCGTGGTCAAAGTTCTGCGCCCGGGCATCGAGAAAGTCATTCGCCAGGACTTGGCCCTGATGTACCTGATGGCAGGGTTGCTGGAGAAATATTGGTCCGAGGGCAAGCGCCTGCACCCGGTCGAGGTGGTTGCCGATTACGACGCCACCATCCACGACGAGCTGGATCTGCAACGAGAAGCTGCCAACGCCAGCCAGTTACGCCGCAACTTCGAGAATTCGCCGCTGATCTACATCCCGTTTATTGATTGGGATTTCACCAGCAAATCCGTACTGGTGATGGAGCGCATCCACGGCATCCCGATTGCCGATGTCGAATCACTAAAAGCCGCTGGCGTGAATATGAAAGTTCTGGCCGAAAAAGGCGTGGAGATCTTCTTCACCCAGGTGTTCCGTGACAGTTTCTTTCATGCGGACATGCACCCGGGCAATATCTTCGTCGACGTGTCCAATCCTGCCGACCCGCAATACATCGCCATCGACTTCGGCATTGTCGGTACTCTGGCTCCGGACGATCAAAGCTATCTGGCCCGCAACCTGCTCGCGTTCTTCCGCCGCGATTACCGCCAGGTTGCCCAGCTGCATATTCAATCTGGCTGGGTACCACCAGAAACCCGTATTAACGAATTCGAGGCGGCTATCCGCACCGTGTGCGAGCCTATTTTCGAGAAACCACTCAAAGACATCTCGTTCGGGCATTTCCTCTTGCGCCTGTTCCAGACCGCCCGGCGTTTCGATATGGAGGTTCAGCCACAGCTGGTTCTGCTGCAAAAGACCCTACTCAACGTAGAAGGGCTAGGCCGCCAACTGTACCCAGATCTCGACTTATGGAGCACCGCCCAGCCGTTCCTTGAAAACTGGATGCGTAAGCGGATTGGCCCGTCCGGCCTGATCAAGACCCTGCAGACTCACTTACCGTCCTGGCTGGAGCAGTCTCCGGAAATGCCGCAACTGGTTCACGATGCCCTGCTGCAACTGCGTAGCGCCGGCCCGACTGAACAACAGAATCAGGACACTTTGGCCCTGCTACGTGAACAGCAGCGAAAAACCGACCGCCGTTGGCGCCGCGGCATCATCGCACTGGCACTGGTCGGCGTTGCCATAGCCGGAACTCAGCCGGGAGCCACGGAATGGGCCCAGAACGTACCGCTGTGGTCGTGGGCATTGTTCGCAACCGCCGGCGCGCTTGTACTTCGGGGCAGCCGTTAATCATGACCATCGCCAGCAACCACTGAGTCAATCATGGATACCCAGACCCATTTTTCTCCCTGTGGACGCTACCGTTATGCCCTCAGCAAGGTCTGGGACGCAGACAAGCCGAGCGTGATGATTGTCGGGCTGAACCCATCGAAAACCGACGACAACCCCACCATTACCCGCTGCACCAATTTCGCTCAAAGCTGGGGCTTTGGCGGCGTTCACGTCACCAACCTGTTTGCCTTTCGCGCCGCTACGCCCGATGAACTGATAACGGCATCCGAACCGATTGGCAAAGAAAACGATGAGTGGCTGACTCGGTGCGCACAGAAATCAGGACTGACGGTTGCTGCCTGGGGTAATTATGGCCCTCACCTGAAACGCTCAGATCAGGTAAAACGACTGCTTCCGGACCTTCACTACATCCAGATGAACAAGTCGGGCGAACCCGCTCATCCCTTGTACTTGAAGGCCAGTCTTATGCCTGTAAAACTACCCGTGCAACATCGATGATGCGGACTGACTCTCGTGTCCTTTGCTCTAGCACCTACCCTGTTCAGGATTCATCGAAATGAAAGATTTAGCAGATAATCTCGGTCCCTCCAGCTGGTTGGACGACATCCTCTGGACCGAAGACGGCCTGGTACCCGCCATTGCCCAAGACGCCGAAACCGGCGACATTCTGATGATGGCCTGGATGAACCGGGAATCCCTTCAGCTCACCGTTGAGGAAGGTCAGGCGGTTTACTGGTCACGTTCCCGTGGCAAGCTCTGGCGCAAGGGCGAAAGTTCAGGGCACCAGCAGGTACTCAAAGACATCCGCCTGGACTGCGATGCCGATGTCGTTTTGCTGAAAGTGGAGCAAAAAGGCGGCATTGCCTGTCATACTGGCCGTAGAAGCTGTTTTTACCGGACCCTGAAAGATGGCGAGTGGGTCAGTACCGAGCCGGTATTGAAGGACCCAGACGCGATTTATGGCAGCCATTAAGGAGCAAAACACTGTGAGTGATGTACTGGAACGTTTGGCAGAGGTACTCGAGGCCCGCAAAGACGCCGCCCCTGACACTTCCTATGTAGCCAGCCTGCACGCCAAGGGCCTGAACAAGATTTTGGAGAAGGTGGGCGAAGAGTGCACCGAAACCCTGTTGGCCGCGAAAGACGCGGAACACTCCGGGGACACCCAGGACGTGATCTACGAAACCGCTGACCTGTGGTTTCACACCATGGTGATGCTGTCTCGCCTTGGATTAAGCCCGAAAGACGTGACCGACGAACTGGCTCGCCGCTTCGATCTATCCGGCTTGGAAGAAAAAGCGTCACGACAATCATAAAGAAGTACCCCTAAGGAGTATTTCCGCCCCTGGTTGTCATTGGCGTACAATATGAATAACAGAAACCATTGAACGAGGACCCCCTCATGGGTATCAGTATCTGGCAACTTCTTATCGTACTCGGCATCGTTATTTTGCTGTTTGGAACCAAGAAACTCCGGAACATCGGCACCGATCTCGGTGGCGCTATTCGTGGCTTCAAGAAATCCATGAGTGACGAAGACGAAAAACCGAGCGAAGCAGACACCTTGGAAGGCCAAAAGGCCGAACAAGCTCAGGCTGACGCGAAAACTCAGGAAAAGCAAAAGAGCTGAGCACCACCTGAATGTTCGATATTGGCTTTGTTGAGCTTCTCATCTGCGGCATCATCGCACTGCTCGTCCTCGGTCCGGAGCGGCTACCTTCGGCTGCCCGGACGGCTGGCCGATGGGTCGGCGGTGCCCGCCGTATGGTCAGGCAATTCACCTCAGAGCTGGACCGCGAACTGAAAGCGGAAGAACTGCGGGAACAACTGCGTAAAGCCGGTGACGTGGGCCTGGAGGATGTCGAGAAGACCGTAAAGGGCGCGCTGGACGAGGCTAAAAAATACGAACACATGATTTTGCCGGAAAATAGTCCGGGGAAAGCCAAACCCACGCAGCCTGAAAGTGCCAGCTCGAACGACCAGCCAAGCAGTAACCCGGACCAAAACTCAGGGAATTCGTCGGAAAACCGTTCATGAGTTCAACACCCGAAGGCCATCAGGCTCCAGAAATGCCTCTGATCGAGCATTTGCTTGAGCTGCGCAACCGATTGCTGAAAATGGTACTGGCAGTCATTATCTGCTTTGCCGTGATTTACCCCTTTGCCAACGACCTTTATCTGCTTCTGTCGCAGCCTTTGCGGGACCTGCTGCCCGAAGGCCAGATGATGATCGCCACAGACATCACCTCGCCCTTTTTTGCACCTCTGAAGCTGGCCTTGGTATTAGCAGTTTTTGCTGCCATCCCCATCATTCTTTATCAGCTCTGGAGTTTTGTGGCGCCGGGGCTTTATGCGCACGAAAAACGGCTGGCGTTCCCGTTGCTGTTTACCTCGGTCATCCTGTTTTATGGCGGTGCCACCTTCGCCTACTTTGTGGTATTCCCGCTGGTTTTCGGCTTTTTTACCGCCATCGGGCCGGAAGGCATCATCGAATTACCTGATATTGCCAGCTATCTAAACTTCATCCTGAAGATGTTCTTCGCCTTCGGCGTGGCCTTTGAAATCCCCATTGCCACCGTATTGCTGATTCTTACTGGCGCGACCACACCCAACGATCTGGCAGCCAAGCGCCCTTACGTCGTGGTGGCCTGCTTCATCATCGGCATGCTGCTGACACCGCCCGACATCATTTCACAGACCCTGTTAGCGGTCCCCATGTGGATCTTGTTCGAGTTCGGCATCTTGTTCGGTCGCCTGGCCTACAAAGAACGACAAGACACCGACGAGGAAGAACTGGGCAGCCAATGAACCTGGCCTTACTGTTTGATGAAGACTTCATCGATACCGACCGCGCACTGCTGCGCGGTCGGCGCTTAGAGCACCTGAAAACCGTACTTAAATCTGCGACCGGCCACCGCATCGCTGTGGGCCGCGTGAACGGCACTATGGGCTATGGCGAAGTACTCCGCCTCACCGACACCGAAGCCGAGCTACAGGTCTCCCTGGGGCAGACCGCACCCACTCCGCTGCCTCTGACCCTGATTCTCGCCATGCCCCGCCCCAAGATGCTCCGACGCACCCTGCAAACCTGTGCCTCGCTAGGGGTTAAAGACATCTGGCTGATCAATAGCTATAAGGTGGAGAAAAGCTTCTGGCAAACGCCCTGGCTGTCGGAGGAGAACCTGCAGGAAAACCTGACACTTGGGCTGGAGCAATCCAAAGACACCCTGATGCCAAAGGTGCACATTCGCAAACTGTTCAAACCCTTCGTCGAAGATGAGCTACCGGCACTCCTGAGCGGAAAACGGGCATTGGTTGCCCACCCGGGCACAGCGATTCCCTGCCCGACGCACCTGAATGAACCGGCAGCGTTGTGCATCGGTCCAGAAGGTGGTTTTACCGATTACGAAGTCAGAAAACTGGAGGAAGCGGGCTGCCAAAGTGTGCACCTTGGCCCCCGTATTCTTAGGGTGGAAACAGCGGTTCCGGTGCTGGTCAGCCGCCTGTTCGATGCCTGCCTTTAAGCGTTTCGTTTTTGCCAAAGCTTAATAACAGGCGTAAGCACGGCCACTAATACGCCTCCCGCGATTAACCCGAACAGTCCATCACCCAAGGTCGGGATCAAAACAGCACCAAGGCCGCCTACCTCGGCCGCGAATCCTCGAATGGCCTCGTAAACCGGCGTTATACCGTGTGTGAGAATACCGCCGCCCACCAAAAACATGGCAATGGTGCCAACAATGGTCAGGGTCCTCATCATGTAGGGTGCCAACCAAAGTATGCCGTCACCGATACGCTGAAGTACCGCCGAGTCTCGTTGACTCAGATACAGTCCTCCATCGTCAATTTTCACGATACCCGCCACCAAACCGTATACCACCACGGTCACCATCACCGCGACGACCGAAAGCACGGCAAACTGCATCCCAAGACTTTTCTCGGCCACGATCCCTAAGGTGATCGCAATAATTTCGGCGGAAAGGATGAAATCGGTTCGAATAGCACCTTTGATCTTTTCCCGCTCGACTTCTTTCAGATTCACGTCAGGATTTTTCAGGGCTTTTCGAAGGTTTTCTTTGTGTGCCTGCTCCTCCTTGCCGTGCAAGAATTTGTGGGCGACTTTTTCAAAGCCTTCAAAGCATAAAAAAGCACCACCAAGCATCAAAAGCGGAATAACCAACCACGGAAGGAAAAAACTGATCGCTACTGCAGCGGGCACAAGGATGCATTTATTCAGCATCGAGCCTTTGGCAACCGCCCAAACCACAGGCAATTCCCGAGCGGGTTTCACGCCAGCGACTTGCTGAGCGTTGAGCGCCAGGTCATCCCCCAAGACACCAGCTGTTTTCTTGCTGGCAACCTTGGTCATCAAGGCCACATCATCCAACATCGTCGCGATGTCATCGAGAAGGGTAAGAAGGCTGGCGCCTGCCATAAACAATTCCTTTGTCTGTTGGGGTCGAATTCGATCAGAAAAGTTTACGGAATAGTCTGTGGCAGCGCTACCCGTCGATCCCCATAGCTTCCGCAGCGATACGGTTTTTTAGCGGCGCCAGCTTATCGAACCAACGCATACCGGCATTACGCAGCCAACGGATGGGCAACTCATCCCGGGCAAAGAGCTGTTTGAAGCCTTCCATCGCCGCCATCATCGTGAGGTTCTCCCCTTTACGGCGACGCTGGTACCGAGCCAGCACAAGTTCGTCGTTCGGGGTCAGGCCAAGCTCCCTGGCGCGCTCCAGTTCTTCCAGCAGAACCCGAACATCGCCGTAGCCGAGGTTCGCACCCTGTCCCGCCAGCGGGTGAATGGTGTGAGCTGCATCGCCAACCAAAGCCAGGCCATCGGTTACATAATCTTTGGCGTGGCGTTGGCGCAGCGGAAAGGTAAATCGTTTGGACACCTCCAATACCTCACCCAGCTCCCCCTCAATCGCCGCTTCGAGCTCTTTTCTAAAACTGTCTGCTTCGAGCGCCATCAGTCGGCGGGCCTCGTCGGTATCCTGCGACCAAACTAACGAGCAGAAATGCTCATCGCCGGTTTCGTTAGTCAAAGGCAAGAAGGCCAGTGGCCCGGTTGGGGTAAAACTTTGCCAAGCCGTGAAGCGATGCGACTGGCCAGTGCGAACCGTGCCGACAATGGCTTGCTGATCGTAATCCCACTCCCGGGTGGCCAACCCACTCCACTGGCGCAGGCGGGACATAGCGCCATCGGCACCCACCACCAAATCGGCCGCCAGCAGGCGACCGTCTTCCAGTTGAACACCTTCACCGCGAACCCAACCTTGCACCCGCACGCCGTCAAGCAAGGTAACGCTGCTCTCGGCCAAGCATTCGAACAAAGCGCGGACAATGTTCCGGTTTTCCACAATCGTTCCTAGCGAACGGGCATGGAGTTCGGCGGCATCGAAGTGAATTCGACCGGTGCCGTCGCCGTCCCAGACAATCATTTCACGGTAGCCGCAATGGCGACCAGCCTGCACCCGAGACCAGGCATCCAAGCTTTTCAATAAGCGCTCGCTGGCCAGCGAAATCGCGCTGACTCTTGGCTCAAAACTTTCAACGTCAGCCGCCGCACTCGGGCTCTTTAGCAAGCTTTCAATCGGGGCCCCTTCAACCAGCCCTACCTGCCAACCCTGTCGGGCTAATCCCAGCGCCAAGGCTGAGCCAATCATGCCGCCACCGACCACCAGAATGTCGAAACGCTGTGTTCCAGACTCATGGCTCATAACGGGCACTCTCCTCGGTGGCTTTGACGGATGGCATCACTGGCTTGCGACCTCCGGTACCCATCGCTTTACGGGCAAACCAGCGCTTGGCGGCAGGCACCAGATCCAACCCCACCAAACCCGCATCACGGGCAAGCGCCAAAGGTGGCAGGGATTGTCCGAATACCCGAATCAGTGAATCCGAGAACTGCACGGTTTGCTGCCAATCCTGACGATGACGGCGCTGATACTCGCCCAGCACCGACAGCGAGCCGATCGATACACCTTCATCCGTCGCCACGCGAAACTGCTCTACCAAAGCCATCAATCCCCGCAATGCGAGGTTAAAGCCCTGCCCCGCAACTGGGTGCAACGCATGGGTCGCGTTCCCCACCAGAACCACGCCCGGGCGAACCGCTTCGTCCACGGTGGTCAGTGTCAAGGGATAGTGATTGCATTGGCCAATGCGGGTGATGCGCCCCAAACGCCAGCCGAAGCGCTCTTGCAGGGAGCGGCACTTGTCTTCGTCCGTCTGCTCAAGCAATGCTTCCAGAGCGTTGTCGTCCAAGGTCCAGACCAGCGCAGAATCGTGTCCGGCGCGCGCCGGTGAGCCTTGGGGCAGCATGGCCATGGGGCCGGATTTGGTGAAGCGCTCAAAGGCGGTGAACTGGTGAGCCTCGCTGGTGGTTACGTTTGCAATCAAGGCATTCTGGCCGTAGTCCACTGTGCGCGGCTGAAAGCCCAGCTTTTCCCGCAACCCGGAACGGCCGCCATCGGCCACCACCAAGCACTGGCCGGTCAACTGCTGGTCTTCACCATCTTTACGGATACTGACCCGCACGCCCTGGCTGAGCGGCATCATATCGACCACCTCAGCCGGCGCTTCCCAGCGGACGTTGGCCGCCAGCAGAGCGCGCATCAGGCAAAGCCCCATCCAGCGGTTGTCCGCCACATAACCCAAGGCTTCCTGATGATGGTCTTTGGCATGCAGGCGGGTTGCGCCGAACCGACCACGGTCTGAGACATGAATGTGCTGAATCGGTGTGGCATGCTCAGACAAGGCCGACCAAAGCCCCAGCTCTTCAAAAATAACCCGGGAACCCCACGCCAGCGCGGTCGAACGAGCGTCGTAACTGGGCTGGTAGTCTTCCGGCAAGGCGTCCGGTGACAGCGGGAAGCTTTCGACCACCGTCACCCGAAGTTCCGGTATCACGCGAGCCACGGCCAGCGCCAAGGTCGCGCCAGCCAGGCCCCCGCCGGCAATAATCAGATCGGTATCCATTCGGGCTTCGGTCACAGGGTCAGTCCGCCATCAGGGCTTCAATGTCGGCAACGGATTTCGGTACGCCGTCAGTCAATACGCGGCAACCGTCTTTGGTAACCACCACATCGTCCTCGATTCGAATACCAATACCGCGCCATTTTTCATCAACATCGGTGTTGTCCGGCGAGATGTACAGGCCTGGCTCAACCGTCAGCGCCATGCCCGGCTCCAGCTCACGCCAGGCATCACCCACTTTGTAATCACCCACATCGTGAACATCCAATCCCAGCCAATGGCCGGTCCGATGCATGAAAAACGGCTTGTAGGCTTCCTCTGCTATCGCGTCTTCCAAGGAGCCTGACAATAGGCCCAGATCAATCAGCCCTTGGGTCAATACCTTCAGCGCCGCTTCGTGGGAATGGTTCCAGTGGTTGCCGGGGCGAACTGCGTCGATGGCGGCGTACTGAGCCGCCAGCACCACCTCATAGAGCGCCTTCTGCTCCGGGCTGAACTTCCCGCTGACCGGGAAGGTGCGGGTAATATCCGATGCGTAGCATTCCAGCTCACAGCCAGCATCAATCAAGACCAAGTCACCGTCTTTCAAGGGCGCGCTGTTCTCGATGTAATGCAAAATACAGCCGTTAGCTCCGCCACCGACAATGGACGGGTAAGCCGTTGAGCGCGCGCCGTGGTCCATGAAGGTGCGAATCAGTTCGGCTTCAAGGTTGTACTCATAACCGCCCTTACGAGCACGCCTCATAGCGTTGCAATGCGCCTCGGCACTGATTTCGGCAGCTTTCGCCATCACCTTCACTTCACCGGCGCTTTTGTACAGGCGCAAGTCGTGCAGCAGGTGCTCAAGGGCCACAAACTCACCGGGAGGGTGAGCGCCGGCCCGCACTTTACTGCGGATCACTTTGACCCAGTCCATCACCCGAGTATCAAAAGCATCGTCTTTGCCCAGCGGGTAATAGACCCGGCTTCGGCCTTCAATCATGCCCGGCAAGATGTCATCGATATCGGCAATCGGGAAGGCGTCATCTAGTCCGTAACGCTCGATGGCCCCTTCGGGACCGACCAGAAAACCGTCCCAAAGCTCCTTTTCAGGGTTTCGCTCTTTACAGAACAGCACGGCTTCTCCGTGCTCGCGCCCTGGAATCAAAGCCAGCACCGCTTCCGGTTCGCCAAAGCCGGTCAGGTACTGAAAATCGCTGTCCTGACGGAACGGATGCAACACGTCCCGATTTCGGACCCGCTCCGGTGCTGCCGGCAAGATCGCAATGCTGTCCGGTGCCATCAGCCCCATCAGTTTGCGACGACGCTCAGCGAACTCTTTGGTCGAAATCGTTACAGCCATGATATCTCCTGATCAGTGCAAAGTCGGCGCGTTGCCCGCGGGTTTCTCAGGCTCGTTAAATTCGGTGAAGACGGTCAGCGCACCCAGCCGAACATACTCAGTGATCTCCAGCAGCTGCTGTTCACTTTCTTCATCCGACTCTTCTTCGTCGGACAGCTGGCTGATGGCGACCAGATCTTCAATCAGCTCACGGATTTCATCCGGAGCCTGGCCCAGAGACGCACCGGCAGCCAGAGCCATGCCTTCAAGAAAGCCGCGAACCCAAGACACTAAGGCTTCCAAGCGCTGCTCAATGGCGTAATCGTCGTCCGGCAACAATGGCTGAAAGCTCATATCCGAAGACTGCAACTGCGCCAGCGTTTTCGCGTAAGCGCCGTTCATGAAAGGCGCGAGCTCTTCGGATTCTTCCAACGCCTGCTCAGCCAGCCCCATGTGGTCACAGACCATGGCCAGCCAATCCGGCTCCGGGATGCGGGTGCCTGCCGCCAATTGACCACACAGTACGCCGTGCAACTCGGACGGATGACTGAAGGCTTTATGGGCAGTGAACACATTGGCCCATTGCTCGAACTCTGCAGCTCGGGCGGCAGCGGTGGTATCGGTTTCAGACATGAAACAGCAGCTTCCTGTATCGGGGGAGCTCACCTGCCAGACAGGTAACTCCGATCATATTTAGGGCTATATCCTAGCATTCCGCGGCAGTTGTGGCACTGCCAGCGCACCCCTGGGGTTGCTTTTCTGTCAGCTCAAGACAAAAATGTTATAACATATCGAAAAATCACAAAAGGCTACCGATGAAACTTAAATACCCCCTAACGCTCACAGGGATATTGGCACTTGGACTTCATACCGCCCCGCTCTTCGCGCAACAAAATCTGCAAGCGCACCAGCATGGACTTGCCGAGCTTCAGGTTGCCATCTCCGGCGAGCAAATCAATGTGCTATTGCTGTCGCCAGCCTACAATCTGGTTGGCTTCGAGCACTCGCCACACTCTGCAGAACAGCATCGATCGGTCGATTCCGCGGTTGACTGGCTCAAGCATAACCCCCTCGTAAACATCGCAAACCAACAATGCTCACCAGAGCAATCAAACGTGCATACCGGCTGGCAAGATAAACACGCCCACCAACACACGGATGATCATCATGAGCACAACCATGGGAACACCAGGCACAGCGACACGGAGGTTACCCAGCGCCTCCACTGCCCCGGGCTGCAAGATGCGTCCGAACTGGACACCGGGTTATTCGAACGCTTCCCCGGCCTGGAACAGCTCAATGTGCAATGGGTCAGCCCCAACGGCCAGAACGGCGCCCGCCTGACTCCCGGCAACCATCGCTTCCAACTCAGCCGATAGGTCAGTCGGCATAGGGTTCTACAGAGCTGGCCTTGATCGAGTAAGAGGATGCTCCAATCGCGTTCTCGGTTTTTTCGATGGTCAGCTGCCCCTCAATCCAGACCGGATCGTATAGCGCTTGCAAGGTGAACCCTTCCGGGTATTTCACATGAATGATCTGATTGGGCGGTGGGGGTGGCACGTGGATACAGGCCCCGTAATATGGCACCAGAAAGAATTCGAGGATGCGCATGTCTTTGGTGGTTTTCAGCGGGACTACGAAACCGGGAATCCGGCCTTCAACGTTGGCCATTTCAGGCACCACTCGGCCGGTCATTATTTCATCCGGGAGCAAGGCCGGGCCATCTCCGTCGTGCTCCACCTCCGGCAGGCTTTCGAGCAAAGCGAGGTCCTCAGCCGGCATCAATTCAAGCCAGTCGATTTCTCTGGGCTTTGCCTCCACCAACCCGGAAACCAAAACCAGGACCACCAGTCCAAGGCTCGCAATCATTGCGCGAGCATTTAACGTCAACAACATGAAACGCAACTCCACTTGGGGTATACCAGACGATTGCGGCCATCATACAACGGAACCGATACAGCGGACATGAACATCGAGACAGCACAACAACCTTCTGGCTCAAGCGCCATTGAAACCCGTCAACTCCGGTTTCGCTGGGCCAAGCAACAGACTCCCCTGCATTTTCCTGACATCCAACTGAACCGGGGCGAGCATCTTTTTTTGCGCGGCCCCAGTGGCACCGGAAAAAGCACTCTGCTAAGCATGCTCGCAGGCATGATGTTGCCAGAAACAGGCACCGTGAACATGCTTGGCACCAACCTGAGCAAATTGAAGGGCGGTGCCCGTGATCAATTCCGAGCCGACCACATGGGCGTTATTTTTCAACAGTTCAATCTGGTGCCCTATTTGAGCGCGCTCGCCAATGTCACCTTGCCCTGCCGACTATCCGCCCGTCGACGACAGCAAACCCAAAACCACCCGGAAACAGTAGCTACCTCTCTGCTGCAACAACTCTCAATCCCTGAACCGCTCTGGCACCGACAAGTCACCGACATGTCCATCGGCCAACAGCAACGCGTTGCCGCGGCGCGCGCCTTGATCGGATCCCCGGAAGTCATTCTGGCGGATGAGCCAACCTCGGCCCTGGACACAGACAATCGAAACCGTTTCATCGAATTGCTCCTGACTCTGGCCCACCAGCACCGCTGCTCTGTCGTGTTCGTCAGTCATGACCGGAGTCTGGCGAAGCACTTCCATCAACAACTGTCATTGGGAGGTGAACAATGAACAATCTTCGCCTTACCCTGTCATTGGCGGGAGCCAGCCTCTGGTATCGCCGCCGGGTACTTGCTCTGGTATGCCTGACCCTCACGCTCAGCGTCACGCTCCTGCTGGGCATTCAGTACCTTCGTACTGAAATTCGTCAATCGTTTACCAGTACCATCTCCGGCACCGATTTGATTGTCGGTGCCCGCAGTGGGCAGCTGAACCTGTTGCTGTATACGGTGTTTCACATTGGCGATGCCACCAACAACATTCGCTGGTCCAGCTTTAACAAAATCAACAGCGATCCGCGGGTGGACTGGGCTGTCCCCATTTCATTGGGAGACAGCTATCAGGGCTACCGGGTGGTGAGCACCAACGAACAGTTTCTAAAAAAGTTTCAGTATGGCAACGACCAAAAGCTGAAACTTGCGCAAGGGCATTGGTTCTCCGACTTGTTTGACGTCACACTCGGGGCCGACGTCGCCCGCAAACTTCAACACAGCCCGGGTGATCAGATCGTTCTTTCTCATGGTGGAGGACGCACCAGCTTCTCCAATCACACCGACCTGCCTTTCCGGGTGTCTGGCATTCTGGAAACCACCGGCACGCCGATCGACCAAGCGGTCTATATCAGCCTCGAGGCCATGGAAGCAATGCACGTGGGCTGGGAATCCGGCGTTGCCATCCCGGGCCGCACCTTGTCGGCAAGTGCGGCTGAGGCTCGCTCGTTCACACCCGACGCCATCACAGCAATGCTGGTCGGTTTGAAAACCCCGATTATGACCTTCCAGTTGCAGCGTGAACTTAGCCAGTTTCCCGACGAACCTTTATCGGCCATTTTACCCGGGGTCGCGCTGAGCGAACTATGGCGCATGATGGGCCAATTTGAGCAGGCACTTTTGGGCATCAGCGTGTTTGTAGTGGCCACCAGCCTGATCGGCTTGATTGCTGTCTTATTAACGATTCAGTCTCAGCGGCACCGGGAAGTGGCCATTTTGCGAGCGGTGGGCGCCTCGCCAGGCCTGATTGCGGCGCTCTACAGTGTGGAATGCATTGTCCTTGCGACCACCTCCTGCGGTTTGAGCATACTCATGGGCGCCGGAGCCATATCAGCCCTCAGCCCTTGGCTACTGGAGCATTACGGCATTCACATCGGATTGCGGGCCCTGAATTCTGATGAGTGGCTACTGATTGGCATGGTTCCAGTGGTGGCCTTCGCCATTTCACTGGTACCGTCCTGGCACCACTGGAGGAAAAGCCGAAAAATGTCATTTGGCAGCAGTCAGATTTAACCTGACACTAAAGGTGACACACTTCACGGAGCCCGCGCCATGACAATGCGGTAAATTGACCGTTGTGGTGCGGGCACTTATAGTTACTGCAATCCAAATTACTCACACTGAGCACGTCATGGAACAGTCCGAAGTACAGGTATTAGCGGACAAGCTGGACAAACTGATCGAGCGCCTCGAAAAGCTCGAAAAGGACAACGTTTTGCTGCGTGAAGCGCAAGACGATTGGAATAGAGAACGAGCCCAGCTTATGCAAAAAAACGATCTTGCCAAAAACAAGATTGAAGCCATGATTGGCCGCCTTCGGGCACTGGAGCACCACTGATGTCACAGTCGTCAACCACCGTCGCAGTTAAAATCCTCGACAAAGAATATTTGGTTGCCTGTCCGCAAGAAGAGCAAGAAGCGCTGCTGCGCGCCGCCCGGCATCTGGACAACAAAATGCGGGAAATCCGCTCCACCGGCAAGGTATTCGGCACTGAGCGCATTGCCGTGATGGCCGCCCTGAATATCACGCACTCTTTGCTGGAGCGAGACACCATGTCTGAAGCCACCAGTAGCCTTCTAAAAGCGATGGACGACCGCCTGGACGAGGCTTTGGGCACCCCATCCGACAGCTGATCATAGATTGATTCAGGAATTGGGCTTGCAATCGGGGTCGGCCTTGGCCCTATAATAGTTCAACTTCCTGGGCTGTTCGCTGGTCGGGTACGTCCTCGAGCCGATGCGCTTTACCCAGGTGACCACTTCAGGGCATTGTGAGCATGTCCCCCGCGGGGGAAAGCCTAATATGTCACAGCGGTCACCGACCTTGAACTTTGGGTTCAAGGGCCACATCCGATAACGGCAGCCCGGGAAGCTTTATTTTGAACACCCTTTCCAGAAGCGATCTCCGCAAAGCATTGCGCAGCCGGCGCAACAATCTCTCTTTCGAACAACAGCAACAAGCCTCAGAACATCTCGCACTTAATCTGCTTAAGCACCCGGATTTGTACCGCGCCAAGCACATTGCCATTTATCTGGCCAATGACGGCGAAATCGATCCACACTTGTTTATTGATCTCGGGAAACGCAAGGGCATCCAGTTCTATTTACCGGTTCTACACCCGGTTTATCCCGGCAAGTTGGTGTTTAGTCCGTATCGAAACGGCATGGAACTCGTCCCTAATCGTTTTGGCATTCCCGAACCCCCGTTCCCGGAAGCTCGGCGCAGGCCAGCCTGGTCGTTGGATGCAGTTCTGTTTCCACTGGTGGGCTTTGATGGGCAAGGCGGCAGGCTAGGTATGGGCGGCGGGTTCTATGACCGCACGTTTGCATTCAGCAGAATACGGCCGGCTATGGCACCGAAGTTGATCGGGCTTGCTCATGAGTTTCAGAAGGTGTCGTCGTTACCAATTGAGCCGTGGGATGTGCCTCTCCACGGGGTGGTAACAGATAAGCAGTGTTATCGGTTCAAGCGATAATCGGCTGACGGGACGAAGCTGGTTACGGGCACGTCTCTGGCCGAGCGTTTGTCTTCAGACGCTTGAATGGTTGTGGTCACACCGGTAATTACCAGGCCGACAGCAAAGATAAACACGATAGTGCGGATGATGTCTGGCTTGTTACCCATGGGGCACGTTCCCGTTATTCTTCTAAGTAAATGGTCGGAAAATCAGTTGGCTATTCTTGATATCAAGAATTAGACGAAAGACTAACATCTAATTTTAATTTTACAATTTTTGACGGGTTACGATTACGTAAGGGTTTGTCCTGCTGGCCTTCCGCCCGAAGCAAGGGCTGTAGGGGCTTTGCGAAACACGCTCCGTCGGCACGTCCATGTGACGCTTGAGCTCCGCCATCCATGGCTCCGCACAGTTTCTCAAAGCCCCTACAGCCCTCCCTTCTACAGCATACTTAGCCCCCGCGCACCGGAAGCCATCTATCTGCGAAAATGGATTACTCCGACTTGCCGTTACCAGCTCCCAAGAACAGCTTGTACGCCTCATTGTCCGTCATGTTTTCGTAACGGAAACCAACTTTTTCCAGCATTTCTTCAAAGGCTTGGATTTCGTCAGCGTTCACCTGTGCGCCAAGCAGTACCCGGCTGTAAGCCGCTCCGTGGTTGCGGTAGTGGAACAGGGAGATGTTCCAGCGGGTGCCAAGGGACATGAGGAATTTCAGCAGCGCGCCCGGGCGTTCGGGGAATTCGAACTGATAGACCACTTCGTTGGTAATCGATGGTGCGTGGCCGCCGACGAGGTGGCGGATGTGCTGTTTCGCCATATCGCTGTCGGTGAGGTCGGTTACGGAGTAGCCAATTTCTCTCAGGTCTTGTAGCAACTCTTCTCGGCCAAGCCCGCCAGCCTGAATCTGGATGCCCACAAAGATGACCGCCTGCTGGTCATCCGCGTAGCGGTAGTTGAACTCGGTGATGCTGCGCTTGTGCAAAGCCTTGATGAAGGTCTTAAACGCGCCGGGTTGTTCCGGGATGGTCACGGCCAGAACCGCTTCGCGCTTTTCACCAATTTCCGTGCGCTCGGAGATGTAGCGCAGACGATCAAAGTTCATGTTCGCACCGCTGAGTACTCCGGCGAGATTTTCGCCTTCCAGCTGCTCACGCTCGATGTACTTCTTGATACCGGCCACAGACAAAGCGCCCGCCGGTTCTGCGATGGAACGGGTGTCTTCAAATACATCCTTGATAGCCGCGCAGATTTCGTCGGTACTGACGGTGATTACTTCATCAACCGCGTCTTTGCAGATGTTCCAGGGCTCTTCACCAATCTGCTTAACCGCGACGCCGTCGGCGAAGATGCCAACTTCGTCCAACACGACTCGCTCACCTGCAGCCAGCGCAGCTTGCAGACAATTGGAATCTTCCGGCTCTACACCGATGATTTTGATATCCGGGCGCAGGTACTTGATGTAGGCGGCCATGCCGGCGATCAAACCGCCACCGCCAACCGGAATAAACACGGCGTGCAACGGCTGTGAAAATTGCCACATCATTTCCATAGCCACCGTGCCCTGCCCCGCAATCACATCCGGGTCATCGTAAGGCGGGATATAGGTATAACCATGCTTGGCAATCAATTCTTGGGCGTGCGCAGCCGCTTCGTCAAAGGCATCGCCCTTGAGAACCACTTTAGCGCCCCGCTCGCGGACAGACTTCACTTTAATGTCGGGCGTGGTCTGCGGCATCACAATGATCGCCTTGATACCCAACTTCTTTGCCGACATGGCTACGCCTTGGGCGTGGTTACCCGCGGAAGCACAAATTACGCCCTTGGCTTTTTGCTCTTCCGAAAGCTGTGCAATCCGGTTGTATGCGCCACGAATCTTGAAGGAAAACACCGGCTGAAGGTCTTCACGCTTGAGCATAATATTGTTGCCAAAACGTGCAGACAGACTTCGGGCTTCAGTTAGCGGTGTTTCGATAGCGATGTCATAGACCCGCGCATCGAGGATCTTCTTGATGTAACGTTGCGGCATGATGGTTCCGGTTGCTGATGTTCGGCTTGAAAAAACGTACAGTTTAGGAACTTTGCACGGCTGCCGTCTATAAGCAGAACGACTGCAGGCGTATAATGCGGATAAATTCATCCGATCTCACCGGGAGCGCCACATGACTCAGGACGAACTCAAAAAAACCGTGGCAAAAGCCGCTATGGACCACATTGCCCCACACCTGAACCGCAAGAGCGTTATCGGGGTCGGTACCGGCAGCACCGCCAACTTCTTTATCGACTTTCTGGCTGACTACAAAAACGAGTTTGACGGCGCAGTCGCCAGCTCCGAAGCCACCGCCGAGCGCCTGAAAAATCACGGTATTCCGGTGTACGACCTGAACGCGATTGACGAACTGGAGTTTTACGTAGACGGCGCCGATGAAACCAACGAACGGCTGGAACTCATTAAAGGCGGTGGCGCTGCCCTCACCCGTGAAAAGATCGTAGCCGCCGTGGCGAAAACCTTCATCTGCATTGCCGATGAGTCCAAAAAAGTGGATATTCTGGGCGCCTTCCCCCTGCCCGTAGAAGTCATCCCCATGGCCCGCAGCCACGTTGGCCGTGAAATTGTAAAACTCGGCGGTGACCCGGTGTATCGCGACGGTGTAACCACTGACAACGGCAACATCATCATCGATATCCACAACATGGACATCTCCCGCCCGATTCAGGTCGAAGAGAGAATCAACAACATTGTGGGCGTGGTCACCAATGGCCTGTTCGCGCGCCGACCTGCCGACCTGCTATTGCTGGGCACCAGCGAGGGCGTGCAGAGCATTCCTCGCCAGAAAAGCTGATCCCTCTGTAAAAACTTCCTAAAAGCCGGCTGACCCGCCGGTTTTTTTTATGCCTCACAAAACACAAACCAAGCGCTTGCTTGGTGTCGAAATTTGAGCGACACTCGGTTGATTCGAAGAATAAAAGGAAAGCCTCGATGTCCGACTATTTCAGCGAAACCCACGAACAGGTACGCCTGACAGCCCGCAAATTCATCGAAACCCACGTCCGCCCCTATATCGACGAATGGGAAGAAGCCGGCGAATTTCCCCGAGAAATCTACAAAAAAGCTGGCGAAGCAGGCCTTCTCGGCATCGGATTTCCGGAAGCGCTGGGCGGCATTGGTGAAGGCGACATTTTCCTGAAGGTAGCCGTCTCCGAAGAACTGATGCGCTCCACTTCCGGTGGCTTCGTGGCCAGTATCGGCTCCCTCGACATCGGCCTGCCGCCGGTTGCCAAGTGGGCAAAAAAAGAAATCCGTGAATTGGTCGTTCCCCCGGTACTGCGCGGTGAAAAAATCGCCGCCCTCGCCGTCACCGAACCGGGCGGCGGTTCCGACGTTGCCAACCTCAAAACCCGTGCGGTTCGCGACGGCGACCATTACATCGTCAACGGCAGCAAAACCTTCATCACCAGCGGCACCCGAGCCGACCACTACACCGTTGCCGTCCGCACTGGAGGCGAAGGCCACGCTGGCATCAGCCTGCTGCTCATCGACCGCGACATGCCCGGTTTCTCCAACGGCAACAAACTCCGCAAAATGGGCTGGTGGGCCAGCGACACCGCCGAACTCTTCTTCGAAGATTGCCGAGTCCCTGCCGACCGCCTGATCGGCGCCGAAAACGCCGGCTTCATCGCCATCATGAGCAACTTCCTGGCCGAACGCCTGAGCCTGTCCATCATGGCGTACATGACCGCCCAACTGGCCTACGAAGTAGCGCTGGACTACACCAAACAACGCCAAGCCTTCGGCCGCCCCGTCTCCGGCTTCCAGGTAACCCGCCACAAACTCGTCGACATGGCCACCCAAATCGACATTGCCCGGGAATACACCTACCGCTGCGCGGCACTCATGCAAGCCGGAAAAAACCCGATCAAACAAGTGGCCATGGCGAAGAACTTCTCGGTGGACGTCTGCGAAAAAGTCACCCGCGAAGCCGTACAACTGTTCGGCGGCATGGGCTACATGCGTGAATCCGTGGTGGACAGGCTGTACCGTGACGCCAAGATCCTCTCCATCGGCGGGGGCACCACCGAAATCATGAAAGAACTGATCGCAAAACAGATCCGGCTGTAGATAAAAACTTCCAGAGAATTCGGGCCCTTGCGGCGGAAGTCCTCCCAAAACCGTTGAGGGCCATGGATGGCCCGAATCGAGCGCACAGGGATGTGCTTGTAGCGTGTTTTGGGAGGACTTCCGCCGCAAGGGCTTCCGCCTAGGTAAACCCGCCACCAACGTTTAGTTTCGAATGCCTGTAGAGTCCCGTATAATTACGCCCACTTTTCGAACACCGTTAAACGAACCTAACGTATCAGGAAGGAACTCTCATGCAATTCGACAACATCCCAGCGGGCAAAAACCCGCCAGAAGACATCTACGTAGCCATCGAAATCCCGGCTAACAGCTCCCCAGTCAAGTACGAACTCGACAAAGACATGGGCGCTCTGCTGGTAGACCGCTTCATGGCCACCCCCATGTTCTACCCCGCCAACTACGGCTTCATCCCTCACACCCTGGCTGACGACGGCGACCCGCTGGACGTACTGGTTGTGACCCCTTACCCAATCCAGGCCGGCTCTGTTATCCGCTGCCGTCCGGTTGGCGTACTGAACATGGAAGACGAAGCCGGTGGTGACGCCAAGCTGGTTGCCGTACCTCACGACAAGCTGACCACCATTTACCACGACGTTAAAGAAATTGACGACCTGCCAGGCCTACTGCGCGACCAGATTCGCCACTTCTTCGAGAACTACAAAACTCTCGAGCCCGGCAAGTGGGTAAAAGTACAAGGCTGGGGCAACGCTGCCGAAGCCAAACAAGCTATCGTAGACTCGGTTAACGCCTACAAAGGCTAATCGTGTTTCGAGCATAAAAAAACCGGGCCTCTCCAAGAGCGGCCCGGTTTTTTTTTATTCTACAAACGTCCAAACGGGCATCAGCCCCGCGACAACAAATCCCGCATATCGCTGATCGCCGCGTTAGCCCGCGACAAATACGCCGCCATCGTCAACGAGTGGTTGGCCAACAAACCAAAACCGCTGCCATTCAGAATCACCGGACTCCACATAGACTCCTGAGTACCCTCCAGCTCGATGATGATCTGCTGAACACTCGCCATGGCATTCTTATCCTGCAGCACCTTCCGGAAGTCCACTTCCATCGCCCGGAAGATATGCAACAAGGCCCAGGCCGTGCCACGCGCCTCATAGAACACATCGTCGATCTTGGTCCAATCTGTCTTTACATCTTCACCACTGACCGCCTCAGACAACGGATCATTCTCATCAGTGTTCGACATGGATTCAGAGACCGAGGCTTTACCCACGCTTTCGCTCAGTGTTCTGGACAGGCTACCCAGCCGAGTTTCCAAGTCCGCCAGCCAGTTGTTTAAGTTGTCTGCCCGCGCGAAAAACTGGGCATTGCTTTGTTCTGGGTCCGACAAACGGTTCAGGTAACGCTTCAGCGCATTGATACCACGACGGTATTCGTTTTCGGTAGAAGGAATCGCCCAGCTCTCGCTGTCAAAGTGAAGCTGCGGCTCGGCAATGATCAGATCAGGGTCTTCCGCAGACTGGCTCTGAGACCGGCTGATGTCTTTACGAAGAGAGCGAGACAAATCCCGCAACTGAACCAACACGCCGTATTCCCAGTTCGGCATGTTGTCCATCCAAAGACCAGGAGGGAAGATATCATTCGAAATATAGCCGCCCGGCTTATCCAAAAGCGTCTCCGCCAAACGAATCATCGTGGCTGTCGTGGCAAACCCGGCTACCGGTTCACGATTCATCTCGCTAGCCAAGGTGCGAGTATGTTCCCGTACCGAAAAGCTGTCCGGCTCACTGCTCCAGATGATCCCCAACACAATGGTAATCAGCAGGTACACCACCAGCAGCGCCAAGATAAACTTTCCGATTACGCCGCTGCCACCGGTGTAATCCTGAACATCTTCTTTCTTGTCCTTGAAGTACTGTCTGATTTTACCCGGCATATAACGTTTACTCTCCAGTTGATTTCTCATCGGCCGCGAAGGGGCGTCCCAGATGGTAGCCCATGGCGCCATCGATACCCAATTTACAGAGTACCGAGTATTCCTCACTTCTTTCTACACCCGTCGCGAAAACTTTCACTCCCCGACTTCGTGCAATACCGACAACCGCCTCGAGCCAGAACCGATTATCCTCGTGGCTATCCAGGCCATGAACGAAACTGTTATCAACCCGCAAAGCGCTCAACGGCAAGTTTCGCAGATAATTGAACGGCACGCCCCCAACTCCAAACCGATCCACCAGAACCGGGATGCCCAGTTTAACCAAAGTTCGAATCAGCTGACTCGCCTGAGCCCGGTGGTGATGCAGCGTCATTTCCGAAATACCAACCCACAAACGGCCGTTCAAGGAACCGGCGGCACCGAGCATGGCCACAACATCTTCCCGAAAACTTGCATCCGCTACCGAGGCGGAGCCCAGTGAAATCGCAAGATGCTCCTTGGGATTGCCTTCAAGACGCTCCAACACACTGGCAACCAGAACCCGATCAATATCAGCGATAAGGCCTAGGCGTTCTGCCATGGGCACGAACGCCCCCGCTTTCAGTACACCCTCTGGCGTACAAATTCGGGAAAACACCTGAAAATACTGCAGCTCTTGATCGGGGCCGCTCACCATTGGCTGTAGCCAAAGCGACAACTTCTGGTCCCGAATGGCATCGTTGATAATGTCACGCCAAGTGTCCATCGTGTGGTAATTGTTGGCATTGGCATCTTTAATCCAGCAACACGATTCCTCGCGCTGCTGAGCGGTCCGTAACGCTGTATCCGCAGCCGCCAGCAAGTCACGGACATCCGCCTCAGGGGATGCAATGGCAAGCCCCGCATGAACATTGGTTTCAACCGGCGATGCGAAATCCGAATAAAGCCCGTCCAACGTCTCGGTTAACCCCTCACACCACACTTTAACGTCCACGGGTGCTGCGCCAGGTAGATACACTGCAAATTCAGCACCCGTTCTACGACCTGCAAACGCCCCGCCATGCTTCTTCACAAAGGTGTTGATGACCTTGCCGACTTGCTTTAACAACTGGTCGCCTTCTTCGCGACCATGGCTATGGTTGTACTCGCCAAAACGGCTCAGCTGAAGCAGCATTAGCACCCCCGGTGCGGACTTCTCCTCGGATTCAACCTCGACCTTCAGGCGCTGATCAAACGCGCTGCGGCTTGCCAGGCCCGTCACCGCGTCTTCGTTATTTACTTTGCGCAAATGCTGGATCAACTTCCCCTGGCCCGCAAACAATTGCCCAAGATCATCCGCCATCTGATTCATGGCTTCCGTCACCTGATTCAGCTCACGAGTCGAACGCACCATCACCCGTTTCCTGAAATCCCTCCGGCTGAGCGCTCGGGCCTGCTTCTCCAATTCTTTCAGTGGTCGAAGCAAGCGTCGTAACAAAAACCATAACGCCAACATTCCGACACCACCGATCAATACCACGGCAGCCAGCAACCCCACGGTAATTCGCCAAAGATCGTCATAGGCTCGGCCCAGGTTACTGACCACCTGCACGGTACCCAACTGGGCCCAGCCTCGAACAACTTGCGCCTTGCCCTCGGGCTTTGGCAGTGCCGCTACCCGCACAAACCAATCCGGTGCCATTACTGTGCGCAGGGGCATTACCCTGCCCGCCAGCATAATGCCTTCATGGCCGACAAACTTCACCGACAGGTAACTGCCACTATCGAACACGGCGTCGATCAGCGATGAGGCGGCAACAATATCGGAAGCGTCAACCGCCTTAGAGAGCGCTACACCTGTCGCGGTTGCCGCGTCTTGCGCATGTTCCAAATGCTGCGAGGAAACATAATCCCGGAACGTGCTGAAACTCACCGAGAAAATGGCCAACAAAATCAGCACCAACAAACTGCCGGTGAAGACCAACAGCAACGCTCGAAGACTCAGCATGCCATGTTGCCGTCGGCTGCTCGTAACCTGCTCCTCTGCCATAAAGATCCAAGACCTCGGGCCAGATTTAAAGACGCATCAAACTCTGTGACCACCTTCAAGAGTTGACAAAGATTTACAAAGTGCTGTCTACGTCGACAACATTAAACACTATAGACTCTACCCAAGGACTATGAAGCCTCCGCATAACCTGACTAAGAAATAAGTTCATCCTGCCGGATAGAACAACCAATAACAGAAAGGCCCGAGCACAATGAGCGACGAAAGCCAGAAGGAAAAACTCAGACAACATTTCGCCCGCCGTGTAACCACACAAGCGCGCGTCGTTCTGGATACCTGGCAAAAACTTCACGACGATTCGGAGCAAGCACATTCTCACAGAGATGCGTTAGAAGCCGCCGCCGACAAGCTGGTTCGGTATGCGCGCCGCTTCGAAATGGAAAGCCACGCACGCGCCGGTGACGGTATTCTTGAAAGGCTGGCCCAATGGCGCTCTGATACCCCACTAAGTGCTGATCACCAACAGGCTCTGGAAGAGTCGCTGGAAGCTCTTCGACACTGCACCCAACGGCGCAGTGACGAAGGCAATGATGCGCCACACCCGTTCCGCCGGACGCCCGTATACCTCGCGCTTGCTGACGAAGAATCCGCGGCCAAGATGATCAAACAGCTCGAATTTTTCGGTTTTCGTGCCTCGGCCTACAAGACGCCCAATGACTTGATGACGGCGTGCGCATTGAGCAAACCCGAAACTATCCTTATCGACGTCAACTTTGGTGGCGGAGCCTCTTCCGGGATAGCCACGATCGAGCACCTACAGGAACAGCACGACACGCCCGTTCCCATTATTTTCATGAGTGACGAAGACGGCTCGATCGAAACCCGATTGCGAGCATCCCGGTGCGGTGGCGAAGAGTTTTTCTATCCGGCGGTCGATCCTGGCCAGCTGATCGAGAAAATTGAAACCTACACTCACGGCAATACGGTCGAGCCGTACCGGGTACTGGTGCTCGACGACTCCCGGGCTCAGGCCAAATTCATGGAAACGGTGTTAAAAAAAGCCGGAATGAATGCCCACATCATCACCGACCCCATGCAGATCATTACGGCACTGGAGGAGTTCTCCCCGGAAATCATACTGCTCGACATGTACATGCCCGGCTGCACGGGCATGGAGATTGCCCGTGTCATTCGCCAGCAGGACAGATTCCACAGCGTACCGATCATTTACTTGTCGGCAGAGGACGACGTCGGCAAACAATTGCACGCCATGAGTCTGGGTGGCGATGATTTTCTGACCAAACCGGTTGATCCCAAACACCTGATCGCCACGCTGCACAACCGGGGGCGCCGTGCCCGTTCGCTGCTGGCACTGATGATTCGCGATAGCCTGACCGGGCTCTTCAATCACACCCACACCCTCTACTTGCTGGAACAGGAAATCGTAAGGGCACGCCAGAAAGACCAGCCGCTTTGCTTCGCCATGATTGATCTGGACTACTTCAAGAAAGTGAACGATACCTTTGGCCACCCCATTGGTGACCGAATTCTTAGAAGCCTGTCCATGTTCCTGAAACAGCGGCTGCGCAAATCCGACCACATCGGGCGATACGGTGGAGAAGAATTCGCCTTGATTCTGCCAAACACGCGCCCCGGCGATGCCCGCAACGTGGTCAATGAAATCCGGGAACGATTTGCCGAACTCGTGCAAGAGGCCGGCGACCGCCAATTCAAAGTCACCTTCAGTTGCGGGCTGGCCGCATGGCAAGGAGACAGCTCCCAATCCCTGTGCGAGCGAGCCGACCAAGCCCTGTACGTATCTAAAGCCAACGGTCGAAACTGCGTCACACTGGCCGAAGATTGAATTCTCCGGACCGGGCATTCCGCCCGGTCCATGAAACCAATGTCGAATACCCGCCCTGTTCGCCATCATCGACAATGCTTGTCATCAACGAAATGTCATCGCACCTAAGGCAATTGCTGTGTAATCTTTTTTCAGGATCAAAAGACTCATTCGAAGATTGTTAAAAAGTGTTGATCTGAATCGAATAAGTACGCACCATTTAGCCAAACTGCCGTTATCTTCGGCGATCCTGTAAAAAACAATCAAGGCAAAATTCATCATGTCGACCATACTTGTGCTACATGGCCCCAACCTCAATATGCTCGGCACACGTGAGCCCGAGGTTTATGGCCATGAGACTCTGGCTGACATTGACGACCGCTTGCGGCATCAAGCGGCCGAGCAAGGCCATCATCTGCTGCACCTGCAATCTAATGCAGAGTATGAGCTGATAGATCGAATACACGAAGCCCGGGCTGAAGGGGTGGACTTCATCATTATCAACCCCGCCGCCTTCACCCACACCAGTGTCGCCCTGCGGGACGCTCTGCTGGCATCAGGCATCCCGTTTATTGAAGTGCACCTGTCAAACGTGCACGCGCGGGAACCGTTCCGGCACCACTCGTATTTTTCAGATATCGCCCAAGGCGTTATCTGTGGTTTAGGCAGCCAAGGTTACGATCTTGCTTTACAGGCTGCTCTGCAAAAAATTCACTGATAGACCAGAGACAACGGGACTGGAATAGTTATGGATATTCGCAAAATCAAAAAACTGATCGAACTGCTCGAAGAATCTGACGTCGAGGAGCTGGAAATTCACGAGGGGGATGACTCTGTCCGCATTTCCCGCCGTCGTGAGCAAGCCGCCGGCCAATTCGTGAGCCATTATGCAGCGCCTGCACCCCAAGCGGCTCCGGCACCTGCCAGCGCACCTGCGCCCGAAGAAGCACCGGCGGCTTCGGCTGCCACTAATGGTCACGCGCTGAAATCGCCCATGGTTGGCACCTTCTACCGATCACCCTCACCTTCTGCACCGGCCTTTGTAGAAGTGGGCCAATCGGTCAAGGCTGGCGACGTTATCTGCATTGTTGAGGCAATGAAGATGATGAACCAGATTGAAGCAGACAAGTCTGGCACCATCACCGAAATTCTGGTCGAAAATGGCCAGCCGGTGGAGTTTGACCAACCTCTGGTCGTCATTTCCTGAATCTGGTGATTGCTAACCATGGCTATGTTAGAAAAAGTTCTGATCGCAAACCGCGGTGAAATCGCCCTTCGTATACTGCGAGCCTGCAAAGAGCTCGGCATTAAAACGGTGGCGGTTCACTCTCAGGTCGACCGAGACCTGATGCATGTTCGCCTGGCGAACGAAACCGTCTGCATTGGCCCCAATAGCGCGACCGAGAGCTACCTGAACATCCCGGCGATCATCAGTGCTGCCGAAGTGACGGATTCCGTAGGCATCCACCCCGGCTATGGCTTTCTGGCAGAAAACGCAGACTTCGCCGAACAGGTCGAGAAAAGCGGATTCCGCTTCATCGGACCCAGTGCTGAAACGATCCGCCTGATGGGCAACAAAGTTTCAGCCATTGAGGCCATGAAAAAAGCCGGCGTACCAACCGTCCCCGGCTCGGACGGGCCTCTGACCGACGACGATGAACGAACGTTGCAAGTTGCCCGAAAAATTGGCTACCCGGTCATGATCAAAGCCGCCTCCGGCGGTGGTGGTCGCGGCATGCAGGTCGTTCATTCCGAGGCTGCCCTCCTGAAAGCTGTCCAGATCACCCAGACGGAAGCCAAAAATGCCTTTGGCGACCCGACCGTTTATCTGGAAAAGTTTCTGGAAAAGCCTCGTCATGTGGAAGTTCAGATTCTGGCAGACATGCACGGCAACGTGATTCATCTGGGTGATCGCGACTGCTCTTTACAGCGCCGCAACCAGAAAGTCATCGAAGAAGCGCCAGCCCCGAACCTCAATCCGGAAACCCGGGAGCGCACACTCAAAGCCTGTGTCGATGCCTGTAAAGAAATCGGCTATGTGGGTGCCGGCACTTTTGAGTTCCTGTACCAGGACGGCGAATTCTACTTCATCGAAATGAACACCCGCGTTCAGGTAGAGCACCCGATCACCGAAATGGTGACAGGCGTGGATATCGTCCGCGAACAGCTGCGTATAGCCAGCGGCTTGCCTTTGCAATACAGCCAGGACGAAATCAAGATCACTGGCCACGCCATGGAGTGCCGGATCAACGCAGAAGATCCACAAACCTTTGTCCCCAGCCCGGGCAAGATCAAGCATTTCCATGCCCCTGGCGGCAACGGCATTCGTGTCGATTCCCACCTGTACAGCGGCTACACAGTGCCTCCGTACTACGACTCGTTGGTGGCAAAACTGATCACCTGGGGTAGCGATCGGGATATCGCGCGCAGGCGGATGAAGAACGCACTGGATGAAATGCTGGTTGAAGGCATCAAGACCAATCAGCCGCTCCATAGAAAACTGGTGCGCGATGCAGGTTTTAAACAGGTAGACTTCACCATTCACTACCTCGAAAAACTGATACAGGATTAACCATGCCCTGGATACAACTCCAGATTCCAGCTGATCCCGATACTGCGGATCAGCTGGAAGACCTGCTAATGGAAATGGGTTCGGATGCCGTTTCCATGGAAGACGCCGCCGACCAACCCCTCTACGAACCGGATCCGGGCACAACGCCCTTATGGAGCCAAACCACCGTAACCGGGCTGTTTCAATCAGACCGGAATATCGACCAACTGTGCTCAGATATCCGGGATGCCTGGCACCAACAAACTCAGCAAACTCTCGCAGAGATTGATGTCACGCTGGTCGAAGACAAGGATTGGGAGCGAGCTTGGATGGACGACTTTCATCCGCTGCGCTTTGGTGAGCGGCTCTGGATTGTTCCCAGCTGGCACGAAGCGCCAGACCCGGACGCAGCCAACCTGCTTCTAGACCCGGGCCTCGCGTTCGGCACGGGCACGCACCCCACGACCGCCCTTTGCCTGCAGTGGCTTGACGGTCAGGATGTTGAAGGCAAACAAGTGATCGACTACGGCTGTGGCTCTGGCATTCTAGGCCTTGCAGCCCTGCTTCTCGGCGCCAACCACGTGATTGGCGTGGACACCGACCCTCAAGCGCTGGAAGCCAGCAGGGAAAATGCCCGGCGCAATGGCGTTGAAGACGACCGACTTGATCTGTACCTGCCCGGCAGTGATCCCGACACTCAGGCGGATGTCATGCTCGCCAACATTCTGGCCCAACCATTGATTGGTCTGGCACCCCGATTGGCCGCACTGACTCGCACTGGCGGCAGCCTCGTCCTCTCAGGCATTCTATCGAACCAGGCCAGAGAAGTGATGGAAGCCTATGAACCTTGGTTCATCATGGACGAACCCGAACAGAAAGAAGAGTGGATACGCCTCACAGGACGGCGCAAGGGCGAATGACGAATCAAACGTTTACGTCTAAACTGCGTGGTTCCTAGTAATCACGCAGTGACTAAGCGTTCAGGATAACAGCATGACCCAGAGCAGCCTGCAAACACAGTGCCCAGAGTGCGGAACCCGTTTTCGGGTAACTGACGAACAGCTCAGTGTCGCCGGAGGCAAAGTCCGTTGCGGCAACTGCATGGCCATTTTTAACGCCAACGAACACAAAATAGCACCTGCCAGCGGTAGTGCGACTCCCGCCGCCAATACCCATCCTGAACCCCCGTCATCTGGAGATTCCACCAGCGATAACACCCGCAGCAGCGTGATTGAAGACGACTTCGTGTTTGTCGACAACCCCGAGGAAGATGCGGAAGAAGGACTTTACGCGGGCAACAAACTGACTTTTTCCGACGATGAGCTGAGCGAAAGCTTCCTCTCTGTCGATGGCCGTAAGAACGAAAGCTTTTCGGAAGACGACCAGGAAGCAATCAACGCGAATGATGACGAGAGCTGGGCTGAAGCCATGCTTTCCGATGATCATCCCACGCCTGCCGCGGACCAACTCGAAAAGCCTGAGCCTGAGCCTGAGCCTGAGCCTGAGCCTGAGCCTGAGCCTGAGCCTGAGCCTGAGCCTGAGCCTGAAACAGCATCAGCCAGCGCCATTTCTGCCGTCCAGCACGACGAGCAAACAGACAGCGATGAGCCGTTGAACAACGATGCGGATCATGTAGGTGACCCCCTCATCAGCCGAACCCGCCCGGGACAGGGCACAGACACCTTGTACCGGGACTTACGCCGAGACCCTGTGTCGGTCGGTGGTGGAGGCAATCGTCTGCGAACGGCCCTATGGAGCCTTGTTACACTAGCGCTGCTCGGGCTACTGATCGCACAGGCCACCTGGTTCCAATTTGATCGACTATCGGCTATCCCTCAGCTGCGCCCCTTTTACGAGAAAGGCTGTGCACTGGCCGGCTGCAAACTCCAGCCGCTGGTGAATGTCGATGCCATACAAAGCCGGAAACTCGTGGTCCGGACAGACCCGGACAACCGCAGCCAGTTGATCGTTGATGCGGTTATCATCAATCGCGCCAACTTCGAGCAGCCATTCCCGTCCATTGCCCTGACATTTTCCAACCTGAATGGCGATGTGGTGGCCCAAAGCGTTTTCAGCCCTAAAGAGTATCTTGCCGGCGACGGAGAGGCCTTGGAAAACATGCCTACGGATACTCCGGTAAAGATTGCCATCCGGATTCGCGACCCCGGACGGGATGCGGTCAACTACAACCTGCTTTTCCGTCCGTAGATACCGAAAGCCGCGACAAGGGCCTACAGCCGGTAGAGCAAAAGTCAACCAGACAGGGCGAAAAATAATCAACTTTTTCGCCCATTTATCCCTTCAATCAAACTGCCCCCGGCGGTATCATTACCGCCCTTCGGGAAACAGTCGATCAGATTTTGAGCAACGACTAATAACCGAACCTTGCTAAACCCGCTGTGACACGGACTCAGATCATGCTGCCAACGGCAAAAATCGGGCCGTACACCCTGCCCAACCCCTTGATAGTTGCACCCATGGCCGGTGTAACAGATCGCCCGTTTCGGCTGTTGTGCCGAAGAATGGGCGCAGGTTTGGCTGTATCAGAAATGGTCATAGCGGATAGCAAGCTCTGGCATACGCGCAAATCACGTACCCGGATGAACCATCAGGGCGAACCAGAACCCCGGTCAGTGCAAATTGCCGGCGGTGACCCAGACATGCTGGCGGATGCCGCGCGGCAAAACGCCGAGTTTGGCGCCCAGATCATCGACATCAACATGGGGTGTCCAGCCAAGAAAGTCTGCAATAAGGCCGCTGGCTCGGCCCTAATGAAAGACGAAAAGCTGGTTCAGGAAATTCTGGAAGCGGTGGTAGGCGCCGTCGATATTCCGGTGACACTGAAAATGCGCACAGGTTGGGATCGCGACAACCGCAACGCCAAAACAATTGCAAAAATGGCAGAAGACGCAGGCATTCAGGCCCTCGCTGTACACGGCCGCACAAGAGCCGATAAATACCTGGGCGATGCCGAATACGACACCATAGCCGAAGTGAAGGCCAGCGTTGGTATTCCGGTGTTTGCCAATGGCGACATCACCACACCAGAGAAAGCCCGGCATGTGCTGACTTATACCGGCTCTGACGGGTTGCTGATCGGCAGAGGCGCGCAAGGCCGGCCATGGATTTTCCGGGAAATAATGCACTTTCTGGAAACCGGCGAACACCTTGCGGCACCGCCCCTGAATGAAGTGGAGCAGATTCTCCAAGAGCATCTAGCCGAACTGCACAGCTTCTACGGGGAAAAGATGGGCGTGCGTATCGCCAGAAAACATGTGGGCTGGTATCTGCAGACCCACGATGAAAGCAAACAGTTCCGCAGTCGCTTCAATGGGATCGAAGATCCACTGGAGCAAAAAGACAGCATCGCACAGTACTTTGCACGCTTACGAAATGGAGAGGTATTCGCAGCATGACCGCTGAGACTTTGGCACACGATAATCTGAGCACCCCGGCCAACGATGAATTGCATCAGTTGCACACGGTAAACGGCAGCGGCAATAGCGTCACCCTGCGCGACAGCGTAGAAGTTGCTCTGAAGAACTACTTCGCGCAACTGGACGGAGCACCCGTCACCGATGTATATCAATTGGTGCTCTCTGAAGTTGAAGCGCCCCTGCTCGAGCAGGTAATGAAGTACACCCGCAACAACCAGACCAAGGCATCCACCATGCTTGGCCTGAACCGCGGAACCCTGCGCAAGAAACTGAAGCAGTACGGTCTGCTATAATCAGACTCGATCCACAAGGGCCTCCCGGATTCGTTCGCGAGGCCTTTGTTCTTTATATTCAGGCTACCCCCGGCTTATCTGAACAGCGAAGAAACTGAACCATGGCAAACCAGGCTAACACCCCCGTCCGTCGCGCCCTGATCAGCGTGAGTGATAAAACCGGCATCGTCGATTTCGGCCGTGCCCTGACCGAACGCGGCATTGAGCTGCTCTCTACCGGCGGCACGTTCCGACTGCTGCAAGAGCACAACGTACCGGTTACCGAAGTATCCGATTACACCGGTTTCCCGGAAATGATGGACGGCCGGGTAAAAACCCTGCATCCGAAGATCCACGGTGGCGTTCTGGGCCGTCGCGGTACCGACGACGCCATCATGGCCGAACACGGCATTAACCCGATCGATATGGTGGTGGTGAACCTCTATCCGTTCGAAGACACCGTTGCCAACCCGGATTGCGATCTGGCTACCGCCATCGAAAACATCGACATCGGTGGCCCGACCATGGTTCGCGCCGCGGCTAAAAACCACAATGATGTTGCCATTGTTGTGAACGCCTCTGACTACAGCCGGGTACTGTCCGAACTGGAAAACAACGACGGCGAGCTGACTTACAGCACTCGTTTCGATCTGGCGGTTAAAGCCTTCGAACACACCGCTGGCTACGACGGTGCCATCGCCAACTATCTGGGCGGGCGCACGCCAGACAACGACAACGCTGATTTCCCTCGTACTTTCAACGCTCAGTTTGTGAAAGTTCAGGACATGCGTTACGGCGAAAACCCGCATCAGCGCGCTGCTTTCTACGCCGAACGCAATCCGCGTGAAGCCTGCGTCGCCACCGCCAAGCAGTTGCAAGGCAAAGAGCTGAGCTACAACAACGTAGCCGACACCGATGCCGCCCTGGAATGCGTTAAACCGTTCGCGGACCCGGCCTGTGTGATCGTTAAGCACGCTAATCCTTGCGGCGTAGCCATTGGTGCCGACATTCTTCAGGCCTACGACCTGGCCTTCGCTACCGATCCCACCTCAGCCTTTGGCGGCATCATCGCGTTTAACCGCGAACTGGACGCCAAGACCGCACAGGCCATCGTCGATCGCCAGTTTGTGGAAGTCATCATTGCCCCCAGCATTGCGCCGGAAGCCGTGGAGATTGTGTCCGCCAAGAAGAACGTCCGCCTGTTGGCCTGCGGTGAATTTGATAGCCACCGCGCCAAGACCATGGACTACAAGCGTGTCACCGGCGGCCTGCTGGTTCAGGACCGCGACTTGGGCATGGTAGCGATGGAAGACGTAAAGGTTGTTACCGACCGCCATCCTACCGAACAGGAACTGAACGACCTGCTGTTCGCTTGGGAAGTGGCCAAGTACGTTAAATCCAACGCCATCGTCTACGCCAAAGCCGGCCGCACCATCGGTGTTGGCGCAGGCCAGATGAGCCGTGTCTACAGCGCCAAGATCGCCGGCATCAAAGCCGCTGACGAAGGTCTGGAAGTGAAAGGTTCAGTCATGTCCTCCGACGCCTTCTTCCCGTTCCGTGATGGCATCGATGCTGCGGCCGCAGCAGGCATCACTGCGGTTATTCAGCCCGGCGGTTCCATGCGCGACCAGGAAGTGATCGATGCTGCCAACGAGCACGGCATCGCCATGGTCTTCACCGGCATGCGCCACTTCCGTCACTGATCAAAGCATTCAGGAGCACAACATGAACATTCTGATTATCGGCAGTGGCGGACGTGAGCACGCACTGGCCTGGAAAGCCGCCAAATCACCAATGGCCGACAAGGTTTTTGTCGCACCGGGTAATGCTGGCACCGCCCGCGAGCCCGGTCTGGAAAACGTGGATCTGGACGTCATGAATCTGGACGGATTGGCCAACTTTGCCGAACAGAACAACGTCGGCCTAACCATCGTTGGCCCGGAAGCCCCGCTGGTTGCCGGCGTGGTCGACAAGTTTGAAGAGCGCGGCCTGCGCATTTTCGGCCCCAGCGCCGGTGCAGCTCAGCTCGAAGGCTCCAAAGCCTTCACCAAGGACTTCCTGGCACGCCAGAAGATCCCGACCGCCGATTACGCAAACTTCACTGACGTCGACGAAGCCCTCGCCTACGTTCGTGAAAAAGGTGCACCGATTGTGGTCAAGGCTGATGGCCTGGCCGCCGGTAAAGGCGTCATCGTTGCGATGACGCTGGAAGAAGCAGAAGATGCCATTCGCGATATGCTGGCCGGCAACGCCTTCGGTGATGCTGGCAGCCGCGTCGTTGTCGAAGAATTCCTGGACGGCGAAGAAGCCTCGTTCATTGTCATGGTTGATGGCAAGAACGTACTGGCCATGGCGACCTCCCAAGACCACAAGCGCGTTGGCGACGGCGACACCGGCCCTAACACCGGAGGTATGGGTGCGTACTCTCCTGCTCCAGTGGTCACGCCCGATGTGCACCAGCGCATCATGGATGAAGTGATCATGCCAACCGTCAACGGCATGGCAGCTGAAGGCCACCCGTACAAGGGCTTCCTGTACGCAGGCTTGATGATCGACACCCAGGGTGCACCCAAGGTGATCGAGTTCAACTGCCGCTTCGGTGATCCTGAAACCCAGCCGATCATGCTGCGCATGAAGTCGGACATCGTTGAACTGTCTCTCGCAGCCGTTGAAGGCACGCTCGACCAATGTGATTCCGTGTGGGACGAACGCGCATCTGTAGGCATCGTTCTGGCCGCCGGCGGTTACCCGGGCAGCTATAACAAAGGCGATGTGATCTCTGGTCTGCCGGAAACCGAAGTAGAGGGCGAGAAAGTCTTCCACGCCGGTACCAGCCTGAAAAACGGCGACGTTGTAACTAACGGCGGTCGCGTACTGTGCGCTACGGCCTTAGGCAACACCGTCACCGAAGCTCAACAGCGCGCCTACGAACTGGCGGAAAAGGTTGAGTGGGACGGCGTATTCTGCCGCAAGGACATTGCATACCGGGCCATCGCCCGTGAACAAGGCTGATTTGTAACGCCGTTCACACGCATTGTCAGCCCGGTCATTGACCGGGCTTTTTTATGCCGTAATGTAACCCCCCTTCCAAGAAACGATCTCTACACTCGGGAACCACACTCATGCTGAAACAGTCACCCTTCACCGTCGCATTTCTGCTTCTAACCGTATTGCTCACCAGCGCCTGCTCGCGGCAGGGCATCTACGACACCGCGATTGACTGGGAACGCTCCGGCGCCGGACTGGAAGCCAGCCGGATAACCGTTGGCGAGCTAGAGATTGCCTACCTGCGAAACATTGAAGCCAACAACGGGGACACCATCGTTCTGGTACACGGCTTTGCCGCCAACAAAGACAACTGGACACGCATGGCAGGAGAACTGACCGACGACTTCAACGTTTACGCCATCGACCTGCCGGGCCACGGCGACAGCAGCAAACCGTTAGATCTTGGCTACCAGCTGGAACAGCAAGTCAGCCACCTTGCCCGCATACTCGCGGCGCTGAACATCAATAAAACGCACATGATGGGCAACTCCATGGGTGGGGCGATTACCGCACTCTATACAGCGACCTACCCTGAACAGATCGAAACCGCCGTTCTGTTCAACCCCGCCGGCATTCTTGAATACCCGAGCGAGCTCACGGATTTGGTACTCGAGGGGGACAACCCGCTCATCCCCTCCAAGCCGGGCGACTTCGAGCGCTTGGTAGACTTTGCCATGGAAGAAAAACCGTTTATCCCCTGGCCCATTCTGGGAGTGATGGAAGAAAAAGCGATTGCCAACCAAGCGATCAATGAAGTCATTTTTGCCGACATACGGGAAGCCGGCTTAAACTTCGATTTTCGGGATGCGATCACACACATCCAAGATCCAGTTCTGATTGTCTGGGGCAAGGAGGATCGCATTCTTAATTACCGCAACGGCGAACTCTTCAAGCAGGCCATTCCGGGTTCTCAACTGACCCTTCTGGAAGGCATCGGGCATGCCCCCATGATTGAAACTCCCGAAGAGTCCGCCCGCCTGTTTCTCGAGTTTTCCAAGCCTTACCGATCACAAACCGACAAAGGTCAAAGGACAGCTCGTTAGCTTTAAATCAACTTCAACAAGGGGAAAAAACAAGGTAGCCTTCTTGTTCTGTTCCCCGGGAAGGGCCTTTCATGCCTGAAGCAATCTGGATATCTTTTGCCTTTGGCCTAGGCCTGTTGATCAAGGCTGTGCACCTGCCTCCATTAATTGGCTATCTGGGCGCGGGCTTTATACTCAGTGCGATGGCCGCCAATCCGTCCATTCCCATCTCGCCAGAACCGACCGAGGTACTCGATCACATCGCCCACTTGGGCGTATTGCTCATGCTGTTTACGGTAGGGCTAAAACTCAAACTGAAATCGGTGATCAGCCCCGAAGTCATTGGCGGCAGCCTGCTGCACTTCGCGATAACCGCGCTGGTGTTCGCTCCCGGCATCTATCTGATCCTAGAAGTTACCTGGTACACCGCGCTGATGCTGGCGATCGCCTTGTCGTTCTCCTCCACCGTACTCGCCGCCAAGGTACTGGAAAACAAACGAGAACTCCGGGCCTTCCACGGGCGCGTGTCGATCGGCATCCTGATCATGCAGGACTTGATTGCGCTGCTGGTGATGAGCCTGGCGGCCGGACAAACACCGTCTCAGTGGGCGCTGATCGTATTCGGTTTGCCCTTGCTTCGCCCCGTTTTGTACAAACTTCTGGACGCAAGCGGCCACGAAGAATTGCTGGTTCTTCTGGGCCTGTTATTGGCACTGGTGCTGGGCGGCCTGGGCTTTCAAGCGGTGGGGCTCAGCTCGGAATTGGGCGCTCTGGTGTTCGGCGCTATTCTGGCTAACCACCCGAGAAGCCAAGAACTGGCAAAATCCCTGTGGAGCGTCAAAGAAATCTTCTTGGTGGGGTTCTTTCTACAAATCGGCATCGACGGCTTACCGGGGAAAGATGCCATCATCTTTGCTGTTGTGGTTGCCTTGATCCTTCCTCTAAAAGGCATTCTGTTCTTCTTCCTGATGCTGCTCTTCCGGCTTCGCGCGCGCAGCAGTTTCCTGACGTCATTGGCACTGACCAATTACAGCGAATTCGGCTTGATTGTCGCCAGCGTGGCGCTACCCGAATGGCTGGTACCGCTGGCCTTGTCAGTGGCGCTGTCGTTCCTGATTTCCGCGCCGCTAAACCGTTTGGCTCACCCATTGTATGAGCGCTGGAGCCACCGCCTAGTGCCCTTCGAAAGCGACCGACGGCACCCGGATGAATTGCCCATTTCTTTGGGTGACACCCGTGTTGTGGTCATGGGCATGGGGCGAACCGGAACCGCGGCCTACGATGCATTAAACGCCACAGAAGCCAGACTCATGGCACTGGACTCCGACCTGGCGAAAGTGTCACGACACCAGAAGCAAGGGCGCAACGTGGTGTACGCCGATGCCGAAGACAACACCTTCTGGGAAGCTCTGCACATGCCTTCGGTTGAGGCCGTGATTCTCGCCATGGGTGATATAGAAGCCAAACTGATCGCCGCGCGCATGCTCAGGAAACTCGGATTCACAGGCTACATCGTGGCTCACACCATGTTTGCGGATGAAGCTGAACGCATTCGCGAAGCTGGTGCCAACGAAGCCTATCTCACCATGAGCGAAACCGGGGTCGCCCTGGCCGGTCATTTGCAAAAAATAGCCCCTGAAATTCCCGAGCCCGAGGCAACGCTATCCGACTCGAAGCGACAATCAACTTAAAGCGCAGGTACGGAAACCCGTAAATACATCGTTTCTATGGGGCAAATAAGCCTGCCGATACGTGCCACGAATCAAACTCGATGTCGTGGCACAACTACCGCCGCGAGTGACCTTGTGATCACCGAACTGCAAGGTCGACATAAACGGGTACATATCCACCTTGAATCCGTCATACGGCAAAAACTGATCGCTGGTCCACTCCCACACCGAACCCAACATCTGCCGGCACCCGAAAGGACTCTCACCCGCCGGATAATCAAACACCGGGTTCTGCGCCATGGATCGGCCATTCATATCTACACGTGACACATCGGGCGCCTCATTACCCCACGGATAACGCCGGAAAACCTCGCCCGGCCGATTCCCCAGGGCAGCCACCTCCCACTCATACTCCGTCGGCAAACGCCGCCCAATCCAGCGACACCAAGCCTCAGCCTCCCAATAGGAAACATGCGTCACCGGCGCATCGAGATTCAAAGGCAACCAGCGATCAAACAACCGCACCTGCCACTGCCCCTCCTGACGCCGCCAATACACCGGATGCCCCGGAGCCGACGCCAACCACTGCTGCCCACCAAACGACCACAACTCAGGCTGCCGATAACCACCATCCTCAACAAACGCCAAAAACTCACGATTCGTCACCAACGACCGACTGATCGCAAACCCCGGCAACTCAACCTCAAACCGAGGCTTCTCCGCATCAAACGCAAAATCCTCCGCCGCAAAATCCATAGGGGCCCCGGGCATCCCCATCACCCAACGCCCCGCCGGCACCTCCACATCCCCAGCAACCGCCTCACCCGGCGCAGGCCGATCGCCTTTAAAATCCCCTGGCGCCGGATAACCCACCGTCTGACGACACCAAATCAGAGACTCAATGTGCATGTTCTGGTGAAAAATCGCATAGCGATACAGATACAACTCCTGATCCGTCAGCTCACAGCCACGAATACGCTCCGCCACACGGTCATACACCACATTGAAGTATCGAAGCGTTTCCTCACGCCCGGGAAACAAATCCCTACGCCAACGATCCCGATGCTGAACATGAAACGAATCCCAGAGATCATCCATCGACGGGTTATAACTCTCCGTGCCGTCCAGCAGCTTAAAAACAAACACCTCATAGAAAAACGCCGAATGCCCCATCTCCCAAAGCGGCGGATTCACACCGGGGTGATAAGGAACATCGAGTTGAGCGTCGGATAACGAATTGATGAGTTGCTCTGTTCGAGTTCGAGCGAGCGCCAGCTCCTCAAGCAACTGGGCTTTCATTTCAAGAACAGACATCGAGTTTAGGCTCACTGAAATCATCCCCCTGCGTCTGGGAATCGGCAGAGGGGAAGTGCTTCCAAAAACGTGCGCAGCCATGGATGGCGAAGCAGAAGCGCCACATGGGTTCGGCCGAGCGCTTATGAAGCAACGCTTCATGCGACAGCCGAACGACCGCAATCTGCGATTGCGGGCCGGACCCCGGAGGGGTGCCGAAGGAGCGGTTTTTGGAAGCACTTCCCCTCTGCCGATTCTTACTCCGAAAAACAGCATATCAATAAAAAACCGCCGATGGGCAGAAACCCACGGCGGTTCAATGATCTTAACAAAGAGCTGACCGAAGTCAGCCCCAAAGGTCAGGCCTGTTTACGCTGCTTGCGCCAATCCCCAAAGTCCTCAATTAACTTATAGAACAAAGGCACAAAAAACAGCGCCAACGTACTGGCCGCCAGCATACCGCCAACCACCACCGTACCAATCTCCTGACGACTCACCGCACCAGCCCCGGTACTGAACGCCAACGGCAACGACCCAACAATAAAGGTCAACGCCGTCATCATAATCGCCCGGAAACGCTGACGCGCCGCCATACTGGCTGCCTCAAACGAACTCATCCCCGACTTCCGGTTCTGAGCCGCAAACTCCACAATCAGAATCGCGTTCTTCGCCGCCAGCCCGATCAACACCAACAGCCCCACCTGGAAATAAATATCGTTCGGAAAACCACGCCACAACGAAGCCAGCGCCGCCCCAAACACGCCAAATGGAACCGCCGTCGCCACCGCCACTGGCAACCCCCAACGCTCATACTGAGCAGCCAGAATCAGGAACACCAACAACAAGCCCATACCAAACGCCATGGCACCGGAATCCGCAGAGTCCTGCAACTGATAGGCTTCACCGGTCCAACCCACCAACGTATCCCGGTCGAATTGCTCAGCCGCCACGGCCTCCAAAGCCGCCAGCGCCGCACCCGTGGTATAACCCAGGCCGGGGTCTGCTAGCAACTTGGCCGCCGGATACACGTTAAACCGATTCAGAATATCCGGCCCACTGGTACGCTCCAGCTCAACCAAGGAGCTAAGCGGAATCATCTCACCGTAATTGGACCGCACAAACACCTTGCGCAAATCCCCGGGATGGCTACGGAACTCACCTTCAGACTGAAGATTGACCTGCCAGTTACGGCCCTCCAGCGTAAAGTCGTTCACATACAAGCCACCAAAGGTGCTCTGCATGGTGGTAAAGATCTGATCAATAGGCACACCGGCAGCCTGAGCCTTCTCCCGGTCCACGTTCGCTTTATAGCGAGGGATCCCGGTATCCAGCGTCACCCGCACGTTCGTCAGCTCCGGACGAGCGTTCGCGGCCTGAGTGAACTTATCCGCCATCGCCTTGATTTCGGCCGGGGTACGCCCGCCTCGAGCCTGAATGTAGCCTTCCACACCGCCTGTGGTCGATAGACCTTGAATCGGTGGCGGCGTGAAGGCAATCACGAAGGCTTCCGGCATGCCAAAGCCAATCCCCATGATCTTCTTGGCAATATCCGCTGCGCCCTGACCATCACCTTCACGCTCAGCCCAATCTTCAAGCGTCACGAACGCGACACCGCTGTTGGTTCGCAGCGCACTGGAAATGATGTCGAAGCCGGCAAAGGCCACCACGTCTTTCACTTCCGGCAAACTCTTCATCTTCGCTGCCAACTCATCCCGGGCGGCTTCCGTCCGGCTCATGGCCGACACCGGTGGCAAAGCGTATGCCGCCAGCACAAAGCCCTGATCCTCCTGCGGCACCAAACCCGAAGGCATCTTGTTCATCAGGAACACCACACTCACCAGCATGGCCGCAAACAACAACACACCCACAAAGGCGTGCTTCAGCAGCCAGTCCACCACACCGGAGAAGCCCGCCGTCAACTTATCGAAGCCGGCATCAAACCAGCGAAACACCGTCAGTTGTTTGCTTTCCTTGCCCAGCAACATCGCGCACATAGCCGGCGTGAGCGTCAAAGCCACAATGCCAGAGATCACCACCGACACGGCAATGGTGATGGCAAACTGACGATACAACTCACCACTGAGGCCGCCCAAGAATGCCACCGGGGCAAACACTGCCACCAATACCAGCGTTGATGAAACCACCGCGCCAGAAACCTGCCCGATGGTGGTCACCGCCGCATCGTAGGCGGTCATGCCCTTTTCTTTAATCAGCCGCTCGGCGTTTTCCATAATGATGATGGCGTTATCCACCACCACCCCGATAGCCAGTATCAGCCCGAACAAGGTCAGCAAGTTCACCGAGAAACCCAGTGCCTGCATCCCCGCAAAGGTGCCCACCAGCGACACCGGGATAGCCATCAACGGTATCAGGGTGGCACTGATGTTCTGCAAGAACAGGAATGTCACAAGAACCACCAGCACAACCGCCATAATAAAGGTGCTGAACACCTCCTGAATGGAGATATCGATAAAGCGGGTGGTGTCATAAGGAACGCTGTATTCCAGCCCTTCGGGGAAGCGGTCTGAAATTTCCGCCATGGCCTTGTTCACCGCTTCAGCGGCATCCAGGGCGTTGGCGCCAGGCTGAAGATACACGCCCATTGGCACGGTCGCGCTGCCGTTATAAATCGCCGCAAAGTCGTAGTTCAGAGCGCCGAGTTCAATGCGCGCGACGTCTTTTAACCGCAGCGAAGCGCCCTGCTCATCACTGCGCAGAATCACTTCACCAAACTCCTCAGGGCTGGTCAGGCGGCCAGGAGCCGACACACTGAAGGTGAACGCCTGGCCTTTGGGAGCCGGTTCAGCGCCGATCCGCCCCGCGGCAAACTGGGCGTTTTGAGCACGAAGGGCGTTCGCTACATCGCCCGGTGTCAATTCATACTGGGCGAGCTTATCCGGCCGTAGCCAGATACGCATCGAGTAATCCTGTGCGCCGAACAAGGATGCATTACCAATCCCCGGTAGCCGCACCAACTCGTCGAGTACGTTCAGCAAGGCGTAGTTGGAGATCTCCACCACGTCCATAGAGTTATCAGGAGACGACAACGCAATAACCTGCAAAATCGAGGTGGAACGTGCCTCCACTTTCAGGCCCTGGTTACGGACAGACTGCGGCAATCGCGCCAGCGCTTGCTGCACCCGGTTGTTCACGTTGATAGTGGCCTGATCCGGATCGGTTCCGATCTCGAACGACACCGATATCCGGAAACTGCCGGAGTCGGTTGCGCTGGATTCCAAATAGATCATGTCGTCAACGCCGTTGATCTCCTGCTCCAGCGGTGCAACCACCGAATCAGAAATCACATCCGCGCTCGCGCCCGGGAACCGCCCGTCGACCACGACTTGCGGCGGCACCACGTTCGGGTATTGCTCTACCGGCAATCCGAGCAGCGCCAGCGCGCCGCCCAAGGTAATAAGGATCGATATGACCGTCGCGAAAATCGGCCGGTCTATGAATGTGCGCAACATCAGTTTGCGCCCTCCCCGGCACTCTCATTCGTAATCTTTACCGGTGAACCCGGGCGAAGGTTGGTCAATCCACTGACAATGAATCGATCACCGGCTTCCAATCCTTTCAGGATAATCTGGCGGCCATTGGTCACGGGTCCCAACTCAACACTGCGCACCTGGGCTTTGCCTTCGTCGTCCACCACGTAAATCATCGGCCCTTTTGGACCCTCGGCAACAGCAGCTTCGGGAACCATAATCACGTTCTCGAAGTTCTGAAGTTCAACCCGCACCCGCACAAACTGGCCCGGAACAATGACATGCTCGGGATTCGGGAATACCGCTCGTGCCGAAACTGATCCAGTGCGGGGGTCGAGCGTAGACGCGGTAAAATCGATGCGGCCCTCCAGCGGATACTCCTGACCGTTCGCTAATACCAACCGAGCCGTTACGTCCTGAGTTTCTTCGGAACGGGCCATGCCCTCCGCTGCAGCGCGACGGATGCTGGCGTCGTTTTCTGGCAACGCAAAGCGCACATGAACCGGATCAAGCTGCACAATCGTGGTCAGCAAGGTGCCCGCATCCACTAGGCTGCCTTCTGGCAAGTCCTCGAGACTGGTCACACCGCTCAGTGGCGCAGTCACTTTGGTATAGCCCCGGTTCAGCTCTGCTTTGGTCATACCCGCCTCAGCTACGGCCAAATTCGCTTCCGCCAGCTCTCGGGCAGACTCAGCAGAATCGCGATCCCGTTCACTCACGGCTTTACGCTTATACAAAGATGAAATTCGGGCCCATTCCCGCTCAGCCTGGCGCAAGTTCGCCTCAGCGACCTGACGCTGAGCCTTCGCCAATTGGAACGCAGCCTCTGCCGGCTTAGGGTCTATGCGGAACAGAGAATCGCCTTCGCGCACCATCTGCCCCTCTTCATAAAGCCGCTCCTCAAGAACCCCGCTGACTCGCGCACGCACCTGCACTTCTCTCGCACCTCGTGCCCGACCGGCATAGTCCTGACGCACCTTGGCATTGCTCAGCTCAGCCGTTTCCACCGTCACTGCAGCCGGGGGAAATCCTCCTCCAGCTTGCTGACCTGCGCTGTCTTCACTGCTACAGCCTGCTAACACCAACAAGGTCGATAAGCCTGCGATAATCAGCCCGGCGCGGGCTACTGGGCGATGAAATAGTTCCATGGTCATGTGCGTTCTCCTGAACACGAGGCAAGATCAATCCGGGTAAACAAACAGGCCAGAACGGTCTGCAAAATTAGCACGCTAACATACATTCATTCGTGTATGTATGTAAACAATCCTCAGCTATACTGACGGTTTATACCGACACTATAGTTACCGAATCATGGCACGGAAAACGAAAGCAGAAGCTGCGGCCACTCGCGAGTCCATCCTCGATGCCGCCGAACAGGTGTTTATCGACAAAGGCGTTGCTCGTGCTTCGCTCGAACAAATTGCCAACACGGCCGGCGTGACTCGGGGAGCAATTTACTGGCATTTCCGCAACAAGCAGGACATTCTCGACGCCATGCTTGAACGGGTGCGCGCGCCTCTAGGGGAAATGCTGGCGAGCGCCAGTCGCGGCAGCGGTAGCTTGGCCAATTTGAAAGCGGTGTGCACGCTAGCGCTGAGAAAACTGGCAGAAGACCCGAGGTACTTTCGAGTGCACTACATTCTGCTTCATCGAAACGAGTCTGATCAGGCGCTGAATAGACACCGGGAACTGTCAGCCGGTGCCATTGCTCAGCTGGTCGAGATTATGACCCTGCCCGAGAACCGGACACGCCTGCGTCCGCACCTAACCCCCGACCACGCCGCGTATTTGCTACACACACAAATGCTCGGTCTTTTTTTTCACTGGCTGATCGCACCGGAACAACGTCCACTGGCCGACATCGCCCCGACACTGGTTGAAACTATCTTTTTCGGCCTGCTCTCAGATAACTGAACCGGTAGCCGGCCCGGTCACGCCCAGACCCATAGGATGACGGGAACCGCCACCACCGTGACCACAACCGACAACGGCAGCCCCAGCCGCCAATAATCCCCAAAACGATAGCCGCCCGGTTCCATCACCAACACATTGGACTGGTGCCCAATGGGCGTAAGGAACGCACACGACGTGCCCACGGCAACCCCCATCAAGGCTGCATCGGACGACAGATCAAGCTGGAGTGAAAGCCCAAGCGCAATGGGCGCCACCAAGACCGCTGCCGCCGCATTGTTCACCACATTGGATAACAACATAGAACCCACCAGAATAATGGTCAGCGCTACCCAGCCCGCCTGACCTTCGGCAACCGCCAGTATTTGAGCCGCAATAAGATCTGCCCCACCGGTAGCATCCAGCGCTTGGCCCACCGGGATCATCGCGGCCAGCAAGACAATCACCGACCAATCAATCGCCTTATACGCTTCGGTGGTATCCAGCAGCCCCACCAGCACCATAGCCACGGCACAGGCTACCAACGCCACCGGCGGCGCAAGCAAGCCTGAAAGGATCAGGCCAATCGCCGCCATGAACAGGCCGCCGGCCAGCCACAAACTTTTCTGCCGGCCAAGCGTCAGCTCACGCTCTGCCAAGGGCAGACAACCCAGTGTTTGCAACGTGGCCATAACCTTACTTTCGTGCGCCTGCACCAGCAGAATGTCACCTGACCGGAAGCGAGTGTCCGATAAGCGCTGGGTCAATCGATGGCCCTGACGAGCGATCGCCACCACGTTCAGCCCGTAGTGTTCGCGCAGATTGAAGCGGTTAGTGGTTCGGCCTATGAGTAGAGAGGACGGTGTAATCACGGCTTCGGTCAGGCGGACATCGCCGGTCGCTATTTTTTCCTCTTTATCCTCTCGGGAACGTCCTTTTCCTGCCGGCTCCTCGCCTTCGCTAGCATCATCCTCGCCCTCGACGGCATTCGCCAGCGCCAGACCGGTACTGTCCACAAATTCCTGCAGGCTTTCGGTGTCGGCTTGTACCAGCAAAACATCACCTTCCCGTAACACCAGATACGACGAGGGTGCAGGAGAGTTTTTTTCGTCTCTAATGAGCGCAAGCACCACAACGCTCTTATCTTCCTCTCCGGAGGTCAGCAGGTTATGCAGCGTGCTCCCCGCATAGCCGGATCCTTCCGGAACCCGGAGTTCCGTCACATAGTCGCCGACATTAAACAATTTATCGTCGCTAGCCGGGTCATCCCGTTTCGGCGTAAACCGCCAACCCACCAACCCAATAAACGCAATACCCGCTACCGTGATGGCAAGCCCGGCCGGCGCGAAATCCACCAAACCGAATGTTCCGACCTCGCGGTAACTGGCAATGATGATGTTCGGCGGAGTGCCGATCAAAGTGATGGTGCCACCCAACAGCGAACCGAACGCGAGCGGCATGAGCAACAGAGAAGGGGAGCGGCCAGACTTCCGAGACATCCAGATAGCCACCGGCATCAGAAGCGCCAGAGCACCCACGTTATTGATAAAAGCAGAACACAGGGCAACCACGCCAGTCAGCGTAATCACCTGCAGCACGGCATTCTGCCCTACCTTGCCCAGAAGCTTTGCGATGGCATCCACGAACCCACTATTCACCAAGCCCTGACTGATCACCAGAACCGCCGCCACGGTAATCACAGCAGGGTGGCCAAAGCCGGCAAAAAGATCGGCGGCGGGAACCAAACCCGCAACCGCGATCGCCAGTAACGCAAGCATGGCCACCACATCAAAACGCAGGCGGTTCCAGACAAACATGGCCAGAGTGATTCCAAGCACTAAAAAAACGGTGCCTTGCTCGATATTCAATGGCACACTCCTTTTGCCGGTTGCCTATCAGAATACAACAAAGCGCGGCAAAGTAGAGCCACCGTGCCCTTTCGGACACGCCTGAACAGCGCCGAAAAGCGTCAGCTGTTTATACAGATTCAAATAACATAGTACGGCACCCTCATCGCAACTGTTTGTACAGGGGGATTTAACTCGTTTCTGGCACACAACCTGCTGACTATCGATAAAAACAACTGGATAGACATGGCGGCAGCGTGCTGTCGCAGCGGGTCACACAGGATAGTGATCGGATTATTTGCGGTACCGGTTAAGCAGTCTTTTCCTGAACGGCTGGCAGTCCTATTTCCAAGGCACCCTCCTGTGGAGACTAGCCATGGTGGAAAAGCGGCCGCTCGTTTGGCTATCAGCAACAAACAGCAGCACCAACGTACGAAAGGCACTGGAAGCCAGTTGGCTCCTGGCCGACTACCAGTTTGACCAACCCGTTGCACTGTTTGCAGCAACACCGGCCGAAGCCAAAGTAGGCGTTCTGGAACTCCCGGAATCTGCAGAGGTGGATATATCGCAACTGGAAAACTGGCTGGAATCACTGGGCATGATTTTCTGGGTCGCGCTATCACCCTCGCGGCCCGACCCTGGATCCACTTCGGCGAATGTGATCGTTCGCTATTGCTCGGATTTTCATACCATGCCCGTGGATTGTCAGCGCCTGAACACAGTGCTCGGTCACCTGTGGGGAATGGCTTCAATTATCCAGAACACGAGCCACACACACCTTCATGACTACAGCGATCTGGCACTGATTGGAAGCTCTCAAGCCATCAAACATGTTCACAACCTGCTTCGCCGATATTCCGCGACTCTCGAGCCCGTCTTAATCACGGGCGAAAGTAGCACCGGGAAAGAGGCCGCTGCTCGCTTCATCCACGCCAACTCCGCACGCGCCAACGGCCCACTGATTTTCGTTAACTGTGCAGCACTGCCCAGCACTCTCACCCAAAGCGAGCTGTTCGGTTATGAGAAAGGCGCGTTTACCAGCGCACAGCACTCACACCCAGGCAGGCTCGAGCAAGCAAACGGCGGCTCATTAGTATTTTCAGGCATCAATGAACTGCACTTGGAACAACAATCCGCCCTGCTTCGGTTTCTCCAAGAAGGTGAGGTTCAGCGCGTTGGCAGCAACACCCAGATTTCGGCCGATGGCCGGGTGATCGCAACCACCACTCAACCCCTGCCTGAACTGGTCGCGGTTGGATTATTTCGCAGCGATGTCTGCTTCCGACTAGGCAACCTTGAAGTGACACTTCCACCCTTGCGGGAAAGATGTGAAGACATAGCAACACTGGCACACTCACTACTTGAGGCATCTTTCCCGGGGCTAGAACAAAAACACCTCAGCGATGCTGCGATGCAGAGCCTGATCAACCACTCTTGGCCAGGCAACCTGCAAGAACTGCAAAACCGCTTGCGCCGAGGCGTGCTGCTCAGTGAGCAAACCCTTATCGAACCCAGCGACCTAGGGCTACGCGCCCCTGGCCCTGGAAGCAACCAGCCCTCCAACCTTAGCCTCCAGGCCTTTAGGGACCAGGCCGATCAGCAAGCGTTGATCTATAGCCTTCGTTTGTCGAACAACAACCTGTCTGAGGCCGCACGGGTCCTGAAAATTTCACGTGCATCCCTCTACCGACTGCTGGAAAAGCACAACCCACAACCACCTAGCCGGGGCTTCCGGCAGAAGCCTACGCCCAAGGGAGATGCCACATGAAAACCCAAACGCACCTACTTCTCGCTGTATCCCTATGCCTGCCAAGTGCCTTATCCATGGCAAAGCCGGAACACGAAATGCGCCCGGGTGCCTGGCGTGCTGCCGAACAAGAAAGCGAGAAAGCCTCAAATATCGCCTCTATCACCGCTGATCGAGGCATTGTCACACAGCCCGGGCGATTCATCATCGAGCCGGCCATCTCACACGCTCACAGCACCTCAACCCTGGTTGCGGTAGAAGGCTACACCGTCATTCCAGCCCTATTGATTGGCCTGATCAATATTTCCGAAGTTCAGCGAGATATTTTTGTCGGTGCGGTATCACTCAAGTATGGTTTCAGCAGTCGCTTCGAAGCCTCCCTCCGGGTGCCCTACTTGAGTATTCAGGAAGATCTCCGAGAACGAGAGGCCTTTGAAGGAACCCCGGTTGATACCTTGCGAGAATCGTCAGGGAATGGCCTTGGGGACATCGAACTGGCTGTGCGCTATCAGCTCAACGACGGCCTAGAGGGCTGGCCTTACGTGATTGGCTCTTTCCGGGTCAAAGCGCCGACGGGCGACAGCCCCTACGACGTTGACCAAGAGGTTATCAGAGACAGCCAAGGTAACCCCATTGGGGTTGAACTTGCTGAACGCCCCACAGGCTCCGGCTTCTGGTCCTTCGAGCCGGGCCTGTCGTTTATTTACCCCTCAGACCCAGCCGTTCTGTATGGCAACCTGAGTTATGTGTATACCCAAAAAGACGACAAGGGCTTTGAAAACGGCAAGACCATTGATCCGGGGAACGTCGTGCGATTCGGTTTTGGCATGGGGTTCGCCTTCAACGAGCGTACTTCATTTAGCATTGGCTATGATCAGTCGATTATTGGCGAAACCACTTATGAGCGCAACATTGACCTGTTTGCTGCGAACTTTGACCGTATTCAAATTGGTTCATTATCGTTCGGTCTATCACACAGGCTGAAGCCAAATACGACTCTCAGCCTTACCGTCAATGTTGGAGTTACCGAGAATGCGCCGGATACGGAAATCACCTTGAAGCTGCCCATCAGTCTCTAGAACGGTAGGGCAAGCTCACCAATATGCGACTAGCGTCCTAGGAATTGTAAGGGCGGGTTCCGCAGGTGATCGGGAATACGGTAACCCGTGCCCAAGTTATTCAGTTCGATATTAAGCTGGCGCACATTTTGGATTACAGAGCCATTCAGATCATTCTGAATCAACGTCATCCAGCCGCCCGAGGCCGACGAGGTAGAGACAAGCGCCTGACCGGTCTGCCCAGAATTGATCAGGCCAAGCATGGTCTCTACTTCGTGCCGCACCCCACCGTCATTCACCGTTTGATTTAAATTGGGAATGGTCAGACGATTAATCGCCAGAATTTCTCCGTTCACGGACATAATCTGCTCAAGCCCGATCGAAATCTCCAGATTATCCAACAGAAACCCGCCGCGTTGCGCTGCCAGCTCACTATCTGTCAAAGGCTGAGCTATAAACATGCTTTCAGCGTTAACGGTCAACGTACCGCTAACCAACCCCGCCACCAGCCCGAGGATCAAAAAACCGTGTCGACTCATCATGACACTACCACTCCCTAGTCGAAGGCCAGTACGGCAAGGTATGGCCAAGTGACGGACCTTCCTGTCCTTTATGCAAAGGCGCCCGAACGATCTGCGGCCAGTCGCCTTCTGCAAGGAACGTGCTACGCCCTTGCGCCAAATGGCTGCGGATAACAAATGCGGCACCATCCCAATAACGTTCAAACTCTGCTCTGGGATAGGCTTTCAACCCTCGCGCGGGGTCACCCACGAATACTTCGTCGTCGCTGATTCCTTTGATAACCACAAAGTGTCGAAAACCTTTAAGATTCAATAGAACAATCACCGGCAAGCTTACCTTCTCCCGCAAACCGGATAGCGGCATTCGAAATCCATCGGCCTGATAGCCCTCGGCTTGGAGAAACCGCTTCATGTCCAGCATGGAGAACCCCTCTTTGCGCACTTTCTCGGGGTCGGCCAATGCGAACATTTTGGAGAAAACATCATGCTCCGAAAAATCGTGGTTGTAGTGATAGGAAAGTAATGAAGCGATAGCCGCAGAACCACAACTGAAGTCATACTGCTGTTGCAGCACCGAACCGAACCGCTGCTCTTTGAAACTGCTAACATCAACCTGCAGGCTGCCTCCCATCCCTGGCAAGGTGACTGTACCGGCAAAAGCAGTGGACCAAAGCGCCACAGTGCCCGCCAAACTTAATACAAGCAGCAGCTTAACCATGGCCCACCTCCTGTCAGCGATTGATCAGTATGTTTACCTGAGTGCTGTCCTGAATCACCACTTGGTTACCGGTATTCTGAATAACCGTGGCGATCCCACTCATGTTTTGAAACGCCTGATCGGATATCAGGTTGTTCCCCGTAGTGGAGGTACCCGACAAACTGTTTCCCGTTACCAAGGCATTTTGTTGGTTTTCGTTCAGCTGCCACTGCATCGATACGCCCTGACGGCCACTAGCTTCGGCAAGCTGGTCGCTATCCATAGCCGGTAAATCCATCCATTCTTCTGAAATTGCGCCTCCCGCCAGCCCCATTGCAGCGAATAGCCAAACGACTCTCAAGGTTCCTCTGATAGTGTTCGTCATGACGCGCCTCCCGGCGAGAATCGAGCCACACCTAATGGCATGGCTCGCCTTGCTCAGTTGTCGCTTCCAGCGGTCAGGTTAGACATAACACTCACGTTGGCTTGAGTCACACTGCCCACACCGGCGTTCTGGGCAAATGCCCCCACACCTGTGAAGTTTGCAGAGCCACCGGAGATCTCGTTATGAGCCCGTACTTCGGTGTACGCTTTCTTAGCGGAAGCATCACCGTAGGTCACGCTTGTATCGGCCACCGAACCGTTGAGTTCAGCATCGTTCATGAACACGTCCAGCGAGAGACTCAGCTCAGTAACACTGTTGTTACTGTTGTCGCTGTTGTTGCTATTGTCACTGTTGTCGCTGCTATCGTTGTTCGAATTCGCTGTGTTGTACGAATCATTCGTGCTGCTGTTCGAGTTGTCGGAGCTATCTGAATTATCCGAATTGTCGGAGTTATCAGAGTTATCCGAATTGTCGGAGTTATCAGAGTTATCCGAATTATCCGAGTTGTCTGACATATCGTTACCGCTGTCAGCCACCTTGAACGAATCAGTCACGTTAGTGCTGCTGTCAGAGTTGTCCGAGTTATCGGAGTTGTCTGAGTTATCCGAATTATCCGAGTTGTCAGACATATCATTACCGCTGTCGGCGATCTTGAACGAATCCGTCGCAGTGGCGCTGTTGTCGGAGTTATCGGAATTGTCGGAATTATCCGAGTTGTCCGACATGTCATTGCCGCTGTCCGCTATTTTGAACGAATCCGTTGCGGTAGCACTATTGTCGGAGTTGTCAGAGTTATTCGAATTATCGGAATTATTCGAATTATCCGAGTTGTCCGAACTGTCCGGATAGTTCGAGTTGTCGTTACCCGAATTGGTGTTTCCGGAATAGTCATTGTTAGCCGTCGCATTATCGACAGCATTGGTGTTCGGGTCACCGTCCCCACCTACGTCTGCATAGGCCACACCTGAGAGGCCCAGACCTAATGCAACAGCAATCGCTAGCAAGCTTTTTTGAGTTTTCATGATATCGCTTCCTTCAAACATCATTGCACTTCTCTTTGGCCCGCCCCGCTCGACTACTGTTTGCTTCTATCCGAATAGGTCAGACCCTCAAACTCACTAAAGCGATTAACGTGCCACACCATTAAGAAGGTCAGGCAAGCCGCTGATTTAAGTATTGAAATAATAGAATGGCGGGAATGATAGAAAATCAGAGCCCCCTAAAAACTGTCCCAAATATGGTACAACCGCACGGTTCAAAAACGGCGTCTGACGCATATTCGTTAACTATCATGCGGTTACCAATCACACACTTGTCAGCCTTGCTGACGTTATTTCAGACACAAAAAAAGCGGCCCCGTTTCCGGGGCCGCTTTTCAATCACCTTTTAGGTAGTCGAGATTAGATGTTCTCGAACTGACCCATGGTGTTGTCTTTACCACCAGCCTTCAGCGCAGCTTCACCCGCGAAGAATTCTTTGTGGTCGTCGCCGATGTTAGAACCAGCCATGTCCTGGTGCTTAACAGTAGCGATGCCCTGACGGATTTCCTTGCGCTGTACACCAGCAACGTAGGCCAGCATGCCTTCGTCACCGAAGTAGCCTTTAGCCAGGTTGTCAGTAGACAGTGCCGCAGTGTGGTAAGTCGGCAGAGTGATCAAGTGGTGGAACACACCCGCTTCACGTGACGCGTCACGCTGGAAGTTACGAGTCCACTCGTCAGCCAGCTCAGCCAGCTCGGTGCCATCGTAGTCAGCGCTCATCAGACGATCGCGATCGTATGCAGAAACGTCTTTACCTTCTTCCTTCATGGCGTCGAACACCTGCTGACGGAAGTTCAGAGTCCAGTTGAAGGACGGGCTGTTGTTGTAAACCAGCTTCGCATCGGGAACAACTTCCTTGATGCGGTTAACCATGCTGGCGATCTGACCAACGTGAGGCTTCTCGGTTTCGATCCACAGCATGTCAGCGCCGTTCTGCAGGCTAGTGATGCAGTCCAGAACAACACGGTCTTCGCCTGAACCAGGCTTGAAGCAGAACAGGCCAGAAGCCAGACGCTTCGGCTTCAGCAGCTTGCCGTTAGACTTGATAACAACATCGCCGTTCTCGATCTGAGAAGCGTCTTCGATGTACTCGCCATCCAGGAAGCTGTTGTACTGGTCGCCCAGGTCACCCGGCTCGTTGGTTACAGCGATCTGCTTGGTCAGGCCAGCACCCAAAGAGTCGGTACGAGCAACGATAACACCGTCGTCCACACCCAGCTCCAGGAACGCCAGACGTACAGCGTTGATCTTGGCGAGGAAGTCGGCGTGAGGAACGGTAACTTTACCGTCCTGGTGGCCACACTGCTTCTCGTCAGAAACCTGGTTTTCAATCTGGATGCAGCACGCGCCCGCTTCGATCATCTGCTTGGCCAGCAGGTAAGTGGCTTCAGCGTTACCGAAACCAGCGTCGATGTCGGCAATGATGGGAACAACGTGAGTTTCGTGGTTGTCGATCTGCTTGATCAGCTCTTCAGCTTTAGCAGTGTCGCCAGCTTTTTCAGCAGCTTCCAGGTCACGGAACAAGTGGTTCAGTTCCCATGCATCGGCTTGACGCAGGAAGGTGTACAGCTCTTCGATCAGGCCAGATACAGAAGTCTTCTCGTGCATGGACTGGTCAGGCAGAGGACCGAACTCAGAACGCAGAGCGGCAACCATCCAGCCAGACAGGTACAGGTAACGACGCTTGGTGCTACCGAAGTGCTTCTTGATAGAGATCAGCTTCTGCTGACCGATGAAACCGTGCCAGCAACCCAGAGACTGAGTGTACTTGGAAGTGTCGGCATCGTAGGCAGCCATGTCTTCACGCATGATCTTCGCAGTGTACTTAGCGATGTCCAGACCAGTCTTGAATTTGTTCTGGGCGCGCATGCGAGCAGCGTGCTTAGGGTTGATGGCGTTCCAAGTCGGGTTTTGCTTCACGATGGAAGCGATCTGATCAACGTCTTGTGAGTAGGGCATGATCTCTATCCTTTCTACGTTTGTGTTCAAAAGGTACGGGTTACTGCTGCCAGGCGGTAACCGTTGCCAGCCTGCCACTGTGATAACAAGCAGAGGCTGACGTTGGGCGACACTGTACTGCGTTCAATCTTATAATTGAAATTTATATTATGTATTTTCGGCATTTTTCTTATGAATGGCAGGTTGAACCACTTCTGCCTCAATCACTTGCAGCGCTCACGCGCCTTTAGCGGACTCAGGTCTGACACATCACCAGTAGCTGATCGCCTTTCTGAAGGTCTAGGTATTGCTTCCGAGGCGGGTTCATTTGCAGGTGGCGACCACGCTCGTCCGCCGCTTCCCGGCGGATACCCAACGCAATCTCTCCCCTTGCAGCCACAATTTTCTCCAGAAACTGAAAATCCACGCTGGCAGGCAAGGGGTAGTCTTCGGGATCACGGAACTGAATTTCCGCCCCTCCCACGGTAAACAACTCGTCGAGCACGACTCTCAGCTCACGGCGTAACGCAACCTGAGCCAGCACATGACTCAGGATCATCGGACTGATCAACATTTCACTCTGATGACCGTACATCAGGTGGCGATTGTCCGGGTCGCTCAGTTCGAGTGTGACCTGCGGCCGCACCGTTGCTTCCGACAGAATATCTTCCAACTGCAGGTAACCGACCATAGCACGGGCATCTGCTTCCTCACCGGAGCCAATGCGATCACTGCTCAATAACATCACGGTATGGTAAGAGGCAGGGTCCAGCTTCCTGAGTTCATCCTCCACCATGTAATCGGATTCAAGCAGGCGGCCGTTAATTTTCTCAATATCCACTCCATAGCGGGACAGCTCCCGCTGCCGCTCATCCAACGGCGTGGCAGACACCATGTCCAATTCGAACTGCCGCCCCGAATAGCTGCCAAACTCCGCCACCAAACTCGGCACCCGACGATTCCAACCAAGCACTAGCACACGATGTTTTTCGGACTTTACGCTGGCTGTCACAGGCACCGCCACTCGCTCAACAGGAGCCAAGGGTTCCGCCTTTGGGTCTGGGCCGGTGTGGGCGTAATCTCTGGCAAGCAGCACCACTCGGTCCTCGGTTCGGATCATGGTGTTAGAGGAAGCCAGCAGATTTACTTTCCAAGCACCGTTGTTAACCGGGTGCAGCAGCCCCAATACGATCGCGTGCGGCCTTTGTGAGGCCAGTTCGCCTAACGTTAGCCCCTCGGCAGTTTCCCCGCCACGGACAAAAATCTCGTTGCAGCCATCGGCCGTCAATAACTCGTTATAAACTTCGGATAGATTCGGGTGCAGCACGTTCTGGACCATCAAACGACTGATGGTGGAGCCACCCGCAACCACCTCAACAGCACCCGGGTATGCCCGTTCGATAACAGGCAGTTTGCGCATATCCTGAATTTCAGCAACGACGTAGGGCAAGGGCGCATTCAAGTGTCGGGCTTGGGCGGCAATGGATAACAACGCTTTCACGGTTTCCACATCAGAGGTCACTATGCTACCGGCGTTATAGCCCTGACTGGGCACGATCACCGCCGCTGCATCCAGACAAGCCACTCGATGCAAAGCCTCCGGCTGAATCGCTGAACCGCTTCGCAGAATAACCTCTCGGGCACGACTGCCCACACCGGGCTCGTTGCGCAACTCGTAGAGCTGTTCGACGTTGGCTTCTTCTGCCAGCACCACGAGGCGTAGCCGCTGGGTATCGTGTTTTTCAAGAAAGCGCTGCATCCGGCCTGTTGAACCGAACAGCTCAGCTACTAACGGCGGCGTCTGTGCGGTCCAGCCGAGAACCACCACATGACTTTTCAAGGTAACGGGCGTCAGACCCCGCTCTAGGTCGGTCATTTTAGCGATCAGCCAGCGGGTCAGGATCGCCACCAGCGTACCCATGAACACCACATACCCCAGAATGGTCAGCAAGGTAGAAACGATTCGCTGCCAAGTGCCCACATCATCGCCGAGGTAGCCTGGGTCCGTCAGGCGGAGAAATGCCCACCAGATAGCCGCGGCCGGGTCATCAAATTCACCTCCCTGAGGCACCACCAGCAAACCACCTACTAGAGAGATCAAGCCAATAAAAAGCCCAACCACCAACAATTGGAAGCCGGCACCTTTAAGCAATTGGCGCTCTAAGATGAACTTAACGCGATCGATAATTCGAAATGGAAGCATGACAACCCTCTTTTGAAGGCAGTTTAACTCAGATTCCCACGAGAACCAGAAGATGCCGCTTCAAGTGCTGCCTCAAGTGTCGGGTAGAAGCTGCTGACGCCGGGCTCTGGCTTCACGCCTGCGCGGGCCAACGTTCGCAGAGGCTGAAACTGAAGGTCAGCAATCAGTATTTCTGTCTTGGCCTCACGGCAACTGGCGATCAGCTTGTTCAGTGCCGATAAGCCACCTGCATCCAGCACCGTCACACCATCCATATACAGCACAATGCCTCGGGCTTGCCGAGACAGTGCAGCCAACTCCCCGAACACCCGGTCAGCGGCCGCAAAGAACAGAGGGCCGTTGATTTTGAACACCTGCCAGCCTTCCGGCAATCCAGCCGGCTCCACACGCTTATTGCCGGAAATGTCGGTGACCTTGGTCATCTGCGCCATTTCCTGCATGAACAGCACCGCGGCCAGCAACACGCCGGTGGTTATCGCGATCACCATATCCAAGACAACGGTCAGGCTGAAGCAGGTGAGAAAAACCAGCACATCCATGCGCGGTGCGGTTTTCAGAAGATGTACGGCTTTGGGTGCTTCACTCATGTTCCAGGCCACCATGATCAGCAAAGCCGCCATCGCGGGCATGGGCAGATAGGCGAGTACGCCAGCCAGCGAAACCAGCGCGAGCAAAACCACGAGCGCATGAATGATCGCCGACACCGGCGACTCAGCCCCCGCCCGGTAGTTGGCGGCAGAACGGGCAATAGCGGCTGTGGCGGTAATACCGCCGAAGAACGGCACAACAATGTTTCCGAACCCCTGCCCCATCAACTCACTGTTGGCGCTTTGGCGCTTGCCGGTCATACCATCCAGCACCACCGCGCACAAAAGCGACTCGATGGCACCCAACATGGCAATAGCAAACGCGGCCGGCAACAACGCCTGAACCATGCCCCAAGACAAACCAACCGGCTCCCCCTCGGCGTTCAGTTGCTGCCAGGGCCATGCAAATTCGGGTAAGAATGGGGGGATGCCTGCTCCCATGCTGCCGTCTGGCAACAGGTAGCTGAAACGGGAACCGATAGTTTCGATGGCCGCACCGTTCGAGTTGAACCAAAGTGCTAACAGACTACCAATCACCACCGCCGGGAGGTGCGGAGGCACCGGCGTTTTCAGCCTTGGCCACAGCAGCATGACCGCCAAGGTTGCTCCGGCCACCAGTGTGCTCATGCCATCCATCGCCGGCATCTGCTGGGCCAGCACCGCCAGCTTGTCCCAATAATGCTCGGGTATACTTTCAACCGAAAGCCCAAAGAAGTCTTTGACCTGCAAAGTCGCAATCACCACTGCAATGCCACCGGTAAACCCTAGCGTGACCGACTCCGGGATGTACTCAATAAAGCGTCCCAGGCGCATAAGCGCCATCATCACCAGCAACACACCGGACATCAGCGTGGCCAGCAGCAAGCCGCCCAACCCATAATTCTGGGCAATGGGGTATAAAATGACGACAAAGGCGGCGGTGGGGCCAGAAATGCTGAACCGGCTACCACCAAGCAACGCGATGATAAAACCGGCAATAAAAGCGGTATACAAACCGTATTGAGGAGCCACGCCACTGGCGATAGCCAATGCCATAGCCAAAGGGATGGCAATGATGCCAACGGTAACGCCCGCCATCAAATCCTTCAAAAACCGGGAGCTGGTGTACCGCTCATTAATACAGGCTTCGCGAAGTGCGTGGGCAAACCTCAAGGAAAAAAGATGAGCGCGATGCGGCATTGGCGAACTCCCGGTTGCGAAGACATGCGCACAATTATATGCTCATACATATTACATTCAATGTTAACCTAATTAACATAATTAAGGTTCTGCCAGTCATGACAAAAGAAAACCGTACCGCGCGTCTGACCCTGCTTATCGACCCGGATAAAAAAGCGGTGTTCGAGGAACTCTGCAAACAGGACGACGTCACCCCCTCCCAGAAGGTTCGGCAATTCATCCGTGAATACGTGGAAGAAAAGCTGGGAGAAAACTGGCGAGAAGAACGCACAAAGAACTCAAAATAGGCAGGCATACCATGACCGCGATCAAGCACCTACTGGCTATATCAGCCTCGCTGTTCCTGCTCGCTTTGTCCGGTTGTGCGCTGACCCCAAACACCCTGCGACCCGCCACCTTTTACGACAGCCAGCTCATTGATAGCCAGAGCGGTCAGCCAGTTTCTTTGGTAGACGTAGTGAACGCAGCCATGCACGCCGATGTCGTGGTGATCGGAGAACATCACGGCCATCAGGCGTCGCACCTTCTTCAAGCCCGCATATTGCAACAGCTGCACAACCGCAACCCCAATGTAGTTCTGACCCTCGAACAGTTCGACCTGAACAGCCAATCGGCTTTGAACGACTATCTGGCAGGCATCACTGGCGAGACAGAGCTAGTGAAGGATGCCAAAGCGTGGGACAACTACCGCGGTTCCTACCGGCCTCTCATCGAATACGCTCTTCACCACAAACTACCGGTGCTGGCCGCCAATGCTCCGGCCGATATTGTCCGCTGCGTAGGTCGTCAGGGGCCGGATTACCTCACCCGCCTAGCCGACCCCCAACGCCGACAGCTGCCGGAGCAACCGTTTCTGGACACCCCCGCCTACCGAAAAAAATTCATAGCAGCAATCAGCAGCAGTCACGGTTCCAACGACCCAGCCATCGCCCAGCGCATGGACAACGTCTACAAAGCGCAGTTGGTCAGGGACAACACCATGGCCGACCGTATTCTGCAGGCTCGAAAGCAGCACCCCGGCCACCAGGTTCTGCATCTGACCGGTACATTTCACAGCGAGCAAAAACTCGGTACCGTGGCCTTACTGAAGCAGCGCGCGCCCGAGCTTTCGGTTGTGGTGCTGAGCCCTGTGTTCTGGCCCGAAGACGGAGCCAAACCGCCACTGCTTGAGAACCTGAACAAAGGCGACTTCCTGTACCTGATACAGCCCTTACCGCCGGAATTCCGAAACAGCGACCGTCGCCACAAAGCCATGAAAGAGCGCTTTAAAGACCGCTCAGGCACAGACTGCTAACAAACGTCATGCACAAGGAATCAAACAGTGAAAATCATCGTTGCTCTCATCCTGGGCCTAAGCGCCATCTTCTCTGCATCACTTCTAAAAGAGGGTCTTACAGGGCTGAAAACCGGAGACCGCTATGTCACCGTCAAAGGTGTCGCGGAACGGGAAGTGAACGCCGACCTGACTCTTTGGCCCATTCGCTTTGTCGCCAGCGGCAAAACCCTGGAACAGGCGCAAGCAAAAGCACGAAGCAGTCGGGAAGCCATCATGGCATTCCTGAAGCTCCAGGCCATTGAGAGCAGCGCGGTGGAGCTGCAAAGGCTGGACGTCACCGATACCCGAGCCAATCCGTATCAAGGTGAAGGCGAGCAGAAGTTCATCATCAATCAAACACTGATGGTGCGCAGTAAGCAGATTGAACGCATTCGCCAAGCGGCACAGAATGTTAGCGAACTGGTGGACTCCGGCGTTCTACTCTCGTCCGACTATGGCCCGGGCGGTCCGACCTACCTGTTCAGCGGCCTAAACTCCATCAAACCGGAAATGATTGCCGAAGCCACCAAGTCTGCCCGGCAGGCCGCAAGCCAATTTGCCCGGGATGCCAACGCCAGCTTGGGTGGTTTGCGCAGAGCCAACCAAGGTGTGTTCCAGATCCTTGCCCGGGATCAGGCACCAGGAATTTCCGAACAGCAGCAACCGGTGAAAACCGTACGAGTGGTCTCCACCTTCGACTACTACCTGGAATAACCCCTCACTGGGTTTGCACCATCTCGTCAGTCACCTGATAGTCTCCGGCCAGCCAGCGCATAATTTCGCTGGCAGCCGGGTGATCGAAGGCATCGTAGGTGTGTGCAAGAGCCCGCTTTCGCTCCTCGCTGAGACGCCCCAACCCCGCATCCTGCAAGCTCAACAAATCCTGCTGAATCTGGTTTGCCAATTCTTCGCCAAGCAGCTCACGGGCGGCATGATGAAAGGCCTGGCCGTACTGGTAGTCCGGCCCCAGTCGGTAGGATTCCGCCAGCGTCAACGCCGGGATCGAGGTCAGTACCGGCTGCAGCGCTGGATTAATGGCATGGCCCGCCAAGTGCGCCGCATTCGCGGCCGGCCGGCCGGTAAAGGCCCTGAGATGCAGGTGCCGAGACATTCTGTCGCCATCGTTCACCGGATAGTTGTCCCACAGCACCGGTTTGCGGCCCAGGCGGTCGCCCACGTGCTTTAAATGCCCCGGTGAAATTTCCCGGGAGCAGACTTCCTCACCGGTCCAGAATACTCGTACATCTTTATCAAGCTCGGCCCCCAGCGTTTCAAGATAATCCGAAGGTCGTTCACCAAACACTCGATCCAGCACCGGATCATCGGAATAATAGGTCGGGCAGATGCTGAATATGGTTGCGTCACTGTGCGCCTTGACCCAACGCATAATCTCGGCCTGAGTATTGGCCAGCGACGGCGTTTCCGAGCGCATATCATCAAACAGAATGGCCAGCTCCTGCACCCCGATCCGGTCCAGTGCTTTCAATTTGGCGGCCAGGGCGTGGCGCGCGTTCTCGTCGAACTGGTTAAAGATCTCGAAAGGGCTCAAACCCACGCCAAAACGAACGCCTTCGTGTTTACACAATTCGGCAAACTCAACTAATGCTTCAAACTCTTCAGCCGGATGCGGCTCCTGCCAGCGCCGGCGCAAATAGGGGTCAGCCTTAGGCGCGTAAAGGTAAAAGCCATAGCCGTGCCCAGCCAAGGTCTTTAACAGCTTGCGCCGTTCGGCCCACGTCCACATAGGGCCGTAAAACCCTTCGATCATACCGAGTTCAACTGTCATACCTTGCTTGCTCCTTGGCACTGGCTTTCAGCCATCATACACCCGTGTTGAAATCCACTCCGAACCTTCAACCATGAACAGATGGTCAGCTCCGGGCAACCGAATCGTATATCCGCTACCTGCCAGGCCGGTTATGATGAGCGTACAGCTTTATTGGAACGCATCAACACCATGCAAAACAACCAAAGCCGCCTAACAGCCCTCGACGCACTTCGTGGCATTGCCGCGCTTGGCGTTGTTTTGTTCCACTACCTGCCCTACTACCACGAGCTGTATGGCCACAGTTTTGACAGCCCATCCTTTCTCGAGTTCGGGCGCTACGGTGTGCACCTGTTTTTTATGCTCAGCGGCTTCGTCATTTTCATGACTCTCGAACGCACTCAAACGGCCGGCTGGTTTGGCCTCGCCCGGGCGTTCCGGCTATTACCCGCATTGTGGGCTGGTATCGCATTGACCTTTCTCTCGGTGCACTGGCTCGGGCCCGAGGATCGTGCCGTCGAGCCAGTATCCGCGCTGTTAAACATGACTCTCCTGCACGAGTACCTCGAACACCCACACGTTGATGGCGCTTATTGGAGTTTGGTGATTGAAGCCACCTTTTATGTCTGGATCGCACTGCTGTTCTACGGATTAAAGAGCTGGCAAAGACTGCGCCCAGTGCTTTGGCTCTGGACTGTCATCAGTTACATCGGCGTACTATGGTGGAAGGCGATCCCGGATGCTCTGGATTTTCTGGTGAAGGACCTTTTGTTCGTGCGCTATGCCCCTCTGTTTATCAGTGGCATGCTGCTCTTTCGCTGGTATAAATACGGCAAACCGCCCGCCGCCGATATCGCATTACTAACCCTGACCATCGGCCACTGCTTGATCGCCTACAAAGCGCCCTTCAATGTATTCGTACTGGGTTGCTATGGTGTTTTCATCCTGGCCACGGCTGGCCGCTTGAACGTGCTGTCCCACCCCGGACTGCTCTGGCTGGGCAGTATTTCCTACACGCTGTATCTGATCCACCAGAACATCGGCTACGGGCTGATCACCCTATTCTACCAATGGGGAATTCCTGGCCCTGTTGGCGTTGCCCTGGCGTTAGGGGCGATTATCTCTCTCGCGGCCCTCTTGCACTATGGCGTTGAGAAACCCGCGTTAAGTGCATTCCGCCGCTACCGACAGTACCGCACAAGAACACCGGTCTTCAGTCCCCGAGCGTAATGATCGCGCCTTTCGCTCGACCGCCCCACTCCTAGACATACGTCGTAATTCGAGCAATTTTTTGCTGCACAACACCCACCAAATATGCAAACCTCAACTAAACTATTCAGCAATGCCGGCTAGCAAACACGCTGGCCAATAACTCGACAAACAACTAAAACAATTCGACAGGTTGGAAAGAACCATGAAAATCCGATCCATTTTATCGGCGACCGTGCTCGCCATTGCTACCACATTCTCTGCATCACAGGTTCTGGCACAGGAAAAGTTCACCCTGAAACTCGCCGAAACTTGGGGGCCGAACTTCCCCATCTTCGGTGATACCACCAAACGCTTTGCCGAAACCGTTGAAAAAATGTCCGACGGTCGTCTGAAAATTCGTATCGACTCGGCCAACAAGCACAAAGCCCCGCTGGGTGTTTTCGACATGGTGAAGGCCGGTCAGTACGACATGGGCCACTCCGCTTCTTATTACTGGAAGGGCAAAGTGCCCGAAACCCTGTTCTTCACCAGCATGCCGTTCGGTATGAACGCCATGGAACAGTACGCGTGGTTTTACCACGGCGGTGGTATGGAGCTGATGCAGGAAGTGTATGAGCCCCACAACATGCTGTCGTTCCCCGGCGGCAACACCGGCATTCAGATGGGCGGCTGGTTCCGCAAAGAAATCAAATCACTGGATGACCTTCAGGGTCTGAAAATGCGAATTCCCGGTTTTGCCGGTGAAGTCTTTGCCGAAGTGGGTGTAAACCCCACCAACATTGCCCCCGGCGAGCTCTACACCGCCCTGGAACGCAATACCATTGATGCCGTTGAATGGGTTGGGCCAGCACTGGATTTGCGCCTTGGCTTCCAGCAAATTGCTGACTACTACTACACCGGCTGGCACGAGCCTGCGACCGAACTGCAGTTCCTGATCAACAAGCGCGTATGGGAAAAACTGCCGGCTGACCTGAAGGAAATCATGCGAGTGGCCATGCGCACCGCATCCTACGACATGCTGGTGCACTCTCAGCACGCCAACGCGGAAGCTTGGGCGAACATCAAGAAAGACTACCCCAACGTCCAGATCAAACGGTTCCCAGCTGACATCTTCCAGGCCATGTACGATGCCAACAAAAAGCTGCTTAAAGAAACAGCTGAAAAAAGCCCAATGGCCAAGAAGATCATCGACTCACAGTTGAGTTACCAGAAACAAAGTCGCGCCTATACCGAGATTTCTGAACGCGCATACCTCAACACCATGGGAGAAGTTCAGTAAACTCTGGGTCATGCTAAATCAGAGCCGGGATCGCTCTTGAAAAGTGGTTCCGGCTTTTTTCATTAAAAAGCCACACAAAACATCCGCTCAGCGGAGGAAGAGGTTTAATGCGCTGGATTATCAGACTGGACGAGGGCCTGGCCTGGCTCTCCAAACTCTGCGGCTGGATCGCCTGCGTGGCCATGATCCTGATGGCCGCCAACGTGTTTTATGACGTTGTCACCCGATACGTATTCAGTGACGTGTCGATTGGCATGCAAGAGATGGAGTGGCACCTGTACTCGGTGGTCTTCCTGATGGGGATTCCCTATGCCCTGCGCACGGATGGCCACGTACGAGTGGACGTGTTCTACACCAACTGGCAACAAAAAAACAAAGCCTGGATCAACCTCATTGGCGCCCTGATCTTCGTCATCCCCTTTGCGTACCTGATCGGTGTGTATGGATACAGCTTCGCAGTTGACGCCTACGAGATGGGCGAAGGCAGTGGCGATCCCGGCGGCTTACCCCATCGCTGGATTATTAAGTCCATCATTCCCCTCAGCGCGTTCTTTATCGGCACCGCGGGCTTAAACATGATCACCTACGCGATCCGCGTACTGGCCGGAGAAAAATCCTATGAAAGCGAGCACAGCGCAGGAGGTTTGGCATGATCGGTATGATTATGTTCCTCGTTGCCTTGTTCATGCTGATGCTGGGCTTCCCGGTGGCTTTCACCTTTGGTGGTGTTGCGCTGTTCTTTGGCGTCTTCGCCGAAGGCATGGACCTGTTTGCCTTCATGCCGTATCGCATCATGAGTGTCATGCAGAACACCGTTCTGATGGCCGTGCCCTTGTTCATTTTCATGGGCGTGATTCTGCAGCGCACGAAGCTGGCAGAGCAGCTTCTAACCTCGATGGGCCGTTTGTTTGGTGGCTTGCCGGGTGGTCTGGCTATTTCCACCATTCTGGTGGGTGCACTCCTCGCCGCATCTACCGGCGTGGTGGGTGCAAGCGTGGTCGCCATGGGTTTGATATCCCTTCCGGTCATGCTCGCCCACGACTACGACAAGCGACTGGCTACAGGCACCATCTGTGCGTCTGGCACCCTCGGACAGATCGTGCCGCCATCGATCATTCTGATTATTCTGGGTGATGTACTGGGCCTACCGGTTGGCGACTTGTTTAAAGCCGCGGTCGGGCCGGGCATGGTGCTGATTGGGCTGTATATTGTTTACATCCTGTTCCTGACCCGCTTCAAGCCGCAGACGGCTCCGGCCATGCCGCCGGACGACAGCATCAGCCGCAGCAAAGAAATCCGCAACGCGCTCCTAGCCATCATCCCGCCTTTGGCGCTGATCGTGGTGGTTCTGGGCTCTATCTTCACCGGTATCGCCACACCCACCGAATCCTCGGCATTGGGCGGTGTTGGCGCCGTGGTTCTGGCCATCGTTTACGGCCAGTTCAGCTTTAAAATGGTGTGGGATGCCTCCAAAGACACCGTCAAAGTAACGGCCATGGTCTTTGCCATTTTGATCGGAGCGACCGCCTTCTCCATGGTGTTCAGCTATACCGGCGGCGATTACCTGCTGGAAGAGTGGCTGATGATGCTTCCGGGCGAACAGTGGGGCTTCATTATCTTGGCGATGGTGGTGATTCTAGTGCTGGGTTTCTTCATCGACTTCGTGGAGATTTCCTTCATCATCGTGCCGATTTTGGCACCCGTGGCGGAAGCCATGGGCATCAACATGCTCTGGTTTGCCATCTTGATTGCCATGAACCTGCAAACGAGCTTCCTGACGCCGCCCTTTGGCTTCTCCTTGTTCTACCTCAAGGGTGTGGCGCCCGACGAGGTGAAAACAACCGATATCTACAAAGGCATTATTCCGTTCATTCTGATTCAAATTCTGGTACTGGCTATGATCGTCATCTTCCCGGGTTGGTTCGGGATGAGCTCCAGTTACTGAAACTCACCTCATAATAGGCAGGACCGGCCTCAAACTCGGTCCTGCCCCCTACTATCATTCCTCTAAACCTGACAAAACCTGATCATTTTCTATACTAAGTAAGTAGCGCGACTCTCAGTTTGGCTTTCGGGACCGCCCGGCATTGTCTCCAACGGGAGTCATCACCATGACAAACAGCAACGTCCACAGGGCGCCGCGTTCGGGCAAGGACAACACGCACCTTCTGAGCATCCCTCATGAGAGCCACCAGCCCAACCGCGAACCCCGCAGTTACGAGCGCTGGCTGCTCGACAAATTCATTCGGATGGCCGGCTCACCACCTGTTTGTTTTCAACTCTGGAATGGTGACCGGCTCGAACCGGAACATCAGGTTGCTCGCTTCACACTGACCCTGAACGACCCCAAAGCCCTGTACTCACTGGTGACCACTCCGAATCTGGCCATTGGCGACTTATACAGTGCCGGGCGCCTAGATATTGAAGGCGATCTCACTGAATTCATGGAGACGGTGTACCGATCTGTACACGCCGCCCAAGAACAATGGCCAAAATGGCTGGACAGCCTATGGAAGAACCCGAACCCACGATCATCGGGCATTGCTGAAGCGAAAGAGAACATCCACCACCATTACGACTTGGGCAATGAGTTTTACAAACTGTGGCTGGACAGGGCTGAAATGCAGTACACCTGCGCCTACTACGAACATCCGGAGAACACGCTGGAGCAAGCTCAGCTGGCCAAACTTGAGCACGTCTGCCGCAAGCTTCGGCTAAAACCGGGTATGACGGTCGTGGAAGCAGGCTGCGGCTGGGGTGGCTTGGCTCGCTATATGGCGAGCCATTATGGCGTCTCGGTCCGTTCCTACAACATCTCTCGGGAACAACTCGACTACGCCAAAGCCGAGACCGAACGGCAGGGCCTAACCCAACAAATCACCTATATAGAAGACGACTACCGCAACATTGAAGGTCAGTACGATGCGTTTGTGTCCATAGGCATGCTGGAGCACGTAGGCAAAGAGAACTACCCGGCCCTGTCAAATCTGATCATGCGCAGCTTGAAACCCAACGGCCTAGCCTTGCTACACAGTATTGGACGCAACCGCCCCATGCTAATGAACGCCTGGATCGAAAAGCGCATCTTCCCCGGCGCCTACCCACCCAGCATCGGGGAGTTCATGAAAATCTGTGAGCACAATGACTTTTCGGTGCTGGATGTGGAAAACCTGCGTCTGCATTACGCCAAGACCCTGACTCACTGGATGGAGAACTTCACCCACCACCAAGATGAAGTGACCCGCATGTACGATGAAAGCTTTACCCGTGCCTGGCGGTTCTATTTGGCAGGCTCCATCGCAGCATTCCGTGTGGGCTCGCTGCAGCTGTTTCAGGTGGTGTTCAGCCATGGTGATAACAACCTCATTCCCCAAACCCGTCATGATCTATACGCCACCCCGACAACACCGGAGCACTCATAATGGACAACTTCGATGCCATCATTGTGGGCGCAGGCCCGGCTGGCGCCACCGTTACCCACGCACTAGAATGCGCGGGGAAGAAGGTGCTGATCATTGATAAGGCAGACTTCCCGAGAGATAAAACCTGCGCGGGCTGGGTAACCCCCGCCGTACTTGCAAGCCTGCACATTGACATAAAAGACTACCGCCGCGGGCGAACACTGCAATCCATCAGCCGTTTCCGGATCGGCATGATGGGCCAGAGCCCGGTGGAAAATCATCATGGCGGAGTCGTCAGTTACGGCATAAGACGCTGCGAGTTTGACGCCTATCTTTTGGGCCGGGTTACGTCCGAGAAACAACTGGCCACTCCTGTAAAATCCATCACTCGGGACAACGGCAACTGGGTTATTAACGAGCAATGGCAATCCCCCCTGCTGATCGGGGCCGGGGGACATTTCTGCCCGGTGGCCAAGCTTATAGGCGCGGGCCCCGGAAAACATGAAACGGTGGTCGCAGCCAAGGAAGTGGAGTTCGAAATGACGCCGGAGCAAGCCAAAGCCTGCGCAGCCCGTGGTGACACGCCGGAACTCTGGTTCTGTCGCGATCTTAAAGGCTACGCGTGGGTGTTCCGCAAAGGTCACTTCCTGAATATCGGCCTGGGGCGTGAAGACAACCATCAGCTGACGGAGCACTTGGAAGCCTTTGTGCAAGACATGCAACAGTCCAGGCGAATTCCCAGCGACCTGCCCGGCCGTTTCAAGGGGCACGCTTACTTACTGTATGGCCATGCCCAACGGCCCCTACTGGATGACGGGGTTCTATTAATTGGTGATGCCGCCGGACTGGCTTACACCCAGAGCGGTGAAGGCATCCGCCCCGCCATTGAGTCCGCATTAATTGCCGCCAAAGTAATTCTGAACGCGCCGGATTATTCCGCTTCGTCACTGCAACGCTATGGTGAGCAAATTTCTAAGCGGTTTGGCCACCGTGCCCGCGAACAGGAGCGCGGATTTGAAGTGCCCGATTGGCTCAAGCAACCCATTGCCAGTTCCTTGATGCGTTCACATTGGTTCACTCAGAAAGTCGTCACGGAAAAATGGTTCCTGCATCAAGAGATTCCGCCCCTGGATCTTGCTGTCTAGAACGCACAAAGGCCGGGCAATGCTGCCCGGCCTTTGGTTTTCCTCGCGCCAACCGTTGGCGTGACCATGGTTGGCGGTTTGGAGGTACTGCTTAGAACTTCACGCGCATACCGGCGAGGAAGCCCATGTCAGTGTCGTCTTCATCGGTGTCGGCGATTTCAGCAAACACGCTGACGTTCTTGGCAGTCGGGAACTTGTAGGTCACGTTCGCGTACCAAGCAGTCACGTCGTCACTGTTGTCTTCTTCCTGGTTCTGCATGCCAAGCGCGACAGCAGTGGTGCTGGTAACGTCGATGGTGGCCGCAATGTTGTACAACGTCGTCTCAAGATCCGTGTTGCTGTCATCAGTGACACTGTAGTCAGCGGCCAGACCAAACATACCGAAGTCATAACCAGCACTCAGCCCCCAAGTGTCTTTTTCGTCCAGACCAATGGGAGTATTACGCTGGTACGCAGCAGCTAATTCCAAGCCAGCAATTTCGGTAGATGCAAACAAATCGAAGAACTCACCGGTAATACCGCCTTTGTCCTCAGCCTCCAGTTCGTAGGAAGCAACCAGGTAAACATTGTCCAGTTCTACATCAACGCGGAACGTATCGTCACCATCCGTTTTCACTGCGTCAAACTGATCTTCGTCCAGCGGTGATTCATAAGCTTCTTCGATGCCGAATTCGTCAGAGGCAAAGTTTTGCTTACCCATGGAGAAAGAAGTTACGCCATACTGGATACCAACGTAAGCTTCTTCAATTGGCTCATCGACGTCTTTGCCGTTGGCGTGATCTTTAAAGTCAAAATCCAGACGACCAAAGGCTTTCATATCGTTACCCAGGTCATAGCTAACGTAGTTTTTTAGCTCCAGGTCATCGAAATCCACATATTCATTGGTGTCATCACCAATCTTCTTGCGCAACTGAATCTGGAAATCACCGTTCAGCTTGTAAGTAAAACCATCTTTCTCGTAAACAGTCGCCGCATTGACAGAACCTGCAGCAACAGTAGACACAGCAACAGCCAGAAGAAGCTTCTTCATTTTTTATAACTCCACTTTCATTTTTGGTTTGGTGTTTATCGGTTGCTGGATTCGACCCAGCTGTCCCACTCTTTTCGAGTCTGTTCGTCGGCTTTCAGATACCAGTAACGCAGCATCCTGCTGACCATTTCCTGATCCGCATCGGCTTGCGGATCCAACAACAATCCTTCCGGGTTTATTTGCAACTCCGCACCGGCGGTTTGTGCTCGCACAGCTACCGCCGCAACATCGCCCGACCGATTGTAAGCGGCCAGCTCTCGTGGATAGTCCCGCACCAGCTGAAAGCCCTCTTTCTCGAGCACATCGGTAGTGAACCCCACTGCTCGGCCCTGACCATCCGTCAGCTGCCAATTGCCCTGCTGATTGAAGCTCGCCATTTCATTTCGGGTATCGATTTCCGGAGCACTCAGCCTCAGTTCGGCATCCTCAGCGCGGAAGCGGATAACAAAGGCATCACTGATTTCCCGAATTTCCTCCCGGCCGACTTCGGTGGCGCACTCCACCACCAACTGTTGTGTGCCGTCAGCCAACGTGAGGGACTGGCCGGAGGAGGCGGTCTGTTCGCTGCCCTGCACCGCCTGCACGTTTACACAAGCCCCAAGCGTCAGCTGAACCTCAGCCAGAGCCGGCAATGGCAGCAGTGCAATCATCAAATGGGTAATACGGGTATATCTCGTCACGCTCTAAATCCAATTACTGATCACCGGCAACTTGTGCTAGCAGGCTAACCACTGAATGTTAAAAACAGGTTTCAAAAAATCCCTTTAACGCCAAGGCGTTAAAAAGCCGGGCGCGCCCGGCAACGGTGTTAACTCAACTGAAATGACACTATGGAGGGGGGGTATGACAGCGCTATTACAAAGCGTTATGTGCAGGCGGTTTTTATTACTCTGTGCCTGAAAAAACAAAACCGCACCCGAAAGCGCGGTTTTGTTGGGCGATTAAGACTTCAATATCAGTTGGTTGATGCGCCCGCCACATCAACTCGGTAGAGCGTAGTGGTACCACTCACCTCGTTACCCACCGCCAGGATTGGCTGGCTGGTCGGGCTGTCTTCTGCCCGAATGAAAGCCATGCCCTCAGGCCCCAAATCTCCGGCCTTGCCAGCTTCAACCTCAGCCGTGCTAACAGAGAAATCCCGGTTGTTCAGGTACTGCACGAATTGTGGACTCTGAGGGTTGGACACGTTGTAAACCATAATGCCCCCCACTCGCTCCAAACCGATAAAGGCATAATTCTGACCTTGGATCTCGCCAACGGCCACGGCTTCGGGTTCCGGACCTTTATCATCAGAACGGTCATCCGCACCGTTATCATCGTTGGTTGCATTGAAGCCTTCAGGAATCAGATTAGCCGTGATGCGCTCGAAGTCGTTGCCAGAATCAAACACTCGCTGCCCCTGCTCGTTCCAAATCGAGAACGACCGGGCACCATAGCTGTACAGCTCACCGAACACGCAATCTTGCTCTACATCGGTGGCCTTGCTGGCCGGATCACAGCCGTTGATCACGCCCATAGTGGAAGTCACCTTCAAGCGGCCCAGGTTGGCCTTATCCTGCAGTTCCTTGCGCTGAGCCTCGTTACCGAAAGCCTCGCTCAGCTGCAGATCCTTCACCCGGAACTCTTCACTGAAACCGTCATAATCCCGAGAGTCACCTTCGTTCGCGGTAATGTAATAGGTCATGCCGTTGTAGCCATAGCTGGCAATAGCATCTGGCTGATACATACCTTTAACGGGCCAGTTCTGAAGGTTGATACCGCCATCCTTGTTACTGGCATCCATCTCGTTGCCAAACAGGCGATGATCTTTGAAGCCCAGCGGCAGAACATCGACAATCCGGGCGTTCTCAATATCCAGAACGGCCACCGCGTTGTTCTCCTGCAAAGTCACCCAGGCCCGGGTATTGTCTTGGGATACCGCAATGTACTCTGGCTCGAAGTCCTGAGCGGCTGAAGCCCCCGGTCCAAAAATACGAATACCAGATTCACGCAGCTCCTGCTCACGACCGTTGTAAGCACGGAAGTCAGCGGTTTTTACCGTAGCGTTTGCAACACCATTGGCAAGGTCGATCACGCTTACGGAACCTTCCGGGTCTGTGGTGTAGTCGTCGCTCGGTTCGCCCTCGTTAGCCACCAATACTTTTTGACCATCGCGGGTAAAGGTCACCATGTCTGGCAGCGCACCCACCGTCACCTCACCCACTTTGGACAAGTCGGATGCGTTGTAGAACACGACTTTGCCTTTCGCCTGCTTCACTTCCGCTTCAATGGCTACCGCCAGTAGGCCCCCATATACCGCGACACTGTTGGCAGATGCCCCTTCCCGGCTGGCGTCGATGGTGTCGATCAGTGCAGGCGCTGCCGGGTTGCTAATATCCAGCACATCCACCGTGGCCGCCTGGGCGTTAACGACAAACAGCCGCTGGTGAGAGGGCTCGTGCGCGATGATTTCCGCAGCGCTTTCATCGAACACATCCCCTTCTGGCACATAGCTGCCCAGCACGCTCAACTCAATCAGCCCGGGCACTTCAGCGTTGACCTGAGAGTCAGTGTCTACTGCACAAGCAGCAAGGCCACCCGCGGCAGCGAGCATGGCGGAGGTCAGGAGAGCACGTTGATAAGTCATGTTTACCTCTAGTTTGCGTCGACGTTGTGTAAATGACGACTCACCCTATGGCAAACAGATGACAGAAAAGGGACGGAAATAAGACAAGTTAAAGACTCAAATAAAAATGGCGGCTCCGAGAGCCGCCATTTGAGATACCGTTACCTTACAGGGTTTAGTGACCCAAGTAGCTCCGGTACATCCAGACTGTTTTTTCCTGCTCTGAGATGTAATCGCTCATCAGTGCAGAAGTACCTTCATCGTCGGCTTCGCCGGCAAGGCTAAGAATATCGCGCTGTTTGGCGATCAGCTTACTGAAGCTATCCACGATGTTAGTCACAGCTTCTTTGCCATCCGAAACGTTCTTGCGCTCAACCACTTCAGACTGCTCAATGTATGTGCTGTAGGCGTGAGCTGGCACGTGCCCCAGTGTCAGAACGCGTTCCGCAATCTCGTCAATTTTAAGCAGCAGGTCGTCATACAGCTCTTCAAACTTCGCGTGCAATTCGAAGAAGTTCTCGCCCTTGATGTTCCAGTGGTAGCCGCGAACGTTCATATAGAAAATTTGGTAGTTCGCCAAAAGCCCGTTCAGGGAGTCCGCCAGCTTCTGAGTTTGTTCCGTATCAAGACCGATAAAATTCTTACCCATGTTGAACCTCCTGGTTTTGTTTTGGGCTTGGAATAACTAAAACAATAAGCCCATTCGTTTCGTCATTGAAGTTTAGTTCTCCAATGGTGACGATAGCGTTAACTTATAAAAATATATTGCCACCCATAGAAATACACTATCAAGCTTCGCCAAACTTTCTATTTGCGAAATTTTCTCATTTGTCTTGGAATGAAGTTCTCGAAATCATTCTCCCGGAGACAGCCATGAGCGCCTTAAAACAGTACGTTCACAACCACGGGTCTCACGTTGACCAATCACTACTTAAAACGATTACGTTTGCCGCCACTCACTTTACCGTAGCCTTCTCCGTCGCTTATTTGCTGACCGGCGACCTTTTGATCGGTGGACTGATTGCCATGGTGGAGCCGGCCATCAATACCGTTGCTTACTTCTTCCATGAAAAGATGTGGGCACGCCACTCCCAAAATTCAACCACCCAGCCGGTAAGTAGCTTTCAACCCGCTGCACAACACGGCTGATCGGCGCCAGTACGCCCGGGATAACCTAACTTCCCGGGCCACAGTCCATGCACTCATCCACCGCTTGCGGGCCTTCCTCGAGGCTGTAATGAAGATCTTTCAATGCCGTTCTCAGCCCCTCTTCAATCACCGGGTGGTAGAACGGCATCGCCAGCATCTCGCTGACAGTCATGCGTTTTTGCGCACACCACGCCAGTAAGTGCGCAATATGTTCTGCTGCCGGGCCAAACATCTCGGCACCGAGAAACAAGCCGCTGCCGTGTTCGCCATACAACCGCAACAAACCGCGATTTTTACCGATCACTTTGCTGCGGCCCTGATTCTCGAAACTGACTTCTCCAACCGCAAATCCGCCCGGGCACTTTTTGTCTGCGTCGTGGTAGCTCAAACCGACGAAGGCAATCTGCGGATCGGTAAACACCACCCCCATCGAGGCTTTCCGCGTCACCGCACGCACGTCCGGCCAGCTGCCGGCGTTATCACCAGCAATACGGCCTTCATCAGCCGCTTCATGCAGCAAAGGCCGTTCGTTATTAACGTCGCCAACCAAAAAGATGTGGCTATCGCCGCAACGTAAGGTGTTGGGGTCAACGTCTGGCATACCGCGGTCATCCAGGTCGATACCGGCATTCTGAATGTCGAGGTTATCGATATTCGGCCGGCGGCCTGTAGCCGCCAACAGGTAGTCAAACGTATCCTTATGCTCTTTACCGTCCTCTACCCACGTAATCTGCACGCCCTTTTCAGTTCGCTCGATTCGCTTGGTCTCGGCTTTTGCGCTCAGAGGGAACTCATCACCGAAGGTATTCAGCGCGTAGTCACGAATTTTTTCATCGCGAATGCCACCAATACCGCCTCGCACGCCAAACAGCCGAATACGAACGCCCAAGCGGTTTAACGCCTGCCCCAACTCCAATCCGATAATCCCGGGGCCAAACACAGCAACCGATTCCGGCAAGTCGTCCCAGCTGAAAATGTCATCGTTCACCACCAACCGGTCTTTCGCGTCGGTAAACATACCCGGAACATTGGGCCTCGAACCGGTGGCAATAATAATGCGGTCAGCGATAACCTCCGTATGCTCACCCACCACGAGCCGGTGCGGACCCGCAAACCGGGCGTGCCCCATCAGCCGCTGTGGCTCGGGTTGATTTTCCATTGACCGGACAACCGACTGCACAAACCGGTCGCGCTCACGGCGCACCCGCTCCATCACTTGCCCGCCATCAATCTTGATATCACCAACCTGCACACCGAACAGACCAGCCTTACTAGCGTTGTGAGCACTTTCGGCGGCCGCAATCAGTAACTTGCTGGGCATGCATCCCACTCGGGCACAGGTGGTGCCGTATTGCTTGCCTTCGATCAGCAACACCTTGTCGGTTTTCTTTCGTGCCCGTTGGTAAGCCACCATGCCTGCGGTGCCAGCACCGATAATGGCGACATCTACTTCACGCTTTTCCATCAGGCCTCCTCATACAACATTTCGCTGATTTTTCTATAACTTACGCTTCGAGTATAGAAGCTTATTGACTCATGACAGGTGAAAGCGATAAAAAATCCGCTTATGCTTTCAACTTACATTACGATGGGGACGACAGGTGCAGAACTACTGGCTGGAATTTTTTACTGTGGCGTTGATTCACCTGTTGGCGGTCGCCAGCCCCGGGCCGGATTTTGCGGTAATGCTGCGCCAGGCCATCACCCAATCGCGCCGGAACGCACTGCTCAGTGCCGTTGGCATCGGGCTGGGCATTTTGTTACATGTTGGCTATTCACTACTGGGTATCGGGCTGATCATCCAGCAATCGGTCATGCTGTTTACCGTGCTGAAGGTCATCGGTGCACTGTATTTGTTGTGGATCGCTTGGCACTGCCTGCGGGCCAAGCCCGGCGGCGTTCATGTTGAAACTAAAAACGGAAAAGTTCAGTCAGGCTGGGCCGCGTTCCGGCTCGGCTTCCTGACCAATGTACTCAACCCGAAAGCGACACTGTTTTTCGTGTCCTTGTTTTCCGTGGTCATTAACCCGGACACACCCGTGTTGCTTCAGGCCGGCTACGGTCTATACATGGCCCTGGCCACCGGCCTCTGGTTCACTTTGGTGGCGCTGTTCTTCACCCACCCCCGTGTCCGCCGGGGCTTCAATCGGTTCGGACACTGGCTGGACAGGGTCATGGGTGGCATTCTGGTGCTGCTGGCCGGTCAGCTCTTGTTTTCTACAGTGAGCGGATCAGAGCCTCTGTCTGCTCCCAGCCCAGGCACGGGTCAGTAATCGAGCACCCGTAAATCAGGTCTTCGCCGTCGTCCTGACGGCCGAAGGCCAAGAAGCTTTCCAGCATCAGGCCTTTGATGTGGGCGTTACCGTTACGCTTCTGAGCCATCACCTCTTGGGCAATCTCAACTTGCCGTTCGGCCTGTTTGCAGGCGTTATCGTGGCTGCAATCCACCATCACCGAAGCCGAGACACCGGCACTCTGCAATTCCTTCACCGCCCGGGTGATACTCGCCTCATCGTAATTGGTCACGCCTCGACCGCCGCGCAGCACCAGATGCGTGTCCGGATTTCCGGCGGTGGTGATCATCGCCGGCGCTCCCGAATGAGAAATTCCCATGTGATGATGGGAATGCGCTGCAGATTTCATGGCATTGATCGCCACCGCAACGCCACCATCGGTGCCGTTCTTGAAGCCGGTAGGCATCGGCAAGCCGCTGACCAGTTCCCGGTGAATCTGAGACTCTGTGGTGCGCGCACCGATTGCCGTCCAGCTCACCAAATCGCCGAGGTAATCCATCATGAACGGACTCAATGCCTCGGTCGCCAACGGCAAACCCAGCTCAGACAGAGCCAACAGCAACTTACGGGAACGAACCAAGCCCTGATTCAAATCGCCCGCACCGGTGCGGGCCGGATCGTACAACAGCCCTTTCCAGCCCACCGTTGTACGAGGCTTTTCAAGGTAAGCACGCATCACGATCAGGAACCGGTCACTGACCTCATCCGCCAGTGCTTTCAGCTTGGTGCCGTAGTCCAGCGCTGCCTGCTCATCGTGAATAGAGCAAGGCCCGATGACGATCAAGGTGCGCGGATCTTGGCCATTCAGCACGTTGCGAATCTGCTCTCGATAACCGGCAATGGCCCGAGTCAGTGGCTCACCGGCAGGAAACTGTTGGCACAGCTCATTGGCGGTCGGCAGCTTCGCTTCCTGGCGAGGCTGGCATGTAGTCGACGATACCGTGCCCAAAGTTTCAGTTTTCAGAGGCATGTTCATATCCGTGTTCCCGTTTTCCCTAAGTCAGAATCAAAAAAGCCCCGGCTGGGCTACCAGTCGGGGCTTTTTGAGTCCGGTGGCAGCCTGGGTTGTTTGCCGGGCTGCCTTCCTCGCTAAATTCGGTCGATGAAGATCTTATGGGCGGCCCGAGCTCTGGCTAAAATAAAAGCCATAACCACACCACCAAAAATACACAGCAGAACCTGCGGCCTTCAGGTTTTCACCGAAAGCTTTCAGAACATTCAATTGACAGGCTGCGTGTAAGGTCTTCATGCTTTTTACTATATACCCACGGTTTTAGGGTTGGCAACCGGCAATTCTGATTAATTTATCGTCAGCGGCCGGAATAAAGGATAGTGGAGGTCTGCATGAACATTGTAAAACTGAGCCAGTTCGCCCGCTCGTCAGCGCTCGGCACTGCCCTTCTGTTGGCCCTGTCAGTATTTGCCAGCAACGTTCAGGCAGAACCCGAAGCTCGCATCTATCAGCTTAAAAACCGAACCGCCGAAGACGTGTCGCAGCAAATCCGAGTGCTCTATCAACAGGCACCCGTTACCGTCACCGCCCGGGGCCTCCAGCTGGTGGTTCGGGGCGAACCGGCACTGCTGGATGAAATCGGCACACTGGTGAACACCCTAGACGTACCGCCCATTCAAATGCGCATCAGCGTGCGCTACCGGCAGGATATCGGGGGCAAACAAACAGGGGCAGGCGTCAGCATTTCCAATAACAAGGCGAACGCCAGCGTGCAGCGCCGCACCTACAGCACCAACTCCAACACGGAACGGCAGCTGATCGTTCAAGATGGCCAGTCGGCACACATCACCTCGGGCAACGTGCGCAGCTTGCCGTTCGCCGTACAAGGTGGCCGTAACCCGGCGGTGATTCTGGAAAAAGTTGAAACCCGAAGCGGCTTCGTCGTCAGCCCACAGGCCATTTCAGATCAATCCATCGAGCTGAACATCGTTTCCTTTGAGGAAGACCCGGCCGCACTGGAAGGTTATGAAACCGAAGCGTTGATGACCATCCGCCGCGTTCAACCCGGGCAGTGGGTCTCACTCGGCGGCACCCGTACGCATGAAACCCACCAACGGGACGGCATTCTCTATCGGGTCAACGGCCAGCAGGCCGAAAACCAATCCATTGAAGTGAAAGTGGAAATGGTGCCCCGATTTAAACGCCGCGTTTACTGATCAGGACATCTCGGGCTTCATTCAGCTTGGCCGCCAGATAGTCATTGCCACCGCGATCCGGGTGCACTTTCTGCATCAGCTTGCGGTGGGCAGCAACAATCTCATCCCGTGAGCAACCCGGCTGCACTCCGAGAATGTCGCAGGCCTCCTGTTCTGACATTGCCCCTCGGGCAGAAGCATGTTGCCCCGACGAAGAACCACTCTGGCCGGACTGCTCGCCACTTTGAGGCCCCGACGAATCGCCCATCATTTTCCGAAACATCGGCGCATAGCGAAGTAACGCTGGCAGCTTGCGCAATAAAGGAATGAGCGCAGCCACTGCCGCCGTTAAAACGTGTACACGTCCAGTCAGTACCATAAACAGCAACATCGCACCGCCAGCAACCAGAACAATTTTCCAGATTGCGGCTTTCTGCCCTTGCGGTGACAAGGCCCCCCACTTTTTAAGCACAATAAACACGGCAGCGGCCAGAGCCAGGCCAAGTATCAGCTGCATGGTTCCATCCTCTCCTGTCCCGGCTCAGGGACCATCTCATTAGGGTTTGAAAAGCCAATGTACTGCGTTCTTTCATCCTACGCACGAATGATTTCAGAGCGCCAACACCCAAGTGATCAAAAAAGCCGCAGATTGGCGAGAATGGGCTATATTTTCACCAAAAAAAGTCTTATTAAGAAACCAAGTTAATGACAAAACACCGTAGCTTTTGTAGCATGCTACCCGATACGCTCGCTGACCATTTGTGACTCCATGACGCAATCGTCATCAGCCCTTGGTTCGCCAAGACAAGCTTTCGCTTTTCTTAATATTGGCGACGGAATACGCATCAGGAAACCAGCCCCAGGAACTCATCTATGCGCACCGCATCCCGTTTTGTCATCGCCATCATTTTTCTAGGTGTCGTCCTAGGCGGCATCTTCGGCTACAAATTCATGCAGTTTGGCCAAATGAAAGAGATGCTGTCACAGCCTCAACCACCCGCCATTATCTCCGTTACCAAAGCAACGACCGAGAACTGGCAGCCCTCTATCAAGGCCGTTGGCAGCATTGAAGCTGTAAACGGCATCGCCGTTTCCAACGAAGTTCCTGGCGTCATTAAAACCATCAACTTCGAATCCGGCGACAACGTTAAGAAAGGCGACATTCTGATCGAATTGGATGCCGCAATTGATGAAGCGGCCTTGCGCACCCGCCGGGCCGAAGCTCAGTTGGCAGACCAAGACTTCAAGCGAATCTCTGACCTGCTGCCCAAGCGCGCAGTGTCCCAGGCTCAATACGATACGGCAAAAGCCAATTACGACGCCGCTCGTGCTCGCGTCAACGAAGCCCAAGCGCAGCTCGACAAGAAAATCATTCGGGCGCCTTTTGATGGCAGGCTCGGCATTCGTATGGTCAACCAAGGCGAATATCTGCCCACCGGCAGCCCGATTGTCGAAGTGAACATGCTGAACCCCATCTACGTGGACTACACGCTGTCCGAGAAGCACCTGGCCAACGTTGACCGGGGCTTCCCGGTGTCCGTCACCGTTGCCGCCGTGCCCGACCAGAAGTTCGAAGGGAAAGTCAGCGCCATCAACACCTCTGTCAGCCCTGAAACCCGCACCGTTCGGATTCGCGCCACTTTGAACAACGATGAGCACCTGCTGCGCCCTGGCATGTTCGCGACCATTCAAACCGGTCAGCCCCGTGACAACAAAGTCGTTACGCTGCCGCGCACCGCAATCTCCTACAACACATACGGAAACTTCGTGTTTGTTGTTACTGAAAACGACAACGGTGACCTGATCGTCGAACGCCGCACCGTCATCACCGGCGAAGTTCGCAACGGCCGCACCTCCATCACCTCTGGGTTGGAATCGGGTGAAACGGTGGTGTCCAAAGGACTGCTGAGGTTACGCGCCGGTCAGCGAGTCCAGATTCAGGACGAATCTGAAAAGGAGGCGTCTGAATAATGCGTTTCACCGACATATTCGTCCATCGGCCGGTTCTCGCCACAGTGGTCAGCTTGCTGATCCTGCTGGTCGGTGCCCGGGCCGCCATGGAAATGGAAATCCGCCAGTACCCGAAACTGGAAAGCACCACGGTCACCGTCACCACGGCCTACCCTGGTGCCAGTTCGGACCTGATCAAAGGTTTCATTACCACGCCCTTGCAGCAGGCCATTGCTGAAGCCAGCGGTATTGATTACCTGACCTCCACCAGCTCCCAAAGCGTGTCGACCATTCAGGCCAAAATGGAGCTGAACTACGACGCCAACGACGCCTTGGCTGAAATTCAGGCCAAGGTCGCCAGTCAGCGCAACGTCTTGCCAGCAGAAGCTCAAGACCCGGTGATCACCTCCACCACCGGTGACAGTACCGCGCTAATGTACATCGCTTTCTACAGCACCGAACTGGATGTCCCGCAGATCACCGATTACCTGACCCGTGTCGTGCAGCCCAAGCTGCAGGCCTTGCCCGGTGTCGGTAAAGCTCAGCTGCTGGGCCGAACCTTCGCCTTACGAGTCTGGTTGGACCCGGAACGTCTGGCCGCGGTTGATATGACGCCGACGGAAGTTGTCGCTAAGCTAAGAGCCAACAACTATCAGGCCGCCGTGGGTAAAACCCAAGACAAATACACCGAAGTCAGCCTGACCAGTGATACCGACATCGCCGACCCGGAAGCATTCCGCAACCTAGTGGTTAAGCAATCCGGCGGCACCTTGATTCGGCTGCAGGACATCGCACGCGTCGAACTCGGTTCCCAGACCTACGACAAGCTTGCCCTCTACAAGGGCCAGCCGGCCACCTACGTCGCCATTGAAATCGCCCCCGGCGCCAACCCTCTGACGGTCGCGGATCTGGTGAAAGGAGAACTCCCAGACATTGAAAGCCAACTGCCTAGCGGCATGGGCGTTCGCCTTGCATACGATGCTTCAGACTTCATCGAAGACTCCATCAACGAGGTTATCCGCACCCTGATCGAAGCCATGATCATCGTACTGGTGGTGGTATTCCTTTGCTTGGGTTCGGTTCGGGCCTCGATCGTACCCTCGGTGGCCGTCCCGCTATCGCTGATCGGCGGCGCCTTCATCATGCTCATATTCGGCTTCTCCCTGAACCTTTTAACCCTACTCTCGATGGTTCTGGCGATCGGCCTAGTGGTGGATGACGCCATCATCATGGTGGAAAACGTTCACCGACACATTGAACAAGGCGAGTCTCGCTTCGAAGCCGCCATTAACGGCGCCCGGGAAATGGCCACGCCCATCATTGCCATGACCACCACTCTGGTGGCGGTTTACGTGCCCATTGGATTCATGGGCGGGCTGGTCGGCTCGCTGTTCACCGAATTCGCCTTCACTCTGGCCGGCACCGTGGTTATTTCCGGCATTGTCGCCCTGACTCTCTCGCCCATGCTGTCTGCCAAGGTATTGAAGCCCCATGGCGAACCCGGCAAGTTCGAACAATTGGTAGAGAAGTTCTTCAACGGCATAGCCAATGGATACAAATCGGCGCTGTCATCGTTGATGCAAACCAAGTCTGTCGTGGTGTTCTTCGCACTGGTGGTGCTGGGTTCCATCTACTTCATGGAGATGATGAGCCAGAACGAACTGGCTCCTACCGAAGATCAGGGCATTCTGTTCCACCAAGGCCTGGGCCCTGAAACGTCAACTCTGGACTACCTGCTCGAGCACGGTCAGGAAGTGCAAGAGCGGATGTCTGGCCTACCGGGCTACGAAGAAGATTTCATGATCATCGGCATTACCAGCCCGAACGCCGTGTTTGGTGGTTTCAAGTTGGCGCCCTGGAGTGAGCGTGAAATCAGCCAGTTCGACGTTCAGCCGAAGTTGAACGCAGAACTGAAAAAAGTAACCGGCCTGCAAACAGCCGTGTTCCCGCTGCCTTCATTGCCTGGCTCGGGCGGCGGCCTGCCCTTCCAGTTCGTGATCAGTACCGGTGGTACCTATGAACAGCTGGACCAGGTAGCCGACGAAATCCTTGGCAAAGCGATGCAAAGTGGCAACTTCATGTTCCTGAAGAAGTCGATCAACTTCGACAAGCCGGTTACCCGCATCCACATTGATCGTGACCGTGTCGCAGATCTGGGTCTGTCGATGCAGGAAGTTGGGCAATCGCTTTCCAGCATGCTCAGCGGTGGTTACATCAATCGCTTCAACATGGAAGGTCGCTCTTATCAGGTTATTCCACAGGTAGACGACCAGTTCCGCCCCAGCAAAGAATCGCTGGACGATTACTACATCCGCACCAGCGGTGGAGAACTGGTACCGCTATCCAGCGTGGCCAGCTTCACAGAAGAAGTAGAGCCGTCGAACCGTACCCAGTTTAACCAGCAAAACTCGCTGACACTGGAAGGCGTCGTCATGCCGGGCGTTGCCGCCGGTAGCGCTATGGAGTTCATTGAGAAAACTGCAGAGGAAGTGTTCCCGCAAGGCTTCAGCTTTGACTACACCGGGGCTTCACGTCAGCTGGCGAACCAGGGTAGCGCCCTGATGGTGACCTTCTTCCTGTCGCTGTTGGTGATCTATCTGGTACTGGCGGCTCAGTTTGAGAGCTGGCGCGATCCGATCATCATTCTGGTTTCCGTACCCATGTCGGTGGCGGGTGCCATGGTGTTTATCGTGCTTGGCTTTGCCACCATGAACATCTACACCCAGGTGGGCCTGATCACGTTGATCGGGGTGGTGTCCAAGAACGGCATATTGATCGTGGAATTCGCCAACCAGTTGCAGAAAGAGCGCGGCCTGAACAAGGTAGACGCTGTGGTCGAAGCAGCAGCCATTCGTCTGCGACCGATCATCATGACCTCTCTGGCCTTGATATTCGCGATGATCCCGCTGCTGATCGCGGTTGGCCCGGGTGCGGAAAGCCGTTTCGCCATTGGCCTGACCATCAGTGCCGGCCTTGGCATTGGCACCTTGTTCACCGTCTTCGTGCTGCCAGCGTTCTACATCCTGCTGGCCCGTGATCATCACAGCACGGCCGGTGACGAGTACAACGATGAGAAAGAGGTTGCCAAAAGCTCTAGCTGACCTCAAGTTTGACCCGCCACCAGAGCTGACCGCTTCTGGTGGCGGGTCAAGCGCCACAAGCTGCAACAATTCCCCGAACCGACACAATCAGGTAGTCTGGCGCATTATCGGTTTAATCGGCCGTTCATCTCCATACAACCAACAGGGCCGCCAGCACTTTGACTCTCGGAACCCTCTTCTGGATTTTCACCGCCGGCTTTGCCGCGTGGTATTGGTGGCAAGCCAAAGCCATCAAAGACTTCGTACTCGAGTCCGCTCGCCGTTACTGCAAAACCATGGACGTGATGCTGCTGGACGACGCGGTATTTCTTAGAGGCATCTGGTTCAAGCGTGACGACACCGGCAGCGTTCGAGTCTGGCGCCGCTTCTTGTTTGACTTCACCACCACAGGCGAAGAGCGATACACCGGCCGAATCATCATGCTCGGGCGCAAGATCATTCAAATGGAACTCGAACCTCACAAATTCTGAGTTCTGAAACATAGATGTCACATTTCTGTAGCATGCTGCACCCATCGCAATTGTCCTGCATGGGTGTTCATAAATGTCTGTTCCCTATCGAATTTCTTTCTCCCGCTTCACACTCTGCGTAGCGCTGACGCTACCTTCACTCGCGTTTGCCCATGATCTGGAGATTCATGGCTCCAATACGGTTGGGGCCACTCTGGCACCCTCGTTGGTCGAAGGCTATCTGGAACAGTTGACCGACGATAAGGTCTATAGCCAACCGACACCTCGCGAGAACGAGCAGATACTGGTCGCCAACCAGCAGGGAGAAAAACTGTCTGTACTGGTCGCCGCCCATGGCTCCAGCACCGGTTTTCGCACCCTGGCCAACGGCCAAGCCGATATCTGGGCTTCTTCACGTCCGGCACGGGCAACCGAGGTGGAACAAGTCAGCAATCGAGCGGACCTCACCGGCCTTTCGAGCGAGCACGTCATTGCCATCGACGGCCTCGCCATTCTGGTTCATCAATCAAACCCGGTCAGCCAGATGAGCATCGAAACGCTTCGGAAAGTGTTTAGCGGCCAGATCCGAAACTGGTCAGAGATCGGCGGTAGCAACAACCCCATTCGCCTGTATGCTCGAGACGACCGCTCAGGTACTTGGGACACCTTTAAGTCTCTGGTGCTCGATAAAACGGCCCCTCTGCATGATTCAGCACTTCGATACGAATCCAACGATCAACTGTCCGATGACGTATCCCGCGACCCATACAGCATTGGCTTTGCCGGGTTGGCGTCTGTTCGTAACAGCAAACTGCTCGCCATCTCTGACGGCGACGCCCCGGCTCTCAGGCCCAACCAGCTCACTGTCGCCAGCGAGGATTACCCGCTGTCCCGCAGGCTGTTCATGTACACACTGGGCGAGCAAACTCCCGAGCTGGCCCAAGGGCTGATCGAGTATGCACTCAGCGCCGAAGGTCAAGGACGGGTAGCGGGCTCCGGTTTCATTTCCCAGAACCCGATCGCCGTGAAGCCCGAGCTTGATGCCTCGGTCCCGAAAAGCTTCAAACGCCTGACCCAAAGCTACCAGCGCCTAACGGTGAACTTCCGATTTTCGGAAGGCCGCACCAAACTTGATAACAAAGCACACCGGGACTTGCTGCGCGTGAAACACTATTTGCAGCAACACAAACGCTCTGCCGATGATCTGCTTCTCATTGGTTTTGCCGATGCCCAAAGCGATGAGCTTCGCGCCCAGATGATCTCCGAGCTGCGGGCTCTGTCGGTGCGCCGTGCCCTGAATCACGTCGGCGTTCCTTACGTTTCGTATACCGGTTACGGCCACTACATGCCCGTCGGCGGCTCGGGTAATCAGCGCAACGGGCGGGTGGAAGTGTGGATAAAATCCCGGTGATGAACGTCCGCTGTAAAGCGTAGCGGGAAATGCCTACGCCAATACCAAACACAGGCCCGTTGAGCGGGCCTATACTGCCATTGTCACCTCCAACCAATAGACTGGGACAATGGACATCAAAAAAGACCACCTCTTCGCGATCAACCTGAATGTTCGGGGCATCCAGCCCTCGGCCACGCTTCGCATCAACGAGCAAAGCAACCAACTGCGCTCTGAAGGCAAAGACATCATCAAGCTTGGCTTGGGGCAATCGCCGTTCCCGGTTCCCGAGCGGGTGGTAGAGGCACTCAAAGAGCACGCACACGAGAAGGACTACCTTCCAGTAAAAGGGCTTAAAGGCCTGCGTGAGGCCATCTCCGGCTACATCAACCGCAATGAGCGTATGCGTTCCACCTGGGAAGACGTATTGATCGGCCCGGGCTCTAAGGAGCTGCTGTTCATCCTGCAGCTGGCTTACTACGGCGACCTGCTGATTCCGCGCCCGAGCTGGGTTTCCTATGCGCCGCAGGCCCGCATCATCGGTCGCTCGGTACATTGGCTGCCTACCCACGCAGACAATAACTGGCAGCTGACGGCTGAAGAGCTGGACATCGTTTGCCGTGATGACCCGTCACGGCCACGCATTCTGATTTTGAACTACCCGTCCAACCCCACCGGCTGCACCTACACCGACGATCAGCTGCTGGCCATCGCCAACGTGGCCCGCAAGTACAATCTGATCTTGCTGTCGGACGAAATCTACGGCGAAGTACACTTCGAAGGCCGGCACAAATCCATTGCTCGCTACTACCCGGAAGGCACCATCATCAGCACCGGTATGAGTAAATGGCTGGGTGCTGGTGGCTGGCGTTTGGGTACGTTCATTTTCCCACCCGAACTGCGGCCGCTGCAGGACGCCATGGCGATCATCGCCAGCGAGACCTTCACCTCGACGGCAGCGCCCATCCAGCATGCCGCCATCACCGCGTTCAACGGCGGTGACGACATCAACGAATACCTAAACCAGTCTCGCCGGGTGCTCAAAGTGGTGGGCGAGTACGTTCACTCTCGCCTGAGCGGAATGGGTGCCATCGTGCAAAAGCCCGAAGGTGCGTTTTATGTGTTCCCGGATTTTTCCGGCTTCAGCGAACGATTAGCCAATCGAGACATCAAAACCTCGCAGGCATTCTGTTCAGCGCTGCTGGAAGATACCGGCGTCGCCATCCTACCCTCCAGTGATTTCGGTTTTGTGCCGGACCACATGGGTGCGCGTTTGGCGTTTGTCGATTTTGACGGCGCACAGTCGCTGGCTCTGGCAGGCGGCGATTACACCGATCAGGAACTGGGGGATGAATTCGTCCAAAAGGCCTGCCCTCGCATCGTGCTCGCCATGGACAAAATGGAGAAGTGGCTGAACAGCCTGTAATGCTCGAGCATGCTAGACTGGCACCCTCACGCTTAATTTCTCTGGGGGTGCCATGTCTGATTCTCTCTCTCTGCGCGACATTACCGACTTCGCCGAAGCTCTGGCCAAAGAGGCCGGCGAGCTGATCCGCCGCGAACGGGAAGAAAGCACCCTCCGCACCGATTACAAAGACCAGACCGAACTGGTCACCCACGCCGACGTTCTGGCCGATGAGTTCATCACCAACGCCATTCGGGAACGGTTCCCCAACCACCGGATTCTGTCGGAAGAAACCATGCCGGACCTCACTCAGGCCGAGCATCTGGACACCCCGCTGTGGATCATCGATCCCATCGACGGCACCGTAAACTACGCTTACGGGCACCCGCAGGTAGCTGTTTCCATTGCCTATGCCGAACGCGGACAGGTTCAGGTGGGCGTAGTGCATGCGCCCTTCCCCGGTGAAACTTTCCGGGCCACCAAGGGCGAAGGGGCAACCCTGAACGGCCAGCCCATACAGCACAGCGGCGCGACCTCGCCAAGGCAGTCGCTGTTCGCCACAGGTTTTCCTTATACCAAAGACAACCTGGAACCCTTGATCAAGCGGCTCGACGCCATGATCCACCAGTGCCGCGACTTACGCCGGATCGGCTCGGCCGCACTGGATATTTGCTGGGTGGCCTGTGGCCGGCTGGATATTTACTACGAAAACGTCAGCCCGTGGGATTTCGCGGCGGCGCGCCTAATCGCCTGGGAGGCGGGCGCAACCGTGGGCCATTTCGGTGACGTGCCCGCCGGCTACCCGGCGGACCTATGGGGCCGCGACATTCTCATCTCGGCACCCGAGTTGTGGACACCAATACGGGCCATTCTGCGGACGGCATCGGGGTACGATTGATCCGGGGCGCTTTAGCCCCAGACCGACTCCGCTACCAAGGCCCAGGCCTCGTCAAAATCCGTGCTCGGCAGCCGGGAGAAAGACGAGCGAACAAAGCGCTGAATGCGCCCTTCCAGAAACACCATCACGAAGTCCGCACCGCGCGCCGCACTGGTGCGGGGGCGTAATCCTTGCCGGATCTCCCCTTCCTTCAACGACTGGCGCACCTGAGTTTCCAATCGCTCAAAGAACTGAGACGCACGCTTACGCAACGACTCGTCTTCCCCCATCAGGGCATCGCCTGTTAATACACAGCACAAGCCCGGGTTACGCTCGGAAAACACCAGCACCAGATGCACGATCTGCTGCAGACGCACCCGCACATCCTCTTGCTCCTGCAGGACAACCTGACAACGGGAAAATACCGCGTCCTCGGCAAACTCGATCAGCGCTTCGAACATCTTCCGTTTGCTGGGAAAATGCCGATACAGCGCCGCTTCGGTAACGCCAACGGACTTGGCCAGACTGGCCGTGGTAATGCGGACACCCGGGTCTTTTTGCAGCAATTCAACAAGGGCCTGCAGGATGGTTTCCCGCCGGCTCGGTTTTTGGTTGGTCATATCAGTACTACAGCGCTCTGGAATTCTGGTTTTAGTTTTATACGCCCTCTCCTCTGGCGGGAGAGGGTCGTTAAAGCAGGCTTTTAGAAGAAGGTGCCGTCAATCGGTGAAGACGCACTGGCGTACAGCTTCTTCGGCATACGGCCCGCCAGATAGGCTTCGCGGCCGGCTTCGATGGCCAAGCGCATGGCGTTCGCCATTTTGATCGGGTCTTTGGCCTGAGCAATGGCTGTATTCATCAGCACGCCATCACAGCCCAGCTCCATGGCGATGGTGGCATCAGAGGCGGTACCTACACCGGCATCAACCAATACCGGCACCTTGGCATTTTCCACAATCAAACGGATGTTATAACGATTCTGAATCCCCAACCCGGAACCGATCGGTGCTCCCAGCGGCATGATGGCAACGCAGCCCATCTCTTCCAGACGCATGGCCAGAAGCGGGTCGTCCGAGCAGTACACCATCACCTTGAAGCCGTCTTTGATCAGTTCTTCAGCGGCGGCCAGGGTTTCCGGCATGTTCGGATACAGAGTCTTATGCTCTCCCAGCACCTCCAGCTTCACCAGATCACGGCCGTCGAGCAGCTCGCGGGCGAGCTTACAGGTGCGCACAGCGTCTTTGGCGGTGTAACAACCAGCGGTGTTCGGAAGAATGGTGTAGCTATCGGGTGAAATCACATCCAGCAGATTCGGCTCATCCGGATTCTGACCGAGATTGGTACGACGCACCGCCACCGTCACAATCTCTGCCCCACTGGCCTCAATGGCATGACCAGTTTCCATCAGGTCGTTGTATTTTCCGGTACCCACCAACAGACGGGACTGGTATACCTGACCTGCAATTTCCAGAGGCTTATCTTCGGGGAGCTGGATTTCTGGTGTATCTGTCATAACCTACCTGAGTTGTATGAATAAAGAGGGGGCATTCGCGGGTATAAACGCATCGCGGGCTAACCACGAGAATCGTTGAATCAACCGCCACCTATGGCGTGCACGAGCTCTACCCGGTCGTTTTCACTGAGGGTAAATTCCGCGTGCTTGCTACGAGGCACTATGTCCTCGTTCACCTCAACCGCGACCCGTTTACCGGTCAGCGCGAGGTGCTCAATCAAAGCCGAAATGGTCACTCCACTGGGGAGCTCCATCACTTCTCCATTAACCTGAACCTGCATAGCTCTGCTTGTCTCCATCATCGTTTCAGCGCTGCTGCAACCAACAACGCCCAACCAATCATCAGGCACACCCCACCCATCGGTGTCACCGGCCCAAGCCAATAGGCGCCGGTCAACACCAGCAGGTACAGGCTGCCGCTAAACAGAAAAATACCCGCCAACCAGAAGCCACAGGCAATGCTCAGCAAGCGGTGATTCAGGCGCAGCGCGGGCATCAAACTCGCAACCACCAACGCCAAGGCATGGTACATCTGATAGCTGACGGCGGTCTGGAACACCTCCAACCCGCGTTCACTCACTATATGGCGCAGGCCATGGGCACCGAAGGCACCCGCCATCACCGCCAACAAACCCGCAAATGCACCGGCCACCAGCGCCCAGCGCAACACAATCGTTTTGGGGCTAACTGCAATCACAGTGAACTTTCTCCCCGGTATCCAGATTCATCAACGTCAGGGCTCCGCCCCACACGCAACCGGTATCCAGACCAATGAACCGGTCGCTGCCGGTAGCACCCTCGATGGCCGCCCAGTGACCAAAAATCACTTGCACATCGTCCTGTCGGGAGTAGCTGAACCACGGCGCGTAACCGTCCGGGGCGCTGTCGGCCGATTCTTTGGCCGTCAGTTCCAGACTGCCATCTTCGGCAATAAAACGCATACGAGTGAAGTAGTTAGTAATCACTCGCCAACGGTCCATGCCAGAAAGGGTATCACACCAGCGCTCAGGCTTATTGCCATACATTTGGCTGAAGTATTCGTCAGCATCGCTGCCTTGAATAACCGCTTCCACTTCTCGGGCGTAGGCCACCGCCTGCTCAACACCCCAGATATGAGGCAGTCCGGCATGGGTCATAAGCAAGTTGCGGTCGGCATCGTGAACACACAGCTGCTGCTGACGAAGCCAGTGCACCAAGCGGCCACAATCCGGCGCTTCGAGGATGTCGTGCAGCGTGTCTTTCTTTTTCGGGCTGTGGCCGCCCAACGCCACCGCCAAAAGGTGCAGGTCGTGGTTGCCCAGCACCACCTTAGTGGCATCGCCTAAGCCTTCAAGATACCGCAAGGTTGCCAGCGATGAAGGCCCGCGATTGATCAAATCCCCAGCCACCCAAAGCCGGTCGCGTGAGGGCGAGAAATCGACTGAGGCCAGCACATCCCGTAATCGGTCGTAGCAACCCTGAATATCGCCAATGGCGTAGTCAGTCATTACTTACCTCATCCGCGCCGCTGTTCGCTGATTTCGCGTCAGCCAGCAGATCAGCAATTCGAACATAGTCGGCAAGGCTCAGGTTTTCCGGGCGAAGGCCGTCGTTGATGTCCAGCGACTGCAGCTGCTCCACCGTCACCATCGCCGCTAGTGCTTTGCGCAGTGTTTTGCGGCGAGCATTAAAGGCCGTACGTACCACCGACTGCAGAGTTTTCAGATCTTTGGCCGGGTGTGGCAGCTCCTTGTGGGGAACCAGCCGAACAATGGCGGAATCTACCTTCGGCGCAGGGCGGAAGGCTCCCGGGCCCACTTCAAATAACGGCTGCACTTTGCAGAAGTACTGGGCCATGATGCCCAAGCGGCCGTAGTTGTTGTCGCCCGGCACTGCCGCCAAGCGTTGCACCACTTCTTTCTGCAACATGAAGTGCATGTCCTGCACCACACCGGCTTGGGCCAACAGGTGGAAAATCAGCGGGGTCGAGATGTTGTACGGCAGGTTACCGACAATCCTCAGCGGGCGATCCGTTGCCAGCTGGCTGAAATCAAAGCTAAGCGCATCGGCTTCGTGAATTTTAAAGTCCGGGTAGTTGAAGAACTTGGTACGCAGCACCGGAATCAAATCCCGATCCAGCTCAACCACCTGCAAGCGCGGGTTGATCGCCAGAATTTCTTCGGTAATCGCACCCAAACCCGGGCCGATCTCAACGATCACGTCTTCGGGCTTCGGGTTGATAGAGCGGACAATCTTTTCGATCACGCCCGGATCGTGCAAAAAGTTCTGGCCGAAGCGTTTACGGGCCTTATGGCCATGTTGGTTACTCATTAATGCTCTCCGGCTGTAGCTGCCAGACGGCAGCGGGCCATGTGTTCACCTACGCGAATGGCGGTGTGCAGACTGCCAGCATCGGCTTTGCCGGTGCCAGCCAGGTCTAAAGCGGTGCCGTGGTCCACCGAGGTACGCACAATTGGCAGCCCCAGTGTAATGTTGACCGCACGGCCAAAGCCCTGATACTTCAGCACCGGCAGGCCCTGATCGTGGTACATGGCGAGTACCGCATCGGCGTCGTTCAACCAATGCGGTGTGAATAAAGTGTCTGCCGGCAGCGGGCCGGTCAGCTGTATATTTTCTTGGCGAAGCTGATCCAGCGTAGGCTCAATCACTTCGATTTCTTCCCGGCCCAAATGACCGCCTTCACCAGCGTGAGGATTCAGCCCGGTCACCAGAATGCGCGGTTGCTCAATGCCGAAGAAGGTTTTCAGGTCTGCGTTCAGAATCCGCGTCACCTGCGTCAGGCGTTCGGGGGTAATCGCCGCGGACACGTCCTTCAGCGGTAAGTGAGTGGTTACCAAGGCTACTCGAAGCTCCTCGGTCGCCAGCATCATCACCACTCGCTCAACGCCGCATAATTCCTGCAGGAACTCGGTATGGCCACTGAAAGCAATGCCAGCTTCGTTGATCACGCCTTTGTGCACCGGCGCGGTTACCATACCGTCGAAGTCGCCTTTCAGGCAGCCTTGCGCGGCCAGCGTAAGCGTATCCAGCACGTACTGACTGTTGCCGGTATTCAGCTCGCCAGCTTCCGTAAAACGGCAACCCTCAACGTGGCAAACCGACAAATGCCCCGCCCGGGTTTCCGGCAGCACGCCCGGTTGCCAGTCGTGCAGCTCAACCGCGAGGCCCAACTGCCGGGCCCGCTGTTCCATCAGGTTTTTGCCGGCGACCACCACAATGCCTGCGGCCCGGCTTTCACCCGCCAGCTGCAAGCACAGCTCCGGCCCGATTCCGGCCGGCTCGCCGGCTGTCAGTGCCAGAATGACCGGTTTCGTCATGATGCGTCGTCTTCCTCACTGCCTTCGTTCATGCCTGCGTACTCGCCTTTGAACTCGACAAAGGCTTCGTCACGGATTTCCCGTAACCAGTTCTGCAGCTCGGTTTCAAACTTGCGCATGTAAATCGCCTGGCGAGCTTTTGAAGCGCGGCTCTCTGCCGTTACGTCCTGATTCCGGCGCTCTTCCACCAAGATCAGGTGCCAGCCAAACTGGGAGCGAACCGGGCCGTACACTTCGCCAATCTCGGCTTCAACCATGCCTTTTTCGAACTCAGGTACCATCTGGCCGGGGCTGACCCAGCCCAGATTTCCGCCGTCCGAACCGGATACCGGGTCATCCGACTCTTTACGGGCCAGCTCTTCAAAATCGGCGCCGTTTTTCAGCTGCTGACGGATGTCGCGAACCTTGCGCTCGGCCTCAACTTCGGTCACCGCCTCAGACGGACGAACCAAAATATGGCGGGTACGGTGCTGTTCAATAAAGGTTTGCTGCTCACCACCACGCTTATCCATCACCATCACCAGATGGAAGCCGCTGTTGTTTTCCAGCACGTCGGATGGCGTACCCACTTCCAGATTTGGCACGACCGGAGCGACCAATGATGGCAGCTGGCTTTCTGCGCGCCAGCCCATGTCGCCGCCTTCAAGGGCGTTGCTGGCATCCGATTCGGCAACCGCCACTTCCCGGAAGTCGCGGCCGTTCAGGATTTGCTCACGCAAGCGCTCAGCCGTTTCCCGAGCTTCCCTCGCAGAAGCTTCATTGCCGGGATCGTCCACCTGAATGAAGATGTACGCCAAACGGTATTCAGCGCCCTGGCTGCCGGAAGCTTTCTGAGCTTGCAGGTAGTTTTCTACTTCGCGGTCGGTAATACGAATGCGGTTACCTACCCGGCTTTGCTGTACCCGGCTGGTCAGCATTTCATTGCGAATCTGTTCGCGAGCCTGCCGATAGGTCACACCTTCCTCAGCCAGCTGATCCTCAAATTGCTCCAACGTCAGGCCGTTGCTGGCCGCGATGTTACTCAGGGTTTCGTTCAGCTCGTTGTCGCTGATCCGCATGCCCATCTTTTCCGCCATTTGCAGCTGAACCGATTCCACAATCAACTGCTCGAGCACTCGCTCTTCCAGCATTCTGCGAGGCGGCAAACCGGTGCCTTGCGTGCTCAAGCGGCCGACAATCGTGTTCAGCCGTGCTTCCAGCTCGGTTTGCAGAATCACACCGTCATCGACGATGGCTACCACGCGATCCAATACTTTTCGTTCCGCTTGGGCTGCCACTGACAATACCATCATGGTCAGTGCCAACAGCAGAGTCAGTCCGTGGCGTACAGTCGCCTTCATAGTCACCTCTTGGTTTTTACATTCTCAGCCGCCCCGGCGTGCGTCAGGGTTAACAGCCTTAGTTCGTTTTAACGGTACGTAGTTCCAAAACGGCGGCGTTCGCGCTCGTCATAACCGTAGATCGCATCACCGATGCTGTCAGACGCGCCGCCGCTGCCGCCAAGCCCTTTCAGCTCAATACGGAACAGCAAACGGGTATCCAGTTGTTCGTCATCGGTCAGGTAGTTCTGGTGCACCACCTGGAAACTCCAGCAGCAGTTGTTATATTCAAGACCCGCCAGCGACCCCACCGTGCGGTCGAGTTCCGAGTCCCACACCCAGCGGCCAATCGCGCTGAGTTTATTGGTTACCGGGAATACCGTGCCAATATCGGTTTGTTCAATGTCATCCGGGCGACTGTAGGTGTGCCCCAGCGTGGCCAAATAGCGGTAATCCTCGGAATGGAAGATCAGCTGGCTGCGCCCTTCTTCGGTTTTCTGGGTGTCGTGGTCCCACAGGCCCGAGGTACGAATTTCCAGATTATCCAGCGGGTTCAACACCAACTCGCCCGCCAGCGGTGAATTCGCGCGATCAGACGCGCCTGCACCAAACAAGTTCACGTCCCGGTCATCAAAGTAACGGATCTGACCAATACTGATCCGGGCGCGCTCGGCACCGGTGATCAGATCATTGAACCGGCTGGTCAACGCCACCGTCAGCTGGTTTGCATCCCCTACCCGGTCGCCGCCGTTAAAACGGTTGCGCTCGAACAACTGATCAAACCGGAAGCTTTTCACATCGGTATCAAAATCCGGAATGTCATTCTGATCCGCGTCGGCATCGGCCCAAGCGTAATACAGCCGGGGCTCCAATGTCTGGTTGTAGGGAATATCAAACAGGCTGGAGCGACGATCGAAATACAGCCCGTTATCCCATTCGAACACCGGCACGGTGCGGTCAACACTGCGGTTGGCCAGCGTGTAATCTTCCAGCTCATAACGGGTGTAATCCAGGCTCACCGAAGGCCGGCTAAAGCCCCACAGCGCCCGCATCGGCAGGGCCACTTCCGGAATAGCCCGTAACCGGTGGCCGTTGGCCTTATCCAATCCGGTCAGATTGTCGTTATCCCGGTAGAACCAGGTGTACTGGCTTTCTATTCCGGTCTGGAACGCGCCCACATCCACCGCTCCGGCGTACAGCACTTCCGGCAGCTGCGCATAGGGTTTGTTAACGTCGGCAATGCGTTCAGCCACCGTCTGGTAATCGTTCAGGTAAGCATCGAAATACTGGTACTGATCCGAATAACTCACCCCACCACGGCGTTGCAGGTGGGTCGTTTGATCAATTTCCAGCGAGCGGTTCAAATCGCTCAGGTAATCGTCATCCGACACCACGGAGAAATCTCCGTAGCCCCGCCAGCCGCCCCCGAAACTGGCACGAGTGGAGAAGTCCAAAGCCCAGCGTTCACCGTCGGCACCGGCAACTTCGTCTTTGTAGGCGGAGTCGTCATTGATGTAACCCAGCTGTAGCACCGATTCGCCATACCGGCTTAGATAACGCCCTTCCGCTTCGGTAAACAGACCGCGGCCGTGAATGTACTGCGGCGTGAGCGTGGCATCGTAATGCGGTGCCAGATTCATGTAATAAGGCAAGGCAAAGAAAGCACCGCTGCCGGCACTGGAAGATCCAAACTGCGGGTACAGAAAACCGGTCTTGCGGCGGTCATCAATGGGGAACGTAATGTACGGCCAATAAAACACCGGCGCATCCAACACTTCCAGACGCACATGCTTGGCGGTACCGAAGCCTTCGGCCTGATCCAGCTCGATGTCGGAAGCCACAATGGCCCAATCGTTCTCGCCGGGGCCACAGGTTGTAATCAAACCATCGGTGATCACCACTTGATGCTCACCCACCCGCGACAGCGAAGACGCCTCGCCGCGAATCTCGGATTGGTGCAGCAGGAAGGTGGCCGTGTTGATATCCAATTGGCCAGAATCGGCCGAGTAATTAGCGTTCTCGCCAGTCAGCAAAAAACCTTCGCCCCGGCTAACCATGGGGCCTTGCAGGCTCAACTGACCAGACTGAGTGTTATAACGGGCCTCAGATCCAGACGCCTGAAAACTGCCCTGACGCAGGCGAACATCGCCCTTCAGATACAGCTCCGCGTCTACTTCATAACGGGCATCCAGTGCACTGGCTTCCAGAGGCTGATCACCCACCGCACCGGCGGGAAACACGGGAACCTGCCCACTCTCTGAGGTCGATGGCAAATACCCGCCGCCGCAAAACACCGGAACCTGAGCCTGAACCTCGGGAGGCAATTCGCTTCTGGGGCGCCAATCCATCTCGGCAGCACTCAGGGCTTTGCCCTCATGCTCTTCCGCCTGGGAAGCCACTGGCGCAACAACCATTGCCAGCAAAAGCCCGGCTAAACGGGGCTTAAACCACAACTGCTGACGGTAACGGCTGGGCACGACGGCAGGCTTCCTGTTTCAGATGAATGGTGGCTGTTTTCAAGAACAGCTGCCTAGTTTACACGCGCCCCCCGAGCTTGTTAACGGAAACACCGCTGCAAATCCGTTTTACGCTCTTTATACTCCTCTGCTAACGTTGCAACACAACAGAACAACTCAGGAATTACCATAAAATCATGGATACCCGTCTGCAGCAGCTGACCGATTGGGTCAGGCAATTTCCCGGCTTTGACAGCGCCAGCCCGGAACCCGTTTCCGGTGATGCCAGCTTCCGCCGTTACTTCCGGGTATGGCGGGAAACCTCCGGGCAACCGCGCACGCCGTTTATCGTGATGGACGCACCGCCCGAACACGAAAACTGCGAGCCGTTCATCGCCATCGCCAAGCACTGGCACCAGCACAGCATTCATGTGCCCGACATTGCCGGCGAAGACCTGGATCAAGGTTTCCTGTTGCTGGAAGATTTCGGCGACAACCTGATGCTGGGCGCGACCACCGCTGACAATGCCGACACCTATTACCGGCAAGCTCTGGACGAGCTGGTCCGCATCGCGCAGCAGCCCTCACCCGCTGACTACCCGCTGCCCCAATACGACGACGCCATGCTGGACCGGGAAATGGCACTCTTCCCCGACTGGCTGCTGGAACAACATCTCGGCCTGAATCTCAGCAATCAGGAACGAGCGCTGCTAGACACCACCTTCAGCCTGCTGAAAGAAAGTGCGCTGACGGAGCCGGAAGTCACCGTGCACCGCGACTACCACTCCCGCAACCTGCTCATCCGCGCTGGCAAAACCGCTCCCGGCGTGATCGATTTTCAAGACGCAGTGATCGGCCCGGTCACCTACGACGCCGTCTCACTGCTCAAAGACTGCTACGTGCGCTGGCCGGAAGAAAAAATTGTGGAGTGGCTGGAACATTACCGAGTGGCCAGCCTCAACGCCGGCTTGCACCGGGCCGACCCGGACACCTTCCGCCAGTGGTTCGAACTCATGGGCATGCAGCGGCACCTAAAAGCCGCCGGCATTTTCGCCCGACTGGCGATTCGCGATGGCAAAACCGGTTATCTGGGAGACATTCCCCGCACCGTCAGCTACATCCGCGATGCCAGCGCCCGCCAGCCAGCCTTCCGGCACTTCCACGAGTGGCTGTGCGGCACCGTGATCCCGGCGATTGAAAGCAAAATCGGCCCCGTGCCCATCCCGGGGAAACGCTCATCGTGAAAGCCATGATCCTGGCCGCCGGTAAAGGCGAACGTATGCGCCCACTCACGCTGACAACGCCGAAACCACTACTCCGCGCCGGCGGCAAGCCGCTGATTGTTCATCATCTGGAAAACCTTCAACGTGCCGGTTTTCACGACGTAGTGATCAACCACGCCTGGCTGGGTGAGCAAATCGAACAGCAGTTGGGCAGCGGCCAACAATTCGGTCTGAACCTGCATTACTCCGCGGAAGGCGAACCTCTGGAAACCGCCGGCGGTATCGTGCGAGCCATGCCCATGCTCGCCAACGAAGACGACGAATGGTTTCTGGTGATCAACGGAGACATCTGGACTGATTTCCCACTCAGCCAGCTGCAACCACCGGCTGAGCCCAACTGCGATGCCTTGTTGGTGCTCACCGACAACCCCGAACACCACCCGGCTGGCGATTTCCACCTATCAGCCGATGGGGTGCTATCCTCAGAAGGCGATGCCAAGCTCACCTTCACCGGCATCAGCTTGTTGCGCCGCCGGTTGTTCAACGGGCTCGACGACACCGCGGGCAAACTGGGCCCGGTGCTTCGCGATGCCATGGCACAACAACGTGTACGAGGCTTGAAACATTCAGGCCATTGGATTGATGTGGGCACCCCTGCCCGGCTTGAACAACTCGACACCTTGCTGACGGAAAGCACACCGCAACCATGACCAAAGCCACAGGGCCGTCTTTGCCGGCAAGCATTGAATCGGTTTTCTCGGACCTGCTGCACGAACTGTCCAGTTGCGGGCATCAAGCCAACACCCTGATCGAGCGCGCGAAACTGCCACGCCGCTGCCGGAAGCCGCTGTTCTTCTTTCTGGGCTACATCGCCAAAGCCGATGGCCGAGTGATGGAAGGCGACATCCGTTATGCCGAATTACTGATAAAAGCCTTGCGCCTGTCCTCGCGGCAACGCAAAAAGGCGATCGAACAATATCAACGCGGCAAAGACGCCAGCGGAGTACCACTTCACCGCGGGCTCTGGAACCGCATAGTGGCGAAACTGTCACCCGGCGCAGCCATCAAAATGGCCATGTGTTTGTGTCACGGCGCGCAGATCCTCGGCAAGCCCAGCAAAGAGCGGCGCTACCGCTGTGAAGACGCCATCGACAACCTCGGCTTGCCAATGACCATCAGCGATGACATATTCTCCAGCTACGCCAGCAAAGTCTGGATTCGCTCCGCCGGTACCGCAGAAAAACCCAAAAACTATGAGCAAGCCTGCGAGATTCTGGGGGTTACCCGCAGAGACAGCTTAGAAACCATAAAACGCACCTACCGCAAACGCCTGTCCACCTGCCACCCGGACAAACTGTCGCAGCAGAAACTGTCGGCCTACGAGCTGGCCGCCGCCAAAGACCAACTTCTTCGCTACCAACAAGCCTGGGAGCTGATCAAACGGCATAACCGTTAACAAAACCACATCCCCCGCGCTGCGAAAACCGGCTACAAGCTGATAGACTTACTAGCTTTAACAGCTGCGATAATTCACCTGACCGAGAGTGCGCCGATGAACCCATACCTGATTGCTCCGTCTATCCTCTCTGCCGATTTCGCCCGACTGGGTGAGGAAGTCGATAACGTACTGGCCGCCGGTGCTGACGTAGTGCACTTCGACGTCATGGACAATCACTACGTGCCCAACCTCACCATCGGCCCCATGGTGTGTGAAGCACTGCGCAAGCACGGCGTAACCGCACCGATTGACGTACACCTGATGGTGTCTCCGGTGGACGATCTGATCCGCATGTTCATCGACGCAGGCGCCAGCTACATCACCTTCCACCCGGAAGCCTCCAGCCACATCGACCGCTCCCTGCAGCTGATTCGCGATGGCGGCTGTAAAGCCGGGCTGGTGTTCAACCCGGCCACACCGCTGAGCTACATGGATTACGTGATGGACAAGCTCGACATGGTGCTGATGATGTCAGTCAACCCTGGCTTCGGCGGCCAGAAGTTCATTCCCGGCACCCTCGACAAACTGCGGGAAGCGCGCAAGCGCATTGACGACAGCAACTACAACATCCGCCTGGAAATCGACGGCGGTGTGAAAATCGACAACATTCGTGAAATCGCAGAAGCCGGTGCCGACACCTTCGTAGCCGGTTCCGCCATCTTCAACACCCCGGATTACAAAGCCACCATCGACGCCATGCGCGAAGAGCTGGAACAGGCCCGCAAGGTGATTGTCTAATGAGCCTGAAAGGCTTGTTTAACCCCCGCTGGCCTGCAGCTGCCCTGTTTGACCTGGACGGCACATTGGTGGACAGCGCGCCCGATCTGGCCGCTGCCATCGACGAGATGCTCACCAAACTGGGCCGGAGCCCGGCCGGGCTTGAGAAGGTGAGAAACTGGGTCGGCAATGGCGCCAGCGTTCTGGTGCGCCGCGCACTGGCAGGGAAAACCGACTGGGAGCCCGCGTCACCCAAAGACGACGCCCTGCACCCGGATGCGCTGGGACTTTTCTACCAGAGCTATGCCAAACTGAACGGCCGCCACGCGGTGGTGTTTGATGGTGTATTCGAATGCCTGAATCACCTGAAAACCAACGGCTGTCGCATGGCCGTGGTCACCAACAAACCCGACCAGTTTGTTGCGCCCTTGCTGGAGCAAACCGGACTGGCGCCCTATTTCGAACTGTTCGTGGGCGGTGATACCTTAGACGTGAAAAAACCGGACCCCGCTCCGCTGCTGCACGCTATGGAAAAACTGGGCAGCACGATAGGCACCACAGTGATGGTGGGTGATTCCGCCGCAGACGTGAACGCGGCCCTGAAAGCAGGCATGCCCTGCGTTGCCGTGCGCTATGGTTACAACTTCGGCGCCTCCATCGACAGCCTCGGCGCCGATGCGGTGGTGGATTCGCTGACCGAGCTTTTATAAACACGCAGACCCGAATTCAGGAAACGACAAGATGACACCTGAGCACTTCTCCAGACTGGCCCAAGACGGCTACAACCGGATTCCGGTGTACCGCGAAGTACTGGCTGATCTGGACACACCTCTGAGCACCTACCTGAAACTGGCCAGTGGCCCGTATTCCTATCTGTTCGAATCCGTTCAGGGTGGTGAGAAGTGGGGCCGTTACTCCATCATCGGCCTGCCCTCGCGAGAAGTGCTGAAAGTCTACGATCACCGCATTGAAGTGAGCCAGAACGGCAAGGTGGTGGAACAAGCCGAAGTGGAAGATCCGCTCGCCTTTGTCGATGAATACCAGAAGCGCTTCAACGCGCCGGACCTGCCCGAGCTGCCCCGCTTTAACGGCGGACTCGTGGGCTACTTCGGGTACGACACCGTGCGCTACATCGAAAAGCGCCTGCGCAAGAGCTGCCCGCCCGACAAAATTGGCACCCCGGACATCCTGCTGATGGTGTCGAACGAAATCGTGGTATTCGACAACCTGCGCGGCAAGCTGCATCTGATCGTGCACGTTGACCCGGCCATTGAAGGTGCTTACGAACAAGCCCAGGCTCGCATCAACGAACTGGAAAACCAGCTGCACCGCACCACCGCCGACGCGCCGCGTACCCCAGAACATCTACGAGGCAAAACCGTGGACGAAAGTGATTTTGTCTCCGGTTTCTCGCAAGACAAATTCGAAGCCGCGGTCGAAAAAATCAAAGGCTACGTGCTGGACGGCGACGTGATGCAAACCGTCATCTCCCAGCGCATGTCAATCCCGTTTGAAGCGCCCCCACTGAACCTGTACCGCTCGCTTCGAGTACTCAACCCGTCGCCGTATATGTATTTCCTGGACTTGGACGACTTCCACATTGTGGGTTCATCACCGGAAATCCTGGCTCGGGTAGAAGACGAGGAAGTAACTGTGCGCCCCATCGCCGGCACCCGCAAACGCGGCGCCACCGATGCTCAGGATAACGCACTGGAAAAAGAACTGCTGGCCGACCCGAAAGAAATCGCCGAGCACCTGATGCTGATCGACCTGGGCCGCAACGACGCTGGCCGGGTGTCAGAAACCGGCACGGTGCGCCTGACCGACAAGATGATTGTGGAACGTTATTCCCACGTAATGCACATCGTCTCTAACGTCACCGGCCGCCTGAACAAAGACATCAGCTGCCTGGACGTACTGCGCGCCACCCTGCCCGCAGGCACCCTGAGCGGCGCTCCGAAGATTCGGGCCATGGAAATCATTGATGAACTGGAACCGGTGAAACGTGGCGTGTACGGCGGGGCTGTGGGATACCTGTCGTTCAACGGCAACATGGACACCGCTATTGCGATCCGCACCGCCGTAATCAAAGACAACACCCTGCACATTCAGGCAGGCGCCGGCGTAGTCGCTGACTCAGTACCTCGCCTGGAATGGAAAGAAACCATGAACAAGGGCCGGGCCATCTTCAAGGCCGTCGCCATGACTTACAACGACTACGACCACTAACGCCCGATACGAATTACCTGCCGATCAGTTCGCTGACGGCAGGTTTCCTCCCAACATATTCTCAACCACGGCGGCGTTGTAGAACGCTTCCACGGTTTGAATCTTATCGTCCCGAACCCGGAACCAAACCGCCAGACGCACATCGCCAATCTGCTCGAAGTAGGTCTGGTAATCCAGAATCGCAAACACATGCTCGCCGTCGGCACTGAGCTGGCGCAGCACCAGATCTTTCTGGATGGCCACCATACCGAACTGGTACGACACCATATCATCGCGATTCAGGAAACGCATGTTCGGGCCGACATACTCGAAGCCCTCTTCAGCCAGCAGCGTCTTTGCCTGATCCAAACGCTGACCATGAACGTCAGCGATAAATTGCGCCACAATGTCTTTCGGCTGCATGACTAAAAACTCCGATTATTATTAGCGTGAAATAGGTGCACTACAGACACTTCGAATTCGCTCGGCCGGCACCCAAAGCTGCTCAATCAAATACACCTTGAACGACTCATCAAAAGGCTGATCCGCCACGGCTTTCTGCATGCAAAGCATCCAGGCATCGCGGTCTTCTTCGCCCACGGGCAAATGCCGATGAACCATAGGAATGTTGATGCTACCGAAATGTTCCGCATAAAGCCTTGGCCCGCCTAACCAGCCCGATAAAAAGTAAGCCAATTTGGTGCGGGATTCGGTTAAATCCGGCCGGTGCATCGCCAGAATCTTCCGGGCTTCGGGAAGTGTTTCCATGTAATCGTAAAACGCGTTCACCAACCGGGTAATGCCTTCCAACTCCCCGGCGGCGCGGTAAGAGGTGTCACCCTGACCGTATTGCAGTGCTTCAGAATTCAAACAACTCACCTCAACTCTTGCGTGACACTACCGCCTTCCGTGTATCAGTTAGTCACTGAGCCCCGGAACGTTTTGGCATCAAATAGAAAAGAACGAAAGCAACTAAAAACAAGGCTGGAATATCGCCCAATAGGTTCGCGCGCTCGGCTTCATCCATAAGCGCTTGCACGAGCATAATGCCAGCGTGCACAACACTGGACCAAATAGTAAACCAGATAAGACTGGCATGTTCCATCGGTGCTTTAGCAGCACGAATCAAAAACACGCCGAGCGTAATGTACATACCCATGATCATTTGTTCGTATTCGGGCTGCGCCGGTTCCCAGCTCCAACCGGAGGGCCAAACAACCATCATCATGGCGGGGACACCAACTATGAAAATCACCCCGAAGACATACAGGGCAACACTGAGGTACTTGGTTTTTTGAGCATCTTGCATGGCCGTTCTCCAGCATTTGTTGGTCAATAACAATGCCAAGCAATGCCTTCCGAATACGTGCCTCGTTGTTGCTCACACTCCGTACAGAGCGGCAGGAAGTGCACCATCCCCTATGCCGACACAGCCGCTGGCTCTATACAGACCAGTCACGAAAACAGCTCAGAGAACGAACATCATTAAGTTTAGGGTAGTTCGTTAACCCGTGGGGCACCACTTTGGGGGGTAGTGCCTAGAGCGCACTACTGGTTCACTACCATCTCAAAACCACCGTAAATCAGCCGGCTGGCATCAAAGGGCATCGGGTTTTCCAGCATGCGGATATCTTCCCCAATCGCCTTCATGCCAACATCTCTTACCTGCCGGGACGGCCAGATCACCCAAGAAAACACCACGGTTTCGTCTTCACGGCATTGCACCGCCAGCGGGAAGGATGTTTTTACGCCTGCCGGCACATCGTCGCCCCAACACTCAACCAACCGGGTGGCGCCGTGCTCTTTAAACAACTGCGCCGCTTCCGTAGCATGGCGAATGTACTCTGCTTTATTCTTGGTAGGCACTGCGGCCACAAAGCCTTCTACGTAGTCCATCACTTCCCCCTTGAAGCTCACCCGCTTCATGCCGAATAGCCGCTGCAGCGGCTTATAGAAGAAAACTCACAAAATAAAGAGTAGTTCTCTCGCTGGGGGTGCACCATATTTTGGCGGAACACCAGCTTGAGCGACGAAGCGCTCTGTTAGCCGGAAAACTCTGAGGCCAGCATCGAGTACATCGCCTGATCGACATACCGGCCATACAAATACTCCCGCTCCCGAAAACCCTGCTCGACCAGTGCCTTCACCGCCAGCGCCATGATGCCCTTGCCTGAATAAGATTGGCTCAGCCAATACCCAAGGCTACCGGTGCGATTTGCCAAATCGAAAGGATGAAAGCCGCACACCCCGCATAAAATCGAGCCCGAGAAAATGGCGTACTGCGGGCCTTGGCCGGATTGGAATTGGTTAATTGCCGATTCGAGGAAGGATTCGGAATCTACCGGCGACTGGGTTGCATCGACCCAGGGCAACCATTCGCGCAGGTGTTCGCGATTGCTGTCTACGAGGGGGAATAGCTCGTCTTTGTGGTCCAAACTGAGCAATTTCAGCTCGAGGGATTCGGCTATGAGCAACTTGTTCTCCAAACGATCGCGTAATACTAAAACCGGCTCTTGGCCTGCTGCACATTGCTGACCCAGAAAGGCCTGAAAACAACTATAAACCAGCAGTTTACATCGGAAGAATCAACGTAGAATGTTTATGCAAGGCGCAGCAAATTTATGCTCAATCCTTTGTGTCGAGATCTTTAACACTTATGCATTACCAATACATTTTTTTATTTGCAAACCCCTGATAGTTGGCATTTACACCTAAACTGGCTTCAAGCTTGCATTCCAAAAGTTAAGCTTCACAGCTGCAAAAAGAACGAAAAAGCTCTGTAAAGCTTTCCCTTTTGCCGATGGAGAAAGGCCATGAAAACCAAACTAGCACTATTATCGACAGCTCCCTTATTGATGTTTGCGTTAACCGCTCAAGCAGTGCCGGTCACATACATTGCAGCCGACAATAATGTGTCTTCGCTAGCGCAAATGGTGAATTCTCAAGCCGCAGCCAGCGACTTCCTATCTGTCGCAGGCGCACTCGACACCTACGATTTTGAGTCACCGCTTCCAAGCAATCTCACAATAACCGGAGGCAGCACCACGAACAATTCTGGCTGCGGGGCACCGTGTGGCTTTAATACAACGCCGGGTGGAGGCTTTTTCCGATTGCTTTATGGCGGAATGGTAACCTTTAGCTTTACGGATCCGGTAGATGCATTTGGTTTCTATGTAAACGGCCTTCAGACTGACATTGTGCCTCAGCAAACGATCACATATGTCGACGGCTCCTCAGCCACTCAAACCATTGATTTTCCGTCAGCGACTGGCGGCGGTGGCGCTTTCGTGGGCTTTATTGATTTCGGCCAGCTCATATCCAGCGTGACCTTCAACGCGACCAACGACATTCTAGGCTTCGATGACCTCCGCTTTGGCCGGTCTGTTTCCGACCCCGGTGACCCAGGTAACCCCGGCGATCCTGTCAGCGTGCCCGAACCTGGCTCATTGGCCCTTCTAGGCCTTGGCCTACTGGGCTTAGGCATCTCTCGCCGGAGAAAGCTGAACGCCACCTCCTGAACATCTATTCTGGATGACCCCTGTGACAGGCCACTCCCTGAATGCGAGCCAAAACTCGCATTCAGGGGTTTGCCTCATCATCCCTACCGTCCAACACAGAACATTATATCGAACGCCTTAAAGGCAACGACACCCGCACCATTCTGCATACACAACATCCAGGCATCGCGATCTTCTGCACCCACCCCACAGGCAAATACCTTCCAATTCGCCGGCGACGCGTTGGTTCAGGTTCAGGTTCAGGTTCAGGTTCAGGTTGAGCAATAACAGAGATAAGTATTACCACCTACAAAAAAGCTGATCGCGACCAAATTTCATGCAATACTCAGCCTTCATACCAAAAGCGGCCGAAGAATGACCTCTTTAAAGCGAACCATTTGCATACTGACTCTACTACTGACATTTGGCGGCTGCAGCAGCAACAAGAGCATTCAGTTCGAAGGAGAAGACCTCGAAACCTCCGCTTACGACGGCACCCTGGCCCGCGTTTCGATTTACGGCATTAATGATGGTTACGACTCTGCCGACGGCGATGTTCTGGCGGAGCTACAGACTGTCGCCAAAGAGAAGCTACAGGGCAACCGCAGCCTTTTCAGCGGCTCTCGCGACAAGCTGTACATTTTAAAAATTAAGGCCTCCCCTTCAGAAAGCGGTGTGGAGTGTCTCAATACCAAATTCAGCCACACCTCAGAAGGCACGCTCGACACCCATTTCACGTTGGCGACTCTGGAACGGACTCCCCAAACGTTATTCGATGTGGAGATCGAGACAAACGGCCGCCACGAAGTTTCAACGTTCTCCGATGTCAAAGACTGGATAAACTGTGGAACGGTAACCGCCATCGCGACCGATGCCATCTCCCGAAGCATCCGTATATTTGATCTCTTGATCAAAGAGGCCAACGGCCTGGATGTCACACGTGAACTGGAAACGGTGAAAAACGACGAAGATATAAACGGTAGCACCATTGTTATGAAAGCCGTCAGCAAAACGCTTTATGGTGTCTTAGCGCCCGTTGCTATCGTTATCAACAGCGCCGCAGAAGCGGATTGGAGCAGTGCGATTTCATCAGCAGCCAAAGCCGCGGATAACATGCCCACAGCCAGTTATGACCCGCTCACAACACCCTATAAAGCACCGGTTTATACCGTTAACAGCCCTGTAACTCATCAGCCGCAATCAACACAAACCACGCCACCCCAAAACCAGCCTTCTGGCAGCTCAACTCAAAGCCGCCCGAAAACTCCGGCCGCAGCCAAGCCAACGGCAACCAGAGCGCCCCGCAAAACGGCCACGGCAGAAATCCAGGCCCGCGGAACAACTGATATGCACTTCCCTTATGACCAAGCTCTGAACCTGGCGGCCACCAATGCCGACACCCAGGCCCGACAGTCATGCCGAGAAAACTACCGGGGCAAGATCAGTACGCTGGGCGACCCGAACATGGAAAAGAAAGAATGCGTAGAAAACCGCAATCAGGAATATCGCTGCGTGGTTCAGATCGTTCATACCTGCGAATACAAACAATAGAAGGGCAATCGTTATGAAGTACCTGCTACTTCTGGCTCTAACGCAGTCTTTGCTAGGCTGCGCCATCGCGTTCCCGCCCAGTGACAAAGGCTTCAACCAACAAGCCGTAACCGGCAAAGAAAGCGTTTACATCGCCAGCGCAAGCAACAGCAACCCCGCCTGTCATGACAGCAGGCTCATCGAAGAGCTGAAAGGTCGCTTTGAGGCATTGAACTACGTTGAAGCCGAATCCGAATATAAAGCGGATCTCGCGCTTTTTCTCGATTCAGAGTGCGGCGTGGAACAAACCGGCGCAGATATGGCCACGATGATCTTCCCCATTGCCTCTTTCTTCATTCTGCCCATTACCACAACAACGGAATACGAGGTTCGTGTCGAGGCCTTCGAACACGGCGCGCCGGCAAAAGACTATTTTTTCGATGGCAGCAGCAAAGTGCTGACGCATCCGTTTTACTTTGGGCAACTCGCGGACAAGCATAAAGAATACGTGGAGCAGTCCACGCCGGCGATGAGCAGCAGGATCATCAATGCGCTTGAGGAAGATTACTTTTTGTAGGATTTCAGAGCTTGGCAGCTAGCATCAAAGTCAGCGAGTGGGCGCTCCACTTTAACTCTGCGCTTGAAACTCTGAGGCCAGCATCGAGTAAATCGCCTGATCGAGATAGCGGCCGTTCACATACTCCCGCTCCCGAAACACGCCTTCAAGCTTGAACCCCAAACGCTCCGGAATGGCTCGGCTTTTAGTATTACCGGTGGCGCAGGCAATCTCGATTCGGTTCAAATCGTATTCCCGAAAGCCTTGTTCAACCAGCGCCTGCACCGCTCTCGCCATGATGCCTTTACCCGAACAGGCTTCACCCAACCAATATCCGATGCTGCCAGTGCGATTAGACAAATCGAACGGATGAAAACCGCACACACCGCATAAAGCCGAATCGGAGAAAATGGCGTACTGCGGGCCTTGGCCGGATTGATATTGATTGATGGCGGATTCGAGAAAGGATTCCGTGTCGGCAGGGGACTTGGTTAGATCGACCCAGGGCAACCACTCGCGCAGGTGTTGGCGGTTGGTGTTAATGAGAGTGAACAGCTCATCTTTGTAGGTCAGGCTAAGCGGTTTTAGCTCCATGAGTTCGGCTATGAACAATTTTTCCTCCCGTTCTCCAAGACAAGCAAGTGTCGGTATTACCACCTACAAAAAAGCTGATCGCGACTAGATTTCATGTAATACTCAACCTTCATATCAAAAGCAGCCGTAAAAAGCCCCCTTTAACACGAACCTTTTGGATTCTGACGAATGCGTAGAAAACCGCAATCAGCAATATCGCTGCGTGGTTCAAATCGTTCATACCTGCGAATACAAACAACAGAAGGGCAATCGTCATGAAGTACCTGCTACTGCTGGCTCTGACGCAGTCTTTGCTAGGCTGCGCCATCGCGTTCCCGCCAAGCGATAAAGGTTTCAACTCGGAAGCCGTAACCGGCAAAGAGAGCGTCTACATCGCCAGCGCAAGCAACAGCGACCCCACCTGTCATGACGGCATACTCATCGAAGAGCTAAAAAGTCGCTTTGCATCATTGAACTACGTTGAAGCAGAAACCGAAGACAATGCGGATCTCTCGCTGTTTCTTAGTTCGGAATGTAGTCTGGAGCATACTGGCGCAGACTTGATCACGGGAGCCTTCAACATTCTCTCTGCGTTTATTCTGCCCAACACCGCGACAACGGAATATCATGTGCGTGTCGAGGCCTACGAATATGGCGCTCCGGCAAAAGACTACTTTTTCGATGGCAGTAGCAAAATACTGACTCATTTTTTTTACTACGGGAGTCTAGCGGAAGAGTACAAAGAGTATGTCGAGCGAACGACTCAGGCTATGAGCAGCAGAATCATCAATGCACTTGAGGAAGATTACTTTTTGTAGGCTTTCAGAGGTGTGCAGGCAGCATCAAAATCAGCGGCTGGGCACAAGCCCAGCTCCAACGATTATCCGTTAAACGAGCCCATAGAATCGCGCAAATGGATCCCAGCTCGAGTCGCTATGCCATTCGTATTCGGTCCATGTTGCGATGTCTTTCGCCATTTCCGGGCCAAGCATTTTCTGAATCAGAGCCAAGGTCATATCGATTCCAGCCGATACGCCGGAAGACGTAATAAACCGACCATCCTCAACCCAACGCGCTTCTTTTACCCAGTGAACCCGCTCGCCTTGAGACGTGGCCCAATCAAACGCTTTCTTGTTGGTTGTGGCCCTCACGCCATCCAGTATTCCGGCCTTTGCCAGCAATGCGCTGCCCGTGCACACGGAGGTAACGTATTCACAGGATTTGGATTGATCCACAACCCACTGAAGGAATACGTCGTTCAAAACTTCCGCCCGCGTTCCTATGCCACCCGGCACCAAAAGAATATCGAAGTTCGGTGCATCGCAAAATGCCACATCAGCGACCGACCTCGGCCCCTGAGCGCTGGCCACTTCACCGCCTTCTTCCGACACCAACTGGATCTCGAAATGGCCCGGTGCCTGGCCATACATCTCAAGCGGGCCAAATACATCGAGAAGCTCAAATCCGGGGAAGAGAACAACGCCTATTGATCGTTTGTTTTTCATGGGGCCTATCCTTCCTAACGAGCGATTTTGTTTAGCGGAGGGGCGAACGCACCTCCGCTGAACGTCTTAGGCAGCGGCCTCCTTCGGATTCGAGCCGTACTGGTTTTGCCCTGGCTTACTGTCCAGAACCATAAACACCAGCAGCGCAAGTGCACCGATAACCGGGACAAGTACAATCAAAAACCACCAGCCACTCCGCCCCGTGTCATGAAGCCGACGAACGGTAACCGCTATCCCCGGAATTAAAACGGCGAGCGAGTAAATACCTCCAAGCAACCCTAACCCGGCAGCTTCGCTATAGCTCCCCGTGAATCCGTCAATTACACCAAGCACAAGGCTGATGATGATATTGAACAAGATGAAAAACCAATATTCCTTACGTCGCGCCCGGCCGCTGAATACTGCGTATTTCTTTAATACTTCCAGATACCAGTTCATCTAACATCCTTTTAAGCCCCGAGTTTAATTGGGCCCGTCGGCAGAGGGGCATGCTGCCGGCGGGCCATTACTGCACAGGAAGAAGGCTAAAACCCCCACCAATTCCATATCTTGCCGATACCGCGCCAGATTCCCCCGAGAATAGCTGGAAACAGTTTCGGGAGCAGCAGGGCCAACACGGCAAAAACGATAATACAGGTGACGAGGTAACGACTACTGAGAAAACCATCCCAATACACGGCCAGTTCCAGGTTTACCCAGAACCAAACGAACGCTGCCGTTGGGATAGAGAAGAACAACGATGCGAAGAGGCTGATCAACCTTGATTCAACCGGCCCACATTGGCCGCAATTATTTGCCATAATTTTTGAACATTCCTTGTTTATTGCGCTTTGGCTTTGCCGCGCGAAGGAGCGCCAGCGTATGAGCGACGACAACAGTCATTGGTTAAATGCTTGCATGCGTATAAGGTCAAGCTGTGTATTCTATATCTTCTTGGAGGCCCTCATGGCCGGACTCTATAATTCAGCCGCCCCCAAAAAAGCAGCGAACCTCTCAATCAATAGCGACCTTCTGCGTATAGCCCGGGAACTGAACATCAACTTGTCTGCCACCTTGGAGCGAGCTCTGAAAGAAGAGCTTTCGAAACGCGAAGCCGCACAATGGGTTGAAGAAAATCGCGCTGCGATAAAAAGCTACAACGATTTCGTCGAACAACATGGATGCTTCGGCGACGAATTCAGGGAGTTCTGATGGCACAGTTCGATGTGTACCCCAACCCGAGCAAAATCAGCAAGGCTCTCTACAGAAATCAGCTTTGCCGATCAGGAGCTGTTGCTGTCAACTCCGCAAATTTCCTCCGTACCTGAAAAACACCTCAAAAACCCCATCGGTTCTCTCTCGCATTTCAGAAACCAGATTGTTGGAGCTCTGGACCTGGCTATCACCGGCATTTAACGCCAAAGCTCAGCCGCCGCTTTAGCGGTCGGCTGGAGCGCATTGTTATAAGTGCTTGATAGCCTCACCGGGTTCCAGAGGCAAAGTTCCAATGTTGAGATGTTTGTAAATAGCATCAGCTTTTTTCAGGAAGGCTACGTCTTGCGAGATGAGGAGTGAACAACGTGCCCCGCTTTGAACATGTGCTAAATCGTTACTTGAAGCATTAAACCTATCCTTTCCCTTTTTCGTGCTTGTAAAATCATCTGCACAGTAGCCAGCCCAGTTTAAAAGAGACTAACAAACAGCAATCTTGTTCTCGGGAGTATCGTCAATATGGTTACTCCAATGGAAATCAGGGTTCGACTCACGGAAAAGCTCTTCTATCAAGCCGATGACATGGGCTGCTGGGCTCTTTTCAATTTCCTTTAACTTCTCAAGCTGTCGAAATGGTCTAGGCCCTAACTCCTGGTCATTTGGTATGTCGAACCTTGGAAGATTCTCCAAATTCGACAATTGATCGCTAATTTGTATCTTTACTGATTCAATCTGAACCTTGTCGAGTTCAGTTGTCGATACGATCTCAATCTGAGCCAAGCTATCTTCCAGAATTGAACGCAAACTTGCTCGAAGCCTTGAGTTTAAATCATCAAACGTTTGGTCTACTGGAAGACCGCACAACTTTCGATTGATAAGGTCTTGAGTCTCCATGACCGAATCTATCCCGGCCGCATAGTTTTGAGATTCATTCTCAATAAAGCCATCCCAGACTGTTTTTGGATGATTCCTTACGAGCATGTTTGTTACTGGAGTTAAATAAGCGGCTCCAAGCCCATTCAAAAGCCTTAGATGTTCCAATCTAAACTTCTCATGAGGAATCTGTCGGATTTCACGCAAGTGTGTCGCCGTGTACAGGACCTCAACGTCTTTGAGAGTGCAAAGAGTTTTGAGAGCACGCAAATCCTCATTAGCAGATTCGGAAAGGACTCGCTCTCTCATGTCAGATAATACGTTTTGATCCAAATAAACGTAGGGCATGGTAATTACTTATAACTCCGTCCCTTTAAATAAAATTCAGCGCCCCACGCGGCTCCACAGAAACCATATCAAAAGCTTACTAACAGTCACGCTTTTTCCCACAAAATTCCGAGAACCGCTTCCCAATCGACATACAATACCCGAGGGCACATCCGTGGCTTTGCCCCACCCCATTCAGAACCCCACCCAATCCCGCTATACTCCAAAACCATCAGTTCTTCACCCCGAGTTCAATTCCGTAAGGCCGTCAATGACAAACAAAACCACACTACGGATTGCCACCCTTTCTCCGGTGCGCTCGCCCATCAGTGCCAACAGCGAACACCGCGCGGCCAAGGCCTTGCAGGGCGGTTCGGGGGAAGCTCCTAAGCGTTTACTGCCGGCGTCGGACGTGCTTCTTCCTTTCGATTGGCCCTGGGCCAACGGCTACGGCACGCTTGCCCACGACAGCTTGCCGACTTTCTTCCAGCCGTTTGATTGCTACGACATTGATACTGAGGCAGTTAGGGATCGTTCCGAGAACCTGGCGCGCATCTGCCATGAGTGGAACGGCGAGATCGAGGCTTGCCAGTTGTTCCTGTACGACGACACGGTGGCACTGCTGCGGTTGGATGTCATGATCCAAGTAAACGAGGCCACGCTGGCAACGCTGATTGAATCCGGCCTGCTAGATCGTTCCCTGTCGGATGCGGCGGGTGATGTTTACGGGGCGCTTATCTATCCGTGTTTTCAGGCTTACTGTCGGGAGTTTTCTGCTCGGTTTGGCAAGAACAAATCCGCCGATGAACAACAGCTTCGGGACCCGAACAAGCTGACCGTTTTTAAAGACGTTGATTTCAGCGAAGCAACCGCTCCTGCCAGCCATGTGCTCTGGACCGGGCGCAGTATTGTGGCCAGCCCGAATGAGTTGGATCAGCCTGTGGGTGAGCTATTGCGCCAGTGGGCGTCTTACGCCGGTTCCCTCGACGATCTCAAACAGGCGCGGCACTACGTGGGCTCTGGCAACATTCTGGTGGTGAGTGACCAGCCGCAAGACTGCCGCGATGATTGGTTCCGGGGCTTGTCCATCTGCCAGTTTTACAACGCCATTTTGTTTATTTACGGCGCCATTCTGAAATCCAGTTATTCACAGCTCACCGACCTGCTGGGCGCAAAGCGCACCCGCAACGGTGAACTGAACCGGTTGATGGCGAATATCACGGTGAGCCTGGATCACCTCGAGTTCAGCCGGCTGGAATTCAAGGAAGCCCGGGCGGGCGTTCAGGCTGAACGGGCCCGCATCGTGGAAGACACCTGCGTGGCCTGGCAACTGGATACCCTGATCAGCAGTGCGCTGGAGCGCACGGATTTGATTCGCTCACGCATTGCCCGGCTGCTGGAGGCGCGCAAATCCCGAGTCGATAAAACCGTCGAGTTGATCTTGGCCGGTATCGGGGGCGTGGCACTGGTGGAGCTGTTCCTCTCACTAACCACGGCCTCTCGCAGCCTACCCATAGACGACTTCCCGGGCATTCTGGATGTGTTCTTGTGGTTACCGCCGAACGGTGCCATTGCGTTATCGTCCGCCCTGTTGGTGGCGATCTTCATCTATATTTATCTCGCCAAACGCTGATCCGCGACTGATAGGTAACTCAACCATGACAGACAATGCCCGTATCCGCTTTTTGGTGCTGTTCTCAATCAGCCCGGAAAAAATGGCCGAGGTCGGCGACTTTGTGGCGGGCCAGCTGTCGCGGCGGTTTGGTGGGGCCACTGTGCTGCACTCTTCCGACAGCGCGACGCTAACCGGGTTCTGGGCCGATGATGGCCAGCAGTTCAAAACCGCCTATGAAGGGGAAATCCTTAAGGAGCCGGTTATCAGCCTGATGCTGTCGGTATTACCCGAGGATGAGGAAGAAGCCTACAGCCAAATCAAGGCCACCTTGGCCGAGGCTGCTAAACGCTTTCAGCTGGATTGCCGCCACGTGCATGTGGAAACCCTGCGCGCATCGGCACGGCATTTTGACCTTCAGGCCGAGGCTTAATGCCGCCCTCCCCGCCAGCCCGATATTGTACCTAGGCCAGTGGGCTGCAATAATCCACTGTCTGTTTGCGCCAAACCTCCGGCAATGTGCGCTGTAAATGCCTTTATGCACAGCACCGCCCGCATGGCGAACACATCCACTGCTAGAACATACGGTCCCGATCGCTATGCTGCTGATGATTGATAACTACGATTCCTTCACCTACAACATTGTCCAGTATCTGGCCGAGCTGGGTACCGAGGTTCAGGTGCACCGGAACGATGAGATCACCATTGAGGAAATCGAGGCGCTGAACCCGGAACGGCTGGTAATTTCCCCCGGCCCCTGTACCCCGAATGAAGCGGGCATTTCCATGGAAGCCATTCGCCATTTTGCCGGCAAACTTCCGATTCTGGGCATTTGCCTTGGCCATCAATCCATCGGTCAGGTGTTTGGCGGCGACACCATTCGCGCCGGGCGCGTGATGCACGGCAAGGTGTCCCCCGTTTATCACAAAGACACGGGCGTATTCCGGGGCCTGAACAACCCGCTGCAAGCCACCCGTTACCACAGCTTGGTGATTGATCAGAACACCCTGCCGGACTGCCTGGAAGTGACCGCCTGGACCCGCAACGAAGACGGCTCCATCGAAGAGATCATGGGCGTTCGCCACAAGACCTTGCCGATTGAAGGCGTGCAGTTCCACCCTGAGTCGATCATGACCGAGCAGGGCCACGAATTGCTGCGCAACTTCCTCAAATCATAAGAAAGGACACTCACGCATGGATATGAAACAAGCCCTCGACCGCATTGCCTCCAATCTGGATTTGTCCCGTGAGGAAATGAAGGATGTCATGCGCATCGTGATGAACGGCGAAGCCACCGATGCTCAGGTAGGTGCCTTTCTGATGGGGTTGCGCCTGAAGAGCGAAACCATTGACGAGATTACCGGTGCCACCGAAGTCATGCGGGAGCTGGTCACCAAGGTTGATATTAAGGCAGAGCCTCTGGTGGATATCGTGGGTACAGGCGGTGATGGCGCCAACCTGTTTAACGTGTCCTCGGCGGCGTCTTTTGTTGTAGCCGCCGCCGGCGGCTTCGTAGCCAAGCACGGCAACCGGGGCGTGTCGTCCAAGAGCGGCAGTGCGGATTTGATTGAGAAAGCCGGTGTGAATCTGAACATGTCACCGGAAGAGGTCGCCCGTTGCGTGGAACAAATCGGCGTGGGCTTTATGTTCGCCCCGTCTCACCACGGCGCGATGAAGCATGCCATTGGCCCCCGTAAAGAATTGGGTTGCCGGACCATCTTTAACATTCTGGGCCCCATGACCAACCCGGCGGGCGTAAAGCGCCAGCTGATCGGCGTGTTCACCAAGGCCCTGTGCCGCCCTATGGCGGAAGTGATGCAGCGTTTGGGTGCCGAGCACATCATGGTGGTGCACTCGAAAGACGGGCTGGATGAAATCAGCCTGGCCACCGAGACATATGTAGCCGAACTGAAAGACGGCAAGATCACCGAATACAGCATCACCCCGGAAGATCTGGGCATCAAGAGCCAGACCCTTGTAGGCCTGACCGTGGATTCGTCTGATGAATCCTTGAAGCTCATTCGCGCCGCCTTCGGTCGTCAGCACGACGAAACCACCGAAAAAGCCCGCGACATGATTGCTCTGAACGCCGGTGCTGCTATCTATATTGCCGGCCTGGCCAACACGCCACAAATGGGCGTAGAGATGGCTCTGGATGCCATGGGCTCTGGCCTGGCTGCGGGCAAGATGTCTGAACTTGCCGATTTCTCCCAATGTTTCTGAGGCCGCAATGACCAATAGGCACAATGACCGTACCCCCACCATTCTGCGCAAAATTGTTGACCGCAAATGGCAGGAAGTAGACGAGCGCAAACCGAAAACCTCCATCGCTGACCTCAAAGCCATGGCGGGTGATCAGCCACCGGCGCGAGGCTTCGCCCATGCTCTGCGTTCGCGCGTTGAGCAACAGCAAGCGGCGGTGATTGCCGAGATCAAAAAGGCCTCCCCTAGCAAAGGCATTCTGCGCGACCCGTTCGAGCCGGAAGTCATTGCTGAAAGCTACGAGAAAGGCGGCGCGGCCTGTTTGTCCGTACTGACTGATCAGGACTTTTTCCAAGGCCACGAAGACTATCTGAAAGCGGCCCGAGCGGCCTGCAGCCTGCCGGTGATCCGCAAGGACTTCATGGTAGCGCCCTATCAGGTGTACGAAAGCCGCGCCATCGGGGCCGACTGCATTCTGCTGATTGCCGCCTGCCTGACCAAAGACCAGATGCAGGAACTGGAAGGCATCGCCCACGAAATCGGGCTGGATGTGCTGGTAGAAGTACACAACGGCGAAGAGATGGATGATGCCTTGACCCTGAGCACGCCGCTGGTGGGCATCAACAACCGCAACCTGCACACCTTTGAGGTGTCGCTGGAAACCACCTTCGATCTGTATCAGCGCATTGGTTCTGACCGTTTGGCCATTACCGAAAGCGGCATCATGACCCGGGCAGACGTGCAGGCGATGACCGAGCGCGGCATTTACGGTTTCCTGATTGGTGAGTCGTTCATGCGCGCGCCAAACCCCGGCGAGAAGCTGCAAGAGCTGTTCAGCTGATTCATCTAGCCACGGCAGCGCCATGACCCATTCCAGCAACGAAGCGACCGATCCGATATTGGCCGGCCCTTATTGGCCGGCCTTTTTCCGCTATGCCCTGCCCTCGGTGGCCGGATTATTGGCCCTGACCACCGCCAACATTGTCGATGGCATTTTCATCGGTAACTTTGCCGGGGCCGATGCCCTCGCGGCGCTGAACCTGCTGATTCCCTGGTTTACCTTACTGTTCGGGCTGGCGCTGGCGCTGGCCATTGGCGGCACTGTGCGCGCTGGCCGTTATCTGGGCGAAGGCAACCGGGCTGCGGCCTCCGCGATCTTCAGCAAATGCCTGATGGCAACACTGGCGCTGGCGTTGTCCGGCGCGCTGCTCGGGTTACTGTTTCACGAATCCATCTATCGCTTGTTGGGTGCCTCGCCCGCTATTTTCCCGCTGATGTCCGAGTACTTTCTGGTGATCATCTGGGTGATGGTGCTGCAGCTGTTCACCATGGTGCTCTATTACTTTGTGCGGGTAGACGGATTCCCCGGGCTGGCCACCACGGCACTGGTGCTGGGCGCTGCCGCTAACATTGTGCTGGACGCCCTGTTGGTGGGGTATTTGGATTACGGCCTGCGCGGTGCCGCCATCGCCACGGGGCTGGCCCAGTTGCTGCAGTTTGCGGTGCTGGCGCTGTATTTCTACAAACCGGCGCGAAAGCTGGTGTTCCGGCTGCGGCAACAGAATTGGCGCGAAGTGGCCAAGGCCTTCGCCAACGGTGTGTCTGAGTGGATCAACGAGATGTCGGTCGGCTTGGTGATGCTGTTGATCAACTGGCTGTTGATGACCTCTCAGGGCTTGGCTGGCGTGGCGGCATTCACCGTGGTGAATTACCTGATCTTCCTCAGCCTGATGGTGTTTTACGGCATTTCAGACGCCATGCATGTGTTGATCAGCCACAATCTGGGGGCAGGCAATGCCGAACGCATCCGCCGGTTCATGGGCTGCGGGGCCACGGTGATTCTGACATTGGCGCTGACGCTGGTGGGCACGGTCTGGCTATTTGGCAATGATGTGATTCGGCTGTTCCTCGATACCTCGGCGGACCCGGCCACGGCGCAACTAGCCGACCAGTATCTCGCCATCCTCTGGCCGCTGTTTCTGGTGAACGGCATTAACGTACTGCTGTCGGTGTACCTCACCGCCACCCACCAACCCCTGCCTTCTGCAATGGTGGCCTTCTCGCGGAGCCTGGTGTTACCGGCTCTGCTGCTGGTGGGCATCGCCCGCTTTGCACCGGACTGGCCACTGCTACTGGCGCTGCCGATGGCCGAGTGGCTGACCTTCGGCCTCGCGCTGGCACTGTTTGTTCGCTTTCGGCCGCAGCGTTTGGTCACATCCAGCACGGCCTAGAGCCAAATGTAAAAGATGTAAATACATTTCAATTGCGCATAATTCTCATTTAGATTGACTCCAAATTCTGACTTTGGAGTGTCGACATGGGACCGTCTGCCCGCGCGATTGCCGAACAAGCAAGCTTTCAAGCTTTTCTTCATGGTTACCTGCAGGAGATTGACCCCGGCCAGTGGCGTGAAAACACGGTTTCAACGCGCCCATCCGGCCAGTGGACTTGCGAACTGTCGCTTGAGAGCCAGCGTTCCCGCCTCGCCATCGACATCGTCTATCGTTCTGATCTTGGCCGGCATCGCTACGGCAAAGTACAACAATGGCTGAACGGCCGTTATAGCTGGGCCGAGATTGAACCCTTTCAGGCCATGTGTCTGCTGGTGCGGGAACTCTATGCCCGCTCGGCCGGCATGGTGCCCGAGCTGCGCAAGCTGCGGGAACTGGAACTACTGCACCGGCTGACCGACAGCTACGGAGTGATGACCCGCTACGTTGCCAAACGCAGGCACGACCCGAGACTTTACCAAAACCGGTTTCTTGAAGCCGAGCAATCCTTACTGTTTGGCCACGCCAGCCACCCAACTCCGAAAAGCCGGCAAGGCATGCCGGAATGGCAGCAAGACGCCTACGCGCCGGAGCTGGCGAACCGGTTTCAGTTGCATTACTTCATGGTGCACCAATCCTGCGTGGAAGAGGATTCGGCAACCGCTTTGCCCGCCAGCACTATGGCGGAGTTTCTGATCAAAGGTGGTCACCCCACGTTAAACCTGCCCGACGACCACGTTCTGATACCGGCTCACCCGCTGCAGGCCCAGTGGTTATTGCTGCAACCTGCGGTGCAAAGCGCCATTCAGGATGGGGCAATTCACCCCCTCGGGGCGCTGGGGCCGGAGTTCTCCGCAACCTCTTCGGTGCGCACGCTGTACAGCGAGCAAACCGATTGGATGCTGAAGTTCTCCATTCCGGTGAAAGTCACCAACTCATTGCGGGTTAACAAGGTGCCGGAGTTGCGGGCCGGTGTGGTGATGGCGCGCTTGATCCAGCGAACCGGCTTTGCCGAAAGCGAACCGGCGTTTCGTATCCTGCAGGACCCCGCCTACTTAACGGTAAAACTGCCCGGGCAGGCTGAAAGCGGGTTTGAAGTGATTTTTCGGGAGAACCCCTTCCCCAAGGGCGAGGATCACGGCGTGATTAGCCTTGCCGCTTTGACTCAGGACCCGCTGCCCGGGCGTAATTCCCGCTTGCTCAGCCTAATTGAAGGTGTCGCACTGAATGAAAACCGCAGCCTGGCCTCGGTCAGTCAGGACTGGTTCCAGCACTACCTTGCCTGCGCCATTGCGCCAGCCCTGAGGCTTTACGACGAACACGGCATTGCGCTGGAAGCCCATCAACAAAACAGTCTTCTGGACATTCGCGGCGGCTACCCGGACGGCTATTACTACCGGGACAATCAAGGCTATTACCTGTCGGAAAGCCGGCGAGAATCGCTGACTGCCCTGTGCCCGGATGTGCTCGATACCCCGGAGCTGTTCTATAGGGACGCGATGATCCGCGACCGCTTCTGCTACTACCTGATTGTGAATCAGCTGTTTTCGGTGATTGCCCGCTTTGGTGTGGACGGATTGATTTCAGAAGCCGTGTTGTTGCGCCAGCTGCGCTGCTTTTTGCAGTCGGAACTGGCGCGCCTGGATGGCCCGGCCCGCCCGCTGGTGGCCATGCTGCTGGAAGACAGCTGCCTGCCTTACAAAGGCAACCTGTTGACCCGTGTACACGATGTTGACGAGCTGAACGCCGAACTGGAAATGGCGGTGTATACCAGCATTCCCAACCCGCTGTGCCGGCGTGTGCAATCCCTGCTCCCCAGCCAGATCCGCAAACAAGCCGTTGAGGTGCATCATGGCGCTGCGTAATCCGGTGGCCGAGTCGGCTCTGGCGGCTGCACTTTCGGAAACCCCGCGGCAACGGGTGCTTCGGCAACTGCTGGAAGCCTTGCTGTTTGAAGGCCTTGTGCCCTGTTACAAAGCCGATTCCCGCAGCGAAGGCTGGCAATGGCTGAGCTTTCCCGTGGGCACCTTGCAGGCCCGATGCCGGGGCCGGGTGCGGGGCTTCAGCCGCGTTCGTTTAGACATAGAAACGCTGAGCTTCAGCCGCAATCAACGCCCGTTGACCGTGGACTTGCCAGCGCTTATTCAGGAGTTACCCGGTTCCCGCTCACGGCACCAGATACTGTTGAAAGAACTGGCCGCCACCATCGCGAACGAAGAACAGCTTCGCAACAGCCATCAAACCCGCAGGTTGCACAGTCGGCGCTCGCTGCACGGCGAAGCGCTGGACCGGGCCATTCATGAGGGGCACCCCTATCACCCGTGTTTCAAAAGCCGGCTGGGGTTCGGGGCCGACGATCTGATGCGCTACAGCCCGGAAACCAGCACAGGGTTTCGGCTGCACTGGGTAGCCGTACCGCGCCGTTATCTGGCCAGTCAGTTGCCGGTTTCAGACCTGGCGTTCTGGCAGGCCGAGCTGGGCGAGGAAACCGCCTTTCTGCTGCGGGCCGCGTTTCATCGGGTTGGCATTGATTGGCCGCACTATGGCGCACTGCCAGTACACCCCTGGCAATGGCGACACCTCTACACCGGCGCACTGGCCGAGCACCTTGAGCGTTTCGACATCCGCGATCTCGGGCCACTGGGCGACCGCTACCAGCCTAGCCAGTCCTTGCGTTCTCTGTTCAACATGAACCACCCCCGCAAGGCCTGCATCAAGCTGCCACTAGGTATTCACAACACCTCTTCCCGACGGCATCTGGAGCCGCATTCGGTGCCATCGGCACCCGCCATCAGCTACTGGCTGGAAGCGATTGTTGAATCAGACCCACGGCTGTCGCGCGATTACCCTCTGCGACTCTTGCCGGAATACGCCAGCCTGAGCTTTACGGCGGAACCCGGCACGCTGCCCGGGCAACACCCGCTTGAAGGTGAGCTGGCCGCCATCTGGCGCACCAGCCTTAGCGCCCGGCTGAACGAGGGTGAACAGGCGGTGCCGCTAAATGCGCTGTTTCAATGGCAGCCCGACGGTCAGCCGTTCATTCATCCGTGGGTGCAGCGTTACGGCCTTGAGCCTTGGCTGAACGCCGCCCTCGCGGCCCTGATTCTACCGGTCTGGCACATGCTGGCCGCCCACGGCGTTGGTCTGGAAGCGCACGCCCAAAACAGCCTGCTGGTCATGCGCGAGGGCTGGCCGAACGCGCTCTTATTACGTGATTTTCACGACAGCGTGGAGTACACCCGGGACTATCTCGCGCCCGGTACGCCAGAGCCGGATTTAGGCGATCGCCAAGCGCTGTACGACCAGGCGCCGGACGATCTCTATTACCGAATGACCGGCCCCGAAGCCCTGCGGGAGTTGGCGGTGGACACCCTGTTCATCTACAACCTCAGTGAATTGGCCCTGCTGCTCGAAGACGCCTACGGGTTTTCAGAAGCCCGGTTCTGGGCGCGGGTGCGCAAATTGCTGAATCAATACACACAGCAGCACCCGGAACTCCGGCACCGGTTAACGCAACTCGGCTGGGCCCAGCCAAGGCTGAAAACCGAATCGCTCATCACCCGAAAACTTCAGCCGGGCACCGGGAGCCTCAGCCATTGGGTACCCAACCCCTTGGCCCTCGACTCTCTTGGTTCCCCCGTTTCCCTCAATGATCACCAGCAAGTGAGGTTATCGTGACTACCCCTTTGTTTTACGTTGATAACACCCCATACAGCCAGGACGATTGCGACCGCATCGTGGCGCCACTGGCCGGAGCCGAGCCGTTTCAGAATCCCAGTAATTGCCGCTTAGCCGTTTGCTTGCAAGACACCGCACACTGGCTGGCCCTGTGTCTTTGGCTGAAGCCGCTGGGTGCCAGTGTGTTGCCCATTCATCCCGGCACGCCCCGGCAAGCAGCAAAAACTCTAGCAATCGACACCGGCTGCAGCCATTTGCTGTTCGGTGACAACCTGCGCGATGCCGCCCCGGAGGCCCTTGAAGCTACCGAAAATCCGGGCCAAGCCGCGGGTGGCGAGTTGATTCAACTCAGCTCTGGCACCACCGGCAAGCCGAAAACCATTACCCGGCCCTGGCGCGATATCGACCGGGAACTCACGGCCTACGTCGACCACTTCACCGAAGCCCAGCCACTCACACCGGTGGTGGCCTGCCCGGTCACCCATTCCTACGGTTTGATCTGTGGCGTGCTGGCCGCGCTGGAACGGGGTGCCACCCCGCATGTGGTGACCAACCTGAACCCGAGGTTCATATTGTCCCGGCTGCGGTCGGTGCCAGAACATCTGCTCTATGCTTCGCCCACACTGGTCAGTCTGTTGATCCGGATTCTGCCCGCAAGCGAGACGCTGCATACGGTGATGCTGTCCGGCGCGCCTTTGCCCGCGCCAGTGCTGAACCAGCTGCGAGACCGGTGCCAACGGTTATGTCAACAATACGGTTGTTCGGAAGCCGGCTGTGTTGCCCTCACCCCGAACGTGACCGAGCCCGGCTTGCTGGGTACCCCCCTACCCCACGTATCGCTGGATGCGGGCACCTCCGCAGCGCAACCCGATGACGTAATGATCACTATCAAAGGCAGCGGCCAGCACATTAATACCCGGGATCTGGGCTATTTCGATGTCCACGGCCAACTGCATTTTCTCGCGCGCACCGACGACACCATCAATGTGGCGGGGATCAACGTTTACCCCGGCGCGGTGGAAGACGTATACCTGAGCTATCCGGGTATAAGGGAAGCGGTGGCCTACAAGCAAGCCGACAGTTTTGCCGGTGAACGGGTATGCCTGCGTTTCGTGGCCGATTCCGAGCTGGATATCGATCAGCTGAAACAGTGGAGCCGTGAACACCTGTCGCCCCATCAGGTGCCCGCCTTCATCGAGCAGGTCGAAACCATTCCGCGCCTGCCCAATGGCAAGGTCAGCCGACGGTTATTGAGCGAAGCGCCTGCGAACACCCTCGCTGCGGAGGTGCCCGCATGATCACCAACCGCCATGCCGCCATTAAGGCGGTTCTCCAGCAGCACTTACCCAACGCCCGACTGTCGGCGTTCGATGGCGGCGCCCGCTTGAATGCCGATCTGGCCATAGATTCCATCATGTTGCTGCAACTGATCGTGCATTTGGAGTTGGAACACGGCCTAAACCTTCCGGAAGAAACCTTGCTGACGCAGGAACTTGAAACCGTAGATGATCTGGCCCGGCTGCTGGTCGCCAACGACCAAAAGGAGCCGGCGCTGTGATCAAAGTGCACTGTTTCGTCAGTTGCGTGTGCGAAATCATCAAACGCACACCCGGGGTGGACCACCGCCCGTTCTACTTCGGGGTTTGGGATGCCGATTTTTCAGTGAACGATGAAATGGAGCTGTCGTATCACTCGCCCCACACTCGGCATAACGAGTTCCGCGATTGGTACAAATTGCTGTACGGCATCAGCATTGAACCTTGGTACGACCACAAAGCTGACAAAGAAACCAACATTCAGACGCTGGTATCGCTGGTGGAAAACCGGCCCTCGGACCGGCAAGTGATGGTGATGCTCGACCTGTACCGGCTGCCCGAACGGGAAAACAAGTTTCACCAGAATCCGTTCCCGCACTACGTGATGCTGGAAACCACCGACAACCCCGATGAATGGTTCATGTCTGACCCGGATTTCCGCTGGGAAGGGGTATTACCCAAAGCCCGGATTCTGGAATCCGTGCGTTCCCCGGCCGCTGCGGGCGGTTTCTATTTCGATGGTTTGAACATACGCCATACGCCGGCAGAAACCGTGGCCGCCTACTTCGCGCAATGCATGAAGACCGACCACAACCCGTTCACCGATGCCGTGCGGCGCATCCTTTACGCCCATACTGGCCCCGATGCCCGCCAGCCGCTGGCGCACCTGCCTCATGCCTTCCGGGAAATTCCGGTGATGGCGATTCGCAAGTACGCCTTCGAACACGCCTTCGCCTGGCTGCTGGAAGATCAGGGCAAACAAGCGGAAGGCGCGCCCTGGTTTGAAGCGGTGTGTGAAGACATCGAACGGCTGGTAAAAACCTACACCCAGATCCAGTTCCGGGCCCTGAAGCTGGTGATGTCCGGCGATAACGCTCTACTGGCAAGTGTCGAGCAGTTACTGGATGAACAGGATGAGCGGGAGTTTGCCATCAAGGCCAGCCTAATGGCGCTGTTCAACGAGTGGCAGCGGTATCGCGACATCGGGGTTCCGCAAACCCATACCGAACAAGCCCCTCTGGAGGTGCTGTCATGATTCGTTTTCACCTGTGTACCATTTCCTTTCGGCACCATCTGGTGTCGTTACCCGAGCTGGCCGACTGGGCCAAACGCAACGGTTTTGACGGCATTGAACTCTGGGCCGTCCATGCTCGCCATCTGGCCCGGCAACCTGCCTTGGATGGCCACTGGATAGAGCGCCAAGGGCTGCGTATTCCCATGGTCAGCGATTATCTGCCGCTGGATGGCAGTGAAGCAGAAGCACTTCGTAAAACTCGGGAGGCCTGTCAGCTGGCAAAGCGCTGGCACGCAAACAAGGTGCGCACCTTCGCGGGCCCATTAGGCAGTGACGAGGTTTCGCCCAGCCAGCGCCAGGCTATGACCCGGCGGCTGCAAACGCTGACCCAATGCGTGGCTGAAGAAGGTCTTTCTTTGATGTTGGAAACTCATCCGGGCACGTTGGCCGACACCGTGGGCTCCACCCTCGAACTGTTAAGCGACATTGATCACCCGGCCCTGGGAATCAACTTTGACGTGCTACACGTTTGGGAATCCGGTGCGAACCCTTTGGTTGCTCTGAAGCAGCTGGCACCCTGGGTACACCATTGTCACTTCAAGAACATTCAACAACACAGCCAGCTTGGTGTGTTTGCCCCCGCTAACGTGTATTCGCCGGCGGGTACGCGTGAGGGCATGGTGCCGGTCTTGGAGGGCGCCTGTGATTACCGACCAGTACTGGCAGAGCTAGGGGCATGGCAATCAGAAGGTATCGATCTGGACGTGTCTCTGGAATGGTTCGGTTCAGACAGCTACCGCGTACTGAACAGCGACCTCCGCCAGCTACGCAAGGTGCTGGCAGAGCAGTGCCCGCAACCTCAAGCGGTCGCGGGCTTCCACTGAACCTCAGCCACCTCATCGGCAGCAAAGCGGATGAGGTGGGACGCCACCACCTGCCCCAGCTCATCCAACTCTTCTGCTGTCGGGGACTGGCATTCAAGGGCCAGCGCTCCGTTTAGGGTGCTCAACCTGCATTCTCCGATGGAGAAGGTGAGCAACCCGTTGGTTTCGCTCCACTCGGCTTCGATCTTGTGGCTGAAGTGTTTGCACAAGCGGTTAATCAAACGGCTAGGGTTAGCGGTGGATACTCGAGCATTCATAAACGGCATAACAATCTCCTTGGGTTCAGCGAACACTGGCGGGCAACGGGCGGTCCGCCAGCACAATGGGTTGGCCCTGCGAGCAGCGTTCAATGCGGGCTTCAATGCCGTAGGTGTGCGCCAGCAACTCCGGCGTTAACACCTGTTCTGGCGCACCGAGCACAGCTTGGCCACCGGGCGATAAAACCAGAACCTGATCGCAATAGCGCAGGGCCAGGTTGAGGTCATGACACGCCACCAGAGCAACCGACTTAGCTTCGGTGGTGGCATCGCGCACGGCGTTCAGAACGTTCAGTTGCCAGTGCAAATCCAGCGCACTGGTGGGTTCATCCAGCAGCATCAGCGGGGTCTGGCGCACCAATACTTGAGCCAGACCCACCATTTGCCGCTGACCACCAGACATTTCCGACAGGCGCCGCAAGGCGAGTTCGCGAATGCCCAGCGTGTCGAACACGTTTTCAATGGCCTGTTCGGTCTGTTCACGTGTCCAGTCGCCCCGAGCGGAACGGCAGGCGCTGAAAACGGTTTCGTAAGCCACCAGCGGAATGGCCTGCGGCAATGGCTGAGGTAGATAGCCAATTCGATGAGTGCGCTGGTAGGAACTCAGTGCCGCCAGGTTTTCTCCGGCAAAAGTCATGTCACCGGAAATTGGCAGCAACCCGGCGATGGATTTCAACAGAGTGGATTTACCCACCGCGTTTGGGCCGATCACCGCCACTAACGCACCTGCCGGTATTTCCGGTAAGGACAAATCACTGAAGACCGACCGATTTCGATAGCCGGCGGTTACCGATTGCAGTTTCAACGTCACAGCGCGACCCTCCGACTACGGCCAATGATCAGCACGATGAACAGCGGAATACCCACCAACGCAGTGACGATGCCCACGGGTAAGACCACCCCGGGCACCAGTAATTTGCTGGCAATGGACGACAGCGACAGCAACACCGCCCCGGCCAGCGCACTGCCCGGGAGCAAAAAACGGTGATCTTCGCCGAGCATCAGGCGGGCAATGTGCGGCGCCACCAGACCGATAAAACCGATTTCGCCCACAAAGCACATGGCAGCGGCGGTCAACAGGCTGACCCGCATGAGCACGGTCAGGCGCAGCCGTTCAACGCGAATACCCAAACTGCGCGCCTGCTCTTCGCCACTGCGTAGAAGGGTCATAGCCCAGGCGTTGCGCAGTGAAAACGGCACACAGACCGCCAGCACAAGCGCAACAATCAGGACTTTATCCATGCTCGCCCGGGCCAGGCTGCCCATGGTCCAGAACACGATTTGCTGCACGGATTCGGCATCTGCAACAAACTGAATCAACCCCACCACGGCGTTAATGCCAAACAGCAAGGCAATACCGAACAGCACCACCGCATGCACTGAAGCGCCCAACGTGCGCGACAGAATCAGAATCAGCAACGATGCCACAGCGGCAAACACAAACGCCGACAACGGCAACAACACGTGGGCGGCCAGCCCCAGAAAAGAAATATTGAAGGCAATGACTAGGGAGGCGCCCAGAGTGGCGGCGGCCCCCACGCCCAAGGTGAAGGGGCTGGCCAGCGGGTTGTTCAGCACGGTTTGCATCTCCGCACCGGCGAGACCAAGACAAGACCCGACCACTACGGCCATCAGTGCGTAGGGCAAACGAATGTCTTCAATGATGACCCGGGTGCCGGCATCGATGCTGTCCGGGTTCAATAGTCCATGGATAACATCCCCAAGCCCAAGCATGGACGGCCCGCTGGCGATATCCACCAGCAAAGCCACCAAAGCGGTTACGGCCAAGGCAGCCAGACACACAACCCGGCGCAAGACAAAACGACGGTATTGGGCGGCCAGTGAGGTTCCCGGGGCTGAGTTATCCACAGCGCGATTTGACGATGGAGTCACGGCGCTCATTCGCGGGCCTCCTGTGCGCTAACCCAATAGACCCCATCCAGCTCGACTGGCTGGAAGCGTTGGTAAAATTCCGCCAGCGTCGCCTCCGGGTTCAGGTCGGCGAGGGCTTCCGGATGAAACCATCGAGCCAGCGCCTGAACGGCAACGACGTTCATCGGGGTGTTGTAGAAATGGTGCCAGATAGCCATCGCACGACCTTCGCGAATAGGCTCTACTGCACGCAATCCGGGTCGGTCGGTGGCCTGAGCCAGCGACGCCAGGGCCATTTCCTCATCGATACCGGCACCGAGCATCACGTAACTGTAGTCAGCGTCAGAGCGGGCGTACTTGCGCGACCCGATGGCCGTCGCTACGTAATAATCCGGCGGGTTGCTGATCAGGTATTCCAGATTCAATACACCGCTGACACCTGGCACCTTGCCCTCGGCAATGTTGCGCGCGCCGGCGGCTTGGAGGAAGTGCCCCATCATGCCTTCCACCATGGTTTCACAGCAGCTGTCGTGCAGGCCCAAGCGGCTGTGCAGGAACACCTGGGGTTTTTCCGATTCCGGAATCTGCTCAACCACTTCGGTGACTTTCACCAGCTGTTGCTGATAGAACTGATTGAAGGCTTGCGCTTCCGATTGCCGACCGAGCACTTCGCCCAACAAGGCCATGCTCTTCGGGGTATTCACCAGCGGGTTCTGCCGAAAATCGATAAACACCACCGCTATGCCTGCCCGTTGCAGCTGGTCGATCAGCATTTGGTTGCGCGCACCGGGGCCGTGACCTTCCAGACTGAAAATCGCCAGATCTGCTCCCATGGCGAGCACGCTTTCCAAACTGAAACTGTCAGCGGAGGTATGCCCTACCCGCGGCACATCCGCCAGCGCGGGGAAGGCCTTCAAGTATTGGGCATATCCGCCGGGGTCGGTCATTTCGAAATCGGGCAGCATGCCCACCAGGCGATCAGGCAAAGCATCCCCATCCAGAATAGCGAGCGCCGGGATGTAGCGGCTTTCGCCCAGCACAATGCGGTTGACCTCATCGGGAAGTTCAACCGAACGGCCGGCCAGATCGGTGACCGTGCGGGCTGCCAGAGAGAGGTCGGCCCACAAACAGAAAAGGCCGCCCAAAAGGGCGGCTAGAACTCGGGTGCGTAACATCAGTGGCCTCAGAAACGCATGGCCAGACCAAGGCGAACATCCCGGCCCGGTGCGGGCAAGCCAACCACGCCTTCGTACCCGGCTATGTGCTCGTAATTGGCGTTGCTGGCGTGATCAAGATACTGCTTGTCTCCCACATTTTTAACCGCCAGGGTCAGGCGCAAATCTTCGTTGCCAGTAGGCAGCCAGTTCACGAACAGGTCATGCACGCCGTAGCCCGGTTTGTCGATGGTGCCCACTGACGTTTCCAGGTTGTCGATGCCCTGCACAAACTGGCCCTGCCAGCCAAACTCGAGATTGCGGTTCCAGCGGTAGGCCAAATCCGCCACCCAGGTGTCACCGATGGTGTTGCCGAGCAGGTTATGTTCGTAAACGGTCAGTGGCTGGCCATCCACTTCGGCATCGTTGCTGTGGAAGCTCAAGCCTGCGCTCAGGGCGTCCCACTGATAGCCCGCGGATATGCGGTAGCCGTCGGATTCCAGATCACCAATATTCTCGTAAATGGCAGGGCCGAATAGAGCGTCCGCGATGGCATCTTTTACTTCAGAGCGATACACCTCCGCCGACAGGGTGAAGTTCTGATACACGTAGTCGAAGCCCACTTCGGTGTTCTTCGCCTTCTCGCCTTTCAAGTCCGGGTCGTTCTGGCCGCGGTCAATCTTGAACGCATCGTGAGGCATGGGGCCACGGAAGGCTTCGGCGTAGCCGGCTTTCAGGGTCAGGCCATCTAGCACGTGCCAGGCGAGGCTGGCATTGGGGCTGACAGCATCTTCACTGAACTTCTGGTCGTTGTTGTCGCGCAGAGTGTAATCGTCGTAGCGGGCGCCGGTACTGAGCAATAGTTGCTGGGTGAGCCACAAGTCCGCCTGCAGGTAGATCCCCAACACATCACCCGTTTCTTCTTCAGCACGCTTGTCGGTTTCACCACCAGCATTCACTTTATCTTCCCGGTAGTCGACTCCGTAGGTCAGACTGTGGTCGCCTAGCTGACTGGTATTGCGCAGGTCACCTCCGATGCTGCGGCTGAACCCGTAGTAGCGTCCCCAACGGTCGTCCACATTCTGCTCGACTTCAGATTCGGTCTGGTACACGGTGAACTCTGCATCCACCCAAGGATTGCCTTCCGGCGCCACACCATAATTCAATGTGGTGGTATCCCGGCGGCCATCCAGGTCGTACAGCTTGTTGAAGCTGCTGACCGCCCACTGAGGGCGCTGCGGACGCTCGCCTTCATCCGTGCGCACCTCATGACTGAGGCGAAGCGTCTGGCCATTGCCAAAATGCCCCACCAATTTCGCCATGCCCATTTGCTGGCGAGCATCGGTACCGGGTACTTCATCACCGTTGCCATCTTCATAGCGCTCGTGGTCACTTTGGCTGACCGACACCAGAGTGCTCCACTGCTCGTTCAGGCGGCCAAAAATCGTGGTGTTCGCACTGTAGCCCTTGGTGTTCGAGAAGGAGCCCAATTTCACCAGTGCACCTACATCCTCACCCTCACGTAGCAGATCTTCGGGATCTTTGGTCACGAAGCGAATGGCACCGCCCAGCGCGCCTGCACCCGCCGTGGCTTTGCCGGCACCGGTGTCAACTTCCACCCGCTTCAGCAAATCCGGATCAACAGCAATTCGACCAGTGTGATGGAACAATACGCCCGCCTGAGTAGCGCCATCCACACTGACGTTCAGCAGCGGGTCTTCAAAACCACGCACGTAGACCTTCTGAGCCACGCCCACTGAACCACCCACACTCACTTCCGGCTCGCCAGCGAAGACATCTTCAAGATCATCCGCTTGGAAGCGCTCAAGCGCTTGTGCGTCCACGACCGCGTCTGATTCTTTCGTACGCTCCGCAGTGACCTGAATGGGGTCCAGCGTGACGGGTTCAGCCTGCGCCAACGGCGCGGCTAATAAGGCCAGCCAGAGGGCACTGCGGCGAAATTGTGTGGGCTGTGCAACCGAGGAAGAAACTGCCATAACGACCATACTCCATTATGATAATGATTCGTATTTGGCACGCATTCTCGATAACTTGTGTCGCTAAGGGAACCGGTTTTACATTTGTTACATCTTTACCTCGATTCACGACCGGGATATGACCTACAAGAAGCAATACCCTTTGCCGTGAACCGTTTGCAGCCGGTCGCCCGCCACGCCGGCCTCCACCAACTTGCGGCGAATGCGGCTCAGGTGCATGTCCAGACTGCGGTCGTATCGACTGAATTCTTTTTCGAGCACCACTTGATAGAGATAGGGCTTGCTCAGGGGTTCACGTTGATGCAGCACCAAAATCCAGAGCAAACGAAACTGAATGGGGGTCAGGCTTACCTGCTGCCCCTTATGGGCAACATGCATGGTTTGCCGGTCTAGGTGTAACTCCCCTACCGAGAGGGTAGGTGGCTCAGCGCGGTGATCACTATCACCACGGGTACGCCGCAGCAGGGCTTCAATTCTCAGGAACAATTCTGTGAAGCTGAAAGGCTTGGGCAAGCAATCATCAGCGCCTTGTTGATAGCCCCTGATGCGCTCGTCTTCGGCATCGCAGGCGGTCAACATCATGACGGGGGTCTGGCAGGTTTTCCGAAGCCGTTGCAGCACTTCGAAGCCGTTCATTTTGGGCAAAAGAACATCCAGGAGGATCATATCCAGCCGCTGTCCCAAAGCCGCAACCAAGGCCTTATCACCCTCATGGCTTTGCAGGACCCGATACCCGCGAGAGGCTAACTGGCTTGCCAGCTGCTCTCTCAGCAACGGGTCGTCCTCGGCGATCAGGATCTTGGGGGTGTTCTTGGCAGGCACAGCCATTTATTGACATCCAATATCAAATGATAATGAATATCATACTCACCACCCTTGTCTACCTCAAGTGTCGTGATTATTCGCCGGTTTCAGACAAGGCTTCTTGCAGTAACGCCAATAGATGCGGCGGCAGGTTGCCCGCCAGCTGCAGCGCAGCCTCATGGCCCCGGGGGGTCATTTTGCCCCAGGTACGGCGCACGATGGTGAGCCACTTTTCCCGATCGTAGTCCGGATTTTCATCGTAGAACTGGGCAAAGTAACGTTCCAGAAACACCATGCAGGCCACATCTTCCAACAACTGGGTGTCTGGGTCGTTGCGCAGTTCGCGCTTGGTCAGGATGGTTTCTACGCGCTCGCACTCTTCCTGCGAATAGCCACAGTCGGCCATGATTTCCGCCGCGCGCCGACCGTGCATACGGCCACAAGACTGACGCCACTGGTAGTAATTCTTCCGGCCTTCTCCGAAATCACTTCTCGGTATGGTCCAACGTTCAATGTGCTGGGCACGGCAAGCAATCTGCATCCGCTCGGAAGGCTCCGCCTCCAAAGCAAACAACCAACGCGTCATGTGCAGGCTATAGGCGTATTCCTTGGGTAATTCTTCGCCCTCGACCTGTTCAATATTCGGGTCGGCCCGATTGGCCCGATCAATGGCCTCAAGGGCCTGCGTTAGCTTTTTCGTTTGAGTCATTTCTGATCCTTATAGCAAGCGGATGCAGCCGCTTATCACTTATGCCTGAGCCGACGGCCGCGCTTTGATGCGATCGTACCAGGCCAGCAGGTTAGTTTGCTCCGGCTTGGGGCGAATATTCACGACGCGAGCAAAGGCGACGGTGGTAAAGGCGTTGATGTCTGCCGCGGTAAATTTATCGCAGCAGATATACTCTTTGCCTTCAAGGTGTTTGTTCAGGAAGTGCATGAACTTTTCCACACCCAGCCCGCACTCTGCACCCCATTCTTTGATCGGGTTCATGCGATCTTTGAAGTACCCGGTGGTGTGCTGAAAGCACATGCCGGTGGGCATGAAGAAATACAGTTCGATCCAACGCAGCCACTGCTCAATCTGGGCTTTCTCCAACGCGGTTTCACCCAGCAGTTTCGGCGTGTCGGGGTAATTTTCTTCAAAGAAGCGGCAGATGGCCATGGTTTCTGCCAGGCAGGAGCCATCATCCAGCTCCATCACCGGGACTTTCTTCATCGGGTTCCGGGCTTTGAATTCCGGTGTCAGGTTTTCACCCTTTTCGATGTCTACTTGCACGAACTCGGCTTTATCCAACAGGCCTTTTTCAGCCATAAAGATACGGACGCGGCGCGGGTTAGGTGCACTTTTCGTTTCGAAGATCTTCATATTGTTGTTACCTTCGTTTTAGGGGTTTTCGATATCCGACTTATAAGCCTTGATGGTGTCACCGGATTGCGTTTTCAGCAACAACTCACCGTGACGGCCAATGTGGCCGGACACCACTTCCGACATCAGTGTCAGGAATTTCTGCTCTTGGTTCATCAAGGATTCGTGGCACGCCATCATGGTGCTGCCCATCTGGCCGAAGGTCAGGCTCTCGCCGGTCAGGGAGTAGTTGCCCATGTACCGGTTACACGAGGCGCGGCCAGAAATCCGGTTTTCGTCATGGAAGCGGATCGTCATCATTGAACGATCAATAATGCCGTCTCCGGCCAGATCTTCAACGACCCATTCAGCGCCCTGGAACAGTCGCTCACGATCGCCACCACACCCTTCGAAGGTGTTGCCATCCACGGTCAGGCGAACCTGCGCCGGATACTGGGCCCCGGACATGGGGTTTTCACACAATTGGTGGGCAACAGACACTTCAATTTCGCGTTCATCGACCTTGCCTTCATAGTCACGCCCGTGGCGGTTAGCAACCGTCTCACGCAGCCACACACCTTCCAAAACTTCGCCATCGTACGGGAGGGTCAAGTCCATCTGGTTGTTCGCGATCTCAGCCGACCAGTTAGGCTCGGTACCCATTGCTTTGAACGAGGATTCGATAGCGCCCGGCTCCAGACATTCGGGCAGGGTATTGCCTTTCAGAGTTAGCGTGGCGCGCTCTCCCTTGGCCCAAAACCGTGTTTGGGTGTCTCCCGGCGCGACGTACAAGGCGCCTTCATCCGTCGGAGAGGGCCTGAGCAGTACACGCCGGTTCAGGTATTCGATACCCAGAAGTCCACTTTCTTCAACTCCCGCAACGTTCAGGTCTAGCTGGCCGCACTGGTACACCCCGTAATCCGACACACTTTTAACTTCGGGCTTGGTGGCACAAGCTGATACAGCAAAACCTGCCGCGACTACGGCAGAAACAAAAAGGGCGCGGCGCAACAACATAAAGACATCCTCTGAAATGACAGACTGTAGCAAGCTAGTTTAGTGATTCCCGCTCGTTTTAACCATGACCATCCTGTCAGTCACCCGGTGAGCCCTTTTCTTGCCCACCTTGCCATGGGAATTGGCTGAAAGTCGGGGTAATCTTGGCCAAACTCTTTACGGAAGACCTTTCATGGCCATAAAACTCTACCAATTCTGCATATCCCACTACGCCGAAAAGGTCCGCTGGGCTTTGGATTACAAGGGCATCAATTACCAAGCGGTGAATCTGCTGCCCGGTCAGCACGTTAAAACCATCAAGCAACTGACCAAGGCCGAGTCATCCGTGCCGGTGCTGGATCACGATGGCCACATTGTTCAAGGATCCTCAGCTATTCTGGACTATCTTGAGAAAACCTTCCCGGAACGGCCCCTGACACCCGAATCCCCGGAAGCGCGGGAAGAAGCGTTGGCTTGGGAGAAGAAGTTGGACGACCTGGCCGGCCCGGCCATTCGCACCTGGGTCTACCATTACTTCCTGCAGCGTCCGAAGGTGGTGATCCCGCTTCTGGCCGCCGGCACTCCGTTTTACAACAAGATCATGCTCAGCCTGGCCTTCAGCCGGGTTGATGACATTATGCGCAAGTGGATGAAGATCAATCAAACCACCGCGGATGCCTCCCAGCAGACTCTTGAAGACCTGCTCACCGAGTTGGCCGAGGTGTATGGCAAACAGCCCTACCTTGCCGGCGACCGATTCTCCCGCGCGGACCTGACCGCTGGCGCCTTGCTGGCACCGTTGTTCCAGCCAGAGCAGTACCCGGTGCCCTGGCCCAAGCCCGCGAAAGTTCCAAAGCCGGTTCAGGCGGTTTTGGCCGAGTGGCAGGACATCGTGGCACCCGTTGAAGAGATGTACCGTAACAACCGATAACCGCAGGGGCTGTCGCAAAGCGCCACTCACAATGGCGCTATAGGACATCGGAAATACCCGGGCACGTGCCATGATATAGCCTGAATAATAACCAACATGGGTTTTGTTATGGCTCTGATCGATATGATGCATTCGGTGCTTGAAAACAGCGGTCTGCTCGCACTCTGGGAGACGCTGGCCCCTTGGTTAGCGCTCGATGAGAGGCAGCTGATTTTTGTAATCGCCACCCCGGTCTTCATTGCCGTGGCGGTTTGGGAATACCTGAAAATCCGCCACAATCCGAAGCTGATGGATGTGCCCGAGGCGATCCGCAATTTCATGCTAGGCGCAGGCTATCAGACCACTGAGCTGCTGTTTGCCGGGATTATTGCGTTTCCGGTGTATGCGCTGTGTTACCACTATCGCCTGTTCGACATCGAGCTGAACGCCTTCACGGCGGTACTGACCTTCATCGGCGTGGACTTCTGTTATTACTGGATGCATCGTTCCAGCCACCGCATTCGCTGGTTCTGGGCCGCCCATGTGGTGCATCACTCATCCGAACGCCTGAACTTTTCCACCGCGATGCGCCAAAGTGCCACCAACATTTTCAACGGTAACTGGGCGTTCTACCTGCCCATGGCCTTGCTCGGCTTCAATCCGGTGTGGATCGGCGTGGCCTACGCGCTATCTCTGGTGTATCAGTTCTTCATTCACACCACGTTGATTCATCGCCTTCCGGCTGCGGTGGAATGGGTGTTCAACACGCCCAGCCATCACCGCGCTCATCACGGACGGAACAGACAGTACATCGACCGGAACTACGGCGGCGTTTTGATCATTTGGGACCGTCTGTTTAACAGTTTCGTGCCAGAGAGCGATGACCTGCCGCCGACTTACGGCATTCCCCGACAGGTACATTCGAACAATCTGCTGGTGTTGTGGACTCACGAATATGTGGATATGTTCCGCGACATGGGCAAACCGGGCAGTCTAAGCTCTCGTTTAAAACATTTATGGAAACCGCCGGAGTGGCAACGCCCGGTTTCACAGGAACCGGTTACACACTATGAACCAGCACACTCTGAACCTGACCGCCGCTGACGGCCACCGGATTACCGGCACTCTGTTTCAGCCTAAAGCACCCGCCGCTTGCCTAGTGATCAGTCACGGCATGGCCGAGCACGGCAACCGCTACGCCGCGCTCGCGCAGTGGCTGGGCGAGCATCGAATCGCAGTGGTAAGCTTCAATCATCGGGGCCACGGCCCGGACTGTTCAGAAGCCGATTTAGGCCACTATGCCGACAGTCAGGGCTGGGCCAAGGTGGTCAGCGATCTCGGACTCGTCGTCGACCATGCCCGAACCACCTTCCCTAACCTGCCCCTGAGCTTACTGGGCCATAGCATGGGCTCGTTCATTGCTCAGAGTTATACACAGCAACAAGGTGCTTCCATCGATGCGCTGATACTGAGTGCATCCAACCGCATCAACAAAGCGGAGCTGGTACCCTCGCGCTCACTCATTGGCTTAATTAAACTGATTCGCGGCAAACGTCACCAAAGTAAACTGATCGCCAATCTGACGTTTGGCAAGTTCAATCGCATGTTCCGGCCTAATCGCACCGACTGTGACTGGCTCAGCCGGGATGAACAACAAGTTGATCAATACTTGGCCGACCCGTTGTGCGGATTCGAATGCAGCACCGGGCTGTGGCATGATTTCCTCGGCGGCATGCTCTCGATTAACCCGGAGTTATGGCGCAAAGACCTGCCGATACACCTGTTTTCCGGCAGCGACGATCCCGTCGGTGAAATGGGCAAAGGCATCCGTCAGCATTTTCAAACGATCCGCGAAGCCGGCATTCAGAAAGTGACCTTCCGGCTTTTCGACGGTGGCCGCCACGAGATGCTGAACGAACTCAACGCCGAGGATGTATGGCAACACCTGCTAACGTGTATTCCTACCGCCCAACCCGTGTGCGCCGAACCCTTGTCGGCCTGATCACGGCCTGCTTCGTACTAGCAATCGGCCCCGCCCGGGCCGAGCAAGCCACGGTGGCCGTGGCCGCAAACTTTACCGGCACTATGACGAAGCTGATTTCGCTCTTCGAGCAGCAAACCGGGCATCAGGTTCAAGCCAGTTATGGCTCTACCGGCAAGCTCTACGCCCAGATCCGGCACGGCGCGCCCTACGATGTCTTCCTGGCTGCCGATTCAGAACGCCCTCGCCTGTTGGCCGAACACGGCGTGGCCGTTGTCAGTTCACAGTTCCCCTACGCAGAGGGTCGGCTGGTGCTCTGGAGTCGCAATCCGGATCTATTCCGCGATGGCCTGCAGTATCTGCAGAGCGAGCCCGAGCGCTTGGCGATCGGCAACCCCAAAACCGCGCCCTACGGCATCGCTGCGATCGAGGTTCTGGAGAATCTCGGGCTTGCCGACTCACTCAAGCCGAAACTCGTGAGTGGTGATTCCATTGCTCAGACGTTTCAGTTTGTCGCCACCGGCAATGCGCACGCCGGCTTTGTGGCTCAAGCTCAGGTGCGAGCTTGGAAGGGAAGCAAAGAATCGGCGTGGCTGGTGCCAAAAACACTGCATCAGCCCCTTAGCCAACACGCCATTTTGCTCAACCGGAGCGCGAGTAACGCCGCAGCTCTGGCTTGGCTGCAGTTTCTGAAAAGCGTTAAAGCACAGGCGATCATTCGTGAAGACGGGTACGATATCCCGCAACAGTCCAATCACTGAACTGGCGGAGATTTCATGAGCCCGGAATGGCAGGCCGTTTGGCTGACGTTGAAACTTGCAGGCATCACCACCTTACTGCTGCTTTTTATCGGCACCCCCATCGCTTGGTGGCTAGCCCGCACCCAGCACTGGCTGCGCCAACCTATTGCCGCGATCGTGGCACTACCTCTGGTGCTCCCCCCTACGGTACTGGGTTTTTACCTGCTGATCGTAATGGGGCCAGATGGTGCCGTTGGCCAACTGACAGAAAGTCTTGGCTTGGGTCTGCTACCGTTTACCTTTGAAGGTTTGGTGGTGGCATCGGTCATTTACTCGCTGCCCTTTACCGTTCAACCCTTACACAATGCCTTTCTGACTCTCAACGAAAACCTGCTTGAGGCCGCGGCCACGCTTCGCGCCTCAGCCTGGGACCGTTTCTTGTCCATTGCGATTCCGTTGGCACGCCCGGGATTTCTAACCGCTGCGGTGCTGAGCTTTGCCCATACCATCGGCGAATTCGGCGTAATCCTGATGATTGGCGGCAACATTCCCGGTGAAACCAAGGTGCTGTCGGTCGCTATTTTTGATCACGTGGAAGCACTGGAATACACACAGGCTCATTGGCTGTCGGCTGGCATGCTGGCGTTCTCCTTTGTGGTGCTGGTCACCCTGTACACTCTGAACGGACGCTTCCAGCCGGGAGTGGTGCGATGAGCGATTCCAATCATATTCAGGCCCGATTTAAGTGCCACTTCGATGATTTCACACTCGATGTACACCTCAATCTGCCCGGCTCCGGCATTACCGCCATTTTCGGCCATTCCGGCTGCGGGAAAACCACCCTGCTGCGTTGCATTGCCGGCTTGCAGGCTGCAAAAGGCCATCTTTCGGTGCTAGGCCAACTCTGGCAAACCGCCAGCCACAGTTGGCCAGTACACCAAAGGCCTTTGGCGTACGTGTTTCAGGACACCAGTTTGTTTCCGCACCTGTCGGTTCGCAAAAATCTGCTGTACGGCTACCGCCGGGTGCCAGCCGAACAACGTAAGATTACCCCGGAACAAGTCTACGACTGGCTTGGCCTAACACCGCTGCTGGATCGCATGCCGGACCGGCTTTCCGGGGGCGAGCGCCAGCGTGTGGCCATCGGAAGAGCGCTGCTGACCAGCCCTCGCTTGCTGCTGATGGACGAGCCTTTGTCAGCGCTGGACCAGCAAAGCAAACTAGACATACTGCCCTATCTCGAACGCATGCGAGACACTCTGGAGATACCGGTCCTCTATGTTTCCCATTCCACCGCAGAGGTCGCGAGATTGGCCGACCATATTGTGATGATGGATCGCGGACAGATAGTCGCCCAAGGGCCGCTTCAGGAAACGCTGGCCCGAACGGATCAACCATTCCGACTGGAAGAAGACGCTGGCGTGATTCTGAATGGGGAAATAGCGGAAGTGGATGTACGCTGGCAGCTGAGCAAAGTGGTATTCAATGGCGGAGAACTTTGGCTGCGCCATCACGACCACCTGAATACGGGCATGTCGGTACGCATCCAAGTGTTGGCTCGGGACGTCAGTATTTCCTTACATGAACACCGTGACCAAAGCATTCAGAACCTGCTGCCGGCAACGGTCGATCACATTGCCCGGGAAGTGAGGCCCGGCATCAGCCTGGCTCGATTGCTGGCGGGAGGTACTCCGTTTCTCGCCCGGTTGACCTCGCGCTCGGTGCATCAACTTCAGCTTACCCCGGGGCAGCGGGTGTGGTTGCAGATCAAATCGGTGGCTCTGGCAGACTAACGCCCACAAAAAAGCCGCTGCGATGCAGCGGCTTTCAGTTGATTCTGCCTAGGCCAATCAGCGTGTGCCGTAAACCACCATGGTTTTACCTTTAACCTGCACAAGCCCTTGCTCTTCCAGCGTTTTCAATACTCGACCCACCATCTCGCGGGAGCAACCCACAATGCGGCCAATTTCCTGACGAGTGATCTTGATCTGCATACCGTCCGGGTGCGTCATGGCATCCGGCTCTTTGCACAAATCCAGCAAGGTACGGGCTACCCGACCGGTCACGTCCAGGAAGGCCAGGTCGCCCACTTTACGGGTAGTCTGGCGCAGACGAGAGGCCATCTGCTCACCAATGAAATACAGAACTCGAGGATCCTGCTGGGCAATTTCGCGGAATTTGGTGTAGCTGATTTCAGCCACTTCGCATTCAGTTTTGGCTTTGACCCAAGCGCTGCGCGAATCCATGTTGTCGAACAGGCCCATCTCACCGAAAAAGTCGCCGGTGTTCAGGTAGGCCATGATCATTTCGCGGCCATCATCGTCTTCAATAATGACGGTAACCGACCCTTTAACGATGTAGAAGAGAGAGTCACTTTTATCGCCCGCATAAATGATGGTGCTTTTGGCTGGGTATCGCCGGCGATGGCATTGGGATAGAAAGTAATCCAGATGTTTGGTTTTCTGCTCAACCGGCTTGATGATAGTAGCCATAATGCGAGACGTGCCTCCTCAGCGTAATGCCGATCCTGATCCTTGTTATATCCCCGCTTTTCCCTGCAGGTTACGGGTTTTCTATTTAGCCACGCAACTTATAACAAGATGGCTGCGCCGGGGCAACTCGAATGCAAAGGCGTGGGTTTCCGAAAGTCTGTGCTAGCATCCGTGCTCATCACCGATTCAACATGGGAGAACCGCACATGAAAGCAACCGTAGACTGGACAGGCAATGTCAGTTTCAAAGCCACCAGCGGCACCGGCCACAGTGTACAGATGGACGGGCCACCCGATCTCGGCGGGCAGAATTTGGGGCCCCGTCCCATGGAAATGCTGCTCATGGGTGTCGGCGGTTGTTCTTCTTTTGACGTCATGTCCATTTTGCAAAAAAGCCGGCAAGAAGTGACGGCATGCCACGCCGAACTGGAAGCCGAGCGGGCCGATGCCATACCCGCTGTTTTCACCAAGATTCATCTGCATTTTGTGGTAACCGGCCATAATCTGAAAGAAAAGCAAGTAGAACGGGCGGTTAGCTTGTCTGCCGACAAGTATTGCTCGGCGTCTATCATGCTCGGCGCGGCTGGCGTGGAGATCACCCACAGCTTCGAAATTCGAGCTGCTGAATAAGTTCGTAGAGCCCCGCGAGCCGCAGCTTTGCGGGGCATTTTCGGGTAGTGAAAAAAAGTCGCGGCAAACACTATCCATTGGCATATGCGGTATGCATAATACGCACCTTTCTCCGCCGGTCTGCGCAAAAGGTGAACAATATGTTCGCCGGGTCAGTAGTCGGTGGCGGCCTCGGTAGGGGGAGTCACCTCACCCTGTCACCATTCATCTCCACTCAACGGAGGGGCTGAGCATGGAATCAAAACTCCAACTGCACGGTTTTAACAATCTGACCAAATCCCTGAGCTTCAACATCTACGATATCTGTTACGCGCAGACCAACGAGCAACGTGAAGCTTACATCGACTACATCGACGAGATGTATAACGCCGAGCGTCTGACTCAGATTCTGTCTGACGTTGTCAAAATCATTGGCGCGAACATTCTTAACATTGCCCGTCAGGATTACGAACCTCACGGCGCATCTGTCACCATGCTGATCGCTGAGCATGACGTGGAAGACTGCGAAGAGAATTACGACGAATCGCCGGGCCCGCTGCCAGACACGATCGTGGCCCATCTGGACAAGAGTCACGTGACCGTTCACACCTACCCGGAAAGCCACCCTCACGATGGCGTCAGCACGTTCCGTGCAGATATCGACGTGTCGACCTGTGGTTTGATTTCACCGCTGAAGGTATTGAACTACCTGATTCACAGCTTTGATTCCGACGTGGTCACCGTAGACTATCGGGTACGCGGTTTCACCCGCGATATTGATGGCACCAAGCACTACATTGACCACGACATCAATTCGATTCAGAACTATCTCACTGAAGACACCCAGAACGCCTATCAGATGATCGACGTGAACGTGTATCAGGAGAACCTGTTCCACACCAAGATGATGTTGAAGGACTTCAACCTCGACAATTACGTGTTTGGCACAAACGCGAAAGAGCTTGATCCTACTGAAGCCAAGTCCATCGAAGACCGGCTACGCCGGGAGATGCTGGAAATCTTTTATTCCCGTAACGTGGAATGATCGCATTGAGAGGCAGCCTTGCATGGCTGCCTCTCAAGCAAATGCCTTACCTGCCATTAGCTTCTGAACCATGGGGCGCACAATCAAATCCATAGCCAAAGGCATTTTCGTGCCCGGGATCACCAAGGTGTCGTGCCGGGACAAACGGCTGTGGGGAATCGCCTGCAACAACCAGCTGAAGTCCACACCAGCAACTTCACGAAAATGAATTACCAACATGCTTTCGTCTTCACTCGGCACTTCCCGAGCAATGAATGGGTTGGATGTATCAACTAACGGAACGCGCTGAAAGTTGATATGAGTGTGGGAGAACTGCGGCACGATGTCTTTCACGTAGTCATCCATGCGGTTAATGATGGTCTCAACAACCGCTTCCTGACTGTAGCCTCGCTTGTTTGTATCCCGGTTGATCTTCTGTATCCATTCCAGATTCACGATGGGCACCACGCCTATCAACAAATCCACATACTGGACCAGGTTGTAGTTCTCGCTCACCACACCGCCGTGCAGCCCCTCGTAAAACAGCAGATCCGTGTCCGCCGGTAACGAACTCCAAGGCGTGAAAGTGCCCGGCTTGTGGCCGGCAGCTATCAGATCGTAATCTTCATCGTGCACATACTGGCGGCAACGGCCATTGCCGGTGTGACTGTAGTCGTACAGTAGCGCTTCCAGTCGGTCGATGTGATTGGCCGCAAGGGCGAAATGGTTGCGCTCACCAAACTGGCCTTTCGCGGCCAGCCGGGCCATCTGCTCACGGGTATAGCGATGAAAGCTGTCACCACTGACCATCGCGGCATTGATATCTTCTCGGGCGAACAGCCGGGCAAAAATCTGACCGGTGGTACTGGTGCCAGCCCCGGAGGAGCCGGTCACCGCGATAATCGGGTGACGCTTAGACATAAAAAGCAGAATTCCTGAGGGTCAGATCAAACTGTTCAATAGTTTGGGCTTTTCGATCACGAAGCCCTGAGCATAGTCCACGCCCAACTGCGCCAGCTTATCCAGAACCTCACGGGTTTCAACCTGGGTGGCTACCACTTCCCGCTCCATAAAGTGCGCCATATCAACCATCGACTTGACCATGGCCTGATCGGTCGCGTTTGTCGCCAACTGACGAGTGAAGGCACTGTCAATTTTGATCAGGTCAATCGGCAACGAGCGCATGAACTCGTAGGAGTTAGGGCCGGTACCAAAGTTACCGAGGCAGAACCGGCACCCAAGCTCTTTCATTTCTCCAATAAACCGAGCGACGGCCTGCACATCGTGAATGGCTGAGGCTTCGGTCAGCTCAAACCACAACCTTTCGATCGGGGCGTCTTTTTCGCTGAGTTTTTCGTAAATGAATTCGAGAAGGGACTGCTCGTTCAACGAGTGGCCGGAAAGGTTAATGCAGATACCGCCAACATCCCGCGCATCCGGTTTTTTCTCTCGCAGCCAATCCAGCATGTGGCCGACAACCCAACGGTCGACCGCCTGCATCCGATCATAACGCTCTGCCATGCGAACGAGATCGCGGCCGGTAACAAGTTCGCCGCTATCGTCGTACATGCTGATCAGGATTTCATATTGAGCCGACATGCGGGCGTCCGAATGCAACGGGATGATCTTCTGGCACCGCAGCAACATACGGTCATCTGTCGGGTCACCCAAGTTGGCGACACGGGCGGCAATTTGATCCTGACGCGCCTGATCCTCGTTATCCTGACTGTATACGGAAATGTGCCCTGTGCCGCCACGCGGTGCGGCAGACAGCACCTGCTCGGACGTTCTCAACCAGCGTTCGGCGGAGGTTACTGCCGGAACCGCCGGCACAATGCCGATGTTGGCGGTCAACTCATAGGCTTTGCCATCAAAGCTGTATTCTCCGGCCTCGATGGCACTGACAAGTGACTTGGCAACCGTTTCCGCCTGATCATCCGGTACCAGCATCGCAAACTCGGCGCCTTCAATACGAGACACCGGCATGCCTTCATCGACGCGTTTGCACAGGATGTCGGCCACCTGTTTCAGGGTTTCTTCGGCGGCTTTCTGGCCAGCCACATCACTCAGCAAGCGGAAGCCTTTCAAATCCAGATGCAGGAGCGTGCGGGCGGATTCTTTATTCGCCAGCTGCTGTTCCAGCATACGCTCAAATTCGCGGCGGTTAAGCAGGCGCGTCAGATCATCATGAGTCGAGACCCAAGACAGCTGGTCGTAGACGTTCCGAACCATGCGATCAATGCTTTCATCCACTAAGGGTTTCTCATACTGGCTGTCCAGAATAATGGCACCCTCTCGCATTTTGCGCGCCAATGCGATCACCTCCAACTCGACCACACGCATGCCCTGATGATTCACGAAAACATAGCGCGAAAAGTTATCGGCAACCCAAACCAGCCGAATGTAGTGCGGCTCATCGGATTTGCTTTGGTCTTTAAACCAGTCCCCGACCTTCAATTGCTGGGCGCGATTGATCCAACGCTGGAGGCTCTTCATTTCCCGTTCATCAGCAGCCGACTTTGTGGACTGCTCCGACTGGGACTTCGGCATTTCGACCAAATCCAGAGGTTCACCAGGCTGGCGAACCATCAGCTGCTTCAACTCATCCCGTATCTGGGACGACGGCGTGCGGTTGCTGGAAATCGAGGCCAAACCGTCCTGAATCAACCTCAAGAGTTCGGGCAAATTACTGCTGTTGCCGGGGCTTTCCGCATACGCCATTAACGAGTCAATGACGGCCAGGTAATCCTGCCAGAGTTGCCCCTCTTCCCCCTGCCGTATCCAGGTCAAAGACAAGAGATCTCGCCAGCCGCCTTCCAACAGGCTCACAACGGCCTTGGGTACCTTGCGGCCGGCCAGTTTTTCATCCAGTGCTGCGGCCACCGCGGCTTTAGATTCAGCCACCTTCTGTGAACCCTGGGCCGCCGCCGTCACGCGTTCTACATTGCGGCGATAGGCTAGGTTCTGGCGTTCGATCAGCGTATCGAGTTCCTCGACAGCTTCATCAAAAATAACGGTATCCTGGTCAAAATCCGTCGCTATACGCTGTACCAGTTCATCGACCTTACGCTGGACCATAGGGTTCGGACGAGCGCCTTTCACGCCGATTTGCGCCAAGCGGTTCATCACGTTCCGGACCGGGCTGGACTGATCCTCAAAAAAGCCGGGATCACGCATAACCACTTTAAGCACCGGAACCTGCAGTTGACGCATTTTGTCTTGGGCATAACGGCTGAGTTTCGGGCTTTCGGTCACACTGCGAAAGAACCGATCCACAACATCCAACGCGTCTTCGCTGTCTTCGTTCAAGCGCGCATTTTCAACGCTGCCTTTCACCTTGGCCACAACCCGCTCTTTGAGCGGAACATCGGGCTCATTCAGATCAGCGGCCTGAATTTGGAGTTCTTGCAACTCTTGGTTCAGCTCACTGCTGGACAGAGGACGAGCATCGGGTTCGAACGATTCTGATGCAGACTCTTCCCTTTCGGAGCGGCTTAGCTTCAGGGACGACAACAGATTCCGGACCGTTGCGAACGCCGTCTGCGCATGTTTGGAGTAGCCACTGAACTCACCTGAAGCCCGGGACTGGGATTTGTCCTCGGTCTTGGCCGGCGACGGTTTCGGCTCTTCGTTCTTTTCTTTGGGTTGCGCCGGTTTAGGCGTAACCCGCTCGGCCGCTTGTTCACTGAGGTATTTCGTTAAGTCGAGGTCAGGCAGCACACCGTGCCTGATAAGAATATTGTTCAGTTCGCGATAAAGCGGGGCCAGCTGGCGAATCACGGCTTGCTCAAAGACTTTCAGACAAACCTTTTCAACGTCTCGGTTCACCTTCAACTGCACCAAGGCATGGTGGAACGCTTCGCAAACCAGCGCGGGCCCTAGCGGATTATGGTGACCGGTTCGATTGGAGATGCCCAGATGATCCAACCGCAGTTTGAGCTCAAGCAGATCTCCCCGGTACATGGTGTCTGCACGAGTGACCATGACCTTGACCGCCAGCCAGTCTTCGAATTCGTTCTTATCGACCACCGACAAGAGCGCGCCGGGCGCACCTTTTGGCTCGGGCTTTAAAGGGGACTCCAAACTTCGGGCCATGTGATGCCACAGCACCCTCTGGCGACCTTCTATCTGCCCGGAGGCATCCATATATTCATTGGCCAACTGATCGTTGGGAGCGTTCTGAGCCGCGGTTTTTAGAGCGTCCACCGTGTTTACAAAACAGGCGTCCATCAAAGGCTCAATGAACTGGGTTATCACGCGCGCACATTGGTGCAGCACAAACTGAACCCTATCGCTGGGCGCTTGCAGTGACGATCGGCTTTGATTGTTGCCACTACCGCACAGCCGTATTAGCGCCTCAATCGCGTCCGGGCTCGAACGCACAAACGAGACCCCCATAGCGCGTTCAATTCGCCGCGCGGGACGAACATGCAACTCATGGTGAGCGTTGCTATCCAAGCCACGAAAGCGCACAACAACTTCTGTCGGCTCAGACCGTTCAAACGCACGATCAAGCTTGGTAGAGGTTTGGCCGGAATAACGTATGTACAGACCTTCTGCACAGAAATCGGCTATTTGGCATGGTAATGACTCACCGCTACCCACATCGATTTGAGCAGCGAGTTTGATTGGCTGTCGGGGGCTACTGCGTCGTTCTCTCGGATCCATCAATAATTAACCAGTTATAGAGCCGGTTCCGCCACCGGGAGGTAAAATCCCGGCAAATGTCCCTGTTTAGGTGGAACGTACCACCCGCGATGAAATCGGTTAAAGTGGCCGAAGGGAAATCCTGCAACCCGGCCCGGGTAAAGACAAAATGCCGTATCCGAGCCCACACTTCACCATAACATTATGATTTATGAAACAGCTTAGTCAGGTCTATCTCATTTTGCTACTGTTGGCAGCACTTCAAGGCTGCTCATCAATGAGTTACTACAAACAGGCCATTTCCGGCCATGTTTCTTTAATGATGCGTAGCGAGCCTGTCGATGACGTCATGCAACAACCCCACACCCCGCCCGAGCTGTATCAGGCGCTGTCTGTCGCCCAAGCTGCCCGCACCTTTGCGGACCAAACGCTCAAACTGCCGGTTGGCGGCGCATTTTCCAGTTTTGTTCCGCTCAAGCACCCATGGGTGGTGGTCAATCTGGTGGCGGTGCCAGAGTTTTCCCTGGCACCTAAGCAGTGGTGTTATCCGCTTGTCGGCTGTCAGGCCTACCGGGGCTATTTTGATCTGGCGATGGCAAAAAAAACGCAGAGGCACTTCGACAACAACGGGTACGACACGTTTATCGGCGCCGTAACGGCTTACTCCACTCTGGGCTGGTTTGACGACCCGCTGCACACGGGCTTCACCAGCCTTGCCGAAGACAGGATGGTTGCCCTGATGTTTCATGAACTGGCCCATCGTGTGGTCTATCTGACTGGCGATACGGCCTTCAACGAGAGTTTTGCGACGGCGGTTGAGTTGGAAGGTTTGCGTTTGTGGCTGGAACGTCAGGGCCAACCGGAGGTATTCGAACGCGCACTGAAGCAGCTGGAGCACCGCAATCGCACGCTTGAGCTGGTAGGTGAAGCCAGTGAGACGTTACGCCGGCTTTATCAACAGCATGGTGAACTTGGTCTAGAGCAACTTAGGGTGCGTAAGCAGGAGACGCTGGACGAGCTGGCAGGCCGTTACGAAGCCCTGTCGTCGCAATACCCGGACCCCGGGCCATTGGGCTCGGCGCCGGTGCAGCTTAACAACGCAAAGCTGGCGCTGTTTCAGCAGTACAACCAGCATGTTCCGGCGTTCAGGCAGTTACTCAGGGAATCCGGGTTTGATTTCGAGCGGTTTTACGAGGCGGCTTCCCGACTGTCAGAACAACCGGAACCCAAACGCCAGAAAACCCTCAAAGCACTGTCAGAGCGGCTTCACGAACACCTTTGATTTACGGAGCGGGTTATAGACTGCCAATTTGGGACCCGGTAAATTCTCCACCGCTGTCGGCTCAAACCCTCGCTCCCGGAACCAGTGTTCGGTTTGGGTGGTCAGCACAAACAGCTTCTCAATGCCCTGCCCCCGGGCCTGCTTTTCGATCATCATGAGAATGTCATCGCCGCGCCCTGCGCGCCGATAGGACGGATCCACCGCAAAGCAAGACAGCTCTCCGGCCGCTTCTTCCGGGTAGTGATACAAAGCCGCACAGCCAACCACTGTGCCGTCCCGCTCTGCCACCACGAATCGATCGACCTCGGTCTCCAACATTTCACGGGACCGACGTACCAGTATGCCCTGCTCTTCCAAAGGCTGAATCAATTCCAGGATTCCGCCGATGTCCTCCACCCGGGCCGGGCGAATCTGTTCGTAATGGTCACCACTGACCAGGGTGCCGGAGCCATCCCGGGTGAACAGCTCTTCCAACAAAGCGCCGTCTTCGGCGTAGCTGATGATGTGAGCGCGGCGCACGCCTTTGACACAGGCATCACAGGCCGCTTTCAGGAGGACAGCGTCGTGACCGGTGACGTTGTTGGCGTTCAATCGCTCCGTTGCCTGATGGGCACCCAGTTCCCGAATAAGCGAGCCATCTTCGTCCAGCAAGCCTTCGTCGTCGATGAAGACAATCAGTTTTTCGGCTTTCAAGGCAGCGGCTACTTGGCTGCCCACGTCTTCGTACGACAGGTTGAACGCGTCACCGGTCGGTGAGTAGCCCATGGGCGGCAGCAGCACGATGTGCCCCTGCTCAAGCAGCCTCTCGATACCCGGGGTATCAATCCGGCGCACCCGGCCGGTGTAACCGAAATCGATGCCATCCAGCACGCCCACCGGTTTGGCGGTGACGTAGTTACCGCTGCTGACCCGAATTCTGGCGTTGTGCATGGGGGAATTCACCAGCCCCATGGACAGCTGGCTTTCCAAGTATGCGCGCAAGCCGCCAATGGCTTCCATGACCAGCGGCAAGTGATCATCCGGCGTGATCCGCAGCCCACGCTCGAAGGTGGTCTCCAGACCGGCGTCTTCCAAACGTGACTGGATTTGCGGACGGCCACCAAACGCCACGACAAGGCGCACACCCAGGCTACTGAGCAACGCGATGTCGTGGATGATGTTGATGAAGTTCCGGTGCTCAATGGCATCCCCGGGCATGGTCAACACCACGGTACGGCCCCGATGGGCGTTTATGTACGGAGATGAGTGGCGAAACCCATGCAGCCAGTCGTTTGATTTCAATCCGGTCTCCCTTTTGAATCCTTTGTGCCCGGTTTCATCGGCCACACGTCTGTTACAAACAATACTGTTTTATCAATCCACGCAGAACATCGATGGTCGGCTGCAATTGCGACAATTCCAGAAATTCGTCCGGCTGGTGGGCCTGATCAATCGAACCCGGCCCCATCACCAACGTTTCCAGCCCAAGCTTTTGCAGCCACGGTGCTTCTGTTGCGAAGGCAACCGCATGGGCCTTGTGGCCAGTCAGGGCTTCACACGCTTTCACCAGCCCGGCATCTGCCGGCGTTTCAAACGGGGGCACGCCATCAAACAGCGGCTCAAAAGTCAGGCTTAGCTGGCGTCGCTCGGCCAACGGCTGGATGCGACTCAGAATTGCCTGGCGCAGGGTTTCCATATTCATGCCCGGCAACGGGCGCAAGTCAAAGTGCAATTCACACTGGGCGCAGATACGATTCGGGTTATCGCCGCCGTGGATACAGCCCAGGTTCATGGTTGGCACCTGTACCGCAAAATTCGGATTTCGATATTGTTCCTGCCATTCGGACCGTAATGCCAGCAATTCCGTCATGGCTTCGTGCATGCCTTCCAAAGCATTGCGGCCAAGATCTGGATTAGAGGAGTGGCCCGACTGCCCCTGAAACCGCAGCCGCTCCATCATGATGCCTTTATGCATCCGCACAGGCCGGAGTCCGGTCGGCTCACCAATCACGGCATAGCGTGCCTGAGGCTTACCCGCTTCGGCCAAAGCTCGGGCACCGTTCATCGAGCTTTCTTCGTCTGCGGTTGCCAGGATGATCAACGGTTGTTGCAACGGCTGGTCAATAAAGGTTTTGGCGGCTTCGATAGCCAGTGCGAAGAACCCCTTCATGTCGCAGGTGCCCAGCCCGTACCAACGGCCGTCTTTTTCGGTCAGGGTAAAGGGGTCTGTCTGCCAGCGCTGATCGTCGAACGGCACGGTGTCGGTATGGCCGGACAACACCAGGCCACCGGGGCCACTGCCTAGCGTGGCAATCAGATTGTACTTGCCGGGCATACCCGGCACTTCAAGAATTTCAATGGCGAAGCCCAATGCTTCCAGCCACTCGGCCAGTGTCCGCACGACAGCTTCGTTGCTGTGATCCCAATCCGGCGATGCACTGCTGATGGACGGCAAGGATATCAGCCGAGCCAACATGTCGTGAACGCCCGGCACCCGGTTTTTCGTATCCGTACTTTGCACCATGCCCGCCTCCCGGCTTTAGATCAGTTTGCCCGGCCCCTCCGCCAGACTTCGAAGCGCTCAACCGCGCGAATCAGCAGAGGGTAAGCCACTTCGCCGCCGGCAATCATACGGGCCACTTCAAGCTCCCGTTCACCGACCCTCACTAGCCTGCCCTCAACCGACTTACCATTAGAAAGCGTTACCCGCACCGTTTGCCCCTGCCACAAACTGGCGTTTTCCACAGGCTCCGCAAACCATTGCACGCGGCTCGATGTTTCAGGCTGAGTGACCGGCTCGTAGGCTTCGGGAGCAACCACAGGTGCTACAGGCTCGATTCTGGTTAAATAAACATCCGGCACCTGAGCGCCGTTATACATCACTTGCCAAGCGGCCCGGGGCTGCTCTTCGGTTCGCATTGGAATCCCGAATGTCTCGTTGCCCGGATTGAAGCCGAATTGGAGCTCGCCCCCTTCGGTCAACCACTGGCGATAAAGCGCAATCAGCTGCTCACTGGCTTGATAGCCGCGCCCTTCGATCGCTCGCGCCAACGCTTTCGCAGCCGTGACACTCCATTCATTGACGGTCAGGCCGGTTTCCCGGGAGCAGTATGCTGAAATACGGCGCATCAACCCACCGTCCCGCAAGGTGACCTCGGCCGGCTCTTCATAGCTTGTAAAATCGATACCCGTTCGTGAGAAGCTCAGGCGCGCGCCGGGCCAGTTAAGCTCCAGACTCCCCATAGCGGTGGTGTACAATTCTGCCTGGAGGCCGTTCCGGTTTTGAGCCAGCCGAAAATCGCCACCAATCGCATCGATGCCCATGCGTTTCAAATCGCCACTGCCCAGATGCTGTCTGGGATCTGGCGCGCAGGCCAAGGCAATCAGGGGAGCACTGGCCGACGACTCGTTAACATTGTCAGTCACCCAGTTCCGGAACATGGTTGGCTCCAGCACCATGCGAGCCTGTTCGACGACCAGGGTCCAGTTGCCAGTCATGGTTCCAGGATTGGCCAGCCCGGTCACCAATGCGACCGGGGATTCAGCATCAAGCTCAACCAGCCCCATACTCAGAGGCTGAGTCAATCGGAAGTCGAGCCAGCTTGCGCCTTTCAGCAACAAGCGCCCGTCCAGAGCAGAACCGATCTGCCCCCGCTCGAGAACACCGATGCGGGATAATTCGGTGCGTGCTTCCGCCAACCGCTGATCCGCCAGCCACCAGACTCCGGCTTTGTAGCCAGCAAAAGCGAGCAAACTGAATACAACAAGAAAAGACAGCAGACGCTTCATCCAATGACTCCGAGTCAGGCCGATCAGTTACGGGAAATCAAAGTACCGACGCCTTCGTCGGTGAAGATTTCCAGCAAGCAGGCGTTCGCGACTCGGCCATCGATAATGTGCGATGTACGCACACCGTTTTCCACCGCACTCAAAGCGCAACGGATCTTCGGTAGCATGCCGCCATGGATGGTGCCGTCTTCGATCAGCTCATTAACCTGCTGGGCGGTGAGGCCGGTGAGCACTTTGTCTTCTTTGCTCTTCAGGCCGGCCACGTTGGTCAAAAGCATCAGTTTTTCGGCCTTCATGGCCTCGGCCACCTTACCGGCCACCAGATCGGCGTTAATGTTGTACGAAGCGCCATCCGGCCCAACACCGATGGGAGCGATCACTGGAATGACATCACTTCGCGTCAACATATCAATCACATTGACGTTTACGCTGGCCACTTCGCCCACGTGACCGATGTCGATAATTTCAGGACGCTCAAGCTCTGGTGAACGATCAACCACTTCCAGCTTGCGGGCGCGAATCAGGTTCGCATCCTTGCCGGTCAAGCCGATGGCAGTGCCGCCCTGAGCATTGATCAGCGATACGATCTCTTTGTTGACCTGTCCGCCCAGCACCATTTCCACCACATCCATGGTTTCAGAGTCGGTCACTCGCATGCCGTTCACAAAACGGGACTGGATATTCAGACGCTCAAGCAGCTCACCAATCTGAGGCCCGCCGCCATGCACCACGATCGGGTTAATGCCGACCAGTTTCATCAACACCACGTCACGGGCAAAGCTGCTTTTCAGCTCCTCATTTTCCATGGCGTTACCGCCGTACTTAATGACGACGGTCTTACCCGTAAACCGTTGGATATAAGGCAGGCCTTGGCTCAGTACCGAAGCGACCTGCATGGCTGTTTCACGATTCAGCGCCATGATGATGTGTTGATCCTTACTGTCAGAGAATGGTTAAAATCAGAAATTTGCGACCAAATCCGGCGCAGCTTTCTGTAGTTGTTCCCGGAACACGGTCTTGATTCGTTCCAGAGCCTCTTCGGTTTCTGCCTCAAACCGCAGTACCAGAACAGGTGTGGTATTGGAGGCCCGGCACAGGCCCCAACCGTCAGGGTAATCTACGCGAATGCCGTCAATGTCGCTGACGTTGCCGTCACCAAAATCACCCAGCTCGCCAAAGCGCTCAATGATCGCGAATTTATCGCTTTCCGTCACCTCAACATTCAGCTCCGGGGTGCTGATGTCTTCGGGGAAGTCTTCAAACACTTCATCGCTGTGCCGGTCTTCGATGCCCAGAATTTCCAATAATCGAGCCGCTGAATAGAGGCCGTCATCAAAACCGTACCAACGCTCGCCAAAGAACACGTGACCGCTCAGTTCGCCGGCTAGCAAAGCGCCGGTTTCCTTCATCTTGGCCTTCATCAGCGAGTGACCACTTTTCCACATGACAGGTCGACCACCCGCCTCCGAAATCACCCCCGCCAAGCGGCGGCTGCATTTCACATCGTACAGCACATCGGCGCCGGGGTTACGGGACACCACATCCCGGGCAAACAACATCATCAACCGATCCGGCCAGATGATTTTGCCTTTGTTGGTCACCACACCGAGGCGATCTCCGTCACCGTCGAAGGCCAGACCAATATCCGCGCCGACTTCTTGCACCTTGGCAATCAGATCCTGCAAGTTTTCAGGTTTGCCAGGGTCCGGGTGATGGTTCGGGAAGTCACCATCAATGTCGCAGTATAGAGGCACGACTTCACAGCCCAGTTCTTCGACAAGAATGGGGGCCAGTTCTCCGGCAATACCGTTACCGGCATCCACCACTACTTTTAGCGGAGCGGCCACCGCAATATCACCTACGATCCGGTCTAAATAGGCCCTACGTACATCCTCATCAGTCTGAGCACCCTGTCCGGAAGTGAAGTCGCCCGACTGTATGCGTTGATAAAGCTTCTGGATCGCATCACCGGAGAGGGTTTCACCGCCCAACATGATTTTCAGGCCGTTGTAGTTGGCCGGGTTATGGCTTCCGGTCACCATGACACCCGAACCCGTGTTGAGATGATGCGTGGCAAAGTAGAGTACCGGGGTGGGCACAGCACCAACGTGAATCACGTTGCAGCCGGTCGACATCACTCCTCTGGCCAAGGCATCCTCCAGCTCCGGGCTGGAATGGCGTCCGTCGTAACCGATACATAAAGACGCGATACCGCGCTCCGTCGCCTCTGATCCAATCGCCTGGCCGATCACTTCCACAACACCGGCTGAAAGTGTTTCACCAACAATGCCCCGGATATCGTAAGCTCGGAAGATCTCGCCCTCGACCTCTACATCCGGCACGGTATTTTCAATTACCTCAAGAATGTCCTCATCAAACAACGGCGCATCGGAGCTGCCAAGACCCAAGACATCATCATCGCCATCAAGCATGTCCATGCCCAGAGTATTCTCACCCTTAAACAGGGGTTCCGCTAGTTCGCTCGGCTTTTTCTCAGGCGCCGGAGCGGCTTTCGGGGCCGCCGTTCCTTTCGCTTGGTTAATCCGCTTATCAACCACTTGAGACAGTCGGGACAACACTTCTCCGGTCGATGCGACCAGATCCCACTGAGTACTTGGCAGTTTCAAGCGTTCGCCACCAAACACTTTTTGGGCCCATTGCGTCAGCGCGGCAACGTCTTCACGCATGCTCCGCTGAGCCTTACCCAGCAACAGCCACACAATAGCTGCTGCCAGTACAACAGGAATGAGCACCAAAAGTGCGAGCAACAAGATGCTCACCGGGAGCACGGGGGCCTTGCCCGCTTGGTACACCACCTCCCAATCCGGATTCACCAAGCGGCGTGATACCTCGTCACCGCTACCACGGCCCACCCCGATCACCGGCCGAGCACTGCCAGCCGCTGTCTGTACCAGCGCCAGACGACCGCCTAACGTTTGGTTACCCACTTGCAGCAGTGGCGCAAGATGATCGGCTTTAAACACCACCAAGACCGTCCCTAACACCGCATTACCGACGGAGTTTCTAACCGGAGCGGCAAATTGCAGGTACCACTGGTTATCTCGGGGGAAAGCGTCGGGCAGCATCGGCTGGCCACTTTCAGCTCGCTGCGCCAATTCCAATCCGGCAAAGCCGAGGAGGTTATCGCCGTTTCCGGTTCTGGGAATGCCCCGCCGCGGAAACACGAAGACCGCGCTGGCGCCGTCCACAGCCGACTCCAGCTGGCTGGATAAGGGCCCAAGATCGGTTTCGCTGGACAGCGTATCGATCACGAACGGCTGATTAGCCACTGCCTGAACCTGTCCTTGCAGAGCTTTCAGGTAATGGTTCAGCCGGTGTTGCGCGCTATCGGCTTCAACGTTTACTGCGCGATCAAAATCTTTCTGTGCAACGGGTACCGAAACCAGAAAATGCAGCGATGCTGCAGAGATCACTCCAGCAAGAACCACCACCAACGCCTGAGTGACCGCCACCGAACTGAGTTTTTTCAGACCGTTACCGGCTCCGCTGAGTTTTACTTTGCCTTCCGGTACGGCCTGTGGCTGATCTTCTGCGGTAGAGTTATTGGTTTTGTTCTTACCGAATTTCATAGCGCATCCCATCGTTATTTTCTTGTTCCGGACAAACACTTACCTTCGCAGTATAGTCGTCAGACTTCCAGCGCGCTGCCATTAAGCGGCAAGGTAATCAGTGACTTCCAGTCGACCCAAAACCGCCCTCACCGCGATGACTGGCATCAAACTCGGACACAACTTCAAAATCTGCCTGCACCACTGGCACCAGCACCATTTGGGCAATGCGTTCGCCAATCTCAACGGTGAACTCCGTTTGGCCACGGTTCCAGCAAGACACCATCAACTCGCCCTGATAATCCGAATCGATCAGGCCCACCAGATTGCCCAGTACAATCCCGTGCTTATGCCCTAAACCGCTGCGCGGCAAAATCATGGCAGCAAGAGACGGGTCGGCTATGTGCACCGACAACCCCGTCGGGATCAAATGGGTGTCACCGGGGGCTACGATCAATGGCTCTTTCAGGCAGGCGCGCAGGTCCAGACCGGCAGACCCTTCGGTTGCATATTCAGGAAAGGGAATCTCTGAACCGATGCGATCATCCAGAATTCTTACCTGCAATTTTTTTCGAGTCATTACTTGTCGGCCTTCTTGCTGTGTTCTTCGATTAGCGCCACCAGACGGGTGGCAATGGTCTGTTTACTGTCAGGCCCGATGGATTCCTGACCATCCGGCCAAAAAACAGTGACTGCATTCTGGTCGCTGTTGAAACCTAATCCGGGGGTCGATACATCGTTGGCCACGATCATCTGCAACTTCTTGCGCTGCATTTTATCCATCGCGTAGCGAGCGACATCAGTAGTTTCAGCAGCAAAGCCCACGGTAAACGGCGCATCGGCTCTTGCTGCGATGGTGGCCAAGGTGTCCGGGTTACGCACCAGTGACAGGCTCATCTCATCATTGGTTTTCTTGATTTTGTCTCCCGCGCAGGACTCAGGCCGGTAATCGGCCACGGCAGCGGTGGCAATAAAAACATCGCAACCTTCGCTGACGGCCTGTTCCGACACCTGGAGCATATCCTCAGCGGTGACCACGGACCGAACCTCAACACCTTCCGGCGCCGGTATATTCACCGGACCACTGACCAGCGTTACCTGTGCACCCGCCGCAACCGCAGCCCGAGCAATGGCATAGCCCATCTTGCCGGAGCTGTGATTGGAGATGTATCGCACCGGATCGATCGGCTCCCGCGTGGGGCCGGCGGTAACCACAAACCGCTTACCGGCGAGCGCACCCTTAACCTGTGGCATCTGTTCGGTCAGAATCAACGTGGCGAGCGCTGCAGGCTCCAACATTCGACCGGGCCCGGTGTCACCACAAGCTTGTTCGCCCTGATCCGGGCCCCAAACCGTAATTTGCGGGTCTTCCGACAGCAATTTCAGGTTGCGTTGAGTGCGGTGATTCTTCCACATGGCCTGATTCATCGCCGGCGCCACCGCGATGGGCGCTTCGGTGGCGCAACAAACCGTGGTTAGCAGGTCATCCGCCATGCCGTGCGCCAGGCGCGCAAGAAAGTCTGCGGAGGCAGGCGCAATCACCACTTGATCGGCCCACTTTGCCAGTTCGATATGCCCCATGCCGGCTTCGGCTTCCGGGTCTAGCAATGATGTACGCACCGGTTCGCCGCTCAACGCCTGAAACGTCAGCGGTGTGATAAAGGCTTCTGCCCCCTGCGTCATGATCACTCGAACGTCCAACCCGGCTTTCTTCAGCTGCCGAACCAGCTCAGCGCTCTTATAGGCGGCGATGCCACCGGTGATTCCCAGCAGTATTCGTCTGACGGCCATGAGGGCTCCGTAATCCCGTAAAATGAAAGACTTGTAAGATAGCACGCGCGCCCTGACAGCGCAGCCTGCACGCACCTTGTTCCGTTTAACAAATGTTACCTTTTCGAGTACCCTTTGTAACTTTGAGAACCGCGTGCAGGACGCACGGGTTAATAACACTCGCAAGGAAGCAATATGAATGAATCCAACTGGCCCAGCGATGAGCGGCCAAGAGAGCGCCTGCTTGCCCACGGCGCCGAATCTCTGTCTGACGCCGAACTGCTGGCCATTTTTCTGCGTACCGGAACTGCCGGCATGCCAGTGATGGCCATGGCTCGCCACCTGATCGAAGAATTCTCCAGCTTACGCGGCCTGATGACGGCCTCCCGCCGCCAGTTTTGTCAGGTGAAAGGTCTTGGCACCGCAAAATACGCTCAAGTGCAGGCGGCTATGGAAATGGCCAGGCGCGTGATGGATGAACCGCTACGCCAGGGCGATCCGTTACGGTCTCCGGCCGATACCCGACGCTTCCTCACCAGCCGCCTAGCCACCTACCCCCACGAAGTCTTCGCAGGTTTGTTTCTTGATAACCGCCACCGCGTCATTCAGTACCGCGAGCTGTTTCGGGGCACCATCGATGGCGCCGCCGTGTACCCTCGAGAAGTCGTCAGACAGGCCTTGGAAGATAATGCAGCGGCCGTGATCTTTGCTCACAATCACCCGTCCGGAGTGGCCGAACCGAGCCAGGCAGACATCTCTCTGACTCGTCGTTTGAAAGAAGCTTTGGGTTTGGTCGATATCAGGGTTCTTGACCATATGGTTATCGGCCACGGTGAGGTAATATCCCTCGCTGAAAGAGGGTTGATGTAACCGCCATGAAGTCGCCACCGGAAAACTGGCCAAAATCCCAACAATTTTTTGCGTTGGGCCCCCGGTTCTGGTATAAAAGCGTCCCTTTCTGGCGGTATCTGGCGTGTTGCGCCCAGTTTACAGGCGCGAACCGGTAGCAAAGTTAGCTCCGGAGCAACCAGAGACGCGTTAAATAACGAATTCGCATTGATAGACCAGTGCTCAGGTCGGAGGCATGTATGTCCAGAGTTTGTCAGGTTACCGGTAAGCGTCCGGTTACCGGTAACAACGTATCCCACGCGATGAATCACACTCGTCGTCGTTTTCTGCCGAATCTGCAGAACCACCGTTTCTGGGTTGAGTCCGAGAAGCGTTTTGTGAAGCTGCGCGTATCCACTAAGGGCATGCGCATCATCGATAAAAAAGGTATTGACGCTGTACTGGCCGATCTTCGTGCCCGCGGCGAGAAATTCTAAGGAGCTGCATCATGCGCGAAAAAATTAAGCTGGTATCGTCAGCAAACACCGGTCACTTCTACACGACCATGAAGAACAAGCGTAACACTCCGGAAAAAATCGAGATCAAAAAGTACGATCCGGTTGTCCGTAAGCACGTTGCGTACAAGGAAGCCAAGATCAAGTAATTGATCCTGCCTCCATAAAAAAACCCGGCCTTAAAGCCGGGTTTTTTTATGCCTTACCGCTTATTACCGCGATCATCAGAACGTCTCGACATAACCTTTCGGCAAGGCCACATCCATAGCGATCGGTAGGTGATCTGAAACCGGATAACTCACCACCTCAGCCCGGCGAATCTCCAGGCTCGGACTCACCATAATATGATCCAACGCTTTTTCAGGGCGCCAGCTGGGAAAGCTATGAGCCGTGCCCGGCAATGGAATCAGGTTGGTTTCTTTCAACGGCGTTTTCGTCAGTAGCTGCTCTGCGTGGGCGTTCATATCTCCCATCAACACTACATGCTGGTAGCCAGCGATCAGATCCCTGACATACCCCAACTGTCGCTGTTGCGCCGATTTACTGAGGGATAGATGCATTTGCACCAGCACGAGCGGGTTATCTTCCGACCCGTAACGGGCAATAATGGCCCCACGCCCAGGAATCAAACCCGGCAGGCGATGCTCCGTCACATCCAATGGCCGATAACGACTCAATAAACCATTACTGTGCTGAGCAAGCTGCCCCATATTCCGGTTCAGCTGCTGGTACCAATAAGGTATACCTGCCGCCTCTGCAAGATACTGAACTTGATTCACATAACCACTGCGCAGGCTGCCACCATCGCATTCTTGCAAGGCGACAACATCGTACTGCTTCAACAGCGTTGCGATGCGATCAAGGTTTTCAAAACGACGGCGATTAGGAAGGAAATGCTGCCAACTGCGGGTCACGTAGTGACGGTAAGAAGAGGTATTAATGCCAACCTGAATGTTAAATGTTAACAGCCGGATGTGGCGGTTGGGCTCAAAGTCAGGCACGTGCTCGCTCCCCGAACACGCGCCACGCGGGGCTTCCTGTGATTTCAATATACCGTTGATCTGGCTACGAATCCGTTTATACATAATCACCCGGAATCTGAACAGAAACCCTGAAAGCCCCGCATCAGACTTTTCCTTTTATTCCGATGCTCCGCGCTCTTTGCTTACCAGATAGTCGACAACTTTCAGCACGTTTTCATGACCCTTGGCCATGGTCGCATTCACCACGTACTTACCGTTAACCAGCATAGTCGGAGTGCCGGTAACTTGCGCACCCATAATTTTGGTTTGAGCCTGGCGCACGCGCGACCGAACAGCAAAGCTGTTGTAAGCATCAACGAAGGCTTCCGCGTCGACACCATAGCCAGCCACAAAGTCTGCCAGCGATTCCGCCGAATTCAGCGGACGACGCTCGCCAGCCAGAGCTTCAAACAGGGCATCGTGCACTTTATCCAGTTCGCCCATGGATTCCAGTGCATAAAATGCGAAGGCGTGAGGCGCCCAGCTCTCACCCAGCACAGCCGGCAGACGAACATAGTTCACATAATCAGGCGCCTTCTCTTCCCACGCTTCTGACAGCGGCTTGAAGTTGTAGCAGTGCGGGCAGCCATACCAGAACACCTCCGCCACCTCGACACCCTCTTCGGAGGCCGTGCTGACCGGCGTGGTCAACGTGCGGTAATGAACACCGTTTTGCCAGGCATCGGCACTGGCGAAGCCACTGAAAGCCAGCGATGCGGCCATGGTTACTATCAGGCTTAAGGTTCTGATCATGAAACTCTCCGAGCGTTAACGTGTTTGTTCGTACTATTTAAGACGCTTGATTATGACCCAGCCACGCTCAAAAGTTCCACCGAGCGCAACGGTAAATAATTACGGAAGATTAAGAGGTTTCCTTCTCCCGAAAAACAAAAACCCCGCCGCAGCGGGGTTTTCTGATCTGAAAGAACTGAAGGGGATCAGTGCAAACCAGATACGTAGTTGGCTACAGCTTCGATTTCAGCGTCGGTCAACTTGGAAGCCACATCAGCCATGATGCTGGCATTCGCAGTGGTAGCACGAGTGCCTTCGCGGTATGCCTGAAGCTGCTTGGCAACGTACTCTGCATTCTGACCACCCAGAGCCGGGTAACCTGCAGGCTCATTCCCTTTACCGCTCGGGTTGTGACAACCCGAGCAAGCTGGCACGCCAGAGGCCATGTTACCGCCACGGAAAATAGCTTGCCCTTGCGCAATCAGCTCCGCGTCGCCGTTCGCTTGATTAACCACGAGTTCCTGCTTGTTAAAGTAAGCAGCCAGATCTTTCAAGTCCTGGTCCGTCATGCTGGTCAGAATGCCAGTCATCTCCGGTACCGAACGATCGCCGGATTTAATGTCTGTTAGCTGACGGTACAGGTACTTTTCACCCAAACCGGTCAGTTTCGGATAGCTCGCCATCATCGGCTTAGCGCCACCTTGTCCGTGACAAGCTGCACACACTGCTGCTTTCTGTTCACCCGCTGCCGGATCTCCTGCCCCGTGAGCCATAGCTGACAAGCTAACTCCGAGAACCACTCCTGCGATCAGTCTTTTCATGCCCGCTCCGCTTCTCTCATCTTAGAATCGTGAAAATATTCTGGTTGTTCGCCGGATGGCCCTGTGGGATTAGGCTCAAAACCGGGACTGACAGCGGAACGCGCAGCGTGCCGCCGGAAATTGGTGTAGCATTATACATTAATCGTCGATAACTGAAATCCAAAGGAACAGCAACCATCGTGGACCCTGATCTGACTCAAAAAAGCGTCTCATTCAACAGCGCCCGATTTCTCATCAGCGCTTCCAAGCTGGACGAGTGCCCGCCCGATTACGGCGCCGAGGTTGCCTTCGCTGGTCGCTCGAACGCTGGCAAATCCAGCGCTCTCAACGCCATTACCGTCAACGGCAAACTGGCACGCACCAGTAAAACCCCGGGGCGCACGCGGCTGATCAACTTTTTCAGCCTGAACAAAGAAAACATGCACTTGGTGGATTTGCCTGGCTATGGCTACGCAAAAGTCTCCCGAGACATGAAAGATGACTGGCAAAAACATCTGGGGCACTACCTCAACGAGCGTCGCTGCCTTCGCGGCTTGGTATTGGTCATGGACATTCGCCATCCGCTGACCGAATTTGACCAAATGATGATCGAATGGTGTGAGCATAACAAACTGCCACTGATGATCCTTGCCACGAAAGCCGACAAATTGAAGTTTGGCCAAGCCAAAACTGCGATGTTGGGCATTGCCAATAAATTGAAGAAGTATGAGTACGTGGAACACCTGGTGATGTTCTCTGCCACGTCAAAGCTGGGGCTTGATGAATGTCGTGCGGCACTGACGAATTGGCTGGAAGCTCCTGACGAGACTGAAGACTGATTTCTTCGCAGAAAAAGCCGGCCCACTTAGTAGTAGGCCGGTAAAACGTCAGGGTTTGCGACGTGCTTGCCCCCTCAAAAGGGGCAGCCTGAGAACTCACTCAGGAACAACAGAAAAGTCCGATTTTCTGTTGTACTACGTTCGACCGGCGCCGTTCGCAGAAGTTCACTTATCATTCAACTCAAGCGACATTCGACTCGAGCTTTTCCGACAAATTCGGGCGGTACTTCTCTCTCAGTGCCATCACCTGATCGCGATACTCTGGCATCAAATAGGGTATTTCAAGCGTCAGCACCTGATAGATGCCCTGTTTCAGCTCGATCAAGTTTATCCCGGCATCCCCTGTAGTGGCGTGCGCCGTTTTCAAAAACGCCATCCAGTTGGTGATCACCAACCAGACATTCAAGGTCATGGCGGCACGCAACTCTTCCGGTTGCGGCTGCAGAATGCCCGCGTCCGCAAGCTTCTCCAAAATCCTGTTCATCGCAGACAAACACCGATTGGTGAAATCTCGGTAATCACTCCGAAGCCGCACATCACTATCCAGTAAATACTCAAGGTCACGATGAAAAAACCGATAACTCCAAAGGCCGTCAAACACAGACTCAAGATAAAAGGTCATATCTTCTAGCGTTAGAGGCCGGTCTTCCGGAATATCCAAATAGTAATCAACCAGCTTTTCATATTCCTGGAAGATTTCGTAAATGATGTCCGACTTGTTCCGGAAGTGGTAATACAGGTTGCCCGGCGATATCGCCATGTGCGCGGCGATATGATTCGTCGTTGTGTTCCGCTCGCCCCGCTCGTTAAAAAGCTCAAGGCTCGCCAACAATATTTTGTCTCTGGTCTTCATGCTCACGCCGCAGTTTGTTTTTATCACATTGATGATGGCCCGTTAGGCCACCCAGCATTTCTTGACTGAGTAGAGTATATACTCTAATAATAGCTGCCAGCGCAAATTTCATACACCGAGCGCCAACAACAACAGCTTCCAGCGCCTTGACTGGAGAGCTCAGGGAGATAGCAAAATGGTAGCCACAGTCGTTCAGATGACCGAAAGCAAAACGCAGATTCAACACACCCACCGGGTTTTCGAGAACCAGAAAAAAGCGTTCCGGAAAAACCCGATGCCCTCTTCGTCTGAACGCAAAGAGAACCTGAAACGCCTGAAGCGAGCATTGCTGGCCAATCAGGATCGCTTGCTGGAAGCCATTGACCGCGACTTCAGCTGCCGCTCGAAAGACGAGACGCTGATTGCCGAGGTCATGCCGTCGATACAGGGTATCAACTACACCCTGAAAAATCTGGACAGCTGGATGAAGCCTTCAAAGCGCCATGTCTCTGTGCTTTTCCAACCCGCCAGCAACAAAGTTCATTACCAGCCGAAGGGCGTTGTGGGTGTTATCGTTCCCTGGAACTATCCGCTGTATCTTGCCGTAGGCCCGCTGGTTGCGTCATTGGCCGCAGGTAACCGGACGATGGTCAAAATGTCCGAATTCACTCCGCACACCTCATCGCTGTTTAAAGAAATTATCGAGAGTATGTTCCCGGAGGATTTGGTCGCGGTGATTACCGGTGAAGCCGATGTGGCGGCCGATTTCTCTCAGCGCCCGTTCGATCACCTGCTCTTCACAGGCTCCACTTCGGTGGGCAAATTGGTGATGCGAGCTGCGGCCGAAAATCTGACCCCGGTAACCCTGGAGCTCGGCGGCAAATCCCCTGCGGTGGTATCGCCGGACGTGCCTCTTTCCGATGCGGCCCAACGCATCGCTTTCGGTAAAGCCATCAACGCCGGCCAAACCTGCGTGGCACCGGATTACGTGTTGTGTCCAGAAGACCGAGTGCAGGCGTTTGTAGACGAGTTCCGCGCTCAGGCATCAACCATGTACCCGAGCCTGCGCGATAACGACGATTACACGGCCATCATTAACGAGCGCCAGTACGACCGGCTGCAAAGCTACCTTGAAGATGCCCGCGCCAAAGGCGCTGAGGTCATCGAGATCAACCCAGCCAACGAAAACATGAAAGATGGAACCCGCAAGATTCCGCTGACCTTGGTGTTGAACAGCACTCCGGACATGAAGGTCATGCAAGATGAGATCTTCGGGCCGATCCTTCCCATCGTCACATACTCTGACCTGGACGATGCGATTCATTACATCAACGAGCGTCCTCGTCCGCTGGCCCTGTATTTCTTTGGTTATGATAAAACCCAGCAAGAACACATCATCAACCAGACCCATTCCGGCGGCATGTGCATCAACGATGCCTTAATGCACGTAGCGCAAGATGACTTGCCCTTTGGCGGCGTCGGCGATTCCGGTATGGGCCACTACCACGGTAAGGAAGGCTTCATGACCTTCTCCCACCACCGGTCAATCTTCAGTAAACAGAAATTCAACAGCGGCAAATTCGTTTACGCACCTCACGGAACTGCCGCCCACAAGATGATCTACAAACTGTTCATTCGTTAATAACGGCCCTATTTGGCACAGGCCCCGGACAACAGATCCCGGGCCTGTGCTTACCTTCTGGACACGGCCAACCTTCATATACCACCAGCACAGGTGTCACATGCTCGATCAGACAACCCACTCTGCTGAGAACACTCCTCAACTGAGCCGACGAAGCTTCCTGAAAACCGGCGTGGGCGGTGCCTTGTTTTTAGGCACCGTCAGCATGACCGCGGGCCTTTCTGGTTGCGCAACGGATCCTGCGGACCACATCAGTGCCGTTGATAACCGGATGAATGCAAGTTATCAATTTCAGTTCTTGAGCACAGACGACATTGCCCTGTTTGAAGCCTTGGTGCCCGCCCTGTTTGTCGGTGCCTTGCCTGAAGACCCCGACAAGCGCCGGTTTGAGATTGCCGCCACCATCGAGCGAATTGATCAGGGCATCGTCCAGTTCGGCGCACCGAATCAAAAAGAGCTACGCAAGCTCTTCGACTTGCTGAACTTTGCCCCTACGCGCATCGCTCTTGCACGGGTATGGTCCGACTGGCCATCCGTCACCACCAAAGAAGCCGATGCTTTCCTGAACCGCTGGCGCAATAGCCGCCTCGGTCTGTTGAACAACGGCTACATCGCGTTGAGCAAAATCGCCAACGTAGCCTTCTATGGTCACCAGAATCAGTGGCACCTGACCGGTTACCCGGGACCACCCGCCTGGATGGTTGACGCCCTACCTCAATTCAAAAATGCCTGATGACCCCGGAAAACGGAGAGCACTATGTCCATGAATGATCCCATCGCCCGGGGCCTGGCTTCCGGCTGGAACGTTGTCGATGCCAGCAAACTGACTGAAAACCAAACCGTCGAAGCCGACGTTGTCGTCATCGGCACCGGCGCCGGCGGCGGCACCACCGCTGAAATCCTGTCCAAACAAGGCTTTTCGGTAATACTGGTCGAAGAAGGTGGCCTGTATTACCAGAAAGACTTCAAAATGGACGAACAAACTGCCTACGCCACGCTGTACCAGGAAGGCATGAGTCGCACGACTGCCGATGGCGCTATTTCGATTCTACAGGGCCGCTGTGTGGGTGGCTCCACCACCGTCAACTGGACCAGTAGTTTCCGCACACCTGAGCAAACTCTCAACTACTGGAGCCAAAAGTTCGGACTGGAAGGGCTAGCCCCCGACGTGATGGCACCTTGGTTCCAGGGGCGCGAAGAACGCCACAACATGGCGCCCTGGGCGACCCCTCCCAACCTTAACAACGACATCCTGCGACAAGGCTGCGATACCCTTGGTTACTCTTGGAAAACCATCCCCCGCAACGTCAACGGATGCTGGAACTCGGGTTACTGCGGCGTAGGTTGCCCCACGAATGCCAAACTGGGCTCCCTGATGACCACCATCCCCGGTGCGCTCGACAATCAGGCTCAGATGTTTCACGGCTTACGCGCCGAGCGCTTGGTCATGAAGCAAGACCGCATCGACCATCTGGAAGCGTCGGCCATGGGCTCCGACGGCGTCACCCCATCGGGCGTTACCGTCATCCTCAAAGCCAGTCATTTTGTGGTCGCCGCCAGCGCCATCGGCTCGCCCGGACTACTCCTGCGCTCCGACCTGCCCGACCCACACAACCGCGTCGGCAAACGCTCATTCATCCACCCGGTCAGCGCGACCGTCGCCCGCATGTCGGCGAAAGTAGACCCCTTCTACGGCGCGCCGCAATCGATCTACTCGGATGAATTCAACTTCAAAAACGGCAACGACGGCCCCATCGGCTACAAACTCGAAGTTCCGCCTTTACACCCCGGAATGGCTGCGGGCGTTGTTCCGGGCCACGGTAAAACACAACGAGACAACCTGGGCCAACTGCCCTGGCTACAATCCGTCATCGCTCTGCTACGCGACGGTTTCCACCCCGAAAGCCCCGGCGGCACCGTCACCCTGCGAGACGATGGCAGCCCCGTACTCGACTACCCGATGACCGACTACCTGTGGAAAGGCGTCCGCCAATCCTATCTGGACATGGCTGAAATCCAGTTTGCTGCCGGCGCCGAAGCGGTTCAGGCCGTGCACATGGATTCCGCCTGGTACACCAGCTGGAAAGAAGCCAAAGCCGCCATCAACGAACTTCCGATGAAATCCCACCGGGCGCGAATCTTCACTGCGCACCAGATGGGCGGCTGTGGCATGGGCAGCAACCCGGAGGAATCCGTGGTCAACGGCTTCGGTGAGCACCACCACGTAGCCAACCTGAGCATCCACGATGCTTCCATTTTCCCCAGCAGCATCGGCGCAAACCCGCAGCTGTCGGTTTACGCACTGGCGGCAAGAAACAGCGTGAGACTGGCGCAGAAGCTGGCTGCGAAAGGCTGACAGAAAAGGCCGGAGAGTCACGCACAAAGCATCGCAGCGAGGACCGGGTGCCCCTTTCCAGGAATTTTGAGAGCCAAGGATGGCCCGAAATAAGCGCACATGGATGTGCTCGAAGCGGTTCCCGGAAAGGGGCGCCCGGTCCTCGCCCACTCCGGCTCAAGCAATCCTGCACAAAAGCCCCGGATCAAAGCACAGGACTACAGCCAGAAAACCAATACTGCTATGCTACCGAGCATAAAAACCAAGGAGCTGTGCATGCCAAAAGTAATCTACCCAGGCACCTTTGACCCCATCACCAACGGCCACACCGACCTCATCGAACGAGCCGGCCGCATGTTTGATGAAATCGTTGTCGCCGTTGCCTACAACCCCAAAAAGCAGCCACTGCTCAACCTCGACGAACGCTGCGAACTGGTCAGAAAAGCCACAGAACACGTCCCCAACGTCACCGTCACCGGCTTCAGCAACCTGCTGGCAGAATTCGTGCGGGAACAACAAGCCACCGTCATCCTGCGTGGCCTCCGGGCAGTGTCAGACTTCGAGTATGAATTTCAGCTTGCCGACATGAATCGCCGACTGGCGCCAGAAGTCGAAAGCGTGTTCCTGACACCGTCCAACCACCTGTCCTACATCTCCTCCACCCTGATCCGGGAAATTGCCTCTCTGGGCGGCGATGTATCGGAGTTTGTTGATCCAGCCGTTGCTGAAGCCCTGAAGCAGAAATTCAGCAAGGCCTGAGAATACAAAGAAAGGGAAAGCACCACCGAAGAGCGGTGGTGCTGAGACAACCTAAAGCAATGGCGGCAGGGGAATCTGGACACCGTTAATATCCAGCACCAGATCCTTCATCTGCCCGTTCATCACCAACTCATCGCCATCACGCACCAATAACCCTTGCTTGATCAAAGGCGACAACTGCATCCGCACGGCCGGATATTCCTCAGCCAGCGCCAAGGGCATAGTCACGTTTACCGAACCCACCAAACGCTGCATCACCATCAGCATATTGGCACGCTCATCCTCGGAAAGCTCCGGATGCGAGATATCCAAAGAACCCTGAACTTCACCTTTCGGCGTATCCAGACTCAATTCCCGAACACCCACCGAAAAGCCACTTGCAGCCAAACCACGCACCGATTCGTTAAACCGCTGCATCAATGCCATTTGCTGCTCGTATGCTGACCGCGGATCCGCGCTGGTGTCCATCGCCATCACCTGCATGTCCGCCATGGTCGAACTGAACTCATTCCAACTCGCAACATCCAAGTGATCAACCGACACAGCGACCCGATGCGGCCCAAAAACCTTGTCGTCTACGCTGACCGCCTCAACATCCAGTACTGCTCCTGAATCCAGTGTCTGGCCGCTGTTGCTGGCTTCACTGTGGCTCTCGAAGGACAGGTTGCTTACCGACAAGGCGGGGAGTTCGGCGCCCTCGACAACCAAAGAGCCCAGAGTCATCGTGCCAGCCCCGGTCCAGACATCACCACTGAGTAGCGACATGCTCTGCTCGACATGCAGATCTGCAACTTTCACATCGGCCTGAGGCCCCGAAATGCTCAACTCTGGCCACACCATCAACACATCGGCCTGTTCTCCCAGCCGCCCTACCTCTATCCGGGCGAAACCGCCACTGGCGCTGACCGACTCAGGCCTGCCGGGTTGCTCAAACGAGACCGGTGGGGCCTTAAATTCCACAACGGCCGAACCCCAAAGGCGGGTTTCCAACGTCAAACTTGGCTCTTCATCCTCGAACCATTGAGCACCCTCATATTGCCAGCCTCCACTTGGGCTGAAATCCAACAAACTACCGGTGACGCCATGCGAAATGGCAACCTGAAAATCGATCTGGTCTGTTTCGCCGGTTTTGGGGTCTATGAGCGCAAGCGTGCCGCTGGCCTTCGCGCTAAACACCCCTCGCTGGTAGCGATTAGTATCCAATCGAACAAACGGTTGCGACTGGTTCACCTCTTCGGTTGCCTCCAGCCATTGCTGCTCCGTCACGTAACCCACAGCCCAGGGTGCTACACCCGCAACCAGTAAAACGGCTGAGCCAATCATCGTCCATTTGTTCAATTTCAACGTGTATTTCCTATCAGCAGTTAGCGTGGTTCGTTGATTTTCGTTGTTTAAAAGTATTAACTCGATTTACCCGTCAACCGTTCCAGCAAGACCAACTGAGCGGCCATTCTAGGCTCACCCTCCGCTGGCTGATTCTGTATATAGCTGCCATCGGGCTGCAGCACCCAGGACTGGCAATTATCCTCAAGATAAGCCTCCAGATCGTCTTGCAGACGCGCGATCAGCGCGGGCTCCTCAATAGGAAACGCCACCTCGATACGGCTAAGCATGTTGCGCTCCATACCATCGGCACTGGCGCAATATACGTCTGGCTTACCTTTGTTCTGGAAATAATAGATACGAGTGTGCTCCAGAAAGCGACCTACAATGGAACGCACCCGTATGTTATCCGACAACCCCGGCACACCGGGGCGCAAACAACAGATACCCCGAACAATCAGATCAATCTGAACACCCGCCTGCGAGGCACGGTAGAGCGCCTTGATGAGCTGGGCATCGGTCAGCGCATTGAACTTGAAGATAATGCGCCCGTCTTCACCATAACCCGCTTCCCGCTCAATCAAACTGATCAGGCGCTTGTGCATGGAAAAAGGCGCATGGAACAGCTTTTTGATTTTCAGTGCCTTACCCATACCGGTCAGCTGCTGAAACAGCTTATTAACATCATCACCAATGGATTCATCACAGGTCATGAAACTGTAATCGGTATACAGTCGCGCGTTCCCGGCGTGATAGTTGCCCGTACCCAGATGCACATAGCGGGACAATTTCCCCTCTTCACGCCGCACAATCAGCAACATTTTGGCGTGGGTTTTGTAGCCGACAACCCCGTACACCACAATCACGCCCGCTTCCTGCAGCCGGCTGGCCAACTCGAGGTTCTCCGCCTCGCTGAAGCGCGCCCTCAACTCAACCACGGCCGTTACCTCTTTGCCACGACGGGCCGCATCAGCCAGCGCCTCAACAATTTCCGAGCCGGTCCCAGCCCGGTAGAGCGTTTGCCGGATGGCCAATACCTGCGGGTCTTTCGCCGCTTGGCGCAGCAAATCGACCACCGAACTAAAGTTCTCGAACGGATGCGACAACAGGATTGGACGCTTGCGAATCGCATCAAACATCGATTCCTTGCTGCGTATCTGCCGCGGAATGGCCGGCGAAAAACTCGAATAGGTCAGGTCGGGCCGCTCCACCAAACCACTCACCGCCAACAACCGAGTCAGGTTAACCGGGCCGTTAACCCGATAGAGGTCTCTCTCGGCCAGACCAAACTCACGCAGCAGGAAATGCACCAGCTCTTCCGGGCAGTTATCCGCCACTTCCAAGCGCACACCGTCACCAAAACGACGACTCAGTAGCTCACCTCGAAGCGCGGACGCGAGATCTTCCAAGTCGTCCTCCAACTCCAAGTCGGCGTTGCGAGTCAGCCGGAACTGGTAGCACCCCTTCACTTCCATACCCGGAAACAGCTCATCCGCGTGGGCGTGGATCATGGACGACAAGAACACCAGATTCTCACCGCCATCGCAGACTTCATCCGGCAGACGCACCAAGCGCGGCAACGAACGCGGTGCCGGCAGAATGGCCATACCAGTCTCACGACCAAAGGCATCTTTGCCATCCAGTTCGACGATAAAGTTCAGGCTCTTGTTGACCAGGCGGGGAAATGGATGCGAGGGGTCCAGCCCGATCGGACTGACCACCGGAAGGATTTCCTCATCAAAGTAATTTCTGACCCACTCAGCTTGGGCCGGCGTCCATTCCCGGCGCCGGATAAAGTGGATATTTTCCTTTTCCAGTTCGGGAAACAGCACGTTATTCAGGATGTCGTACTGCTCATCGATGTACTCATGAGCAACACGACTGATCTCCGTTAACGCTTGTTCGGGCTGAATGCCGTCAGCACCCACGGTTTCCCGCCCGTATTTCAACTGTTCACGCAGGCCGGCGACCCGAATTTCGAAAAACTCGTCCAGATTGCTACTGAAAATACAGCAAAAAATCAGCCGGTTAATCAGAGGGTGCGCCGGGTCCATCGCCTGCTTTAACACCCGATAATTGAACTGAAGTTGACTCAGCTCCCGATTAAACCAGTTCTCGCTAGCGTCCAGATTGACCTGCTCACCCACAGGAGGAACCTCCAGCGGTGCGGGTACACTCAGATCGTCGCTTGTTACTGCTTTTGCTTTTGTTGTTTCAGTTGTCATCGCTCTCTGCATCCATTTACGTCGCGAACGGCCTGCTCATCCTTTACGCTCGCAGACGATCTCTCATCAACCTGGCGGCGCGCACTGCAAAATAAGTGAGAATGCCATCGGCGCCGGCACGGCGCATCGCCATCAGGCTTTCCATCATCACCGCGTCACCATCAAGCCAGCCGTTTTGCGCAGCGGCCATGTGCATGGCGTATTCACCACTCACCTGGTACACAAACGTCGGCACCTGGAGCTCAGTTTTGACTCGGTGCACTATATCCAGATACGGCATGCCCGGCTTGATCATCACCATGTCGGCACCTTCCGCCAAATCCATCGCCACTTCATGTATGGCTTCGTCGCTGTTGGCCGGGTCCATCTGGTAAGTCGATTTATTGCTTTTACCCAGATTACCCGCCGAACCGACGGCATCTCGGAACGGCCCGTAATAACTCGACGCATACTTGGCAGAATAGGCCAGAATTCGAGTGTTCACGTAACCGGCGGACTCCAGCGCTTCGCGAATCGCGGCGACCCGGCCGTCCATCATATCTGAAGGCGCCACCACATCGGCGCCCGCATCAGCATGAGACAGCGCCTGATTAACCAAGGCTTCAACGGTGACATCATTCAGAACATAACCGTCATTGTCGATGATGCCGTCTTGGCCGTGAGTGGTGAACGGGTCCAATGCCACATCGGTAATCACACCCAACTCAGGGTGCGCCTGTTTCAGCGCCCGGACGGCACGCTGCGCCAAACCATGGGAATCCCAAGCACCGGAACCCGACAAGTTCTTATGCTCGGCAGGCACCACCGGGAACAGCGCGATCGCTGGAATGCCCAGCTCCACCAGCTCTGCCGCCTGCTCCACCAGCAGATCAATACTCAGGCGCTCAACCCCAGGCATGGAAGGAACGGCTTCACGCTGATTCTCCCCTTCCAACACAAAAACCGGGTAGATCAGATTGTCCGGAGTCAGCTGGTTTTCACGAACCATACGGCGGGAAAAATCACTGGCGCGATTACGACGCGGACGGGTAAAGGGAAAGCTTCGACCGGAAAGCGGCAGGTGCGGCTTTGACACAGGTAACCTCCTGAACATGAAACCGTGGGAAGAGGCCTCATCATACACCTAGGAGGCGGCCTGTTGCAGGCCTGCGGTCATGCTCACCATTGACTGGCGGCAATAAAAGACAAATTCGGGCGGTTAGCCAAACACCGCCCGAACGGAAAACCCTTTAAAGCGAGCGGTTATTGAAACCCACATCCACTTTACGGGGTGTATTCGACTTCAAGGTCGTGTCGACCTCTTCAATTTTGCCACCACACTTCAAGAAGGCTTCCATATCCGCTTGCAATTGCGCTCTGACCCGAGCACGGCTAGCGATGGAATGATTATCGTCGCTCTCTCCGGCCCAGCTACCGGACTGATCCAAATTGCCTTCGTCGAATTCACTCATGCTCTTCTCTCCATCAACGAAAACCCCGCTTTCAGTGCCATGAAGGCGCTTTGGCAGGCACACCTTACCTCGACGAAAATCCCACTAAGGCCCCGTCTTGGCGTCTTTATAATCCGGTTTTTTCAACGGCGCTATTTACACGCCCAGTATTTTTTGTAACATTTTGTAATTACTATTAACTTATTGATTTTATAGCCCATAATTAAGAGCTTTCTAAGCTGTCATAAATTGACACAAAGAATGAACAGTGATTCACTACTTGGGAAGGCAGTATGGCCTATCGTGAAACGGACAAAATGCGTCAGCGGAAAGCCGAAACGCGTCAGAACATCCTTGAATGCACGTCTCGATGCGTAGCAGAGAACGGCTTTCGCAGTGCTCGAATCACGACAATTGCGAGTTTGGCGGGCGTAGCAACCGGCACCATCTACCGCCATTTCGAATCCCGTGAAGACTTGTTTGCCGAAATTTTTCGGCTGGCCACACAGCGTGAAGTCGACAAGGTAGCCGAAGCGCTGGCCGTAGAAGGCGATGCTGTTCAACGGTTGAATAACGCCTTGCGGCAGTTCGCCAGACGCGCACTGAAAGGCCCGGTAAGAGCTTGGGCATTGATTGCTGAACCAGTCGATCCGAAAGTTGAAGAAGAACGACTGCTTTACAGAAAGGCCTACGCCAACCTGTTTGAACAAACCATTCAGGAAGGCATAGCAGAAGGTTGCATACCCGATCAGGATGCCCGGATCACCAGCACCTGTTTAGTAGGCGCTATATCCGAATCGCTTGTCGGACCGCTGTCACCCGCACAGACAGCGTCATTACCAACAACAAAAACCGATCAAGAAGCGCTGATCAACACCATCGTTCGCTACTGCGTGAGGGGGTTGACCGGCACCAGGAGCTAACTATGAACAAGCCGCTAGACACCTCCCGCGATCGCAACGCTGGCTCGCCCCGCACCGATCGCTATCTGGCCGCGACACACGAGGTTCTCAACCAGCCAAACGTGCTGGCGAACTACAACCTGTTCGAGCAAGACACCGCTCTACGTGAAGCCGTATTGCGAGAAGGCGCCGCCCACGCCAACGACAGCCTGAACACCTTTGGCGCTTGGGCCGGAAAAGCCGAAACGATAGAGCTGGGCCACCAGGCCAACCACAACAAGCCCAGCTTCCGCACCCACGACCGCTACGGACACAGAACCGACGAAGTCACTTTTCATCCGGCTTACCACGAACTGATGACCGCGGCGCTGGAAAACGGCTTGCACAGCTCGCCCTGGGCCAATCCTGGTCAAGGCGCCCACGTAGCACGGGCCGCCAAATACTACATGCACTCCCAGGTAGAAGCCGCCCACTGCTGCCCCATCACCATGACCTTCGCCGCTATCCCGTCCATCCGCAAACAACCGGAACTGGCGAAGCTTTGGGAACAAAAAATCCTCACCAACGCCTACGACGGCCGCAACCGGCCAGACAGCGAGAAAACCGCCGTCACCATCGGCATGGCGATGACCGAAAAACAAGGCGGCAGCGACGTACGCGCCAACACCACCCGAGCATACGCCATTGGTACCGAAGGCTCAGGCCAAGCCTACGAACTGGTAGGCCACAAATGGTTCGTCTCCGCCCCCATGTGCGACGCCTTTCTAGTACTGGCACAAACCACCAACGGCCTGTCCTGTTTCCTGATGCCCCGGTGGCGCCCGGACGGCACCAAAAACCCGTGGCAGATTCAACAACTGAAAAACAAAATGGGCAACGTCGCCAATGCCTCCAGCGAAGTCGAGCTCCGTGGCGCTTTGGCCTGGATGATCGGCGAAGAAGGCCGCGGCGTCCCCACCATCATCGAAATGGTCGCCATGACCCGCTTTGACTGCATGATCGGCAGCTCCGCCGGCATGCGCCAGGCCGTTGCCCAAGCCACCCACCACTGCCACAACCGCAGTGCCTTCGGTGCCCGCCTGAGCGACCAACCCTTGATGCAAAACGTCCTCGCCGACCTGGCCATCGAAAACGAAGCCGCTCTCGCCTACACCATGCGAGTCGCCCGGGCCTTAGACAACCAAGACAGCGAGCACGAACGCCTGCTGGCCCGACTAGCCACCCCCGTCGGCAAATACTGGATCTGCAAACGCACCCCCAACCACGCCTACGAAGCCATGGAATGCATTGGCGGCAGCGGCGTGATGGAAGACTGCATCATGCCGAGACTCTTCCGAGAATCCCCAGTCAACGCCATCTGGGAAGGCAGCGGCAACGTCCAATGCCTGGACGCCCTACGCGCCATCCAAAAAGAACCCGAAACCCTCGACGCCTTCTTCAAAGAAGCCGCCGAAGCCAAAGGCACCGACCGCCGCTTCGATCAGTTCCTGGCCCAATTGCAAGCCGACTTCTCCGACATCAGCGACTTCCAATACCGCGCCAGAAACCTCGTAGACCGTTTGGCACTTGCCATGCAGGCTTCCGTTCTATTGCGCTTCGGCAACCACCACGTAGCCGATGCCTTCTGCACCTCCCGCCTGCAAAACAACGGCGGCCTGAACTATGGCAACCTCCCCTCCGGCACCAACGCCGCAGCCATTATCAAACGGGCAACACCTATAGTAGGCTAGAGGTATATTTCAGGAGACCTTAACAGGCAACAAGAACCCTGCCGCGATTCTGGTTGCTTGAGGACTCCCCGAACAAAATCTGAGAACCGGCGGGGAAGAGCTTTCCAAAAATGTGCGCAGCCATGGATGGCGAAGCAGAAGCGTCACATGGATGTGCCGCAGGAGCGGTTTTTGGAAAGCTCTTCCCCGGCGGTTCCTGCACCGCATAACGGAACAAGCATGTCGGAATCCCTAAGAAAGCTACTCAAAGAAGGCAAAACCCCAAAACAACAGCAACACACCATCACTCCCCACGTAGGCCTACTCACCCTGCACTTCCAGCTCTACGCCTGCGAAGACCTAAAAGCCAAACGCAAAGCCTTCACCGCCATGAAAGCCATCTGGGGCAAAGAACCCGACTTGGCCGTCAGCGAAACCGCCGACCACGACGTCCTGGACTGCGCCACCTGGACCATCGCTGCACTAGGCGGCACAGCCCCACAAATCACCCAGCGCCTCGACCAAGTCGAAAAAGACATCCAGGACCGAATCGACGCCGCCATACTCGACATCCACCGGGAAATACTCTGACGTCAAACCAACACAACAAAACACAAACAATCAAGGCATAGCGTCAACGCAGATCAAGCCTTATACTACGGCCCCTCAGGGACATATGACCTACTATCAGACAGGTCAGCTGTACATGCGCCAGGCCACGCCTGGCCCCTCATCCGCAGGGTTTCCGGAACCAACCCTCGGACAATCACTGAAAGTGTGTGGCTCTATGACCGGAAATAAAAAATCCGCCCAAGCCTCAGTAGAGGCCATGTATCGCGTATTTACGGTGCCAGAAGCACCGGAATCCACGCTGAGCCGCATCGACCAAAATATCTCCCGCAACCTCGCCGGCTTCCTTCAAGAACACATTGTCGCCGTCGAGCGGGACCTGTCTGACGTAGAAAAGAACTTCGCCGACTCCGCCATCCCGGAAAAACCCGTTTTTGTCTCCGAGCAAGCTCAATTCCTGCTCGACAAACTGGTTGCGAACTCCGTACACACCGCATCCCCGGCCTTCATTGGACACATGACCTCGGCACTGCCCTACTTCATGCTGCCCTTGTCCAAAATCATGATTGCCCTGAACCAGAACCTGGTCAAAACCGAAACCTCCAAGGCATTCACCCCCATGGAGCGCCAGGTACTGGGCATGATTCACCGACTGGTGTACGAGCAAGACGGCTCTTTCTACCGGAAGTGGATGCACAGCCCCCGACACGCTCTGGGCGCCATGTGCTCCGGTGGTACCGTAGCCAACCTGACCGCACTCTGGGTTGCCCGTAACCGCGCCTTCCCTGCTGAAGGCAGCTTCCGCGGCTTGCACGAAGAAGGCCTGTTCCGTGCTCTGAAATATTACGGGTACGAAGGTGCCGCCATCGTTGTTTCCAAACGCGGACACTACTCCCTACGCAAAGCCGCTGACGTACTGGGCTTGGGTCGAGACGCGCTGGTTCCCGTAGAAACCGACGATAACAACTGCATCCAGACCGACGCCCTTCGGGACAAGTGCCTGGAGCTTCAAAAACAGAAAATCAAAGTCATGGCCATCTGCGGCGTCGCCGGTACCACCGAAACCGGCAACGTCGACCCCCTCGATGCCATGTCCGATATCGCCCGAGAGTTTGGCGCTCACTTCCACGTAGACGCGGCCTGGGGTGGACCAACCCTGTTTTCCCGCACCTACCGCGGTTTGCTGCGCGGCATCGAAAAGGCCGACTCGGTTACCTTCGACGCTCACAAACAGCTCTACGTACCGATGGGCGTTGGCCTGGTGGTGTTCAAAGACCCGAGCCTCGCCAGTGCGGTCGAGCACCACGCTCAATACATTATCCGGAAAGGCTCGCGAGATTTGGGCAGCACCACACTCGAAGGCTCACGCCCGGGCATGTCCATGCTGATTCATTCCGGCCTGAAAATCCTAGCTCGTGAAGGTTACGAAATCCTGATCGATCAAGGCATCGAAAAAGCCAAGCTGTTCGCGGACATGATCACCAAAGAGGCGGATTTCGAACTGGTCACCGAGCCTGAGCTGAACATCCTGACCTACCGGTACTGCCCAGACATCGTGCAGGAAGCGCTGGCTGTCGCCAACGAACTGCAAGCCGAAAAGATGAACAGCTGCCTGAACCGCATAACCAAGTTCATCCAGAAGACCCAGCGTGAACACGGCAAAGCGTTTGTGTCCCGTACTCGGCTGGAACCGTCTCGTTACTACCATTTCCCCTGCATCGTATTCCGGGTGGTGCTCGCCAACCCGCTGACCACGCCAGAGATTTTGGAAGACATTCTCAAGGAACAAAAGGAATTGTCGAAAGCAGAGGGTATTGCCGACGAAATCGACATTCTGAACCAAATGGCGAACGCCGTTCTAAAGCAGGCTCAGACCGAAGTCAGGTAAAGCGGTAAGCTGCCAGACAGGGCGCCTGACAGCCTTTTCCGGAATAACCGGGAATTAGTAGAGCGCGTCCTCATCGTCCAGCACTTCGTGCAGGATCTCCAGGAACATCTTATCGGCATCGCTCCAGGTTTCCGGAATACGGATCGTGGTGTTCGCGCTGATCTCGCGAGCGATCAACTCATCAGAATCCGTTTGGCTTTTGTATTTCCGGGCAATGTCCACAGACTTGACCGCAATGGTCGGGTCACTCAGAACTTTCTTGATGAAGACTCGTAGCTCTCCAATCATCTTGGCCTGATGACTTTCAACAGATGAACTCATTCCTTACTCCCGAAATTAGATAGCTGTGGAGCACAGATGCCCCACAAACGTGCTGCCTATAGTATGGACAAAGCGCGGGGCACTAACCAGCCCCGCCAACCATCAGACCATGATTCCCCGCAGCGCAAAGAACAAGAACGCAGCCATCAGCGCCGAGGCCGGTACAGTAATAATCCATGCTGCCGCAATGCGGGTCAGATGGGAACGCTTCACCATTTCCTCTCTATAGATCTTTTTCAGACGCTTGCGCTCGGCCTTGGACAGCGGCACTTGCTGCTTTTTCTTCTTCGCGCGCTTCAGCAAGCTCTCCATCTCTTCGAGCGTTGCATTGCGGAAGTCGTCCAGGAAGGGTTTCAAGCGTTCCTGTTCAGCCGGGTCGTGAGCCTCGATGATCTTGTGAAGCTGGGTCGCATAGTTTGATTTCAGGTACTCCCGAAGGAAGCCAACGCCGAACACGCCACCAATAGCGATGTGGGTCGAGCTGACCGGAAGCCCCAACTGGGAAGCCAGAATCACGGTCAGCGCGGCAGACAAGGCAATACAGAACGCCCGGGTCTTGTCCAACTCGGTAATCTCGCTGCCCACGGTTTTGATCAGACGCGGGCCAAACAGCATCAAGCCAACAGCAAGCCCCAAAGCACCCACCAACATAACCCAAAGAGGAATGCTCGCTGAGGTGACTACCCCGCCACCGGCTTGAATGGCATCGTTAATGGCAGCCAGAGGCCCAATCGCGTTAGCGACGTCGTTGGCGCCGTGGGCAAAGCTGAGCAGAGCGGCGGCGCAGATCAACGGCCAAGTAAACAATGTATTCACACCGTCGGTACTGTTTTCCATGGTGGCCGCACGGCGACTCACCAGAGCCCGCATCGCAAAGAACACGGCTGCAGCCACGGCCAAACCGATCAACGATGCATCAACGATGTCGACCTTTACGATTTTCTTAACGCCTTTGACCATCAAATAGGTGGTGAAGGCCCACGCCATAATTGACACCAGCCATGGCACAAAAGTGCGGGCCGACGACACCAGATTCTGGCGATATAGAACCGTTTTGTTGATGGCAAACAAGAACAATGCCGCCAGCAAGCCGCCCAGCACCGGAGAAATAACCCAGCTGGCAGCAATCTTGCCCATCACAGCCCAGTCAGCAATCTGCCAACCACCAGCCGCGATACCCGCACCCAGCACTCCGCCTACAATCGAGTGGGTGGTGGACACCGGAGCACCCATCCAGGTCGCCAAGTTCAACCACAGGGCACCGGCCAACAGGGCCGCTGTCATTAACCACACAAAAGCGCGTGGGTCTTCAAGAGAGGTGGGATCTATGATGCCGCCCTTGATCGTGGAAACCACATCACCACCGGCAATGAGTGCACCGGCCGCTTCAAAAATGGCGGCCAGAATAACCGCTGCCCCCAAGGACAGTGCACCCGACCCCACAGCGGGGCCCACATTGTTGGCCACATCGTTGGCGCCAATGTTGATGGCCATGTAACCACCAATCACTGCAGCAGCCATCAGCAGCATGCCATTGGGCAAGTCATGACTGAACGATCCGACAACCAGCCAGATACCAAGTAAAAAAAGTAGACTTAAACCAACCCTGTAACGCTCTGTGGTTGGACTGCTGAGAAGAGTATCCAGATAACCGCTGGAACGTGCCATAAGCGCTATGCTCTCTTTAACCATTATGGGTTTGACAGATCATCGGGCGCGCACTATAAAATTTTTGGGCAAAAATTGAAACAAAAGTGCGATTCCGGTCACCCTTCACATTGTAGTCAAGTTGAGCTCCAATCTTGAATGCTTTTGGCGCATACTCGATAAAAATGTGTCAAAAAGAACAACATAAATGCGCGACAACATAACTCTCAGCCAAGCGCTCTCCACCGAGCACGAAGAGCAGCAGGTTTCTCGCTTGCTGACTGTTGTGTCGGTTATGGCTTGTCTGTTTCTGTTCGGCATTGGCGCAAAAGCCTGGCACTCCGGCAACCATACTCACGGGGTAATTCTCTGGCTGTTTAACCTGCCGGTTATCATCAACATGCTCTGGTTCGCTCGCAGCGGAAATCGAGACGCCCAGAAGGCCGGCCTTCTCACATTCGCCGTGTTTTTGCTCTCCTACCTTATTGCCACGGGGGGAGAAAGCAGTACTGGCCCTCTCTGGTTTTATGCGTTGCCGCCTATGCTGTTTTTCCTTACCAGCCTAAAAACAGGCACCGCCGTTCTGCTATGTTGCTATCTGGCAGCCATGGTCGTTTTCCAGTTTCCTGATCTGCCGGGCATCACAGCGGAGTACAACAACGACTTCAAAATTAGGTTCTTTGCCACATTGACCTTCGAATCGATTTTCTGTTTTGTGCTAGAGGCCGCACGCCAATCGGCGCGAAACAAACTGGTGAGCTTTGCTCAAGCCCACGAACATGCAGCTCGTACAGACGAATTAACCGGATTGGCTAACCGGCGGGAAATATTGAATCGATTGAATGTCGAATTTTCACGTTTTCAACGCGCAGGCCACCTTTTCTCCATAGTTTTGATCGATCTGGACCTCTTCAAACGCGTCAACGACACCTACGGCCACGACACGGGTGACAAAGTGCTTCAACGTTTCGCCGAGGTGACTCTCGGAGTCACACGCCAAACCGATGTTGCTGCCCGCTGGGGTGGCGAAGAATTTATGCTGCTATTGCCCGACACCACTCTTCTGCAGGCCCTGGCCTTGGCGGAGCGCCTCAGAGCCGAGATTGCAAGTACTGCATTCATCCACAACGGAGCCTCGGTCCCGGTCACCCTCAGCGCTGGCGTTTGCTCGATCTCAGGCGCGGCCTCAATCAATGAGCTACTGAAACAAGCCGACGTACAGCTTTATATGGCCAAGGAGAGCGGCAGGAACCGAATATCGCCTCGCGTTCGCAGCCAAGATAAAACGCCAGCCTCTTCGACTTGAGTACGGCCATCACGGCCGCTATGATCTCGCCACACATCAAGCCCCATACTCTCTCAAGCGAAGGCAGGATCATGGCAGCAATCCGCATCCTAACTGGCAGCGTCTACGGCGGTGCATTACAAACAGCCAAGACGATTAAGGAAACATTGGAGCCCGAAGGGCACCAAGTGTCTGTACTGGAAACCCCCAGCCTTTCAGACATCACCACCAATGACGACGCTCTTCTGGTGTGCACATCGACCACTGGTCAGGGCGAGCTGCCGCCGAACTTACTACCCTTTTATATCGAACTCAAAGACCAACTACCTCAGCAGCCCGGCCGGCCGTTCGGCATTATCGTGCTCGGCGACAGCTCCTATGGCGATACCTATTGCGGTGCTGGCGATCTGATGGAAGAAGCGCTATACGAAACCAGCGCTCGCAAAGTGGGTGATACTCTTAAAATCGATGCCTTGGAAACGCTTGAGCCGGAAACCGAAGCCTTGGAATGGGCCAAGCAGTGGGTACAAGAAATCTGATCGGGTATTCGACCGGCATCAAATCACTACACTTTCCACCTTGAGCCGCCACCTTCTAGCGTTCATACTCGATGCAAAACTACAAGAATGATAAGAGCGCCAACGCGTGAAACAACTGAACTCGGCACAATGTTTGGCAATGCTATTGTTAATGCTGGCGACCTGGTCTTCAGCATTCGCAGCTAATTCGCCTTATATTCCGGACATGGACTACGTGCGCCTGGCACCGGAAGCCGAGGTTACAGCCTCAGAAATTCTTGAAACAGGTCGCTGGCAGCGGCTGCCAGAAAAAACGGCCAATTTTGGCTACATTCAGGATCAAATTTGGCTGCGGTTCACGATTTCTAAACCCGTTAGCGACCAGCTGGTCGAGATCAGCTATCCAGCCCTCGACTATTTAGATCTTTACGTCTTTGAAGACGGCAAGCTAATCCAGCAGGCAAGCGCGGGCGACCAGCGACTCTTCTCCGAAAGACCCGTGCAACACCCTCTGTTTTTGTTTCCACTGCACCTGCAACCTGACGGTCACTACCAAATCCTGATACGAGCGCAGACCGAAGGCGCCATGCAAATTCCCCTGAAACTGTGGGACCGCCAGCAATACTTCGAACATGCTTCCGTCGAAACACAGCTGCACGCGGGATATTACGGCGCTCTGCTGACGGTCATCTGCTTCAATTTATTCGTATTTCTGGCTCTGCGCGAATCGGTCTACCTATTCTATGTTCTATCAACATTGGGCTACTTGATTCTTATTGCCAGCCTGAACGGCAGTACCTACCAACTACTCTGGCCCCGCAATCCAGATATCCAGAGCATTGCCATGGTGCTCGTTGTGCCACTTGCGGTGGCGTTCTCATCCATGTTCTCTGCCGTCTTTCTGCGATTGAAACAATCCAGCCCGCTCTTGAACCGGATACTCATGCTGGTCATCGGGCTAAATCTCGGACTGGCCGGTTTCAGTCTATTTGCCGACTACAGCACTGCAATCCGATTGGGCGTGGCGTTCGCGATACCCAGCTGCCTGTTCCTGACGCTTCTTGGGCCTGTCCAATGGTACAAAGGTAATCCACAAGCGTCGTACTACACGCTGGCGTGGGGAGCTCTGACGCTTGGCAGCGCGATCACCGGCGCAAACAAAATGGGTTTCATCCCCAACAATTTCATTACCGCCTATGGCATGCAAATCGGTTCCGTACTGGAAGCCCTGCTACTAAACCTTGCACTGGCCTCTCGGCTCTACCATGAGCGACAAGACAAGCTCAGTGCCAGAGATGCTGAAATCAAGGCGCTGGAAGCACGGCGATCGGCGGAATTGAAGTTGATGGAACAAGCTCTGCACTACCCACTGACCGGGCTACCAAACCGAAGCAGCTTCGAGATGCTGCTCAATGAGCTCATTCATCAAAATCCTGCCAAACGCTACGGGGTTGTGCTTCTGCACCTGAACAACCTGGACCCGGTGACCAAGACCTTGGGGCACCGCAATACCGACGCGATCCTGATGAGAGCAGCCAAACACTACAATGCGGTCGCTCGCGACATACATGGCTCCCAGCTGCTCGAAACGAACAACCAATCCGCCTACTATCTGGCGCACTTTGACCCACAAACGTTCGCCTGCATCGTGGATGCCAATCAAACGGCAGCGACCCAAAGGAAATTGCTCCAAAGCCTTGACGAGATTCGTTGTCCCGTTGAATTCCTCGGCATGGAGGTTCCCCTACAGCCCCGCATAGGCATTGCGGTGCACCCTGAAAACGGCAATGACGCCAACACTCTGATCCGCCGGGCAGCCATTGCCGAGGGCTCAGGCCGTGCCATCGAGCGCGGTTTAGCGTTCTACAAGCCTTCAAGAGACTCCTACAGCGCCGATCGGCTAACCCTTGTTTCAGAGCTGCGCCATGCCATCGATAACGATGAGCTTACCTTGTATTTACAACCGAAACTCGCACTAAAAACCCGCGAAATTATCGGCTTCGAGGCGCTACTACGCTGGCGTGGCCGCGAGCAAAGCGTATTCGCTGATGAGATTATTGCCGTCGCCGAACAGAGCGGCCTGATCAAACCGCTGACACGGTGGGTTATATCGGAAGCGTTAAGGATGAGACAGCGGCTAGTCGAGCTCGGCTGCGCAACCAGCATCGCTGTGAACATCTCACCTAATAACTTACGGGAGCCGGATTTTACGCAGTTTGTGCACCAGCAAATGAAAAACTATCCGGCCCACCTAGGCTCCATCATTTTCGAAGTCACCGAAACCTCAATGATGCAGGATCCAGCCAACTCTTTGAAAGCCCTGAACTCGCTCAACCAAGCAGGTATCCCACTGTCGATTGACGACTTCGGTTCCGGGTACTCATCGCTGTCTTACATCAAACAATTGCCGGCCAGCGAGATCAAGATCGACCGCTCGCTCATCACCGACTTATCAGATCGAAAAGAAGACCGGGTGATCGTTCAGACCACCATCAACATGTGCCACAGCTTGGGTTATACCGTTGTGGCTGAGGGGGTCGAGGATGAGGCCACCCTCGACTTGCTGTCAGAGATGGGCTGCGACCAGATTCAGGGCTATTTCCTGAACCGGCCGTTGCCATTTGATGAAACACTTGAATGGCTGGCCGATCAGCCTTGCCGCTCACGTATCAATGCTTCCTGAGTGGTCGATGCCACCAGAACACCTTCCCGCGTATAGAAGTTACCCCGGTTAAACCCACGCCCACCCGATGAGCTCGGGCTGTCTTTGTCGTATAACAGCCACTCATCCATACGGAAATCCCGATGAAACCAGATCGAATGATCCAGGCTGGCCACCTGCATATTCTTGCTCATGAACGTACGGCCATGAGGATCCAGTGAGGTGCCCAGAAAACTGAAATCCGAGGCATAGGTCAGCAAGCAACGGTGCAATACCGGGTCGTCCGGCAGACTCCCAGCCGCACGGAACCAGTTTTGCCGGTATGGTGGCCGTTTCTGAGGGTTGAACGGGTCACCCGGGTTGACCGGGCGAATTTCAATGGGGCGATCGCGAGTCAGTACGTCCCGTAGCTTTTCCGGCACCTGATCGGCAATCATTTTGCCCCACTCCTGCTCGGAGCGCAGGGTCTCCGGCGCTGGCGCGTCGGGCATCTCAAACTGATGGCTCAGTCCTTCTTCAGCGGTTTGAAATGACATGGAGCCGGTTAGTATCTCTTTGCCGTCCTGCCGAGCAATAACCCGGCGCACAGCAAAAGAGCCGCCATCCCGGACCCGCTGCACTTCGTAGTCGATTGGCATACTGTGGTTGCCGGGGCGAAGGAAATAGGCGTGTAGGGAATGGCACAGTCGATCTTCAACGGTGCGACTCGCAGCCATCAGTGCTTGCCCCAGCACCTGTCCGCCAAAGACATGAGGGAACCCCAAGTCTTCACTATCGCCTTGGAAATGATCGTCCCCGATCGGCGATAAATCCAGCAATTCCACCAGCTTCTTGGTTACTTCCAGCATGCCCGCTCCTGTCACGTCATTCGAGAGCTTTTCGTAGCTCCTTAGCTTACGAATAGTTTTCTACCTCAGGCGCAGGCTTTACGCAATGCTAATCGGGAAAAGAAACTTTCCCACCATGCCGTAGCGCCTTGGTAGCCACTCCCTTAATCCTGATGGATCGGCGGGACCTGCTTCGCCAACGCCTGTTTTTCAACGGCAAAGCGGCCTGTCACGGCAAAGCCCAAAATGTCCCCCGAGGAGGCCTTGAACACAGCCTTCACATCGGAACCTTCTTGCTCCACCAGCCATTCACCTTCCGCGCCTTTAGGTGGCGGGCACACGGCCGTTGGGCAGCAGGGTGTTTTGATCATGATAGGCATGGTGCCGTAGCGCACTTCCGTACGCTGGCCCAACAAGGTTTTTGCCAATGCCCGCGCACTCGCCATCAATGGTAGAACGTACAACAATACCTGGCCGTCCACCTCCGCGCAGTCACCAAGCGCGAACACGTCCGGCGCGGAGGTTTCAAGCGCACGATTGACCGTGATACCGCGCCCAATCTCCAAGCCTGCTGCTTTCGCTAATTCGACTCGAGGCCGCAGACCTACGGCCGAGACAACCAAATCTGCGTCCAATTGATCACCATTGCCCAGCGTTAAGCGAACGCCTTGCTCGTGGCGATCCACACGCTCAACCACCGTTCCCAAATGAAAACGTGCTCCCAATTCGGTCAATTCGTGCTTAACCGCTCTGGCCGCCGCCGCGGGCAACAAGCTGGGCATCACTTCGGCATCCGGAGCGATCACATCAACCTCGTATCCGCCATTGCGGAGGTCATTGGCAAATTCGCACCCAATCAGGCCGGCGCCCATAATGGCTACACGCTTGCCACCGTGCAGGGCTTTTCGGAACGCGCGGTAATCGACAAGGTCGTTGATGGAGTGGATATGCTCCTGAGCATCCCCCTCCAAGCCCAGACGAATAACATCAGCGCCCCAAGCCAGCACCAGTTTGCCATACCCCAAACGCTCGTCACCCAGGACCAGCTCGTGACTCGCGGTATCAATACCCGTCACGGTGCTGAACGTGCGCACGGTTACGTTCAGCTGTTCAGCCATGGCTGCCGTTTCAGCCTGAGCCAGACCATCAGCATCTTTGCCTTTGGTGAACCCGGTCGACAGCATCGGTTTGGAGTAACTCACCCCGTCATCGGCGGTGACCATAATGACTGGCGTTTCTTTATCGAGCTTGCGCAGCTCTTTCACCAACGAATATCCGGCTAATCCGGTTCCGACGATGACGATGGGCGCTTGGTGTGACATGATTCTGCTCCGTCTATCAGCTGATTTCGATCATCTCGAAGTCTTCTTTACCCACGCCGCAGTCCGGGCATTCCCAATCGTCTGGCACATCTTCCCAAAGCGTTCCGGGCTCGATTCCATCTTCCGGCCAGCCTTCCGCTTCATCGTATATCAGCCCACAAACCACACACTGCCACTTCTTCATAGTCGCTCCTCAATCAAAATAACTCGGCAAAAACTTGTCAGACAATACATCAATCGCTCACAATTTCAATAGAGCAACCTACTTAATATCGTCTCAGCCTTAAACATCAGCCATCATAACCGCCACACTCGCACCGACCAATGCCAGATACGACAGGCTCCGTCACTTTATCGGCCAATAGCTGTAATTACACATAGCGATCATGCTCTCCGGTCTCCCTTCAGGCGTCTCGGTTCGGTATAATCTGCCGTTTTGAGACAGGACCGACCGTTATGACCGATACCGTCGCCGAAATGAACCAAGTCATGGCTGAAGCCGACTGTTTGGTGAACAACCAAGAAGTTAGTGCAGCGATAGACAACATGGCGAAAGAGATTACTGATCGCCTGAAAGACAGCAACCCGCTGTTGTTTTGTGTCATGAATGGTGGCCTTATCCTGACTGGCCAATTACTGCCAAGGCTTAACTTCCCCGTTCAAGCCGAGTATCTGCACGCCACTCGTTACCGGCAGGAAACTACCGGGGGCATTCTGGAGTGGAAGCTTCAGCCCGAAGCAGACATGAAAGACCGCACCGTACTGATTGTTGACGACATTCTGGATGAAGGCACCACCCTGTGTGCGATCGCCGATTACTGCAAAGCACACGGCGCCAGTGAAGTTCTAACCGCCGTTCTGGTCGACAAAGACCATAACCGCAAGGCAAAACCTGATCTGAAAGCAGACTTTACCGGCCTTTCGGTCGAAGACCGCTTCCTGTTTGGCTACGGCATGGACTACAAAGGGTACTGGCGTAACGCCCCCGGTATTTATGCTGTCAAAGGACTTTGATACTGCTCCCGGGCTAACGATCCCCCCTACCCATTGGTACCGTTCACTGGCGGCAGCCGGACTCCATAACCCTGAGGTTCATGGACCGGCTCGCCACTGGTTGCTGGTTGAGGGCTCCTTTACCAAAGCGTTGCAGCAAAAATGCCGCTCAAGCTTTCAGGTAGATGTCATCAGGGAAGGGTTTGCCGAACCGTCTGACGAGGAAGCGCGGCGCTTATCCATTCCGCATCGTCAAATGGCCTGGATCCGGGAAGTCCAACTGTGCGGCGATGGTCACCCCTGGGTCCTGGCACGGACAATCATTCCGCTCAGTTGTCTCGAAGGCCGTGGCCGGCGCCTTTTGAACCTCGGCAATAAACCCTTGGGCGCATACCTGTTCAGTAGTCCGGATTGGGTGCGAGGCCCGTTAGAAACCGGGTTATGCCAACCGGAGCTCGCCAGCCAGCCTCAACTGGCCCGTCGCTCGCTCTTCCATTGCGGCCAAACCGCCCTCATGGTCTGTGAGTTCCTTTTACCCGCACTGTATCACCCGGAACACCCGCTTTAATCAACACCACACTGGTGGCTATAATCAGGCCTCCACCCCTACGCTCGACGAACGGATGATCATCACCATGTTGCAGAACGCTCTGCCTGAGCACGTTCAAGCACGCCTGACCGACTACGCCAAGCTGCTTCGTATCGACCGTCCCATTGGCACACTGCTGTTATTGTGGCCGACCTATTGGGCGCTGTGGTTGGCAGGTAATGGCAGTCCGTCCATTGCCAACATCATTATTTTTACCCTCGGTGTGTTCATGATGCGAGCCGCCGGCTGTGCAATTAACGACTTTGCTGATCGAGAGTGGGATCGGCACGTTGAACGTACCCAAGACCGCCCCCTGACCACCGGCCGCATCCAAGCTTGGGAAGCCATCGCCCTGTTCGGCGGTCTTTGCCTGATTTCGTTCCTTATGGTGGTGCTGTTTACCAACTCACTAACCCTGTACCTGTCATTTGGCGGCGCAATTCTGGCGTTCATTTACCCGTTCATGAAACGCTACACTCATCTGCCCCAGCTCTTTCTCGGGGCCGCTTTCAGCTGGGCGATTCCCATGGCTTGGGCTGCGGAAGCCAATGAACTCAGCCAACTCACGTGGCTGCTATTCACCGCAAACGTGCTTTGGACCGTTGCCTACGATACCTTTTACGCTATGGTTGATCGCGATGACGATCTCAAGGTTGGCATTAAATCAACGGCCGTCCTGTTTGGTGACGCCGACCGAGCGATTCTTGGGATCCTTCAAGCGCTGGTCATTTTGATTCTGATTCTGGTTGGCCACCAAGCTGAGCTGGGCAGCCTCTATTATTTAGGCCTGACGGCGATGGCCAGTTTGTTTGTTTACCAACAGTATCTGGCGAAAGATCGCGCCCGGGACGGTTGCTTCAAAGCATTCTTGAACAATAATTGGGCTGGACTCGCAGTGTTTGTCGGCTTGATTCTGGATTTGGCCCTGTAACCACATGCGCCTGTCATAAACTTGTAACGAAAGCACGCTGTAATGGGTCGGTAATAATACTGGGAGCGACAAATGGACTCCCCTGCTTGATACAGGTTGAAGCTCATGACTGGAAAAACCGTGCTAATTGTTGACGACGAAGCGTCGATCCGCGAAATGATTGCCGTCGCGCTGGAAATGGCCGACTACAATTGCCTAGAGGCTGCCGATGCCCTTGAAGCGCACACCCTGATTGTCGATAAACAGCCCGACCTGATTCTATTGGATTGGATGCTGCCCGGTACCAGCGGGGTGGAACTTGCCCGACGCCTGAAGAAGGAAGAGGCCACTGCGGATATCCCCATCATCATGCTGACGGCTAAAGTCGAGGAAGATAATAAGATTCAGGGGCTGGAGGTCGGCGCTGACGATTACATCACCAAGCCATTCAGCCCAAGAGAACTAGTTGCTCGCCTCAAGGCGGTGTTACGCAGAGCAACCCCCGCCGGCGTTGATAGCCCGATTGATGTCGATGGCCTTATACTCGACCCCGTCAGCCACCGAGTTTCTACGCCAACCGGCGCTCTCAGCATCGGGCCAACAGAGTACCGCTTGCTCCAGTTTTTTATGACGCATCAGGAGCGCGTTTATACCCGCACTCAACTGTTGGATCAGGTCTGGGGCGGTAACGTCTATGTGGAAGAGCGCACGGTCGATGTACACATCCGGCGGTTACGCAAAGCACTCGGCTCTGACTACGACCACCTGGTACAAACTGTACGCGGTGCCGGTTACCGTTTTTCAACCAAAGCGGCCTGAGGCTGGCGTCTGCCCCACTTACTCTCAAAGCAGCACACTCCGGCAGGTATTGATGCAATATAACTGGTCCCAATATTTGCGCTTGATTATCGCCGGCATCGGCGGAACCACCTTGATTGGCTGGTACTTTGGATATCCCCTTTACGGCCTACTTGCAGGGCTGACACTCTATTTATGGTGGACCCTGCTGCAGGCGCGCCGCCTCTATCAGTGGCTGGGTAACCCCAGCGCTTCCGACGAGCCACCCCAAAGCATCGGAATGTGGGGAAGTATTTTCGATCGCTTGCACAAGCTGCATCAAGGACACCTTAGCAAACAAGACAGCCTGCGCTCGCGCATCAACCGCGTACAAGACTCCACCAATTCCATGCGCGAAGGCGTGATCATGACCAACACCAAGGGTGAGATGGAATGGTGGAACGATGCTGCCGAATACCTGTTAGGCTTCCAACGTAGCACGGACAAAGGCCAGTACATTCAGAATCTGGTTCGCTCACCGGCGTTCAAAGCCTATTTTGACACGCGGGATTACGCCGAGCCTCTCGCACTTAATTCTCCCGCCAAGCCGCACATTCATCTGGAATTTCAGATCAACCTGTTTGGGGACGACGACCGGTTGATCGTGGCCAAAGACGTCACCCGCCTGCACCAGCTTGAGCAAATGCGCCGCGACTTTATAGGCAACGTCTCGCATGAAATGCGCACCCCGCTCACCGTGATCAGCGGGTATCTTGAAACGATGGTCGATCACGGCGATGAGCTGCCCTCGAAGTGGCGCAGAGCCATTCAAACCATGGCGACCCAGTCGTCCCGAATGGAAGCTTTGATTACAGATCTGATCCTGCTATCTAAAATAGAAACCGGTGAGCACACCTCAGACCAAGAACCGACTGATATAGAAATTATGCTCAGGCAGATTGGCAACGATGCCAAAGCGCTCAGTGGTGACAAGGGGCACCAGATTGAAATCAGCATCACTGACCACCGGCTGCTCAAAGGCGATCACAAGCAACTCCGCAGTGCTTTTTCCAACCTTATCTTCAATGCGGTGAAATACACCCCTGCCGGCGGGCACATATCCGTGGTTTGGAGCACCAACCGGGCTGGCGCCCACCTGTCGGTTCAAGACACCGGTATCGGGATAGACCCCGTACATATTCCCAGGCTAACGGAGCGTTTTTACCGGGCAGACCCGAGCAGGCATCAGGGCACAGGCGGCACCGGCCTCGGGCTGGCCATCGTCAAACATGTCTTGATCAACCACGATGGCCATCTGGAGATTCGCAGCAACCTTGGTGAGGGTAGCGAGTTCATCTGTCATTTCCCCAAAGAGCGCCTCGTTGAGCGCGCGTCTGAGAACACCGCGGGTTAACCCGCTCCGGCACGAAACCGAGCGACAAACCGGGACAGGTCTTCCATTTTTTTAGGGTCTTCATCAACAAACCGGATGGTCACGCTGACAAAATCCGTGTCTTGCCGTTTATCGACCGCCTGCAACTGGTGAACGTACCCGTTCAGGCGAGCCACATTGCCTTCACCGATATCGATATCCACAACGGCCTGATCAAGAATGCCCGGGAAGTCCTGATCTCGTTTCGCGATCACACGCACTTCGGTCAGACTGATGTCTTTAACCACCGATTTAAGCGTACTCTCAGAAAATCTCACCGCAGCCACATTCGCCGCACGTGATGCCGGCTTCCGGTCTGTCGATGCACCTTGCGATGCACTCAATAGCGGGTTTTGTTTCGACGGGGCCGCCAGCGAGTCGCTCTGCGCTGTCTCTGACACTTGCCGCTTCTGGGTGAGCAGATCTGCAGATTCTGAAAACGCGCCTGCCGGACTACTTGAGGCCGAGATCTTTTGAGATCCTGCAGCCTGTAACCGGCTCCCCATCACTTTAACGATCTTTTTACTGAGTCCTTCAGGGCTAAACGGCTTGCCCAGATATTCGGAGACCCCCTCCTTGACCGCTTCCACTACATGCCCCTTGTCGCCTCGGCTTGTGATCATAATAAACGGGACGTTCTGGTACTGCGGCTGCTGGCGCATCCACTGCAGCAATTCCAAACCCGACATTTCAGGCATTTCCCAGTCACATAACACCAGATCAAAGGTGGTGCGTGACATAAGCGATTGCGCCCGGCGGCCATTCTGGGCATCGGTTGTTTCGATCATAGGAAAACGCTGACGCACGGTCCGCTTGATAAGGTCCCGCACAAAACTGGCGTCATCCACCACCAGTGCCTTCAAACTCGCCATAACTGCCTTTACTCCGGGGTTACTGAATGTCTTCAACTATAGATCATTCGCTGCCGCCCGTGACCGGACCAACACAAAAAGACAACAAACCCGAAATGGTCCACAAACCCCATTAAACAATTGTCACCTGCGCAGCATTACAGCGATGTTTTCTTATCTGGAAAACACGCTACCATGGCCGTTCCGATTTCATTATTTCAGGCTTACGAGGTTCACTGTGGCTCAGCTCATGACACGGACGACATTACGGCGCGCAATAATCGCCCTAACCTTCTCTGCTCTGTCGCTTACGGCACAGGCGGAAACAGTGTCAGCGGGCGAGCCCACAATGACAGAAAGTGCCTTCGCCGAGTGCAAAGACACCCTGCACAACAAGGTTATTCAGGCAGGCGTGAGCAAAAGTACGGCAACCTCGGTACTGGCAGAAATCCAATACCTGGAACGCGTTATTGAACTGGATCGCCGTCAGCCCGAGTTCACCACCACCTTCGCGGACTACTTCAACCGCAGAGTCAACGAAGCCCGAATAACCAAAGGTCGGGAGCTGCTCAGAGAGCACCACGAGCTACTTGCTCGCGTAACCGATGAGACCGGAGTCCCCGCGCCCTACCTATTGGCATTTTGGGGCCTTGAAACCAACTTCGGCAGTTATTTCGGCAAAATGCAGGTGCCCAGTGCGCTGGCGACACTGGCCTGCGACCCTCGCCGAACCACATTTTTTACCGAACAGTTTGTTGCTGCGCTGCAGATCATCGACGAAGGCGCCATTCCGCTTGAGCAAATGGAAGGTTCCTGGGCAGGGGCCATGGGCCACGTGCAATTCATGCCGACGGTATTCCTGAAGCATGCCGTTGATGCCGACGGCGATGGCCGAAGAGATCTATGGAATAGTCTGCCGGATGCCATGATGTCCGCGGGCCGGTTCCTGCAGTCCATGGGTTGGGACGGCGATTATCGCTGGGGGCGCGAAGTACTGATTCCACGCAACTTTGACTTCAACCTGGCTGATGGTCGCCGCTTGCCACTGAGCAAATGGAAAAAGCTGGGCATCACCGACGTCTACGGCAATGCCCTTGACGACGAACCCATCGAAGCCGCACTGGTGGTTCCGGCGGGGCATCAAGGGCCTGCCTTTCTGGCGTACAACAACTTCCGGGTGATCATGGGCTGGAACCGCTCCGAATTTTACGCGATCGCTGTGGGCCATCTTGCCGACCGCATTGCCGGCGCAGGCGGGCTGAAAAACCCACCACCTGAGGATCAACCCGCCTTGTCTCGGGATCAGGTTATCCAGCTTCAGGAAACACTGAGTAACAAGGGGTATTCCAGCGGTACAGCCGACGGCATTCTGGGCTCCAACACCCGGAAAGCCATTCGGGCTTTCCAGAAGTCTGAAGGCATGATTGCCGATGGCTTCCCCTCGGCGCAGTTGCTCAAAAAGCTCAACATCAGGTCTGAAAACTGAGCGTGACTGTCGACATTCATTACACCTCGTTAGTTTTTGATACTCAAAAAAAACAGCTAAAGCTGAGTGATCAATAGGTTACATGGCTCGGCACAACTGTTGCTCCTTCCTCCTCGCACTACAACGTAAACAGCCAATCCTTTCGCAGTTGTGGAGCGGCAAGCCCCTAGCCACAACAAATAAGGCAAACGGGCTACAAGGAGGAATTAGCCATGATAAATCGATTGCTTTGCAGCGCTCTCGTTGCCGTAGCTGTAACCTTTAGCACCAACAGCTTTGCAGTACCAACACTGGATTTTGACGTCGACGGACCTAATTCGTCAGTGAATTCAAGCGGCCTTTCACTATGCTCAGGGTGTTCTGTAAACCTGACGCTCGACGCCAATCTGGATAATCAGATATTCAGTTTGGCTGCGGGCGACAGCTATACCTTTGATTTTTTTGACGCCGTCCTTTATGGACCCGCTTCAGGCTGGGGCGCCATCGGCGGAATGGTCAACGCAACATTGGCGTTTTCCGCACCCGATGCGGTCGATGCTAACGGAAGCGGACTCGGAGGAGCTCTTTGGGGCTGGGCCTTCGGGTTTGGTGGCGCAGGCGGCCTGACCTTTGGTCTTGGTGGACAACCCAGTGACATTACCTTGGGTGATGGCTCAGTGTTTGGCATTGCGTTTGCCACAGTTGCTGACACCTGCAAAGGCAAAGGCTGTACCTTAGCCCAAACCATAGAAGCGACCATTACTGCTAAAAATGTCGTCGCCTCCGTTCCTGAACCCGGCACTCTGGCTCTGCTCGGCCTAGGCCTGGCCGGCTTGGGTATGACACGCCGTAGAAAAGCCTGATCACATAGGCTTACCCACTGGCGGCATTCGATGCTGCCAGTGGTTTCACTCCCTTCCCCGTGAACTAACGACCGAATCCGCGCATAATATCGACACCTACACCAACGATGTTATCCGGACTCCATGGACTCAATCACTCAAATAGCCCTCGGCGCTTCTATTGCCGGCTCAGTGGCAGGCAAAACGCTTGGCCGCTCAGCTTTGCTGGCCGGCGCAGTTCTGGGCACTCTGCCCGACTTGGATGTGTTGATTGACTACGGCACTGCCATTGCCAACTTCACTCAACACCGAGGTTTCAGCCATTCGTTGTTCGTCTTGACCCCACTGTCATTACTGATTGCGTGGGGGCTGTCTCGCTTGCAACCAAAGCTGTCCTACCTAGGCTGGCTGGTGCTGGTCGGTTTGGTACTGCTCACGCACCCGTTACTCGACACCTTTACTACCTACGGGACCCAACTTTTCTGGCCGCTTGGTCGCCCGCTTGCCGTCAATAGCATCTTCATCATCGATCCGCTCTACACCCTGCCCTTGTTGATAGGTTGCGCGGCATTTCTAATCCGCCCTCCTGCAACAAAAGTACTTACACTGGGCCTGCTCTTGTCATCGCTGTACTTGGGATGGAGCGTTACCGCCCAACATTTGATCACGGAGCGGGTCAAACCTGCCGTAGCTGCCGCTGGCTTAAAAGACTCTGTTCTAATGGTGCAACCCATGCCGTTCAATACCGTATTGTGGCGGGCAACGGCCATCAGCGATGACATGCGAGTGGAAATCGTCACCGGATTTTTCGACGGGGATAATGCACTTACGCTTGAATACTTCCCCCAAAGCCCCGAGCTTGCCCGAGCGGTTGCGGACCTCCCGGAAGCCCAGCGACTGGAATGGTTTACCAACGGTTTCCTGCACTATGAACTTAATAACCAACAAATAACCGCCACGGATATACGCTTGGGCATACCCGGCGCACACCCCTTCACCTTTGCATTGGCCGAAGTTCAGGGCTCAGATCTAACCGCGCTTCCCAGCGGGCAACTTCCTCGACCCGCCATGAATCCGGATGCTCTGCCGGTGCTTTGGTCTCGACTGACCGGCAAAACACCAGCCCTTTGCCTTCGCACCCTCACTGCGCCTCTCGAAGGGGAGAGCTGTTAATGCGGCTGGACCAATACCTTGCCACCAGCACAGAGCTCTCGCGCAAAGATGCCAAGAAAGCCATCACTAAAGGTCGGGTGCGCGTAGATGGCTCCCCCGTCCGATCAGCGAACCTGCAGGTCACTGACAAGGCTGTCGTCGAACTGGATGGCTCAGAGCTTCATTTGCCGGGTGAAATCTACTTGATGATGAACAAGCCAGATGGTGTCATCAGCGCCACCACCGATAGCAGCCAACCTACGGCCGTTGATCTGCTTCCTTCCCAGTTGGCCTCGAAGGTCCACATTGCGGGTCGACTGGATAAAGACACCACCGGCCTGTTACTGCTGACCAGCGATGGCCAGTGGTCACACCAAGTCACATCCCCCCGGCGCGATTGCCCGAAAACCTATCAGGTTCAATTGTCCGAACCACTTTCAAGCGAGGCCAGGGGGAAGCTGGAAACGGGGGTACTGCTTAAAGACGAAGACAAGCCCACCCTGCCGGCTAGCGTGGTGACGTGCTCGGAAACAACGATTGAACTAACGATCAGCGAAGGCCGCTACCATCAGGTAAAGCGCATGCTGGCTGCGGTTGGTAATCACGTGGTGGGGCTGCACCGTTTGCGAATCGGAGAGATTACGCTGGACCCGGCATTGGCGCCGGGCCAATACCGGGAACTTACAGGCGACGAAATCCGCTCGATTTTCGGTTCGGCTTAACCAGCGCCTTCGGTGCGCTCAAACTTTTGGGCTGCAAGGTTTTTGCGCACAGTGCCCGCCTCAAAGACTTCACCATTCATCGCTATGTATACACCAGACGGCAATAGCTGCACTGCCGACCAGGCGAAACCAATATTAAAGAGCGCATCGGTTCGGCGCATTCGTGCAGGCTGCATGGCACCCGTCAAGACAATCGTTTTATCCGGTACCTGCTTCAAAACCTCAGCGGTTTCCGCCATGGTATCGGTGCCGTGGGTAATCAGTATGCGCCGACTGGCTGTTTGGTTCACCGCCTCAAGAATCACCGAACGGTCTTCATCAGTCAGCTCCAAACTATCCTTGCGTACCAACTCACGCAGAGCATAGCCCTCGTGAATATTGGACTCCGTCAACAGCTCTGGTAGCAAACTGTCACCAATTTCAAACTGGCTATTGGCATCAAAGTACACTTTGTCGATGGTACCGCCAGTGGTCAGAATCTGAATCATGATTTACTCGGCCTTGCTATTCATCGGTTCAGACAGGCTGGCGCTCATAGACGGCTCCAGCTCGGCGCTCTTTTCTTTCTCATAACGTTTCGCTGCATTGGCTACCGAGCCAAGCTCACCCGTCACCAGCCATCGTTTAATGCGCCCGGCATCGCCCATCGGAGATCGGGTGCCCAAAGAATCCAGCAGCACGGTGATCACGTCTTTTCCGCCCATATCAGACACCATCACCAAACAGCGCCCCGCTTCTTTGAGATAGCCGGTTTTGCTCAGGCTTACACCCCACCGCTCGCTATGGACCAGTGAGTTCGTGTTGCCATAAGACAAACTGTAACGGGGCTTTCGAAACTCGGCGCGGAAATACCCCGTGGTGGAGTATTCACGAATTTCTGGGTGTTGCAAGGCGGCCTTTGCCAGCAACACCAAATCCGCGGCCGACGACACATTCTCTGCCGACAGGCCTGTGGGATCGACAAACCGGGTGTTGGTCATGCCGAGTGCTTTGGCTTTGTTATTCATAGCCTCAACAAAGCCATCAAAGTCGTTCGGAAATGAGCGCGCCAAGGTATAGGCTGCAAAGTTCTCAGACGCCATCAGTGCGATCCGCAAAACATCTTTCCGAGGTAACTGTGAACCTGTTCGAATGCGAGTCCAGGCATTTGCCGCGGCCGGTCGATGGCGCTCTTCGAACGTCAGCCATTCGTTCATATCCAAGCCCGATTCAACAACAACCAAGGCGGTCATCAGCTTGGTAACAGAAGCCACGGGCACTGGCCGGTCTGCGTGCTTATCAAACAATAAGCCGTTCTCACCCACCACGGCGGCGGCAGCACTCACGGAGGCCAGGTTCGGCCCCCCCGAGCTTGAGGCATGGCTCGCGAATGAAAACAAAACAAGTAACAACAACCACAACCTCATGGAACCACCCGCATCTCTTTTAACCCTATTTTCAACTCGATCTAAAGGGTGCTTACTATATCAGTGCAATTCTTCCGGCGCAGACCCGAGATGCTGTTATTCACCCCCCTCTTAAGCATTATCGAAAATCCATGTTTGTCTTGGTTTTTGGCAAGCCGTATTATTGCGCACCTTTTCGGTGCATGGGAGCAAGCATGGGTATTCGTAACGAAAGGTTGCGCTGGCAACTCGCCACAGGGTTGCTCAAGGCGCTTCACTTGGAAAATCTGGCACAACGCTACAGCCGAAAGACGGTACTCGCGGGCTTTAATCTGGTCAATGGTGGGCTCAGTATCGCTCTGGTGGCTTTTGTCGCCCTGATTACTCAGGAAGCGTTCATCTTCCCCTCTCTTGGCGCGACCGCCTTCATTCTGTTTTACATCCCCATGGCCCAACCCGCATCTCCGAAAAACACCTTATGCGGCCATTTGATCGGGGCGCTGATGGGACTGCTAAGCCTTTACCTATTTGGTTTGCAGGAACAACCGTCAGCCTTCCTGACGGGCGTAGATCTACCCCGCGTTGGCGCCGCTGCTCTCTCCTTGGGACTGACAGGCTGCCTGATGGTGCTGTTCGATGTTGCACATCCACCGGCCGGCGCTACCGCACTGATTGTATCTCTGGGCTTGATGCCTGACCCAGCCCAGCTGCCGGTCTTGATGGCCGGTGTCGCTTTGCTGCTGGCGCATGCCTTTGCGATGAATCGGCTGGCAGGTATCCCTTATCCACTCTGGTCATCGAAAACGACCGAGACGGGCTCGGTCGCTGCCACGACAGCACAGTAGTGCCGTCAGCTACCAATAATAACGGTACCACTGCCGATAGTGACGCCGCCACAGGATACTGCGCCGCCAGTGATTGCTGCTGGCTGCCCATTTATCATGACGGTTGCAGAACCGGCCGCTATGGCTCGAGGGTGGGGAGGGTGTTTAGGCTTAGCGTGAGGCGCTAAAGGATCGCCGAGCCGGGCAACAGGTTTGCCGTCTACCAAGACATCGGGAGAGCCTGCAATAACAGGTGTAGGTGGGAAACCGGCGTGATCCATACCCAGATCACCCAAAAGCACAATGGCCTTACTCATCCTCTGATTCCTTTCAAAACTGAGCGTAGGGCCAACATCCTACAATGATTCCGACGGCAACCCAAGCCGGCACCTCTATCCTTAGAAGTGCCGCACATTAGCCAGCTGGCAATCAGCCACTAATAAAGACTGGACCAACCCCCAAGTTCCACAGAATGACCGATCCGCCGCGAGTTGATACCAGTATCACCAAGGCGACCGTTAACAATGCACCGCCGTACATAACAGCCCGGTCTTTATCAATGCCCATAACAATCGGCAGGCCATCGTACATCAGCCAAGCACTGTAGGCCGCCGCAGCCAAGAATACAAAAGCATTAAACCATGGAACCGGGTACAGCAGAGCAAAGCCTGCAAGGAACATGGGCGTACAAGAATAGGCAGCAAGTGCCATGCCATTGGAGGGCACGTGCTCTTCTTTCGCACCGTAGGTTTTCGCCATCCAGTTGATGGCATAGCCAAGCGCGAATACACCCACCAGCATCGCTATGTAGGTCAGGATACTCAGCTGTATGGCACTGATTTCGGTTAACTTGATCAACCGTTCGCTGCCGATCGTCCAGCCGAAATGGGCGGTGGAGATATAGGCACAAATTGGCGCAATGGCAGCTAGCGCCAGCACATAGGCCACGTAGAGCTTCATCGGACTTTCATGTTCTTTACGTATCGATGCCCATTCCTGGCCTGGATGGGTAAAGAGACCGAACGCATGAGACAGCAGCATAAACTACCCCGCATTATTACTGTTGTTAGTATCGGGACACACGGCACCTGAATCACTTCAAGCTTTCTGCCGTTTGTAGCTTTAACTATAGTCAATAACAACGAACACAACAGGCGCGTTTGATTCTATTTTGTTCATAGCCGCGCGCGGTCAGATCATTTGGTTCTTGCCCCCCAACACGAGGCATGCCCTTTTCCTTTTTTCAGAAACGCAAAAAGGCAGCCGAAGCTGCCTTTTTATGTTGTCCTTAATCTTTACAGATTACAGAGGAACAACGTTCTCCGCCTGAGGACCTTTCTGGCCCTGAGTTACGGTGAACTCAACCTGCTGACCTTCGGCCAGGGTCTTGAATCCAGAGCCTTGGATGGCGCTGTAGTGAACAAATACGTCCGGGCCGCCTTCACGAGTGATAAAGCCAAAACCTTTAGCTTCGTTGAAGAACTTAACAGTACCGGTAACAGTAGACATACGTAAACTTCCTGAAATCAATCATTTTATCTGCCGCCACACACCATTCTGGTGCTGGTCAGCGTGTATACGGAAAAACTGAACTCGCGGGATCAAAAACAGGACGGCACTACTAACTGCGGAGGTACGTCTTATTCATGAACTGCTTTGCTAATCTTTCCTTCAGTAAACACTCTACTCTGGAAAATCGGGCTTGCCAAGGGCCTTGATAAGAATTTGTGTAGGTAAAGATACACAGCCTCAAACCGGCCTATCTCAGGCTGCCTAGCCTCTAAGTATTGCGAACGTCCAGAAGCCAAAAGCGGTCATCAGCAAAGAGCCGATAACGTGCAACAGGATACCCGCTAAAGCCACAGCCCACTTGCCTTCTTGAAGCGCGCCAAACATTTCCAAGGAAAAGGTCGAGAAAGTTGTCAAGGCGCCGCACAAGCCGGTAATTGCAAACAAGCGCCACTCCGGCGCCAGCGCATTACTTTGGGTAAACAAGCCAATCAGCACACCCACCAGCCAGCCGCCAATAAGGTTGGCGGCCAACGTGCCCCAAGGTACCGCGTGGTATGAGGCGTTCAGCCATAGGCCCAGGGCCCAACGAAGGTTGGCGCCAATCACGGCGCCAACACTTACGGCAAGAACTGACAACCACATCTCAGCTCAATTCCTTAAGCCGGATTGTGGTCGATAAGCGTGTCCTTGTTGCGGGCAAACTCATCGAACGGGAAGTCATCCACAGTCAGCATTTCAAGCACCAACTCTTCATACTCGCGCATGAAGTCGGCCTCTTCCTGAGTAAAGACCTCTGCCTTAAGGGCCGCCTCAAAACGCTCTTCCGGATGCAAGGCCGTCATTGGCAGTTCGCCTTTGGCGTAGGCCTTGGTCGCCTTCCGGTAAAGCTGTTCAGCCTTGTCGTAATCCTTCAACAGATGGTTGTACTGAGCTACCGGATTCGGAATGTCTCCCTCTCCGTCAGCGGTCCAGGCACCTGCCAACAACTTGTTACGCAGCGGCGTATCCGTGGAAATTGCGCGAGCCAGCGTACGGGTCAATTTGTCGCTCGGCTCAGCCCAGCGACGGCCAAGTGGCAAAGTAATAACCCGCAACGCGATGGCCACCGGACGGTTTGGCAAGTTCTTGAGGAACTCGTCCAGTGCGGTTTCAGTGCGATTCAACAGCATGGTCATGCTGTATTCCATCAACTCTTTCTCGCCTTCAGCCGGCTGTCCTTCATGCCAGTTCTTCAGCACCATGGAACCCAAGTACAGGTTCGCCAGCATGTCCCCCAAGCGGGCTGATAGCAGCTCACGCATCTTCAGCTCGCCACCCAAAGTAGACATAGCCGCATCGGCACACAGCCCGAACGCGGAGCTGAACCGGGCCAACGCTTGCGCGTATTTGCTGGAAGCACTGTCGAGCGGCACATCAGCTTTACCGATGCCAAAGGCCTGAGTAAAGGCTCGAGCGGCGTTGCCGAAAATCAGGCCGGCATGGCCAAAGAAGGCTTCATCAAACGCCTTCAGATCATCATTATCTTTGGCTGCCAACTCTTTCAGCACATACGGATGGCAACGAATGGCACCCTGACCAAAGATCATCAGGCTGCGGGTCATGATGTTTGCACCCTCCACCGTGATCGATACCGGCATGCCGCTGTAGCCAATGCCCACGTAGTTACGGGGCCCAAGGGTCACCGCTTTACCACCGTGAACGTCCATTGCATCGGTCAGAATGTCGCGCTGGAACTCGGTGAGGTGATATTTCAGGATAGCAGACGGCACCGCCGGCTTCTCACCCTTATCAATCATGTTCGCGGTGTGATTAACCGCGGATTGAGCAATGTATGTCTTGCCGGCAATTCGAGCCAGAGGCGCCTGAACGCCTTCCATCTCAGCAACCGGAGTGTTGAACTGACGACGAACACGGGTGAAACCACCGGCCGTACCCACTGAGTAGGCAGCGGCGCCTGCAGCACCGGAAGGCAGCGTAATACAACGGCCAACGGACAAGCACTCAACCAGCATGCGCCAGCCCTGGCCCGCCATTTCCTGACCACCAATAATGTAATCCAGCGGGATGAAGACATCCTTACCCTTGATCGGTCCGTTCATGAACGGCGAACCGATCGGGCAATGACGACGACCAATCTCCATGCCGTCGGTATCGCGAGGAATCAAAGCGCAAGTAATACCATGGTCTTCGGTTTCACCCAGCAGACCGTCAGGGTCGAACATCCGGAACGCCAGGCCAACAACTGTGGCTACCGGCGCCAGCGTGATCCAGCGCTTCTCGAAGTTAAGGCGAATACCCACGACTTCTTTGCCATCCACTTCCTGCTTACACACGATACCGGTGTCTGGCAGCGACGTGGCGTCGGAGCCGGCACGAGGTCCGGTCAAACCAAAGCAGGGAATCTCGAGACCATCTGCCAAACGCGGCAGATAGTGCTTTTTCTGTTCTTCCGTGCCGTACTTCAGCAGCAGCTCGCCTGGCCCGAGGGAGTTGGGCACCCCAACGGTAACCATCAACATTTCGTTCGCGGCCAGCTTCTGCAGCACCGCTGTCTGGGCTTTCGCAGAGAAACCGAGACCACCGTATTCTTTCGGGATGATCATGCCGAAGAACTTTTCTTTCTTCAGGAAATCCCAAAGCTCTTTAGGCAGGTCCGCCCGCTCAACGGCCAAGTCCCACGCGTTGCACATGCTAATGGCTTGCGTGCACTGGTTGTCTACAAAGGCCTGCTCTTCTTCAGTCAGCCCACTGTGGCGATTGATCAGCAAGTTGTGCCAATCCGGGCGGCCCGTAAAGAGCTCGCCGTCCCAGCCCACGGTACCGGCTTCCAAGGCGACCTTTTCGGTTTCAGAAACCTTGGGCGCCACTTTTTTGAACATGGCAAACACACGCGGGGTCAGCCAGTTGATACGGAATTGTGGCAAACCCGCCGCAGCAGTGATCGCTGCGCCAATGAACAGCACCAAGCTTAGCCAGCCCGAGCCGATAAACAGGGATAGCACGCCCACCACCAACATCACGCCGATGGCATGCTTGGCGCCGGACTCTCTGCGCATCACAAACAGCAAGCCGGCTAGTGCCGCCAGAAAAAGAATCAAAGTCATTTTAGGTTCTCTCTGTCTTCCATGGATTAAAGCCTTTGTCGTATTGACCCAAGGTCTTGGCTAATGATTCGTTTATTCAACTTACCTTAACAGGTGTCCTTGCGCTAGATAACCGAGTGCGCAAAATCACCACTTACCTCACGATGTTACGATGACCCGGATGCCTTCTAAAGCCAGGCTGGCATGCCCCACAGCCTCGCGAGCCGCCGCCAGTTGATCACGCAGGAAGTCGATTTCCTCGTCACGAATCGCCGGATTAACCTTTTGCAAAGCTTCCAAGCGCCGAATTTCGGGCTCAAAACCCGCTGCAACCTGAGCCAGCGCCTGCTCTTTTAAAGGCGAAAGGTGCGGATCAGAAAGCCGTTCCACGTGGTCTACCATAGTTTCTACTTCCGCCCGAATCTTCGGAACAATAGCCTGAGCGGTACGCCGACGAATGTTCGAGCACAATTCGTTGAGACGGTCATGAGGCAAAGCCTTCGACAAATCACGGCCATTTACGTCCACCACCAGTCGCAGCGGCGATACGGGCAAATAGCGAGTCAACTGTAACCTCTCGGGAGCCGGGCAATGCACGGCGAAGACCGCTTCCAGCAGCAGAGTTCCCGGCGGCAGGGCTTTAACTGACAGGCTTGCAAGCGCCGCCTTGCCCAAACCAGAACTGGTGACCGAGTCCATTACCCCGGTCACCATCGGATGTTCCCAGCTCATGAATGCCATATCTTCGCGCTGCAGCGCCTGCTCGCGCTCCCAAGTCACAGTCAGGCCGTCTTCTGGTAGTTCAGACACGTGGCCGGACTGGTACTGCTCGCCAGGTTTAAGCACGTCGGCATGCTCACTGTGGTCCTCGATATCGACGCCCAGAATATCAAACGCCTGAACCATGTAATCGCGAACCTGAGCCGAACTTTCTTCCTTTTCGATCTCGGCGATCAGGGCTTCCGCTTCGTCCCGGCGACAAGAGTTCAATTCGATCAGCGCATCCCGACCGTTATGCAGCAGGGTTTTCAGACGCTTGGTTTCTTCTGCGCTGGCCGACAACAAAGACTCCAGCGCCCCTTCATCACCCTCCAGGGCTTTTTGCCAATCGCTACTGACGTGTTCGTGCACCGCCACACCCACCGCACAGCTTTCTCCGAAGGCATTCAATCCCTCCTGGAACCAGCGGTACTGAACTTCCTGACTGGTGCCCTGAAGGTAAGGTATGTGAATCCGGATAGCTTCAGTTTGGCCAATGCGGTCCAAACGACCAATCCGCTGCTCCAGCAAGTCAGCATTAGCCGGCAAATCAAACAGCACAAGGTGATGAGCGAACTGGAAGTTGCGGCCTTCACTGCCGATTTCCGAACAAATCAGCGCCTGTGCTCCCTGCTCGGTATCTGCGAAGTAGGCTGCTGCCCGATCCCGCTCAACCAAACTCAGATGCTCATGGAAAGCGGCACTGCGAATACCTGCCCGCAACTGCAAATAACTTTCCAGCGCCATCGCCGTATCCGCGCGGGCACAGATAACCACCACTTTCGCCGGGCGCAAACTGGCCAGTTTTTTCTCCAGCCAGGCGACACGCGGGTCTTCCGCCAACCACTGATCTTCCGCAACCGTTTGCTCCGGCGCCAAGCCGATATCGCCGTAGCGGGCCTCCTCATAAAGAGCCGGGCAAGGCAACGGCTCAGACAAAGGCTGCCGTTCAGGGAAGCCTTTAATGGCCGCCCGAGTATTTCGGAACAACACTCGACCGGTACCGTGACGGTCCAGCAAAGCATCGATAACCGCTTGATGCGCCTCGTCCTGCTCCAGCAGTTCGCCGAGCTCGTCGCCCAACCAGTTCGCCAGAGCTGCTTTATCATCCTCGGCAATTTGATCTGGCGATGCCTGCAGGCGACGCACCACTGAGTTGATAGCTTCGTACTGTTGCTCTTCCTCGCGGAACGCTTCCAAATCATGGAAACGGGCGGGATCCAGCAAGCGCAGACGGGCAAAGTGACTCGCGATACCCACTTGCTCAGGAGTTGCTGTCAGCAGCAACAGTCCCTTACTGGCAGCGGACAACTCTTCCACCACTTCATATTCCGGGCTTGCTTGTTCCGGTGCCCACGCCAAGTGATGGGCTTCATCGACCACCATCAGGTCCCAACCCGCTGCCAGGGCGTGGTTACGGGCTTTCTTGCTGCGCACCAGGAAATCCAGACTGCACAGAACCAACTGGTCCGATTCGAACGGATTTTCGCCATCGTCGTCGTCACCAAAAATGTGGTTCACCAGCGCATCCACATCGTCTTGCTGAGCCTTAATGTCGTCGTAACGGCCTTGATCGACAATCGAGAACCTCAGGTTGAACCGGCGCAGCATTTCCACAAGCCACTGATGCATCAGCGAATCCGGCACCACAATCAACGCCCTGCGGGCACGGCCGGTATGCAACTGGTAGTGCAGAATGAGGCCTGCCTCGATGGTCTTACCCAACCCGACTTCATCCGCCAACAACACTCTTGGTGCGTGACGGCGAGCGACTTCATGGGCGATGTACAGCTGATGGGGCAAATGCTGCGTGCGGGCGCCAATCAGCCCTTGCGCCGACGATGCGCGGAGTCGGTCTTGATGTTCGAGCGTAGACACGCGCAGGCGGAAGGCACCGTTGCGATCGAACTGGCCAGCGAACAGACGCTGATGGGGCGCCGAAAAATTCACCGAACCCGCCAGTTTGACCTCAGAAACCTGAACCGTCTCTTCGCCGTCATCGGCGTGGTACATCAGAATGCCGCCCACTTCCTCCACGGCACGCACCGTATACTTGCTGCCATCGAAGGTTTCTATTTCCTCACCCAGCTGGAACACAATTCTCGACAGGGGCGCGTTATCGGTGGCGTACGTGCGTTCTTCATCGGCCGCAGGAAACCCCAGTGTGACTCGGCGACCGGAGATGTCGGTAACGATACCCAACCCCAAAGCCGTATCACTGTGGCTAACCCAACGCTGACCGATGGCAAATTCCGATGTTTCCAAGAAACCTCCGTTACAAATTACTGATGTTTAGAATCGTTTTCGCGAACCCAATAGGCCGTTGCACCGCACACGGCGGCCGGCACAACGATCAGGTTCAGAATGGGCACCATGGCCGCTAAAGCGACGGGCAAACCAAAACCAAGAGCCGACAACCGGGTGGCTGCAAGATCTCTACGCAGTTTGGGGAAACTGACTTTGTGATTGTCGGCAGGGTAATCCACGTACTGCAGAGCCATCATCCAGCTGTTGAAAAGGAACCAGAGCACCGCCGCCACCAGATTGACCACCGGAATGAGACCAATAATGAACAACCCCAGAGCTCGGGGAAGGTAATAGGCGATTTTATGGACTTCCCGCCAGAGTGCCCGGGGAATGTCTTTGATAATCGCAGCCCAACTGCCCTCGGTGCTGACCTCTTGCCCCGTAAGATGCTTTTCTGTCAGTTCGGAGAGATAGCCGTAAAAGGGTGATCCAATCAGGTTGGCGATGATCACAAACCCGTAAGCCAGCATCAGCAGGATCACCACGCCATAGAGCAGCCAGAACAGCCAGTCCAAGGCTTGCAGCCATGCCCAATCGGGCAGCCACGCCATCGCACCGGCGATCATTACCGCGAACAGTTCAGCAAGAAAATAAAACAGCAACCCGAACAACAGGACGTTGATCACAAGAGGAATGATCACGAACAGCCGCAAGCCGGGTTGGCGAATCAGCCTGAACCCCTCTCCCAGGTAGCCCAGTCCTCGAAAAAAGTTTCCCTTGAGCATTGCTGGTGATCCTCCGCTGCCATGACAATAACGGGGCGCAAAGCATATCATGTCAGGCACAATCCCACAGCCCGCAACTACACTCGGATTTCCCTATGCGTCGTTTTCGGCAAACCCTTCATTCACTCTTGCGCATGACCCGGCTCTGGCAAGTGGTGTTGTTCCTGTCCCTTGCCGCTATTTTATATTTGGCGACCACCAGCCAAAGCTACCCCATCACGTCCTCTGCAAACGACAAGATCAACCATCTGATCGCGTTTGCAGAACTGACCATCGTCACCCGACTGGCCTGGCCGCGCCTCAGCTTTTACTGGTATGCGCCCGCACTGCTGGGTTTTGGGTTCACCCTTGAAGCCATCCAGGCAACCCTGCCCTATCGGGATTTTTCTCTGGCCGATGTGCTGGCCGATGCTTTAGGCATTGCCATTGGCATGCTGCCCTGGCCGGGCATCCGGCGTGTCCGAGCAACAACGTAGGACATGAGCCTACAGTCTTGTGCGATATATCTCACAAGACCGTAGGAACTTTCGGCATCATGGTGTACGCAGCCCATCACTCACCCTCAAAATATCATTTAAGTGATTGATTTAAAACAATCTACCTATTAATCATTCAAAACAGATGCAACTTCACTTGCAAAGGTCACAGGTTTGAAACAGATCCCTTGGTATAGTGATTCTCGTCAGGGATGACAGGGAAATGGACGACGCATTGGACGCACCCCCACAAGGATTGAGGGGAGAGGCAAGGATAAAGGGAAGCCTCGCTTAAGGGATATCGAATTGGATTGCCGGCTCGGACGCCAGCACCAGGGAAAGGCAAAGGATCCAGCAACACGGCCGTTGCTCACCGCGCAAGGACGCGCTATTTGTTCCGACTGTGAACTGCGCAGGATGGCGGTTCAGTACCTGTAAAGGGTGACTCTCGAGTCACCCTTTGTTTTTTTCTAGCCCGCGCGTTTACGAACAACACCCCTCAGCAAGATAAATTCGAACCTTATTAAACTCCTCGAATTCATGCAGATCCGGCCAGGTTCTCGCCTCAACGGTGCCCTGAAGCCTATATGCCTCATTCCCAAGATCTTTAACTCTAGAATCCGCCAATAGCACCTGCTCGGCCGCACTTTGAAAAGCTGCCAACAACGGTCGGTTTTCCGGGTCATAGAGCACATCGGCAGCCGTTACCAGATCGAGATCCTTGGGTCGGTTTGCCCAATCGTCACACAACTCCACCTCAACACCGTTGAGCTTGGCATTTGCCGCGGCGGCATCCAACGCTGCTGGGTCAATGTCACAGGCAATTGAGCGTGCCGCGCCCGCTCGGGCCGATGCCACCGCCACCACGCCGGACCCGGAACCGAAATCCAGCACCGTTTTTCCTTCAACCAGTTCAGGGTGATCCAGAATCCACTGAGCAAGGACCTGGCCACTAGCCCAGCAAAATGACCAGTAAGCAGGCTCCGCAACTACCGCCTGCGCCTCATCATGGCTCAGCGGACCTGCCAGAACTGAGGGGTCAAACAAATAAAGCGGCATGCTCGGACAACCCGCGGGCGCTGACTCAGCCACGCGGCCCCGGCTTAGAGTCTTACGAAGGTGCTGATTGAGGTGTTCTGGCGTCATCATCGGTCCTGTCAGGTGCATTAACGGCCGACATTGTACCCTTAGCCATGATGCCGGGATATTGGCAGTCCGGTATACTGCCGATTCACTCAAAACCACAGTGACCTGAGGACATGGCCAGTAGACCCGATACTGATGATTACCTGAATCTGTTCCTGAACGACGTGCCGCTGATGGACGTGCGGGCACCGGTGGAATATGAAAAAGGCAGTTTCCCCGGCGCCGTCAACGCGCCTCTGATGAACGACGAAGAGCGCCATCGCATCGGCATCTGCTACAAGGAAAAGGGACAGGACAAAGCCATCGAGCTCGGCCACCAACTCGTTTCAGGCGACATCAAAGCCCAGAGAATTGAAGCCTGGAAGCGCTTTACCACCCAGCACCCGGACGGCTATCTGTTTTGCTTCCGCGGTGGCCTGCGCTCCAGACTGACGCAACAGTGGATCAAAGATTCCGGTATCGACTACCCCCTTATCAAAGGCGGTTACAAAGCGCTGCGCCGGTTTCTGATCGACAGCCTTGATGCCCTCATTGAAAAACAAGACTTTCAGGTGCTCAGCGGCCGCACAGGCACCGGCAAAACCCGGGTATTGTTAAACCTCCCTAACCCTGTGGACCTCGAAGGCCTGGCCAATCACCGAGGCTCAAGTTTTGGTCGTCAGGTCAGCCCTCAACCTTCCCAGATCGACTTCGAAAACGGTCTGGCAGTGGCGATGCTGAAAGCCCACCACCAAGTAGGTGGCGCTATCTATCTTGAAGACGAAAGCCGACTGATTGGCCGCTGCGCCATGCCCGAGCGCCTCCGGGCACGAATGAGCGAATCGGGCTTGCTGATTCTGGAACAGCCCATGGAGGAGCGCATCGCGATCATTCGTGCCGATTACGTTGAGAACATGCTGGCCGATTACATCGCTCGCGATGGCGAAGAAGCCGGATGGCTGAATTTTCGGGAGTACCTGCTCAGCGCCCTTGATCGTATTCGTAAACGCTTGGGAGGCGCGCGCCACTTGCAGTTACGCACGCTGATGGACCAAGCCCTGGATCAGCAGACAAAAGGCTCACTAGAGGGGCACAACCGTTGGATTGAAAGCCTTCTCAACGACTACTACGACCCCATGTACGACTACCAACTCAGCCAGAAACAAGGAAAGATACTGGTACGCGGCGGCCCGGAGGAAATCATCGAATACACCCAGGCGCACCATAACGTCCGGGCACACTGAGCTGAGGTAATTTGCATCCTGAGACTCGCTGCCCATAGGATACCCGCCTATACTGGAGCAGGTTAAGCCTGTTAAGACAGTGAGTTATTATGTCTCGACGATCACTTTAAAGACCAAGGAGTGTTATTATGGAAGACCTTTTCGGCGAAAGCGGCAAGGCCTCTGAATTACTGGAGCAGGGCATCGCGATGGTCATGACCTATGCTCCCAAAGTCCTGTTAGCCATTGTCACACTCGTCATTGGCCTGTGGCTGATTAATCGCTTTGTGTCAGTACTGGACAACAAACTCGGACAAAAAGATCCGACGCTGAACAAATTTCTGTGCGCCCTGATTGGCGCCATCCTCAAGATTCTCTTGCTGATCTCCGTTGCCTCCATGATCGGCATTGCCACCACCTCCTTCATAGCCATTATCGGTGCTGCTGGTTTGGCTGTTGGTTTAGCGCTGCAAGGCAGTCTTGCCAACTTTGCTGGTGGCGTACTGATCCTGATTTTCAAGCCCTTCAAGGTAGGCGATGTCATCGAGGCACAGGGCTTTATGGGATCCGTGCGCGAGATCAGCATTCTTTACACCATCGTCGATACCTTTGATAACCGTCGCATAGTGATCCCCAACGGCGATCTGTCAAATTCCAGCTTGACCAACATGAGCGTCTACGAAACACGTCGCTGCGACATGACGTTCGGCATCGGTTACGACGACGACATCGACAAAGCCAAGGCCATCTGCAAGCGCTTGATCGAAGAAGACGAACGTGCCCTGAAAGATCCGGAACCACTCATCGTCGTCGGCGGGCTGGGCGACAGCTCTGTTGACCTGAAGGTTCGTGCCTGGACCAGCTCTGCGGAGCTTTGGCCGTTCTACTGGGATATGCAAGAGCGTGTGAAGAAAGCGTTCGATGCAGAAGGTATTTCTATTCCGTTCCCACAGCGCGATGTACACATGATCAAAGCCGACTAATCGGAACCCTGTCACACAGGTAAACCCGGTTATTCGCAAACCGAAAATCCTGGGCTAAGCTGTCGGTAAGGCAGGCGGTTAACGCTCTGCCTGCTACCGGAGCCGGCCCGGGATTTTTTTCGGAAGGCTCTACAACCCTGTCCGTACTGTCAGGAGGTTGTATTTATGCCAGTACAGCAGCTTAAAGATTTCCTGGACAAATCCGGCACAGAATACATGTGCCTCACTCACCCACCCGCGTTCACTGCTCAAGAACTAGCTCATCACGTCCAGATCGCCGGTGACAAGGTGGTCAAAACTGTCATACTGGAACTCGATGGAAAAATGGCCATGTTGGTGATGCCCGCCACCTGGCGCATTCGCTGGGACAGCCTGTCCAGAATTCTCGATACGGACTTCGTGGATCTCGCCGACGAGCAAACCTTTCAGAACCGTTTCCCCGACTGTGAAGTCGGTGCTATGCCACCGTTCGGCAACCTTTTCGACATGACCGTATACTGCGCTGAATCCCTGACCGAACAGGAAGACCTGGCCTTCGCGGCCGGCAGCCATACTGAAACTGTGCACATGAAAACCCGGGACTTCCTGAACCTTGTGCAGCCATTGGTACTGACTCGCGGCTTCATGAAGCCAGGCGCCCAAAAGCCTGCGTGGTTGCGAAAGGGCCGCCAACAACCCAGCGAACCTTCACGCGAGCAGGTGCCTGGCATGACGGGCTAACCGCCACCATAAACCAACGGGTTATATTGCGCTCCATCGCTTGTCTGTTGTTTGCCATCGCGTAAACTGTGGGCATCAGACAGGAACCCGATATGACTCAAGATTTTGATATTGTGATCGTCGGCGCCGGCATGGTCGGCGCTGCTCTCGCCACCGGTCTGGGGCGTGAAGGCTTCAGTGTTGCCATGGTAGACCGCGCTCCGGCTCCGACATTCAACCCGGACACCGCGCCCGACATTCGCGTATCAGCGCTCAGCGCAGGCAGCGAAGCCTACCTTCAAAGTCTTGGAGCCTGGAATCATATCTTGGCTATGCGTACCACGCCCTATCGGCGCCTTGCCGTCTGGGACGAGGCCCCCCATCCGCTCAGCAAACTTCTGCCCCGAACCGCCAATCACGTGGAATTCAATGCCGACGGGCTGAACGCCACGCATTTAGGCCATATTGTTGAGAACTCCGTGACCCAGAAAGGTTTATGGCAGGCGGCAGAAGCCGAGCCGACTGTTTCGATACTGGCCGGTAATGGGGTTTCCAGCATTGCCCAAACAGAGACACAGGCGACCGTTACACTTGAGAACAATCAACAACTGACCGCCGCCTTGGTGATTGGTGCCGACGGTGCGCAATCCCGGGTCCGAGACATGGCCGGTATCGGCGTCACCAAAGATCAATACAGCCAGCAGGCTATGATCATTTCGGTGCGCTATCACGGTGAGGTTCAGGACATTACCTGGCAAGGCTTTTACCCTTCGGGGCCCAGAGCCTTTTTACCGCTTTACAGCGCAGGCCCCCAATACCCGGGTGAAAGCCAAGGATCCTTGGTCTGGTACGACTCTCCCGCTGAAATCGCACGCCTGAAAGGCCTAAGTAATGAAGCCCTGATGGCCGAAATCCAGAAAGGCTTTCCTCAAGAACTACCGCCATTGACCCATATCGAAGACCGGGGCAGCTTCCCCATCGCCCGCCAGCACGCCAAGCACTATTATTCGGGCCGTGTTGTGCTCACCGGCGATTCCGCCCACACCATCAACCCATTGGCTGGCCAAGGGGTGAATCTGGGCTTTCAGGATGCCGAGTGCCTGCAAGGGCTGCTGAAAGAAGCGCGCCGCAGCGGGGAGGATTTGGCCAGCGCACACTGGCTGGGCCTTTACGAACAACAGCGCCGGCCGGCCAACCGGCGCATGATGCTGGCCATGGACCTGTTCTACCACCTGTTCAGTAACACCATTCCGCCGCTGCATCTGGCCCGTAACCTCGGCCTTGGTGCGGCCCGGGCACTGCCCTTTGCTCGCAACAAGGTGGCCCGTTATGCCATGGGGCTGGACAGTCAGCCACCAGCGTTATTTCGGGAAATCACCAATCGGTTACCTATGCCAAACTGGCTTTAAGCTGAAACACGACGGATTCAAAGAACAACCAAGGAGTCATTATGTCTGAAACCATTTTCACCAAAATCATCAACCGGGAAATTCCGGCCGACATCGTTTACGAAGACGACCTGACGCTGGCCTTCAGGGACATCAACCCTCAGGCGCCCGTACACCTGCTGATCATCCCCAAGAAGCACATCGCCACCATCAACGACATCGAAGAAGATGACCGGGAAGTGGTTGGGCACTTGTACTGGGTGGCGGCAAAACTGGCCAAAGAAATGGGCTTTGCCGAAGATGGCTACCGGGTGGTTATGAACTGCGGTGAGAACTCGGGGCAGACGGTATTCCATATCCATCTACACCTACTGGCTGGCAAGCCACTGGGCTGGCCGCCGTATACCGATAAGATGAAGCAGGCCTGACTTGGGAGTAGGCAAGCGGGCCGGTGGTGCTATTCGGGACACGCTCAAGGCATCCCTGCGCGCTTAGCTTTCGCCATCCCTGGCGAAAGATAGTCCCGAATAGCACCACCGGCCCGCTTGCTTCAGGCTGCAGTTAAAGCCTGCTCCACCTAGTCCCAGAATTTAGCGCCCAACCACCCTCTCAGCATCTTCCATGGGCGAGTGTCGAACGTCCTCACCTTTGGCCATGAAAATCACGTGCTCAGCAATGTTGCAGGCGTGATCGCCAATGCGCTCCAAAGCACGCAATACCCACATCACCATCATGCAGCGAGAGATGTTACGGGCATCTTCCATCATGAAGGTCAGCAACGCACGCGCGGCGGCCTGATACTCTTCATCGACCTGTTTGTCTTCTTTCATAACACGTAATGCCTGATCGGAATCCAACCGAGCAAAGGCGTCCAACGCGTCGTGCAGCATGCTCAGTACGTGCTGGCCGATGTGGCGGATTTCCACATAACCTCGCGGCGCCTGACCTTCTTCGGACAGTGTGATGGCCATTTTGGCGATCTTTTTCGCCTCATCGCCCACACGCTCAAGATCGGCAACCATCTTGATTACCGAGATCACCAAGCGCAGGTCTCGCGCGGCTGGCTGGCGACGGGCAATCACCAGAATGGCCTCCTCATCGAGATCCATCTCCATTCGGTCAACTTTTTTATCGTTTTGGCGAACGTCTTCGGCCAGCTGACTGTCGTTATTGGTGAGTGCTTCAATCGCCTGCTCAACCTGGCTTTCAACCAGACCGCCCATGTTCAGAAACTGGGTTTTCAGTTCGGTCAGTTCGTCGTTGAATCTGGCAGAAATATGATCGCCATATACTTCATCTTTTGTGTTCGGCATGTCTTCTGTCTCCAGCTGTTCCAGACCTGATTAACCAAAGCGACCGGTAATGTAGGACTCGGTCAATTCATGGTCAGGGGCGGTGAATACTTTGTCTGTGTCGTTCACTTCCACCAGATGCCCTAGGTGGAAGTAGGCTGTGCGATCCGAAACCCGAGCCGCCTGCTGCATCGAGTGGGTTACGATCACAATGGTGTAGCTTTCCGACATTTCAGCAATCAGCTCTTCCACCTTAGCGGTGGCGATGGGGTCCAACGCAGAGCATGGCTCATCCATCAGGATCACTTCAGGGCTCACCGCAATCGCCCGGGCAATACACAAACGCTGTTGCTGGCCGCCGGACATACCGGTTGCCGTAGCATCCAGACGATCTTTCACTTCGTTCCAAAGCCCGGCTTTGCGCAAGCTATGCTCAACGATGTCGTCCAGATCGGACTTGCGGTTCGCGAGGCCGTGAATCCTTGGGCCGTAGGCCACGTTGTCGTAGATCGACTTAGGAAACGGATTCGGTTTCTGAAACACCATGCCCACCCGGGCACGCAACTCCACCACATCCCGCTTAGGGTCGTAGATATCCTGGTCGTCCAACATCAGTGAACCTTTCACCCGACAGATGTCGATGCTGTCGTTCATTCGGTTCAGGCACCGCAAAAAGGTGGATTTACCGCAGCCCGACGGCCCGATAAACGCAATGACTTCGTTACGGCCGATATCCAGGCTGATGTTTTTGATCGCTGGAGTGTCGCCGTAAAACACTTCAACATTCCGCAGCTTGAACTTCGGGTCGTCAGCAAATGGCTTGCCGACGGTGGCGCCTTCGGTAATTACTGCATTTTCCGGTTTCTCTTCAATCACTGGGCGGACCACCTTTTCGGACGTATTAGCTGCACGCATTGCTGTCGAATTCATACTGTTCATAGCGTTACTCCTTACCACCGGCGCTCAAGACGCTTACGCAGCCAGATGGCCAAAGCATTCATGGAAATCATAAAAGCCAGCAAAACCATGATGCCGGCAGACGCCAACTCCACAAAGCCCTGCTCTGCACTGCTGGCCCACTGATAAATTTGCACGGGCAAAACCGTGGCGGAACTGAAGAAGCCCTCGGGCACCTCGACGATAAACGCCACCATCCCGATCAACAGCAACGGAGCGGTTTCACCCAACGCCTGCGCCATCCCGATAATGGAGCCGGTCATCATGCCCGGCATCGCCAAGGGAACCACGTGGTGAAGCACCACCTGCATTTTCGAGGCACCGATGCCCTCCGCCGCTTCGCGAATGGACGGCGGAACGCTCTTAATCGCCGCCCGGCTGGAGATAATGATGGTGGGGAGAGTCATCAATGCCAGTACCAGACCACCCAACACGGGCACCGACCGGGGCATACCGAAAACGCCGATGAAAACCGCCAACCCCAGCAAGCCGAAGATGATGGACGGCACGGCCGCCAAGTTGTTGATGTTCACTTCGATGAAGTCGGTCAGCTTGTTTTGCGGTGCGAACTCTTCCAAATACACCGCTGCGGCAACCCCCGTCGGGAACGCAATTACCAAGGTCACCAGCATGGTCAGCAAGGAGCCTACAATGGCTCCCAAGATGCCGGCATTGGAAGGCTCCCGGGAATCCCCGCGGCTGAACAACACGTCATTGAAACTGGTTTCAACCACACCCTGCTCTACCAGAGTATCTACCCAGCGCTGCTGCTGATCAGACAGCCGGATGCTGTAGGACGGGTTGTCCGCATGTTTGACGTAAACCGAAACCGTATCGTGCACCAAAAACTCGAGGGTCTGTGTGGTACCCAGCAAGTCTGGCTGCGCTTGCAGCAAATCACGGATCTGGTTACTGGCGTAGTTGCCGGATAACCGGCTCAGCTCACGAACATCCTTTCTGGACTGCGCCTCCGGGAAAACATTTTGCAGAGCCACGATGATCGGCGCCTGAAAATCGGCCATGGAGATCTGATCTTTATCGGTCGGATCGTCCAAATACATCAGCTCACCATCCAGCACCACTTCGAGGGTCATCGTGGTCTTGATGAAGCCGGTATAGCCCTTGCCGATGATGTCAGTGAACAGCACCACCAAAGACAGCAGCGCAATAGCGATGGCGGTCATGCCATACAGCCGGAACCTGCGCTCCTTACGATACCGCTGTTTCAGCGACTGGCGAACAATCTCCGCCTGTGTACGTTGATTAGTCATACTGTTCCCTATATTTGCGAACCACTTTCAGGGCAATCATGTTGAGGGCCAGGGTCAAGATGAACAGCATCATGCCCAGGGCGAAAGCCGCGAGGGTCTTGGCGCTGTCGAACTCCTGGTCACCGGTCAGCAGCGTGACGATTTGAACCGTCACCGTGGTCACCGACTCCAATGGGTTCGCAGTCAGATTCGCCGCAAGGCCCGCGGCCATTACGACAATCATAGTTTCGCCAATGGCCCGGGACGCCGCCAGCAAAATGCCGCCCATGATGCCGGGCAAGGCCGCCGGAAAAATCACGTTTTTCATGGTTTCGGACTGGGTCGCGCCCAGTGCCAGAGAGCCATCCCGCAGGGTACGGGGCACCGCGTTGATCACGTCATCCGACAGCGAGGAAACAAACGGGATGATCATGATGCCCATCACCAAACCCGCTGCAAGAGCACTCTGGGACGACGCTTCAAGGCCAATCATTTCAGCCAGATCACGAATAAAAGGCGCCACCGTTAAGGCGGCAAAAAAACCGTAAACCACAGTCGGGACACCGGCCAGCATTTCCAGCAACGGTTTGATGATGGACCGGGCCGATTTGGAGGCGTATTCAGACAGGTAAACCGCCGACAGCAAACCGGTAGGCACCGCCACCAGCAGGGCAATCGCAGAAATCAGCAGGGTGCCGGTGAACAGGGGAATCACCCCGAAGGCGCCGTCTGACCCCACCTGATCGGCCCGAAGTGCGGTTTGCGGGCTCCAAGACGTGCCAAACAGAAATTCAGTAATGGGCACCTTGCCGAAAAACCGGACGGTTTCGAAAATCACGGAGAACACGATGCCCACCGTGGTCAGAACCGCCAGCGCCGCACACGCAAAGAAAATCCACCGAAGCGTTCGCTCTACATTCTCACGGGCGTTGATCTGGGGTTGCACCCGGCTCCAGGCAAAGGCTGCACCAAGTACCGAAATAAGCACCACCAGAACCGTTTTGAACTGACTGCTCTGAGCTTTCAGAGTGCCCAACATATCAGCAGCGCCCACCACGTCCGCCGGCACAAAATCCGGGTTCAGTTTACCCGCCGCGACGTTGTTGATCTGGGACATCAGCAAGCTGGCTTCGCCCGCTGACTGAGGCAGCAGCTCCGCCGGTAAAGAGCTCACCACCAGGCTCTGGATAACCTTTCCCTCAAACGCTGCCCAAGCGCTCAAGACAATCAAAGCTGGAATGGCACACCACAAGGCTGCACGAGCCGCGTAATAGAAGGGCAATGCCTTGAGGTTGCGGATGCCACCCAAAGGGCCGGCAACCGATCGTGACCGCATGTACGCCAGTCCATAGGCTATGACGGCAATCACCAAAATCAGGGGCAATAGATTGGCCGTTTGCATAGAAATCTCTGTGTTATGTGAATATTAAGCGCCGTCCAGACACAACAAAAGAACGCGAGCCTCTCAGGCTCGCATTCTCTCATCATCCTTGATGACTCTGAGTAATACTCAGAGTTCGTTGCCCGTCATCGGCGTCAGGTTACGGACCTTCTTGGCCACGTCCATGCGCACGTTACGAGGATTCGGGATCAGTCCTACATCAACCAGATAACCGTTGTCTCCCCACGCACCTTCACTGGTGAACGCTTCGGCGTATTCCTTGATACCCGGGATCACACTCACGTGCGCACTTTTAATGTAGAAGAACAGCGACCGGGCGACCGGATAATCTTCATCGGCAATGGTATCCGGAGTGGGCTCAACACCGTTAATGGTGGTGGCCTGAATCTGGTTAGCATTTTCCATCAGGAAGCTGTAACCGAAGATACCCAGCGTGTCTTTATCCTGAGCCAGGCGCTGAACGATCAGATTGTCGTTCTCACCCGCCTCAACAAACAAGCCGTCTTCACGCATGCTGTGGCACACGTTACGCATGTCCTTCTTACCCATCGCCTTGATGAAATCAAAGGTCTTACAGCCACCTTCCATGGCGATTTCAACAAATGCATCACGGGTGCCAGACGTCGGAGGCGGGCCCATTACGCTGATTTCTTTGTTCGGCAGGCTGGAATCAATGTCGCTCCACTTCTGGTAGGGGTTGGCTACCAGCTTGTCACCGCCTTTCGGGTCTGGCACTTCTTTGGCCAGAGCCAGGAACACCTGACGCAGGCTCAAATCCATTTGCTCCGCATCTTTGGAGTTGGCGATCACGATGCCATCGGCGCCGATTTTCACTTCGGTGATGTCTTTAACGCCGTTGTTCTGACACATCTCGAATTCGCTTTTCTTCATGCGACGAGATGCGTTCGTGATGTCCGGGTGCTGAGTACCAATACCGGCACAGAACAACTTAAGACCACCACCAGAACCGGTAGATTCCAGCTTCGGTGTTGGGAAATCGGTGTTGCGGCCAAAACGCTCGGCAACCACTGTCGCAAACGGGTAGACCGTCGACGAACCCACAATGTTCACGGTATCGCGAGCCATGGCCGGTGCAGACATGGCGGCAATGCTACCCGCCAAAGCAACAGACGTCAGAGCTGATTTCAGTTTAATCACGTAGTTATCTCCAATATGGGTGGACGCTGCTTACGTTTCTCGTTCTTCGATAAGTGCATCCTAAGGAGACTGTGTGACAACTTTGTTACAGCTTTTAAGAAATATTGCAGAAAGCTATGCCTATCATTAGTCGAATTAGCTTGCAGACCGCTGCGGCCTCGCTACCATGCATGGAAAACAATTCATAAGTCGTAACAGGCTAACCCAATGACAGCGTTTGATGATGACAACCCGAACCCCCGCGGCGAGCTTACCCTCCAGGTAGTGCCACTTCCTTCTGACACCAATGCTAACGGCGATGTCTTTGCTGGCTGGCTGGTTAAGCAGATGGATATCGCCGCCGCTACGATGGCAGGGCGCATTTCCCGTGGGCGCAGCGCCACGGTCGCCATGGATCGGATGGAGTTTTTGTCACCACTGCGCGTGGGCTCTCAGGTCAGTTGCTACTGTGAATTGGTGGATATCGGGCGCAGCTCGATGAAGATCAATGTGGAAGTATGGATGTTGGATCGCTTCGCCAAGACCCCCCGGAAAGTCACCGAAGGGCTGTTTGTTTATGTGGCCATCGACGATCAAGGCCGCATCCGGGAAGTGCCAGACCAGCCGCAATAAGCAGCTCGCCGTTAAGTGCACCGCCCTGCCTCGATCAGTTCATTAACCAGTGTTCGATAGCGTTGTGCCAGTACGGAGGCTTTCCAAGCCTCCGGCGGCAACGAAGCAGAAGGCATTTCCAGAATGGTTTGCAAACGATCGAGTGCAGCATCCGCCTCTGCACCCGCATCTTGCTCATGGCTTTGGTAGCGACACCTGGCTGGCACGTATTCGCGGTAGGCCAGCCGGTCTGGGGCCAAGGGCATACACCCAGACGCCATAGCTTCCAGCATCGAGAGGCCCTGAAAGTCATGAAGGGCTGTAGAAAGCACCACATCCGCTTTACGCAATAACTCATCGTACTCGGAGCGGCTTGCCAGAAAGCCCCAATGTTCGAGCCGATGGGCGAACTTTGCCTGAATCTCGCCAAACGCATTCGGGTGATGACGAAATGCTTCCCCCACCACACTTAACCTATAGGGCTGCTGACTCTGTTCCAGCCGCTGTAGAAAATTCAGCAACCGGTCCGGGCCTTTGTCGTATTCCCAGCGGTGGTTCCACAGTATGTGTGGGCAGGCCCGGTTGATAACGCGAGGTTCGTCTGTGAACAGGCGGTCTTCGATCGGCACCGGGATCACGTCGGATTTTTGCTGAATACGTTCGATGATCCCGCCGGGTACGGCATCCGGCAGTTTATTCAGCAAGGCTTGAGCGCCGTTTAAAAAACTGTCCCGATTCCAGGCACTGTTGAAGGCCACTCGATCCGCCGCCACCGCGCTGTAAAGGTTCACCATCTGGGGCTCAACGCGATCCTGCTGTTGTTGGCTGATCGGGAAGGCAAACTGGTTTTCGTGCATGTAAAGCAAGCACGGTGTACCCGCCAACTGTGGGTTCAGCCCCCGCAAGGTTGCGAGGTCCACCATGGAGGTGGCAATCACCAAATCCCAGCGCTCTTGTAAACAGGGCTCATTCAGCCAGCTCAGGGCATTGCCCCGGATTCGCCACTGAAAAAAACGTGGGGGCAGTGTCAGGCTGTGCCACTGATACTCCGGCAACAGATGCGTCAACTGCTCCCGCCAGCGCTTGTGACTGGCGGCATCGTAGGCTGACAGGAGCAGAATGCGCGGTTTGGAATCAAGCACGCCCTTGCTCCCCTATCGGTTGAGCCGTTTGCTCGGGCAACCATAACGACAGCAGGGCGGCGATGGCCACCAGTGCTGAAGATATCCACAAGCAAGCTTCCAAACCGTATGCCTGATAAACCCAACCGGACAACACGGTGCCTAGCAATCGGCCAGCTGCATTCGACATGTAATAAAAGCCCACATCCAGCGATACACCATCCCCCCTGGCAAAACTGACAATCAGATAGCTGTGCAGGGATGAATTGATGGCGAACAGCACGCCGAACAACAGCAAACCGCCAATTACAACGACCTGCGCCGACCAGCCCACCATCAGCGCGCCGGCAATGGCCGCCGGAACCACAGCCAGCAACGCCGCCCAAAACACGGCACTGGATTTACCATTGGAATCGCCGGTAATTCGGGGGGCAATGGTCTGGATAAAGCCATAGCCAATGATCCACGTGGCCATAAAACCGCCGACTTTCCAAAAGTCCCAGCCAAATGCCGTGTGTAGATACACAGGCAATGCCACCACAAACCACACATCCCGGGCACCAAACAGGAACATGCGCGCCGCAGACAGCACATTGATGGCACGGCTTTTGGACAGAATCTCCCGAAACTTGGGTTTTGCTTTACTTTTACCCAATTCCTGCTTGAGTAGAAACAGACTGGCTAGCCACACCAGCCCCAGCGCCACGGCCATCAGTATCACAGCCCCCGTGAAGCCGGCCGCCATCAACAAGACACCGCCCAAGAAGAAACCTACGCCTTTCAGCGTGTTCTTCGAGCCGGTGAGAATGGCCACCCACTTATACAACTGGCCTTGCTGTTCATCCGGTACCAACATTTTGATACCGCTCTTGGCCGACATTTTGTTGAGGTCTTTGGCAATTCCGGACAAGGCTTGCGCCGCCATCACCCAGGGTACGGTCAACATAGCGGCAGGCACCGCCAACATCGCCAGAGCAACGATCTGCAGGAACAATCCGATGTTCATGGTGCGGTTCAGGCCCAGGCGGGCACCGAGATAGCCGCCAACCAGATTGGTCACCACCCCGAAAAACTCGTAGAAAATGAACAACAGGGCAATGGCCAACGGCGAGTACCCCAGCTGATGGAAATGCAGCACCACCAGCATGCGCAGCGCGCCATCGGTCAGGGTAAAGGCCCAATAGTTTCCGGTGATCACCAAATACTGGCGAATGACGGCAGTCATATCAGGCCAGACCCACCTTGCGCGCCAGTTCCGCCGTGCGGTTGGCATAACCCCATTCGTTGTCGTACCAGGCGTAAATTTTCACCTGGGTGCCATTAATCACCAGCGTGGACAAGGCATCGACGATGGACGACCGTGGATCAGTCTTGTAATCGATGGACACCAGCGGGCGTTCTTCGTAACCCAAAATGTCCTTCAATTCCCCTTCGGCGGCTTCTTTCAACAACCGATTGACGGTATCGCGGTCGGTGGGAGTTTCCACCTCAAACACACAGTCGGTCAGCGAGGCATTGGTGAGCGGAACACGCACCGCGTGGCCATCCAACCGCCCCTTCAGTTCCGGGAAAATCTCGATAATCGCCGTAGCCGAGCCGGTACTGGTCGGAATCAGTGAGCTGCCACAAGCCCGGGCCCGGCGCAGATCTTTATGGGGCGCGTCGATAATGGTCTGGGTATTGGTCAAACTGTGGATTGTGGTGATTGAGCCGTGCTTGATACCAAGCTTCTCGTGAATCACTTTCACCACCGGTGCCAAGCAGTTGGTGGTGCACGAAGCCGCGGTCACGATGCGGTCGTTGGCTGGATCAAAAATGTGCTCGTTCACGCCCACCACGATGTTCTTGGCGCCCGCTTCCTTCACCGGAGCCGTCACCACCACACGCTTTACGCCCTGATCCAGATAAGCCTGCAATACCGCGACCGTTTTGTTCACGCCGCTGGCCTCGATCACGAGATCGCAGCCAGTCCAGTCTGTGTCGCCGATGGCCCGGTTATGGGTAACGGCAATGCGCTGGCCGTCGATCACCAACTCGTTACCGCTCACTTCGGCTTCATGGCTCCAGCGCCCGTGAACACTGTCGAAATTCAACAGGTGCGCCAACGTCCCGGCGTCTGCGCCCGGATCATTGATCGCCACAAACTCTAGTTCCGGCCACTCCCAAGCCGCCCTCAATGCTAGCCGGCCAATCCGGCCGAACCCGTTAATACCTACTTTGATCTTGCTCATGGCTATCTCCTTTTATGAATGGCCACTTGATCAGTCTTCAGAGGCACCTAGACGCTGGGCGCTCAGCCAATGCGCTAAGCTTTGTCAGCGGTAAGTGAATCAACGCCTCATTGTGCGCCACTGTTTCATCGAGAACTCGTAGGACCCACATGGGCAAACTAGGGTTAATAGAATAATAGACCCACTGCCCCCGTCGCTCTGTTGCCACCAACCCGGAATCCCGCAATATCGCCAGATGCCGACTGACTTTCGGCTGGGACACCTCAAACGCTTCCGTCAGTTCACAGACGCATAGCTCTTTCTCTCGCCGAATCAGTAACAGGGTGGTCAGCCTCAGCTCATCACTTAAAGCTCGGAACAGGCTGACAGGGCTGAACTCGGCCGTTTGTTCGTCGGCTTCAGGTAAAGGCACAGTGCTTTTTGTATCCATCGGGGAAACGTTCCACGCTATTGAACATTCGATTATCCATATATATGCTTTAAGCGATATTAGGTGTGCAAAGTGACAAAGTAAAGACACCAAACCGCGCTTTCTCTTATCCAACTTTCGGGGTTTTCTAGCTGCCTTATGACACCCACCAATCTACCCAACATCGACCGCGATCTGTTCCAAACACCCACCAAAGAACAGCTGTTCGCGAACGCGCCTTCAGAGCACGCACCACGCATTCTTCTACTGTACGGCTCACTGCGTGAACGCTCTTTCAGTCGTCTGGTTGTAGAAGAAGCCGCCCGGCTATTGGAGGCGATGGGTGCAGAAACCCGCATATTCAACCCTCACGGCCTGCCACTGGCCGACGCCGAAGATGCGTCGCACCCGAAGGTACAGGAGCTGAGAGAACTGGCGGAATGGTCTGAAGGCATGGTGTGGTGTTCACCAGAACGCCATGGCGCCATGACCGGCATCATGAAAACCCAAATCGACTGGATCCCGCTGTCCATGGGCGCGGTTCGCCCCACTCAGGGCAAAACCCTTGCCGTGATGCAGGTGTGCGGAGGCTCCCAATCCTTCAACGTGGTCAATCAGTTACGAGTATTGGGCCGCTGGATGCGCATGGTGACCATCCCGAACCAGTCTTCGGTGGCCAAAGCCTTCATGGAGTTCGATGACAACGACCGCATGAAGCCATCGCCTTACTACGATCGCATCGTGGATGTGATGGAAGAATTGGTAAAGTTCACTCTGCTGGTCCGCGACCGCAGTGACTACCTCACTGACCGCTACTCCGAACGCAAGGAAAGTGCGGAAGAACTGTCCAAACGTGTTAACCAGCGGTCTATCTGAGGAAAAGGCATGAGCATCGATACCGAAGCTACAGCGAAGGAGTCTGGTGCCGAGGGCATGGACCTATTCGGCCGCTATCTATCAGTCTGGGTTGCTTTGGCCATCATCGCCGGCGTGGCTTTGGGGCAACTGGCCCCGTCCGTACCGGCAACCCTAGCCCGCTTTGAGTACGCGCAGGTTTCCATCCCCATCGCCATTCTGATCTGGGCAATGATTTTCCCGATGATGGCGCAGATCGATTTCAATGCGGTAGTCGGCGTCAGAAAAGAACCGAAGGGGCTGGCGATTACTACTGTCGTAAACTGGCTGATTAAACCCTTCACCATGTTCGCCATTGCGTGGTTCTTCCTGATGGTGGTGTTCAAGCCTTTTATTGCGTCTGATCTCGCCAGTGAATACCTCGCGGGTGCCATTCTGCTGGGTGCCGCCCCTTGTACCGCCATGGTGTTTGTCTGGAGTTACCTCACCAAAGGCGATGCTGCCTACACGCTGGTGCAAGTCTCCCTGAACGACATCATCATGCTCTTTGCCTTCGCGCCCATCGTGGTGTTTCTTCTGGGCATCTCCGACATTCAGGTGCCTTGGGATACGGTGATTCTTTCGGTCGTGCTGTACATCGTCATCCCGCTGACCGCCGGCTACCTGACCCGCCGCACGTTGATCGCCCGCCGCGGTCAGCCGTGGTACGACGACGTGTTTATGAAGCGCCTCAGCCCGGTGACACCGGCGGCACTGATCGTGACGCTGGTGCTCCTATTTGCCTTTCAAGGCGAAGTGATCTTGAAAAACCCGCTGCACATTGCTCTGATTGCCGTGCCGCTGATCATCCAAACCGTCTTCATCTTCTTTCTCGCCTATGGCTGGGCCCGCCTATGGAACGTGCGCCACTGCATCGCCGCGCCGGGCGCGATGATTGGTGCCAGCAACTTCTTCGAACTGGCCGTGGCAGCCGCCATTGCCCTGTTCGGCCTGCAATCCGGTGCAGCATTGGCAACCGTAGTGGGCGTGCTGGTGGAAGTGCCCTTAATGCTGGCACTGGTTAAAATCGCCAATAACACTCGGGACAAGTTCCCAACGTAATCACCATGATCACTCCGGGTGCTAGTAGAAACAGCACCCGGAGACTACACCTGTTCAGCTAACGACCACCCTGCTAATATCCCGCCCATCGATATCACCCTGAACAGCAACCGCTGACCCGAACGGAACCGATACCATGGATTTTTTTCAGGCCCTTTTCCTTGGCCTTCTCCAGGGACTGACTGAATTTCTACCCATCTCCAGCTCTGCCCACTTGATCCTCACCCCCGCGTTTTTTGACTGGGACGATCAGGGCGTAGGCTTTGATCTATCGGTTCACATCGGCACTCTGTTGGCGGTGGTTTTATACTTCCGCCGCGACGTCTTCGGCATCGCCAGAGATGGCTTGCTCTCCATGGCCCAACGCCAAATCGTCGGCCAAGGCGCCCTCGCCTGGTATCTGGTCATCGGCACCATCCCCGCCGGCTTGGCCGGATTGGCGTTGCTGGACATGATCGACAACGAACTGAGAGCGGTGGAAGTCATCTTCTTCACCACCCTGATCTTCGGCCTGCTGCTGGGCATCGCTGACTGGATTCCCAAACGTCAGCGCACGCTGGAGTCTCTGAACTGGAAAGATGCGGTTCTGGTCGGCATCGCCCAAGCCATGGCCTTGGTACCCGGCACCTCCCGTTCCGGCGTCACCATCACCGCCGGCCTGTTCCTGGGCATGAGCCGAGAAACCGCCTCTCGCTTCTCGTTCCTGCTGGCTATTCCCATCATCGTGCTGGCATCTGCAGTGAAATTACTCGAAGTGGCGACTTCTGATGTGGTCGTCGATTGGAGTGGATTTCTGATTGGCGGGGTCACATCGTTCCTGATGGCCATTACTGCGATCCACTTCTTCCTGAAATGGCTTAACAACGTGGGCATGTGGCCTTACGTGATCTACCGGATTGCCTTGGCTGGGGTTATTTACGCTGTTTTGATGTGATGGTTTTGGCGTGGGAGCTCTGATCTTCGGGGCTTCTGGTTTTGGGGGTGGCAGGTATCGGGGACGGCTTTCCAAAAAGCGCTCGAGCCGTCCGTGGTCGCTTGTGTTCCGCCATCCATGGCTCCACAAATTTTTGGAAAGCCGCCCCCGACACCTGCTCCACACTTTAGAATGGATTTCAGGGGATTTTGAAACGCTACAGCCCAACGTTGGAGCTCAATGCTAAGCCCCAATCTATCATTTCCCTTTGATCGATAACCCCACAAAGCTCTTTTCAAAAGGCTTGCACACAGTGTGGCGTGCGGGGTTGGGGGTGTCCTTCCAAAAATGTGCGGAGCCATGGATGGCGGAGCAGAAGCGTCACATGGACGTGCCGAAGGAGCGGTTTTTGGGAGGACACCCCCAACCCCGCACATACCACCCAACTAACCCAAACCGCTAACAAGCCTCCAAAGGCGCATAAGCCAACACAAGCCACTTAGCGCCCTCATCGAAGTTCACCTGAACCCGCGTATGGTGCCCAGTGCCCTCAGAGTTCATCACAATACCCTCGCCGAACTTCGGATGACGCACCCGCTGCCCCAAACTAAAGCCAGACTGCGCAGCAGAATCCTGCGCAAACATGCTCTCATTCGGCCGCCCCACCATCGCCGGACGCGTCACCGTATTCCGCAACCGAACCTCCTGCAGGCAATCCGCCGGAATCTCACGAACGAACCGTGACAGCGCATGGAACTTCTCCTGCCCGTACAAACGGCGAGATTCCGCGTAAGTAAGTACCAGCTTCTTCATGGCCCGTGTAATACCGACATAGGCCAACCGGCGCTCTTCCTCCATACGCCCCGGTTCTTCCAGAGACATACTATGGGGGAACAAACCTTCCTCGACACCTGCCAAGAACACCATCGGGAATTCCAGCCCCTTGGCCGAGTGCAAGGTCATTAGCTGCACGCTGTCTTCATGGTCCGCCGCTTGAGACTCACCGGCATCCAACGCCGCCTGCGCAAGAAACTCCGCAAGCGGATCTACCCCGTCTTCCACTTCATAATCCGACAAGGCGTTAACCAGCTCCTCCAGGTTTTCTACCCGGGCCTGGCCCTTCTCGCCTTTCTCACTGGCGTGATAATCCTTCAAGCCACTGGCCTCAATCGCCTGCTTCATCAACCCCTGAAGAGAGGCCTCGCCCATCATTTCAGACAAGCCATTAATGATATCCAGGAACGACTGCAACCCGGTTCGAGCGCGACCTTTTACCTGCCCCGCCGCCAGCATGCGCTCCGAGGATTCCCACAACGAAATACCCTGCTCTGTGGCGTAGGCTCGGATTTCTGCGAGGCTCTTAGCACCAATGCCGCGGGTGGGAATGTTCACCACCCGCTCAAACGCCGCATCGTCCCGGTGGTACTGAACCAAGCGCAGGTACGCCAATGCGTTTCGGATTTCCTGACGATCATAGAAACGCAAACCGCCATACACCCGGTAAGGAATGCCTTGGCGCATCAAAGATTCTTCCAACACCCGCGACTGGGCATTAGAGCGGTACAGAATGGCCGCTTCACTGCGTAAATTACCCTGATTCACCCAATCGGTGATGGAGTCTGCGATGTAATTGGCCTCATCCTGCTCGTTAAACGCCGCATACAAACTGATGGGGTCGCCGTCGGGACCATCGGTCCACAGCTCTTTGCCTAGGCGGCCTTGGTTATTCGCAATAACGGCGTTTGCGGCCTTCAGGATCATCTGGGTGGAACGGTAATTCTGCTCCAGCCGCACCATACGAGCATTGGGAAAATCCCGCTGGTACTGCTGAATGTTCTCAATCTTGGCACCACGCCAGCCATAAATAGACTGATCATCATCACCCACCACCGTCAGTGGTACACGGTTGCTGGCCAGCACCTGCAGCCAGGCGTATTGGATGGTGTTGGTGTCCTGAAATTCGTCCACCAGAATATGCTGGAAACGATCTTGGTAATGGGCCAGCAACTCGGGCCGGTGCAACCAAAGCTCGTGGGAGCGCAGCAGCAATTCACCAAAATCCACCAAGCCACCCTGCTGGCACAGTTTTTCGTACTGGCGGTAAATCTTCAGCATGGTATTGGTGAAGTGGTCGCCGGGGTTTTCCTGAATGTGATCAGCCCGCAGACCTTCGTCTTTCTGGCTGTTGATGAACCACTGGGCCTGCTTGGGCGGCCATTGGCTTTCATCAATCTGGAATTCGCGCATCACCCGCTTGATCAGGCGCAACTGATCGTCGCTGTCCAGCACCTGGAAGTTTTCCGGCAGGCCGGCATCTTTCCAGTGGGAGCGCAACAAACGGTGAGCAATACCGTGGAAGGTGCCGAACCACAGGCCGCGAGCGGGGATGTTCATCATCTGCTCAATGCGGGAGCGCATTTCCTTGGCGGCTTTGTTGGTAAAGGTCACCGCCAGAATGCCCGTAGGCGGCACTCGGTCTACGGTCATCAACCACGCCATCCGGTGAACCAGCACCCGAGTTTTGCCACTGCCTGCACCGGCCAGCACCAACAGGTGGTCGTTCTGAGCTGTAACAGCCTCGCGTTGGGCATCGTTCAGGGGGTCAATGATGTGGGAAACGTCCATAGCACCTAGCTTTTCTACTGGTTAAATAAACAGGTTTGAAAGTATAACAGGAGATAACGGGGATTTCTGTGGAGCCTTAGGGTCCGGCTCAGACTCAGGTGCGGACGCCCACGGGCGGGTCAAGCTTTTCAGGACACGCTACGAGCCATCCATGGGGCTTATTTCGGGCCGTCCCTGGCCCTCAATAGTCCTGAAAAGCTTGACCCGCCCGTGCGCTGTTTAACGTTAGGATACGGCCGTCTTAAAAACCTCTGGGAACCGTCTGCGCTTCAACAAACTCAAACAAACCTTCCAAGCCGCCTTCACGACCAATGCCGGAAGCCTTCATGCCCCCAAACGGTGCTTCCGGTGTGGGGCCGGTGCCGGTGTTCCAGCCTACATGGCCAAAACGGAGCCCCGCCGCCACACGTTGGGCCCGTTCGGCATTTGCTGTGAACACATAAGAAGCCAAACCAAATTCGGTGTCGTTGCCCGCTTCAACCACTTCCTCTTCCGTGCGGAACAACGCCATGGGCACCAATGGGCCGAAGGTTTCTTCCCGGTAGCAACACATGTCTCGGGTAACGCCCATCACCGCCGTTGGCGGGAAGAACAGGCCATCGCCCAGTTCCCCGGGCTGTTTACCTGCGACCAGAGTCGCACCTTTGTTCAAGGCATCTTCAAGATGACGCTTTACTTTGTCGAAGCCGGCCTGATTCACCAGCGGGCCAATGTCGACGCCATCTTTCATGCCGTCACCGACGGTCATGCGGCCGATTCGCTCCGCCAGTTTTTCGCCAAAGGCTTCGGCCACGTCCTCGTGGATAAACACCCGGTTGGCGCACACACAGGTTTGGCCGCCGCCCCGGAACTTATTGGCGATCAGGTTATCCGCCGCAGCATCCAGATCGGCATCGTCGAAGATAATAAACGGCGCGTTACCGCCCAATTCCAGGGCCAGTTTTTTCACCTGCTCGGCCGTATCCAGAACCAGCTTCCGGCCAACCTCGGTGGAGCCAGTAAAGCTGATCATCGGCACGTCCTGGTGCTCACACAACACCTTGCCGATCACGCTAGCTTTACCCATGACCAAGTTAACCATGCCCTCGGGTAGGTCGAGCTTATCCATCAGCGTAAACAGCGCCACCATGGTCAGTGGGGTTTCACTGGCGGGTTTGATCACAGACGGGCAGCCTGCGGCCAGCGCTGCCGAGAGCTTTTTCGCGATCATGCCAATCGGGAAGTTCCAAGGAACAATCAAGCCAACCACACCCACCGGCCGATAATGAACGGTCCAAGTGCAGTCTTTCGGCTTTTCAGGAATGGTGTGGGCGTCCAGCGCTTCGATGTGCTTAGCGCAATAATCAAAAAAGCCCGCGGCGTATTCCACTTCACCCTGAGCCTCGGGCAGCGGTTTGCCATGTTCCATACACAGAATACGACCAATCTCGTCTTTATTGGCTTTCAGAGCATCCCGAATGTCTTCCAGCCACTTACGGCGGGTTTCGATCGGCCATGGGTTCGCCAGCCTCAGCGCAGATTTTCCAGCCTCTACCGCAGCCAGAATGTCACTTTCCGGCATGGACGGCACCTCGGCAATCCGCTCTCGAGTCGCCGGATTGAACACCTCAAAGGTGTTGCCTCCGTCATTCTCCACCCAGCGTCCGCCAATATAGCCCTTAACATTCTGCAGCAATGGTGACTCAATCATCTCGGCTCCTTTTGGATCACGGATACCACCCCAGTGCGGGATAGAACAGCTTGTGCATTTATGCCCTTCATAGTGGTAGCTGACAGCCACCCTGTAAAGTTCCAGCGCGTTTTTGACGCAACCAAGTTCGTGCCTATACTCGAAGGAGCTAACCAAGGAGGCCGGACATGAAAGCATTCTTCCATCCGTCGCAGGATCTACACATCCCGAAGACGTATTTTACGCGGGGGCAAATGCGCCAGCCCCAGGAGGTGCCGGATCGAACCGTGCAAATGCTGGAGGGTTTGAAGGAACTCGGCATACCCGTGCTTCAACCGGCAGATCAGGGCACGGCTCCGATTTCCCGCGTACACGACCTGGGCTATCTGCGATTCCTGGAGTCTGCTCACCGCCGCTGGCAGGAAATGGATGATTGGGGCGACGAAGTGATGTCGAACATCTTTGTCCGCTCACCCAATGCCCTGCGGGGCGTTCTCGCGGAAGCGGCTCGCTACCTTGCAGACGGCAGCTGCCCGATCGGGGAGAACACTTGGAAGGCCGCTTACTGGTCGGCGCAAACCGCATTGGGTGCTGCCGATACGTTGATGGCGGGCGAGCGCACCGCGTATGCAGTTTGTCGACCACCAGGGCACCACGCTCGCAAAGATGCCGCTGGCGGGTTCTGCTATCTGAATAATGCTGCGATTGCGGCAGAGCACCTGAAAAGCCGTTTTCCACGCACGGTCATACTGGATACCGATATGCACCACGGCCAAGGCATTCAGGAAATCTTCTACGACCGGAGCGACGTGCTTTATATATCGATCCACGGTGACCCCACTAACTTCTATCCAGTGGTGACAGGCTTTGAAGATGAACGGGGTGAAGGGGATGGCCTAGGCTACAACATCAACCTGCCCATGCCGCACGGTTCCAGCGAAGAGGATTTCTTTACCAAACTGCACGATGCGCTTGCCGCGATCCGCCTGTATCAACCGGACGTGCTGATTCTGACTCTGGGCTTTGACATCTACAAGGACGACCCTCAAGCGAAGGTGGCCGTCACGTCGGAAGGTTTTTGCCGGCTCAGCACCCACATACGCCAACTGGGTCTACCGACACTGGTCATTCAAGAAGGAGGGTATGATCTGGACACCCTCAGCGAGAATGTCCAGCAATTCGTCCGAGGCCTCACTGGCTAACGCGCCGGCGTGTAGACCTTCACATTGCTGTGCCCGTCGGCCTTCAAATGGCCGGCGTGCATGCGACTCATGGTGCCTCGGTCGCAGTACAGCAGGTATTGGCCATCCGCCGGAAGATCCGCCAGCTTTTGATTGATTTCATAGAAAGGAATCTTCAACACGTCATTGCTGGTCAAAGTCAGGGGTGCCCGTTCTTCCTCGGAAGGATGGCGGATGTCGATGATGACATCGCCCACTGCCGGGGTTTCTACCAGCTCTACTTCTTCCGGGGTCACCACGCTGTCGAGCAACTGGCTGACCATCACATCCGTGCGGTCCTCAATGGCCTTGGCCAGAACCTCCGGATTCATTTTCTCTTCTTCTTCCTCAACCCGGTGCAGCTTGGCCCGGGTAACCGGCTTGCTTGAAATCACACCACAATATTCCGGCATGGTTCGGGCAAACGGCTCGGTGCCAATGTCCTTGGCAATTTGAATGATATCTTGCTTGTCCATAGCAATCAGCGGACGCAGTACGACTTCATCGCTGGCGCGGTCGACCACGTTCAGATTGGTCAGGGTCTGGCTCGACACCTGGGCCACTGCGTCGCCCATGACCAAACCGCCCACGTTGTAGTACTGGCCAATCTCGGCCGCGGCTTTCAGCATCATGCGCTTGAGTACCACGCCCCAATGACGGTGGTTCACCGTGCGCATGATTTCTGCCACCACACCTTCAAACGGGACGGAGATGAACTTCACATTGTGCGAGGACGCGTATCGGTCCCACAGATAATGGCTCACTTGGCGAACCCCAACCTCGTGAGCGGCACCGCCCAAATTGAAGAACAAGAAATGGCTGCGCATGCCCCGGCGCATCATCAGGTACGCCGCAACGGAAGAATCGTAGCCACCGGAAATCAGCGTCATAACGGTTTCAACGGCGCCGATCGGATAACCACCCGCGCCCTCGTGACGACGATGGGCTATGTGGAATTGATCGTTTTTAACCTCAATCCGCACTTCCACTTCGGGATTTTTCAGATCGACACCGCGAGCATTGGTTGCCTGCAGCAGCATGCCGCCCACCGTGCGCTCCAAATCAATCGAACGGAAATCGTGATTACCGATTCGCCGAGCCCGCACGACGAAGCTCTTACCCTCAAGCCGATCTGCGAAAGCGGCAATGGCTTTATCACCCACATCCTGAATATCCACGAACGGGAATACGCCGATTTCCTGAATGGTGGAAATGCCAGGAATGCGCACCAGCTCATCAATCACCGGCCCGGCCAAGCCTCGCTCTTCCGGCACATCCACATCGACTCTGTCGAAACTGCCATCCACCCGAATATCGGAATCCAGCCGTGACAGGATTTTTCGAATGTTCTGCCGCAAATGGCGCATTTGCTGTTTACGAACGGGTTTACTCTTGATGGCGACTTCAGAGGCAGGACGAATCAACAATTTCATAGGATAAGGACTTCAAATGGATAGAGACGTTGGTTGGAGAAACGTCGGGTAGCGAATTTGCGGGAAAGGGCCTAGTGTACCCTTAAGACCGATGTGAACAAAATCAGTCATTGCCGAAACACTCAGGAGTTCTTTAAACGATGACAGAATCCACCATGAATGCACTGGTTTCACCCGAAGGCAGCCTCGAGATTTTATCCAGTCACGAGGTCAATCGGCTCAAGGACAAGAGCGAAGGAGGTCTGTATCGATTGTTCCGTCAATGCGCTTTGGCTGTGCTGAACACCGGCGTTGAAACGGACGACTGCAAAGAGTTAATGGAAACCCACGCCGATTTCGACGTGCATCTTGTGCCTCAGCCCAGAGGTTTGAAACTGGAATTGGTCAACGCACCAGCCCACGCCTTCGTGGATGGTGAAATGCTGCGCGCCAACCGGGAGCATTTATTTTCAGTCCTGCGGGATATCGTTTACAGCCACTCTCTTCCCAACTTCGTTGAGGGCTTTAGAAAAGACAACACCGATGATCTGACTAACCTGGTTTTCCACATCCTGAGAAATGCCCGTGTGCTCCAAGCCGGCAGGCAACCGGACATTGTGGTCTGCTGGGGCGGGCACTCCATCAGTCACAACGAGTACCAATATAGCAAAGAAGTCGGGCACCAACTGGGCCTGAGAGGCCTCAGCATCTGCACTGGTTGTGGGCCGGGCGCCATGAAGGGGCCCATGAAAGGTGCCACCATTGGCCACGCCAAACAACGCATCAAAAACGGACGCTACATCGGCATCACCGAACCGGGGATTATTGGCGCGGAAGCCCCCAACCCGATTGTCAATGAATTGGTGATCATGCCGGATATCGAAAAACGTCTGGAAGCCTTTGTCCGCGCTGGCCATGGCGTGATTGTCTTCCCCGGGGGCGTAGGTACGGCCGAGGAAATTCTCTATCTGCTAGGCATCCTGCTGCATCCCGACAATGCAGACCTGCCCTTCCCGGTGGTGTTCACAGGCCGTCAGGAAAACGCCGAGTATTTCGAGATGATCGACCGCTTTATCCGGGATGCATTGGGCGATGAGGCTGCGAGTAAATACGAGATTATTATTGATGATCCGGTGCGCGTGGCACAGACCATGAGCCAAGGCATGAAGGACGTAGAAACCTTCCGCCGCGCCATGCAAGATGCGTACTACTTCAACTGGATGCTAAAAATAGACCCGGTGTTCCAGCTACCGTTCGAGCCGGACCACGACAACATGCGGGCACTGGAACTTCACCGTGACCAGCCAGCTCATATGATTGCCGCCAACCTGCGCAAAGCATTCAGTGGGATCGTCGCAGGTAACGTGAAGGAAAGTGGAATTCGGAAAATTCAAGAGAAGGGCCCATTTGAAATTTCAGGGGACCCGGCAATGATCAAGCCGCTGGAGGAAATGTTGGCGCAGTTTATCGAGCAAAACCGAATGAAACTGCCCGGCTCATCCGCGTACAAACCCTGTTATCGGATTGTCAGTGGTGCGGCCTAAGCCGCACCACTGCACTTCACTGCAAGCCTGAAGCTTACTTACCGCCAGCTGGCAGGCTGGCGAAGTACGCGGCCAGGTTAGCCATGTCAGCATCGCTCAGGGCAGCTGCCTGACCTTGCATAATGGGCGCCTGGCCACCTTGACGCTGTCCAGCTTTATAAGCCTTCAGAGCACTCAAAAGGTACTGCTCGTTTTGGCCTGCCAGGTTCGGGTACATAGGTATCTGAGCGACACCATTCTGGCCGTGACATGCTGCGCAAACAGCCGCTTTTGCTTTACCTGCAGCGGCATCACCTGCAGCCATAGAGGCAGCCGGAGCTACGGCACCCAGTGCGAACAAACCAGCAACTGCGAAATGTTTCATGTTCATAGGGATAACCCTCTCATCTTTTAGGTTTTATAGTCGGCTGAGCGCCGATCCAAATCTGGAGCTTAGTTATAGCACAGCCATCACAGGCTACAAATGCGATAGATCAAGGACATTGAAACCATCATAATGTCCTTTTACTCCTGAATATACGATGCCAAAGTAATAACAAACCAAAAAACCATCAGCTGAATCACCTGCCGATTATCGGAGACAGTGCTCATGCCAGTAGAGGTCCAGGAACTCGCCTGCCGGGAAGGCCACATCGGCCTACTGACCCTGAATTCGCCGAAAACCCTCAACGCCCTAACCGAAGAGATGGTCGTGCAGGCACAGAGCGCTCTTGACCGCTGGGCCGAAGACAGCCGCATTTGTCTGGTGGTCCTGCGCGGCAGTGGTGACCGCGCCTTCTGCGCGGGCGGCAACATTCGCGCCCTCTACGAAGATATACGTTCCGAAGGCAGCAGCGACGCAGCCCAACGCTTTTTTACTCAGGAATACCGCCTGAATTACAGCCTCCACCGCTTTCCAAAACCCGTGATCGGCTTGGTTCAAGGCATTGTCATGGGCGGTGGTATGGGGCTGATGTCCGGCTGCCGCTATCGTTTGGTGACACCGGATGTCACCTTGGCCATGCCGGAAATCAGCATTGGCCTGTTTCCGGATGTCGGCGCCAGCTGGTTCCTCAACCGCCTACCCGGCCGACTCGGTTTGTTCATGGGCCTGACCGGCGCGCGCCTGAACGCTGCTGACGCACTCCGCGTAGGCTTGGCCGACATGATCATTGAACCTGACCACCTCGACCTATTGCTGGAAAAGCTGCAAGAAGAATATTGGCGAGGAGAACCCGCGGCCGATGATAACCGGCTGTTCCGGCTGTTAAACCAAGTGGAAGCCGTGGATTATCGAGCGCTACCGTCCGGCCACTTGGAACAACACGAACAGCGCATTGCCAAACTCACCGCAGGCACAGCACTTCCGACCGTGATCGAACAACTGCTTGGCAGCGAAAGTGACGACCCATGGTGGCATAACTGCATTCAATCCCTGCGCGACGGATCTCCGGTTACAGCTTGGTTAGTCTGGCATCAACTGCAGAAGGGACAGCAAATGTCTCTTAAAGACGTGTTTCGAATGGAGCTGGCCATGGCGCTTGAGTGCGTCCGAAGACCTGACTTAGCCGAAGGCATTCGCGCCTTGATGGTCGACAAAGACCAATCTCCAAAATGGAGCTTCGCTTCGGTTGCGGATGTGCCTCTCGATGTTGTCGAACAGCACTTCCAGCCCGAATGGGACGATCAAACCGACCCCATGGGGCTGGAGTAACCAATTGAGCGGGTGTTACCGCGTGGCACCCGCATGAACCAACAACATTTCCAGATCACGGTTGTTTTGGGCTCGGGCCAGATCCAAGGCAGTACGACCGTCATCGCCTCGATAATTCACATCGGCACCCGCTGCTAACAACATCTCGGCGGTCAGCAAATCACCACTGCCCACCACCTTCATCAGCAACGACTCACCATTCTGGCTCACGTTCACATTAGCGCCCGCGGCCAACAGCGTGCGCACAACGGATAGGTGACCGCTTTCCGAGGCATGAATAACGGGCGTATAACCGGCGGAGTCCTCGCCATTCACATCCGCGCCCGCCGCCAGTAAAAGCCGGACAATTCGCCGATTACCGTTTGCCGCCGCCACCATCAAAGCGGATTCACCCGCCGCCGTTGTCGGGTCAGGGTCAACGCCTTGTGTCAGCAGGTTAAGCACCTCACGGTCTTCATTCGCCGCCACCGCGTTCATCAACGCATTAGAATGCTCGTTCTTGATCAATTCGGGCTTACTATTGATCGCGCTACAGCCGACAAGCAACAACACGACAAAACCCCAGAGGTACTTCAATATGCGTACGTCCATGACCATAGCTTCGAGTCCCTGATTAACGTTCTTGCTATTTTGGGCGGCAACCCATGCCATTTAAATCGAACGGATCACAACTCGGGGCCATTTCTCAGAAGTTCACAAACCAAGTTCCGGAGCCGCTTTTCACCTTCTTTCTGCCCAGTACACAGACCGGCATAGCGAATCGCGTCCCAAGACCACCCCTGAGTGACCATCCGGCACCACAAAGCCAAGTCCGGCTGGGCATGAAGCCAGGCCATGACTCCGGGGCATCGCTCTAATTGCCGCAACACAGGAAGCGTTAACTCAAAACCTCGAAATCCTTCTGAAAAATTAGCCAGATCACGACGATCACCGGCATCCAGCCGGGCTTGGGCCGGCAAGTCGATACCGATCGCCGCCAGCAATTCAGGCGCAAGATCGGACCAATGAAGAGGCACTAACACGGGCCAATGCCGCGCAAAACGATCGCGCAAACTCTGCTCCAATCGCCCCCCAACTTCGGACACGCCGCACAACATCTGCACCGAAAACTCCCCGGTACTGATTTCCTGCCGCAGCCCCAAACGCACCACTCGCAAACCACACGCTTGCCAGAACGCCAGCAGCCCCGACTCGCCGCCAAAACTGGTCCCGAAACCGTCCAGCCCTTGCTCCTTGCCGGCCTGCTTGGCCTTAGCCACCAGCTGCTTACCAATCCCCAAATGACGACACTCTTCCGAAACCGCCACCCGAACCACCCTAAGCGTGCGTTGAACCGCCGCCTCCGGAAAACCGCCGTGAGTCGCCAAAGATTGCGCCAACAGATGACCACGAGGCCTACGCTTGCCCCGCGCAACCTGCTCGGCCAACTCCGGCGCCAAACCGCCCTCCACAGAGGCCCAAAGCACACCTACCGTCACCCCGTTAACCATCGCACGCCAACTCTGGGCACCCGGATCGTCCAGCCACTGCCGGAGATCTGCCGGTGTGCTCCGGTAATGGGCATCCACCAACAAACCAAACGCTTCAGACAGCGCCTGCTCACTGGCCTTCGCAGGGTGCCAGCGCTCAACCACCACCTGCAGTGCCGTGGGGCGAATCGCTTTCGGACTGTCCGCCGACAGCAAAAACAAATCCGAGACCAAACGCTCTAACGGGTCGCCCTCCGCCCAACGCACCGGCTGCTGCAAACTGGCCGACTGCCAATGCGGCGTTTCCCGATCCAACACCTGCCGAAACCGAATAGCAAACCCCCGGCCCGTTCCTTCATAACCGTGCACCGTGCTGGCAAACGCCACCCTCGGCCACCCCAGCAAAACCTCCCGCAACAAATGCGCAGGCACACCGGCAGCCTCATCCACCATCACCACCTCGGCCTCGGGCTTGTTCGTTAACAAATCCTGTACCGACAGATACCGAATCGACGGCCCGCCTTCCACCACCAATTCATCATCACGGCGCTCCGCCAGTCGCTCACCCAGCGTCTCGGCCGCATGCCGGAAAAAACTCGTTAAATTGTCCACCGACGGCGACGTCACCAACACCCGCTGACGCCCCGCAAGCAACAACTCTGCAGCCGCCATACCCAAAGCCGCCGACTTACCCCGCCCCCGGTCCGCCGTCACCACCAACGGCCGACGACGACGCCCTAAACCAAACCGCACCAACTGCGAAACCAACTGAGCCTGCTCCGGCGTAGTAGCAGGCTCAAAATCTGACCGGCCAGACTCCGCCACAGGCATAACCGGCACCCCGTCATCACCCGGCCGAACTCGAATCACATCCGAATCACCAGCCAAAACATCAGCCATGCGCGCTAAAAAAGGATGCTCTTTTGCTTGGTCGAGCCCCGTGCGCGAATAGTCCGGATCGTTAAACGTGGGCCAACTTTCCAGCGGCGGCATCAACCAAAACAACAAACCACCCGCCTGCAACGTCCCCGACAACGCCGCCACCCCATCCGGCGGATTCCCCTGCCAACCGTCCCAAACCAACACCCCGGTTTCACGACCCAGCCAGCGTTTGTACTGCGTTGACGCAATACCGGTTACACCCGAAAACTCTGCATCTTCGGCACGACCAACCCAAAGCGCTTGAGAAGTATCCAGCGTTTCTAGACAACCAGACACCCATGAGCGACACCAATCCGGTTCGCCTTCCACCAGCACCAGGCGGCGTTCACCGGCAGCACGCAGGCTTTCAGCGAGTGCTTGCCAGTCCCTTTTAGCAACAGATGTCATCGTCAAAAACAGACTCCAAGATAGTACGAAGCTTGAGGCCGGTCCGAAGCAGTACCTTGTCGGGGAACGCTTTCCAAAACTGTGCGCAGCCATGGATGGCGGAGCTCAAGCGCCACAAGGATGTGCCGAAGGAGCGTGTTTTGGAAGGCGTTCCCCGACAAGGTGCGGGCCTATAGCACTAGAAATGAACGCGAAGGCAACCATTATGGAGCCCAACTACCCCCACCGCCAGTTGCCAAGTACAATACCCACCATGCCAACCAATCCCCAAACACCCGACACCAGCTTCCTCCCGGATTACCTCACCGACGAACAGCGGAACATCATCACCGCCGGTTACGAACACTCGGTGATCACCGCCGTTGCGGGTAGCGGAAAAACCTCCACCCTGGCCTGGCGCATTCGCTACCTGCTGGCCCAAGGCCACGACCCCAACCGCATACTGGTACTCATGTTCAACCGCAGCGCCCGGGTCGACTTTGAGCGCAAACTCCAGCAAGTCTGCGACCAGTCCGGATTGGCACCACCGGAAATCCGCACCTACCACGCCATGGGCTACCGGCTCTACAAACGCTTCGTGCGGGAAGGCTACCTACCGGGCTTTTCGGACAAAATTCTCACCGAACAGGAAATCGGCTACCAAGCCTGGATGCTCACCCGCAGGCTGGCCCCCGAAGATCTGGCCGATGAAATTCGCCGCAACAAAAAAGACTATGTAGAAACCGCCACCGGCTTCATCGATCTGGTAAAAACCTGCCTGTCCCCCGCAGAAATCGTCTTCGAAGAGCTGGGCTACTCAGACAAGCACAAATACCTGATCGACCTGTTCCACAGCTTCGAACAATGGCGCAAAAGCCAGGGCCGAATCAGCTACGCCGACATGATTTACGAGCCGGTCATGGCCATCCACCAGAACCCGCCACTGCAGCGATTGGTGGGCAATAAAATGGACCTGATTCTGGTGGACGAATATCAGGACACCAATGAAATCCAGCACCTGCTGCTACGCTACGTGGCGGGCGATCGGGCCAGAGTCACCGTGGTCGGCGACCCGGACCAAACTATCTATGAATTCCGCGGCGCCAAGCCGGAGTTTATTTTGCGGCGGTTCAGCGACGAATTCGAAAGCCCGCTGGAACAAACTCTGAGCTACACCTTCCGCTATGGCCATCAAGTTGCCCTGCTGGCCAATCACCTGATCTGCCACAACACCGGCCGGAAAGGCGTGCTCTGCCATTCGCACCCATCCGCGGCGGCAACCCGTGCCGAATTGCACCGCGCGGAGAATGATGGCGATGTAGTACTGAAGATTCTGCAAAGCCACAGCCCTGAAGAAAATAACCAGACCGCCGTGCTGTTTCGGGTCTGGAGCCAGAGCGTACCGATTGAACTAAAACTGCTGGCCCGGCAAATCCCCTACCGGATAGATGCAGGCAAAGGTGCCCTCTTCAGCCGGGAAGTGCAGGCCATGACCGCACTGTTGATGGTGGTCAGTGGCCGCATCAAACAGCTGCCCGATTCAGACCGCGTAGATATAGCCCGGCAAATCTTGCGCTTCCCCCACGCTGGTCTGAAAGAGCCCGAACTGGAAAATCTGGCGCAGTTTTTGGCGGGTTTCGGAGAAAGCTGGCACGAACGCTTGCTGGCGATGGATTTTGACGCCCTGCAACCGATGCCGGCCCGAAAGCTGCGTAAGCTTGGTGAAGTCTTGGCCCAACTAAACAGCTATAAAGGCCCGGTCGCTGGCCTGATTCGAATCTACGCCGAGCACACCGACTTATATGACGGCATCCGGAGTCTGGCACTGACCCACGACAGTGCCGAAGAACGCATAGACACCATCCAAGGCTTCCGGGATTACCTAAAAAGCCTGGACACCGATGCCAACGGTGCACTGGACCACCTCAAAGCTCTGAAACAGCAGGCCGGAGCGAAGGCAGACCAAGGCGTGTTACTGTCCACCATCCATCGCACCAAAGGCTTGGAGTGGCCGGTGGTGATTATTCCCGGCTTACAAGAAAAATACCTGCCGTACAGCCCTCGCCCTCAAGACAACGCACAAGCCCTGCTGGAGAGCGAACGGCGACTGTTGTACGTCGGCATGACCCGGGCGCGGCACGCATTGCATCTAATCACCCGACCCGCCAGTCAAAGGCCCCATTTGGACGGCGATCAAGGGCCTAGTCGGTTTGTTTCGGAGCTCTGCTACGAGCTATCAAACGAGTTGGGTTCGCACCTTGACGAAAACACGGCTGCACCCGAAACCCCTCTAGCACTGGGCCAAGCCACTACTGCGGTCAGTCTCCGCTATGCCAGTCGCGCGGGCTTAATAATTGAGGGTATCGAGCCGGATAATGACTCCGATTTAATGGAACCCGTCTGGCATAGCCGTCGTGTCGCGCATACAGTATTTGGCGCCGGCGAGGTGGTCAGTGAAGACGAAAGCTCCTTCGAAGTCCGCTTTGACAATGCCGACACTCTGAACTTCAGTAAAAAGAGTGCGCACCTGTATTTCACGGCGAGTACGTAGCTGCACTATCCGTAGAACTCCGAAGGCGTTAACACGGTAATAACTTTGTGTTTTTATGACGACTACCCTACTCTTTAGTGGACTAAAGGTCTCCGAAAGATAATCGGACTCTAAAAATCGAAACAGGAGGTTCCGCATGAAGTTCATGCGTCCGGTGGCTCTAGCTGCCCTTGCTACAACCCTTACAGCTCCCGCTTTGGCCGAAAGCCAGCAAACCATTTACCTGAACCCGTTCGCCGGTTACCAGTACTTTGGTGACAAGCGCGACCTAAGCGAAAGCGACACCTACGGTGTTGGTATCGAATACCGCTTCCGCCCTCATTGGGCCGTAGAAGCTGTGTACTCGCGTGCCGATGTCGACCGCAAATACACCTCAGGCGAGTCCGATTTTGATGAAATCCGTTTAGACGGCCTCTACTACTTTGCCGGTCAGGACAAAGCCTGGAACCCGTATGTTTCCATGGGTGCCGGTCACGCTGACTTCGAAGGCGGTCCTGTGCGTACAGCTGGGTCCAACCACGACGAAACTCGTGTCAACGTGGGCGCCGGTTTCCGTTACAACATCAGCGACATGATCTCCATCCGTGCTGATCTGCGTGAATTCCACGGCGTTGATGAAAGCACCTTCGACACCATGGCTTCTCTGGGCCTGAGCTGGGCGTTCCACCGCACCACCTCTGACCCTGTTCCGGCCGATGCCGACAACGACGGCGTGCCTGACACCCGCGACCAATGCCCAAGCACCCCGGCTGGCGCACAGGTTGATAGCCGCGGTTGTGAGCTGGACACCGACAACGACGGCGTAGCCGACAGCAAAGACCAGTGCCCGAACACTCCGGCTGGCGCTGAAGTTAACAGCCGTGGCTGTGAGCTGGACAGCGATAACGACGGCGTGGTCAACAGCAAAGACCAGTGCCCGAACACGGCTGCCGGTGTTGAAGTTGACGAAAACGGTTGTGAAGGTGTTACCGAAACAATCGAAACCATCAACCTGCGTGTTCAGTTCCCTACCAACAGCTCGGTCATTGACTCGGCCTATGACATAGAGATCCGCCAAGTAGCCGATTTCATGGAAGAGTACCCGGGCACAACGGTTGAGATTGCTGGCCATACCGACAACACCGGTAAAGCTGAGTACAACCGCTTCCTGTCACAGCGCCGTGCTGAAGCCGTAGCTGATCGCCTGGTATCCGCACTGGGTGTTGATGCCGATCGCGTCAGCGCCGTTGGCTACGGTGAAGCCGAGCCGATTGCAACAAACGACACCTCTGCTGGCCGTGCCCAGAACCGTCGTGTAGAAGCCCGCATCCAAGTGCTCCGCTAAGACACTTTGATTCGGTCATACCAAAGAAGGCGCCCTAGGGCGCCTTCTTTGTTTTTGCTATTTGCTATTCGTTAGTTTGAGCTGCGCGTCCAGCAGCAAATTTCGAGGCGTCAAAGAACGCTCGCAGAACGTCCCTAAATTCACTCGATAGCCCTGCTCTTCCATATAAACCGCGTAATCCAACACCAACCATAACTCAAGCGGCCGCCGAAACAGGTGCCTGAGCAATTCGTGACGGCGAACCTGCCGGGATCGGCGCTCTCCGACAGCCTGCCAATGTTGCCAATCGACCACAGATGGCAAAACCACTCGTTTCTTGTTGGCAGCCCAACGGCAAAATTCCTCAAAAGTACCGTTATTCAAACTCGGCGGATGGGAAGGCACCGGCAAGTACTGCCCCTTCTCGGAAAAACTTCGTTGAAGCGCGTCGAACCCCAAGCGCCAGGCGCGAATCCGAGCCGACTGAGCCCGTACACGGGCAGGCGCTGTAACCGTCTCTTGCACCGCCAAGCGAAGACTGCTCCGATCCATACTGAGCGCCCCCCGATACTGCTGGGCCCGTTCTGAGAGCATCTGGTATTCGCCACGTCCGCCCAGGTGATAACAACAAGGCGACACGCTTAAACGGGCTAGCCCAGCCGCACTGCCACGGCGCAACAGTTGCCGGTGCAGATCACCACAGGCGTGCAAGGCCGCACCATGGGCCACAGCTGGCCAGCTCAGCTGCTCCGCCATTACATCCTGCTGCGCGACACGCACCGGATCTCCGTACTTTGCCGCGATCCGATTGCCATCCTGCACCAGCTCAGCGTCCCACTCGAAGCCGAACACCTCTTCCGCCCCTTGACCCACCAAGGTCCGGGCCAGATGACCTTTGCCGCAACACCAGTCCAGAACACTGCCGCTCAGGGGCGCAACCGTCGCTGCGAATGCGCCGGCTTGCAATCGTTTGCGGCCGGGCATATCGGCTGCATCGACTTCCTTCAACGCGGCCTTAGTGCCGCCCTCATGACCGAACAAACTCGGTACGGACACCAGCTCGGCGTAGGCCGCCAGCGCCGGCACAAAGTGCGCGGCTTCTTGCGCAAACTCCAGCAAATGCTCGTGCCAATAATCGCAATCTGTATCTGAGAGTTGCTCGAGCCAGCTGGCCAGATCGGGATGCGGCAGACACCAGTCCGGCCTCGGCTCCATGAACGGCACCGGTCGCCAAAAAAGCTCATGCTGCATTAACCAATCATTGGTGGCCTGCCATTTTTGGAAGAACGACGGAATCTTAAAGCCCCCCGGCGAAGCGACCCGGCCGGAACGCATCCAGCGGCACCGCCGGTTCTTCACCATCAATGACTTGAGCAATCACCGCCGCACTACCAGCAGACAGCGTCCAGCCAAAGGTGCCATGGCCAGTATTCAAATAAAGGTTGTCGCGGGGCCCTTTGCCAATAATGGCAGGGCCATCCGGTGTCATCGGGCGGAACCCGGTCCAGGTCTCGGCAGCATCCAGATCGGCACAACCGGGATAGCGGGACTGCACCGATTTTTTAATCGTCGCGATTCGGGCCTCGGGAATCTCTCGGTTGAAATCAGCCAACTCAACAAACCCTGTCGCTCTCAAACGGTTGCCCAGCCGGGTAGAAACCACTTTAAAATTGTCATCGTGAACCGTTGCCTTAGGCGCCTTTTCAGGATCGCTCAGCGGAACGGTAATACTGTAGCCCTTGATCGGATAAATGGGCAGCGTCAGCCCCAGAGGCTTGACCAGTTCCGGTGACCAACAACCGGCTGACACCACAACAGCATCCGCCTCCAAGCGTTCAGGCTTGCCGCTCGCGGTGCGGAACTGCACCGCATTAACACGCTGCTGATCCGCCAACAAAGCTTCCACCTCCACCTCGTAACGGAAGTTCACGCCCAGGTCTTCACACACTTTGGCCAGAGCCCGGGAGAACAAATGACAATCGCCGGTGCCATCGGTGTCGTACCGTATCGCACCGTATAACGGCCCACCGCCGGTCATGCCCGGCTCCACTTCGCGAACTTCTTGCGGCGAAAGCAGATGTGAGGACACACCTACCTCGTTGAGAAACTCATGCATCTTCCGCAAATCATTCAAAGCGTCTGGCGTACTGGCCAGGTGCAGAAGCCCGTCATGGGCGCCGTCAAACGCCAGATCGTGCTCTTGTTCCAATGCCAGGAATCGTTCCCGACTGAAAGCTCCCAGCCTCAACATGGCCCGCTTGTTAAGTCCGAACAATCCGGGGGACCACGCGTAACGAAGGGTCGCCAATAAAAACCGGGTGGCCGCCAGTGAGGGTGGCATCCGCATTTTCAGGGGCCCATCGGTTTTCAACAGCCAAGGCAACGCCTTCAGCACCATCGACGGATCGGCCCAGGGATAAACCACGCCGTAAGAACGCTGAGCCGCATTGCCCTTGCTGGTTTCGTTACCCGCCAACGAATGTCGCTCCAGAACCGTTACCTGATGGCCCCGTCGCACCAGCTCCCTTGCTGTTGTTATGCCCACTACACCGCCACCGACAACCACAATATGCATGGTGCTCTTCCCCTAATCACCGCTTCTGAAATGACACCCTACTCTCTTCGTTCAGCGCAAACTGGTAAACTCGACCATAGTCGCTCTCAGCATAGCACCCACTCAACTTCCGAGATGGAGTCAGGACACCGGACATGAGCAAGAAACGCCGCGAGATTCCCGTATTTGACCACCCAATCATCGAGACCCACTGCCATCTGGATTACCTGAAAGATCGGCCGCTGGAAGACACCCTCGAACAAAGCCGGCAGGTGAATATCGAAAAGGTCATCACCATTGCCGTGTCTCCAGATAACCTGGCGGCAGTCAGAGAGCTCAGCCAGATCAAAGACTGGGTATATGGAACTCAGGGCATTCACCCCCATGAGGCGGAAACATACAACGATCAGGTAGAGGAAGAAATACGTACCCATGCTCAGGACGAGAAAATCGTTGCCGTGGGGGAAATCGGGCTGGATTATTTCTACGACAAGGCCGACCGGGCCACCCAGCGCGAGGTGTTTCGTCGCCAGCTGCAAATTGCCTGTGACAGTGACCGCCCAGTGGTTATCCACAGTCGTGAGGCCGATGATGAAACCATCGAGATCCTGAAAGAGTTCGAAACCTCCCTCAAACGCCGCGGTGTGATCCACAGCTTCACCTCCGGCCCGGGCTTAGCTCAATATGCATTGGATCAAGGCTGGAACTTAGGCTTTAATGGTATTACCACGTTCAATAAAGCGGAGAACGTAAGGGACATCGTTCGAATGACGCCAATCAGCCAGATTCTTCTCGAAACCGATGCCCCGTTCCTGACCCCGGTACCTTATCGTGGCAAGGAGAATGCGCCGTTCTACCTGCCTTTTGTCGCCGAAAAAATTGCGGAGGTAAAAAACTTGCCACTGGAAGAGGTAATCATTCAAACCTATCAAAATAGCGTACGGACGTTTTTCCCCGAGCGATGATCAAACGCATTCCTATCGCCGCGTTGAAGGTCGGTATGTACATTACCGACCTCAACAACGACTGGATACCCCACAACACCGATCAAAGGCGCGGTGTGATCCGGAATGAAGTAACCATCGAAAAAATTCGCGCCATGGGCGTGCAGTTCGTCTACATCGATGCTGAAAAGGGCCTGGACACTCAAGACTACGAAACCGCCGCAGAAGTCGATAAACGCAACGAAGACGCGCTACAAAAAGCCGGCGAGCAAAAGCCCGGGGTCGCCCCAAAAGTGCCCCTAGAACTGGAAATGGGGACTGCGCAAGGCATACACACCCAAGCGCAAGGACTGGTCGACAGCTTTATGGGCAACGTCAAAATCGGCGCTGCCATTGATATCAGCCCCATTCACAAACTGGCCGACGAGCTGCAAAGTTCCGTGATCAGGAACCCTAATGCACTGGGGTGTCTGGGGCGCATTCGTGACAAAGACAACTACCTGCTTGAACACTCCGTTAACCTGAGTGTCTTGATGACCCTGTTCGGGCAATATCGCAAGCTGTCTGCCGATGTCCTGCACCAAACGGTTGTCGGTGCCTTGCTTCACGATCTTGGAAAGATTCTGACACCGGATGACATTCTGCATAAGGCCGGCCGCCTTACAGCCGAAGAGTTTGAGGTGATGAAGCTTCACGCCCGTCAGTCCCGTGACATTCTGCTCGCGACCGAAGGTATCGGCGAACTTACCGTCATCACAGCGGCACAACACCACGAGCGTATAGATGGCACAGGGTATCCCGAAGGTCTGAAGGGCGAGGAGATCTCAATCTACGGGCGCATGGTCGCCATCGCCGATGTCTACGATGCCATCACCGCAGACCGTGCCTATCACAAGGGAATGACTCCAACCCAAGGCCTTAAGAAACTGCTGGAGTGGAGCGGCTCTCACCTTGACGCTACGTTAGTGCAGGACTTTATACATTGTGTCGGCCTATACCCAGTAGGCTCACTGGTGCTGCTGGAAAGCGGCCGGCTGGGTGTTGTCACCGAAACCAACGAAGACGATTTGCGCCTCCCCGTCGTGCGCGTCATGTACCATACGAAATTTCGCATGCCGATCACGGTCACCAGCGTCGACCTTTCCAAACCGGGGACTCAGGACCGCATTCAACGAGCAGTCGATCCCAGTGTATACAAAATCAACGTGGGTAAATTTTTGATCTAACCCAGTGACAGAAACACCCCCATCAACACAGGCGACAGAAACGACAGCAAAAACCCTGAGGCGATGGCGACCGGCACACACGTCAAGCCTCCACTGCTACGAATCACCGGCAGGGTAAAGTCCATAGAGGTTGCCCCTCCGTACCCAATCGCCATAGCGGGCCGAGCCGAAATGACTACCGGAATCAGTGCCAAGGCGATGATCTCTCGCAAAACATCGTTCAAAAAGGCCACACCGCCCCAAGCTGGCCCCATGGCATCACCAATCATAATGCCGGACAAGGAGTACCAGCCAAAGCCCGAAGCAATCGCCAGCGCCTGATTCCACGGAACACTTAACCAAGGTGTCAGAGCCAGCCCGGCAATCAGTGAACTCGCCCCCATAGTCAGGGCAATCCCCAAGCCCTGACGATTCATCAAGAGCTTGCGCAACGACAAGCCTGCATTGCGAAGCTGGAGACCAATCAAAAACAAAAGCAGCATCAACGCCCAAGTGGCAACGTCTTCAACCATGGGCAGCTCGGAGAACCAGAGGTAGCCCAGAAATCCACCCAAAACCACCGCCAGAAGCGGTTTCAGGCCCGCCATAAAAAGCCGCCGATACCCCGGCTTGGCACCCTTATCACTCGGCCCGATATCTAACGGCAGAAAGTAGTGAAACAACCAAAGCGCGGCCAGATTTGCCACCAACATGGCGACTACTAGGCCGGTCACCTGATAGGCCATAGTGCCAAGGTGCGCCAGCAAGTCCTCCATTTGCCCCAGGCCCAGCCCCAACAACACCAAAATGAAGTACACCAACCCTTCGACGAGATAGTGAATCACCGTCATCAGGCGACGATTGGAAAGTGCAAACGCAAAGCCCAAAAACAGCGGGGCCAGAATCAGCAAAGCGCCGGTGAGCATAACAGCCTCTGGGAAACAGATATGAAAGAGCAAGAAGGCAGACGGATGCCCGCCATCGGAGAAAAAGACTTAGTGGAGCTTGTTCGCGGAGCGGTCCTGCACTAACACCCAAGGTGCGACCACGACAGCCCACAGTTCGCTGTTTTTCTCGTACCAGGCGCGGGCAAGATCTGGCGACACATCCCCAACCGAACCACTCGCCAGCCACTGTTCGAACTGCGCTTTATTATCGGCCGTAAGCTGCGCAGCAACTTCAAGAAGGTCCAGATTTGGCTCTACGCGCACAACGTGGCCCCGAGCATAATAAGTCTGCAATTCATGCCAATGAATGCGGGAGGTTTCCAGGTTGAGCTTGGCTTTCAGTTCGTCCGGAGATGACATGCAATCCTCAATAAATCTTGCGCTTGTTTCAAAGCCGACAGCCTATCTCAAATCGCCTTTCTTCGCACCTGGGTCGACCGTCAGAGCTGGGCTCAATTCAGGCGCTTTCTTGAAACATCCGGCGTATCTCATCGGCTAGCGTCATAGGATCGAAAGGTTTGGGGATAACACCTAATGCACCAAGCGATAGATATTCATCAATTTCCGAGCGCTGAATCCGAGCGGTCATAAAAATGACCGGAGTGCTTTGAGTCGCTTCAAGCTTGCGCAATTCCTGCAAGGTTTCGGGGCCGTCCATTTCCGGCATCATGACATCCAAAAGAATCAAATCCGGCTGAAAGTTCGGAGCGACTTCAATGGCCTCTGCTCCTGAACTGCAGAGCGCGGCGGAAAAACCTCCGACGTCCTGCAAAGCCAACTCCGCGATGGCGCGAATGTCGGCATCGTCTTCCACGTATAAAACTTTGTTCAATTTCGTCCCCTCATACGACATCACTCGGCGCCTCCTTAGCATACTCACTTGCGTCCAAACCGAGCTGGCGCAACAAGCGCTGGCACTCGTTCTCGTCTTGGCGGTTTTCAGCGATCAACGCCGCAGCTCGCATAATAATCGGTCCTTCCCGGTGATTGTCTAGCGACAAGAAATGTACAGCGCCTATTAATTCCCTCAAACCTAACGGGAACTTCCAGTGAACTTTCAGCCGATTGCCGTACTCCTCAGACCATCGGGCCACACATTGTTCAATCTCGGCTTGAGCCAATGTTCCGCCCGCAGCATCAAACTGATTCAGCACTTTGAGCACCGCCATTTCGCCCAGACGACTCAAGAGCCCGGCACTCCGATACATGGTGGATGTTTTTCCCAATCGGATCGCAATCTGGTTTGCATCCCGAGCGACCCGAAGCGAAACCTCCTGATAACGGTCGGCGAACGATTTCAGTTCCGGGCGGGTCAGTTTGGCCGACACATCCAACGACAGAGCCAATGCCTGGCTCAGGGCCATGGAAACGCCAATACTCCCGATAGCGGCCCTCAGCGACTCCACCGGTTCACCGGTGCGCCGGAACGAATTGCTGTTTGCCACGTCAAGAATGCGGGCCGTCAAACCGATTTGTTCACGCCAGCGCTCGGCCAATTCCGAGGCTGACAAGGTATCGGCTCGCCCGATCAACTCAAGAATGTCGGTCGGGTCCAGATCGGTCGGCAACTGAACCACCGCATTCGAAGACTTGGCCATAAACTCGTGCACGGAAGCGTTTTCAACGCTGAGAGCCGGGATAAGATCCATCAGACGACGATGCAGGAGTTCTACATCCAGCGGCTTGGTGATGTACCCGCTGATGCCATAATGGGCGGCTTTAATAACAGACTCGCGATCCGACCGCCCCGAAACGATGACCACAGGCACCACCGAATCGGTTCGCCTTATCTGCTTCACCAGCTCCAAGCCCGACCCGTCTGGCAACTCCCAGTCCACCAGATACAATTCATGCGGGCTTTCTGCCAAATACCTTTTTGCTTCCGTCAATGAACGTGCCAACGTGACTTGCACGCCATTGAATCCCGCCACAATCGTTTCAATCAACTCACCGACTAACTCGTCGTCTTCCAGTACCAAGGCCTTCAATGGTCCATTCCTCAATCATCCTGATATCCGTCTTGGCGTTTATACACGGTCACACCATTACGCCCTGCCTGCTTTCGTTCGTAGAGTGCCTGGTCTGCTGCCTCAATGGCCTCACTGGCTAATGGGTAATCATTAATGGCGGCAACGCCCGCACTCATCGTCACATGAAAGCTGTCGTCGCCCGAGGTGAATACCAGCTCGGAGAATCTGATCCGGATGTCGTCTATCAACTCCGCGGCTTGCTCGGCCGAGCAGTCGGACAACACCACCAAAAACTCTTCGCCTCCATAACGCCCGATGGTATCGGACTCTCTGAGGCGATTACGCAATAGGTGCGCAAGCGTTCGAATGACGATATCCCCCTGTCCATGACCCCAGGTATCGTTCACCCTCTTGAAGTGATCCAGATCCAACATCACTACGCAGGATAAATGACCGGCGCGACGGCAACGGGCTAGCTCCCGCTCTACTTCCTGCTTGATCAATGAGTGTTTGAGCAAGCCCGTCAGGCTGTCGCGGTTCATCAAATCGGACAACTGGCGAGCTCGGTAGCAACGAATGCGAACAGAGCGAATCAAATACTCGTCGGTGACCGGCTTTACCAGAAACTCGTCGGCTCCTTTAGCCAGAGCGTCGAGCTGGGTTTCCGGGTTGTCTTCTGACGACAAATACACAATGGGCAAGCCCAACCAACGCGGCTCATAACGTATCATTCGAGCCAAGGTGACCCCCGAATGGGCGCGCAATTGCACGTCCATCAAAACGATGTCTGGTTCGAACGCTGACAAGGCAGACATCATCTTCGTCGGGTCAGAGACCAGCTTGGTTTTCATGCCAGCGTTGCTCAACACCAGACAATAACGTTCACCCAGCTCCTTATCATCATCAACGATCAGCACGCGGCCCTGAGGACGGGCTCCACGCTCCAATGCAAGCGATTCAATTCGTTCCGCCAGCGCAGGCATATCCAGAGGTTCACTGAAATACGCCGTCGCACCCTGTTCCGCAACTTGATAAAGGCTCTCAAACGTATTTTGACGACCGATACCAACCACCGGAAAACGGCGATGATCGTTTTTTTCCAGGTGTGCTTCGCGAAAGCTGAGTACATCACGCAGGTCGGAGTCCTGACACAAAAGAATGGTCGCACCCACACGCTGCTTCAGGTCTGCTACAGCAGCGTGTGGATCGCTCAAGGACACCAAGTCACCGGCAAACCCGTAACCCTGCAAATCGGCCATCAGGCCCGACAGATAGCCCGCATCATGCGCAAGAGCCATCACCTGAACTTGCATGCCGTGAGCGCCTTCATAAGCATCTATCGGCTGATGGGGCTTCGCATCAACAAGCTGTGCCTTCGATTGATCCGTACCTTTTTGAACCAGTACCGCCAGCTTGTGAATAGCCGTGGCGACATCGACCGATAAGGCAACACCGACCGCCTGACTCTTCTCTCGCCGGGCCGTTGTCTCAACAATAGGTTTGAGCTGATTTTCGATCGTGCGTGCCGCTGCACCAAGCTCCGGAAGCCCGAACGTCCCCGCAGACCCCGCCATTCGATGCAGCAACTGGTAGCATTCCACCAAATCTGCACGGCTCACTTGTTGTTGCTCAATCTGCCGGGCAAAATTGCCCAATATTTCTACATCGCCTTGAGCTCTTTCAACAAACCGATCTTGCAGCAGTTTCAAGCGTTTCTGAAGTTGATCATTGGCTGCGGTGGTCAAAGCATCCCCTCACCAGTTCATTCAGCAGAAGAATTCCACTATCCTCACTTATGTAAGCATGTTTTCATCATTACGACCACAACGATAAGAGTCTTCCTTGAAAACACTCAACCTTGGCACCCGAGTTGTCCTGATTACCAGCCTGAGCATCATTTTCAGCGTATGCCTGATTTTGTTTATTGCTTACGGCCGATTACTCCACGATTTCGAAGAGGTCTTGACAGAAAGACAAGCACTTCAAGCCAACTCGATCGCTAGCCGGGTTAATGAAGAACTGTCCATTCGGCTGAGTTCTCTAGGCGCCTTCGCCAGCACCTTAACCGATGGTCAAAATCTGCTGCCAATGGCACAACTCCAGTTTTCGATGGGGCGACAGCCAGGATTGGAACGATTGTTTCAGGGCGATTTGCTCATTTTCGATAGTTACGGCGTGGCGATTGCTGAAAACCGCTTCGTACCTAACCGAATAGGAACGTCGTATGCGGACCGCCCTCACTTCAAACGCGCCATGGCTATCGATGAACCCTTGGTCAGCCGTCCAATCATTGGCCGGAGGACCGGATTACCGCTGCTCTCCTTCCTGGCCCCAATACGGAGCGACGATGGCGATTTATTAGGCCTTGCAGGCGGCACGATCAACCTGACTCAACGAGGCATTCTTCCTGACGACCTGGATCCCGAAACCGGCACCCTCCTGAAAGTACTGGATACCGGGCACTTTATTCAGGTAGATGCGCTACAACCGGGAGCCCCAGCACCCGACCTACCACCGCCGGGAGAAGATATCCTTGTTGATGCAGCTTTATCCGGAGTGCACACCGGGGTGGTTACCGATCGATCCGGCAAACGATGGGTGTACGCAACCCAACACCTTGACCGACTTGGCTGGCTCTTTCTCAGCGCAGCCCCTTATGCTAAAGCTACTCAACCCGCTCAAGCCTGGTTTCAGAATTTCCTTTGGGCCAGCGTTGCGGTCATGGTGCCACTGCTGTTTTTCTCTTATCTCCTGACCCGAGCCGCAACCCATAGCCTCAGCAGTATGTCCGAGAAAATTCACGAAATGACCACCGGCAACGCATTAAACCGGCGGTTGAGCGTAACCGGCACAACCGAAACCCGGAACCTGGCCCGAGCGTTCAACGCCATGATGAACGAGCGGGAAAACCTGGATACACTCAAGAGCCAGTTCGTCTCCAACGTCAGTCATGAGCTTCGCACCCCACTGACATCTATCAACGGCTCCTTGAAACTACTGAACTCCGGAGCTACTGGGCAGCTTCCGGACAAGGCCACTTACTTAATCAAAGTGGCCCTGCGCAATGGTGAGCACTTACAAGCACTGATCACCGACCTGTTAGACTTTGACAAAGCGATATCGGGCAAACTGAGCATCAACACCACGACAACCCAGATAGGTGATGCCATCCAAAAAGCCTGCGAAGGCAATCAAACCATGGCAACGCAGTACGGCGTTCATCTGGCACACGAACACACTGAGCACTTGACCGCGTGTGCCGATCCAGAGCGATTAAGACAAATCCTCAATAACTTCATCAGTAACGCCATCAAGTATTCGCCACGGGACGGGCTGATCGTCGTGAAGGCCGAAGCTAACCCGACAGGTCATGTCCGCATTACCGTTAGCGACCAAGGCGAAGGCGTACCCGAACACTTTGTACCGAATTTGTTCCAGAGATTCGCACAGGCAGAGATCGGATCGTCTCGGGCCAAATCAGGCACCGGACTGGGGCTGGCTATCTGCAAAGAGCTGGCCGAACTCATGCAAGGTGACGTGGGCTACTTTTACGATAACGGTACCCACTTCTGGCTTGATCTACCCAAAAACAACTCGCCCGAAAGGAAGCCCTCATGAAAGCGCCTGACTACCCTTCGAATGAGGCCAGCAGGCTCGCCGCTCTCCGCACAACCCAATTGCTCGACACCCCGCCGGAGGAGCGCTTTGATCGGATTACCCGCCTCGCCGCCCGGCTTTTCGAGGTACCGATTTGTTTAGTATCACTGGTCGATTCAGACCGTCAGTGGTTTAAATCCTGTTACGGCCTTGACGCGAAGGAAACTGGGCGGGACATCTCGTTCTGCGGGCACGCCATCCTCGACCGCAACGTTTTCATTGTGGAGAACGCTCTCGAGGATGAGCGATTCGCCGACAACCCATTGGTTACAGGCCCTCCCGACATTCGCTTTTACGCAGGGGCGCCCTTGGCTGACCTTGAAGGTTACCGCTTGGGGACCTTGTGCCTGATCGATAACTCGCCAAGGAGTTTTTCCGAAAAGGATCAGCAAGAATTGCGAGACTTCGCGGATATCGTGGAACGGGAATTCCGATATCAGGAGCTGAACAGCTACTACACAGAACGTACTCGGGCCCTTAATATTCTCAATGACATCGCGCTAGATACGAGTGGTACTACTGGCGAACGAATCGAACGCGCATTGGCTATCGCCTGCCAGTACCTGAATATCGATACCGCCATCGTCAGCAAAATCGAAGGTGAAGCTTACACCATACTCTGGCATCACGAGCGGCAAGCACCTTCGTTGCAGAATGGACTGACTCTGCCTCTTGCCCAGACCTACTGCGCCATTTTGATGAATCAGCCCGACGTGCTGGCGATCGATCACATGGCGGCTTCGCTCTATCGCGACTTGCCTTGTTACGAGCTTTTCGGGCTGGAAAGCTATTTGGCTGGCCCCATATGGGTTAATGGCGAGGCCGTTGGCACGCTGAATTTTTCATCCTCCTCACCACGGCTGCCGGGATTCACCGAGACGGAAAAAACCTTCGTCAGCCTGCTCGCCCGCTGGGTCGCAGATCTTATACAGCAACAAGACCAAGCCGCAACTCTCGATAAACTGGTCTCGAATGCCCCTGGCATGCTCTACCAGTATCGGCTGTGGCCCGATGGCCACAGCAGTTTCCCCTACACCAGCGAAGGCATTCAGAATATCTTCAGCCTGGCTGCCGACGACGTTCTCGAAGATGCGACTCCGGCGTTTGACCGCATACACCCGGACGATCTGCCTCGAGTAGCCGAATCCATCAAACAATCCGCTGAGGCTCTCGAGCCTTGGGAGACGCAATACCGCATTCTGTCCCCGGAAGGCCACTGGCGCTGGATAGAGGGTAAAGCCAATCCTGAGAAGCTGCCTGAAGGCAGCATCTTGTGGCACGGCTATATCGTCGATATCGATGAGCGGCGGAAGAACGAAGAAATGAAGAACCAGTTCGTCTCAACCGTCAGTCATGAGCTGCGAACACCATTGACCTCGATTGCCGGATCTTTAGGGCTGATTATTGGGGGGGCGACAGGCCAGCTTTCAGAGAAAACACAGCAGATGTTGCAAATCGCGCATCGCAATACCGACCAACTCCGTACGCTGATCGATGATCTTCTCGACATCGAAAAGCTGATCAGCGGAAACATGATGATGGCCTTGGAACAGAGTTCCATCGCTGAGGTCGTCTCAACCGCTGTCGAACACATACAGTCTTATGCCAATCAGAAGCACATCCAATTGCGACAACTGGAAAAGTCCCCGGGCCTTAAAGCCCATATTGATCCACAACGGCTTCAACAGGCGGTCACTAATCTGCTCTCCAATGCGGTGAAGTTTTCACCTGCTCACGAGGATGTCACGATCGAAATCCGCAAAGTTGGCGATCAGGCGGTGGTCGAGGTTTCAGACAAGGGCACCGGGGTTCCCGAGAGCTTTCGAGATCGCATTTTCGAGAAGTTTGCTCAAGCAGACGGCTCGTCAGCCCGCGCAAAGGAAGGTACAGGGCTCGGCCTTGCGATCACCAAACAGCTTATGCAAGCCATGGGTGGAGATGTCGGCTACGAATCGGAGGAAGGGGCCGGAGCCACGTTCTGGCTTTCAGTGCCCATTCAGGGCCCGGCCGAGAAGAAGTAACCGAAGCAGGCGAGTTACCTGCTTCGGTTCAATCTCATGCAGATTTCAGCATTTCTCGCACCACATAGTGCAGGATGCCTCCGTGCATGAAGTAGACCGCCTCATTAGCCGTGTCGATCCGTGACTTCAAGTCACAGGTTTTGGTAGAGCCATCCGCGTACTTCACGGTCATTTTCAGGGTCTCACCCGGCTTGATGTCACCCGACAGCCCTTCGATGCTGATGGTCTCTTCCCCAGTCAGTTTCAAGGATTGTCGGTTTTCACCATCCGGGAACTGCAGGGGCATCACCCCCATACCGATCAGGTTAGAACGGTGAATCCGCTCGTAGGATTCTGCCACTACAGCCCGCACGCCCAGTAGCCGAGTGCCTTTAGCGGCCCAGTCCCGGCTTGAACCGGTGCCGTATTCCTTACCGGCAATGACCACCAGAGGCGTTCCCTTCTCCTGATACTTCATGGCGGCATCGTAAATCGGCATTTGCTCGCCGGTGGGTACGAATTTCGTGAAACCTCCTTCAACACCGTCCAGCATCTCGTTTCGGATGCGCACGTTGGCAAAGGTGCCCCGCATCATCACCTCGTGGTTGCCTCGACGGGAACCGTAAGAGTTAAAGTTCTTCGGTTCAACGCCCCTCGCCTGCAGGTACTTCCCGGCAGGACTATCCGGGCTGAAGGAGCCAGCGGGGGAGATGTGGTCAGTCGTCACCGAATCACCCAACAAAGCCAGAATATGCGCATCCCGGATATCTTCCACTGGGTCCGGCTCAGGGCCCATGCCTTCAAAGAACGGCGGGTGCTGGATGTAGGTGGAATCGTCGGACCAATTATAGACCTTGGTGTTCGGCACATCGATCGCCTGCCAGGTGGCATCGCCATCGAATACGGCTGCGTATTCACTGCGGAACATACTGGTTTTCACCTTTTCCACAGCGTCGGCAACTTCCTGCTGGCTGGGCCATAGGTCTTTCAGATAGACCGGGTTGCCATCCTTGTCGTTACCCAGCGGATCTTCGTGCAAGTTCAACCGGACGTTACCGGCCAGGGCATAGGCCACCACCAACGGGGGTGACGCCAACCAGTTGGTTTTCACCAGCGGATGAATACGCCCTTCAAAGTTACGGTTACCCGATAGCACCGATGCCACGGTGATATCGCCATCTGCGATGGCTTTTTCGACTTCATCCGGTAGGGGGCCGGAGTTACCGATACAGGTTGTGCAGCCGTAACCCACCAGGTCAAAGCCCAACGTGTTCAGGTCTTCCTGGAAGCCACCGGCATTCAGATATTCCGTCACCACCTTGGAACCGGGTGCTAAAGAGGTTTTCACCCAAGGCTTGGTTTTCAGACCTTTTTCCACCGCTTTTCGTGCGACCAAACCGGCAGCCATCATCACACTAGGATTGGACGTGTTGGTACAGGAGGTGATGGCCGCAATGACCACCGCGCCCGGGTCCAAACGGGTTTCCTCACCGTTCACGGTTATCGACCGGCTGCAGTGGTGGTGGTAGCTTTTATCAACGCCTACCGCGGTTTGCCCACCCTCGGACTCCAGCTCGGCATCACGCTTATCAGCCGTATTAGGGCCACCCTCGTTGGTTGCCATCAGCAGCTCAAAGGCGGCCTTCATGTTTTTCAGAGCGACCCGGTCCTGAGGCCGCTTCGGCCCGGCCATACTGGCTTCAACATCATCCATGTTGAGTTCCAATGTGGCAGTGTATACCGGCTCATGGCCGGGCTCACGCCATAGACCTTGCGCTTTGGCGTAGGCTTCAACCAGTGCGATCTGCTCGTCGTCACGGCCAGTCAGGCGTAAATACTTCAGGGTTTGGTCGTCCACCGGGAAGAAACCGCAGGTAGCACCGTACTCCGGTGCCATGTTAGCAATCGTGGCACGGTCAGCTACTGGCATGTCTTTCAAGCCATCGCCGTAGAACTCCACAAACTTACCGACCACACCTTTTTTACGCAGCATTTCGACCACGGTCAGCACCAAGTCGGTGGCGGTGATGCCTTCACGCAATTTACCGGTCATTTTGAAGCCGACCACTTCCGGAATCAGCATCGACACCGGCTGCCCAAGCATCGCGGCTTCGGCTTCAATGCCACCTACGCCCCAGCCCAAAATGCCCAGGCCGTTAATCATGGTGGTGTGGGAGTCGGTCCCCACCAGCGTGTCTGGATAGGCGATGGTTTTATCACCTTCCTGCTTTTGCCAAACGGTCTTACCGAGGTATTCCAGGTTCACCTGGTGACAGATGCCGGTTCCCGGCGGAACCACACGGAAGTTATCAAAGGCTTGCTGACCCCAGCGCAGAAATTCATAGCGCTCTTGGTTTCGCCTCATCTCGATTTCAACGTTCTTTCCAAACGACGAAGACGAGCCGAAGCTATCCACCATCACCGAGTGGTCAATCACCAGATCCACTGGCGACAACGGGTTGATCAGGGCCGGGTCGCCCCCGGCCTTTTTGACCGCTTCGCGCATCGCGGCGAGATCTACAACACCGGGCACCCCAGTAAAGTCTTGCATCAACACCCTGGCCGGGCGGAACTGGATTTCAGTGTCGGATTTTCGATCTTTCAGCCACTGCACCATGGCGTCGATATGGGAACGGTCGACAGTCACGCCATCTTCGTTGCGCAGCAGGTTCTCCATTAAAACCTTTAAAGAGAAGGGCAAACGCTGCAGATCGCCCAAAGATTCTTCGGCCTTTTTCAGACTGTAATAGTGAAATGTCTTGCCACCGGCATCGAGGGTGGAGAGAGTACTCAGACTGTTGGAACTTGACGATCGATTCGACATGCGTTGCCTCCTCTAATTACGCTCTCGGTTTTGTCCTTATACTTAACTATCGCACCGAAAACGCAGACTTCAACCATTGGTCGGTAAATACTCATGCACACGACTAAAATAGCGACACAACTATTATCACCCTATTGTTAACATCAAAAGCTTTGGTGAATACTGCTAGACGTTAGCAAAAGCTGACGAACACCTAGAAAACGGTAAACACCTTGCGTCCGAAAGATCCGAACAACCTCCCCGGCCTATCCAGCAAAGATTCGCTGATGCTGTTACGCTCAACAGCCGAGCTTTCTTTTAACTCCATCGTGATCACCAACCGGCAACACGACATTGTGTACGCTAACCCAGCCTTCTGCCGGATGACGGGTTACTCGCTAGATGAACTCTACGGCCAAAACCCCAGAATTCTGCAAGGCCCTCTGACCGACCCTCTGGTCATCGAGAAATTGCGACGCGGGCTGACAGAACGAGGCTTCTTCGCAGGCTCTACGATCAATTACCGAAAGAACGGCAAGCCGTACCTGTTGGAGTGGACGATCACGGAAATTACCGACGATGCCGGTGAGCCTCGTTTTTTCCTGTCCGTCCAGAAAGACATCACGCAACTGGACGCCGAGCGGTCCACAGGCAGTTTGTTCGCCAAAGCCATTGACGCGGCCTACGACGGCATTTTCATCACCGATTCAGAAGGCGTGATCGAGTTTGCCAATCAGGGCTTTGAAATCATTACCGGGTACACGCCAGCCGAAGTCATCGGCCAGACACCCGCGGTGCTGAAATCAGGCAAACACGACAAAGCTTTCTACAAGCGGCTCTGGCACCACCTCAATGAAGGGCTCCCGTTTCGGGCCATGGTGATCAACAAGCACAAAAATGGGCGAGAAATACACTGCCAACAAACCATTACAGCTGTGAAGGGAGCCAACGGCGCCATCACCCATTACGTAAGCATAATTAAAGACATGACAGAGCGAGTCTTTGATGAGCTCAAGCTTCAGGAGCAGGCTTCGCACGATGCCATGACGGGCCTGTTAAACCGCCGGCGCGGAGAGTGTGAACTGGACGTTTTGCTGACTCAATCCGATGAACGCAGCTCAACGTTCTGCATTCTGATGGCAGACATTGATAACTTCAAAGTAGTGAACGACACCTATGGCCACCCACGCGGCGATGAAATCATCAAAGTCGTCGCTGATGTTCTTGTTGAACACACCCGTAAATCCGACAAGTGTGTACGCTGGGGCGGAGAGGAGTTTATCGTGCTATTGCCTTTCTGCGACCTGGATAGGGCAACCGAGATTGCCGAAAACATCCGGGCTGATCTCGCCGCCATGACGTTTGATGACATTGGCGGTATCACTCTGTCACTGGGTGTCACCGAATCTACGACGGGTGATGCACCAAGCCAGATCCTGGATCGGGTTGATCAACTGCTTTACCAATCCAAACGCAACGGCAAGAACCGTGTCACCAACGAGAAAGCCGCGTAGCGATAATGCTGTTTAGGCCTCGAGCCAGTGTCTGATATGAGAACAGAGCTGATGCGAGGTTTTGGCACATCTGTCATTATTGCCTCTGATTTCTGACGGATCAGGACGTTTGCCTTGAAACACGATTGTCATTACCACCCGGGTGACCCCGCAAAATGGCACTGCAGTGAGTGCCAAATGCACTATTGCAACCGGTGTATGCCAGACGCGGATACCCGCCAGCGGCAAGCACTCTGCCCGAAGTGCAGCAAAGGGATGCGCTACCTGGGTGCCGCCACGGAAGTGGTGCCCTTCTGGCAACGGATCGGCGCGTTCTTCCGGTACCCGTTCCATACCGACCCACTGATCGTTATTGCCATCTGCACACTGGTGCCGATTATCGCTCCCGCCAACCTTATCGGACTGCTCATTTGGGTGGTCTTAGCGCTGGCACTGTTCAAATACACTTACGCGGTCATCAATCGCACCGCCGAGGGGCACCTTAAACCGCCCCCTGTGTCAGAAGCTTTTTCCGGTAGCGGCTTCAATATCGTGATATTGCAGCTTCTGGTATTCGTCTTGATGGGTGCTTTGGTGACGGCCGCCGCTATGCTCGGCGGCTCCATCTTGATGATGTTGGCCATCGCGTTTGTGGTGCTCGGTTTACCCGCCAGCATCATGGTGCTGGCGATGGAGCGCTCTGTTGGCGCCGCGGTGAACCCGCTGAATCTCGCGGTACTTATCTCCCGGATTGGCACGCCCTATTTCTTACTGTACGGCTATTTAATTCTGCTGACACTGGCTTCGGGCGCGGCCCAAGACTTCGCCGTTACCCATTTCCCATTGTGGGTAGCGCAGCCATTGGCAGGCTTTCTGAACAGTACCTTTACCCTGATTCTGTTCCACATGCTGGGCTACCTGTTGTTCCAGTATCAGGAGGAGCTGGGCTTTGCTGCGGACCTTCAAGATGAAGAGGAACTGGCGAGCCATCAGCATCGAGACCGCTCCAGCCGGCTGGATGCGGATCTGGACATGAACCTGAAAGACGGCAATTACGACCGCGCTCAGGCGATCCTCAAAGAAGCTCTCAAGAAAGAGCGGGACGATCCTCGCAGGCTGGGTCAGCTTTACCAGCTACTCACCGCTCGCAACGATGTGTCAGAGCTTTACCGGTATCATCCGCGAATAATGACCTGGCTGGCAGACCGTAACGACGGTGACGGCCTGAACGGGCTGATCAAAACCCTGCAAACGCTGGAACCCAACTTTCAGGTGGACGACGCAGACCTTGCTTTGGCCTGCGCCAAGGCCTTGTATCACCGGCAGCACTTCAAGCCCGCGCTGCGTCTGCTGCAAGACTTCCACAAGCGGTTTCCGGACAGCGAACAATTGGCCCCGGCCTATCTGCTGGCAGCACAAGTACTAGCGAACGGCCTGCAGCAGTGGGAAAAGGCGAGCGCGTTTCTCAGCTACGTGCAGAAGCGTTGCAGCGGCCATCCTGCCCACAAACACATTGATGTCTGGTTAGAGCAGGCACAAAACCGGGAGCCGCTAAAAGGCCCCAAAGCAAGTTTTCAGATCGCTGAATAACCCTGCAGAAGAAGGGCCTGACGCTCAGTTCAGGCCCTGAAGCAGTTGCCGGTAGTGTCGGGCTTTCGGTTCCATCTGCAACTTATCAAACTCGCTGACCAACAGCTGACAGGCTTCATACACCATTTCAGGCTCTGCGCGCGTGCGCATCCGTTCAAACGCCTTCTCGGCGACCTTCAAGTCATTGTTCTTCAAGCTGGCAAACAACACTCGGTTGTGATCTTCTCCTGCCAACGAGTGGTGTGCTTCGCCCTTACTGAGGTACTCCTGCCATACAGCAACCAACTGCTCCGGCTGACGTCGGGCTAACGCATCCGACATGAGTTCGGTGGTCAGGTCCCGATAGGCCGGAAGGTCCGGCCGGAGTTTGGCGATTTGATACAGGTGTTCCAACAGGATAGAACGCTCGGGGTAATGCTCTCTAAGTGCCTCAAACTGGCGCCTTGCCAAGGCAAACTCCATGCGCCCAAGACTGGCCATCGCTTGAGCATAGCCGCTCGTAAAACGGGCATCCTGCTCATCGGGCTCTGGCTCATAAAACTCTTCTTTCACTTGCAGCCAGCTCTTCCCGAGCAACCACACCAGACCTGCACCGGCGACTAGCCCGCCCGCGTGGGCCATGTAAGCCACGCCGGTGGCGCCGGCAAACCAGTAATCGTAAATTTCCTTGCCGAGCCACACCGGCAGCACGGCAATGGCCGGCGCCCGGAAGTAGTTAAAGTACACCCCCAGAAAATAGAAAAAACGGATTTTCTGCAGGCCGTAAATGGCCACGTACATTCCCATCAACCCGGAAATGGAGCCCGATGCGCCGACCAGAGGAATCTGGCTGCCAGAGGAAAACGCGGTAAACACCAAGCCCGACAGTGCACCACACACCAGGTAAGCCACCAAAAACCGGCCCGGCCCCAAGGCTCTCTCTACCGTGAAACCCAGCAAAAACAGGAACAACAAGTTACCAATTATGTGGCCCCAGCCGCCGTGCAGAAACTGATAACTGATAAGGGTATAAAGCGAAAGTTCAGCCGGCACCAAGCCAAGCTGAAACGCACTCATCTGACTGATCCAGCGGTCTTCTATCGCAGCCCGCTCCTCAACCCATTGCCGGCGTTCTGCGGGAGCCCAGATGATGTCGGTGTTGTCTTGCAGGTACTGGTAATACTCCCGGTCCATCAGCAGGGTAACGGCTTGCCAGAGCTCATTGTCCTGCTCCCGCAGTTGTTGAAACTCCTGCAAGTCCAGAACGCTTTGCTGATCGCCCTCGAAGCGGATTTCCCGTTGCAGATAATCCTCATAAGCCGGCGCTTCCAGTTTCAGCAATCCGCTATCGATGTACTGTTCAAGCGCAGATTCCAGTTTCTGGTCATCACCGCCCTGATAGAACAGGAACACCAGCAAACACGCCATGATCAGGCTCAACGTTACCCACGGTGGGCGCTTCCAGTTAACGGTGTTCTCGGCAGGGATAATCAACATAGGCGGTCACTATTCATCACAATCGGTCCTTGATAGGCTGCTTTTTTACCACAGCGGTGCCTTATTTTCGCGGTGTAATGTCATCAGGCAGTCATACAAGCACTCTTCAATGGGTAACCGTATTCGCGGATCTTGTATCGACTATTCGCCAATTGCTGTTATTGCTCTATAACTAAATAGTACCTGAGCGATAACAAAAAGAACCTGACTTTGATTGCAAGGATACTGCAGATGACGACTCTCGTTTTAGACAACCCTGAAATGCTGGCCAAAGCCGCGCTGCTTTCCGGATTTAACGTAGCTCAGCAACGTCAGGAGGCAGGTCGCCCTCACCGCACTCGCTTTCACTACGGTTTTAACAAGCACACACTGGATGCGACCGATACTGAGATTCTCAAACAGCATGCGGCCTATCTAAAACGCAATCCCGGCACGCGGGTGAAAATCCACGGGCACTCAGACAACTTCGGGCCGGGCGACTATAACCAGTTTTTAGCCCGCCTGAGAGCCCATGCTGTGGTGAAGCTGCTGACGGAAGAAGGCGTTTCTCCCTCAGCGATGATCATGTCGACGTGGGGTGCAGAACGCCCTCTGGCTCGGCCGGAAGACCACGCGGCCAACCGCCGGGTTGAGCTGGAATACCTTTCAATGGACATCGCTCAAGCCCTTTAACAGCCGCCAATACGAAAACGGGGCCACTCAGGCCCCGTTTTGTTCATTCCCGGTGTTAACCGTAAACCTTGCCAACATTCCACAGCAGCAAAATCGCCGCCACCAGAATCGACAACCAAGTCAGTACCATGCCCACTAACCGAGCCATGTGGGTTTTTCCCTTGCCCTTTATCATGCCGAAGGCGTGCAGGATTCGACCGACCACCAACGCCATCCCGGTCCAGTAGATCCAGGTTGACGACACACCGTTCAATTCAGCAATGGCCAACATGATCAAGCCAATCGGAGCGTACTCCACCAAATTCGCGTGGGCCCGAACCGTTGCTTGGAAGGCGGGGTCGTCGTTGACCCCCATGCCGATTTGATACTTGAGCCGGAACCTAACCGCCATGACAGACAGAACCAACAACAAAATGCCTATGACCGCAGCAAAGACAGCCGTAACGGGTATGATCATGTCAGCCCTGCTTTATCTTGTTAACGATGGCTAAAAGCAGTACCGCGCCTGCAGTCGCTGTCACCAGCTCTCCAACCATGCTTTTCACGGCTAGCCCGAGCAGGCCGAAGACAACCCCACCAATGACGGAGCCGACAATACCGATACCAATATTGACCAGTACGCCAAAACCTTTGCCTTTCATAATCAGGCCGGCTAACCAGCCAGCTAGACCACCAATAATCAGAAACCAGATCAGACTCATCTATCGGTTCTCCTAAGCTCATTCATTCAACGATATGCGCAAAGACTGCCCTGTTTCTCTGAGCTGTTCAAGCAGCTCCTGCAGTTCCCGAAAGCTCTTCAATAGCCTCGGCCATCTGCTTGTGACAGCGTTCCATCAAGTCCGTGACATCGGCGTTGGTTAAACCTGCGGTTTCAATCGGAGGAAGAATTCGAACCGGCACCGGAGCCCTGCGGCCAAACAAGCCCTCGGTTTTGCCATGGTAGTTGGCTACGCACACCATCGTAATAGGGGCACCCGCGGCAATCGCCATGTGAAAGGCGCCTTTTTTGAAGCGACCAAGACCACGGCCCCGACTGCGAGTGCCTTCCGCAAACACCCAGATACTTTTACGGTCTTTATTAATGGCGTCGCTGGTGGCTTTCATGATCGCCACAGCTTTATGGGACTGGCTCCGGTTGAGGATAATGTTGTCACCCAACCAAAACACCTGACCAAAGAACGGAATCCAAAGCAGCGCAGACTTACCCACCGCGACCGTACTCGGAGGTAGCAGGTCACCAACAATCATCAAATCGTCGTTCTCCTGATGATTGGCCACTATCACGGTTGGCCTGTCTTTCGGCATATTCTCGGCGCCATACAAAGGGCGCTCCATACCCAGCACCCGCCGACAAAAACGAGCAATGAATCCCGCTAACAAGCGATTGTTGTCCGGGTTGAAAGGCCTCGCCAGATACAGCACCAATGACAACAGACAGATAACAGCAACCGACAACCAAGCCACTAATTTTCGTACGACACCCATACCGCGCTTCCGGATCTCAAAAATTTTGGCGTACAAGTGTACGCCAATTTATAAAATCGCAACAGCACTGTTTGACCCCGTTTGAGACACAGGCCGCGCCTTTACAACATAGCGCAAGGGCCCTCTCGCATCAAAAGAGTCAAATGGGTAACAGGTAATCAACAGCACAGAGTCTTGGGCAAGTTGGAGGGTGTCTATAGCCTCTGTGCGACTGTCTACAATGCTTACATCGGTGACCTCATAATGCCGCCACTGCTGGCTCCGGTCCTGTACACGGATTTGAGTACCGGTCTGCACATTTTTTAGATGACGAAAATGGGTATCGCGGTGACCAGCCAGAATCAGCGGCCCACGCTCGCCGCCAAGCACCCGCCCCGGGCCAAAGGCCAGGCTTTCGCCGTGGCCGCCCTCCAGCACAATCATGGAAACACCCAGCTCCGGCAGATCCAGCTTTGCCACTGGCCAAGTATCCGCCCAAGACCACGGTCGCTGCTCTGTATGTTGGGCCTGGCTTTTAACCCACGCTCTTTCCAGCAGCTCTTGAGCCAGCAGCGCTTTGAACGGTATCCACAGCCCGAACATCAGCATTACCAGCGAGGCACTGGTTACAAGCATAAAAGGCCGGATCATGCTGCAGTCCTCCGGCTCAATAGCGCCATAGCCAGAGCAAACATCAACCCAACTAAACCCAACGCGGTGAGCAACGGCCAGAACGTGGCGGTCTGCGGATAGCGCAGCATGCCGGCCCCACTACCCGCGGGCAACAGGGTGGGCAATTGCTCACTTTCAAGTTTTTCAGTCACCGGCCGGGCAGGTTTTTCTTCTACCGCAACAAAGCTGGTCAACGGAGACATCACATTGTGTGTCATCGACAATTTGATAATGCTGGACTCGTCTGGCGACTCACCACTCAGGCTGGCCGCATCCATCAGCTCACCAATCCGCCCTCTGGCCCAGTGCCGGTTCAAGCCCGTCGCCTGCGCGGCGTGTTCCAGATTTAGCCGAGTGCTCCAGCGGCGACCTCCGGGGAGTTTGCCAGACACTTCCAACTCGCCAGCAGCGGGTATTCCTTGAACCGTCTGCACCAAAGGTCGGCCCCGGAACAAATCGCCGGGCTTGGCCGGCACAGGCTCATAAGATTGCCCCTGAGACGGCCAGCGTACTTCAATATCGGTGAGCACCGGCGCGTCCATAGCGGAGAACAGCGTCTTCAAGGCCTGATTCACCTCACCGCTGTTGTGGATGGCTGTGTACTCACCTCGGCCCCAGCGAGCCGCTTCTCGTAAAAAATGCATGTTCGGCGCCGAACCAATGCCCACGGTAAACAAGCGGCGATCTCTCAGACCACGGCGAATCGTTTCAAACAGCGCCGTTTCATTGCCCACGGCGCCATCGGTGATGAACACCATCTGCTGCACCAAAGCATCAACCGGTACCTGATCCATACTCATGGCCAACGACAAAGCCCCAGCCATCTCTGTACCACCGTCAGCCTGCAGGTTGTGAACATAGTGGCGGGCACGGGCCAGGTAATGCCGCTCCGCCGGCACCGGCTGGGCAAACAGCGCATGGGCTTGGCTGTTGAACTGAATGACATTGAAGTAGTCGCCCGGGCGCAGGGTATCAAGACCACGCAACAAGGCCGCGCGGGCCTGAACCATGGATTCACCGGCCATGGACCCCGAGGTATCAATCACAAACTGCAGCTCACGGCGCAATACCGGGCCTGTTGTTTCCGGGGGCAAGACCATCGCCATCAGAAAGTCCTGCCCCTGCCATTGCTGATGAAACACCGCGGCGGTCGGCTCCCGGCCCGCCGCTGGGCGCCAACGCACGATCACATCCCGATCCATCAAAATTCGATCGCCTTCGGGCTTAACAAGCACCCGGCTGCCGTCGATGTCTGCATGCAGGCTATGGCTCGGGCTGGTAACTTCCGCCAGCGGAAAACCGCTTTCGATATCCAGTTCAATAGTGGCCCGGTGGCTTTGGCGATCTACGTCTCCCGGGCGCACGGTGAAGGGGCTGATTTCATGGGCATCGGGTACTTGTTCGGTAGGCATAGCCCAACCTGCCTGCCAATCTTTTGGTGTCTCAACGGCTGGCTCACCCGGGATGTAGCGAGGCGTTAACGTGGTTGGCAGGCGCAATTCGAAATCTCCCTGACGGTAGCTGACCGGTTGCTGATACTGAATTTCCACCCGAATGGTTTCGCCCGGTGGAATGTTGGCGATCTTGCTGGTGAACAAATTAGGGCGCTGTTGCTCAACGGTCGCGGCATGCTGGCCTGAAGACTTGGCCTTTTCGTAGGTTTGCCGGGCTTTTTCCTTCGGTTCGAGGCGCCCCACCACCCGGCGTTCACCGACGGTCATGACCAAGCCGTATACCGTGGCCTTTTCAGGCAGCGGGAAGACAAAAAGGCCTTCTTGCCAACGGTCGCTGGTGTTCTTGAATTCCCGAGTCAGCCGGGTCTGGGCGAACAGGCCCGACACCTGAACGTTAAAATCACTGTTCAGTATCAGCGCCGGTTGTTGCCAGGCGCTTTGATCGTTCGTCAGATAAAGTTGCCCAGCCCCTTTCCCATCTTCCTGACTGGCTTCGGCATACAACGGGTGCACAAACAGCATCATCAATATAGCCAGCCACAGGCTGATGCCTTCGGCGATACGCAGTCTTTTCTGGGCTCCCAGTTTCAGCTTTAACGGGCGTGTGGCACACAGGTCGGCTCTTGCGGCCGGATTGGCAAACAGCGGTAGCAACATCATCACGTCATCCTTTTTGTGGCAGTGAGTGATGCCATTGCAACAGCCCGACACGGCTTCACCGTGGCAAAAGCGGGCAAACTGACGGAAAACTATGATGAATTGTGGCAATCCAGCTGCTCTTGCTTGAACCGGCTCTTGAGCATGGTTTAATGGAGCGACATACCGCTGAACGACTGGCTATGAAAAAACACATTGCGCTGATTGAAGACGAAGCAGGCATTCGCGACAACTACCGGGCGGCTTTTGAACGCCGGGGTTATCGGGTGTCCACTTATGGCGACCGGCCTTCGGCCTGGCAGGTGCTGCGCCAGAGCCTGCCCGATCTTGCCATCATTGACGTTGGGCTGGGCGACGAACCGGAAGGCGGCTTTACCCTGTGTCAGGCGCTGCGTGCCCAGTCAGCGACCCTGCCCATTATTTTCCTGACAGCCAGAGACAGCGACATCGACACCGTTCACGGACTGCGCCTTGGAGCCGATGATTACGTCACCAAAGACATGAGCCTGGACCACCTGCTGGCCCGGATCACCGCTCTGCTTCGCCGTGCCGAGGCGTGGGCGGAAGCCCTGCAAAAACCCGACGAAGTGGTGCAACGAGGGCGCATGGCGATGAACGTGGACCGTATGACGGTGAGCTGGGATCAACAGCCGGTCGATCTCACGGTGACAGAGTTCTGGATGCTGCATTCGCTGGTACAACACCCCGGCCACGTTCGAAGCCGCGAACAACTGATGGAAGCGGCCAGCACCGTGCTCGATGACAACACCGTGACCTCGCACATCAAACGCATCCGCCGAAAATTTATGCAACTCGATGGCAGCTTTGACGGCATTCAAACAGCCTACGGTATGGGGTACCGGTGGAACGCCCGTGAGGTCTAACCTGTGAGCCTCAAGCGCCAGCTATTTTTGGCCAGCGTGCTGATGTTGCTGATCCCCTGGGCCGGCCTGAAGTTTGTGCTGGAACTGGATAACGCGCTGCGGGCTCAAGCGCTGCAACAGCTGGAAGAGAAAGGCGCTCGCTTGGCCGAACTGGCCGGGGATTTAATGCTGGGCGTGCCGGTGGTGGATGGCGCTGAAGCCCTCTATGCAGCACCCACAACGCAATCACCGAAAGTGGATGGTTTCACCACCACCTGGCCCGATTTCAGGGATCACGAAGATCAGTTGCCGTGGCAATCCCGCCCCGGGCAAGACAACCTGAGGTGGCTGGCGACCAGCAACGATCGCCACCTGTATTTGCTGGTACAGAACCGGGATCAGGGCCTTCAACCCTACAACCCCAGCCAGCCGGAACACCCTCATGATCGCTTCAAATTGGTGCTCCAACCACCCGCTAGCCAGCTCGAATCCGGCCTGCCACGGACATGGCTCATCAGAACCACAGCCCCCGGGGCGAATGTCCCTGCCCTGGTTGATGGTGACCCCAACAAACCTGACCGCCGGCTCGACGTGGCTTGGGAAGATCTGGGCTCTCGCTGGCAGTTAGAACTGCGCATGCCTAAACCCGCACCGGGCAGTCGGCTGGGTTTTCAGGCGTTACAAACCGGTGAGCAGCCAGTTACTCAGGGCACGCCCATCACGCCCCCACCCATTCTGGTGCAGCGCAACACCGGCCTTGAGCGGGCTCTGGAGCGCCAGCTCAGTGATGGCCAACAAGTGACCGTGTTGGAACCGGCCGGCTGGGTAGTCGCCCAAAGCCAAGCGGAAAGCCCGAACTCAACAACCGATTTCGACGAGCTGTCCGCCAGCCAGATCCTTGAACAAATTACCCTTAACGCCTTGCGCAGTTTGGTCAGACTGTATCAGCCTCAGCCCAAAGTGCTGACGGAGGCACATCATCAGCTCCACACCGGCGGTTTGCCGGAACACCACTTGGTTCAGCAAGGCGGCGAGGTCTGGCTGGCAACGGAACACTCATTCTTCGGTGGCCGCTCGCTGCTTCTGAAACAGTCTATGGACCAGCTGCTCAGTGTATCGGGGTCTGCCTTGGGCAGCGTATTGGCCCGTAGCCTGCTGATCATTCTGGCACTGACTCTGGCCCTACTCGGTTATGCCAGCTGGCTGTCCTGGCGTATCGCCCGCCTGCAGCGGTTGGTCAGCGCCAGCGTTGACGACGATGGCCGCATACTCGACACCATTCCGCCAGCCCGTTCGCGAGACGAATTGGGGCAGCTGCAACAACATTTCGGGCAGATGGTGTCGCGCTTGCAGAGCTACAACCACTATCTGGAAAGCTTCTCTCGCAAGCTATCCCATGAACTGAAAACACCGGTGGCCGTGGTTCGATCATCGCTGGAGAATCTGGCGCACAGCCACTCCGAGGTGGAGCGTCAACAGTATCTGGAGCGAGCCTCGTCCGCGGCCGAGCGCCTCAGGCGCATCCTGCACAGCATGAGTGAAGCGGCCCGGCTGGAGCAGAGCTTTGATCAGGCCGACAAGGAGCACTTCGATCTCGCCGAGGTCGTTAGTCAGGCCAGTGCGGCTTACCAACAGCTGGACCCACACCACCAGTATCACTGCTATTTACCCGACACCGCCTGCCCGCTGCTCGGATCCCCGGAAATGCTGGTGCAAATGCTCGACAAACTGGTTGATAACGCACAGGACTTCACACCTGAAGGCGGCGCTATTGAAATGCGTTTGGAGCTCGACCCGGAGCACTACACCATCGAAGTATTTAACGAAGGTTCAAGCCTGCCGGTGAACCCGGGCGTGGACATTTTCGGGGCGTTTGTTTCCCAACGGGAAGGCAAAGCCGAGGGCCATCTAGGCCAGGGACTGCTCATAGTTCGTTTAATTGCAGAGTTCCATAGTGGCCGAATTGACGCCCAAAACCAGTACCTTAATGGCATTGACGGCGTAGCCTTCCGCGCTATCATCCCGAGACTTCCCAACGAACCAAGGACTGCCCCGTGACAGCCAAGCCCGTTGCTTTGGATTTTCATCCCCTGCGTGCTGACCTCTATCAAGAGCTGCATTCACGGCCATTTCAGGTGTTGCCGCCCCGAGCCCGAGTCAGCCACATTGCGGTCGTGACCACACCAGAGCAGCGCAAGAGCCAGTTCAAACACCTGCAAAGCCTGCACCGAATGCTGGGAGAACCTTGGCCGGAAGAAGAAGTGACCTGCTACGAGCAGACCTTTGATCAGCTTCGCGTTCGCCGGGAAGTGCATCTGGAATTTACCGCTTACACCTTTACCAACCTGGCCCCGTCAGACGCAGAGCCCTTCGAGGAAACCGGCATCAGCGCTCTACCTCGCGACTGGCTGGAAAAGCTTGAAGGCACCGTGGTGGCGGCCTTTCATATTGATGTGAGCCCCTCATCGGAACACGCCCGCAACGAACCCGCTTTCATGCGCCGGCATTTTGAAGGCATGCGGCTGGTAGGCAGCAGCCCGCAGGAAGGCGCCGCACGAGTACTGGCCACCTTCCAGCTGCACAGCGACAACTTCGGCCGTTTTATGGTGATCAACGACAGTATGTCGGACAGCCAATTAGGCCGTCTTGTGCAGCGCTTGATGGAAATCGAAACCTATCGATTGATGTCTTTGCTGGCCTTGCCAGTGGCCCGGGAAATCACCCCGGCTCTGAACGACATGGACCAACAACTGGCTACCATCACTCAGGCGCTGGCTGATAACGTCACGCTGGATGAGCAAACCATTTTGGCCAAGCTCACCCACATTGCCGCCAAGATCGAGGCCTTCCGTGCCCACTCCACCTTCCGTTTTTCCGCTACCAAGGCGTACCATCGGCTTGTGCTGACCCGACTGGAAGAACTGCGAGAAGATGAAGTGTCCGGCCACCTGACCATCACCGAGTTCATGACGCGGCGGTTAACCCCCGCGGTCAAAACCTGTGAATCGGTAAGCGTTCGGCTGGAAGACTTGTCGCGCCGGGTAGACCGGGCTTCCGACATGATGCGCACCCGAGTGGAACTGGCCATTCAAAGCCAGAATCAGGAACTGCTCAGTTCCATGGACCGTCGCTCACGCATTCAGCTGATGATGCAGCACACCGTAGAAGGCTTCTCGGTGGTCGCCATCTCCTATTACCTGATCGGGTTGCTCAGCTTGGGGCTGAACGCACTGTCAGAAGCCGGTTTTTCCGTCAACAAGCCGGTAGCGCTGGGCGTTGCCATTCCGGTGGTTCTGGCGTTCGTATTCGTTGCCATCCGGCTGATCCACCACCGGTTTATCCGCATGGCGAATCACCAATAGCGGGCCTTAACTGAACCTAGGGTCACCCGAAAACTGGCGGTAGAATTGCTGGGCAGAGCGGCCGTTGCGCACCCCTTTGCGAGTCGCAAAGCGAACCGCTTCGAGGTGCAATTGCTCACGATCAGCCACCGCGGGAAACAGGGCATCCACCGCCTGCAAGTAGACATCCTGCGAGAAGGGATAAAACGACAGCTGGAGCCCGAAACGGTCTGCCAGCGACACTTGTTCCTCGATGGCTTCAGCGGGGTGTAGCTCTCCGTCACGCACTTCGCTTTTCAGGTTGTCGCTCATGAACTCGGGCATCAGATGACGGCGGTTCGAGGTGGCGTAAACCCGCACGTTCTCGGGTGGCAGCTCCAGGGAGCCTTCCAGCACACTCTTTAGTGCCTTGTAGCCAGACTCCCCCACCTCAAAAGACAAGTCATCGCAGAAGATCACGAATCGGAATGGCAGATCGCAGATGTCATCGACAATTTCCGGCAGGTTCACCAGATCGTCCTTATCCACTTCGATCATCCGCAAGCCCTGATCCTGATAGCGGTTTAACAAAGCCTTGATAAGCGACGATTTACCAGTACCCCTAGAGCCCCAGAGCAAGACATTGTTGGACGGCTGCTTGTTCAGGAATCGTTCAGTATTGCGAGACAGAGCCGCTTTCTGCGTGTCGATGCCAGTGAGATCATCCCAGCTAACCGGGTCCAACCGGCGAATGTCCCTCAAGCCTGACCGATGACGACGCCATACTGCCGCTGGCGTATGCTGCCAATCGAAAAGACTCTCACTCATAACCTTACTCCTTTTGGTTCTTAATTTGCCTGTGCACGGCCTAGCTTTGCTCAGTCGTCCGGGGGTAGGATCTATAACTATTGGATATTACCAGACACTAGGAGCAAAGCATGGCACGTATCTACGACGATAATTCCCTTTCAATCGGCAATACCCCGCTGGTCAAACTGAACCGGGTAAACGACGGGGCCACCATTTGGGCAAAGATTGAAGGCCGCAACCCGGCGTATTCAGTCAAATGCCGTATTGGTGCGGCCATGATCTGGGATGCCGAGAAACGTGGTGTGCTGAAGCCTGGCATGACCATTGTCGAGCCTACCAGCGGTAACACCGGTATCGCCCTTGCTTACGTAGCCGCTGCCCGGGGCTACAAGCTGGTATTGACTATGCCTGCGTCGATGAGTCTGGAGCGACGTAAGGTGCTGAAAGCGCTTGGTGCAGATCTGGTATTGACCGAGCCAGCCAAAGGTATGCCGGGTGCCATTGCCCGCGCGAAGGAAATCGTGGATGCAGATCCAGACAACCACTTCCTGCCTCAGCAGTTCGAAAACCCGGCTAACCCGAAAATTCACGAAGACACCACCGGTCCGGAAATCTGGAACGACACGGATGGTGCCGTCGATATTTTCGTAGCGGGCGTAGGCACCGGCGGCACCCTGACCGGCGTATCCCGTTACATCAAAGGCACTCAGGGCAAGGCGATTACCACTGTCGCGGTGGAGCCGACCGATTCCCCGATTATCGGCCAAGTGAAAAGCGGACAGGAACCGAAGCCTGCGCCCCACAAAATCCAGGGTATTGGTGCCGGCTTTATTCCGGGCAACCTGGATATGGACTTGGTGGATCAGGTTGAAGCGGTATCCAATGAAGATGCGATGGCTATGGCACATCGCTTGATGCAGGAAGAAGGCATCCTATGCGGCATTTCCTGCGGAGCCGCTGTTGCTGCAGCCGTTCGAGTCAGCAAACAGCCGGAACACAAAGGTAAGAACATTGTGGTGATTCTGCCGGACTCGGCCGAGCGCTACTTGTCCAGCGCACTGTTCGCTGACACCTTTGGCGAACTGGAAAATCAGCAGTAATTAAAAAAAGCGCAGCCGAAATCGGCTGCGCTTTTTACTTTCTAAGTTTACGGATCAGAACTGGAATTTCAGACCAACCCGACCGGTATCAAAGTCCGGACCGCTGTTGTTCACCTGGCCGTTAAAATCGTCTTCATCAATGTCAACGTTGTAGCGGTTGTATTCCGCAAAGGCGGTGAGCTGTTCCGTTACCCGGAAGTCCACGCCGGCACCTACAAACGGGTTCACTTCATCGTAGGTTTCGCTTTCATCGAAAGCGTCCACATCAAACGCGGAAGCAAAGGCACCCGCTTTAGCATAGACACCAAAGCTCTGAGTTAAGGGCAGGCGACCAATGGCACTCAGCCCAGCACCTTTGAGTTTACCTTCCACATCATCGTCACCAAAATTGCCGAAATCGATGTACTCGGCCTCAAGCGCAAAGAACTCGTTGAACTGGTAACCCAAAGCGGCACCCAGCATATCGTTTTCATCTTCAAATTCGCCGCCATGGGACTTATAGCCACCATAACTACCACTGATATACGGACCTGAATTATCACGGCTGACATTGTCTTGTGCCCAAACTGCCGGTGCCGTCAGCACAGCAGCACAGCAGCACTTAGAACCGTGACATACACAACATGAGATTTATAGCTCATAACGCGTCTTCCTCCGTGGTTGGGTTAAGCGTGTTATCACCCTACCAAGGACAATCGCGTTTTTGGGTTAACCCCGGACTAAGATTTGTTCATTGTCTCTTCATCTACTGACCCAGCGGCTCTCTGGCTTGGACTCACCACAGCCAGCTCAACAACCATTCGCCCAGCACAAGAAACACTGCTGTAACTCAGCTTTGAAATACCGTGATGACAAGCCCTGACACTACGGCTTACCGGCCGAACGACCGGGATCGCATCCAGCATCTGAAAGGTCTCATCCGCGACAGATAAGTGCACCCGTTTAAGCTTTGTTGCGCCGTGCTGCAAACCGTGACCCAGCACATCCGCCAAGCCCCGCCACCATTGCAGGTTGTTGTTCATATTGTTCATACCAGCCACTCCTGCAGTTGCTTGCTCACTAATGGATGATGAGCAAGACGGACATGATCCACTCCCGGAAAATTAGCCTTCGCCGTCAACTCCCACCCTTTCCGACGCACACCGTGAGCGCTGGACCGATGCACCAGCGCATCGCCAAACCAGGCGTTCACGGGATGGCGCTCACCTTTCATCAACAACCCACTCACAGCAAAATGCCGCGCACCAGGCAGCAAAGGTTTCTCATCCGTTCCCGGTTCAAAAACCTCACCACGGGAAAGGTTTCGGATACCTTCACTGCGCAAATCGATCACTTCACCGACTACCTTCACGTAATCTCTGGGCACTTTATTCAACTTACCTGCAGCCTTATGGGCTCCAATAGCGAGCCAGGAGCCGTCATGAGGCGAGCCGATGTAGACACAATCCAACAATTTACCGGCCCAGCTGTGGCCCTTTGTGGAACCGTAATAACAAGCACTACGGATCAGCAAGCCACCCATACTGTGGCCCAGAAGAATCAGGCGTTTCACCGGCACCGGCCAGTTCACCACCAACCGTTCTATCAGGTCAGCCAAATCCTGGCCATTGCGGTAAATGGGCCGCCCTGAGTTGAAGCGCAGCTTCAAGGCAGTGGTATCGCCTAGGGTTTGTGCCAGCTCAGAGCCGTAATGTTCTTCATCCCTACCGGGGAAATCCCAAACCGATTCCAACTCCATTAAGCCATGAAGGGAGAGGCACAGCGTACTGCCCGGTTCAGCCAGTTCCGGATGGCCTGCATTCAGCACCTTACCACCGGCAAACAGAGTCATAGGCACTGCCAGCCCATTGCCACGAGCTTCCAACCAGTCCCCTAAAAAGCCACTGGCAATGGCCGAAATGTGTTGTTGAATTTTTCCAGCTGACACCGAAACCACCATGAACGTCTCCTCGTTATACGGGCAGTGTACGCTCTTCCCCAGCTTCCGGTATGGCCCATGTGCAGCCTTGCGACGCGCGCAAAGCAAACACTCGGGCAGTGAGTGTTTCAGCCACTTCAACTATTCTTAATAGCGTCGCAATCTCCATATCAAAAGAATACTGTTAGCCTTACGGCTATTCACTCACGAATACACTCTAGTACCGTGCAAACTCAGGAGTTGATGAATGCGTTCTGCCTTAATGATCACCGCTCTGATGAGTGCTTTCTTTATCACGGGCGCCCACGCAGCCTCGCCATCAAATACCTCAGCGAAGGACCCGGAGGTGCTTGGTTTTGTTGAATGGGTGGTGATGGACGACACCGAAGTCAGACTGAAAGCGAGGCTCGACACCGGAGCCAAAACCTCGTCTCTGCATGCCGTTAACGTAGAACCTTTTGAGCAAGACGGTGAGGAATGGGTTAGGTTCAAACTGCCGTTAGGGGACCATGAAGACCAGCCCAGTGAGGGCCAATTGGACCACGAAGATGTCATTCTGGAATTTGAGCGCCCGGTGCACCGTACCGTACTGATCAAGCGAAAAGGCGCACCCTCGCAACGGCGATACGTGGTGAATATGGAATTCTGCATTTCTGGAAACCTACACGAAACCCAGTTTTCACTGACCGACCGAGGACGTTTTTCCTATCCGGTCTTGTTGGGCCGACGCTTCATGCGCGACGACAACATTCTGACCGACTCCGCCCAGAGCTTTATGGCCACCAAAGAGTGTAAATACCGCACACTCGAGGAGCTGGCTGAGCGCCCGGAAGCGCTTAAACGACAAAGCTAAAGGGTTATCGAGCCGTTTCTGGCTCGTCATTTCGAACCCTCAGAAAACTGGCAAAACGGGGCAACCCGGTTGCGGTAAGCCCCCGGTAGCGAAAGGTCACCATCGCCCCGAGTGGCGGTGGATTCCGGCGGTCAGCATTACTGAATCCGGTTCCGATACGGAACCGGCGGCCATTCTCAAGCACCACTTCCAGTGCCCCCATCATGTCCTGATACTTGCCGTTACCGGGTAGGTGATCAACCACTAAGGCTTCTGCATCCTCAAACGTTTTCACCTTGAGTAAATCATCCGAACGCCCGGCGTGGTATAGGCCGGCTTTGCGCTTGAGCATCAAGCCTTCCCCGCCGGCAGCCACTGTCGCTTTTAGCTTCTCCATCAGGGCTTCATGGCCTGCGATCGGGTGCTGTTCAACCAACACCAGATAGCGCGAACCAGACTCTTCCACCAGCCTTTTCAATTGCTGATAACGACTCGCAAACGGCATGTTCTTAATGGGGATATCAAAGGCATGAAAGCGCACACTTTGCCATTCGCCCTCAACCGGTTGCTGCTTGCGAACCACCCCGGATAACTGGGAAAACTTCCCTCGCCCGCTCCATAACTCGCCATCCAGAGGCTGATCCGGAAATTGCTCGGTGAACCACGGCGGAGCAGCGTAAACGTGCCCGCCCCGAGACCAGAATTGCTCGCCATCCCAATAGGCACGCACACCATCTAGCTTCTCGCTGACCCAATAAGCCTGAAGATCAACGCCTTGCTGGTACACATTTGCCAACGGGATAGCCGGAGGCTCCGCCCGGGCTAGCGATGAATGTATGAACGTAGTGAATAAAACGATAAGACCGACCACCAAAGCCCATGCCCTGACAGGTCGGATAGTGAAGAGTGGCATCATCCTTTGCCTTATAACGTCCTGTAAACGGTTCTTTAGCACTGAAGCGAAGGGGCAACTCTAACTTACTGGGACCTATCGCTTTTATGATCTGGTTGGAGCTTTTCAGCACTGCAGACATTTCTCACAACGCCAACTGCAATGGTCCTACACAGAAAATCCGTCGTTAAGGTAATTTCAGCCGCCCCAAAAACCATCAGGATTATCGAATGGATTCCCAAACACTCTCAAGGACCGAACAATGGCTAGGCTCCGTACTGGCTAACCTGAAAAAATACATCCTGGCGATCGTTGGTGTTGCTTTCGCTTTGTTCCTCGCCATGTCGTCCTTCTTTACAACTCAGCTCGGCTACACCTATGTGGTGCAAGATACCTTGTTCGGCAGTATCCGAGTGTTCACCGAGCCCGGCGTTCACTTTAAGGTTCCGATGTTTTCTAACGTTTATACCTACAATCAGGCCATGACGCTCAGCTTTGGCAACCAGGAGAGCGGTGAAAAGATCAAATCCACCCGCCAGCTGACGGAAGTCGAGGTTCAGTTCGCGGACACTTACACTGCCCGCATCCCCGCTACGTTCCGCTTCCGGCTATCGGCCGATCCAGCAAAGATCGTCGCCATGCATCGAGAGTTTCGCAGCTACGACAACCTGATCGACTCCTTGCTCATTAAAAATGCCAAGAATGTCACGGTTGTAACAGCAACGCAGTACACCGGGGAGGAATTCTTTCAGGGCGGCCTGAACAAGTTCAAGGTGCAGCTCGAAGATCAGCTACAGAACGGCCTGTACGAAACCGAAAGGCGCCAAGTGGAAATTGAGCAAACCGATCTTGCCGCAGTCTCTTCCTCTAACGACGACGGCGACCGGCTCGAGCGGAAAGTTCAACTGGTGTGGAAGAACATCATCCTTCAAGACAAAGCGGGGCAAGCCAAGCGAATTGCCAACCCTCTAGATTCCTACGGCATTCAGGTTCGCCAGGTAACCATCGGCCGGCCACTTCCCGAAAAACGTCTGGATGAACTTTTGATCAAGAAAAAAGACCTAGTGGCCAAGCGCATCACCGCGATCCAGGCACAGGAAACCGCTCGTGCAGAAGCCAAGACCGCACAGCTGGAAAAAGAGATCGAAAAAGCACGGGCAATTCAGGACGCTCAGCGCAGCAAAGAGCTCGCCATCATTTCGAAGCAGAAAGAAGTAGAAATGGAACGCCAACAGGCTCAGCTGGAAACCGTTCGAAAAGAGAAAGAAAAGGCCGTTGCCGTTCTGGAAAAGCAGAAGCAGCTGGAGATTTCTGTCGCTGAGCGTGACATTCAAAAAGCCAATGCAGAAGCCGCTACCTATGCCGCTAAAGCCATTCGTGAGCAAGGTATGGCTGAGGCCGAAGTCGCTAAGGCTCACCTATTGGCCAAGCAGGCTGCTCGGGATATCTACATGGCTGAAATTCAGCGGGATATTGCTCAGGTGATGTACCCGGCACTGAAGGATGTCACCATCGACATGCCCGATTACTACGTGGGCGGTGACGGCTCAGGAAGCCCGGTCAGCAGTTTGGAAGTGTTCACCAGCTTGGGTGCCATGGAACAGCTGCGCAGAGCCAGCGGTCAAACAGCGTCCAGATAACCCACGGATAAACGAAACTCAATCTATCCAGAAATAGCCCTTACAAGCGAGAAACTCACCGATTGTAAGGGCTACTAATCCGTCTGGTTGTTGATAGATTCGCGGTTAGACCGTCATCATTACGCGGTAACGTACTTCAACAATTCAACCACCTGCTCGGGGGTTTGCGCCCAAGCCATGGCGGCGGCATCCACTTCTTTCAGCGGGTGCACAATGTCTTCATCGTGCAGGGTGACGTAGGGCGTACCCATCGCAGCACAGTAGCCGGCATCGAATGCTGCGTTCCACTGCTTATACTTGTCGCCGAAGCGAATCACCGCCAGATCACATTGCTCAAGCAAGGTCTTGGTGCGGATTGCGTTGACCTTGGAGGACTGGTGATCCCGCCAGAAGTTGTTCTCCGGCTTACCCAGAAAATCACCGGCCGCATCGCTGGAATCGTGGTCGGTATTGGCAGACACAAACTCTACCGGCAGGCCAGCGGCTTCAGCACCGGCAGCAATCTGCTCGCGCCAGTCCGTATGAATTTCACCGGATAGGTAAACAGTCCAGATCATTATGCTCTCCTGTTGGCATTCAAAGGCTTTGAACTGGGGATGATACGCCAATGCCCGTAGATGTTCACTGCGGGTTACCGACCCTCAGCCGTTAACCCGCATGCCCTATGCGCAGCAGTCTGCGCTACGCCATCAGCTTCAACAGTGCTTCCGCCGCCGCCCCGGAAGACGCCGGGTTCTGCCCGGTCACCAGAAGACCGTCGGTTACGACATAGGACTGCCAGTCATCACCCTTGCTGTAATGACCGCCATTTTCTTGCAGCATATCTTCAACCAGAAAAGGCACTACATCGGTCAGGCCAACTGCGTCTTCCTCGGTATTGGTAAACCCGGTGACCTTCTTGCCAGACACCAGAGGTTTCCCGTCTTCGCCTTTGACGTGGCGCAGCACTCCGGGTGCGTGACAAACCGCCGCTACCGGTGTACCTGCCTGAATCGCGTTTTCGATCAAGGCAATGGATTTCGGATTCTCCGCCAAGTCCCACAAAGGGCCGTGGCCGCCCGGGTAGAAAACGGCGTCGAAGTCTTCGAGCGATACGTCCTCCAGTTTCGCGGTTGACGCCAATGCGGCCTTGGCTTCCGAATCGGCCTCGAAACGATGCGTGGCATCGGTCAGGGCGTCTTGTTGATTGCTGTTAGGATCGAGCGGAGGCTGGCCACCCTTCGGTGACGCCAGGACCACCTTGGCGCCCGCGTCTTTAAACACGTAGTAAGGCGCAGCCAGCTCCTCGAGCCAGAAACCGGTCTTTTCACCAGTATTTCCTAGTTGATCGTGGGATGTCAGTACCATTAACACGTTCATAGTCTTACCTCACCTGATCTGAATTGGGTCGTTCGTTGGCGCGAATGGCGCGCAGGTTATGCTCCGAAATCCACCACCACTTTGCCGAAGTTCTTGCCTTCCAGAAGACCAATGAAAGCTTCCGGCGCGGCTTCGATGCCTTGCACGCGATCTTCTTTGATACGAATCTGACCGGCCTGCAACCATTGGGTCATTTCTTGGGCGAACGGCGCGTACCCGGTTTCGTAATGATCCATGATGATGAACCCCTGCATTCGAATCCGTTTGCGCAAAATCATGCCAGCAAGCATGGGCACGCGATCCGGGCCCTGCGGTAGTTCCGTCGCATTGTAGTGAGCAATCACGCCACACACCGGAATACGGGCGAAATCGTTGAGCAGCGGCAACACCGCATCGAACACCGCACCACCCACGTTCTCGTAATACACATCAATGCCATCCGGTGCGGCTTCGGCAAGCTCTGCCTCGAAATCCGGCGAGTGCCGGTCTAAGCTCACATCAAAGCCCAGAGTGTCTTTTACGTAACGCTGTTTATCGCCGCCACTGGTGATCCCAACCACCCGGCAGCCTTTGAGTTTCGCGATTTGACCCACCACCGAGCCTACCGCACCGCTGGCTGAAGCGACAACAACGGTTTCACCGGGTTTCGGCTCGCCGATATTCAGCAATCCGTGATAAGCGGTGAAGCCGGGCATGCCCATCAGGCTCAAGGCGTATGAGGGTTCGGGCAAGCCTTCGACAGACATCAGTTCAGAGCCGTCAGATACCGCGTACTCCTGCCATCCGCTGCCAGCCAGCACCCGGTCACCTTTGGCGAACTTCGGGTTTCTGGATTCCACCACTTCCGACACGGTGCCGCCTACAATCACTTCGCCGATGTTCAAAGACGGCGCGTAGGACGGAGCCTCACTCATTCGACCGCGCATGTACGGGTCCAAGGACAAGTAGCGGGTTTTGAGTAGCACTTCCCCTTCATTCAGGCTCGGCACCTCACTCTCCACCAGTTTGAAATCCTCGGGTGTCGGTGCGCCGTTCGGACGCTGATTCAAAACCCACTGTCTATTTTTCAACGATGAATTTTCCATGATCTTTTCTCCTCCGTTACAGGCTGGCTTCGAGGGCACGACGGCTGATGTCCGGTGTCACATCTCCGTGCTCACCCAGCTTAGTCATACCGTGGCGCTCAAGCTGGCTGATGATGTCGTCGATGGAACTTTCATCGAGTCCGTAATCTGGCAACCGCGTAGGAATAGACAGGCTTTCAAAAAACTGACGGGTGGCCTGAATCGTTTTTTCGATGCGCTCTTCTTCAGAGCCTTCACGAATGTTCCAGACCCGCTCACCATACTGTAGCAACTTTTCAGCTTTTGACTCGCGACGCACATCCAGCATCCCTGGCAGCACAATAGCCAACGTCCGCGCATGATCGATGCCGTACAACGCTGTCAATTCATGGCCAACCATGTGGGTTGCCCAATCCTGAGGTACGCCAGCACCGATCAAACCGTTCAATGCCAGCGTAGCCACCCACATCAGGTTCGCTCTCAGTTCATAGTTTTCCGGGTCTTCCAGCACTTTCGGGCCGATCTCGACGAGCGTTTGCAGCAAACCTTCCGCAAAGCGGTCCTGCACCAAACCATTCGCCGGATAGGTCAGATATTGTTCAATGATATGAGTGAACGCATCGGCCACTCCGTTGCTGACCTGCTTCGCGGGCAGTGTGAAGGTTTTAACCGGGTCCAGAATGGAGAACGCGGGATAAACCAGCGGGCTGGCAAACGGCAGTTTTGCTTGAAGCGCCTTGTTGGTCACGACAGCGCCGCTGTTCATCTCAGAACCGGTGGCCGGCAACGTCAACACGGTGCCAAACGGAATGGCTTGGGTAATGTTCCGCCCCCGTTTTTCCAGAATGCTCCAAGGGTCACCGTCAAAACCAACGGCGGCGGCTACAAATTTCGTTCCGTCGATTACGGAACCACCACCAACCGCCAGCAAGAAGTCAAACTGGTCCTGCTCGATTAGCGCGACGGCTTTCATCAAGGTTTCGTAGGTCGGGTTTGGCTCGATACCACCAAACTCGGCCACTTGCCGGTCGCCCAACGCTTGCTTGACCTCGTCGATGGTGCCCGTTTTCCTGGCACTTTCACCGCCGAACAGCACCAACACCCGCGCATCGGCAGGCACCAAGCTATCAAGGCGCTGAATAGTGCCTTCGCCAAATACGATTCGCGTGGGATTGTAGAACTCAAAATTATTCATAACGCCTCGCTCTTAGACCAGTCGTCTAGTGATTAGGTAAATAAAAAGCCGATCAGATCGGCTTAGTTTTTAACATCTGCTCTCAGTCTAAAACATGATTAGACCAGTCGTCTACAGCTGCAGGGGAATTCTCTTAATCTTTAGGTGCTCAACTCCGCGTTCTTTTCCCCTAAACTAACGACACCAACGCCATCAGCCCAAAGAACAAACCGAAAATCGCGGCCATGGGCAAAGCCTCTTCATAAGTGCGGAGCGGCTTCAAAAAGCCCCGTTTTAAGGCTTTTATAAAGCGCTTGGGAGTGTAGATATTCTTCCTGTAGTTCGCACGATAATACGCTTGAGTTGCCGTGGGCATAGTGTCTCGATCGAAGCGATACCAGAGTTTCAACACCCCCATCCGATCCTTCTTGCGAGCCCAGTCCCCTAATACTCCCGGCAATAAACGAAAAAACACGGCAGACCCGAAATCGATGATCTTCGGTTCGCCCGCTGGCGAGCACAGCACATTACCGGAGTTTCCCAGATCAAAATGAACCACGCCGCTTCTGTGCATCTGTTGCACGGAGGCGTAAAGCTTCACAAAGAAGTCTTCCGGAACCCCGCCTCGCTTCCCCAGCTCTTTTAGCGGCACTCCATCAACGTGCTGGTACTGAAAAGCTCCGCTGTCCTCAGCACACCGGTACACATCGTTAGGGGTGAACGGCAGACCTTCAACGGCCTTGAGCATTCGGTATTCATGCTTGGCCAGCATTCGAAAGTATTGAGTCAGCGGAAATACAAAAGAGGGGTAGGTTTTCACCACCTGCCTTTCGCCCATTTGGCTCTCGGCCACAACCGTTGCCGGCTTATGCCAACGCCGACCACGATCACTTGCTCCAGCACATTGAGCACTGACATCGAGAAAGGTGCCACCACGAGAACTCATTACGCATTCCTTTTGATTGATATTACCGAGCAATATCGGGGGAATGGCTATTATTGGTGGGCAGGAGGTTTTTGAATAATTCAGAAGCCGTATCCTTCATATCACTATGAGTGATATGAAGGATAGAAAGGGGCCGTCGTTTGTATATTCCGTGATTAAACAGGGTTCAACGCGGTTTTATAGCCCGAGCATTTCTCTAGTCGATGCCAGCGCGCACTCCATGGGATCGCGGTCGCGGGTGATCTTGCTGCGCAGGCTCGCACCGAGCCACAACTGGTAAAGGGTTGAGGCCGTTACCTTTGCGTTCAAAGTCGCCGGCAAGGAGCCGTCAGCGATGCCCTCGGCAACCGCTTGCTCCAAACGAGCGACTACCCGGGATGTTTCCCGAGCCAAAACAGCTCGCATAGTTTCGGACAAGTCGCTGACCTCGGCGGCCAGCTTCACAGTGAGGCATTTGCCTTTCGGATCGCAGGCCGATTGGGTTTCCAGCCAGGTTTCCCAGTAGCTGATCAAGCGCTCGGCACCGCTCAGGCCCGGGCGCGAAAGCATGGCATCCAATGTTTCGTGGTAGTTGGCAAAATAGCTCTTGAGCAACTCTTCACCAAACGCTTCTTTAGAGCCGAAATAGTGATAGAAAGATCCTTTCGGCACGCCGGCAGCCTGCAAGATCTGGTTTAATCCCACAGCACTGAAGCCCTTGCCACTGATAATGACCTGGGCGGTTTCGAGGATGTGGGTGCGCACATCTTGAGTTGCTACTTTTGGTTCCATGGCGAAATTCTAAGCGGGATTAGACCAATTGTCTAGAACGCACACTCCGGCTGCCCGTCAGGAGTTTCCGAAGCTTCATCATTACTCCCGCCTACCAATTTTCAAGATCGATCATTAGGATTAGACCAGTCGTCTATACTGTGCGATAGTGACTGCTGAAACTGCCAACACCTTCCGGAGCTAATCACATGATTCTTGTTCACCACTTAAACGACTCACGCTCTCATCGCATTCTCTGGCTGCTTGAAGAGCTGGGCCTTGATTACGAAGTTCGGCGCTACGAGCGTGATCCCGACACCCATCTGGCACCACCCGAACTTTTCAAAGTTCACCCTTTGGGCAAGTCTCCGGTTATTGAGGATGGCGAGAACATCATTCATGAATCCGGCGCGATTATTGATTACCTCGTACGGGCATACGCGGACAACCAAGCCCTGCAACCTGCACCGGACAGCCCGACCTACGAACAGTACGTTCAATGGCTGCACTATGCCGAGGGTTCCGCGATGCTTCCGCTGCTGTTGAAGATCTATGTTGGCCAACTCGGAGATAGCGGCGAACCTCTGCAGCCACGCATCAACAGCGAACTGGACAATCATTTGGGTTTCATTGAGTCATCACTGGCCGGTAAGACGTATCTGGTTGATGAGCAATTCAGTGCTGCGGACATTCAGTTGAGTTTTGTTGGTGAGGTCGCCCATTCCTTTGGGCTGTTGAGCCAGCGTCCCAACCTGAAAGCTTGGGTTGAGCGCTTCCAAGCCCGCCCCGCCTACAAAGCGGCGGTTGAACAAGGCGGGGCTTACAGTCTGGCCAGCTGACGGAGGCCAGCAATTACCTCAGAGGGACGAGCACGGCGAGGCTGTCATAATTTCTTGCCAGCGCTCCTGAAGAAGCCGCTCAAGGTGATCACGCATCCAAATGATGCCGGGGTCACGATCGTGACGCGCATGCCAGATCAAATAAAGACTGGTCGGGTCCACCTTGAACGGTAACTCACTCATCCATAAACCGTTGACGAAGCCGCAATCCTGACTGATCAGCTCGGGCACTGCGGCGATGAGGTTGGTTTCTCTGAGGAGTTCGGGGGCAATAGAAAATTGGTTGACCGTTGCAGCAATCCGGCGGCTTTGGCCTTTCTGATCAAGGTAACTGTCCACGAATCCATGAGCATCACCGGACATGGTCACCAGCAAGTGGCGCGCTTCCAGAAATTCGTCCAGCGTGATGGGCCTTCCAGCAAGAGGGTGGTCTTCGCGCATCGCCAAAACATAACCACTTTCAAACAACCAGGTACTACGCAGGCTGTGATCGTGGTGATTCAACACGCCCACCGCTAGGTCAACGTTTGCTTCCCGAAGATCATCATGAGTACCGTCGGGCGTGTACGGTACGGCATAGACATCCACACCCGGCGCTTCTTGCTCCAGCAACTTGATCAATGGGCGCCACACCATCTCTACGATGACATCTGTGACCGCCAGCCGGAACTTCCGCTTAGAAGTTTGGGGATCAAACTGCGTGGCACTCACGGCATTCGTCAGGGAATACATCGGCCCACCCACTTGATCCCACAGGCTCAACGCATATGACGTGGGCTCAATGTTTCTGCCTTTACGCACGAACACCGGGTCGTTCCAGATCTGGCGCATTCTGGAAATCGCATTCGACACCGCCGGCTGGGTCATGGAGAGGCGGTCAGCCGCTCGAGTAACCGACCGCTCCGTCATGATGGCATCAAAAATATAGAGCAACTGGAGCTCTTGGGTTTTCATCAACATTAACCTCGGGTGGGTTTATTTAGATGTTCAAAGGTAATCTTAACAATCGCTGCCAAAACCCTAAGCCCCTACATCATACTCAGTGATGTATCCCATACTAACTCCGAATTATTCACCGACCCAGTTGAAGCTCATACTTCTTGCCATCTGATACCGCGTCACTCACGACCTCGATATCAACCATTGTCCGAAACAGGAGAAAGAATTATGCGCAATATTATTCTGGCCGCCCTAACTTCACTCGTTGCCATCACTGCCCTGCCTGCACACGCAAGCCTTGCAGACCGATACTCAGACGAGGCACGGGTAGAGACTACAGAGCCTGCCCCATACAGTGGCCAAACTGTCATTCGTGGTGAGATCGTGTCTGACAGCCAGGGCTAAGCATTTCATGTTTCATTTGCATCTTGGCACCAGGGACGGTGCGTTTTTTGATCAGCAGTTCAAGTTAATCCAGACTGACTGACACCCCCTTCCTCCAACGCTCGCTTGGCTTATCCTCATCATTTTCCTTCCGTTTTAGTGGCTCCCACTACCCGACTCCGTTAGAGTTCTAGACCAGAATCCCGCGCTCTAGATAAGGTAAGAAAGATGATGTCTGAACCCAGCCGTAGTATCAGTCCTGCTGGCCCAAATGCTCTGTCAGTAAGCTGGAAGCTGGCGCTTATCGCCATCGCCGTTGTGTGCCTCTCCATCGCTTCGTACATTGAGATCCCCATGGTGCCCGTGCCTATTACCGCGCAAACCTACGTGCTGCTTACCGTTGCTGGGGTTCTAGGCTGGAAACTGGGCACCGTCTCAACGGTTTTATGGCTGGCGCTCGGCGCTACAGGGCTACCGGTTCTTGCGGGCGGCGGAAGCGGGCTGGATTACTTCTTCGGACCAACAGCGGGCTACCTTTTTGCCTTTCCCCTAGCCGTTGCCCTTGTTGGTTTTCTCTTTGCCCGTGGCTGGGACACCAAACACCTGAAACTAGCCTTCATCGCAATGCTGTTGGGCCATGCTGTATGCCTGGGTTTTGGCGGGGTATGGCTCGCTTTTACCATCGGGCCAGCTGATGCATTCCTGAAGGGTGTTCTGCCGTTCTTGCTCGGGGGCGTTATAAAGTCCGCTCTTGCGGTTGCTACCGTCGTTTTCGTTAATCGTTTTACCGTACAGAGTACTTCCCGCTAGGGGAAACAGGGACCTCATGCCTAAAACACGTGCTTATAACTGCCCTGCATGCTCCAACTCTTCTCTGGTGGCTACCGGCAATCCGTCGATCTTTAACTGCCGACACTGTCACGGCCTGTGGTTTGAAGACGGTGCGCTGAACCAAGCCATTGCAAACCAACATGACCACATTAATGACTACGACCATGAGCGCCACCTAGGCTCCGCGCTGCGGACCAGCGACCGGCAATGCCGGCGCTGCCGGGTTTCGATGGTTCATTACCAGCTGCTGGAACACTATACGACCGAAATCGACTGCTGCCCGACCTGTGACGGTGTTTGGCTGGATAAGCATGAAGTCGAGCAAGTGATGCACTCTCCGGAACTGAAACGGGCGCTGAACAACCTCAATGAAAAGGTGAGCTGGAAATCTTGGCTATTTCAGTTTTTTACGGCCATGCCCGTGGAATACAACATTAAGCCCCACCGCACACCTTGGGTCACCCGAGCATTAATTACACTTTGCAGCATCGTGTTTATCGCCGGCCTGCTCTCCCCCGAAATCAACGACTGGGTGTTCGCATACTGGGGGTTCAACTCTGAAAACCAGAGCCCTGCACATTTTGCCATCCAGCTCCTCACCTACCAGTTCGTCCATGGCGGTTTCATGCACTTGGCCGGCAACATGTATTTTCTTTGGATCATTGGGGACAACCTGGAAGACGCTCTCGGGCATGGCGCCTTTCTCGCGCTGTACCTGTTTGCCGGCGTGATGGCGGCTTTGGCAGAACTGCTGTTCTTCGACAGCAGCCAAGGCCCGCTGCTGTTGGTGGGAGCCAGCGGGTCTATCGCCGCGCTATTCGGCCTCTACTTAATGTGGTTCCGCCACGCCAGCCTGACCTTCATGTTCTTTGTCTACCAGAAGAAACTCGCACCCCATTGGTACTTCCTGATCTGGAGCCTGATTAATCTGGTTGGCATGTTCTCCGGCCAAGGCGGTGTAGCTTGGGTGGCCCACTTGGGCGGTTTCGCACTTGGCCTATTGTTGGGCTATCTGCTGCGGGATTATGTGTTCAGGAAGAATCCGCTGATTGCGATGCTGAATCGGCCAGAGGCTGAGTTGCGGCGGTAGGGTGTCAGTACCAGACGTTTCCTAAAAATTTTGTCACTACCACTTGTTGTTATACAACTTATGACGATTGTCTTTCATAAACTGCTCGTAATCCTGCTCGCTCATATCCCGCCAGTAACGGGGGTTACGGCTGTTTTTTTCATCATGGCGTACAGTGCGCGGATCTTCGTGGCGAAAGGACTCGAACAGCGGAATATCCGGCAGTGGCTGGGTGACATCCATATACCTGCAAATCATCAACCAGAACGCCAAAACATCTTCCCGATTGGTGGTGGCAGGCATAAGCTGGTTCAGAGGTAAGGCCCATTCTTCAGTTTTGTGCACTAGGTTCAGACGATACCAGAGGTTACCCTGACGATCTGGCAAGGTAACAAGGTAACCATCCCACTCGTCAAAAGGTGCCTGAGCACTTATCTGCCCCGCTCGCTCGTCGGTGTCCGGGTCATAGTAGAGGGTGACCATTCCGGTACGGCGGTTTAGTTCCCATTTGGGACCTTTGGGCCGACGATAGATTATGTGAGGGAAGTATTTTTCGACGACATAGCCAACTGCCCAGCATATGGACATCGGAAAATAAAAAAAACCAAGGAATGGAAAAACAGCTTCCCACCAGAAGGTACTCCACCCTGTTTTTTCCCCCAGCTCAAACCACATCATTAGCATGGCTAGAACGAATGGTATTAATAACCAAGTAGACGCAAATCGACCGCCATAGCGCATCCAAAGTAGAGCCCAACTGACCCTAGGAAGAGTGGCATAACGAATACTATTTCCGTTGATCCAGCCTGCGGGGTTATAGGGCTCTCCACCGTCTGCTGCTTCTTTCTCAAATTGCTCTCTGTAGTTTTCTTCCTCGACTATTCCCGCCGGCGTCCACGTTTCCAAAGCCTTAGGGGGAAAGACGCCAGATCGACTACTCTTCTCAAGTGGTCGGCTCCCTTGGGTCCAGCCCTTCAGGAACAGCTTGCTATGCCCCGTGGGCATATTTGGTTCGGGACTCTTCCTGTTACCGCGATAAGCGGTATCTTCATACTTTATCCACACAGTATTGGTCATAGCATCATGTCTGTTTAGCTTATACCGTGAGTCTTCTGGTTAGCCCAGAAGGACTGGTTAACTGATGTAAAATCCGGATCTTTATGGATTTCGGGATCAAATCGGGTGTCGTCAGCCAGTTTTGGTGCAGGAAAAACCAGCTTCAAACATTGATCAACACCATTCCAGATCGCCGACCATTGAGCTCGTACTTCAATCCTCGAAACCGTAATACCAGACTTGCGTTCAGGTACCACCAAATACAGTTTTTTCCCGCTTGCATTGGACTGTTCAGCCACAACCTTTACACTTTTAACCTTCGTTACCTCACGAGAGCCAAGCCCCCAGTTTGATCCTCTATACGATGCTTCAACTAGTCTTATTTCTGACCTTAATAAAACCTCATCCAGCAAACCGCACAAATTGTTCTCTATAGTTACTTCCGTATTTACCTTGGAAAACTCTCTTTCCTGATCTGCGGTCAAAACAACACCACGTTTAACTACATTACTGTTAAAATTAGAAGCATTCTTTACAACAATTCGTGGCCGGCAAAGCAAGTTGGTTAACCGATAGAAAGACTCGTCTGGATTATTCCTTAAATACTTAAACTCGTTATCATGCTCGCCACCAAAGGGGCCACGCTTCAGCCATTCTTCCAACGGCTCGTCGTCGAGAAAAATCGCTGCAACTCCGCCAGCAATTGCTAATGTCAGACCAAGCGCCACCCAACCCCAAGGACCTGCCAGGGCTAACCAACCCGCGCCTTGTCCAGCAACTTGGGTCATCAAAACCCCTCCGTACATCGTCATTCCTGTGCCAATAACTGACACTCCATACGCGGCCGCGGAATCATAATCGGCCGTATCGACTTCGTGAGCCAAATCTAACACCGACACTAAAAGCGCAAAACCACCAGTTGCCATACCAGCCACTATACGAGTTGTGATCACTTCCGGAAGAGCTTTTGCCAATGTAGGAAATAACCTGACGATTAGTGATCCTTCGGTCTTCAGTAGAGCGTGATCCAAAACACCCGGCACCACCTTCCAAACACCTAGCTCTTTACTGATCCTTTCCGCTACTAGGGCGCTGGCAAAGGTGAGATCTGCAAAACCACTCACCAACCCGGCCGCTAAACGGGTTTTACCTTTATCGTTTGCTAGCTGAGATAACAAATGTCTTTCTTTCAATAGATTGAAAGCTTCGATGGCAAACACAAAATAAGGAATTCTCGCATGATAAAAAAAACGCTCCCACTTGGTCGTCGATCGCAGCTGCCTATGGGTTTTAACAACCTCAGAATCCTCAGGCGCTACAAATACCTGGACATCCCTTGCTTGTGGCGAGGTACCGAGATCAATATCCTCGACTAATGATCCCAAGCGCGCTTTTGCTGTCGAAGCTAGAATGTTGCCGTCACTATCATAGAATTCCCCGTAAAACCTTTTGTGCATATTCGCTTTATGGCGATACTCATGGTCAGCCTCGGTCAAACCATACTTCAGTCCGATTCCCGGATCTGAAACCCCCAAGATCAACCAACCTTGGGGAACAGCATTTCTGGCAACCAGTTGCACTGTATCGAACAAATTCGGGTCCCGGGCCTTGGCCATACGTAGCAAAGGCCCATAGAATTTAGCGGTTAGCGAATAACTACGAGATTTCAGTTTATTCAGAAGTGCTTGTGAATGCTTCTGCAAACCATCCAGTAACGTGTTAACTGCCGCACTCCATCGCTTCAATTCCGTTACCAACTCAAGGCTTTTGTCATCCTTAGCAACAGCCGCGAGAGCAACTGCGGCTAGGGATTGAGAATCCTCTATCTCCGGCAAAGATTCCGAAATTCCTTTAAGATCATCCGGTCTACACCGGCCATCACCGCATTCTTCCGGCTCCGGAGGTTGGCTCCTTGCAGCCAAGGCTTCATCACTGGGAAAAATCATCGCGTGTAACGGCTGATCGCTCCCCTCTTCGATGATTTTGAGCAAAAGATCGTTGGCGTCCTGTACTTGGTATTCACTGACAACGTCCCGCTCGGACTCTGTATTCCAGTCATTCGGATTTTGGCACAGGACCTGGAAGATGTTGCTGCACACCGAGAATCCTTCCAGATAGTCTGTTTTCTTCAGGGTAAAAAGGTCGGCAAGAGCTGACTGGTATTCGGCTGATTTGATGGTATTTGTTACGAGGTTCTGGGCCCGGGCCATTTCTTCGCGGGCAATGCGCCGTTGGGCAGAGCGCAACGTCATGTGAAGTGGCCCGAAATAGGTCGTATCAAGGTGACGGGCAAAATCATTCAACGGGTTTTTCTGTCCGCCCAATTTCTCAGGCAAGATTACGGACTGTACTAAATGCGCGCTAGCGATATGTCTCGACTTTTGGGCTAATCGAGCCACAGCCTCAATCAAAGACTGGGCTGATAAGGCTTGGGTTACGTGGAGCCTGACACAAAACAGATGATCTTGCAGGATGATTCCTGAGTACCCTTGCTCTCGTGGCTTAGCCAAGCTATCGCCCGATACCCCAATCGGTTTCCAGAGTTCGCTCTCTTCTCCGGATATTTGGCTTTCCAATGCAGCCAACCGTGCAGATGCGGCGCCTTTCAATGCTGCATCCCGATACCCGACTGCTTCCCAAGCTTCCCTAGCGGATTCCTCATTTGCAGCAAAAGCCTCAGCTTCTTCTTTAGCCTGAGAAAATAAACTACGGGAATATTGACCATCGAGGTCATAAACACTTTTCCAAGGTTTAGGGAGATTCTGCTCTAGGTATGGTTCGCGCAACCTCATTTCGGGCAGACCACGTAGCGAGATAAGGCGACCGGGCCGTTCCACATCTTGCGTTTGTGATGCTACTTCAGCAACCGGTTCTGGACCAATTAAAGGCTGGCAACGCTCCTTACGAGCCGAATCAGATGTTTCCAAATACGCCACGCGCTGAGCAGACCACTGCACCTCGGAAAATGCCATCTCAAACTCGTGGAGGAGTGAACGATTCATTTCACAGACTGGTGTCCATATTGCTGTCTGGGCTTTACCTACTGCTGGCCGGCGATCTTCAGTCAGGACTTTTCTGCTGCCTTGTCGATAATCAGCCAAACGTACATCCCGAAACTCCACGCTCCCCTGATCAGTGTACTGTGCCTCCAACTCCCTCCAGAGACGACCTTGACGGAACACGTAAATGAATCCAGGGCGCACAGGTACAACATGCTCCTTCGTATGCTCAGGTTCAGGTTCCGGATCATGAATCAACGTCAGAGGTACCAGCGGTAAAATACGGTTCCACTGTCTCTCTACTTCTCTTTTCGTGGCAGACACCCCTTCAAACAGCGGCACCCGAACGTCAGCGCCTTCTTCTGCCTCGATGTCCAGCCACACATTTCGACCGCCCGCATTCTGCCAGGGCCAGACATTAAGAACTGAATTATCCAGGGTCTCTATTTCAACCTGTTTCTCCAACCACTCTTGCTGTTCATAGTTGGTTTCATCATAGATTCGGAAAGTATGCCCCTCCGGGTGCTCCTTACCTATAACTTCAATAATCAGCGATTCGTCCTCGCAAGTCGGGCTACAACCGGCCGCCAACTGCTTTGCACTATTCTCAGACATCCCTGTCATTCCTTGCGTTCTAAGCGTATCAATTCGGACTCAGGCATCAGGCGTGTTCAATGCCTGCCACTGAGTTTCTGAAAGCGTCGGTACGGGCAGCATAGTGAACAGATTTGGTCTGTCGGTGGTTTGCCAACGTTCCTGACCGCTTTCTCCGTACCAATAAATAACCCGCTCAATCACATCCGCCTGGTCTTGAGTGCCCGGAGATAAGCGTTGCCATACCTCAGGGTCGTAAAGTCGAAGCAGACCCTGACGTTCTCCGTCAAAGCGCACTTTCAAACGCGCCCTTAGCCAACTCGTCACGGACTCAAGGCTCTCAGAGGACTCCAGGATCAGACCGATAAGCCGCCCCTCCTTCAAACCTTGCAAAGCCCACTGATACTCCGGGCTCTTCTGTTTAGCTTCCAGAACAACGGGACTTTCAGCCAGGTATTGTTGCCAGTCAGTCTCAGCAAACAGATATAGCCACTTCGGAACGTCTGTTTGTTCATACAATGACTGCACAACCGATGGTTTCTGCTGCGCTTCCAGCACTAAAAAACGCTCCTTGTCAGTCGAGGGTTTTGCAAATAGCACAACCGGCTCCTTCACGTATCACGCTGTCTGATTCTTATCGCAAGGACAGTTCCCAAGCGGACAAGTGCCATCGGGTTTCTGCTGGCACTGCTCAACAGTAGCCGTTCGATTCATCCGAGCCTGTTTCAGTCGATGGGCAACGATGGCTTTTGGCTGAGCACTCGCTCTCTGGCTAACCTCCGCCAACGCCTCCGGCGCCACTGACCCGCCAGCAGCAGTCACCAACCCCGGCATCTCCGGCACCTGCACCTTCTGCCCGCTGCCCTTACCTGCAGCTCCTCCGGCATTCATCTTGATGCTCGCACCACCGATAGCCACACCGGCGGGATCGATCTTCACGAAGCTGCCGCCGGCCTTCAGGGTGATTTCGGCGCCGGCTTCGATCACCGCTTTCTGGCCGGCCTTGATGTGCAGTTCGGTGCCGGAATCGCTGAGCCAGGCAGTACCGGCTTTCAGGTGTAGGGTACCGCTTACGTTGAAGCTGTGGTCTTTACCTGTCAGCTCGCGCTTCTCGCCATCTACGGTGTGGTGGCTGTTACCTTTGGTGTGGCTGAAGCGGTTGTTTTCGACCGTCAGGTGACTGTCGTTCTTGATGACTTCGGTACGGTTGTTTTCCGTGAGCAAGTCCAGGTCTTTCTGGGCATGAACGTATACCTGCTCTTCACCGGCTTCATCCTCAAACCGCAGTTCGTTGCTGCCTTCACCCTTATGGGTTTTGGTTTTTAATGTGGTGCGGGTTTTGTGTTCCGGCAGTGGGTACGGTGGTGTGTTGGTGGCGTGGTAGGTTCGGCCGGTGATGATGGGTTGATCCGGGTCGCCATCGAGGAAGCTGACAATCACTTCATTGCCGATTCGGGGCAAGGCCATAAAGCCATACTGGCCGCCAGCCCAGCCTTGGGAGACGCGGAGCCAAGCGCTGCTGTGTTCGTCGTTTTTCGAGTAACGATCCCAAGGGAACCGCACTTTTACGCGGCCGTATTGGTCGCAGTGAATTTCCTCGCCTTCCGGGCCGGTCACGATGGCGATCTGGGGGCCGTCCATCATGGGTTTGTGCTCACAAAGGGCACGCCAGGTTTTATCGGCGGGAATGGCGGTGAATTCGTTGGCGTAGCTAGTCGGTTCACTACCACCCTCTTCTTCCAGCGCTTGCGGTTGTTTGCCGGTGTGGGTAATGGCGGTGAGCAACCATTCCCGGTTCAGGCTTTGGCTGTCGTGGTCTTGCAGGTCAACTTTGGCGCCAGCGGCAAAGTCCGGGCGGTTGCTTTTGCCTTTGGCGACGGAGGCATCGTTTCTCAGTGCGTCTAACCGGTTCTGGGTAAACGGCTGGCCGCTGGCGTCGGCTTTGTAACGGCCGGGGTAGTCGTAGTGCTGGTAGTCGTCGCGGTGGTTCACCCCACCGGCACTCTGTTCGTGCATCAGAGCGTAAGCCGGGTTCTTGAAGGTGTAATCTTTCATCGCAACCGATGAAGCCCGCACCCGTTCTTCGTAGGCGAAGCTGAATACACAGGCGTGCTGGGTGCTGCCGCCGGCTTTGGTGTTGCACTCTACGGGATCGAGTTTGGGCGCATCACCGTGATGGTCAGCCAGTACTAATGCGGGTTGTTCTTCGCCGTCCACGCTGCCGTGTTGGTAGCGGAAGTGCCAACCTTCTTCAGCGGCCAGTCGTTCTACGAATTTCAGGTCGCTTTCACGGTGTTGTACGCAGTATTCCCGTTCTTCTGGCGAACGCTTCAGGTCGAACACCGTATCCACAATGCCCCGCTCCTCCAATAGCGTGCGCACAATGGCATCGGTGGTCTGTGCCTGGAAGATACGGCTGTTGTGCATTAAGCCCAAGCGCCACACCGGAGGCTGAATCACCACTTCGTAATGGGTGCGGCGGTGGCCGGTGTTGCCCCGCACGAACTCGTTCACCACGCCGGTAAAGCGGCGAAGAGGCTGGCCGTCTTGCCAAACCACCAGATCCACCGGCTGCTCCAGAACATCCGCAGCTTGCACGTCCGGGTCGGTGCTGGCCAGTTTCAAGCGGCCATGGGAAAGCGTGGATAAACCTTCGGTGAGCACAAAACTGGCAACCACGAAGTGGTCTGAGGAGAATTCGCCAACTCGGGCGGTAAATTGCAATCCGCTTGCCTGGGGCATAACTTCAGTCCCTGAAGAATGAACATTTCCTTTTCAGCCAGCGCCATCCGGGTGCCGACTCCCGCCAACCCGGGCACACATGCCCGGGCGACGGCACACAGTCTAATACAAGCTGCGGGGTATTCGGTACCCTGCAAGCATCTGCTGTGTGAACGGGTTGGTATTACTGGCCGCATGCAGGCGATAACGCATCTCGCCATCGTCCACTTTGAACATCACATCCACGGCGTTACTGCTAACTCCGGTGATCTCTGCTTTGTTCAACAGGCGGAAGAGCGCCCACGGGCCACGCTCGGAAATGCTGCGCGGCGAGCGGTTCACCTGTATCGGCACCAGGGTGATGCGGCTCTCGACGCTGTCGCGCAAGGTATTCGGCCAGACCAGCGGGATGCTTTGGCGAGGTCCATGGGAGAACTCTACCAATTGCCCGTCGATATTCACCACGGCGCGGCGCTTATTGTTGGTCAAGTTCAGCGGCTCTAACGCGAACTCAACATCCAGCGTACCACTACGGGTGAAGAAAGCCTGACGAATCTGGCGTGCCCGCTCCAAGGCGGCGCGCACATCGCGGCGCACCAAGCTCGCGCGGCGGGCATCCCCCACCTGCTCGGGGTGGTCTTCCAAAAACAGCTTCAGGTTATTGTTGTAGAAGGCTTCCAGAATGCCGTCGGGAGCAAAGAAGCGCTCAAAATCCTGCAAGGCTGCATCCCGGTTCGCGTCTGCTGCAAAGGGGTAATGCCGGGCAAGGGTTTGCTGGAACGGCTGATACACTTCCCGGTACCACTCCCGCTCAAGCTGGGCCACGGCACGATCAAGCACCACTCGCCAGCTTTCGGTAGCCAGTCGGCTTAACAGGCGGTTCAGCGGCTCGGGCTGATGACTGGCCATACGCTGGAGCGTGAAGATGGGGTCTGACCCCTGAAGTGCCATACGCGCTCGGGCAGCACTCAGTGCAGCCTTGCCGGAATCCGGTGATTCCTGAATGCTGCGCATGTACTCGTGCAACTCGGCCACTACCACCATGACTTCTTCCAGACCACTGGGCTGATCGCTGTTTTTGCGAGTCAGCCGGTTCAGGTCATCAAACTGGCGCTCGATATCCTGCAGCATTCGGTAATGCGGCGATTCCTGCAGTAACTTACGAGCCACTTCGGCTTCACCTTCACCGGCAGGAATCAGCTTGGTATTGGCCTGCACCTGGCCAAGCAGGCGCGCCAATGGCTGATGGCCGCTGGTCAGGCTTTCAAGAATACGCACACCATGATTCAAGTCTTCGAAACGGTGCACGTCGATTCGGCTGAGCGCGGTGCGCCACACGTTGGCGTAGTTCTCGGCATAGAGGGTCTGCAAGCTCGACAGCAATTCGGCTTCGTCAGCTTTACTGAAATCCACGTCGTTCCGGCGCCCTAGCACCCAAGCATCGACCAGCGCCAGTTCCGTCACCGAGCTTGATTGTCGCAGGAACCATTTTTCCAGGCCATCCCGGGTCAGCAGCGCCGGAATGGAGAGCGGGTCGTCCTCTGCCGGCAAGGCATCGCCCTGCGGCTCGCCGTAGGCATCCACGCGAGTGAAGACGGTGGCAAAGGCCGGGCCAGAGCTACGCGCCAACTCCAGCGGCGACTGAAAATCCCGACCGGCTTCAGCTTTCAGATCACGATATACCCTGTCCGGGGTGCTGATCCGCCCCAGCTCGTGCTGCGCCCACTGCACACTGCTCCGGAAAGGCGCCAGTGCCATGCTAGCCGCCTGATCACCCTCGGCGGCCATGCCTGCAAGATTGGTGTGCACCATGGCGTACTGCAAATGACTGTGCAGCCGGTTCTGGACTTCCCGCTGCCCGGGGAAGCGCGCTTGCCAATACTCGCGCATGTATTCCGATACGATGTCGCCACGGCGACCGCTTTCGTCATACATCATGCGCAGTACCCGCAAGTGCTCCAATCGCTCAGTGCTGTTATCCGGTGCTTGCCCCATTTCTTCCATCACACCGAACATCAATGCCGGCAGGTACTGGTACGCCAACATGTCGAGATAGGCGGCATCCACTTCTGGCCCTACTTTGTGGCCTTGGTACAGCCCCATGTCGGTGACCAGCGGCCACTCTTTGCGGTAGTCGCCGAAGGCCAATGTGGCTTCTCGCAACTCATCCAGTGGCTGCAGCAGGTTTCGGCCGGTTGTGTCCGGTTCGTAGCCAACGGGCTGCCAATCGTTCAGGAACGCCTTAACCCGGTTTTCCACCTGAGCCGCCGCTTCGGCATTCTTAATGAAATAATGCTGCCAACCGGCGGTCATGCCCGCACCGGCACACAGAGCTATGATTGAAGCCATCGCGACTTTGCGGTGGCGCTTTTTGATCACTTTTCGGTTATCACCCGCCAGGCCGGCCTCGCGATAGATCACACCCGGGAACAGGTTCTTGGTGAACAAACTGACTGACTGGGCATTCCGCTGCGCCGGTTGAATCGGACCGCTCATCTGGTAGTTACGGGCGGCAGCGGCCACGAAGGCATCTTCAGGCACCCCTTCCTGCAGAACAGAGGTAAAATAAGTACCCCGTACTAAAGCCGGTGTCGAGAATGCATCGGCGGACAGCAAGTCGCTGAGGAACTGCTCTACCGCTGGTTTGAGGCCCGCCAGCTGGCGCGTGAAGGAATACGCTGCCGCCCGTTCTTCCGCGTCCCGGGTATCAGCAAGCACGTCTGGTAAGCGCTGGCTCAGTTCATCCACCAACTCGGTGTATCGTTCCGCAAACTGTTCAAGCCATTCGTCGTGATCTTGCTGGTTATCCAGATGGAAGGTGAAGCCGAGCGCCTGATCTTTTTCGGCCTTCGACATGGCCCTAACAAACGGGGCAAAGCCGTACATCAAGTCCATTTTGGTGAAGGTGACGTACACCGGCAGGCGCGAGCCCAACTGCTCCATGAGCTCCCTTACCCGGGTGCGTAATAAAATGGCGTGGGCTTCCCGCTGTTGTTCGTTGGCGGTACTCAATCGCGCCAAATCGACGGCAACGATCAGGCCGTTCAAGGGTCTCTGCGGGCGGCTATTTTCCAGCCAGCCCATAAAGTGATTCCACAACCGGTTCTGGATTTCACCGGTGGCCCCTTCGCCCTGGTTCTGGCTCAGCAATTCACCGTCTGGATCGATCAGAACGCCGTTATCGCCAATCCACCAATCAAAACCGAAAGGGTTGCGATCGCCCCGGTTGTTTCGAGTGACGTTGGTTAAGGTATAAGTCTGCCCTGAACGCTGAATCAGGCTGGTTTTACCGGCGTCTTCAAGGCCCATCACCAAATACCAAGGCAGGCGATACAAGCCTTTTCGGCCGGGTAAGTTGCTCTTTAGTGCCTGCAATTGACGATCCAGCAGTCGCTGCTGGCGACGTTCCATCGGTAGGATCGGGTCTTCATATTCTTGTTGCTCGGCAGCCTTGGCCTTGTTGACCTTGCTCAACCGGCGGGCCAACACCATGCCCCAGAACACCACAACCAACAGAACAACGCCGAGTGTAACCAGCGCCCGCATTTGCCAGGCTAGTAACGGGTACTCGCCGTTGATTTCCAGCCTCGGCCCGAGCCACCAGGTAGCCACCAGCAAGGCGATTACGCCCAGTGTCAGCGTGACCGGGGCGGCGTTACGAATGTATGGCAGCAGCCATCGACCAATGAGTAATGCTTTTCTCCACATGGTTTCCATTCCTGCGTTTGATGCGTTTGGCGGTTACGCCAGCCGTTCCATTTGTTTGATCAAAGCCGGTTCCCAGTCTTCCAGAACCAACCCGTGAACCTGCCCTTGCAGGTCCTGAATCTGTTGTGCAGCCATGGTTTTCAGGCCGCTTTCTTTCATCAGTTTTGCCGTCGCCAGGCGCCAGTAGAATTTCTCTCTGGGCTCGCGAGCTTCGGCCAAACCTTGCTCCAACAAGTCCAGAGCGGATGACAGCTTATTCTGCTGCACCAACTCGAGCGCCGTTTCCAGAGCTTGCTCCCAAGGGTTTGAACTGCCCCCACCGGCTTTGGCTGATACCGGGACGGTATACATCCACTCTGCCGCTTGTTCACTGAGAAACGGTGTTTGGTCGTTGAAGGTCAGCTCCGCAAGTTTCGGTAACTGTTCAACAAATGTTTTCAACGCTTCTCGTATCGCTTCCGCACAGCGGTTATGACCCAGAGCTTGGGCTGCACGGGCGCTCAGCCAATGGCCATCGAGCCAGAACGGGCTCACCGATAAGCTTTGTTCAATGCGCTGCCACAAGTCGTTGTCGGGCGTTTTTTCCAGCGCTTCTTTGTAGTCTGAAACTCGGTCTGCACTGACGGCGGCCAAGTCGGTACGAATGCCGTCCCGTGTCGGCGGCAAGCTGGTGATGCTTTGCCAAATGGCGTAGCGGCGCAGCTGATAACCCAAAGGGTTATCCGGTTCGGTGCTGGTCAACAACTCCGCCACTTTCAACAAGCTTTGGCGGGTCGCTCGTTCGTTGCCCGGGTCCAGCGTGAGGTTGCCCAATGCCACTGGGGCCGTGGCCGGCTGTGCTGGCGTTTGGGCAGGCTGCGTTTGCGAGGGGCTTGCAGGTTCCGCCGTTGAAGTGGCCTGATGGCTGCTGCTTTGATCCGGCTTTGGCAACTTATCCACAGCCCGTTTCAAATCAAACAGCGGGTCATCCGGTAAATCCCGACTCCGCGCCTGCTCTTCCAGCTTCGCAATTAGGTCTAGGCAGAACTGGCGACCATCACCCACGCTCGCATCAAAACTTAGGCCGTCCACGCTTTTAATCGCACGCTGCACAATCTGGGTGAACAGCATTTTGCGGGCCCGCTGCCCCTTGGCACCCGGGTAGGGCCACGCGTTTTCCCACCAGCCATCCAACACCCGATGCAGCAGATACAAGGACAGGGCGAAATGCTCGCCGTCTTTGCCCTGCTGTAAACTCAGCATAAAAAAGCCCAACACTTTCAGGTCTTTGCTGCGGTCCGCCAGCAACTGCAGGGCTTCGCTCTGCACTTTTTGCCAATTGATGTCGTTGTGAGCCAGTGAGCCCACTTTCATCACTTCGTCTTCCAAAAACTCCAGCACCGAATCATCGGCAAGGTTGTCACCAACACCGGAATCCCCTGGAATGGCTGCGAGGACCTGATCAACGTATGGGTGCTGTTCAATCACTTGCATAACGTTCTCCTCACCAACCACACGCTTGTCGCAGCGGGCGAATGGCATCGCTGTAACCGGTCAGGTCGAACAACAAGCCGTCCAGTTCCGGTGCACCGGCCTGAATGCGGACATCCGGTTGGTGCACAATCTCAAGTGCCGAGCGAATCGCCGGCAGGCCTCGGCCGGCACTCACCACCAAACCTTCATCCCGCACCCGCCACTGACTGGGTGCCGACGCCAACGCGACGTCCACCCGCTCCCGACTGATCGGTTTGGGCAGCATCACAGTCAATTCCGTGATGTTGTTATGGCATTGCAGTGTCAGCACCGGCCTTGGAGGCTGAGCCCCTAGCGCAGCCACCGTTACCAAGTGCCCTGCGGCTGAGCCGGTATTCCGGTAAATCGGACCACTGGCATCGTTTTGCCCGGCTTGCGCAAACGCCTGGCGCCAGCGTTCAGGCTGGTGGATAGCCGGGCCAGTAGAGCCGCTTTCGTAACGAGCCAAAGGGGTGTCAAACACGTCATCGAAGCACGCCAATCGGGCCAGCCGATTGGGTTCTTCGGTACAGGCTTGAGCATCACTCAGGCGGGTATCCGCTTGCCCGACAGTGCTCATCAGCAGGAGCGCGAGGCCGATGAGGCCGGCTCGGGTTCGGTCTTTCAGGGTCATACGTCAGTTACCTGATACTTCAGACATTTATGGGCCAGTGTGCGCTTGGGTAATCCCAAACTCTCGGCGGCTTGGGCCCGGTTGCCACGGTATTGCTGCAGGCGTTCACGAATGATGGCCGCCTCAAAAGCTTGTGCGGCAGCTTTCAGATCCCGAATTTCCTCGGCCACGGGGATGCCGGGAATGGTTGCCGCTTCCGCTGCGGTAGGTGCGGCTTGTCCGGCGTCCACCAGCAGGTCATCCAATCGCAATGCATCAGGCTGGATGTCGCCGTTGGCGTCCGTTTGCAGGCAGGCCAGTTCAATAATGTTGCGTAATTCCCTCACGTTACCGGGGAAGTTATAGCCTGCCAGTCGTTTCAACGCGTGGCTGCTGATACCCAGCGGCCCGCTGCCTTCCCGCTCAACGTAGAGTCGGATGAAGTGTCGGCTCAGCGCTTCGAGGTCTTCGGTACGTTCGCGTAGGGAGATCACCCGCAGCGGGAATTGGCTCAAGCGATAGAACAGGTCCCGGCGGAACAGGCCGTCATCAATGCCTTGCTGCAGCGGTTGGTGAGTCGCCGCCACCAGACGGAAGTCGGAAAACTGCTCTTCCCGAGCGCCCAAGGGGCGGAACTGGCGGCTTTCCAGAACCCGCAACAATTTGGACTGCAGAGCCATGGGCATGTCGCCGATTTCATCCAGGAACAGGGTGCCGCCGTTGGCCTGAGCCAGTAGCCCTTCCTTGGCTTGATCGGCACCGGAGAAGGCGCCTTTGGTGTGGCCGAACAGTTCGCTTTCCAGCAGGGTGTCCGGGATAGCAGCGCAGTTCACCACAACCATGGGGCCCGTCGCGCGTTCGGATAGATCGTGAATGCCCCGGGCGACCACGTCTTTACCGCAACCGGTTTCACCTTGGATCAGCACCGAAAGCTGGCTGCTGGCCGCGCGCACGACTTGTGCCCGGAGGTTGGTCATGGCTTCGGAGTTGCCCACCAAACTGTGGGACAGTTGCTGGCAGCGCTGGCGCACGCTTTCGGCATCGTGCAGGTGGTCCAGGGAGCGTTTGAGCATGCGCCGCTGCCATACTTGGTCGCGGGTTTGCAGCTGGCTGATCCATTGATGCACCAGCAGTTGTTTCAGGCCGGTGTACAGGGGTTGGCCGACAATGCTTTGCCAGTCGTCGTGGTCACCGCATAGGGCGAGTATGCCGAGGGTGCGACCGTCTGTGCCGGTGAGCGGTTCGAGCCAAAGGCTTCTGGGGCGGTCGCTGAGTTCAAACAGGGTTTGGAAGCCTGTGTGGTCGAGCCGGTAGCTGGCGGCGCGTGTGAGTTCGCGCGGCTTGCCGGTTTGCAGTACGTGTGCGAAAGGGTGGCTGAAGTCACCACAGTCGAATTCGCTGGCATCACCTAACTGGCCACAGTGGAGTGTTCGGCCACTGAGGTCGAGTTCGAGGGCCCAGCATTTGCTGAGGCCAAAGGCGTTTTCGAGTTGGCGCGTGGCTGTGTCGAGCAAGGCAGGGAGTGTGTCCTGCTTGATCAGTGCTACCGCCAGTTCTATGCCGGTGTGCAGTTCCATCTGCATCCGTCCCATGCTTTCTATCCCAGAACAATGACTTAGGAGATTGTCGCCCGCGCAGCCTGCGGGGTGGCTTTCCAAAACACGCTGTGAATACATCCTTGTACGCTCCGCCATCCATGGCTCCACAAGGTTTTGGAAAGCTCAACCCCACGGAGCGCTATTTCGCCGTTAACCTAAGCCACTGTTCCTATAAACTTTCCGTCGTTCACTCCCAGCGCGACCTTGGTCACCGGCTCTCTTGCCGCCAGTTTTTCCAGCAGCGCCAGCGACACCGGTGGCAGCAATTCACCTTCAATGATCGACTCCAGCATCCGTGCGCCGTTTTCGCTTCGGGTGGCGCGGCTGCGGATGGCTTCTACCAGGCCGTCTTCCAGCTCCACGTCTGTGTGGTAACGGGCCGTGATTTGGTCAGCCAGGCGCTGGAGTTTGTCGCCCACGATGCGGTTGAGGGTGTCTTCGCCCAACGGTAGGTAGGGCACCACTTCCATGCGGGCCAGCAGGGCCGGTTTGAAGAAGTTGGCCAGTTCTGGGTAGAGGGCTTCTTCGATCTTTTCCGGCTCTTCAGCGTGGTTAACGATGGTCTGGTAGCCAAGGTTGGAGGTCAGGAAGAAGACCACGTTTTTGCAATCGATCAATCGGCCTTCGCCGTCTGCCAGTTCGCCTTTGTCAAAGGCTTGGTAGAACAGGTTGAGGACTTCCGGGTGGGCTTTTTCGACTTCGTCCAGCAACACCACAGAATACGGTTTCTGGCGGATGGCTTCGGTTAGGATGCCGCCTTCGCCAAAGCCAACGTATCCCGGGGGTGAGCCAATCAGGCGGGAAACGGTGTGTTTCTCCTGGTACTCAGACATGTTGATGGTGGTGAGGAGTTGGCGGCCGCCGTAGAGCAGTTCAGCCAGTTGTACCACGGTTTCGGTTTTACCCACGCCACTCGGGCCAACCAGCAGGAAGGCGCCCATGGGGCGACCGGGCCGGCGCAGGTCGGCGCGGGCAGTGAGCAGGTGCTGGTGCAGGCAATCGATGGCGGTGTCCTGGCCTTTGATGTGGGCCTGCAGGTATGCCGGCAAGTGGGTGATTTTTTCCAGCTCGTCAGTGGTCATGCGGTTGACCGGAATGCCGGTCCAATCGGCGATGACTTCGGCCACTTGGCGTGCGTCGACTCGTGCGTGAACCAGTGGTTCGTCGGCCTGAAGTTCCGCCAGCTCCTGTTCGATGGCAGCGGCTTCGTTTTTCAGGTCTGGGCGTTCTTCGTTGTCGGCATCGGTCGTTGCTTCCAGAGCTTCAGACACTTCTCCGGTTAGCAGTTGTTCGCGGATTTCGACCAAACGAGCCACCAGCTCTCGCTGGTCGTTCCAGCTTTGCTCCAAAGCCTCGGACTCGGCCTTGAGCTCGGCAATGCGCTGTTCCAGTTCCTGCTCTCGCTCGTTATCAACCATTTGGCCGAGTGTGTGGTCACGGCTCAAAAGGTCTTGCTCCATGGCCAGCTGGTGCAGCTCGCTACGTACGTGACTTAGGCGGCGTGGCGGGGTGCTCAGGTTCAGGCTAACGCGGGCGCAGGCGGTGTCCAATACGTCGATGGCTTTGTCCGGCAGTTGGCGGCCAGCCAGATAGCGGGCAGACATTTCGGCTGCGGCTTTCAGGGCACTGTCGGCTACCAACACTTTGTGGGCTTTTTCGTAGACGGTACGCAGGCCACGAAGGATGTGGACAGCCTCACCCGGCGTGGGCTCGTCCAGCGCGACGGGCTGGAAGCGGCGGCTCAGGGCCGGGTCTTTTTCGAAGTATTTTTTGTACTCGCGCCAAGTGGTGGCGGCGATGGTACGCAGTTCGCCACGGGCCAGTGCGGGTTTCAACAGGTTAGCGGCGTCAGAACCGCCCTCGCTGTTGCCGGCGCCGATCAAAGTGTGAGCTTCGTCGATGAACAGGATGATTGGGGTGGCTGAGCCTTTGACCGCTTCAATGACACCTTTCAGGCGTTTTTCGAATTCGCCTTTAACTGAGGCTCCTGCTTGCAGGGCGCCCATATCCAAGGTCCAGAGTTCGACGCTTTTCAGACGATCCGGCACATCACCGTTAACGATTCGCAGGGCCAAGCCTTCCACCAGGGCGCTTTTGCCAACACCGGCGTCGCCGACCACGATGGGGTTGTTCTTACGACGACGGCAAAGGATGTCGATCATCTGATCGATTTCTGCATCCCGGCACACCACGGGGTCGAGTTTTTCTTCCCGGGCCAGTTTGGTGAAGTCGGTGGCGTAGCGCTTGAGCGGGTCCATGTCTGCTTCGGTGACCGGTCTTGTAACGCCATTCTCCGCCAGCTGCGGACGTTCCACAGAGCCTTCGGTTACTCGGTCGAACTGCTTTCGCAGTTGTTCCCGGTTAATGTCCACCAATGCGTGTGCGACTCGTGGCATCAGGTAACGGTCGGCGTTCATCAACAACGCCAGGAAGACGGCGCCAGAACGCAATTCGGTGTGGCCGAGCTCCGTTGAGGCCAGCAGCCAGGCATCCTGCATCAGCTCCACCAGCAAGGGAGAAAAGGATGGGTAAGGCTCGGCGCTTTGTGGCTCGCCGTTCAAGCTGTCGCCCACCAGCGGCTGCAGTTGCTGATGGTCGATGCCGGTTTGTTCCAGAATCTGGCGTACATCGGAAAACGGCGTTTCCAGCAGTTTGAACAGCAAGTGTGCCGGCGTAATTTCCGCCCCTTGTCGGCTGATGCACAGCGCGGCAGACCCTTCCAGAGCCTGACGGGAAATCTCGTTAAGGCGCCCAATCAGCGCCGGTAGTTCTACCCGAATCACAGTGATGTCCTTATTTCGGTAGTTGTTCCAGTACGCTGAGCACATCCTTGATGCGTTCGTTCAGCGCTACGTTATACAAGTGGTAAATCCCGACCATGGCCGCGGCAAACACGCCGGTGATGAGCCAGATGGGCAAGCCCGTTCGCAAGCGGTTGCGCGCCGGAGCGACGTTTTCCAAGGCATCGGCCAGCGGCCGGGAATCGCTGTCTCCACGAAGGTCCCGCAGTTGTTCGTATAGGCCGCGCACAATCCGGTCGTACTCGTCGCGCCCGCTTTCCATCACCTTGTAGCGGCCTTCGAAGCCCAGACACAGGCACAGGTAAATGAACCCGAGCATGTCCCGGTAACGTTCCGGCTCTTTTTCCATCCGAGCCAGAATCGCGAACACTTTTTCGCCACCCCAGGTTTCGTTGTGGAAGCGCGATAGCAACGAGTGCTGCGACCACACGCTGTGCGCGCCCCAGTCGGTGCCCAAAACGGCTTCATCGATAAAAGCGCAAAGCACATAGCGGTAGGCCACCACGATGGGCCGTTCGTGGCCTTGTTCGATCAGTTCGCGGTCAATGGCCGCCACTTCATCGACCACCTGCTGATACAGGCTTTCCACATCATGAAAATCGGCCAACCGGCGAACCCGGATGACTAACCCCAACAACGATGTGGCGGCATCAATCAGGCGATTTTCTTCCAGCCCGCGAAGCTGAAAATTGGCATCAGCCAGCTCGGTGCGGTGGCCGGTGCTGTCGGTGTCGGCGAACAACAGTTCACCGAATGCACTATCACCCGAGTCCGTGGTGGTGTTTGGTCGATCCATTACCGGTGCATTGGTCATCATTTAGCTCCTGATTGCCCAGAACTGCATTTCCAGCCCCGGATAACTGCCGGCTACGTGGAAGGCAAAGCCGCTGGCGTTGTCGAGCATTTGCCAGGCCTGACTCTGGTCATCCAACCGGAAGTACACAAAGCCGGCGTGATACGGCAACTGGCGCGGGGCCACTGGTAAAGCCGACAACGGTATACCCGGCAGCTGCAAACTGATGAGGTCGCGTATTTTTTCCACCGAGGCCACTTTGCACTGCTGGGTAAACTGCTTGCGCAGGTCGTCCAGCGGCATGTCGGCTTTGACCGCCAGAATGAACTCGGCATCTTTGATTAGCTGACCGTCCTGAACCGGTGCCACCGTTAAGCCGTATTGGCGCTGCTGCAGAGCAATAGACAATGCACGCGGCTCCAGGACGGTGCTCAGAGCTTGTCGCAGCACCTGCATCAGCGGGCTGAAACAGCCTTCTGGCAGGTCGTGATCGTAGGGGGTGTATTCCCTCGGCATGCGGCTTTCATCGGTAAACGTCACCAACTCGCCGCACAGCTCCAGCAAGGCTTCGTACAACCGCTCGGGGTGCAACTGGCGCAAGCGTGCTAAGTGCATGAACTTAGGGTGCGCCCGGTTCAGCATTTGCAGCAGCATGAAGTCCGAGACATCGGCAACACCGCCCTGCCCCGGCGCGCCTACTCGCCCGGCAATGTTGCGGGCACGTTCCTGCATCAAACCGGCCATTTCACCGACAAATCGCTGCAACCGAGGCGCCGAGCGCACGCTGAGCATAGTGGGCAGGAAGTTGGGGTCCATCACCAAGCTGCCGTCCGGCCGCTTTTCCAGAATTCGGCCAATGGCGAGCGCAGCGTAGGCACTGCGGTCTTCACGCTCCAGCATCAAACGCGGTGCCACTCGCCCGACATCGATATTGTGGGCATCGCCATCAACTGAATGCAGATCACGAACTTCCACCGACAACGCCCGGAAGCGCCCGGCAACCGGCGCATCCGGCCACTCCACTTCCGCCAAAGAATCGCTACCGAGCGGCAACGCCAGATACACCACCTGATTGGCCACCGAGGCATCGGCGATTTCCAGCGGCTCCGGCATTACATCGTCTTGCGGTAGGTTGAATCGTGTACCGTCCGGGAACAATCCGGTAGCCCGCACCAAACCAACTCGACCAAAACTCAGGTATTCGGCATTCAGTTCCAGATCGCTGAAGCCGTAGAGGTAGTCAGAGATGGCCAAGGCACGCTCGTTGATCTGATGCTCCAGATACCGTTGTTGTTGCTGGAAGTGCTGCGGCTTGATGAACAAGCCATCACTCCAGACCACTCGATTGCTAACAGCCATCAGCTTTCATCCGAACGTGTCAGTTTCACTTCCCGCTCGCGCAGGTTGACCAGCAAATGGTAGGTTCCACCGATCGGGTCTACCTTCACCACCTTCTTCCACTGAGACAAGTTGGGGTACGCGTAGAAGGCAATAACACCAATAAACCGGGTGTCTTTGCTGATTTCGAACGGCTCCACAAACTTGAACTGGCCAGGCACCAAGGTGTAATCGCTGTGGTCCACGTAGTTGCGCCCCAACGAGTCTTCAAGGTTGTTGAGCAGCTGGTCGAAATCACCGGCCATCAACAGCGAACTGTCCCGAAGTTCTATGATCTGAAACGCGATCGGCGTGGGTGCTAATGATTGATTCGGGTTAACGCTCGGCTCTGCCAGCATGGTCAGATCCACCCGGCTGGGCTGATCTTCCGGGTAGCCCACAGGAATGTCGGGATCCCACAACACTTTGGCGGTTTTGGTGACCGCGTTATAGGGGGTGCTGCACCCCACCAGCAGCATAACAATCGTCAGCAAGCTCCATTTGCAGTACTTCACTAGCCATTCTCCCTCTGTAATTGGCGCAAGTGTTGGTCGTATGCCTGGTCGAACACCTCTTGGAAAAGGCGTTCAAAACCCTGCTGACGACTGGATCTAAGTTCTTGGTAGTAATGTTGGTACATGTCCCAGGCCCAGCGGCCTTCGTCTTCGTTATCCTTGAGCCCACGGCGGTAACCGTGGAATCTTCTCAGCAACGCCTCCGGTGAGAAGGCGTGCAGGATCGCGTCCAAGGCTTCGCGAATAGCTTCCTGCGTAGCCCGTTGGTGGTGGTTCAAGCTATCGAGGCTCTCTCTCACCGCAGCGGGCGCAGATAGGTGAACCGGACTACGTTCGGCGGCAAACAAGGTTTGAATGGTGCCCTGATAATCATTTCCCAGTCGCAGTGGGTTATCTTCAAGGGGCTGCAAACGGGTACGCAGTGCCTGGTGCCGGGTATCTTCGCTCTGGTGCAGTGTGAGCAGGCCATCAACCACCGCTTTCAAGGTTTGCCCGGCTTCTTCCAGAAACAGCTGCATTTCTTCGCTGTCAGTAAATTCAATATCCGCTTGTAACCCTCGCAATAAGGGCGCTCCGCTGATGTGCTGACGACTGGCATCGCAGGTGGGTGCTCTGGTGTCTGACATTCCCTGTCGCTCCTTTTTCTGATCGCTCTGATTGCGGGCCGTGCGGTTTAAAGGCAGCCCCATCGCCACATCCCGGTTTTCCCGGTATTCCTCGTCCACATCGGTAGAACGGGCAAACCAGCGTTCATCGCTAGCCAGCAGTTCTGGCGACATTTGATCACCCGCTGCCTCAGGCCTATGCCAGGGAGCCAGAGGATCGTTACTGTGCAACTCGTTGTCCGGATTTTTCAGGCCGATCAAAGGTTCGCGGCCTTCCGGCAAAGTTTGGCGCTGGCTTGAACGCAACAATTCGCCTTCATCCACATTCACCAACCGATGATCTTCCGCGTTCGACTCACTCAACTCGCTTTGTCCTGAAGAGCCACCCTGCAGTTCCGCCCGGATCTGGTACCGGCCAATGGTGACGGTATCACCGTGGCTCAAGCGCGCCCGCCGCCCGCGGCCGACAGGCTGGCTGCTGCTGTTGATATAGGTTCTGCCGCTGCGATCGATCAGGCAGAAGCCACCGTCCAGAAAACGCACCTCAGCATGCCCCGCCACGGCACCGGTACGGTGAGGCGATAAACGCCAGGTATCGTTGGCCGCGGTGCCTATCGAACCACCGGTTGCGCTGAAGCGATGTTCGATGTTGGTACCACCTCCCGCTTCCGTGGGGTTGGTGATCACCAAGGTTAATTCTGCTGTTTGCGTGGTCACTCTTGGCTCCTTGCCTTAACGTCTGATCTGGATTCGAACTGCCGGGCGCTTGCTAGCCCGCTCTGGTGTCACGAAGGAGTTCCAGCCCAAACGTACCTCTTCCCCCATCTGCATGGGCCGTATGTCTTTCGGTCGCATTTCCAGCTCAAGGTCATAGGCCAGTTGTTCCCGTGTGGCGAATTCCACCAGCTTAACCAGCCGTTCGTGCTCTGCTCCGTTGGGCAGAAAATCAGCAAAGCGCTGTCGGCTCAGGTTGCGCAGACGAAGTATGAACTTGCCACTTCGATCCCGGATGCTCGCTCCCACGAGGGTGTCGTGGCCGAGACTGGCATTCGCTTGCCCCAAGCGGGTCTGTTGATCTTCTGCAATCGCCACTTTTCGTAGCACCCACTGTTCAATGCTGACGTCGTCCAGATCAAAGCAATGCGCAACAATCCCGCTGACGACTTCCGGAGACCGACTGCGCCCAGCCATCAAACCGGCATAGGCCAGCATTTTCGACCAGTTAACCGGTGTAGCTTCCCGCAGGCGGCGGTCGCCCAACCCAGTCAGGGAAAAAACCAGTTCCGAAAACCCGTCACTGGCACCCGGCTGAAACCGAATGTAGTAGCGGTATTTGCGCCAGGTCCGGTGAAACAATGTCACCAACCGGTGGTTAAAAAAATCCAAAAAGTGCCGGCGCACGCCCAAATTTTGGCCCGCTTCCCAAGCCAAATCTTCCAGGTAATACCCCGGTAACGGCGATTGGGAACCGTGTAATCCAAGAAAGCTCACTTCCATCTGGTAGGGCGCATGCTCGTGCTCCGGCGATAACGCCGACACCACATCACTGCCCGGAAACCCCAACCCGGCTGAAGCCGAAAACCGGATGCGTTCCTGCACCGGATCGCCCGAGCCGGAGCGTTCCAGATCGTCGCCATGGTGCCGGTGAATCAAATCAACCAGCTGAAAAAAACTGTAGCGCCGCGCGTTTCCTAGAACGGGTTCCAGCCCGGCTACATCAGCGGCTGCTGACCTTGCTGTAACGTCCATGTGTACCGTTCCTGATTCTCTGTATTCACCACTTCCAACTGGTGAAAGGCGTTAATGCTGGCGTAGAGCGCAAAGAACTGGCTCAACACCGTGCCAAACAGGTACAAATCACCTTCACTGGCGAAATTCTGTTGGTCGAGCTTTAGCTCTGACCGAATACCCCGCACCGGCAAACCGCGCACCATCCGGTCAACCGGTTGCGTATTTATCTCGCTGATACCTGCCAGCCGCTTCTGGGACACCCGCTCGGCTTGGCGATCCACCAAAGCCCGGAAGTCATACACCCGCAGCACGGTGCGCAGCGCATCCACATCCAATAGGGACAAGTAGTTCAGCGACAAATTTGAAATCAGCGTCCATAACAGGCTGCCATCCAGTGTTGGCCGCAAGGTGGCAGTGGGTCGCGTAATGTTGCTGAACGAAGCGAAGGCCGGCGTGGTTTCCGTAGCCATGCAGACCTCACCCACCGCAAGCTGCTGCGGCAATTGCCGGTTGGTGCAGGTAAGCGTCAGAGATACGGCTTCTTGTCGGTTCATGCAGTCGGACTCGTCGGCCCGTACAAAGGAAATGTAGTGGTCAAAGCCGTCGCCCCGAACACTTTCGCGAGTGCGTACCCGGTAATACAAAGCGGTCCGGCCGCGGTCCCGTTCTACTTCGTGCTGAAAGCTCTCGAACGCGGTATACAGGCGCGGCTCACCCCGGCCCGAGCGGCCTTCCAGCCAGCCTTCAACCTGTTCGATGCTGAACACTTCGTAGTGCTCGGGGCAGCGACTGGACGGCGAGATCCGGTACTCGGTTTCACGACCGTTCAGGTCCACCGGCTCGCCTTCGTGACTGAACAGGTTAACGGCCGGCGTGCAATACAACTGCAAGGAATCCCGGGTGACTCGAGTATCCGGCGGCAAGATGCGACTGAAGTGAAAGCGCAGGCTGGCCTCGTCCGCCTGAATCGCCGGTAGGCGCTGCTTCAATCCGGTGACATCGATAAACCGAAAGGCCTCTGGAAAACTCAGATACTCCTGAATAATCCGGTAACCGGAATAGGCATTTTTGGGGTACGGCAGGATGGCTTCATCGGCGGCAAAGCCCACTGGCTTGAGCAACGATGTGGGCAGGTTATATACGTTGTCGCCCACCACCAACTCCATGCGGCTTAGATAGTGGTTCAGCCACAAGTACAGGGTTTCTGCGGTATGGTTGTCGCCACCCAGGTAGAAGCGGAGGCTTTCCATGCCTATCTGGTTCAATGGCTGGTCGGTGTGCAGGGCCAAATCTACCGATACCGAGGACACTTCTCGGGAGTGTTCAGCGTAGGCTTCTGCCACGCTGACGGGAAAGATATCCACAGCCCGGCAGGTGCGGAATCGGCACTGGGTTTGGCGGGTGCTTTCACCCACCGGCCGGCTTTTGATTTCGGTGTGGCGCTCTACCCGCTGGCGTTCGCTGATGGCGTGCAGCTGGGGATCAAAGCGCATAATGGTGCAACTGGGCACGGGCCGCAGGTAATTGGGCCAGAGCATGTTCAGCAGCGAATGCGTCAGCTCCGGGAATTCGTCTTCAACTTTTTCACGCAGCTTTCCGGTCAGGAAGGCAAAGCCTTCCAGAAGGCGTTCTACGTCTGGGTCGGTGCTTTGTTCGGATAAAAATCGGGTGAGCTGCGGGTGTGCATCGGCAAATTCCCTGCCTTGCAGTCGCAAAAAACTCAACTCATCCCTGTAGAACCGATTCAACTTCATAAATACCGCACCAATGTTCCGCAAAGGGGTGGGGATGCTTTTCTTCTGGGAAAAAAGATGTCTGAGCGAAGCGAGTTATTTTTTCCCAGAAGAAAAGTATCGCCATCCCTTCAGGCTCCGAGCGAGGAGCAGAAGCCCTTTCCAAAAGACGCTTCGAGCCCATCCGTGGGGCGCTTGAGCTTCGCCATCCATGGCTACGCACACTTTTGGAAAGGGCTTCTGCCCCTCACTCTCTTCCCTGCATTCAACTACTGGGTTTCAAACAACCCGGTAGTATCGTTTTTCATCCAACACCAGATCGATCGTGGTTCTGTCATCACTTCCCGTGACACTCAGATAAACCGTGACCTCAAACTTCAACTGCAACGGGTTCGGGCCCGGCGGCAGCGCCACCACGTCCACCCGCTTAACTCTGGGCTCAAACTTCTCGATACACTGACGGATGGCCCCGCGAATCTGGATACTCAGGTCATGAGTACCCAAGGTGGCGTCGTTGAAATCCAACAAGCCCAGGTCCGGTACGCTTGCGCTGTTGCCCGGATGGGCGTTCAGCAATCGCACCAAATGGCGCTTGATGGATTCCACCACATGGGTCACTTCTCCCATGCCCTGTCCCGCGGGGGCGGCAGCCTGCTCGAGCCGTTCGAACAGGCTGCCGGTGTTACGAACACCGTCAGTCGCAGTGTCGCCGAACACGGATTAATCCTTGTCCAGTCGACCAACCAGCGAGAGCTCGAAATTCGCACCCATGTACTTAAAGTGCGGGCGTACCGCCAACGAGATCTGGTACCAGCCCGGATCGCCTTCAACATCTGACACCACAACCTGCGCGGCGCGCAGTGGGCGACGGCTGCGAACTTCCGCCGGCGGATTTTCCTGATCGGCAACGTACTGGCGAATCCAGGTGTTCAGCTCACGCTCCAGATCCTGACGCTCTTTCCAGGAACCGATCTGCTCACGCTGCAGCACTTTGATGTAGTGAGCCAGGCGGTTCACGATCATCATGTAAGGCAGCTGGGTGCCCAACTTGTAGTTGGTTTCCGCTTCTTTGCCTTCCTTGGTGTTCGGGAACTGCTTGGGCTTCTGCACTGAGTTGGCAGAGAAGAAGGCGGCATTGTCGCTGCCCTTACGCATAGTCAGGGCGATGAAGCCTTCTTCAGCCAATTCGTATTCACGACGGTCGGTGATCAACACCTCGGTCGGGATCTTGGCTTCCAGCTGGCCGAAAGACTCGAAGGTGTGTACCGGCAAATCGTCCACAGCACCGCCGCTTTGCGGGCCGATAATGTTCGGGCACCAGCGGTATTTCGCGAAGCTGTCGGTCAAACGAGTGCCTAACAAATAGGCTGTGTTGCCCCACAGGTAATGTTCGTGATCGCCGGATACGTTTTCTTTGTAGTTAAAGCTACGCACCGGATTTTCAGTGGGATCGTAGGGCGTACGCAACAGGAAGCGCGGCGCGGTCAGGCCAAGGTAGCGAGCGTCTTCGGACTCACGCAGGGAGCGCCATTTGGCGTATTTCGGTCCTTCGAAAACAGCACTCAGTTCCTTGATCGCGGGCAGCTCCTGGTAGCTATCGACACCAAAGAATGACGGCGCAACGGAAGACAGGAACGGTGCGTGCGCCATAGCGCCTACAGAAGACACATACTGCAGCAGTTTCATGTCTGGAGTGGCCGGACTGAAGGCGTAGTTACCGACAATGGCACCGACCGGCTCACCACCAAACTGACCGTACTCGGCTGAGTAAACGTGCTGGTAAAAACCGGTTTGGGTCACGTCCGGGGCAAATTCGAAGTCTTCCAGCAGTTCCTGCTTGGTGGCGTGCAGAATGTCTACTTTGATGTTTTCACGGAATTCTGTGCGGTCGACCATCAGTTTCAGGCCACGCCAGGACGATTCCAGCTCCTGCAGCTTGGGTGCGTGCAGAACTTCGTCCATCTGCGCGCTGATTTTGCGGTCCAGCTCCACCACCATCTGGTCTACCAGAGCCTTGTTAACCGGTTGGCCTTTTTCCTCGCTTTTTAGCAGGTTGGCTATAAATGTAGCGACACCCTTACGAGCGACATCGTAACCTTCGTCAGCGGGCGCCATGCGGCTGTTGGCCATAACCTGGTCAAGCAGAGAACCCTCTGCCACGGATTCGGAGGCAGCAGATTGCTGCACAGCAGTATCAGACATACCACATCCCTTCAGTACGTAATTGATAATTGATGTTGGGTGTAACCGGTTTCGGAAACGCGCTTATTCGCCGTTTTCGGTCGCCAGTTCCAGCTCCGCCAGCAGCGATTCCCGTGCACTTTCATCATCCAGCAGCGCTTGAAGCTTTGAGCGGAATGACGGCACATTGCCGAGCGGGCCTTTGAGGGCAACAAGGGCTTCGCGCAGTTCGATTAGCTTTTTCAGCTCCGGAACCTGGCGAGCAATGCTGTCGGGCGAAAAGTCTTCCAGACCTTCAATCTGCAGGTTAACCGGCAGATCATCAGCGCCTTCTTCCAGCTTGTTGGATACAGAGGTAGACAAAGTAAGGCCGGCTTCCTTCATGACAGAACGGAAGTTGTTCTTATCCACAGAAATGGCTTTACGGTCTTCAATGGGGGTTTCTTCTGCGTGGCCCTTAAAATCGCCAACCACGAACATCTTCAGCGGCAGCTCGGTTTCAGCCTGCTGATCGCCGGTGGCGGGGACATACTTGATATTAATGCGCTCTTTTGGCGCGACAGAACCATCTTTGCCAGACATGACGTGCTCCCTGTGCAATTCATTTGCAACGTATTTCAATCCCTTATGTCTGCCATCCCGGCAAACAACGGCTGAGACTCTACACCGGTGCTTGGGCTAGCTCAATAAGCCATCGGCCACAAATGGCTCAAAATGAGGACTCGGGCAAACTTTTGCCAGATTGCCGTAATGCCCAGTGGAACGCTCTTATAGTCAATGACGGGTCTGGCGCTCAAAGCTATACTTCGGTGATCCTGATAGTAAACAACCATACACACCAAGGAACACAACCATGAGTGACCTGAAAGCCAAGTTTGAGGAATCGGTAAACTACATCCAGACCGCTGAAGGCGACTTCCAGCCTTCAAACGAACTCAAGCTGGAGTTTTATGCCCTGTACAAGCAAGCCACTGAAGGCGATGTCACTGGCAAGCGCCCGGGCATGATGGATTTCGTTGGCCGCGCCAAGTACGACGCGTGGGACAAACTGAAAGGCACTTCCAGCGAAGAAGCCATGCAGCAGTACATCGACAAGCTGGAATCGCTGAAGTAAGAGCGTTTCAATAGCGGTCGCAGGTTCTTGCCAGCGACCGCTACTCATTTTTCGAACACCCCTTCCTGACCCCTGCCTTTGCGCCTTTCAAACGTTTGTCATATGATGCGCGCACCATAAGAACAACAAGTCATTCGGAAGACCTTACTAATGAACATTACTGAAGCGCTGGAGCAATCACGCCCCGGCTTGGTTAGCCGTGTTCAGGCAGCCATTCACAAACGCGAACTTAACCAGCGGGCAGAACAAACCTATCTGCACTGGATCAGCCGTTTCGTGCTGTTTCATGACTTAAAAGATCCCGGCACCCTTGAAGAAGAAGATCAGGCGCGGTTTTTTGAGTATCTAAGCGAGCAGCTTCGATTGTCCCGGGCAAGGCTCAATCAAGCCAAGCAAGCTCTGGAATTTTTCTATCAGGACGTGCTGAGCAAGTGTGACCAACCAGATACTGCCGCGGCATAACTCCGCAGCAGTTAGGGGCGCTCTGTCATATTCACATTAAGAGCGTCGTAGGAACGGTTCTGAGGCGGGCGGATCACATAGTTATTGCTGTGAGCCTGCCCCGGCACGACTTTCGGGTTCGCGAAGCGAATATCCACAGGAATCTCAGACCGCCCGAGATCGGTACGTTCGTCTCGCGGTTGCAGCGCTAACGGGTCGAGATAGAAGTCAGCGTCTTTACCCGATTGCACCGGTACACCCGCCGCTGGCGCCGCTAACCCGCCTTCTATAACCGTGTTCGCCAACACCTCTTCATCCATCGAGCTGAACGGGATGGTCTCGATGGTTGAGCGCTCTTCGTATTCAAAAACCGGAGCATCGCTCTCGCTGATGTCCGGCTGGCTGAGGGCCGACATCGAGACTCCCAAACCCAGCACCAAGCCGATACCGACCTTCCAAAGACTTAGGCCTGCACCTTTTCCGATAATGTTATTCGCGGCATTCATGGCAATCATCCTGATCAGATCGCGCCCCCATTGGAGTGACATTTTTTGATCAGTGTATCGCCTAAATTGACTAATCGCTCACCAATCAGACGATTTTGTGACAGTTCTCACTTACCGGACGTGTCAGAGTTATATCGAATGTCTGTGATGACGACGGTTTTCCAGCCTTCCGGGGTTTTGACAGACACTTCGTCATCCAGTTGTTTTCCAATCAGCGCTCGCGCCAGTGGTGCATTGATACTCAAATAGCCCTTGGTCAAGTCAAACTCATCTGCTCCCACCAGCCGGTACGATTGCTCCTCACCGTTTTCATCCTCGACCGTTACCCAAGCCCCAAAATACACGCGGCTTTGATCTTCCGGCAGTCGGTCTACCACCGTCAGCTCATCCAGTCTTTTGCTGAGAAAGCGCACGCGGCGGTCAATCTCCCGCAACTGTTTTTTGCCGTAGATGTACTCCGCGTTTTCAGAGCGATCGCCCTGTGCAGCAGCTTCTCGAACCGCTTGGGTCACTTCAGGCCGCTTAACCTTCCACAAATACTGAAGCTCTTCGCGCAGCGCTTGTTCGCCGTCCGGTGTGATGTAACGAGGCGGGTGTCCGGAAGATGTTGGCTTCACCATGATGCTTTTGCGCTCAACCTGACTGAAAAAATGTGGGGGCATAAAAAAACCCCGTGGATCACGGGGTATAAGGCTAGCGCTGTGCTGGAGGAAGAAGCAACCTTAAAAACAGGCTTCTTCATCTACATCTACTATTATGCATTTAGACCATTACCCCGCCGTGGCCATCGCATTACCTTTTGGAAAGAGGTGAGTCTTTCTTTGGTCACGGGAAATTAGGTTGCACACTCTAGACGCAATCGATAGTTTCGCGCCATATTACCCTTATTCAACATTTTGTGGAGACACCACTATGAACACTCAAAAGATTCTGAATCTGGCGCTGAAAGGCGTAGATAGTCTGGGCTTCAAACTGGAAGAACTGGGCATCACCAACAAGGTGAACCGTCACAACATCGCGGCGTTCATGATGTCCGAGCAAAAGCATCTGGAAGGTGAGTGGGACAGCCTGCAGGTGAAAGTGGATCACCGTCGCGCTCAGTTTGAAGCTCTGACCCAGCAAGTTGAAAATCGCGCTGAAGCAATCTTCAGCCCGCTAATGGCGCAGGTTAATCGGTTCCGCGCCAGCCACTGAGATTACGCCTGACTGTCTGCGGATGAGCGAGCCTCATCCGCGCCGTCAGCGATCTGCTCAACCTGAGCCGCTTTTATACGTTTTCTGACCCCCGTAAACGCGGGCATTTTTACCGCGACCGTTAGCCCAGGCATCTCCGCTTCGGGGTGACTATCACTCAGCAAAATTTCCCCTTGGTGGATTTCCGCCACCGCACTGACCAGACTCAAGCCCAAACCGTTACCGGGCAACGAACGACTCTTGCCAACCCGATAAAAACGCTGAAACACCTGGTCTTTTTCGTCATCCGGGATACCAATTCCGGAATCCTGAACCTCAAAAACGGCGCTGGTTCCTTCTTTACGAACCACTACCACAATGCCGCCATGCTCCGGCGTGTACTTGATCGCGTTGTCGATCAGGTTACTGACCATCTGAAACAACAGATCCCGGTCACCCTCAATCATCACTTTGGGTTCCATCACCTGCTTGAACTGCTGATCTTTGTCTTCGGCCAACGCTTCGTAGAGTTCACAAGCATCACCCACCAACTCATCCAGCGAGATCACTTTCATGTCTGCGGTGTTGCCGCGGGTTTCCAATCGAGCAATTCTCAACAACGCATTAAACGTTGCCAGCAACTGATCTGCCTCGCCCACGGCTCGGCCAACCTGTTCCCGGGCCTCGTCGTTATCCACAGAAATCAGGGTTCTTTCCAACTGGTTGCGTAGCCGTGTGAGCGGGGTTCTCAAGTCATGGGCAATACTGTCGGAAACATGACGAATACCTTCCATCAGATACACGATACGGTCGAGCATCTGGTTCAGGTTTTCAGCCAGCTGGTCAAAGTCGTCTTCGGTACCGCGGGTAGGAATTCTCAACGAGAGGTGGCCGTTCATGATGCGGCGGGAGGTGTTGTTGATCACTTCAATGCGGCGGGTGGTGCTTCGGCTCATCAAAAAGCCACCCAATAAAGCCAGCGCCAAGGTAATGCCCATACCCCAGTTAATCGCCCCTTCGATCACACGCTTGAGGTTGGTCAATTCATCGACGTCACGCCCAACCAACAAACGCAGGCCGCCCTGCACATCAAAGATGCGGGCACGCGCCAGCCGTTCGGGGCCCTGCCAGCCGACGCTGGAGTCTAGGGTGAAGTTGATCCAGCCACTATCTGCCGTGCGACTGCCTTCCGGCCAGGCTTCGATGTTGCCCGCCAGCTTCAAAAGGTCATCCGTGGAAAGAAGGTAAACCGTTTTAGCGTTGGGGTCCCGGGCGACACGTTCCCGGATGATAGTGATCAACCCGTTTACGCCGCGCCCCCGGTACTGCTCCGCGAGACCTGCGATTTCGGCCTCGATCGTCTCATCAGTCTGAGCAGTCATGAATCCAGCTGTGCGCCAGTATATAAATGCCAAAAGCAAAAATACCGAGGTGGCAAACACCACCATATACAGCAGCGCCAGCTGGAAAGACGACGTTCTGAGCTGACTAAGCAGTTTCACGCAACATGTATCCCGCACCCCGAACCGTCTGTAGCAAGGGGGTGTCGAATTCCTTATCGATTTTCGCGCGAAGGCGACTGATGTGCACGTCGATCACGTTGGTTTGTGGATCGAAGTGGTAGTCCCAAACTTTCTCCAGCAGCATGGTCCGAGTGACCACTTGGCCGGCATTGCGCATCAGATATTCCAGCAACCGGAACTCACGGGGCTGAACATCAATGTTCTGACCAGAGCGCTTAACGGTACGCGCGAGCAGATCCATCTCAAGATCGGCCACTTTGAGTACGGTTTCGGTTTCTGCTGCCTGCCGATTACGACGAATCAAAGATTCAATACGCGCCAGCAGTTCGGTGAACGAGAACGGTTTGGTCAGGTAATCATCACCGCCACCGCGCAAGCCTTCAACTCGGTCATCCACATCGCCCAGCGCGCTCAAAATCAGCACCGGGACCTGATTGCCGGTTGCCCGCACCGTCTTGATAATGGAAAGGCCGTCCATACCAGGCAGCATACGATCCACAATCATGATGTCGTATTCTTCACTCGCCGCCATCATCATGCCGTCTTTACCGTCGGCAGCATGATCCACTACGAAGTCGGATTCCTTCAGCCCCTTTACCAGGTAACTTGCTACATCCTGATCGTCTTCGATTACCAGTGCTTTCACCGGTGAGCCCTCCTGATAGCGGATTACATTAACTCTAAGGTTACGAAGAACCGGCAGTTCGGGCCAGTTACGATCTTGTAAGAGGGTGTCGCGTCTGACGACGGTCAAGCCGTAGCGCTGAACCACCCCAGTGTTTGCTCGGTTAACGCTGAAGGCCTGTACTCAGCGCTGGCCCAGCCTTCGTACCCCATACGATCAAGCGCTGCAAAAACATTCGAAAAGTTAATCTCACCGGTGCCCGGCTCATGCCGGCCCGGATTATCGGCAAATTGCACGTGCGCAATCCACGGCAGCAAACATTCCATGGAGCGGACCAAATCCCCCTCCATAATCTGCATGTGATAGATGTCGTACTGCAGGCGCACATTGTCTGCGTCCACCTCTTCGATCAACGCCATCACCTTACCGGAGGTATCTAACATAAACCCGGGCATATCCACTCGAGAGTTAATAGCCTCCAGACACAAGGTCAGCCCCGCCTCGGAAAAACGCTCGGCGGCATACTGAACATTCGCCACCAGCGTACTCCAAGCTTCGTCCTCACTCAGCGCTTCCGGCTTCAGCCCCGCCAGACAGTTCAACTGCTTGCAGCCCAGCACCTTCGCATAAGCGATGCCTTGATCGACCCCCGCCCGAAACTCCTCAACCCGGTCCGGCAAACAGGCAATGCCCCGCTCACCAGCCTGCCAATCCCCCGGCGGCAGGTTAAACAACACCTGAGTCAGCTCGTTAGCCTTCAGCTCCGCGGCAATTGCCTCGGCGGGCCACTCATACGGGAACAAATACTCAACGCCACTGAACCCGGCAGCCCGGGCCTTGGCAAAACGCTCAAGAAACGGAACTTCAGTGAACAGCATCGACAAATTGGCCGCAAAACGGGGCATAGCAATCTCCTGGTTTCGAGTCTTATGTCTTCGGCCCACGGCCCAAAGAACCCATCAACGTACCGTTCAGGTGCTCCAACTCCAGCAAAAGCCCACTGTGGTCCACCTCACTGTGCCCGTTCGCCACCAGCGACAAATACTCATTATGAACCTGCTGAGACAAAGGCAGCGTCAGCCCCTCGGCACGGGCTTCATCCAAAATCATCCGCAAATCCTTCAACTGAATCCGAGCCGGCGCACCCGGCGCAAAATCCCGATCAATCATCCGCTGACCATGCAATTCCAGAATCCGACTCCCGGCAAACCCGCCCATCAAAGCCTCCCGAACCGCCGCCGGATCAGCGCCGCCCTTAGCCGCCAACAGCAAGGCTTCAGACACCGCACCAATGGTAATCCCGACAATCGTCTGATTCGCCAGCTTAGCCAACTGCCCGGCCCCCACCGGCCCAATGCGAGTGCACTTCCCCAGCACCTCAAACACCGGCAGTGCCCGCGCCACATCCTCCTCGGAACCACCGGCCATAATGCTCAACCGAGCTTCTGCTGCACCCACCGTGCCACCCGACACCGGCGCATCCAAATACCCCGCACCCTGCTCCGCCGCCAACGCCGCATGACGCCGAGCCACCGACGGCTGCACCGAACTCATATCAATCACCAACGCGCCGTCCTTCAACGCGTCGATAGCGCCCTGCTCCACTAACACATCGTCCACCACCTGCCCGTTCTCAAGCATCGTGATCACCACATCCGCATCGGCCACCGCTTCGGCGGGTGACTTGGCGATGGTGGCATCGTCGGCAAACGGCTCGCACTTACTCTCGGTGCGGTTCCACAACGTCATTGGATAGCCTGCGTTCAGCAGGTTTCTGGTCATAGGTGCGCCCATCAGACCAATACCAAGAAAAGCGATACGAGGAAGTTCTATAGTCATCTTTTGGAATCCCACTCAAAGGTCCGACGAAGGGGTTGGGGCAGCCTTTCCAAAAATGTGCGCAGCCATGGATGGCGGAGCAGAAGCGCCACAAGGACGTGCCGAAGGAGCGGTTTTTGGAAAGGCTGCCCCAACCCCGTCACCCCGGAGGCATGTTTTGTAACAGATGTGTAGATTATACAAACAAAAACGCCACCAACCGCGAAACGGTGGTGGCGTTTTCAAACACTCAACACAAAAGGGCTATCAGGCCGCTTCCGTCATCTGAGCCTTAATCTTCTTCATGGCGTTCTTTTCCAACTGCCGAATCCGCTCAGCAGAAACACCATACTTATCTGCCAGCTCATGCAGCGTCGACTTACTGTCCGTCAACCAACGCTCACGCAGAATATCCTGACTGCGCTCATCCAATGCACTCAACGCATGCATCAAACGGCCGTTGGAATCCTCAGACCAGTTGGAATTCTCAAGCAGCACAGCCGGATCACCACGACGATCCTCAAGATAGTGGGCAGGCGCCTGATAAACCGCATCGTCATCATCGTCCATCGGACCATCAAACGACGCATCACGGGAAGCCAACCGGCCTTCCATCTCGCGCACTACCTTAGGCTCAACACCCAAGTCTTCCGCGACCGCATTCAGCTCATCGTGACTCAACCACGCCAGCTTCTTCTTCTGACTGCGCAGATTGAAGAACAACTTACGCTGCGCCTTAGTGGTCGCGACTTTCACAATGCGCCAATTGCGTAAAATAAACTCGTGAATCTCAGCCTTGATCCAATGAACGGCAAACGACACCAAGCGCACACCGTATTCCGGATTGAAACGCTTAACGGCTTTCATCAAGCCAACGTTACCTTCCTGAATCAAATCCGCCTGAGCCAGACCGTAGCCCGAATAGCTGCGGGCGATATGGACCACGAACCGAAGATGAGAAAGCACCAATTGACGGGCCGCTTCCACATCACCGTCGTAATGCAGCCTTTCCGCCAAATCCCGCTCTTCTTCCACCGTAAGAACAGGAATGCGACTTGCCGCCTGAATATAGGATTCTAGATTCGCGCCCGGAACCAGTCTGTCAGCCAGCTGTAAACTCGTACCCATGCATTAACCTCCGAACCTGACGGTCTTAAAATATATCAACAAACTGCATGACCGCCAAGATCATAATAAGTTCCAGAGAATCCCAGTAAAACGTTAATTATCAACAATCTGGAAAACTCACCGTGCCTGCCTGAAACGCTACATTAGTCTAATCAAGCTACGCCAGATCAAGCTTTGAATTCAATACGGTATTCCCGTGACCAGGTCACCCTCCGGCAATCTCACCCGGCTCTATATCGTCCAGATGGCGTTTCACAGCCACCCAAGCGCCCAACCAGCCTAACAGCATTGCGATGATAATCAATGCTGCTGCACCCTCGAAGCCCAGTCCCTGCAGGGCGAACTCGCTCCGATACAAAGCGGCCAAGCGTTCGATCGGGCCATTCAGCCACCACAACGACGCCTGAATCAACACCCAGGCAACCAACCCGCCGCCCAGACCAAACCAAGCGCCGGCATACAAAAAGGGCCTGCGCACAAACGCATCTGTGCCGCCTACCAGCTTCGCCACCAAGATTTCATCGCGACGATTCTCAATCGCCAGCCGAACCGTGTTACCAATCACCAAAATCACCGCAGCGCCCAGCAACAGCGACAACGCCCACACGGCCCGAGCCAGAATGTCGGTCATGGCGTTCAAACGCTGCAACCAACCCAGGTCTACCTGAACCTGATCCACCCGGCCCAGGCCTTCAATAAAAGTCACCAGAGCTTGCACACTTTCAGCCGTGCGCGCGTTCTCCTGAGGCGTAATCAGCAAGGTATGCGGCAAAGGGTTCTCACCCAGAAAATCCAGAGCATCACCCAAACCCGACGCAGCGCGAAACTCGGCCAAGGCCTGATCACGCTCCACCAACTCGACTGACAGGATCCGACCGTCACTGTCTATTTCACGCGCGATATCACGTGCCTGCTGTACCGACGTGTCCATATTCAGATACGCCGTGATCCGAGCACTGCTCTCCCAGCCGGCGCTTACACCCTGCAAACTGGTAAGCAGCAGCAACAAAGCGACCGGCAAGGCCAGCGCTACGCCCATCACGGTCCATGTCATCAAGCTGGCTATCGGCGTTTTCAGCAAACGCTGCGCAGACGCGCGGGCCACCTTGCGATGGTGATCCAGATAACTTCTGGCTTGATTGTTAATTGGGGATTTCGTTCGCGTGGCAGCCCCACGGGGGTTGTCCGGTTTCTGCCTTGGATCAGCGGCCATTCAGACCTCCTCCCACCGGTGCACTGCCGCCTGCGATCAGCTCACCGTGATCCAGCGTCAGCCGGCGACGGCCCATTTTGTTAATCAATGCAATGTCGTGAGTCGCGATCAGCACCGTAACCCCAACCTGACTGAACTCGGTAAACAACTGCATAATGTCCGCCGACAATTGCGGGTCGAGGTTACCGGTAGGCTCATCCGCCAGCAGCACCGGCGGTTTATTGACCACAGCACGGGCAATGCCGACGCGCTGCTGCTCACCACCGGAGAGTTGCATGGGATTCATTTTTTCTTTACTCAGAAGCCCGACCTTGTCCAGCGCGGCTCGCACCCGGCGACCGATATCTCGCGGAGCAACGCCCATCACCTCGAGAGGCATGGCCACGTTGTCAAACACGGTGCGATCAAACAACAACTGGTGGTTTTGGAAGACCACGCCGATGTGGCGTCGAATGTAGGGAATCTGTCGTTTCGGAAGGCTATTAAGGCGCTGGCCGCCAACCACCACTTCACCCGCGGTCGGCCGCTCCATCACCATGATGAGTTTCAGCAGGGTACTCTTACCGGCGCCGGAATGGCCGGTAAGAAACGCCAACTCCCCCCGCCCCAAATGAAAGTTCACCTGGCGCAGGGCGGTGTGATCGGAGTCGTAGCGTTTGGTTACCTGACGAAACTCTATCATCTGGGCTGAGGCTCCTAGGCCTGAGTATCAGTCGTCGAACAGCGCGCTGACAAAGGTTTCAGCGTCGAACGTGCGCAAATCTTCGGCCTGCTCACCCACACCAATGTAACGAATCGGCAGCTGCAACTGACGCGCAATGGCAAATACGATACCGCCTTTCGCCGTGCCGTCCAGTTTCGTCAATGTAATGCCTGAAACACCCACCGCCTGCTGGAACACCTGAGCCTGGCTCAGCGCATTCTGGCCAGTACCGGCATCCAGCACCAGCATCACTTCATGAGGCGCTGATTCATCCAGTTTCTTCATAACCCGGACAACCTTAGTCAACTCATTCATCAGGTTGTCTTTGTTCTGCAAACGGCCGGCCGTATCGGCAATCAGCACGTCGGTGCCACGGGCTTTCGCGGACTCAATGGCATCAAAGATCACCGATGCACTGTCGGCACCGGTATGCTGGGCAATCACCGGCACATCATTGCGCTCGCCCCATACCTGCAACTGTTCCACCGCTGCGGCCCGGAAGGTGTCACCGGCGGCCAACATGACGGACTTGCCTTCGCTCTGGAACTTACGGGTCAGCTTGCCAATGGTGGTGGTTTTGCCCACGCCGTTTACGCCGACCACCAAAATGACATATGGCTTTTTGCCGGAATCGATTTCCAGTGGCTTGGTAACATCCTTCAGCAAACCGTGCAGCTCTTCGCGCAGCGCTTTGCGCAAGGCTTCACCATCTTTCAGCTGGTTACGCTCGAGTTTAGCGGTCAGTGAATCGATGATTTCAGACGTTGCTGTAACCCCAACATCCGCCATCAGCAATGAGGTTTCGATTTCTTCCAGCAGGTCTTCATCGATTTTCTTACCGACTGAGAACAGATCAGCAAGGCCGCCAGTCAGACTGGCTCGGGTTTTACCCAAGCCTTTCTTAATGCGCTCGAAGACACTGATCTCTGGCTCTGGCTCTGGCGCCGGGGCAACCTCTGGTTCGACGACCGCGGGCTCTTCAACCGGCTCTTCCGGCTTAACCTCCGCTGCCGGCTCGGCCATTTTTTCTTCTGCCTGAGGCACAGGTGCCGGGCCCTTTGCGATTTCCGGCTTGCGCTGCGGGACCGGCTTCGGGCGAGGAATCCGCTTACGATTGCCGGTAACATCCAGCACGAAGAAAAGAACAAGAAGGGCCAACAGGCCAATTGAAATCCACTCTGCCGTCATAGTCTTACCATCTGTCTGAAAATGGGCGCGCGAAAGAAAGCGCACATTCTAGCAGACTGCCGGCGCTAAGTGATGGGTCGTGCGGTTATCGCTCAGTTCTGGCTTTCCGGTACTATTACCCCCGAATTCAAAACTCTTCCAGCACCGCGGAGCAGATCATGGCGAAACGTAAATCAGCCCCTAGAAAACCTGGCGTCGGAGCTTCAGGAAGCACCGGCCAAGGCGGCAGTGGCGAGTTACGGATCATCGGCGGTGATTGGCGCAGCCGTAAATTGCGCTTCCCGGATGCCGGCGGCGTTCGCCCAAGCCCTGCCCGTATTCGGGAAACCCTGTTCAATTGGCTGAATTATCAGGTGGCCGGCAGTGACTGCCTCGATCTGTTTTCCGGCTCTGGCGCGCTGGGGCTCGAGGCGCTATCCCGCGGCGCGGCCCAAGCAACGCTGGTGGACCACACTCCAGTGCTGGCAAAAGCCCTACGGGATAACCTGAGGCTTCTGAAGTCCGATAAGGGCGCGGTTGTCTGCCAAGATGTTGAGCGCTTCCTGAGTAACCGTCAACAGCCACCGTTCGACATTATTTTTATGGACCCACCCTTTCGCCAAAGCTGGCTGGAAAAGCTGTTCCCACTTCTGGAATCGGAGCAATGGCTAAAGCCCGGTGGCTGGGTTTACGTAGAACATGAAAGTGAACTGCGCACGCCACCGGTCCCGAAAGACTGGGAACTGCATCGGCAAAAAACCGCAGGACAGGTTAGCTACAACCTGTACCGCGTGATTGCAGAGGCAGATTCGGAATAGGACCCACAGAAGAACCGCTCGCTATCAACGAAAAAAGCCCGGATGACGCAACCATCCGGGCTTTTTTCAATACTGCGGTTAATCAGCTCACAGGGCGTAGCGAATAGGCCCGCAGGTGCGCTGAAAACTCTTCCAGATACCGAATACCACTGGCCTCAGCATCCTTACACCACTCCATCAAGGCCTGCAGTTTTTCCTGAGGCTTCAGACCACGCTGACGCCACAGTAGTTGCAGCTCCTGATGCTTTTCATAGATCTGCCGGAGAATCTCATTGCGCTCCAGAACCGTTTCCAGATGCGCTTTCTCACGAGGCTTAATCAGAGCCTCTTCACGGTGCAGCAGGCGCTTCAGCTTGCGATACAGAGGGCGAATTTCCTCGTCCATCAACGCCCGCTGCTGGCGTAGAACCGGCTTCATGACGCGCTTACGATATTGGCGCATGATGTCGAAACGGTTGTTGGCGATGGCTTGCACCGTCTCCACATCCACTTCCAGTTTACCTGGAACATGGTGCGCAATCGGGCGGTAGCCTTTCGGCTTGGCCAAGCCAAACAACTGGAACAGACGGATGTAACCCCAACCAATATCCACTTCAAACCAACGGCGCGACAACTTCGCCGAGTTCGGATAGGTGTGGTGATTGTTGTGCAGCTCTTCACCCCCGATCAGAATACCCAGCGGTGAAATGTTGTGTGCATTATCCGCGCACTCGTAATTCCGATACCCCAAATAATGGCCAAGCCCGTTAACAACGCCAGCAGCCCAAACCGGGATCCACATCATCTGCAGCGCCCAAATCCAGATACCGTTCACGCCGAACAGCGCCAAGTTAATCACCGCCATCAGCGTGATACCCATAAACTTGTGCGGGGTATACACCTTACGCTCGATCCAGTCTTCTGGCGTGCGCTGGCCATAACGCTGGAGAATCTCTGGAGTGGCCGATGCCGCATACAGCTCGGCACCTTCAAAGAGCACCTTACGAACACCTAAAACAACCGGGCTATGGGGATCTTCTTCGGTTTCACATTTGGCGTGATGCTTGCGATGGATGGCTGTCCATTCTTTGGTGTTCTGGGCCGTGGTTAACCACAACCAGAAGCGGAAAAAGTGTTTCAGAACCGGGTGTAAATCCAGAGCGTTATGAGCCGAATGACGATGCAGATACAGCGTTACACTGACGATTGTGATGTGAGTCATCACCAAAGCAGTTGCAATCAACTGCCACACAGAAAGGTCTAAAAGACCATTAAACCACATAAACTTTCCTCAAAAATCAATCTACTTCGACAGACCGCACGCAAAAGGCTTTGGCTGGCATTCGAAGGGGTTGTACTCGCTACACTTTAGCTTACAGCTGTACGCCAGAACAACCATGTTTGGTGGACTTTTTGTTACCGTTTACACTTATTTTTTCGTAACCGGCGAATAGCGGAGGCTCTGTGCCCGAATTACCCGAAGTAGAAACCACCCGGCAGGGCATTGCTCCCCACTGCGAAGGCCAAACGATAACCCGCGTGCGGGTGCACAATGGCAAACTGCGCTGGCCAGTACCTGAAGACCTGCCCGCTCTGCTACAAAATCAAACCATCCGCGCCGTAGATCGTCGCGCAAAATACCTGTTTCTCCACCTCGACACAGGCACCGTGATCATTCATCTGGGCATGTCGGGAAGCTTGCGGGTCATTACTGACGATACCCCCGCCATGAAACACGACCACGTTGAGCTGTGCCTGGACAATGGCCGAATCCTTCGATTTAACGACCCCCGGCGATTTGGCTGCTGGCTTTGGAGCAAGGACTACAGCGCTCACCCGCTCATCCGGGATCTCGGCCCCGAGCCATTATCCCAAGACTTCAATGGCGCCCTGCTATTCCGGCTTTCCCGAGGCAAACAAACGCCGATAAAGTCTTTCATTATGGATAATCATGTCGTGGTCGGCGTCGGCAACATCTACGCCAACGAAGCGCTCTATAAAGCGGGCATTCACCCTAAGCGAAAAGCCGGGCGAATCAGCTTGGACCGCTACCATAAGCTGGCCGAAGCCATAAAAGAGACTCTCAGCGCTGCCATTTTGATGGGCGGCACCACGCTTCGAGATTTCGTCAACAGCGACGGTAAACCGGGATACTTTGCTCAGTCCCTGCTGGTGTATGGTCGGGCCGGCGAAGCCTGCCCGGAATGCCAGACTTCATTAAAAGAAATACGAATGAACAACCGGTCAACGGTCTATTGCCCAAGATGTCAGCGCTAGCCTTATGAATAATTCGTGAGTCAGCCCTCTTTTTAACCGGAAACCGTTTGAAATTGCGGCAATATGATTCATAGTTAACAGAGAATTCATGACCGTGCGCTATACTCATCCCTTACATCACTGAAATGCGTACAAAGATTTCGGGCTAGAAGTTCCGGTTATGCCGGGCGATTCGTTCAGGAGAGAATACCCATGATTCGCAAGTTTTCCCGCACACTGGTAGCCACCGTCGCCGCCTGCCTTCTCGCGTTTTCATCCATGGGCCACGCCCGTGCGATCGATGAAAGCCCTTCAGCCCTCGCGATGACAACCGACGCCATTCTTTTGCGCCCGGCACTGCTCGCAACCACCATTGTCGGCACCGCTGTTTATTTGGTGTCTTTGCCCTTTTCTGCCTTAGGCGGAAATGCCGGTGAAGCAGGCGAAGTTCTGGTGGTTGGCCCAGCCAAGGCTACTTTTGTTCGCTGTCTAGGCTGCACTCGCAGCGGCCGTAAGCAAGAAGCCGTGTCGCAATCCAACGACTGAGCACCACGCTCTCTCCGTATAATTCCGGCTTGCCAGAGGCCGGAATCTAAGGCAGCCTGAAGCGAAATTCTTCAGGCTGTTTTTTTATGGTTGATTGGTCAACACTCGACACGGTGTTCCTCGATATGGACGGAACACTGCTAGATCTGCATTTCGACTCTCACTTTTGGCTGGAGCACCTGCCAAAACGCTATGCAGAGCAGTTCGACCTACACCCACAGCAAACCAAAGATCAGCTAATCAGCATGATCATGGCCGAGAGAGGCACCCTGAACTGGTACTGCACCGATTACTGGAGTGAACGTCTATCGGTGGATATTACTCAGCTGAAAGCGGAAGTTGGCGATCGAATCGGCTACCGCCCCCACGTTCGTGATTTTCTGGCCGCCTTGCGACAGGCCGGGCTTCACTCAGTGATCGTCACCAATTGCCACCCTGACCCACTCGCCCTGAAACTGCACAGAACCGGGCTGGATCAGCATGTCGACATGATTGTCTCCAGCCATGAACTGGGCAAACCGAAAGAAGATCGGGATTTCTGGCGAGACCTTGCTAACCGGGTAACGTATAAGCGCGAACGAACCCTGATGGTCGATGACAGCTTCCCTGTCTTGGAGAGTGCGCAAGAAGCCGGCATCGGCCAATGCCTGGCGATTCTCTCACCCGACAGCACACAGGCAGCAAACCCTCATCACCCTGATATTCCGGGCATTTGTCATTTCGATGAAATTTTGCCGTCGCTGCAGTCCCGTCGGACACTGCCATCGGACTAACGGGGCAGTTATAATTTAATAGAGGATTGTCCGGAGCGCTCCTTGGAGCGCTCGTCAGGTGAGGCGTCATGAAGGCTACAAGCACTGAAGATCAGAAGGTACGACTCGACAAATGGCTGTGGGCGGCTCGTTTCTACAAAACCCGCTCTCTGGCGAAAGAAGCCATTGAAGGTGGCAAAGTCCATTACAACAGCCAACGAACCAAGCCGGGAAAGATTGTCGAGTCCGGCGCCAAAGTCACGCTTCGCCAAGGCTGGCAAGAAAAAATCGTTGTTATAGATGACATCAGCGACCGCCGTCGGGGAGCACCGGAAGCGCAAAAGCTGTACCACGAGACGGACGAAAGCACCAAAAAGCGGGAAGAACTGGCCTGGCAACGCAAAACCATGCAAGCGGCACAGTTGCCACCCGCGCGCCGGCCCAGCAAAAAAGACCGCCGCAAGATTCAACGATTTCGGGAAGAAAACGATTTGTAGCACACAGCTACAAGCACTGACACTCCGACAACACTACATAGAATTCTCTGCCCTAAACGGGCAATGACATCCAATTAACCAACATCTTCAGGAGACACCATGGCATCCCGAGACCAGTTTCAGCGTTTTATCTTTGAGCACAGCCAGGTTCGGGGTGCCTGGGTGCAGCTAGGCGACAGCTACAGCGAGATCACTCAGCAAGCACCCTACCCCGACGCTATCCGCCAGCTTCTGGGCGAAACACTGGTAGCCAGCGTACTCTTGAGCAGCACACTCAAATTCGAAGGTACAGTCGCTCTGCAAGCAGCGGGCGAAGGTGCCCTGCGCACGTTGATGGCCGAATGCAGCCACGACCGCAACATTCGCGGTTTGGCACGGTTTGACGAACAGGCCATGAGCGGCGGTTCTCTGAACGAATTGCTGGGCGAAGGCCGCATGGCGATCACCATCACGCCAGACAAAGGTCAGCGATACCAAGGCGTGGTTCCACGGGAAGCCGAAACGCTCTCCGGCTGCCTGGAAGAGTATTTCGAACGCTCCGAGCAGCTTTCAACCAGCCTGTTCCTTTTTGCCAACGAAGGCTCAGCAGCGGGCCTCCTGCTTCAGAGACTGCCGGGGCAAACCGAGGAAGACGACGAATTGTGGAACCGGGTCAACCATCTGGCCAGCACCGTCGAAGCTGAAGAGCTGTTGAATCTTGACAGCGAAACCCTGCTGCACCGCCTGTTCAACGAGGAGACCGTGCGCCTGTTTGACGCTGAGCCCGTGGCCTTCCGCTGCAGCTGCTCCCGGGAACGCACCCTTGGTGCCCTGGAGTCGATCGGCAAAGAAGAGTGTTACAGCATTCTGGAAGAGCAAGGCAGCATCGAAATGGACTGTCAGTTCTGCCACGCTAACTATCGCTTCGATAGAAACGATATTGACCACCTTTTCACCGGTCATACGTTACACTGACACCCAACCAAATTATCCGGAAGCCGCGCCAGAAGCGGCCTCCGGAGCAGTCGTTTTTTCCGGGCGTCTCTGGCATAATAGCGCGCCTGAATTGACCCGATTGTTCAGAATTCCGCCAATTTTTGGAAACGCGGACTGAGCAGTCACTAAGACATCCCGAGGGCGAGGTCGAAGTGAGCAACACTTATACTGATCTGAATACAGCACGGCTGGTCGAGCTGGCACTGGCAAGGAACGAAGGCCAACTGGCAGCGAACGGTTCTCTAGTGGTCACCACCGGTGAGCGTACCGGCCGGTCTCCCATGGACCGCTTTATCGTTCAGGAGCCCAGCACGGCTGACGATATTCATTGGGGCCCGATCAACCGTCCCTTTGATGCGGATAAGTTCGACGCCCTCTGGGATCGCGTTGAAGCCTACATTGCCGAAAAAGACCAATTCGTTTCTAACGTTCACGTAGGCTCAGACCCCGAGCATTACCTGGCCGTGAAAATGACCACAGAAACGGCTTGGCAGAACCTGTTCGGCCGCAACCTGTTTATTCGTCCGGAATCCTACAACCCGGCTGACAAGCAGGAATGGCAAATCCTCAATGCTGCCAACTTCCAGTGCGTACCTGAGCGTGACGGCACCAACTCCGATGGCTGCGTTATCATCAACTTTGCCAAGCGCAAAGTTCTGCTGGCTGGCATGCGCTACGCCGGCGAGATGAAAAAAGCCATGTTCTCTGTGCAGAACTTCCTGCTGCCAGAGAAAGACGTGCTGCCGATGCACTGTTCAGCTAACGTCAGCGAGAACGGCGACACCTGCCTGTTCTTCGGTCTGTCCGGCACTGGTAAAACCACGCTGTCTGCAGATCCGCATCGCTTCCTGATCGGTGACGACGAGCACGGCTGGGGCCCAGGCACTGTTTTCAACATCGAAGGCGGCTGCTACGCCAAGTGCATCGACCTGAGCCAGAAGAACGAGCCTATCATCTGGGACGCGATCCGCTTCGGCGCAATCGTCGAAAACGTGATGATCGATCAGGACACTCGCGAGCCGGATTACACAGACGTTTCCCTGACCGAAAACTCGCGTTGCGCTTACCCGCTTGAGCACGTAGAGAAGCGCGTTCTGGAAAACCGAGCTGGCGAGCCGTCACACATTATCTTCCTGACCTGCGATATGACCGGCGTTCTGCCTCCGGTCTCTATCCTGACTCGTGAAGCGGCTGCTTATCACTTCCTGAGCGGCTACACCGCACTGGTCGGCTCCACCGAGATGGGCTCTTCTTCTAAGCTGAAGTCCACTTTCTCTACCTGCTTCGGCGCACCGTTCTTCCCGCGTCCGGCTGGCGTATACGCTGAACTGTTGATGAAGCGTATCGATGAGTTCGGCAGCAAGGTCTTCCTGGTTAACACCGGCTGGACCGGCGGCCCCTTCGGTGAAGGTAAGCGCTTCAGCATTCCGACCACTCGCGCCATCATTGCTGCGATTCAGAACGGCGATCTGGACGACGTGGAAACTGAGCACCTAGACGCACTGAACCTGGACGTGCCCAAGCACATCCCGGGCGTAGACGGTGAACTGCTGAACCCACGTAACACCTGGACCAGCCCGGAATACTACGACGGTAAGGCTCAGGAGCTGATCGGTCAGTTCGTTGAGAACTTCAAGAAGTTCGACGTGGCGGATGCCATCGTTGAGGCTGGCCCGAAACTCGGCTGAGTTTCGGCAAGCTAAAAAAAGCGCCCTGCGAAAGCACGGCGCTTTTTTTATGCTCAAATAAACCTTAGCTGGCGTAGAACATCAAAGGTACGAACGCCACCAACACCAGAGAAATGCCCATAGCAATCAACGGCATAATGATGCGCTCGTGACGCTGGTAGAACGTACCCTCTTCGGCTTGTGCCGCCAACACCTCTGCTTCTCCGACGACTTGCCGTGTCAGCAGGTGGTTCAGCGCAACCGGCGGGCTCAGGTAGCCTAATTCAAACGCCACCAGCGTCACCATCCAGAAGTGCACCGGATGGATACCACTGGAATAGGCAATAGTTGCAACCGTCGCCGTGACCAGAATTACCGCACCAAACGCGTCCATGATCATCCCCAGAATGACCAGAATAACCACCATCAGCACCATCGCCGACCAAGCACTGTCAAATGCCTGCGGGAAGGCTTCCATAATGTGGGAACGCTCGATAACCCCACCGATACTGACCGACAGCCCTAATAACAACAGCAGGGCGCCGATTTCCGCCGTGGTGTCGTTGGTGGCATTTCGAACGCTTCGCTCCAGTCCTTGGTGAGCGTTATCGCTGGACGAGACAGCCCGCTCGCGCTTGCGACTCATGTGCTCAAACAACAAGATCGACAACATGATCACCGGCAGCAACCGCGGCGCCGAAAACTCATCCATTTTCACATCAAGTGCAAAGCGGTAGAGCAGTACCACCGACACAATAACCAACACGTATGGAATCAAAGGCCGCAGCGCCCGGATACTCGCCGGAAACGCCTCCGCACTTGGCGCGAGATTGAACTGACTTTGTCGGTTAACGGTTGTGGCGACTATGCCGAACAGTGTCGCGGTCAGCACGAACACCCAAATACCCCAGCCAAACAGTTCGTCGGTAGTGACCTCGCGATTCAGGTAAGCAATCACAACCACCAGCAAGCAAGGCCTTAACACCACCCCCAACGAGCCTGACATGGCGGTGGCGGCCAACGCCAGATGGCGCCGCGCACCCGCCGCGCGTAACTCGCCATAGATCACAGCACCGGCCGCGATTACGAAAATACCGGAAGCACCGGTGTAAGCCGTGGGAATCGCCGCAACCAAGACCGCAACCACCGCCAGCATTTCCGGCGGCATACGCCAGGGCCGAAACACATCGAAAACCAGAGTAGCCAGCTTGGTCTGCTTGAGCATCATCCCCACCCAAACATACAAACCGACATTCAAAAACATATCGGCCAACTCAACCATCTTGCCCAAATAGATACCAATGCCGGAGGAGTGACCAATAAGCGCAAAGTAGGTACCGGAAATCAGGCACATCACGGTATACAGAGGCACGGCCATAAACGCTTTGCTCGGACTCCCGCCGGGTTCCAAATCCTTAGGCGCACGGACAAGTCGATACAAACTCGCTAACGTCAGACAGGCAAAACCGGTAATCCAGAAGTTATGAAGCAGCATCTCCTCACTGGACAGGGCCGTACTGCTGGCGAGAGCAGACTGCCGGAAAATTACGCTGGACCCGAGCAACATCGCGTTGGCGATCGTTTGCAGGGTCATGGACACCGTATAATCCAGCCGGGTCTCCATCGCACGCATAGCAATATGGTGACGGGTCAGAGTGGCGGTGACCGCACACAACATCACCAAAATCACCAGAATATAACGCTGAGCAGCAAGCCCGAAGGCGATCAGGTCAGCCACAAACAACTCAACGGTCCTGTAGGCCTTCACCCCTGGCGTTAACTTGTCTTGTAGCTCAGCGTAACTGCTATGGGCGGCACGGCAATCGGCGACTGAACGCTCTATCGCCAGCCGGACTTCGGCAGGATCTTTCTCAAAATCTCCCAGTAACGCTGCCATGGGGTCGTCAGCCGGCGGCGCCTTAGCCATCTCCTTCGCCACCGCAGCATCCACATCTTGGACGACTTCGCATTGCGGCTTTACCGGATCCATCCGCAGCTTGTAGTAGCCACTCCACATCTGCTCCCCACCCCGGAGCATCTGGTTATGGATATCACTGCTGGTAGAGAACAGAACAACAGCAAGCAAAAGCAGACAGGCTGGTAGCGAAGAAAACCACTCCAGCCCACTACGGCTCATTCGACCCTGAATCATGACAACCCACTCTGGAAAATGACGGATTTACAGCAGATCGTCGAGATCCATGGTTTCAACTGGCGCTCGCTGGTCATCCCAGAACGAGCCGAAACGGCCGATCGGAGTCCGGTGCCCAGTGTTTTCCATCCACAGCTTGTCCGATATTGTCACCAGCATGTTTCCGGCCATGGCATCAATGAAACGCCAGTCTTCGCTAACCTCAACCGTTTTTTCTGACTCGGCGAAATCACGGATGATGTCTTTCACGAGAGCGATATCATTTTTGTTGGTGGCGGCAATGGCGTGGAAAACATGACCAAGGCGAACCCCGGCTTCTTTACCTTGCTCTTGAGCCGCGGCCAAACGCTCAAATGCATCCTCACCCTGCGGCTGAGTACCTGGAATCATGGCCCACACGGTGGCCCTCAGCCCCATAGGAGCGCCCCACCACTGATTGTTATCCAAACACTGGCTGGCGCGACCCACAACGGACCCTGTATTGAATGGCACGCCGATGGATGAAGCCGCCTGAATCTGCGAGCTCAGCGCCTGCATACCCGACAACAGCCCGGCCATGTAGATAAACTCATCCGTTTCATCGCCAAAGTCCGGACACTCACTGTCATCCGGGTTGCCGTAATGGGCGTTATGGTGCTGCCAGCCTTTGAAATAGCGCTTTGCTGCTACCATGTACGCGCGTTTTTTCTGGATAAACGCATCTTCGGCCCCGGTGCCGTCATTCGCATACATTTTGGCCATACCATCTAGCTCATGCCCGGTGGCCCTTTCTTCGGCACAGCCTCCGGCAGAGAGATACAGCATGACGGCAATTTGATCCGGCTCGCTGGTCACGCGACCAAAAGACATCAGCAGCGGGGCCGTAGCTTCGCTCATGGCGCAACCCATCGCCAGGTCGTCCGACTGCATCAGATAAGGTACGGTGTGATTACGGGAAAACCCTTGCATCACGTCACCCGTGGTCTTGTAGACCATGTGATTGACCACTCCACAGCCGCTTAGCGCCACACTGGTTGCAACCGCAGCAACCAAGCCTCGCAGCCGCGCACCTGACGCCATCTTTTTCCGGAAAACTGTCATATCAACTACACCCTTTTATTCTTATGCGTATTCGCAGATCACTGAGGCTCGAGTTTGCACATTCGCGCCAAACCCACTATAGATTGCATACGCTGCCCGCCTGCGCTTGGCAGCTCACACAAAGACAACAATCAAAACAAAAGACAGGAGTACCTTATGCGCAAACCTGAACTTTCCGCCGCTATCGCCGATCAAGCCGGGCTAACTCGAGAAAAAGCCAGCGAAGTGATCAACGCGGTAACCGATCAGATTACCGCAGCGGCCGCCCGGGGCGACGACATCAGTCTGATCGGCTTCGGAACCTTTACGGTTCGCAAACGGGAAGCTCGCAGCGGTAGAAACCCGCAAACCGGTGCGACCATACAGATCGCCGCCAGCAAGACCGTTGGCTTCAAGCCCGGCAAAGCCCTGAAAGACGCCGTTAACTGATTCGGCGATAGCCCGCTTATGCGGGCTATCTCTCTACCTAGCTCAGGAAGCACATTCCGATCTGGCGCCGTCAACCCGACAGCGTATCGCCTTCATCAACTTGATCGCACGCTCGTCGTAAACACCGTCCTCGAGCAACGACATGCGCACTTGGCGAAGCATCTTGTCGTACTCAGCTGTATCTTCCTGGGGCAAGTCCACCCATACGTTGTCGGGAATACCGGCTTCCGCCTCAGCGATAATTTCATAGGCCTCGTCAATGCGTTTGATGGACTCATCACGCACCATTTGGCCGGCATCCTCCGGGAATCGCTCGGTGTTGATAATCACCTGGAAGTTCATATAACCCAGCGCGTACTTGAACACCCCACCCTTATCGCCAATGCCCTTGTAGAGTTCGAGAGGCTGGTAAGCAACCGCCGGCGCATAAGCAAAATCGACACTGCCGTTATTGAACTTACCGGCAAAATTGGCCGAGTTTGAGCCAACAACCGAAGCACCTACATGCCGAACCATCCGCACCGAAGCGGTGTCGTAATCCAATGTGGCAACACGCTTGCCCTGCAGCTTTTCTACCGTGTCCAGCGTCCGGTCACGGGCATGCAGATACACGGCGCCACCGGGAAAGACTCCAGCCACTTCATACGGGCCGTCAATCAGGAACGGGCGTGCCTTGGGCTGACTCAAGGTATTGAACAGCAAACGCATTTCCTGCTCACCAGGAATCGCGCCCATGGCCTCGAGGGTCCCGGTAAATTTGTTGAATTCTCTGGCGCGAGTGCCCGTTAGCAAGACCGCGTCACACTGCCCAGCTTTAAAGTCTTCCGCCGCCACTTTCTCATCCGTGTATGCGCGAAGATTGAGTTTAATTCCACGCTGAAGGGCTACCGGCTGAAACTCTTTGGTAATGGAAAAGAGCGGACCATTGGCACCGACCGGATCGAACACACAGAAAGAGCGTTCGATGATGTCGGTCTGGGATTGGGCATGCCCCTGCATTGGAACGATGAAACTGGCGCATAGCGCGGCAGCCGTGGCAATTCGGCGAGTGAATCGAAGGGATTTCACGGAATGACTCCTGATTATTATTGTCTAGAGCATGTACTGGCTTGATACCAGAAACTCATTCGTTTATTCGGGTTATGTTAGATCGAGGTGATCTAGGATACGTTGGCTGAGGTGACTATCCGCAAGGCTTTTTGCGACTATTGGCTGGAATTTGTGATGGATTCGACAGAGGTGATGCCGCCTCTGTCGAATCCAGTGCGGTGAGTTAGTGGTCGCCCACCCAAACCGGACGGCCTGCCACCAACGTCAGCTCGACCTTTCCCGTCAGTTCGCAGCCCAAGAGCGGAGCATGCTTACCGGTGGAGACAAGTGTCTGCTCGGAAGGCTGCCAACTCGTAGCTGGGTTAAAGATGCATAAATCCGCGATAGCGTCTGGCGCTATCTCTGGCGACAAGCCAACAACGCGCCCCGGCCCAAGGGTAAGCGCGGTCAGTAAACGCTCCCGGCTCAGCTCACCACTTTTGACCAGCCTCAAGCCCAATGAAAGAACGCTTTCGATACTGGACAAGCCCGGTTCGGTGGCCGGCAACGGCGCTTGTTTGGCAGCTGTATCATGAGGCTGATGCTGACTAACGATGGCATCAATCACCCCCGCCTGGACACCTGTAACCAGAGCTTCCCGGTCAGCTTCAGAACGAAGAGGAGGACGGACATGAAAACGGCTATCAAAGCCGGCCAGCGCCTCTTCGGTGAAGCACAGTTGATGCATGGCCACATCCGAGGTGACCTGAACGCCTCGCTTCCGGGCATCCGCCACCATCTCAACACTGCGGCCACTGGATAACTGACTCAAATGCAGCTTCACGCCGGTTTCTTCCGCCAGCAAAAGCATTTCCATCACAGCGGCGGTTTCAGCCACCTCCGGTATACCCAACAAGCCAAGGCGAGTCGTCACCTGACCATCGTGGGCGTATCCATCCGCCGCCAGAGCCTGATTCTCCGGGCTGAACATGACCGTCAAACCAAATGTCTGGGCGTAGGCCATACAGCGGCGCAAAATCCGGGCATTTTTAATGCCACGGGAACCATTGCCCACGGCAATACAGCCCGCATTCTTCAATCCCGCCAGATCACTGAGCAGCTCGCCGTCCAGCCCCCGGGTAATCGCTCCAACCGGCAAGACTCGAACAGAACCTCGCGATGAGGCCCCATCACGAATCAGATGGGTCACCGCGCTGGAATCGTTGACCGGCGAAGTCTCCGGGGAGGCACACACCGTTGTGAAACCGCCATGGGCCGCTGCCATTGTTTCTGATGCAATGTTGCCCTTCTGGCCGTTACCCGGTTCGCGGAGATTGCAGCAAAGGTCGATGAACCCCGGAGCAATGACACACCCACTGGCATCGTATTGCTGGTCGGCATCGGCGTTCAGGGCATCCGCCCCCATGGCCACAATCTTGCCTTCTTTTATCAACAGCCCCGGGTTATCGCTCTCGGTGCCCGTACCATCGAACAGGGTACCGCCGGTGATTTTCAGGCTTTCGTATTGCGAACCCACCTTCATGCCCGGCCCCCTTCTCTATCCATCTGTTTTTGCTGCCGCTCCGCCATCTGACCACCCATCGCCATGGACATCACCGCCATGCGAATGGCGATGCCATTGGTGACCTGATTCAGAATCACCGATTGAGGGCCGTCAGCCACCGCTGACTCAATTTCTACGCCACGGTTAATAGGGCCGGGGTGCATCACGATGCAATCGGGTTTAGCCAACGCCAACTTATCCTGATTAAGCCCGTACAAGCGATAGAACTCCCGCTCGCTCGGCAGCAAGGCACCTTCCATACGTTCTTTTTGCAGGCGTAACATGATCACTACGTCCAGATCTTTCATGCCTCGAGCCATGTCGTATTCCACCGTGCACCCCAAATTCTCCACATCTCTCGGCAGCAATGTTCCAGGTGCAATCACACGCACTTCTTCCGCACCGAGTTCGTTCAACGCACGAATCTGGGAGCGGGCCACGCGGGAATGCAGAATGTCGCCCACGATGGCCACCTTCAGGCCGGCAAACGAGCCCTTGTGCTGACGAATGGTCAACATATCCAGCATCGCTTGCGTCGGGTGCGCGTGGCGGCCATCGCCCGCATTGATGATCGCCACCCCGGGGGTCACGCTCTCGGCGATGAAATGAGGGGCGCCGCTCTGGGAATGCCGGACCACGAACATGTCGCTGGCCATGGCCTCCAGATTCAACAGAGTGTCGGAAAGCGATTCACCTTTGGAGGTAGCCGACGTAGAAATGTCGAGGTTAAGCACATCTGCCGAGAGCCGTTTGGCCGCCAATTCGAAGGTGCTTCGGGTGCGGGTACTGGATTCGAAGAAAAGATTTACAACAGTGCGCCCCCTCAACAGGGGCACTTTCTTGATACTGCGCTCACCCACCTCGATGAAAGAATCAGCGGTATCGAGAATGTCGGTGAGCAATTCACGGTTCAAGCCATCAAGAGTAAGAAAATGTCGCAACTGACCACCCCGGGTCAGCTGCAAGTGGTTCGGGGAAGGGTCAATCGCGGTCATGGCTCGCCTGTTATCAATGGGAAGGTTTTACTGCCCGGTTTCCTGAAATTCAATGTGCAACGGCTCGGGACCGCGCAGTTTTACTCTCTGGTAGGTTTCCAGTTCAAGTACTTTACCGACCACATCCGGCTGGATCGGCAACTCTCTGGCACCCAAATCAATCAATGTGGCCAGTATGATACTGGCAGGACGGCCATAATCGAAGATCTCGTTCATAGCCGCCCGAATGGTACGGCCGCTCATGATGACATCGTCCACCAGAATAATGTCCCGACCTTCCGTGTCGAAATCCAGGCTGGACGGCGTCACCGTCGGGTTTAGCCCAATGCGACTGAAATCGTCACGATAGAACGAGATGTCCAGCTCGCCAAAGTCCTGCTTCAGGCCGAGACGCTTGTTCAGAATGTCGGCAATCCAAACGCCGCCGGTACGAATACCAATCAGCGCTGGATTCTCGATGCCCCGGCGCTCCAGAACATCACGCAAACCCGTTTCCAGTTCATCCAGCAACTGGTTGATATCAAGCAATGCGGTCATTAAAGCCTCGTTAATCAGCTCAGCCGGTTTGTTCCCGGCACCAGGTTTCCAAAATCAACACCGCCGCCAGATCATCCACACCATGACGGCCGAAGTCTCGACTACCACCATCGGCCATCACCTGACCCTTGGCCTCAAAACTGGTCAATCGCTCATCGACCATTTCAACCGGCACATGGTAGCGACCATGAATGCGCTTGCCGAACTTTCGGGCCCTGGCGCACATGTCGTTTTCTGTATCGTCCATATTCAACGGCAACCCAACCAAGACCAGATTTGGCTGCCACTCGGCCAACAACTTTTCGATCTGAGCCCAATCGGGCACACCGTCCCGGGCCGGGATCATGGCCAGCGGCTGCCCGGTGCCCAGCATTTCCTGACCGGTGGCTACGCCAATGCGCCGGGTGCCAAAGTCGAACGCCAATACTCTTCTGTTACCGACTTCAGGCATGCCCCACCGAATCGCTAAGCTGGCTCAAATCCACGCCGATCAACTGAAGGACGGCCTCGTAACGCTTTTCAATCGGCGTTCGGAACAACACATCGTCGCTGGCGGGACAAGTTAACCAGGAGTTGCTGCCCAACTCTTCCTCCAACTGCCCCTCACCCCAACCCGAATAACCGAGCGCCACCAGAAACTCCTGAGGACCATCATCCTGACCGATGCTTTCCAGCACATCGCGCGAGGTGGTCAACGAAACCTCGTCGGTCACCCGTGCTGTATGTTGCCACTCCCGCCCCGGTGAGTGCAGCACGAAACCCCGTTCAGGTTGGACTGGGCCGCCGGTGTACACCGGTATGTCCAGTTCCCCACCCTGCAGATCCAATTGTTCCAGAATTTCACCCAGATGGATGCCCAATGGCTGGTTGATCATCAAGCCTAAGGCACCCTCTTCTGAGTGCTCGCAGATGTAAATCACCCCACCGTGAAACCGGGGATCGGATAGCCAGGGCGATGCCACCAAAAAATGGTGCTTCAAGCTACCGGTAGCATTGGTATCTTCGATCATCCTGAACTGAGCCCCCGTTTCTGGAACGACCAGGTTCGTATAATTTCCAACTCATCCGCCTTTTCCCGCATGCCTTCCGGGAAAGGCGCGAACGGTGCAGCCATGCGTACAATACGAATGGCGGCATCATCCAGCACCGAGCTGCCAGACGATTGCAGTATCGCAATTTCCTTTATGGTGCCATCTTTGCGGATAGATACCAGCATTCTCAGGTCGCCATAAATACCGGCCCGACGAGCCTCGGTCGGATAATTGATGTTACCCACGCGCGTGACTTTGCCAACCCAGTCCTGAACGTACCAGGCGTTACTGGACTTCAGCGTGGAGGCAGCTGTCACTCGCATCACCCGGGGCTTGCGTGCGTAGGCCTGTCGCTGAGCATCGAGTCGGGCTTCAAGACTGGCAATTTCCAGGCTTCGCTCCATCAGGCTTTTGCGCTTGGCCCGAGGCAAAGGCTCAGGCTCTACCTGATCGTTTCGCTGCGCCACTTTTCGGCGGGCATTCTCACTTTCGACCACGGCCCGCTCCTGATTGGGCTGGGGCTCCGTTGTCGTTTTCGGCTCCGGCTGCACTTCAGCCACGTCCGGCTGACTGACATCGGTCGGTTGAGGCGACGTCATTTCCAGCGGTTCGTTTTCCGTGCCACTGCCCTGCTGATTGGTCTGGGCCAGAAAATCCGCTTGCTCCGGGGCCTGTTCGTCATCAAATTGCGACAGCGTGATTTCCATGGTTTGCGCCACAGAGCTGGGCAACTCCGGCGCAAACTTAATACCTAACACCACAATGGCATGCAGCGCCACCGCCATGAAAAGGGTAAATGAAAATCGATCGAAATCGCTTACCTGAACTGCCATCACATATCCTAATTCTGCATCTCGGAGCCAACAGGAATTTCTTCAGCTTACTGCTTCAGTCGCCGCTCAATGGCATCCATCAACAACGCAGAAATATCGATTCCGAACTGCGCATCCAACTCCCGAATGCAGGTTGGGCTAGTCACATTGATTTCGGTGAGATAATCACCGATGACGTCCAGACCAACAAACATTAAACCTTTCTGCTTGATTACTGGCGCCACCCGGGCACAGATTTCACGGTCACGGTCCGTTAGCTCACGCCCTTCGCCGCGACCACCGGCCGCCAGATTTCCGCGATTTTCACCCTGCGAAGGAATGCGGGCAAGCGCATAGGGCACCGGCTCACCGTCAATCAACAGGATCCGCTTATCGCCATCCGAGATTTCGGGAACAAACTTCTGCGCCATCGCCTGATGCTCACCGTAATTGGTCAGGGTTTCTATGATCACACCCAAGTTGGCATCATTTTCCTTAACCCGGAAAATTGACCGGCCACCCATGCCGTCTACCGGTTTCATAATGATGTCACCGTGCTCGGCGTAAAATTCCCGAAACCGCTGCGAGCTGCGAGTCACGATTAACGGTGGCGTTAAATCCTCAAACTGGGCGGCAAACAACTTCTCATTGCAGTCCCGGAGCGTTGCGGCCGGGTTAACGACCAGAGCCCCCTGCTGCTCCGCAGCGTCGAGTATATAAGTGGCCATCAAGAATTCACGATCAACTGGGGGGTCCTTACGCATCAAGATAACGTCGAGATCACCCAAGGCCCGATCCTGGCTGTCGCCGTAACTGAACCAGTCTTCCGGATTGTTACGCACGGTGAGGCTGCGAGTACTGGCCCGCGCCTGCCCACCGGCCAGATACATATCCTGAAGCTCCATGTACTCGAGTTCCCAACCGCGATTCTGCGCAGCAAGCAACATGGCCAGCGAGCTGTCTTTCTTGAATTGGATGTCCTCGATCGGATCCATTACGATCCCGAGCCGAATTGCCATAGAGTCTCCTGGAATATCAAGTTGGAAATTCGCAAAACAAACCACTGAAAACACGAACCAGGCAGCAGAGTGAATCGCAAATAAAGTGCTATGCTGATGATGGTATTGTACCCCAGCCACAAATGCATCCGGATAAATCCTGTGGCAATTACGTGACAGGGGGTGCAGAAGTACATTTGGTCACAAACAAATACTTTTTATCCAGCCATGGATACTCTATAAATGAGAAGGCTTTATAGAACAACCTTAAGGTTTGTGCTAAAACCCTCTCTAAAATAATGACACCCGCTCGAGCGCAAGGCAGTCGGACAATGGATGACAACTTCGAGAACTTGAAGATCATGGTGATCGACGATAGCAAGACCATTCGTCGCACCGCAGAAACCCTCTTGAAAAAGGTTGGCTGTGAGGTCATCACTGCCACTGACGGCTTTGACGCTCTGGCCAAAATCGCTGATTCCCAACCAGACATCATCTTCGTAGATATTATGATGCCTCGCTTGGACGGCTATCAGACCTGCGCCTTGATCAAGAACAACTCCACGTTCAAGAACACGCCGGTCGTTATGCTTTCGAGCAAGGATGGCCTGTTTGATAAAGCAAAAGGGCGCATCGTTGGCTCGGATCAATATCTGACCAAACCGTTCAGCAAGGATGAACTGCTCAACACCATCCGCCAATACACGCCTCAGGCGGAACAGTAAACCTGCTGCCACCCAGAACCATCGAGGAAACCATGGCTCGCATTTTGATCGTTGACGATTCGCCAACAGAAGTTAAAAAAATCTCCACCATCCTGGAAAAGCACCAACACGAAGTGCTGACCGCTGATAACGGCGCTGATGGTGTTGCTAAAGCCCGTGCCGAGACCCCAGACCTGGTGCTCATGGACGTCGTTATGCCGGGCCTGAACGGCTTTCAGGCTACTCGTCAATTAACCCGCGCACCGGAAACTGCATCCATTCCGGTCGTGATCGTGACCACCAAAGATCAGGAAACTGACCGAGTGTGGGGAACCCGCCAGGGTGCCAAGGGTTACCTGGTCAAACCAGTTAACGAAGACGACCTGATCAAAACAATCAATAACCTGATTGCCTGATCCTTCGCCGTGGAGTTAAGCATGTCCGCCGAGGCCGCCCCATTCGCCGTTCTGACGGATATCGCCCAGCGCAGCCGGGCAATGGCCTCGGGCCTTCCAGAGCAAGAAACAGCTGTTGAGTTGTGGAATGGAATCGGGTTCATTCTGGCCGGCCAACGCTATGTTGCTCCGATGGGCGATGTCACAGAAATCTTGCACGTGCCCCGATTCACTCACATCCCCGGGGTACGCCCATTCATGATGGGTGCGGCCAACGTTCGAGGCCGACTTCTCCCTCTGGTAGACCTCGCCAACTTTTTCGACATCCCACGCTCCTCACGCAGCCCGCGTGAACGCCGGGTGTTGGTGATAGAGCAAGGCGACATCTTCAGCGGATTGGTCGTGGACAGCGTTTTGGGTATGCAATATTTCGCCAAAGACAATTTCAGGGCCAGCCCGAAAGGGGTGCCCGACACCGTTCGACCGTTTGTAGATGGCGGTTACGAGCGTAACGAAGAGATCTGGAACGTGTTCTCAGCCGCCCATCTGGTGGACGACGAGCGCTTTCTTGATGTCGCACAGTGGTAGGGATGATGGTACTGGCAGGAACGTCACCCTGACCGTCTGCAACCCGATACAACAACTTGCCATTTCCAGAAGAAAAAGGCCGGGAGCCAGAAGATGAAAAACAGAGCCGGAAAACTCAGTATGGGACAGGGAGGCAACAAGCTGATTGCCGGCCTGATCGCAGCACTGATTGCACTCACTATCCTGCTCGTTGTGGTGCTGTTCATCATCAACAAAGACAGCCAGAACGATCAGGAGTACATCGCCAATACCGCAGAAATGCGCGTGCTTTCTCAGGAAATTGCGAAAAACGCGACCGAAGCGGCGGGCGGTACTGCCGAAGCCTTTAACCAGCTAAGGCGCTCCCGGGATGAATTCCAGCTTCTCTGGACCAGCGTTACCAAGGGTAATCCTGAAACCGGCCTCCCGCCCAGCGAGCTCGCACAGCAAAGTAACACGCAGAAGTTGTGGAACCGGGTGCGCGAAAACGCAGACAGCATCCTGTCAACTCAGGAAGCAGTACTTGGCCTTCACGAAGTTGCCCGTACCCTGAACGAGACCATTCCGCAGCTGCAGGTCGAGTACGATGACATCGTACAGATCCTGCTAGAGAATGATGCGCCGGCAGAGCAGATCGCTCTCGCACAGCGCCAGTCACTGCTGGCAGAACGGATTGTTCGCTCAGTGAACAACGTTCTTTCTGGTGACGAAGACGCCGTTATCGCCGCCGACCGCTTCGGTCGGGACGCCAGTCTGTTCGGGCGTGTACTGGACGGACAGCTGAACGGCAACCCCGGCATGGGCATTTCACAAGTGGCTGACGAAGACGCCATTTACGGCCTTGAAGCCGTTGATGAGCTGTTCGAATTCGTTTCCCAGAACGTTGACGCAATCCTTGAAGCCTCTCCCGACCTCTTCAAGGTGCGTCTGGCCGCCAGCGACATCTTCCAGAACTCGGAAGTTCTGCTGACCGAGCTTTCATCTCTGGCCAACGACTTCAGCACCCAAGCCGAATCGCGTCTGATTAACGCCACCCTGGCCTTCTTCATCCTTGCCGGCATGGTCGCCATCGTTGTGTTCATCGGTTTCGCTCTGTACCGCGAAACCCAGTCCCGTCTGACCACCACGCAAGAACAGAACGAACAGAACCAGAATGCGATCCTGCGACTGCTGGACGAACTGGCAGATCTGGCCGATGGTGACTTGACCACCGAGGCTACGGTAACCGAAGACTTCACCGGGGCAATCGCCGACTCCATCAACTTCGCGATCGACCAGATGCGCGGCTTGGTACAGTCCATTCGTGGCACCGCGGTACGAGTCGCTTCCGCTGCTCAGGAATCTCAGGCTACTGCTATGCATCTGGCCGACGCCTCCGAGCATCAGGCTCAGGAAATTGCCGGAGCTTCTGCGGCGGTTAACGAAATGGCCGTGTCCATCGACCAAGTATCCTCCAACGCAGCAGAGTCCTCTGCGGTTGCTGAGCGGTCGGTTGCGATCGCGAAGAAAGGCGCGGAAGTGGTACAAAACACCATTCGCGGCATGGACAACATCCGTGAGCAGATCCAGGAAACCTCCAAACGGATCAAGCGACTGGGTGAATCTTCCCAGGAAATCGGCGACATCGTATCGCTGATCAACGACATTGCCGACCAAACCAACATCTTGTCTCTGAACGCTGCGATTCAGGCCTCTATGGCCGGTGACGCAGGTCGAGGCTTCGCGGTTGTTGCGGACGAAGTTCAGCGTCTTGCGGAACGTTCCTCTGCGGCAACCAAACAGATTGAAGCGCTGGTTAAGACGATCCAGTCTGACACCAACGAAGCCGTTATCTCCATGGAGCACACCACCGCTGAGGTAGTACGTGGTGCTCGCCTGGCCCAAGACGCGGGTATCGCACTCGAGGAAATCGAGAACGTATCGATGAGCCTTGCGGAACTGATCCAGAACATCTCCAACGCGGCACGCCAGCAGTCCTCATCAGCTGCTCACATTTCCAACACGATGAACGTCATCCAGGAAATTACGTCGCAGACGTCTTCCGGTACCAACGCAACCGCGAAGTCGATCGGAAATCTGGCGGAAATGGCCTCCGAGCTTCGCTCTTCTGTTGCCGGCTTTACTCTGCCGGACGAAGAAGTGCTCAGTGAAGAAAACGAAAGTTTCGACGAATCGGTGGTCAGCTGATCACTGGCCCGGGGCAGCTAAAGGTTCATGGTTCAGACGCATAACCAAATGGCACCCTCAGACGGAATCTGGTCGCTGCGCAAACTCCCCGAGATGGACGATGCGCAATTCAGTCAGTGGCAAACCCTGTTGGAACATCGGACAGGCATGACTCTAACCCGCGACCGGCGGTCATTTCTGGAGACCAACTTAGGTATCCGGATGCGGGAAATTGGCTGCAACAGCTATCAGGCCTACTACGAACAGATCGTATCCGGCGCGGATGCGATTCAGGAGTGGGCAACTCTGGTAGACCGTCTGACGGTTCAGGAAACGCGTTTCTTCCGTGATCCTGATGCGTGCAAACTGGTGTCTGACTATGTGATGACCCGGCCCCGGGAAGGCCTGAAAAACCAGGCATTAGAAGCTTGGAGTGTAGGGTGCTCGACCGGCGAAGAGCCCTACACACTGGCCATGGTGCTTAACGAATGCATGGAACAGCTCGGCTTGCAGCCCCTGTATGGGGTGACCGGGTCTGACATCAGTCAGCCGGCACTCGTTAAGGCCAAATCCGGTTTGTTCAGCGCCCGTAAACTGCTGGGCATGGATGAGGCCTTGAAATCCCGGTACTTCCGGCCTGCAGAGCGGAATACCGTAGAAATCGTGAACAACATCCGTGACCGGGTGTGTTTTGCCAGGCTCAACGTATTGGACCTGAACAAAGCCCCTATGCACGGCATGAACATTATCTTCTGCCAGAACCTGCTGATTTACTTCCGCCGCTGGCGCCGGCGCGAAATTGTTAAACGGCTTTCAGAGCGTCTGGCACCGGGGGGGTTACTGGTGTTAGGCCAAGGTGAACTGACCGATTGGCAGCCACCGGGCCTGCAGAGGGTTCCCTCGGAACATGTACTGGCGTGGATCAAACGTCAGTCCGACGACGAATAACCGGAGTGGTTATGGGCAATCACCATGACAGTATCGCCCTCGACTGGGTTCGGGGCGAAATACAGGACACGCTGACCCAAGGCCAGCATGCTCTCGAAGCGTACGTTGATAATCGTGACGATACCACGCGCCTGCGCTTCTGCCTGAACTACCTTCATCAGGTGCACGGCACCCTGCAAATGGTGGAGCTCTACGGTGCCGCATTGCTCACCGAAGAGATGGAGAAACTCACCCAGGCCATTCTGAACGAAACCGTCGTTAACATTGATGACGCCCTCGAAGTTTTGATGCAGGCCATTCTCCAGTTGCCACAATACCTGGAGCATCTGGGCAGCAGCCGCGACGACTTTCCAATGGTGTTGTTGCCGCTACTCAATGACCTGCGAGCCGCTCGCGGTGAATCGCTGCTGTCAGACACATCACTGTTCAAGCCAAACCTGAGCGCAGCTCGCTTCACCGTAACCGGCAAAGTGTCAGAACGCCTTCAAGACCCGAAAGTGCTCGGTCATCTCCGAAAACTGCGGCAGATGTACCAATTTGCCCTAGCCGGTGTGGTTCGTGAAGAAGATCTGGACGCTCATTTTGGCTACATGCAGAAAGTCATCGACCGGCTCTCCCGCTTGTGCCAGAAAACCGCTCGGGGCGAACTTTGGAAGGCCGCCGGCGCCTTTGTTGAAACGCTCGAAGCACACGTCAACCCGGTCAATACCGCCGTAAAGTCGTTGTTGCGCGAACTCGATGGCGAGATACGCAAGCTAACCGACGAGCATGCAGACATTCTGCTTCAGCCTGTTCCCGAAGCCTTACTCAAGAACCTGCTGTACTACGTGGCTCGCGCCCGGGATCTGGATCGCCCGCAGGTCAACTACCTGCGTGCAGCTTACCAACTATCCGATGCTCTGCCCTCCGACGACGACGTCAGTGAAGCTCGCATGCGCGTTTCCGGCCCCGGTCGCGACGCCATTCAATCCGTCGTCAGCGCACTGAACGAAGAGCTTGGCCGATTGAAAGACCAACTCGATCTGTTTGTGCGTGCCGAGCATCGCCAGAATAACGAACTGGACGAACTGCTCCCGGGCCTTCGCCAGGTGGGTAATACTTTGGCAGTTCTCGGCCTTGGTATTCCTCGCAAAGTGGTGACGGAACAAATCGAGCTGGTTGAAAAGCTCTGTGGCCAAGCAGAAACGATTGATGACGGCACTCTGATGGATATCGCAGGTGCGCTACTCTACGTCGAAGCCAGCCTTGCCGGCCTCGACGTGGATCGCCACACCGAAGTCTCCGACGTTGCCGGCGATAGCGAACCCACCAACATCGGCTCTCGAGAACTCACCGAAGCCAACGAAGCCCTGATCCGCGAATCGCGAAATACGCTCGAACAAGCCAAATCCGCCATTGTTAACTTCATCGCGTCCCAATGGGACATTCAGGAAATCGAGCACGTTCCGGCACTGCTCCACAGCATTCGCGGTGGTCTTGGGCTGGTACCTATTGACCACATTCCGGACATGCTCGACTCTGCCGAGCGTTATATTTCCGACGTGTTGCTGTCGAGCCAACAGGTACCAGACTGGCGCCAACTGGACACCTTGGCAGATGCCATAACCAGTATCGAGTACTATCTCGAGCGGATCGCTGAAGGCATCGCCGATAACGACACGATCCTGCGCATTGCCCACGAAAGCTTAGCAAGTCTGGGCTTCCCTGTTGGTGAAGATCCAACGTGGAGCGAGCCCGCCCAGTCTGAAACGGCTGAATCGGAAGATGTCCCCGTTCTGGAGCCGGTGTTACCAGAAGAACCCGAATCACCACAAAAGGGCTCTGATGATGAGCTGCTGGATGATGAAATACTCGGCATCTTCGTTGAGGAAGCCGAAGAAGTTCTGGAAACCATTCAGGAATACTACCCTCGTCTGCGCCGGGATCACGGTGACCGAGACGCATTGACCGAAGTTCGCCGCGCCTACCATACCCTCAAAGGTAGTGGACGACTTGTCGGTGCTGCTAGCCTCGGCGAGGTTGCCTGGTCGGTTGAAAATCTTCTGAACCGGGTTATTGACCAAACTCTTAAACCCACAGACGACATGTTTGCGCTGCTGGACGACGTGAACGCACGTCTTCCAGAACTGATTCAGGATTTCCGTCAGGGCGAAACCACCGGTGACGTCGATGCACTGATGGCCCGAGCCGAAGCACTGGCGACAACCCGACGCACCGATGCAACTCCTCAGGACTCGACCAGCCCGTCTGAAGCATCGGACATTACTGCCGAGAAATCTGACGACGCGTCTGCTGCAGCCACTCCAGCAGAGCCGATAGCAACCGAGACAGCAGAATCACCCGAGCCAACCACCGACGATGAAGACGATCTCATCGACGATGAGATTCTAGAGATTTTTATTGAAGAAGCAGGCGAAGTACTCGAAACCATCAACGAGTACCTGCCCATGCTGCTGCGGCAATACGATGATCGCAGTGCCTTGGCTGAAGTACGGCGTGCCTTCCACACCCTCAAGGGCAGCGGGCGCATGGTCGGCGCCGGAGTCATCGGCGAATTGTCCTGGTCCGTGGAGAACGTGCTGAACCGGATTATTGAAGGCAGCATCTTCATGAACGACGACCTCGCTCAGCTACTTCAGGATGTGACCGAGGTCATTCCAACGCTGGTGAGCGATTTCGAAAAACGCACGGATACAAACGTCGAAACGGCCGCACTCGAAGCACGCGCTAACGCGTTGGCCAGTGGCGAGCTCCCGAACACCTCAGCCATGCCAGCGCCTGAATCCGCGGAGACAACATCAGACCAGATCGACACACCGGCCGACAGCGGTGAGGCTGGCCAACAAGATTCTGAAGATGCCGATCAGGTTCTGCTCGAAATTTTTGAGCAGGAAGCCCAAACTCATCTGCAAACCCTTCAGAGTTATCTGCTAGCTGCCCAAAACCAAACAGCGGCAGTCTATACCGACGACTTGTCCAGAGCCCTGCACACTCTGCGAGGCAGTGCCAATACAGCAGGCATTGCGCCGATCGCGGCCATCATTACGCCTCTGGAGCGCTTCATCAAAGAGGCCAGAGCGCAGAACAAGCGAGCCGATCACGAGGTACTCGAGTTAATTTCCCGAGCCAGTGATTTTCTGACCAATGGTCTGGCGCAAATCCACAACACGCCTCAAGCTGAGCTTGACGGAACCGCGGATTATCTCGACAAACTCGAGAAGGTCAGCACCTCCACGTTCCAGGGTCAGGCCTTGGACGATGATGTAGCACCCGCACATCAGGTGTCATCTCAACTGATTCAGCTGTTTTTGGGCGAAGGCCTCGACATCGTTCTGGATGCCGAGACCATTCTGGATGATTGGGCCGCCGATCCTCAGCAAAACGACGCCCTGTCTACCTTGCGAAGCGAACTTGAATCCCTGACCGACAGCGCAGCGGATGTAGGCTTGGCTGACGTGGCCAATCTTGCCGATGCGCTAACGCGCCTTTACGGCGCGGTTACCGTGTATGGATTGCCCTCCAACGGTGATTTCTTTGACACCGCACGGAAAGCCCAAGAACAGCTCATTAACCAGATGGATCAGGTGGCAGCGGGGCTGGCTACCGACCCCTGTGACGACATCATCCTCGAGCTTCATGCGCTGACTGATACGGTGAACCGGAACGACGAGCCGAACGAATTCGAGCAACAGTTCACCGAGGATCTCGAAGAGATAGACCTCAGTCTCGAGGACAGCGAATTTAGTCATCCGGAAATAGCCGCTGACGAACAGCGCAAGCTACCGGAAACCTCCGACGACAGTGATATGGATGAAGAGCTTGCGGCGATCTTCCTGGAAGAAGCCCGAGATCTCATCGACAGCACGGCCGAAGCACTGCAAAGCTGGAGTGAAGACACCGGCAATATCGATATTCTGCGCCTGTTGCAAAGAGACTTGCACACCTTGAAAGGTGGTGCACGCTTGGCCGATATCGAGGCCGTAGGCGATCTGGCCCATGAACTGGAAAACCTGTTCGAAGGCCTCACAGAGCAGCGGCTTTCGATCAACGACACGCTTTCCGACTTGCTGTTCCGCTGTCACGATCGTTTGGCCGGCATGGTTGATGCGCTCGAAGCTAAGGAACAGCCCAAACCGGCACCCGACTTGGTCCAGGAAATCCAGGACTACATGGCTGGTGCCCGAGGCATCCGGCCGGTTACCGATGTGGCTCCAGAGGTGGAAACGCTAACTGGATCTGGCGATACAGAACCGCAGGATTCGAATGATAAAAGCCTCCACGAAGACGCCGACAGCGATGTGGCTGACCTGTCCCATCTGGACCCGGAACTGCTCGGCATCTTTCTGGAAGAAGCCTACGATCTCATCAACTCCACCGGCAGTGCCCTCCATACCTGGAGCGAGAACTCAGCCGATCGCAGTATTGCCGCAGAACTGCAACGCGATGTGCACACCCTGAAGGGCGGTGCTCGAATGGCAGGGGTGGACGCAATCGGCGATCTGACCCACGTTCTTGAAGATCTGTTCGAGAAGGTTGCTGAAGGCCAACTTGCAGCCAGCAGCACCATGATCGACTTGCTGTTTGCATGTCACGATCGTCTGGCACAAATGGTCGAGCAGGTCGCAACGCAGCAGCCTTGCCCTGCGGCGAAACAGCTGGAGGCACAGGTAAAAGCCATCCTCCAAGGGGAAGAGGCCTCCGATACCGCTGATGTTAACGTTAAGTCCGAAAACGAGGCGCAGCCTGAAGAAGCGAGCATCGCACCAGAATACGATGACCTTGCCATGGAGTCCGAAGCCGAATCGCAGGCCGAGGATATCCTCAGTATCTTCTTGGATGAAGGGCTGGAAATTCATGACGCCATCGCAGAGAACCTGGAGCATTGGCACGACCAACCGAATGAGCTTGCTGCTGTTATTTCACTGCGACAAGAACTCCACACCCTTAAGGGTGGCGCTCGCCTGTCCGACCTCGATGCCATCGCGGATCTGGCCGAGGCATGGTCAGAACTGCTTGATGACACGCTTGCCGGCAGCAAACCGGCAGATACCGCACTGGCGCTGAGCGACCGCGCACAAGGCAGCTTCCGCTCCATGTTGGACGCCATTGAAGCCGGCAAGCAGCCAGAACTCGATTTCAGCCTCATCGATGCCATGTCTCAAACCGGGGATTTGTTCCCCGATCCGCGTCAGGACACTGAACAGGTTGAGCCCGATTCTGCGGATGCCCCGGATCCGGAAGTCCTGGAAATCTTCCTGGATGAAGCCGGCGAGATCATGGACCAGCTGGAGCAGCTGCTGGCCGATTGGCGCAAAGAGCCAAGCAACCATCATTTCAATCAAGAAGCTCAGCGCGCGATGCACACTCTCAAAGGGGGCGCTCGCCTGTCTCAGCTCTCAGGATTGGGAGACAAAGCACATGCCTTTGAAACGTTGCTGATTGATCTTGGCGGCAATGCACCCTCCGAAGCCCAGTGGCAAGAGATTAACCGTCAGCATGACGGAATCATCGCAGCCGTAGCCGCGGTTCGTGCTCACTACGAGCAAGGCGCTGCCCTACCCGAATCGGTGCAAGCAGAGCCACAAGATGTGCAAGCCGCCGAGGTGCCCGCTCCACAGCCAGCTGAGGTCGCCACCGAACAGCCCGGACCCGAGCCCAAACCTGTCGCCCGGAAACCTTCGAGGTCCCGTAACAATCGGGTCGTCGAAGCTCAACGTGCCGCTCAAGAAACCATTCGAGTGTCGGCTCCGTTGCTGGACGACTTGGTTAATCTCGCCGGTGAAACCAGTATTACCCGTGGCCGACTGGAGCAGCAGTCCAGCGACTTCAGCCATACTCTTGACGAGATGGCCGCCACCATCGAGCGTCTGCGCGAGCAGTTGCGCCGAATGGACATCGAAACAGAAACCCAGATTCTGTTCCGCGCCGAACAGGAACACGGCGCAGACTACGGCGAAGATTTCGACCCGCTGGAAATGGACCGCTATTCGTCGATCCAGCAACTTTCCCGGGCACTCACCGAGTCCTCGTCTGACCTTGCCGATCTGAGAGAAACGCTGGCCGACCGGGTGCGTGATACGGAAACCTTGCTGGTTCAGCAGTCCCGTATCAATACCGAGCTTCAGGAAGGTCTGATGAAGACCCGAATGATCCCGTTTGCGTCCACAGTGCCGCGGCTGCGCCGGATTGTTCGCCAGATCAGCGGCGAACTGGGCAAAAAGGTCGAATTCGACGTTCGCAACGCTGAAGGAGAAATGGACCGAAGCATCCTGGAGCGCATGATTGCGCCACTGGAGCACATGCTTCGCAACGCCTTGGATCACGGCATTGAAACCCCGCAAGAGCGCCGTCAGGCCGGTAAACCTGAAACCGGTGAAGTGGTTCTGTCGCTGACCCGTGAAGGCGGCGACGTGGTGCTTCGCATGATCGATGACGGCAAGGGCATTCCGGCTGAAGTGATCCGGGAAAAAGCCATTCGTCAGGGTTTGATGCACAAAAACGAAGCGCTGTCCGAGCGGGAAATCCTGCAGTTTATTCTGCAACCCGGCTTCTCCACCGCCGAGAAAGTTACCCAGATTTCTGGCAGGGGCGTCGGCATGGACGTGGTTGCCAGCGAGATCAAGCAGCTCGGCGGTAGCCTCGATATCGACTCTTCACTGGGTCGCGGCACCACCTTCACTGTGCGCCTTCCGTTTACTGTGTCGGTGAACCGTGCGCTGATGGTCGCCACAGGCGAGGATTTCTACGCGATCCCGCTGAATACCATTGAAGGTATCGTTCGGGTCAGCACCTATGAGCTGGAAGAGTATTACAAACCCGATGCACCCTTGTACGAGTACGCGGGTCAACAGTACCGCTTGCAGTATCTCGGCAACCTGCTGAACAGCGACCACCATCCCAAGCTGCAAGGTCAGGCATTGCCGCTGCCGGTCATACTGGTGCGCGGTGCCGAGCAGCCACTGGCGCTTCAGGTTGATCACCTGATGGGCAGTCGTGAGATTGTTGTTAAATCCCTCGGCCCACAATTCAGCACTGTTCGTGGCGTATCCGGTGCCACCATTCTGGGTGATGGCAACGTGGTGGTGATTCTCGACCTGCCGGCCATGATCCGTTCGGACATACTGTCTGACCGCCAGCGCATTGCCAATCTCGCCAAAGAACGCACGACCAGCCGCTTCGAAGAACAAGTGACAACGGTCATGGTGGTGGACGATTCGGTCACCGTACGGAAAGTGACATCACGTTTGCTGGAACGGAACGGCATGGAAGTGATCACCGCGAAAGACGGCTTGGATGCAGTGGCACAGCTGCAAGACCACCGCCCGGATGTCATCTTGCTGGATATCGAGATGCCCCGTATGGACGGCTTCGAAGTGGCCAGTTTTGTACGCCATGATGACACACTCAAACATACGCCGATTTGCATGATCACGTCCCGAACCGGTGAAAAGCACCGCGAACGGGCTCTGGCCATCGGCGTCAACGAGTACCTGGGCAAGCCTTTCCAGGAAACGGTGCTGCTTGAAACCATTAAACGGCTTACTGAGAGCGAGTGATGTCCGGCCACACCGGCCGACCAAAGGTCGGGATTGTTTCCGATGACGCGTTACAGCGCCGGCGGCTGCAAGAAGCCGCCGGAAAATTCGGATTGGAGAGCTGTTTCGCGGGTGATCCCGACCGGCTAATCGACTACCCGGAGTTTCCGGAGGCCGCATTGTGGCTGGTCACCCTGCAAGACGAAGCGGATCACCCGACCTTTTTTGATTACTTGCTCGGGCACACCGATGCGCCTGTCTTGTTCGGTGTCGATCTGGCGCCTAAGCCCGGTAGCAAAGATTTTGTCCGTTGGGGGCGTCGGCTTCAGGACAAGCTGGAGAAACAGCTGGGCCCTTTGGACGCACGGGATAGCGCCCACGATCTGGAAGCACTTGTTGATTCCGGGCCTGCACAAAAAACACCGCCGAGCCTGCCGAACGGGGTAACACCCGCGTCGCCCGGGTCGTTGGCCGACGAAATCTGGATTCTAGGCGCCTCTCTGGGAGGCCCTGCCGCCGTGAAAGCCTTCCTTGATCAGCTACCGCCGTGTTTGCCTGTGGGGTTCGTCTACGCACAACACATTGACGGTAATTTCACCGAGGTCCTGACTCGGGTACTTGGCCGTCATGCTCACTACCAGCTCAAAAAGGCCGAAGAAGGCTACCGGATACAGAATGGTGATGTGGTTCTGATGCCGGTCGAGAATGAGTGGACTTTCGACTCCGAAGGCCGCCTCGTGCAACTGGACACACCTTGGCCAGGCCCTTACGGCCCATCGATTGATCAAGTGCTGCTCAACGTGGCCGATCATTACGGCAAACGCTGCCACGCCATGCTCTTTTCAGGAATGGGCAACGACGGAGCCCTTGCAGCCCCCATGCTGAAAGCCTACGGTAGCCGGATCTGGGTGCAGGAAAGTCAGGGCTGCGGTAACAGCTCAATGCCGGATTCCGTCGCAGCAACCGGCTGCACCAGTTTTAGCGGCACACCGGAACAATTGGCCGAAGAGCTGATTAAAACCATCAAGAACAACAGCCTGCTCAAGAGCCGGCACAATCACGGTTCTGCCTGAGGACACACGCTATGAATGAAAACAGCCAACTCCTATCCTGCGTCATGGTACCCGTCAGCAACCGGCAATTGCTGCTCCCAAACGTATCCATCGCTGAAGTCGTCGATTTGAACAACACAAAAACTGACCGCGGCACACCCGATTGGTTGGTTGGGTTCATTGACTGGCGAGGCCTCAGCTTACCCGTGATTTCCTATGATGCCGCTAATGGCAAAGAACTGGTCGTGCCCGGAGGCAACCGAGGGAGAATCATTGTGATTAACACCATCGGCCCCAACCATAGCGAATTGCCGTTCATGGCCCTGGTGACTCAAGGGATTCCCAGTCAAACCCGCCTGACCGAGTCAGAAATCAAAAAAGTGGAAGGCCAGCCCGGGCCGGCAGACCTTATGCAAGTTGAGGTAGATGGAGAATCCGCATGGATTCCCAACCTTGAATATCTGGAATCGTTGGCGGTAGACGCCAAAGCTTGAAGTAACGGGGAGCCCCCATAGCGGCACAGCCTGCAAATGTTATAATGTTGCAAAATTTGCAGGAGCCACATCATGACTGAGCGCGCGCTTCCGTACCGCCCTCACAATCATCAAGCCTGCGTCAGCCAAGCTCTGGCTGACGCACAAGCGATCTGTCGCGACCAAAATGCCCGCCTGACCCCCATTCGGGAACGTGTTCTGGAGCTGATCTGGCAATCCCACAAGCCACTTGGTGCTTACGATATTCTGGCTCAGCTCGGTGCCGAAGGGCACAGTGCCGCGCCACCCACTGTCTACCGGGCCCTGGATTTCCTGCTCCAGTACGGTTTGGTGCATCGTATTTCGTCTTTGAATGCGTTTGTCGGTTGCGCCCATGCCGGAGAGCACCATCGCAGTACCTTTCTGATCTGCCGGGAATGCGGCATCGTGCTGGAACTGGCCGTCAACGCCGTTACCAAAGCCATCGAGTCAGCAGCTAAAGCGGAAGCTTTTCAGGTCGAAGACATCACGCTGGAAATCGCCGGTTTGTGCCCCACCTGTCAGGGAAGCACCGTCCATGCCTGACCATCTGGTACAGCTCAATCAGCTAACCGTGCGTTTTGATGAGCGGATCGTGGTCGATCAAGTCAATCTGGCGGTCGGTCGAGGCGACATCATCACGATTATTGGTCCCAACGGAGCCGGAAAAACCACGCTGATCAAAACCATTCTGGGCATTCAGAAAGCGTCCAGTGGTCAGGTATCTCTGGCCCCTGATCTGGTCATTGGCTATGTACCTCAGCATCTCTCACTCGAGGCTACCCTGCCCTTGAGTGTAAAACGCTTCATGTTACTGAGTGGGCGTCCACTAAATGCCTGTGAGGCGGCGTTGCAGCGTACCGGCGTAGGGCATCTGCTCAATGCCTCGGTGCACCATCTTTCCGGCGGTGAAAAACAGCGCTTGTTGCTGGCCCGCGCCCTTGCCCGCCAACCCGATCTGCTGGTTCTCGACGAGCCGGCTCAAGGGGTTGATATCAACGGGCAGGCAGCTCTGTACGAGCTGATAAGAGAGCTCAGAGACGAACTGCACTGTGGCGTGATCATGATCTCCCACGATCTTCATCTGGTGATGGCCGCCACGGATCAAGTCATCTGTCTTAACCAGCATATATGCTGCAGCGGACACCCGGCGGATATTTCCCATGATCCAGCCTTCATCGAAACCTTCGGTCACCAAGTGGCAGAATCACTGGCGGTTTACCACCACCGCCACAATCACAGCCACGATCTGCACGGCGATGTCGTAACAGGAAAAGAACCTCACGGAGCCTGCAACCATGACCATCATTGATCTGATCCTCGGTGATTTTTTCTGGCGAGCATTACTCGGTGGGCTTGGTGTCGCTCTGGTTGCCGGCCCTTTGGGTTGCTTTGTCGTCTGGCGGCGTTTAGCTTATTTCGGCGACACCTTGGCGCACTCAGCACTGCTGGGGATAGCCCTGAGCTTCCTGATCAGCATTCCGCTCAATCTTGGCGTTATCATCACCTGCCTTTTGATAGCGCTGGCTCTGGTGTTGTTATCCCGCACCCGAGCTCTGGCCACGGATACCTTGCTGGGCATTCTCGCGCACAGCGCGCTGGCCATCGGCTTGGTGACTCTCAGCTTCATGCCCGATATTCGGGTTGATCTCACCGGACTGCTGTTTGGTGACCTGCTCGCCATGAGCCGCCAGGACCTGCTCTGGATCTACGGCGGAGCCGCGGTGGTGCTGGCCCTGCTGGCCCTGCTCTGGCGCCCGTTGTTGATGAGCACTATTCACGAAGAACTCGCGCGCGTGGAAGGCGTACCCGTAGAGCGGCTTCGCTTGGCGCTGATGCTGATGTTTGCATTAGTCATCGCCGTAGCGATGAAGATCGTCGGTGTCTTGTTGATTACCGCTTTGCTGATCATCCCCGCTGCCACTGCAAGGCGGTTGGCAAAAACACCGGAACACATGCTCGGGCTGGCGATCGTGTTCGGATTTATCGCGGTATCAGGGGGCCTGACACTGTCTTGGCATCTGGACACGCCGGCTGGCCCGTCCGTTGTCGTCACCGCCTTTCTGACGTTCTTGCTGGTCTACAGCGGCGCCCGCAACACCAGCTATTAAACCCCACGGGCTTTCCCGATGGCGCAGACTGGTCTAGAGTGGATTAGCTGACCAACGGAAAGCCTGAGGGAGGACCCTGGCATGGGCAGCAGCCCGGACATTGTGTCACCAAGTTCAAGAATCCGCAGGGCTCTCTGGCCAGGCTTGTGGGTTCCTGTGGTTATCCTGCTGGCCGGAAGCGCACTCAGCTTTTCCGTCGCCAAACGGGTTTCCTCCCAAACAGAAGCCCTTGCCCAACAACACTATCATCTGCAGCATCAAGCGTTGGTTCACCTAGTCCTCGAGCACCTGTACCGCCACGGGAATGACGTTTCCCTGTTAAAAGTGCCGCTGGCCAAAGCCATGCCCCAGCACCTTAGCCTCCGCATCGACACGCTGGAACGGCACACCAAAAAACCGCTCCTGCAACTTGGCTCCATCCACGCACCTCTGGCTCGCCAAGCTCTTCGCAGTGAACTGGATATCGGCGGCCATCGTTCGATGGTAACGACCATGCCAGATGCCCAACTGCTAAAAGCCCCTGCACAAAACTTACGCTGGCTTGTTCTTGTTAGCGGTATGGCACTCACTTTACTGGCATTTGTGCTGTCACTTTACCTGTGCTGGCGCAACCATCAGCAGCGAAAGCTCGTTCAGTCGCACCGAAAAGACCTGAAAACCCAGAGCCAGAAAATCGCCAACTTGAATGTCGAAAAGGTCGCGCTCAGACAGGCTCTCAATGACAGCGAGAACCGATCACGGGATTTGATCAACCTCTCTGGCAACCTGATCGCTGAGCTGGATGAGCAAGGGCAAATTGGATACATCTCAGCCTTGGCCGCCGATATCTTCAAGCAGGCGCCTTCAGATCTGGACGAGAAACCCTTTCAGCAACTTGTCGTGCAAGTGGATCAACGGCGTTTCGTGGAATGCCTTGAAGCGGCTCGTGCAGACCAAGACATCACACAGGCAGATCTCGCACTGGCAGCAGACGATTCTGAACAGCCCGTGCCAGTCACCCTGCGCCTGAAAGCGTTAACCGATCCCGTGAGGGGCCTCGTAGGGTTTCGACTGAGTGCACAAATCAAAACCCGCCCACATGACTAGCGACTTACATGGGCTGAACTCGATCCAGAAGCCGTCCGGTCGCCAATAGCTCCAAAAACTCATCCCCTAGCCGATCACTTTCAGCAATCGCTCGGCGCCAAGACCTCTCACGCCCGGCATCATCCCCCAGGTACTTCTCGAAATCCTTACGATCCGGCAGCTTGCGATCTGGCAAGGCTTCAAGGTATTCACGGGACGGAGACAGCAATAGAACATCTTGCAGGCGAGTCGCGTCCCCTTTGCGCCACGGCAGCGTTTTATCAAACCAACCAGGCACCACCTTGTCAGTAAAATGGGGATAGAGCACGATCCCGGGCTGCTCGTAGGGAAGGTCAAGGTGGTAGTCCAACAACCCGCCGTCACGGTACACCCCCGCCGGGGCACCCGGAATGTTATGCACAGCCGACATCACCATCGGGATCGACGCCGAGGCCAGCAAGGCTGACAGCAAGTTGTCCGATGAGAGCGTCACCTCATGGCGCGGGAACTCCGCGTGGGTGGAAACCGGGGTCTTTTGCCGGGCGTCGTGAACAAAGCCTCGCTCCATAAACCGACTTAGATGGCGGCGACTGAGCATATTGGCGCTGATCGCGCTCATGAGCCCCATGCTCAGACGGCCTTTCGAATCATGCTGCAACAGGCCAAGGCTTCGAACCACCACCACACTGAGTCGATAAACAGGATGCGCCAACAAATAGTCTTCCCGGCCTCCGAGCAATTCCTGCAAAAACGCGATGCTTTTGCGACTGACTTCTTCCGCACTGACACCTTTGCTAAAACGTTGCTGGGTGTAGAGCTCCGCCAATTTGGTCAATTGGGCCCGAGGGTTATCAGACGATGCAACAGCGGCAAAGCGCCAGCTTCCGATTGATGAGCCTATCAGAGCGATTTCGTGTTCGGCTTCGGCTAACCAATCTCCGAAGATGGCTTTATCAAGGCCACTGATCCCCAGCGCTTTCGGTCCTCCGGCAGCTCCCGGAACCACATGAACATCAGACGCTTCCAGCGGTTTCTGCCGCAGCCGTTCCAACGCACGGCGGCCAGCCCGGATCGTAAGTGCCGGGGCACGGGTATGAACTGCAGTCATTCGATATCCTCTCATTAGCTGGCTGGAGTTTAACGAAGGCTCAAGGCCCCAGCCAACTGAACAAAATTCATGGCGCCCATTGGCTTCGTGCATAAAGCGTCGCGATGCACTCTAGAACGAGCAAATTTCGACTTTTACGTAAAAAGTGCCATGCTAGACTTTAATCAACAATGGCACAGGATGCGTGCCGTGGCATGTCAGCGGGAGCTGCACTGTGAATCTTCTTACCTCGCCTGAAACTATGGAATCTAACCCGAATCTTGCCGTTCTGGGGTTCAGGCGCCAATTGGTTTACCACTTACACTTTTGGGCCTTTATCGCCGTGGCTCCGCTGATTCTGATTCAGTGGCAGCATGGCAATCACCTGCTCGCAGCCTTTCTAGCCCTTTTTTGCGCCAATGCTGTGCTTGTCATTGGCTGCTTGCGGCTGACCGGGCGCTATTTTCTGAAAGGTCGCCTGTTTCCGATTTTGGCTGTGGTTTCAGCCGCCTACTCCACCGCAATCAATGGGCACGCCGGGCTTTACTGGGCCTACCCGGCCGCCATCGCTCTATTTTTCTTGCTCCCTTTGAAAGAAGCCAGCGTTTGCAACATCCTGTTTGTAGCAGTAATGGCTGTGACCTCATTCCTGAAATTCCCCGAAGCTGATTTCTGGCGCATCACCTTTTCTCTAGGGCTCAGCTGTGTGTTTGCGATGGTGTTTGCCTGGCTTGTCGGGCGCATGCAACAAGAACTGACGAAACTGGCCACCACAGACCCGCTAACCGGCTGCCTGAACCGCTCTCAACTAGAAGACATTCTGAACAATCAGATCCAAATGCGCGAACGGTATGAACGAGTCTCGAGTCTGGTTCTGGTTGATCTGGACTACTTCAAAGTCATCAACGATCAATGGGGTCACTTGGCCGGCGACAAGGTTCTGAAGGAGCTCGCATTGCGAATTCGAAAGCGGCTCAGGGAGAACGATCAACTGTTCCGCATTGGCGGCGAAGAGTTCATGATCGTGCTACCCGAAACCCGCCAAAAGGATGCCGACACCCTCGCCCATCAATTATTGAGCAGCATCAGCGCCACACCCTTCCTGGATGACATCCGCGTCACTGCCAGTGCGGGTGTGGCCGAAGTCTGTCAGGGTGAAACCTGGTCGATCTGGCTGAATCGGGCCGATCAGGCCCTGTATGCAGCAAAACATCAGGGTCGAAATCAGATTGTGAATGCCCCCAAACCGGGCACGACGGCTCCGACAACGAGTGAGCAAAGGCCGTTCCCGCCAATGAACGAGGGCGGCGAGGTGGCTTAACCCGGTAGCCCATTCGTCAATAGTTGCTTTCGAAAATCACGATAGGCTGAAAATACCTCCCAAGGCTTCTCGAAGTGAGGGTAATGCCCAACATGCCTTAAGCTGACCACATCCGCAGATGGCACCAGCTCGCGGTAACGTCTAACCATCGCAGCACCGGAAACCGGATCCGCCATCCCGGAAATGAGCCGTATTGGCTGTTCTGCCTCCTGCAACGCACCCACCCAACGATTACGATGGCACCGGCGTTCTTCCATAAACTGAATGAGCTCATGCAGAATCCCGCGCCCATTGTTATAGTTCACTAAGTGCCAGAAATCCGATAAATCGTCACGATCTGGCTGACTATCTGCTGCAAACAACCGTCGAAAACTTCGTTCAAACGTACCTTTCGTCAGTCCTCGGCTGATCAAACCACCCAGCGGGCTCTTGAGCACTTTCTGAATAAACAAAGGGGAGTGAACTTCCGGGAAGAGGCCGCCATTCAACAAACACACGCTGTTGATTCGGAAGCCCAACGCGCCTTCCTGCTCTCTGGCCAGCAGCTCCTGAACCACAGAGGTGCCGTAATCGTGGGCCATCAGATGCACTTCCGGCAAGCCCAGCCCTTCCAGCCAGCCCTGAACAAGATCCGTTTGGTCTTCGATGCTGTAACGATAATGTTGAGGCTTATCGGAAAAACCAAAACCCATCATGTCCAGCGCCAACACCTGGTAGTGGCGGGTAAGCATCGGCCAGAGACGACTCCAGTCCCAGCTTGCCGAGGGGAATCCATGCAGCAGCACCAGAGGTTCACCTTGGCCTGCCATGCGGCTGAAAACGGCATGGCCGCCATAGCTGAACCACTTTCCTGCTTGTTGCCAAGCCTCTAGTGTGGCAGCCACCTGATACGTTCCTGCCATCGACCCAGACATAACCTGTCCCATGATTTGCCCCGACACACCCTGTGAACAAACAACTTTAGTGCAAAGCACCGCCACTAGCCACCTTCACACCGAGCGCCCCCCGCATAAAGACCACCGAGCAGCCTAAATCATGGAGGTGAAGCGCGATTTGCCTTAAGCTTCACACTTTGACAGGCACACTATCGGGAACCACTATGTCTCTACCTCTTGATGATCTCACCGGCCATTACCACGCGATTCTAGAAGGCTTGGGAGAAAACCCCAGCCGCGAAGGCCTGATGGACACCCCAGCCCGTGCTGCAAAAGCCATGCAGTTTTTAACGCGCGGCTATCAACAGGACCTGCAGAGCCTAGTGAATAATGCAGTGTTCGAGTCAGCCATGGATGAAATGGTGGTGGTCCAGGACATCGAGCTCTACAGCATGTGTGAACACCATATGCTTCCTTTCATCGGCAAATGCCACATCGCTTATTTGCCACAAGGTAAGGTGCTGGGGCTCTCCAAGTTTGCGCGCATCGTAGACATGTACGCCCGCCGCCTGCAGATTCAGGAAAATCTGACGCGGCAAATCGCCGAAGCCGTTGAAAGCGTGACCGGTGCGAAAGGTGTGGGTGTGGTGATCGAAGCACAACATATGTGCATGATGATGCGCGGCGTCGAAAAACAAAACTCCCGCATGAAAACCTCCATGATGCTGGGTCAATTCCGCAAGTCTCAGGCAACCCGCAGCGAGTTTCTTACCCTGATTTCAAGCAACCGCGGGTAAGTTTGGCACATTACCCTACTGAAATTGGCGTTTTTGGCTGCTGGAAAACAGCCACGGTTCCGACAGGATAGAACGGTACCCGCGAAGAACAGCTCACCCCGATAGCCGCATACAAGCTTGTCAGTCTACTCGGAGGTGCGCTGTGTGCGAGCGAGCATTCACCGTTCAGGAGTCGTCATGCGTTCATTGAAAAACAAAACCATCATCATCACCGGCGCTAGCCGTGGCATTGGCCGAGAAGTTGCGCTGGTTTGTGCAGCGGAAGGCGCCAACATCGTCATCGCGGCCAAATCAGATCAACCCCACCCGACACTTGAAGGCACCATTCACTCTGTAGCCAAAGAGGTTCAGGAAGCGGGTGGCCAAAGTTTGGCCGTTAAAGTGGACGTGCGCAGCGAAGAAGATGTCGACAATTTGATTGCCCAAACCGTCGAGACCTTTGGTGGTATTGACGCCATCATCAACAACGCGGGCGCCATCGCCTTGTCCGGCGTCGAATCAACGCCGCTGAAAAAGCTCGACCTGATGATGCAGATTAACTTCCGCGCGGTGTTTCTGCTTAGCCAAAAAGCCTTACCTCACTTGAAGAAGTCTGAAAACGGACACATCCTGAGCTTCTCCCCCCCTCTGGATCTGGACCGCCGCTGGATGCGTAACCACGCCCCCTATACTCTGACCAAATACGGCATGTCGATGCTGACACTGGGCATGTCGGACGAGTTCAGGCGCTACGGCATTGCGGTCAACGCCCTTTGGCCTCGCACCGTCATCCATACCGCCGCCACGTCTTTCGGCGGCAAGCAATCGTTCGACCGGGCTCGCACCCCCAAAATCATGGCGGATGCCGCCTTCGCTTTATTGAAAACCGAAAACCGTGACATCACCGGCCAGCTGCTGATTGACGAAGACTTCCTGCGCACTCAGGGCGTGGAAGATTTCGAACAATATCGCGCCAACCCGGAGAGCGACAAAACGGACCTGATGCCAGATTTATTTGTTCAGGCGCCAGATGCTTACGTCCATGGCACGGTGCCACCGCTGGCTGGCTTATCCACAGAAGAATAAAAACAATCGAAAATCGACTGTCACAGAGAGCACTGCCTCTCTGTGACTGCTACAAAGAGTTATGCCTTACCGGAGGTTCTAGCTATGCCATTACTGAGCCTGAGCAACGATGGCAAAGTTGCGATTATTTCGATGGAGAATGGCAAGAATGCCAATAACCTGGCCTTTGCCCAGCAGCTGCTGGCCCTGCTCAATCAAGTTACCGACGACAAGACCTACAAAGCACTGATTCTAACGTCAAGCGACGAGAAAAATTGGAGCCAGGGCATCGATGTCAGCTGGCTAATGGGCAGCATTCAAAGAGGCAACCGAGACGACGTAAAAGCCTTCTTATCCACCATGGATGAGATTTACCGCGTCATGCTGCAATACCCCATGCCCATTATCGCAGCCATCAATGGCCATACTTTTGGCAACGGAGTCGTGATTGCAGCCGCTTGTGACTTCCGGTTTATGCGCAGCGACCGCGGTTACGTGTGCTTCCCGGAAGTCGATATGAGCATTCCGTTCGTGCCCGGCCTGATCGACGTGATCCTGAAAGCGATGCCTCAACACACGTTTAACGATATGATTTTGACCGGCCGGCGCGTTACCGCAAACGAATTGGCTGACGCGAAGTTCATTGACCGAACCTTCGAATCGGTTGAAGCTTTACAGGACGGCACGCTAGAGTTTGCAAGAACCTTCAAAAAAGGCCGTGCCATTTTTGCCGAACACAAAAAGCGCCTACACAAACCAGTACTGAACGCGCTGGCTGTAAAAAATCCGCCGGTCATTGAGGCGTTGGACATCCTTTTGTGACCACGCCAACGCGACTTCAAGGAGAACACTCGTGCCCATTGAGAACGATCAAGGCCTTCGCGACATTCTAGCCAGCGTCTGCACCATCGCTTTGGTGGGTGCCAGTGAAAAAAACAGCCGCCCGTCCCACGAAGTGATGGAGTACCTGCAACAAAAGGGCTATCGAGTAATCCCGGTCAACCCGCGGCTTGAAGGTAAGCAGTTGCTCGGCGAAACGGTGTACGCAGACCTCGCATCCATTCCCGAACCCGTCGACATGGCCGAACTCTTTCTGGCGCCAGAGCGCACCGATGCGATCATCGACCAGGCCATTGAACTGAAGATTCCCGTACTCTGGCTGCAAATTGGCGTCATTAACGAAGCCGGTGCGGAGCGTGCCGAGCACGCAGGACTGAAAGTGGTCATGGGCCGCTGCCCAAAACGGGAAATCCCCAGGCTCAACATTGCCAGTTGAGCCAACCTGCTCTATTCTGGAATTACTTCAGGACGTGTGAGCGGGTCTATGTCGTTCAAGGATCACCCAAGGAATGGGCAAGTGCCCCCAAGCAACTCCAATCACGGAGGATCTCGAGTAGAGACTTTCCTGCATAGGGCTCGTATTCCTGTCGACCTGCTGCAACTCGGCATGCGTATTGTGCAATTGGATCGCCCTTGGAACGATGTGCCTGTTCTCTTTCAAGGTTTTACGCTCTCGTCCCCCGAAGAAGCCAAAGTTCTCCGCCAGTATTGCACTTGGGTCGTTGTGGAAGATGAAGAAACCAAACTCGCGCCCGTTCTAAGCAAAATCCCTCAGCTGCGGCAAAAAACGACCGAACCACTGCCTGAAACCCGAACACTGGAACAGGAATTTCCACGAGCCAAGGAAACCTGGAGCCGAACTCAAGCTTTTGTCGATAAAATCACCGTCGACATTATTGAGAACAACACGCTGGAGCTTGGCCAAGCCCGCACTCTCATCAGATCCTGCGTTGAAAGTGTCAAAGCCAACGCCAGCGCCATGCTCTGGATGGGGCGAATTAAAAACCGGGATGCGTACACCGCCGAACACTGTTTACGGGTAGCCGTTTACGCCATCGCTTTCGCGCGTTTCCTGGGCATGCCGGACGAAGATATCGAAACCGCTGGCATGTGCGGATTGCTTCACGACCTCGGCAAGCTCAAGGTTCCGAGCGCCATTCTGAATAAGCCCGGCCCGCTTACCCCTGACGAATACGTCATCATGCAGTCGCACACTACACACGGCTTCAACCTGCTCAAACAAGATGACAGTCTGGAATCCATCATTCGTGATGTGACCCTGCACCATCACGAACGAGTGGATGGCAATGGCTATCCAACACACCTGCCAGAATCCCAGATCAGCCGCTTTGCCCGGTTAATATCCATCGTTGATACCTACGATGCAATTACCAGCGACCGCTGCTACCGGGACGGACGCTCCCCCGCCGAAGCCCTCAAAATTCTCTACCAAAACCGCGGCCAACAGTTTGATGCGGATATGGTGGAAGCGTTCATCCGAATGATCGGCATCTACCCACCAGGCACACTGGTCGAGTTAAACACCGGTGAAGTTGCCTGGGTGGTCAGCACGCACCCCGGGCGAAAGCTCAAACCCAAAGTTGAGATCGTGCTAGATAAAAACAAGCATAGAATGACGCCATATATTCTTGACCTGAGCGCACAGACAACAGAAGATGGTGAAGTTCGTGAAATTCGTAGTCCACTACCCGACGGTGCTTACGGAATAACTATAAACGAGCGAATTCACAACTAGCGACTCACGATAGAAAGGACTCTGCCGTTACCCCTAGGAATACGCCAAGGTAAACTCGGAGCAGAGCGTGACCCCAGCACAGCGCACCATGCCGTTTGTAACGCGCGTCCTTAAGGGCCCATTTTTCGCGGCTTTCATTTTTTTAGCCTTTCTCTCATTAGCTTGGGTACTGCGTACAGGCCTTATCCAAAAAGACACGCACCAGATACAGTCGAACTTGGCCAACGAGGCCACAGCCCTGTCCAACAACCTTGAACGTGAATTTTTAGTGCAAGTGGGTGCCCTTGGTCGGATGGCCCAGCGCATGTTCAACAACACCTACTCGAACGAACAACTTTGGCGAGCCGACGCCACGACCCACCTTAACGATTTTGGCATTTATCAAGCCATTGAATGGGTCGATGAACAGTACATCATCCGCTGGTTGGAGCCCTCCGAAGAAAATCAAGATGTCGTTGGCTACAACGTTGCGTTCAACGATCAGCGGAAACAAGCATTAGAGCAAGCTGCCGCAACCGGCCACTATGACATTTCCGGAATCATCGACCTCAAGCAAGGCGGGAAGGGCATCGTTACCTACCACCCGGTCGGCCAGGGTGCTGAGAATAACGGTTTTATCGCTGGCGTTTTCAGAATGGAGGTGTTCGCCAAGCAACTGTTAAGCAATCGGGTCATTGATCAGTTTCAGGTTGGGATTTTGCAACAAGGTCAACCAGCTTACGACCTCAACGCTTCCACCGATATCGACAGCGCTTTCAGAGAAACCGCCGTCGTGAACCTGCCATCACTCAACTGGCAGCTAACGCTGCAGCCAACCTACGCTTGGGTCGAAGCTCAGCGCAGCCAATGGCCGAACGCGGTGTTCTCAATCATTGTGTTGATGGGTGTGTTCATCAGTCTGACTACCTTACTAGGGCAGGTGGTTCTTAAACGCAATCGAAAACTGAGGGAAACCCAGCTTGAACTTGAGCAGCAAGTCGACGAACGCGTTGCTGTGCAGGTCGATCTGGAACGTCTGGAGTCCACCGACACCCTGACAGGCTTAGCCAACCGTCGCTTTTTCATGGAAGACCTGACACACACTCTCAGTATTGCCGATCGCCAAGCGCGCCAGGTCGCCTTGTTGATGATTGATCTTGACCGCTTCCAAGTTCTGAACGACACCCTTGGTCACCAATTTGGTGATGAGTTGTTGATCAAGGTTTCCGAAAGGCTGAATGAACTCAGTAGCGAAACCATTCTCGTCGCCTATTCGGGTGGTGACGAGTTCATGATCTGCCAGCAACAGATGGATGATATTGACGACGTTATTCACCTGTTAGGCCTCGTCAAACAGTGTTTTTCAGAACCCTTCGAGGCGCTCGGAGAGGTTCACCAAGTCACCGCCACCATGGGCGTCGCGGTTTACCCTCAAAGCGGGCACGATGCCGACACTCTGCTTCGCAATGCGGATATCGCCCTCTACCGGGCCAAGGATCAGGGCCGAAATACCTATCAGTTCTACACTGAGGGTATGCAAGAAAAAGAAATGATGCGGCTGGAGCTCGACAAGGACATCAGTCAGGCTTTGGCGAATGATGAATTCGTACTGTACTACCAGCCTCAGTTAAATCTCGAAACGGGCGAAATCAATAACGTTGAGGCGCTCATTCGCTGGCAACACCCTACCCGCGGCCTCCTGTCTCCCGTTGAGTTTATTCCGTTAGCCGAAGAAAGCGGGCGAATTACCGAGATAGGTCGATGGGTGGTGTTAGCAGCTTGCCGTCAGTTAGGTCGTTGGAAGGGTACGCCCTGCGGTCATCTTCGCATTGCGGTTAACCTGTCTGGCCGGGAACTGGAGGATGTCACGCTGGTTGACCACGTTCGGGATACACTGGCTGCGGAGAATGTCGCTCCTGACATGCTTGAGCTTGAGCTGACTGAAGAAATTTTCATTCAGAACATTGCCCAGAATCGCAGCCAGCTTTCGCAATTGCACGAGCTTGGTACGCGTCTGGCGATTGATGACTTTGGTGTGGGTTACTCTTCTTTGGGATACCTGCGCGATTTTCCTGTGGATTTACTGAAGATTGACCGGTCGTTTATTGCCAATGTTACCGAGCGCCATGACGATGCGGTCATTACTCGGGCGGTGATCAATCTTGCCCATAACTTGGGCATTCAGGTTGTAGGCGAAGGTGTGGAGACGGAAGAACAGCTAAACTTCTTGAAAGTTCACCGGTGCAATCTGGCGCAAGGGTATTTGATCAGCCGGCCGGTTCCGGGTGATGTGCTGGAGGAAGCGATTCGAGAGGAAACGCTGTTTACGGGTGAGCAGGCCACCTCCGAATTGTAATTATGGCGCCGGGCCTGCAAACTTTAGGGCCTACCTTTCTTTGAGTGTGATGTGTATGTCGGCCAGATATTTGTCTTCGGAGCAGGATGCGAAGCTTCGTCGCTGGGAGCGCTGGAACCGCAATTATTTCGTGTTTGCGTTTTTTGCGCTGATTCTGGTGCTGGTGTTCAGCAGTCAATTGGGGATTTCTTCTGGTGATGACTGGGGCGGCCTTGGGGTGCTTCTGGTGTTGCTGGTGATTCCTATCATTGTGTTGCAGTTGCGGCTGTCTTGTCCGGCTTGCGGCACGAAGATTGGCTGGCAGGCCAAGTTGATGGCGCCGGACCAATGTAAGTCCTGTGGTGTTTTTCTTCGTTCTAAAAACTCTGCTTCCTGAAACCTTTGACCTGTGAGTGGGTCATAGGTTTTAGTCTATCCTTGAAGTAGCGTGTTTGCCGTGCTGGCACGGGGTAAGTGCTTCCGAAAACCGCTGCGAGTACTTCCATGTAAGCTTGTCTCCGCCCCTCAGCGCTTATCGCTCCTGCGTCGCACTGAGGGTCCTGGGCAGGCCATCCATGGCCAGCCCGTGAAGAGCTTACGCTCTTCACCCATGGCTCCGAACATTTTCGGAAGCACTTACCCCGCACCAGCACTCCGCTGACTTGGTTCCTGGATTCTCCTGAATCCTGCTAGTCATTGTTCATTGGGTGCTGCCTATGAAAGTCAAAGAACTCGCCACCGCCGCCGATGTGACCCCGGATACGGTTCGGTTTTACACCCGGGAAGGTTTGCTGCGGCCCAGCCGTAATCCAGAGAACAACTATCAGCACTACGATACCGAGGACTTGCGGCGGCTGCGCTTTGCCCGAAAGGCTCGGCAACTGGGTTTTTCATTGCCGGAGATTCGGCAGATTCTAGGGCAAGCGGATGAGCATCATTCCCCGTGTCCGATGGTTCGGAATGTGTTTGAGCAGCGGTTGGCTGAGGTGGAGCGGGAGATTGGGGAGTTGCAGCAGTTACGCACTCGGATGGTTTCGGCGTTGTCGGCCTGGCAGGAGATGCCGGACGGGACGCCGGATGGGCATACGATTTGTCGGTTGATCGAGCATTGGGACGATCCCGTTACTTCTTCTGGTAAGGAGCATTGAATCATGGCTGAAGCACCTGTTTTAAAGACGGCACTGAGTATTTCCGGGGCGTCGTGTCAGGGCTGTGCGAAGAAGATTCGTAACGCTCTGGAGCCGTTAACCGGTGATATCAATCTGGTTGAGGTGAATCTGGAGGAGCAGACGGTCGCTCTGCCCGAAAGCGCGGATGCGGCTGAAGCTGCGAGGATTGTGACGGATACGGGGTATCCGGCAGAGCCGGTGACAGCAGCCGAGGAGAACACGTCTAGCTGCTGTACTTCGAAAAAAGAAGGTTCAGGCGACAACGACACAGATCCCTCAGAGAAAACAGAACAGATAGACAGCGCTCAGACCGCGGCACCCGAGAGCTCTAACAGCGATCAGGTGCACTTAGCGGTGACCGGCGCTACCTGCGCCTCCTGTGTAAATACCATTGAAAAGGCGCTGCTGTCGGTGCCCGGCGTGTCTCATGCGCACATGAATCTGGCAGACAATACCGCCACCGCCACGGGTGCTGCGGATTCTGCCCGGTTAATTCAGGCCATTGAGAGCGCGGGCTACGGCGCCAGTGAGATTGAGGACGAAGACGCGGCCGACGATCGCAAGCAAGAGGAAGACAAAAAACAGTACAAAGCCCTGTTGGTCAAAATGGCCATCAGTTTGGGGCTGGGTATCGCGTTAATGATTTGGGGCATGGGTTTTGGTTCGATGATGGTGTCGAGCGAAAACCAGATCACCTGGCTCAATCTCGGCATCCTGACCTTAGGCGTGATGATTGCGACCGGTGGTCACTTTTATATTGGGGCCTGGAAGGCGTTCAAGCATCACAACGCCAACATGGACACCTTGATCGCTCTGGGCACCGGCACCGCCTGGCTGTATTCCATCGTGGTGGTGAGCATTCCGGAGGCGCTGCCGGAGATGGCGCGGCATGTGTACTTTGAAGCGTCGGCGATGATCATTGGTCTGATCAACCTCGGGCAAGCGCTGGAGCTGCGTGCCAAGGGGAAAACCTCTGAGGCCGTGCGGCGGCTGCTGGACCTTCGGGCGAAAACCGCTCGGGTGATTCGGGACGGCGACGAGCAGGACATTCCCGTTGAAGAGGTTCTCAAAGGCGACCGCATCCGGGTACGCCCCGGAGAGAAGCTGCCGGTCGATGGCGTGATTGTTGAAGGTTCTACCCGCATTGACGAAAGCATGCTCACCGGTGAACCCATGCCCGCCAGCAAAGTCGAAGGCGATGAGGTGTCCGCCGGCACTCTGAACACCCACGGTTCCATTATTTATGAAGCCACCCGGGTGGGCAGCGAAACCGCACTGGCGCAAATCATCAAACTGGTGAAGAAGGCGCAAGGTTCAAAACCGGCTATAGGTCGGTTGGCAGATAAGATCTCTTCGGTGTTCGTACCCTCGGTGATGCTGATTGCCGTTGTCTCGGCGCTGGTCTGGTACAACGTTGGGCCAGAGCCGGCGGTGGTGCACATGATGGTGGCCGCCACCACGGTACTGATTATCGCCTGCCCATGTGCGTTGGGCTTGGCAACGCCTATGTCGGTGATGGTGGGCGTTGGTAAAGCCGCGGAATACGGCGTGCTGATTCGCCAAGGCGATGCCCTGCAAACCGCCGGTAAGATTGACCTGGTGATTCTGGATAAAACCGGCACGATCACAGAAGGTCATCCGGCGGTGACACGGGTTCATGCGCTTGATGGCGATGAAAATAAGCTACTGGCGTTGGCCGCCGGGTTGGAGCAGCACTCTGAGCACCCCTTGGCGGAAGCCATTGTGGCCAAGGCCAAGGAAGAAGACATCGCTCTCGAAACAGTAGCCGGCTTCGAGGCCCTGAATGGCAAAGGCGTTATAGGGCAAGCCAACGGCCAGACCCTACGCTTGGGTAACCGCCGTTGGCTGGAAGCCGAAGGCTTGTCCGTTGATAGCCTGTCTGACGCCGCAAAATGCATTACCGATGAGGCCGGCACACCGCTTTATCTGGCGCTCGGCACCGAACTACTCGGTGTGATCGGCGTTGCCGATGCCATCAAACCCGACTCCAAGGCGGCCATTGCCCGCCTGCATGAGTCCGGTATCAAAGTGATGATGGTAACCGGTGATATCGAGGCCACAGCCCGGGCTATCTCTGATGCCGCCGGTATCGACGATTTCCGAGCCGAAGTCCTGCCGGAAGACAAAGCCGACGTGGTCAATGACATGCGTAACAAGGGCTACACCGTAGCCATGGTCGGTGACGGCATCAACGATGCGCCGGCACTGGCGGCTTCCGATGTGGGCTTTGCCATTGGCACCGGTACCGATGTCGCCATTGAGAGTGCGTCAATCACCTTAATGCGCGGCTCGCTGCACGGGGTGCCTGATGCCATCGAGATTTCTCAGGCCACGGTTACGAATATTCGGCAGAACCTGTTTGGTGCCTTCATTTACAACACCTTGGGCATCCCCGTGGCGGCCGGTCTGTTGTACCCCCTTTGGGGCATTCTGATGAGCCCGATTCTGGCCGGCGCGGCCATGTCGTTGTCGTCAGTGACCGTCGTGTCTAACGCCAACCGCCTGCGGTTATTCAAAACCAGTCAGAAACCCGTTCAGCACAAGGAGCCGAACTCATGACAACTTTTCTGGTCAATATCAGCGGCCTTGCGCTCATGGCCGCCATTGTGTGGTGGTTCTGGCTTTCCGGTTCAGACAAAAATTCCACAGATAACCAACATCACCACTGAGGTAACCACCATGAACAAACACACCCTGGCCTTCGGCTTGATGGCCGCTCTCGGGTTCTCAACCACCGCCCTTGCCGGCGGCGCTGCCCCGAGTATTCACGTGTACAAATCCCCGACCTGCGGCTGCTGTGGAGACTGGATAGACCATCTGGAAGAAAACGGTTTTGACGTCACCGCTACCAACAGCAACAACATGGGCAGAATTAAAGCCGAAGCTGGCCTGATTCCAGGCTTAGGCAGCTGCCACACCGCAACCGTGAACGGTTACGTCATCGAAGGCCACGTACCGGCTGATGACATCAAGCGCTTGCTCAGCGAAACACCCAAGGCCACCGGTTTGAGTGTTCCGGGTATGCCGGCAGGCTCTCCGGGCATGGAGATGGGTGATCGAAAAGATCACTACAAGGTGATTCTGTTCAACGAGCAGGGCCAAACCCGGGTGTTTTCGGAACATCATTGACCCCATCAATACGGTGCCGAGGCTCGGAAGTCCCAGCACAAACTGCCTATTTTTTCTACACTCAGGCAGCCTAGTGTTCTATGATTGAGGTTCACGCAGACAGACGAATAACAGGGACACGTTTTTGAGCCTCAAAACTCGGTTTCTAGGCATCGTAACGCTGCTGATCGTAATCGCGGCAACGGCATCTTGGTTGGCCTATCAACACTTGTCTTCAAGCATTGTCGAGCGCTGGGGCAAACAAGTCGCAGAAATCCAGGTTCGGTACGACAGTGCTCGTCTTCTGCAATCGTTAGAACGGGAAATCGGCCTCGCCCGACAAATGGCACAATCCTCAGCCATTCTCCGTTGGGCAGAAAACCCCGAGAATGACCAAGCGAAAAAAATAGCCCTCAAGCAACTGGAAAGCTTTCGGACTAACTTCCGGGGTAAAAGCTATTTCGCGGCACTCAGAAACAACCACCACTATTACTTCAACAACGCAAAAAACGAATATGCGGATACCCCGTTTCGGTACGTGCTCGATCCCAATAAGCCCGATGACGCTTGGTTTTATCAGTTGATTGACGAGGGGCGAGACTTCCACATCAACATCAATCCGGATCAAGAGCTAGGTGTGACCATGCTCTGGATCGACGTGCTGATTCGCGATGAAAACAGCAATATCCTCGGTATGGTCGGTACCGGTCTGAATCTGGACAACTTTCTGGCAAACATTGTCGACCTGAACCAAGAGGGCATCACCACGCTGTTTGTGGATTACAACGGCGCCATTCAACTCTACCGAGACCGCAACTACATCGACTTTGCTAGCATCGTCAAACCCGAAGGCCAAAAAAACACCATCGACTTGCTGTTTGAAGCCTCCCAAGACAAACAAAAGATTCTGGGCATGCTGCAGATGCTCAAAAAACGCACACATGAGAATAGCCCGATTGAGAGTGGCTTCGTCACAATTAATGGAAAAAAGCACTTGGCTGGTGTCGCGTTTCTGCCAGCGATAGGCTGGTTCGAGATTACCCTGCTGGATTTGAATACACTCATCCCAACCAGCTTCCTTTGGCCGCTCATTGCTGTTTTTCTAGCCAGCCTGCTTGTTACTTTGCTGGTCTTTCACCAAATTATTCAATCACGCATCCTGAAGCCGGTGATGAACTTGGAACAAGGTGTCCAACGCTTACAAGATGGCCGTTTCGATCTGCCGTATCTGTCTAAACCGGATAACGAGATCGGCCGACTGGTCGATCACTTCGAGAAAATGACGACGGCCCTGCGGGACACCACCCACGACCTCGAAAGCAAAGTCATCCAACGCACAGAGGAGCTGCACAAACTCGCACGCATCGATGCCCTCACGGGTTTGAAGAATCGCCGAGGCCTCGACGAAGCCATCGGCTCGTCTATCCATAAATCACGGCGTGAAGGCACAGGCTTAGGTCTCATCTGGCTGGATATTGACCACTTCAAAACCATCAATGACACCGAGGGCCATCAAGCGGGTGACGAGGTCCTTCGGAATGTTGCTCGTTGGCTTGAAACCTCGGTGCGTCCCTATGATCACCTGGGCCGCTGGGGCGGAGACGAATTTGTTGTCGTGCTATCGCCGTGCGATGAAGAAATACTGGAACATATATGCCACCGCATACGAGCCTGTATTGAGCAGGAAAGTACTTACACCGGTACTCCGGTTACAGTGAGCGTGGGTGGCTATTTCTGCCAATCAAACGATAGTCTGGACACCGTCCTGCGCAATGCTGACAGTGCCCTGTATATCGCCAAGAATGAAGGTCGAAACCGGGTCTACATCCAGACCGGTATTGGCGAAGAGATCCAGACCTCCCGACAAATCTGACTCGCACTGGCAGAACCGTTATACTTCGCAGCATCATCCATTTTAAGCCCAGGTTACTTCTTCATGCTCAATGCCGACGCTCTCAATCAGTTGCGCCAGCTGAAAACCGATATCAAAGAAAACAAGGTGGTCTTCCCCGGTACCGTTAAGTCCACCAACGGGCGTTTTGGGTTCGTTGCCCTCGATGAAGGCCGGGACGTGTTCCTGCCTCCCGAGGAGATGCAGAAAGTACTACCCGGCGACCGAGTCAACGTCACTGAGCAGGAAGCCGACAAAGGCAAAACCCAGGGCGTCATCGACGAGCTTCTGGAAACCAATCTGACCACCTTTGTGGGCCGCTATCTGGTCAAAGGCAAAGGCCATTTTGTGGCACCGGAAACGCCGGGCATCAACCGCTGGATCTTCATTCCGCCGAAAGAGCGCATGGGCGCTGAGCCTGATGACTTCGTGTATTGCCAGATCCACCGCCACCCGATCAAGGATGGCAAAGGCCAAGCCAAAATCTTGCGTATTATCGGCAAAACAGGCGAGCCCGGAATTGAGCGCGCCTTTACCCTTGCCAACTTCGATCTGGCCGACGCTTGGCCGGAGAAAGTTCAGCAACAAGCCGACAGCCTGACGGAAGAGAGCATCGCCGCCGTCACAGACGGGCGCGAAGATCGCACCGACCAGCCGTACGTGACCATCGATAGCCCGGGCACTCAAGACATGGACGACGCCTTGAAGGCGACACCAAACGCCACCGGCTGGACTCTGTCGATCGCCATTGCAGATCCCTCGGCCTTGATCGAACCCAACAGCCCGGCTGAGCAGGAAGCCTTCAATCGAGCCACCGCGATTTATTTCCCCGGTGAGCCCTTGCCCATGCTGCCAGACAGCATCAGCACCCGCTTGTGCTCGCTGATGCCCGATGTTCCGCGCCTGGCTCTGGTGTGTGATCTGCAAGTAAACAACGATGGCAGCCTCGGCGAATACAGCTTCCACCAAGCGGTCATCCGCTCCAAAGGCAAGCTGAGTTACGAGCTGGTCGCCCACCTGATCGAAGGCCGGGAAGACGATGAGATCAACGCTCTTCCTGACGACGTCAGCAACAGCCTGGACCAGTTGCACCAGGTGGCCACGGCGCTTCGCAAGTGGCGCTCTGAACACGCACTACTAAGCAGCGATCGACCTGAATTCCGCCTGCGTCTGGATGAAAACCGCCGTATCCGCCTGATCGAGCCTTCGGTTCAGAACGAAGCACACCGTTTGGTGGAAGAGTGCATGGTCGCAGCTAACCGCTGTGCCGCAGACTTCCTGAGCCAGCAGAGCCATGGCCTGTTCATTCAGCACCCGGGCCTGCGCGACGACCGCGCCGACAACATTCGTAAACTGCTCGAAGGCTATGCCCCGCACTTGGCGGATATCGATGTCAGTAGCGCAGACGGTTTCAAAGCGTTGATGAAGCAATGCGAGCAACTGGACGCAGAAGTGCCAGTGAAATCCATCTTGTCACGGCAATTGGCTCGCGCAGAACTCAGCGCAGAGCCTGCACCGCACCAAGGTATGGGGCTGGCTGCGTACACCACGTTCACCTCGCCGCTGCGTAAATTCTCGGACTATTACGTGCACCGGTTGATCAAAGCCGCCCTTTGGGATACGCCCATCAAAGCGCTGAACAAGGACCAGCTGGAAACGCTGCAGGCGACTCAGTTCCGAGCACGCCAAGCCGCCAACTCGCTGGAAACCTGGCTGAAGGCCGACTTTGCCAAAACGCTAACGGATGAGCCGATGGAAGGCACCATCAGCCGCACCGTACCAGCTGGTTTCTTCGTGCGTTTGGACAGCAACGGTTTGGAAGGCTTTGTCAGTTGCCGGGATCTGGAAGGAAAGTTCGGGTTTGACCCGATCACTCTGCGACTGGTTCACAACAAGAACGGTCGCATCTTCCAGCTTGAGCAGCGGGTCACCGTCAGCTTCGTAGGCGTGGACGATGAGCGGAGGCAGATCAACTTCAAGCTGGTCAAGGCCGAGGAAATCGCCACCGGCCAAAACAACGAGGGCGGTTAATACCGCCCCGTTTTACTTCTCCAGCATTTGGGTCAGGCGGGCATCTTTAGCCTGCCAGACCTCACCCAACCAGCTCTTCATATTCTGACGGTGCTCAGCATCGTTGGTGTAGTCCCGCCCGTTCAGGTGCTCCGGAATATTCTGGGTTCGAATATCCATTTTGATTTCAGGCACCTTACCGCACAGAAAGTCCCAGAAGGTTGGCGCGCCATTCGGATAGGCGATAGTGACGTCCACCAGAGTTTCGATGGAATCACCCATGGCATCCAGCACAAACGCAGCCCCACCGGCCTTAGGGACCAACAAGTGCTGATACGGTGAACTCTGTTTGTCGTGTTTAGCCTTGGTAAAACGCGTGCCTTCCACAAAGTTCATCACGCTGACCGGCGTATAACGGAATTTCTCGCAGGCCTTGCGGGTAGCTTTCAAATCCTCGCCGCGCTTTTCCGGATGCTTGATCAGGTATTCCTTTGTGTAACGCTTCATGAATGGGAAATCGAGCCCCCACCAAGCCAGACCAATCACCGGCACCCAGATCAGCTGCTGTTTCAGGAAAAACTTCAGAAACGGCGCCCGGCGGTTAAATACCCGCTGCATCGCAAAAATATCCACCCAGCTCTGATGATTACTCAGCACCAAATACCAGCTTTCCCGCTTCAGGTTGTCGGCACCAATCACCTGCCAATCGGTATTTTGCGTCAGTTTCATCCAGCCGGTATTGCACGCCACCCAAGATTCGGAAATCCAGATGATCACTTTGGTGCAAAGCACACGGAAGCCTTTATGGGGAATCACCAGTTTCAGGAGTGCCGGGATATACAACAGCACACACCAGAACACCGTATTGATGGCCAGAAGGATAGAATTGAGCACGCCTAAAATAGGAGCTGGCAGAAAACTAAGCATTGATGGTCCTGTTTTGATTCTTGTCGCCAAAAGGAACGCCATCATAACAATCGACGGCGTCCTTGGGCAGTGGCCGAACGTGACCACTTCGCCGGCACTTTATGACAATTTCGCCATAGACTGAATATGGATTCAGTCCTACTCTTGATGCCATTCTGACTCTAGCGCACCAACGGACAACCTATGTTTAAGCCACTGAAGCTTGCCATCAACACGGCATCAGACCTCTCCCGCCAAAGCCGTCAATACGCCGGCAATGCCTTTGACCGTGTGTTCAAGGCAGCCAGCATGGTTCAGGCAGGGCAAACCCCGTTTGAAACCCTTCATACGAACGGGCTCGTCAGCCTCCGTTACTACCCACCACTAACAGACGATGCCATCGAAATTGACGGCACGATGATCCCGGTCGAACGCTCAGCGCACAAAACTCCGATCGTGATCATTCCCCCGTTAGCAGTGAACATGCTGATCTACGATCTGTTCCCGACCCGCAGTTTGGTGCGTTTTCTGCGGGCCAAGGGCTTTGAGGTTTATTTGATCGATTGGGGCATTCCCCAGCGGGAACATACGCACTACAACCTGCACACCTATGTTGCAGAACTGTTGCCCGAGTACCTGAACCGCGTCCGCGAACACAGTGGCGAGCAAGAATTGTCGCTGCACGGCTGGAGCATGGGTGGCATGTTCACCATGTTTTATTCGGCACTCAGCCAGGACCAGCACATTCGCAACGCCATCGTTGTCGGCCTGCCCATCGACAGCCACGCCTCCGGCGTTCTCGGCTTGATGTACCAGAGGCTGGCTGATATCGCCGGGGCTGTATACCGGCGCACCGGCTTCCACATCCACAAAGTAAAACCCCACTGGTTCCACACCCCGGGCTGGGCCAATACCATTGGTTTCAAGCTTTCCAACCCCATTGGCAGCGCCATGGGCTATTGGGAACTGCTGGTACGTCTGGGCGACCGAGAGTTTGTTACCAACCACGCCACCACCTCGGCGTTTCTGGACAAGATGGTGGCCTACCCGGGCGGTGTCATTCAGGACACCTTGGTTCGGGTCTGGATTGATAACCAGCTGGCCAAAGGTCAAATCCAGATTGGCGAAGACTTTGCGCGCCTAGAGAACGTAAACGCCAACCTGCTGGCCATCGCCGGGGAGAGCGACACTCTGGCAACACCCGACGCAGCAAAGCGAATCATGGACCACGTCAGCTCTGTGGATAAAACTTTCCAAATCGCGCCCGGCGGGCACATGGGCATTCTCGCCGGCAGCAAAGCCCCGAAAGCCAGCTGGTTTGCGTTGGCGGATTGGCTGGCCGCCCGCTCCAATTAAATCGTTGGAGTTGCCTCCCATGAGGGTGCGCCGTGACATTTCGGGCACCCTCACCTAAACTCCAATCGATGAAATCTGTTGATATATTAAATCTCGACCTGCGTTCGCTGGCGACCTTCATTGCCGTTCTGGACGAAAGCAGCGTATCCCGCGCGGCTGTTCGCTTAGGTGTCAGCCAGTCTGCGGTCAGCCACACCCTTGACCGCCTGCGCTTAGCCTTCGGCGACCCGTTGTTTGTGAAGTCAGGGCGAGGCATTGTGCCCACCGAATACGCGTTGCGTACCGGCCCTCACATTCGCCATCTGCTGGACGACCTCCGCACCCTGCCCTCGGGCCCACCGTTTGATCCGGCAACCGCTGAATTCACCTTCACCATCGCGGCCAATGATTACCAACGGGACTTACTACTGCCTGGCTTGGTGAAGATTCTTCGTGAGCAGGCACCGGGCATTCATTTGCAGGTGATTCCCTCGGGCATTCCCAACCCGGACATGCTCAGAAAAGAAGCCTGCGATCTGGTGATCAGCCCCCATGCGCCAGAAGCCACGGACATCATGCAACGCGGCTTGATGGCCGACCGCATCGTCGTGTTCTACGACCCAAACATGCGCGAAGCACCCGTGGGCATGGACGACTACATGAAAGCCGACCACATCACCGTGCTGTTCTCCGCCGGTGAAAAGCCTGGGTTGGACAGTACACTGGATACCCGAGGCGTTCAGCGCAGAAGTATGGTGACGGTCTCTAACTTCTCCGGCTTACCTGAGCTATTGCGAGGCACCAGCATGCTCGCCTCGGCCCCCGAACGCATGAGCACCCAGCTGATGCGCGACTTCGCCTACGTACCGCTGCCATTCGAATACAATCCCTTCACCCTGCTGATGCTCTGGCACCGCCGCCACCAAACCGACCCCGCCCACCGCTGGGTTCGCAACCAGGTGAATTCGGTCGCCGCCACCATGAATGGCTTGAACGACTAATCAATCAATTTCATTCATATATTAAATGAAAATCTGAGCGTTATTTTTTCGCGTTTATCCCCCTAGACTTCCGCACCATACGTTCGCCGGCGTTGTCGGGGGGAGTGCCTCCCAAAACTGTGCGGAGCCATGGATGGCGGAGCCCAAGCGTCACATGGACGTGCCGAAGGAGCGTGTTTTGGGAGGCACTCCCCCCGACAACGCCAAACACCAAAGCCGGAAGCAAGAATGCTCGCACTAACAAGTATCTGGACAACTATTTTACTGGCCGCTGCCGTTGCCCTCGCGCCAATGGCAATCGACATGTATTTGCCTGCGTTCCCACAAATAGGCAGCGACTTTGGTGCGAACACCGCGCAAGTTCAGTTAACACTGAGCATTTACATCGCAGGCTTTGCCTTCGCTCAGTTAATCTGCGGGCCATTGGCGGACCGGTTCGGGCGCAAACCCATCATGATCGGCGGCATGTTGATATTTGCCCTGGCGAGTATCGGTTGTGCACTGGCAACAAACATCGAAACACTGCAGCTATTTCGCTTTCTGCAAGCCTTGGGCGGCTCCGCAGGGCCGGTGCTTGCACGCGCCATCGTAAGAGACGTATACACACCCAGAGAGGCCGCCAAAATCCTCGCCATGCTGGCCGGCATGATGGCGCTGGCACCCGCCATTGCGCCTACGCTGGGCGGCTTTATCGTTGCCATCTTCGATTGGCACTGGATCTTCATCGTCATGGCCGCCTACGCCCTGATCATGGTTGCCGTCATCGCATTCGGCATCCCAGAGCCCCTACGACCGGAAAACCGCCAGCCGTTCCGGATGTGCAGCCTATTGCGTAACTACCGGTTAGTGAGCACCGACCCCACCTTTATCGGCTACGCGCTCACCAGTGCAGCGGTCTACGGCGGCCTGTTCGCTTACCTGTCTGGCTCTGCCTTCGTGTTGATCGAGGTGCTTGGCGTAGCCCCCGAACACTTCGGCCTCTACAACGCCGTCACCGCCGCTGGCTACTTGGTCGGCAACGTTGCTTCGATCCGTTTAACGAGCCGCTACACGCCCGATCAAATCCTGCGCTATGGCCTGCTGTGCGGCCTTGTCTCCGGCGCCATCATGGCAGCACTGGCTTATAGCCAGCTCTATAGCCCATGGGCCGTGGTACTGCCGCAAGCCGCTGTCATGGCCTCACTGGGCATGATCCTTCCCCAAAGCATGGCCGGTGCACTGGCCAACTTCCCGAAAATGGCTGGCTCCGCCTCGGCCTTACTCGGCTTCACCCAAATGGCCGCCGCAGCCACCGCAGGTGCCTTAGTCGGCCACCTGCACGATGGCACGCCCTTAGTCATGGCGACCATCATTACCGCCTGCGCGGCTCTGGCTCTGTTCGCCTACCTGTTTCTTGTACAGCGTTATCCTGCACAGGACTTTGAAGCACAGGGGGCTAAGTCGTAACGCCCCCTCTTATCTTTAACTCTTTGGGGACAGCACCGATGTTTGAAGCATGGTTGGGTGGGGCTTTCCAAAAATGTGCGCAGCCATGGATGGCGGAGCAGAAGCGTCACATGGACGTGCCGAAGGAGCGGTTTTTGGAAAGCCCCACCCAACCATGCCTCCCCAAAAATCAGATGACTCAAAGATCATAAAGATGAAAACTCTTTCGATTTAAGCTAAACAGGGTAAGTACACAACCTCAAAACCAAAAAAGGGAGCAACACATGCCAACTAACGTCACTCTCGACGGAAACCCGATCGAACTCAGCGGCACCTTCCCAAGTGCCGGCGACAACGCCGCCCCCTTCACCCTGACCACCAGCGGACTGGAAGAAGTCAAACTCGACAACTGGGCCGGCAAACGCAAAATCCTGAACATCATCCCCAGCATCGACACCGGTGTCTGCGCCGCCAGCACCCGTAAATTCAACGAAAAAGCTGGCAACCTAGACAACACCGTCGTCCTCGTCGTCTCTGCCGACCTGCCCTTCGCAGCGTCCCGATTCTGCGGCGCAGAAGGCCTGAACAACGTTGAAACACTCTCAACCTTCCGCAACTACAGCTTCCAGCAAGACTACGGCGTAGGCATCCAAAACGGCCCCCTAGCCGGCCTGTGTGCCCGTGCGGTTGTGGTTCTGGATGAGAACGACAAAGTTATCCACAGCGAACTGGTGAGTGAAATCAAAAACGAGCCAGACTACGAAGCAGCACTGAAAGTTCTCTAATAGCTCGAGAACATCCCAGCTTCGATGGAGTACCAACTCCTCCGTCGAGGCCGTTGGGCGAGAGTGCCCCTCCAAAAATGTGCGGAGCCAAGGATGGCGGAGCAGAAGCGCCCCATGGATGGGCCGAAGGAGCGGTTTTTGGAGGGGCACTCTCGCCCAACGGCTTACTCCAAAAGCCAGATCAACGCACCAACCCCATGACCTGTTAGAATCTGCGCCAAACCCCCAACCGAAGGCCCCAAAACCAACGTGCAACAAGCCCTACAAAACGCCTCCCTAGGCCGCCAGCTCTACCACATGACCTGGCCCATGCTGTTTGGTGTCCTCTCATTGATGACATTCCAACTCACCGACAGCGCCTTCGTCGGCCAACTCGGCCGCGACCCACTCGCGGCACTGGGCTTCACCGTACCCATGCAACAACTCGTCAGCGGCATGTACGTCGGCCTCGGCATTGCCACCACCGCCATCATCTCCCGCACCCTGGGCCAAGGTGACGAACAACGGGCACAACGCCTCGGGGGGCTCGTGATCGCCATCGGCGCCGGCCTCGCACTGACCTTGTGCATCTCAGTGTGGCTACTACAAACCCTGATACTCGATCTACTCGGTGCGGAAGAAACATTGCGCCCCGTCATCCGCGAATACTGGGCACCGTGGCTCACCTCCGCTTGGGTCGGCGCCATGGTCTACTTCAGCTATTCCATCAGCCGCGCCAACGGCGACACCCGATTACCCGGCTACATGATGATCGCAACCAGCCTGCTCAACATCGCACTGGATGCCCTCTACATATTCGTATTCGGCTGGGGCCTGCCCGGCGCTGCTTGGGCCACCATCACCGCCTTCAGCATCGGCGGCCTAATCATGTTTCCGATGCTGCTCAAACGCCAATGGTTACGATTCGACCTGCTCCAACTGCAATTACTCAAAGCATCTAAACAGCTCGGCGGCATCATGGCCCCCGCCATGGTCAGCCAGCTGATGCCGCCCTTGGCCGCCATACTGGCCACCGCCCTAGTCGCCGGATTCGGCTCAGCCGCCGTGGCCGCCTGGGGCCTAGGCACCCGGCTGGAGTTTTTCTCGATTGTAGTCGTGCTGGCACTCACCACGTCCATGCCACCCATGGTCGGGCGTTTGCTGGGGGCCGGGGAAATTGACCAGATCCGTAAACTGGTGCGCATTGCCGTGCGGTTTATCATCGGCTGGCAGTTGTTCATCGGGTTGGTCTGGCTTGGCGCTTCCGGCGTGGTATCCACTTTGTTCAGCTCTGATACCAACGTACAAGAAGTACTGGTCAGCTACTTGCTGCGCGTACCGTTAAGCTACAGCGGTTTAGGCGTGTGCATTCTGATGGTCTCCATCAACAACGCCTTGGGCATGTCCATGCGGGCATTGCTGATCTCGGTACTGCGGTTGTTCGCCTGCTACCTGCCAATGCTCTGGCTTGGTTCACAGATCGGCGGGCTACCCGGGCTGATGACCGGGGCACTGATCGGCAACCTGCTCGCAGGCATCATGGCCTACAGTCTGTACCGTCAGGGACAAAAAACGTTAGATTGCAGCGCACGGGATGACGCTCCCAAAAGGTGAGAACCACGGATTCAAAGATTCCGTGCCCCACCACCTTACCGGAAGCTAATAAAGTCGTAACAAGACTAAATAATATATAATTATCAACAAGATAAAAGCATTACAACCCATCTATGCTCTGCAGAATGAAGTACACATGTTGTCAGATAACGACACCTATGCCAGCCTGATTACCGAGCTACATTGCTCGACGACAAAGCAGCATCGTTTTACCTAGGGCTAAAGGCCGTCGCTTTCTCAAAGCCTCACTCCGAGAATCGACAAGGATTAAGGAACACCTGCCCCTTTAGCCCAGAATTCATGCAATTATTTTCAAGACGAGGATAAAGTTATGAATAACGACATTTTGGAAGGCAACTGGAAACAGCTCAAAGGTAAAGTGCGCGAACAATGGGGTAAATTGACCGACGACGACGTTGAAGAGATCGGCGGCAAAAAGGACAACTTTATCGGCAAACTTCAGGAAAAGTATGGTCTGAAGAAAGACGAAGCCGAGAAAGAGTGGAACAAACTCTCCAACTGATCAATATTTCCACACTACTGCAGTGGTTCAATGATTCCGAACCGATGGTGCACCCCGCGCCATCGGTTGCCTACCTACTAACCCCTTACGAAAACCGCGCGCGGAAGCTCTCCGGCACCGGGGTCACTTCACGAGTGTTGTAGTTAAAGAATACAAAGCCATATTTCGCCATAGCCACGGGCTGGCCACTGTCGGCTTTGGTTACCCGGAACACGAAGTCCCCACCGTACTTGTTGAAGTCCATCAGCCCCACTTCAAACCGCAGCATATCCGGATAAAACGATTCACCTTGGTACATGGTGGCGAGGTCGGTGACGATAATGCCATTACCACTCGGATCGGCTTCTTTGATGCCATTTGCCACGAGGAACTGCGCGCGAGCTTCCGACAGCATGGAAATCAGTGCATCGTTACCCAGATGATTGGCGCCGTTAATGTCGCTGATTCGAACGGGCAGCAGGGTTTCGAAGCTGAAGGCGTCGTCCGGGAATTCCAGTTTGATTCTTGCCACGGTGGTTTCCTGTTTTACGATCATTTTAACGTGGGTGCATCATACCCTTGCGGTTGTGACTTCTCATCTTATGTCGGTATCGGGTATCTTGGGTCTTGCCCTTGCGCTTTTGACTTTGGAGCGGGCAATGATTGGGGGTGGGCTTTCCAAAAACCGCTCCTTCGGCACGTCCATGTGACGCTTCTGCTTCGCCATCCATGGCTACGCACATTTTTGGAAAGCCCACCCCCAATCATCGCTCGACTATTCGAGGCGCATCTGGAATAACAAAACAAGAGTGATCTATGAGCATTCGTCCTGCGGCCACTTTGGCTCTGACTCGCGATAGCGAGAACGGTATTGAAGTCCTTCTGCTGCAACGCACCTGGGAAGCCATTTTCCTGCCCGGTTATTACGTCTTCCCCGGCGGGGCTGTGAACGAGCAAGAGCCCGAGTGTCGAGATCATGCCATCGGCGTGGAAGACTCCGCCATCAGCCAGACCATGAGTTTGGTCGGAGGCGGCGGTGTGGATTACATGCTGGCTGCGGTTCGGGAATGCTTTGAAGAATCCGGCGTTCTGCTGGCACTGGATAAAACCGGAAAGTTGATCGGTGCAGACCATCCTGTGCATGCAGATCGCGATGCCCTGTTCCGGGAAACCATCTGCTTGGCGGATTTGTGTAAGAAGCATGAGTTAACCTTGCCGCTCGACCACTTAGCGTATCTGAGCCACTGGGTCACACCACCGGGGCCACCACGCCGGTTTGATACCCGCTTTTTTGTTGCCGCGGCACCCGAAGGGCAAGCCGCCAGCCATGATGGCGAAGAAACCATCGATCACGTCTGGATTTCCCCGGCGCAGGCACTGGCGGAACACAAAGCCGGCCAACGGTTGTTGGGACTACCCACCATTCGAACCTTGCGGGTATTGTGCGACTTCAACACCACCTCCGAGTTAATGCGATACGCCCACGCCAATCCGCCCGATCCCTTCCCGACCGACCCGTGGCCGGCGCTTCGGAAAGGCCAACAGATATTTCTTGAGCCCAACGCCCCAGCCTATGATGAGGCGGTAAAGCTGGACCCGGAAGGGGCCGGTTCGGTGAGCGCCCAGATTACGCCGGGTGAACCGGTTGAAGTGGCGGCCGGCGTGGTTCGGCTGACCGCGCCGAACCCGGGGATGATGACCGGGCCGGGCACCAACACGTATATTCTGGGCTTCGACCGTTTTACCGTGATCGATCCGGGGCCTGCCAATGAGAGCCATATCGAACACATTCTTGAGGTAACCGGCGGCACGGTGGATCAGGTTGTGGTCACTCACACCCACCACGACCACTCACCCGGCACCCGACTGCTGAAAGAACGAACGAATTGCAGAGTATTCGGCTGGCCGGCGCCAGAAGGTGCCGGGCAAGACACGGGCTTCACCCCAGATGCCATACCCGAAGACGGAGAACTGATTGCCACAGAAGCCGGTGTGCTGAAAGTTCTGCACACCCCCGGCCACGCCTCAAACCATCTGTGTTATCTGCTAACGGATCAGGACCTGCTGTTTTCCGGTGACCACATCATGCAAGGCTCAACGGTGGTCATCAATCCACCGGACGGCGATATGAAGGCGTATGTGGAATCACTGTACGAATTGCTGGAAGAGAAGATTCAGTTCATTGCCCCGGCACATGGGTTTCTGATGGGGCAGCCGGAGGCCGTGGTGGATTATCTGATTACCCACCGTTTATCGCGCGAGCACAAGGTGTTTCGAGCGTTGGAAGCGTCAGCTCCGGTCACTCTGAAGGATTTAACCGCGAAGGCCTATGACGATGTGCCGGCCGCGATACACGGGCTGGCAGCGCGCTCAGCGCTGGCACACCTTCTAAAACTGGAGGCCGAGCACAGGGCATTCCAGAAAGGGGATCTCTGGCATACCAAGCGCCCGGCGTAACCGTCGGGCTATTTTTTAGCGATCACCCATACCGCGTGAACAATCCCCGGAATGTAACCGAGAAGGGTCAACAGGATGTTGATCCAAAAGTGCTTTCCGATGCCCACCTGTAAAAACACGCCCAGGGGCGGTAACAGAATCGCAATCAAAATACGCAAAAGGTCCATACAGTTCTCTCCTTAGTCTCGGTATAACAATACATACGATTGCAAGATAGTTCAGTTATACACAATCAGCGGTCTGAATTCGGCCCAGAATTATGAAATTGGCATTACAGCTTCTTCACAGCCGTATTCATTACTCCCCGCGAGCCCTATCCTAGGGCCGTTTGGTTAAAGTACTCGAGGATTTATGCTGTTTCAACGTCATCACCACCGCACTACCCACACGATGCTCGCCGGTTTTTTCCTGGCGCTGGCACCCTTCAGTGCATTGGCTGATAACCCGAATGCTCAGGCTGTTTCCGAAACGCCTGAACCTTTGGTCGCTCAACTGGCCGAGGACGAGAGTGTTGAGGATGTTGTTCATTCCGAGCCACGGCGCGACACCCAGAAAAAGTCATCACCAAAAGCCAAAGAACCAGCCCAGCCCGAAGCCAAGAAGGCCGCTAAAGCGGGAAAGCAAAGTACACCCACATCGGAACCCAATGCCACCAAGCCCAAGCAGCCAAGAAAAATTGCGCCTAATGTGGACCTGAAAGAAGTCGCGCCGATGCCAGAGCCGGAGCCAGAACCAGCTCCCGAACCTGTGCAAGACGATGCTACGACGACAGGCACCGCAGAACCACAAGAGCAAACACCACCCGCAGAAGGCGAGCCAGAGATGGCCGAAGCCGAGCCCATTCCTTCGGAAGCCTTCACCTTGCTCGGCAACGAAGTATTACCGGGCACCTCGACCCGGCTGGCTTGGACCCCAAACATTCAGATAGCCGGACTATCCCAAACCACACCAGTTCTGGTGGTTAACGGTGCCCACGCCGGGCCCACCCTATGTCTAACCGGCGCCATCCACGGCGACGAGTTGAACGGCATCGAAATCGTACGGCGAGCCATGTACGACCTGGACCCGGCCAAATTGAGTGGCCAAGTCGTCGGCGTGCCCATCGTAAACCTCACGGGATTCCAGCAAGGCAGCCGTTACCTACCCGACCGTCGTGACCTGAACCGGTATTTCCCGGGCCGCTCCGATGGCACTTTGGCGGACCGAATCGCTCACTCCCTGTTCAACAGTGTCATCCGTCACTGCGACATGTTGGTAGATATCCACACCGGATCCCTCAAGCGCACCAACCTGCCGCAATTGCGCGCCGACATGAACAACCCGGAGGTCGCCGAATTTACCAAGGGCTTTGACCGAATGGCCGTTGTGCACAGTTCAGGCTCTGAAGGCATGCTGCGAACAGCCGCGGTCAATGCGGGTATCCGGGCGGTGACGCTGGAAGCCGGGGAGTCGCTGCGCATTCAGGAGCACCAGATCAAAGCCGGCGTAAACAGCCTGAACAGCCTGATGGAAAAGCACGGCATGATCTCCCGCATGTTTGTTTGGGGTGATCCTCAACCCGTGTACTACGACTCTCTGTGGATTCGTGCCCAGCACGGCGGCATTCTTTTCAGCGAAGTGGAGTTAGGTGATCGCATCTCCGAAGGACAAATTCTGGGCTACGTGGCCGACCCCATCACCAACGAGCAATACCCGATTCGCTCAAATGCCAACGGCCGTGTGATCGGAATGGCGGTGGATCAAGTGGTGATGGCGGGATTTGCCGCCTACCACATTGGTACAGAGGCAGAAGTTCCAGGAGAGTAGTATGCTAGGCGTTTAATGCACCGAGCCTGAAGGATGTGAAAGTGGCTGCAGAGAACGCCGGCATCGTGCCCCGAACACCGGGGCTGGCCTATATCGGTTTAGTACTGACGCCCCTGTTCTGGGCGGGTAATGCGGTGGTCGCGCGTGGAACGGTGGACAGCATTCCACCGCTCTCCATGTCGTTCTGGCGCTGGGTCATCGCCCTGTGCATTCTGTTGCCTGTCGGGCTACCCGGCGTTTGGCGCCATAGGCAAGTGATTCGCCAGCACCTCGGCTCGATGCTGGCTTTGGCCACCTTCAGTGTGGCTGCGTTCAATTCATTGCTGTATTACGCCGCCCTGACCACCACCGCCACCAACATTGCACTGATCAACTCCACCATCCCGATTTTTGTCGCGCTACTCGCTTGGCTGCTTTTGGGCGACAGAACCCGCCCGCTTCAAGCCTTAGGCATTGGCTTGGCCATTTTGGGCATTCTCACGGTGGTGGCGCAAGGCGACCTGTCTGTTCTGCTCAACCTGCAAGCCCAGCCCGGGGATTTGATAATGGTGGCGGCCGTGGCCAGTTGGGGGCTGTTTTCAGTACTGCTCCGGCGACAGGCCGTACCACTGCCACCTCTGACCTTTCTCACCACTCAGATTCTGCTGGGCAGCTGTGTGCTGTTGCCGTTCTACCTGACTGATTTAGTGTTCTTTTCCGGCGGCTTCAGCTGGTCTGGCAGCACCGCTCTACCTCTGCTGTACTTCGCCATCTTCCCCGGTATTCTGGCGTACGGTTTCTGGAACTACGGCGTGCAGCAGATTGGCCCCGCCAAAGCGGCGATTTTCATGTACTTGGTGCCAGTGTTTGCCTCGGTTCTGGCCAGTATTTTTCTGGATGAAGCACTGGGCGCGCCCCACCTGATTGGCGGTGCGCTGATTCTGTCCGGGCTGCTGCTGGCAACCCGGGTAGGCCGGCGCCCGCCGGTCTAGCTCGTATTAACGCTGCGCCAAGGCTGCCTCTACACGGGCGAGTACCTGCTCCAATACCGCTCTAGGGCAACCGATGTTTAGCCGCATAAAGCCGCTACCCGGCTCACCAAAGGTAATGCCCGGGTTCAGGCCAACACCCGCTTGTTTAACAAAGAACCGTTTCAGCCCGGCGTCGTCTAACCCCAACTCCCGGCAATCCAGCCACATCAGATAGGTGCCTTCCGGCGCAGCCACCCGGATACCCGGCCACCGCGCGGCCACCTGTTCCAGCACGTAGTCCCTATTGGCCTGCAGATACGCCATCAGGTGATCCAGCCATTCGCCACCTTGGCGATAGCCGGCTTCAAAGCCTGCCACGCTGAACGGATTACACTGAGGCAGGTGCAAAGAATCAAACACCGCCTTCATCGCTTGGCGGCGTTTCGAGTCTGGAATCACCAGTGCTGACAACCCCAAACCGGGCATATTGAAGCTCTTGCTCGGAGCAATCGCCGTCACCAACACATCATCGGCCCCAGCCAAGCGGGCCAGCATGGTGTGGGCAGGCTTATCTGGATAAACCAAGTCGCAGTGAATCTCGTCGGTCAGCACCACCAATTGATGCCGGCGTGCAATATCGAGAACCGCTTTTAGCTCTGCCTCGGACCACACCCGGCCAACCGGGTTGTGAGGCGAACAAAACATCAGGATGCGGGCATCCGGCTGAGCCGCGCATTGCTCCAGATGCTGCAGATCCATGCGATATTGGCCGGTCTCTGCATCCTGCACCAACGGGTTTTCAATCACCGTTCGGCCGCTCTGTTGTACTGAGCTGAAGAACGGTGGGTACACCGGCGGCTGGATGATCACGCCTTCACCGGGCTCGGCATACGCCATGCAGGCCGCATGAAGCGAGGGCACCACACCCGGCGCCATCAAAATCCAATCTTTCTCGATGCGCCAATTGTGGCGCTCGGCAAACCAATCCATGATGGATTGATAAAGGCTGTCCGGGAAAATCGTGTAGCCGTACACCGGATGTTCGGCCCGGGCCTTCAACGCGGCTGTCACCGCCTCGGGCGCGGCAAAATCCATATCGGCGACCCACACCGGAATCACATCGTCACGGCCAAACACGGCCTTGCGCACATCAAACTTCACAGAAGCGGTGTTTTCTCGTTCTATCGGCTGGTCAAAATCCATAGCTACCGTCATTCCCCATTAGCCTTACTAACAGCTACTTGTCGAAACCGTTCAGAATTGCGAACCTGCCTAGTTTTAACGCAGCCCGCTCCGGAAAATTTATGATCGCGCAAATACTAGCCACCATGCTACCCGTATTCCTGATTGCTGGCTGCGGAGCATTGTACGGGCGTTACCGAACGCCGGACATTCAGGGCCTGAACCTGCTCAACATGGAGCTTTTCGTGCCCATGCTGGTGTTTGCGGTCTTGGCCGACCAGCAAGCCCCCTTGCAGCACTATGGCTGGCTGGCGCTGGCCGCAACCGTGGTGGTACTGGGCTCCGGCATTATTCTGTATCCGTTAGCCCGGGTGCTGGACCTGAACCTGAAAACCTTCCTGCCGCCGATGATGTTCAACAACTCCGGCAACATGGGCATTCCTTTACTGGTGCTGGCCTTCGGCGAAGCGGCCCTGCCCGCCGCCATCGTGTTGTTCATTGTCGAAATGCTGCTGCATTTCTCCGTTGGCCTGTACATGCTGGACCCACACACCTCCGTGCTGAAACGCCTGCGCCAACCCATCGTGTTCGCCAGCATCGCCGGGCTCGCGGTGAATTTCAGCGGTGTCGCCCTGCCCAGTTGGCTGCTGGAAGCCCTGAATATGCTGGGCGGCGTGTGCATTCCGCTGATGCTGTTTGCCTTGGGGGTGCGCATGCTGGACGTGGACTTCAGCGACTGGAAGCTGGGCATGATCGGCGCCATCGCTTGCCCCCTCAGCGGGCTTGTACTGGCCTGGCCGTTAATTGCCTTTCTCGACCTTCCGGGCTTGCAGGTAGCCGCGCTCTGGGTGTTTGCCGCCCTGCCTCCGGCAGTACTGAACTACATGGTGGCGGAACAGTATCGCCAAGAGCCGCACAAAGTCGCCTCTCTGGTGCTCATCAGCAATCTGGGCAGTCTGGTGGTAATGCCTATCGTGCTGGGCCTCGTGTTTGCTGCAGGTTACCTCTAAGCAACTTGCAACAACCCGTTTTATGGCCGATGGTTAGGGTTCAGCTTGCTGATTTCATAACCGATACGGAGGTCTTCCCTTGAGCGTTCTGCTTCTCGTTCTCAGTGCTTTGGTGCTGATTTATTTCAGCATAGGCGGGAAAACCGCAGCGATTGTATTGTCGGCAGCCACCTTGGTTGGCGTGGCACAAGACGACTGGCACATTCTCAGCTTTCTAATCGGTGGTTTGTTACTGGCGCTAGCCTTACTGATCGTACTGCCCAGCGACCTGCGCCGGGAGAAACTCAGCCGACCTCTGCTCAGCTGGGTACGTGGCCGCTTGCCCAAACTCTCCTCCACTGAAGAAGAAGCCCTCAAATCCGGGTCAGTAGACTGGGACGGCGAATTGTTTTCCGGCAAACCGGAGTGGAACAAACTGTTAGATGCTGCACCGGCGCACCTCACCAGCGAAGAACAAGCCTTCCTCGACGGACCGGTGGAAGAACTCTGCAAAATGCTGGATGACTGGCAGATAACCCATGAAAATTACGATCTGCCCGAAGACGTCTGGGCGTTTATTCGCAAGAACGGCTTTTTCGGCTTGGTGATTCCGAAAGAAGACGGCGGCAAAGGTTTCTCCAACACCGCCCATTCCGAAATCGTGATGAAGATTTCTACCCGCAGTGTCTCGGCCGCCGTCACCGTGATGGTGCCTAACTCCTTAGGCCCGGGCGAGTTGCTGATGCACTACGGCACCGACGACCAAAAACATCATTACCTGCCCCGCCTCGCCGGCGGCGAAGAGATCCCGTGTTTTGCCCTGACCTCCCCCATCGCTGGCTCCGACGCCGGCGCCATCCCGGACAAAGGCATCGTCTGCAAAGGGGAATGGAACGGCGAAGAAGTGATGGGCCTGAAGGTAACCTGGAACAAGCGCTACATCACGCTGGCACCGGTCGCCACCCTGATTGGCCTTGCCATCAAAGTTTACGACCCGGAACACTTACTCGGCGAACAAGACGAAATCGGCGTGACCTGTGTGCTGGTGCCCCGAGATACCGACGGTGTGCATGCCGGTACGCGCCACCTACCGATGAACACGGTCTTTATGAACGGGCCCACTTGGGGTACCGAGGTGTTCATTCCTATGGATCAGGTGATTGGCGGCCAGGACATGCTCGGCAAGGGCTGGACCATGCTGCTGGAATGCCTGTCCATCGGCCGCTCTATCTCGCTGCCTGCTTTGGGCACCGGTGCCGGCAAACTGGCCAGCTTGGCCACGGGTTCCTACGCCTTTACCCGGGAACAGTTTGGCCGCACCATCAGCCAGTTTGAAGGGGTTCAGGAAGCACTGGAGCCCATCGCTGGCTACACCTACATGATGGACGCCGCGCGCCTGCTCACCGTGGGCATGCTCGACCGAGGCGTGCGCCCGGCCGTGCCTTCAGCCGTCTTGAAGTACCGCAACACCGACCTGATGCGAGAAGTGATTAACCACGCCATGGACATTGTGGCGGGCCGTGGTGTGATCACCGGCCCCCGTAACTTCCTGGCCAGGGCCTACCAAGCTGTGCCGATCGGCATCACCGTGGAAGGCGCCAACATCCTGACCCGCAGCCTGATGATCTTCGGTCAGGGCTCCATTCGCTGCCATCCGTTCATCGTGGATGAGATCGAAGCCGCCGGCATGGAAGATCAAGAAGCAGCGACGAAGAAGTTTGACGATATTTTCTACAGCCACCTGGCCCACACCACCCGCAACTCGTTGCGTGCATTTGTGCTGGGGCTGACCAAGGGCTGGCTGGAAACGGCCCCCAGACAAGGCGATATCCAGAGTTACTATCGCCAACTTGGCCGCTTCTCGGCTGCCTTCGCCATGATGACCGACGTAACGCTACTGACGGTAGGCGGTGGTCTGAAAGCCCGGCAGCGGCTGTCTGGCCGCATGGCCGACTGTCTGGTGCACCTGTACTACGCAACCGCGGTTATCAAACAATGGCACGAAGAAGGTTACCCCGAGGATCAACGCGACTTGGTGGAATGGAGCCTGCAAACCTGCCTGCATGACCTGCAGAACTCCATGCGCGAAGCCATCATCAACTTCCCGGTACCCGCACTTCGCTGGCCGTTGCGCATTTTGGTATTCCCGCTCGGTGCGACCGGCCTGAACGGTCCTGATGACAAGCTCGGCACGAAAGTGGCCGCCACCATCGTGGACGACACACCGGTACGTGAGCGCATCAGTCGGGGCACTTTCACCACCCAGGACCCGAACGATCCTTTAGGGCGAGTGTTGAACGCTTACCGACTGGCCAACGAAACCCACGAGATGCGCCAGCGTCTGCACGAAGCCATTCGCAGCCGCAATGAGGATGAACTGGATGGCATCGCCCTGCTAATGGGCCATCAACGCAAAGAACTGGTGGACTGGGCCTGTGCTCAGGGCATAGTAACGGCGGATGAGTGCCCGAAACTGGAAGAGGCGCTTACTGCGCTGTACGACGTGATTCGCGTTGATGCGTTTGAGCCGGACGGCCTGAAGTCTCTGGCCCAAACCGCCAAGGGCAAGCGGAAGGTGGTAGAACGGCCCAAGAAAAAACACTAACCGCTCATTGGGGGGCGATCACTCGCCCCTCAAGCCACCCCGAATCGCTTCGTCCACCAACCAGCGGCGCAACGTCTGAATTCCCCGTTCCCGCCGGCGACTGGTTTTCCAGGCAAAATAGAACTTATCACCCGTCACCACCGCATGAGCCGGCAGCCGCACAAAGTCTTCCGAATCCTTACGAGTACTGAGCATGTAATCGTTGGTCAACGCGATGCCCTGATTGAAGCGCGCCGCCTCCAACGCCAGCAGCATATGGCTGAAATGCTGAACGCGGGTGCCGCTGGGCAACGACTGATCCACCGTACGGAACCAAGCAGCCCAATCACCGGCCTGCTTATCAAAAATGCTGTGGGTCGATAACAGCGGAAACCGGGCAATCTGCTCGGGCAAAATGGGCAGCTCGCCGCGGGCATCGGGCTCCGTGTCCCAGCCCATCTCCCGCCGTATCCGCTGCCAATAATCCTGGCTGCACACCGGGAACAAGCGCTCGGTGTACAAGTGCTCGTAACTGTAGGCCGGGGCCGAGGTGTAAATGGTAATAAAACAATCCGCGACCCGGTCCGACAACACCGGGTTCTGACTGCTCATCTCCAGCGCGAGATCAATCTGCGGGTGCAAACGCTGTAACTCGGGCAGTCGTGGCACCAGCCAACGTACGGCGAAGGAGCTGAATACCGACAACCGCAACCGCGATTCTTCATGCCCCAACAGCTGCTCACTGGCCCGCTCGATCTGCAGCAGCGCCGAGCCAATGGCATCGAAATACTGACGGCCTTCGTCAGTCAACGTCACCACCCGCCCCGAACGCCAGAACAAAGGCTCACCGAGATAGCTTTCCAGCTGCTTGATCTGATGGCTGACAGCACTTTGGGTAATCGACAGCTCATCGGCTGCCGCGGAAAAACTGGTCAGCCGGGCAACCGCTTCAAACACCGGCAGGGCTTTCAGGGGCGGGAGTCTCATCTATCTAATTTTCTAATAGTAAGTGAATAATGATCATTTTATCGGATAGTAAATCATAGATAGACTTGCGTTCACAGCTTATAGAGGCAACCGGCCTCTTACTCACCAATCAACAGATAAAAAGGGGGGATTGAATGTCAGGCAAAACCGTTAATAGCGCTATCTTGTTACTGGTCATCGGCAACGCTATGGCTATCCTCTCTGATATTTTTATCAAAACGTTGGAGCCGGGCGGGTCCGTTTTCCAATTCGCTTTTCTGCGTATCGTTATCACGCTCTTCTTCTTGCTTCCGCTCATCCGCAAGCTGAACCGTGACCACCTGTTCAGCGGATTCGGTATCCACGCTGTCCGCGCTCACGTGCATCTGGCAGGCATACTGGTGATGGTCATCGCGCTCACCAACTTGCCATTAGCCACCGCGAACGCACTGTTTTATGGCGCCCCCATCATGGTGATGGCGTTGTCTGCCGTATTCTTCAGGGAAAAGCTCACACGTTTGAGCATGGCCGCCGTGATCAGCGGCTTTGCCGGCATCATCGTTATCCTGCGTCCGGTCGAATTCAACTGGGCCGCCATCGCGGCACTGGTATCAGCCCTGACACTGGCGATCAACGCCGTGCTGGTGCGCAAGTTGCCGCAAGAACAAAGCACTGTGCACAAGCTGTTTTTGAACTACCTGCTGATCATTCCAGCGGCAGGGGCTTTGGCACTTTGGGAAGGCGCCGAATGGCACCCGGAAATGTTGATCAGCGCGGCAGGTTCGGCGTTCTTCATTCTGGGTTACAACATCGCCGTGTTGCTGGCTTACCACCAGGTCGATGCCAATCAGGTTACCAGTGCCGAATACACCGGGCTGATCTGGGCGGTTGCGATTGGTTGGATATGGTTTGGCGAAGTGCCCGACGTGTGGTTCATTGTCGGCAGCTTGATGATCATCGTTCCATTGGTGCTGATCGGACTGCGCAACCGTAAACGTTCACCGGCGCGGGGCTTTAACCCCGCACCGCGCGACCGTGAGCGCTCAGCCAGCCACCAGAAAAATCAACGTTCTGACGAGAACTGTTCTTTCAAGCAGGACTCAATCGCAAAGGTGTGATCGCAGTGGTCACCCAGCGCACGGAGTGACTCGGCCAGTCGAAGTAGATAATCGGTGTTGGGGCCACTGGGCCCCAATGCCTGAGCAATCTGCCGGGCAATGTCTTCAGGCGGGGCTTCGCCCAAAAAGGCTTCGTTGTCTTCCGTGGCGATATACACCAAACCTTCAGCCTGGCCGCCATCCTCAAAGGTCATAGTGGTGCTGAAGCGCAGATAGCCGTTCTTCTCCCGCACATCCAGGTGTTCGAACACCTTCGGTGCTACCCGGAACGCCATGCCTTTACACACGGCTCCGGGCTGCTCAATCAAGGTCACGACTCGACCCGGTGCCTCCGGAGTGCCCCGATGATCGTGAGAACCTTGCCAGAAACGCCGCGCCCAGCCTCGAATGGTGGCAGGCTTTTGCTCCAGAAAGGGAAAGTCCACCTTATAAATCAAGGAGCCATACCCAAACAGCCACACCGAATCGATACCGTCGAAATTGTGGCGGGTGCGATTGTGGTCAATGGTATTGGCAGGCATACCTATCCTCTTTTCCCAGCAACGAGCACAGTGTGTCAGGCTGCCTGAGTGCTGGCAATAAAGCCTGCAACACCCGTCAGAACGATTTCAGCGGCCATGGCAGATAGAATCAACCCACTGATTTTCGACATAATGTTCAGTCCGGTTTTACCCAGTGCCTTCTCAAGATAACCCGATAATCTGAGCAAAATACCCAGAATCACCAAACTGGATACCAGCCCCAACAAGCCCCCCATGACTTCAGGCACCGCTTTCAGCTCTGCACCGTAAACCAGGATCGCACCAATGGTGGCCGGGCCGATCATCACCGGAATGGCCAAGGGAACCACCGCGACGTCTTCACGATCTTCGTCTGGCAGGCTGGTCGCGTGATTACGCGTACCGCTGGTGACCAAACTGATGGCCGTCAGGAACAACAAAGCACCGGCACCAATCCGGAACGAGTTCAGGGTAATGCCAATCGCACTGAACAGCAGCGGGCCGGCAAAGAACAAGATAAGGCCAAGAATCAGTGCTGAAACACAGGCGCGACGGATGATCGATGCTTTCTCCGACGCGGGTAAGCCCCGGGTCAGTGCCAAAAACATAGTCACCACGAAGAAGGGTGCGATCAGGAACAAAAAGCGGATAGTACTGCTGAGGTAGGTGGAGAAAAACGTTTCAAGCATCCAAGGAAATCCGGCAGAGAAGTGTTCCGATAAGGATAGCGCTTAGCACCACATTCTGCCGTAAGGAAGAGAACCTATTTCCCATCCATCAAGCACTTAACGCTTGATGGACGGTTTGCGAGGCTTTTTCGGTTTTGCCGGCCGCCCCTTTGGACCAGTAGGGTTACGCCCGCCCGCTTTAGGGCCATCAACCGGCTTACCTCCGGGCCTGCCGGGCCCTTTACCGGGCGCTGGACCTTTACCTCGGCCCTTGCCGGAGCCTTTTCCGGGCGCACCACCCGCGCCCTTCCCGCCTCGGCCAGCAGCCGGTCGTCCTCCGGGCTTGCCACCCGGACGCGGCGGTTTTCCGCCAGCCCCCGAACGGGCAGGCTTCTTCTTGGGCTTGCTCGATGCTGGCTCGGGCGCTTCGGACGAGGAGTCCCGCACGGCATCCAGCAATGTACTCAGCTCTTTCTCGGTCAAATCACGCCAAGCACCTACGGGCAAACCACTGAGGTTCACGTTCATGATCCGCACCCGCTCCAAGCGGGTGACTTCATAACCGAAGTGCTCCGCCATGCGGCGAATCTGGCGGTTTAACCCTTGCACCAGAGTGATGCGGAAAACAAAGCGAGAGACTTGCTCGACCGGGCAGGGCTTGGTCACCGTACCGAGAATCGGAACACCACTGCTCATGCCTTTAATAAATTCTTTCGTCACCGGCTTATCAACGGTAACGATGTATTCCTTGGAATGGTTGTTACCCGCCCGCAGGATCTTGTTCACCAAATCGCCATTGCTGGTCAAAAAGATCAGGCCTTGGGAGTCCTTATCGAGCCGGCCAATGGGAAAAATTCGCTCACTGTGGCCAACAAAGCGAACAATGTTGTCTCGCTCTGCGCTGTCGGTGGTGCTCACCACACCCACCGGCTTGTTCAACGCAATAAAAATCAGGTCTTCTTCATCCCGCGGCTCCACCACCTGGCCATTCACCTTCACGGTATCGCCCGGCATCACTTGGTCACCGACTTGCGCTCGGCGCCCGTTAATGTGGACGTTGCCTTGCTCAATGTAGCGATCCGCATCCCGTCGGGAGCACATCCCGCTTTCGCTGATGTATTTGTTCAAACGGGTGGATGTTTTGGTGGCCATGAAGTCCTGCCGGTGCTGGTGGTTGAGTAAGTAACGAGAGCGCAGTCTGCACAGGGGGCATCATCCCACCGAGATACGGTTACGGCAACCGCCTATGCCGGATAACTTTCAGACATAAAAAAGCCACGGGCCCGAAGGCGCGCGGCTCAATGCGATCGCAGAATCGAAGGAGCGATCAGTAAAGCTTGGCCAGTGACTTCTTGGCGAAGGCGTCCACCTCGTTCAAACGGCCTTCTTTCACTTTCACCAGCCACTCCGGGTCTTGCAGCAGTGCACGACCTACCGCGATCAATTCGAATTCGTGGTTGGTCATGCGCTCAACCAATTCATCAATTCCAGACTGCTCGACCGCTTCTTTCTGGCTAGCAAAGGTGCCGCTGATGAAGTCTTCGGTCAGGCCAACACTGCCCACCGACATGGTCGGAATGCCTGTCAGTTTCTGAGTCCAACCGGCCAAATTCAAATCGGAACCTTCAAACTCTGGCTCCCAGAACCGGCGCGTCGAGGCGTGGAAGATATCCACACCGGCGTCTGCCAAAGGCTTCAGAAACTGTTCAAGCTGTTCAGGGCTGTTCACCAACCGAGCTTCATAATCCTGCTGCTTCCACTGAGAGAATCTCAGCATGATCGGATAATCCGGGCCTACGCGGTGGCGCACTTCTTCAACAATCTCGACCACAAAACGCAGACGGTTTTCCATGCTGCCGCCGTATTCGTCGTCACGCTGGTTAGTGCCTTCCCACAGGAACTGGTCCAGCAGGTAACCGTGAGCACCGTGAATTTCCACGCCGTCGAAACCGAGCGCCTTGGCGTCCTGAGCGGCATCACCAAAGGCTTTGACCACGTCCTTGATGTCTTCTTTGCTCATCGCTTTGCCGTTGGGCTTACCCGGCGCAAACAAGCCGGATGGGCTGTAACCTGGCTCGGATGGATCCGGCTCCGTGCCTTCTTGACGAACCGCACCCACGTGCCACAGCTGAGGGAAGATCGCGCCACCCGCTTCGTGCACGGCATCAACCACCTTCTTCCAACCGGCCAAGGCTTCTTCGCCGTGAAAAGCCGGTACATTCGGGTAACCGTTAGCGCCGGCATGGTTCACCGTGGTGCCTTCGGTAATGATCAAGCCAACCCCGGCTTCCGCACGGCGACGGTAGTAATCCACCACGTTTTCGCCCGGTACACCCTTGGGTGAGAAATTCCGGGTCATCGGGGCCATGGCTACGCGGTTGCGCAGCTTGAGGCTGTTGAGTTCAAACGGTTCAAACATCGGGCCTAGATTCATACTCATAATTCGGTGCAACCTCGTTAATTTGGTTTCTTAACGCAACCCTATTCAAATTGGTTTCATTATGCAACCCTATTCGGTACACTCACCTACATGGCCAGAAAACGTTTTGATGACTCCAATTGCTCCGTTGCCCGCGCACTCAATGAAGTGGGCGACTGGTGGTCCCTGCTGATTGTGCTGCACGCTATGTACGGCACCCGCCGGTTCGTGGATTTTCAGCAACAGCTGGGGATTGCGAAAAACATCCTGTGTGACCGCTTAGGCAAACTGGTAGATAACGAAGTGCTGCGTAAAGTGGAAGTCGGTGAACACGGCTCCCGCTTTGAATACCGGCTAACAGAGAAAGGCCGGGACCTGTTTCCGGTGGTCGTTGCCCTGCGCCAGTGGGGCGACAAGTGGAATCCAGCACCCGATGGCGAGCAACTTGACCTGCGTGACCGTGCAACCGGTCAGCCTATCCAGCCAGTCACGGTGCAAAACAACGAGGGCGAGCCCTTAAGCATTCGTGATGTACTGGTGGCGAAAGACCTGAAGGCAACAAAAGATACTGGCTGAATAGTGTGGAATGCCACATGCCGTATGGCTTTTTGAGCTATATCAATACCTCGTTCCTCGCCTTCCCCCCGCTTTGAGTTTTTTGCGCTAAATCAAAAACACACACGCCATCACCGGTAAATTGGAGTCATCAATTAATGGCTCAATTTTGGAGATGGTTATGTCTCGTGGTTTCAAACTAGGTGTTCTGGCAGCTGCCGTCATGGCCGTTGCACCGGCCGCTCAGGCGTTCGAAGCGGGTGATGTTGTTCTGCGTGCCGGTGCTATACATGTGTCACCGGATGATTCCAGCGAACTAATTACCGTTGGCTCTGTCGCAGCATTGGGCTCAGATGCGCGTGTCGCGGTCGATGCCAACACACAGCTGGGGCTTCGTGGCACCTACATGCTCACCAGCAATCTTGGCTTAGGACTACTGGCAGCGACGCCTTTCAAACACAACATCAGTGGCGCCGGTGATATTGCGGCCTTGGGTGATATTGGTGAAACCAAACATTTGCCACCTACGCTGACGCTGCAGTACTACCCGATGAAAAGCTCATCCGCTGTCCAGCCCTATGCAGGGGTCGGCGTGAACTACACGACCTTCTTCGAAGAAAAAACGGTGCTGGGTGAACTGGATCTGGATGACAGTGTGGGTGTCGCGGTTGAATTTGGCGTGGACTACATGCTGAATGAGGAATTCGGCCTGAACGCCGCCGTGTGGTGGGCTGACATCAATACCGATGCGCAGGTAACGCTTGCTGACGGCACGAAAACTGACAAATTCGAAGTCGAGATCGACCCCATGGTCTACATGGTCGGTTTCACCTACAAGTTCTGATTCAGGCTACTTTTTCAGCGCGAAGAAAAAAGCGGGACTTTTCAGCCCCGCTTTTTTAATGCCCGGAAAACCGGTTCAGCTTACGCGCTCTGGCGCTGAGCTGGGCGACCACTTCTGCCCTGCCCTTGGCCCTGGCGACCGCCACTGCGACCGGCTGGCTTAGGCCCGAAGCTCTTGCCGTTACCACCCTGTGGACGACGGCTGCGAGCCTTGCTCGGATCAGCCTTGGCTTTCGGCTTAAGCGGAAGGTTGTTTTTAGGCTCAAAGCCTTCCACTTCCTTGCGCGGCAACTGCTTTTTAATCAGCCGCTCAATGCCCGCCAGCATCTTACCTTCATCAGCACTCACCAATGACAACGCATGACCACTTTCGCCGGCGCGGCCAGTACGACCGATGCGGTGCACGTAGTCTTCCGGCACGTTCGGCAGTTCAAAGTTCACCACCTGCGGCAGCTGCTTAATATCCAGGCCACGAGCAGCAATGTCGGTCGCCACCAGCACTCGCACTTCACCAGCTTTGAAGTCTGCCAGTGCGCGAGTACGGGCACCCTGAGACTTGTTGCCGTGAATAGCGGCAGCGGTAATGCCGTCTTTTTCCAGCTTCTGGGTCAAGCGGTTGGCGCCGTGCTTGGTGCGAGTAAACACCAATACTTGCTCCCACGCGTTGTCACGCACCAGCTTGCTCAACAAAGCCGTTTTCTGGCTCTGATCCACTGGGTAAACCGACTGCACGATGCTTGCCGCAGAGGTGTTACGCGCTGCCACTTCCACCTGTACCGGGTTATCCAGCAGGCCTTCGGCCAAACCGCGGATCTCGTTCGAGAAAGTCGCAGAGAACAGCAGGTTCTGACGTTTGGCCGGCAACAGCGCAAGAATCTTGCGAATGTCGCGGATGAAGCCCATGTCCAGCATCCGGTCGGCTTCGTCCAACACCAGAATTTCCACTTCGTTGAAGCGCACAGCGTTCTGCTGGTACAGATCCATCAAACGGCCCGGTGTCGCCACCAGAACGTCCAGACCTTTGCGCAACTTCATCATCTGCGGATTAATTTTTACACCACCAAACACCACAGCGGCTTTGGTAGGAACGTATTTGCTGTAAAGGTTCACGCTGTCGTGAACCTGTGCTGCCAGCTCCCGAGTAGGCGTTAGAATCAGCGCGCGGGGGCCTTTGCCAGTGCGCGGGTTTTCAGACAAGCGCTGCAACAGGGGCAAAGTAAAGCCGGCCGTTTTACCAGTACCGGTCTGGGCCGCAGCCATCACATCTTTACCAGAGAGAACCGCAGGAATCGCTTGTAGCTGAATGGGAGACGGGGTTTCATAACCCTGATCGGAAGTGGCACGAACCAGCTGCTCGGACAAACCGAGAGAAGAAAAACTCATAAACGATGTACTCTTGATTAATTCTGCCTCCACGAACACCGTCGTAGGCGAATGCGGGCAGATGCCATGAAAATTCATGGGATATTAGACGACTACGGTCACGCGCCGATAATGGGGTGACGTCCTCTGACAGGTCGTATGGATAGTTCGCAAAGCGGCTTAAAGCCAAAAACTGCGGAATCCCTAGAGGCAGGATGCAAGCACGGTAACAGAGCACCTGTTAAATAGCCATAGGTGGTTATCATTAGCAGCCATCCTATCTTTCCACCGTCACGGAACTCCCGAAACGGTCTCCGGTCAGTAACAGCCACAACCTCTTACCCTGCACACGGAAATTGGAGACCACATGCTCAGCGTTGGAATCGGCCCCCTTAGCCTCTCAATCGGGCACCTGCTTCTGGTACTGGCCTTCATGGTCGCTCTAATTGTCGGCGCTCTGACCGGCCGTAAACGGCAAACCCCGGTGTCCGGTACCCTGGCCGATATTTTTCTGGTGGCCATGGTCAGTGCTCGGGTCGGTTTTGTGATTCGCTACTTCGAGCACTACCAGAATGACTTGTGGGGCATTATCGATATTCGTGATGGCGGCTTTGATATGGTCACCGGCGTTATTGCGGCGCTGGCCTTCACGGCTTACCTGATGTGGAAACACGCTGCTATGCGTCGTGCGCTGGGCTCTGCCATGGCGGCGGGACTAATTACCTGGGGCTTTACCACCGGGGTGATCGGCCTGATCAATCAGCAAACCCAGGGCTTACCCGAAGTGGCGCTAACGGACCTCAGCGAGAAGCCGGTCAGCCTGGAAGCCATCGCCCAGAACCGCCCCACGGTGGTGAACCTCTGGGCCACCTGGTGCCCACCCTGCATTCGCGAAATGCCGGTGCTGGAAGAGGCCCAACAGCGCCACCCGGGCATCAATTTCGTGTTTGCCAATCAGGGTGAGCACCCGGAAACCATTCGCAAGTTCTTGATGGAACAGAATCTGAACCTCAGCCATGTACTCAGCGATCGCCAAGGCCAGTTCGGTCGGGTTGTCGGCAGCTACGGCTTACCCACAACCCTGTTCTACAACGCTCAAGGCAACTTGGTCGATACCCACTTGGGTGAACTCTCACACGCCAGTTTGGCCCGAAGCCTTGAGCGCTTTGATAGCGTTCCCTAGGGAGCGGTTAATCAGCTGAACTTCAGGTAGCCATCGTCAACTGCATCTGAGCACAACACCCGGGTGTCCCGCTGATAATCCTGAACCGTTAGCCAGGGACCATAGGTACCCTGGCGGGGCAATTGGTCGGCAGCACGCTTCACATAGCCGGCGCCCAACGAGTCCATCATGGTCTCCTCACTTCGACTATTCTCCGCACCCGATGGCACCGCCATCTTGCAGTTCGCCCGGTCCATGTGATTGAGTAGTCGGCACAGGTATTCGCACGCGATATCAACTTTTAGAGTCCAGGAGGCGTTGGTGTAACCAATGATCACACCAGCATTGGGCACCCCTTCCACCATCACGCTTTTGTAGAGCACCCGGTCTTTGAGCTCAACGTCCTGACCATCCACCGTAGGCTTGATACCGCCCAGCATCTGAAGGTTCAGCCCGGTTGCAGGAATGATGATGTCTGCGGCCAGCGCTTCTCCCGATTTCAGGAGGATGCCGGTTTCCGTGAAGCGGTCAACGTGGTCGGTCTTAATAGACGCCTTGCCTGCTTTGAGGGCCTTGAACAAATCGCCATCCTTCACCACACACAAGCGCTGATCCCAAGGGTTGTAGTTAGGAGTGAAATGGCGCATATCCGCTTTGCCCTTCAGTTCGCGTTTCACAACCCATAAGAGAAACCGCCGCATGGCTCTCGGGCTTTTACGGGAGCGTTTGTACAACTGTCGTGAGATAAAGAGGTTTCGGGAGCGGGTCAACTTGTACGACAGTTTCGCAGGCAGCACCTTTTGCATTGCAAGGGTGACCCCATCTGTCGACGGCAGAGGCATCAGATAAGACGGCGAGCGCTGAAGCATGGTCACATGGGCGGCGCCTTCCGCCATGGTAGGCACTAAGGTAATCGCGGTGGCTCCACTGCCAATCACCACCACCTTTTTGCCGGTGTAATCCAGGTTTTCAGGCCAATGCTGCGGGTGCACCACCTGGCCTTTGAAATCGGCCTCGCCCGGAAAATCCGGCTTATAGCCTTGGTCATAATTGTAATAACCGGTGCAGCTCACCAGGAAGTCGGCGGTCCAGGTTTCGGTTTCACCCGTTTGTTCATTTTCGGCGCGTAGCGTCCAGCACTTATGGGCACTGGACCAATTAGCGGTTTTTACCGCCAAGCCATAGTGAATATGGTTATCCACACCCTTCTCACGGGCGGTATCGGCCAAATACTGTTTGATCGAGGCTCCATCCGCCAGCACCTTGCCCCCGGACCAAGGCCGGAATTTATAGCCAAAAGTGAACATATCCGAATCAGAACGAATGCCAGGATAACGAAACAGATCCCAGGTGCCGCCGAGCGATTGGCGGCGCTCCAAAATGGCAAATCGTTTATTCGGGCACGATTTCTTGAGATGGCACGCCATGCCAATGCCTGAAACCCCTGCACCGATGATCAGGACATCATAATGTTGCTCACCCATTCGTGTTGGCTCCCTATCGTTGTTTTGTTATCTGGGCCCTCCAACACTACTTGCTTTGTTCTGCTCTTCGATTGGCCTGAAACGCTCCTGGGGCAGTAAAACAAGTCACTAATAAAAAAACCGGTAGCCGCATCCTGCGGGTACCGGTTTCAGGGGTCAGCCTGAAGCTTTCAGGCTTGCGTAAACCTACTCTGCCGAGTTGCGGATCAAGAAGTCAAAGGCACTCAGAGACGCCTTGGAGCCCTCGCCCATCGAGATGACAATCTGCTTGTAAGGCACCGTGGTGGCATCTCCGGCAGCGAACACGCCCGGAATCGAGGTTTCGTTGCGCTCGTTGATGATCACTTCACCGTGCTGGCTCAATTCGATGTCGCCCTTCAGCCACTCGGTGTTCGGCACGAGCCCGATCTGAACGAACACGCCTTCCAGCTCTACGTGGTGCTCCTCACCGGTGGTGCGATCCTTATAGTTCAGGCCGCTCACCTTGCCGTTTTCACCCACGATCTCTGTGGTCTGGCCAGAGGTAACGATGTCGACATTCTTCAGGCTGCGCAGTTTTTTCTGCAGCACTTCGTCCGCACGCATCTGCTCACCGAACTCGATCAGGGTTACGTGGCCGACAATACCCGCCAGATCGATGGCCGCTTCCACACCGGAGTTACCGCCACCGATAACCGCTACGCGCTTGCCTTTGAACAGAGGGCCGTCACAGTGCGGGCAGTAAGCCACACCCTTGTTACGGTACTCTTCCTCACCCGGCACGCCCATCTGGCGCCAGCGAGCACCGGTGGACAGAATCACCGTTCTGGACTTCAATGAGGCGCCGTTCGCCAAGCGTACTTCGTGCAAACCGCCCCTGTTCTCGGCCGGAATCAGCTTTTCTGCACGCTGCAGGTTCATCACGTCTACGTCGTATTCGTTAACGTGCTGCTCCATAGCAGACACCAGCTTCGGGCCTTCGGTGTAAGGCACAGAAATCAGGTTTTCGATGGACATGGTGTCGCCCACTTGGCCACCGAAACGCTCAGCAGCCAGACCCGTGGAAATGCCTTTACGGGCCGCGTAGATCGCCGCCGCAGAACCGGCGGGGCCACCACCGATGACCAATACATCGAAGGCCTCTTTCTGGTTCAGCTTCTCGGCTTCTTTCGCGCCTGCGTTGGTGTCCAACTTGGCTACGATCTCTTCCAACGTCATGCGGCCCTGACCCCAAGGCTGGCCGTTCAGGTACACACTAGGCACCGCCATCACTTCACGCTGCTCGACTTCGTCCTGGAACAGGGCGCCGTCGATGGAGGTGTGCTTAACCTTCGGGTTCAGAACGCTGATCAGGTTCAACGCCTGCACCACGTCAGGACAGTTCTGACACGACAGCGAGAAGTAGGTTTCGAACTCGAATTCACCATCCAGTTCCTGGATCTGCTCGATCAAATCCTGTGAAGCTTTGGACGGGTGACCGCCCACCTGCAACAGCGCCAGTACCAAAGACGTGAACTCGTGGCCCATCGGAATACCGGCAAACCGAACACTCACATCGGTGCCAACCCGGTTGATGGCAAAAGACGGGCGACGCACATCCGCAGACTCTTCATCCCGCAGGCTGATCTTGTCTGACATGCTCGCAAGCTCTTCCAGCAGCTCTCTCAGCTCCTGCGACTTGTCGCTGTCGTCATACGCTGCCACCAATTCAATCGGCTGTTGCAGCTTGTCCATGTAGGCGTTCAACTGTTGCTTGATATTGGCGTCTAACATATGTGTTCTTCCCCTCAACTCAGGTGAAATCAGGTGTTTGCGTGATTAACGGTCGCAAACTGAATATGCATCTAAGATAAAGACTCACTATTAAAAGCTCAAATTGATTAGCCGAAAGCATTTGATAGTAAATCCCTATAACTATAGTTCAGGCCAGTGCTTGCCAAATTCCCAATAAAAAAGGCCCGCGAGGCGGGCCTTTTCGTTAGCTTTACCGTTAAGGCAAAACTTAGATCTTGCCAACCAGATCCAAAGACGGAGCCAGAGTAGCTTCACCTTCTTTCCACTTAGCCGGGCAAACTTCGCCAGGATTGTTGCGAACGTACTGAGCGGCTTTTACTTTGCGCATCAGGTCGTCTGCGTCACGGCCGATACCTTCAGCAGTGATTTCCATAGCCTGGATGATTCCATCCGGATCGATCAGGAAGGTGGCGCGGTCTGCAAGGCCTTGGCCTTCACGCATCACACCGAAGTTGTTGGTGATGCTGCCGTTCTGGTCGCCAACCATGTAGTAGTTGATCTTACCGATAGTTTCAGAAGCGTCGTGCCATGCTTTGTGGGTGAAGTGGGTGTCAGTAGACACGGAGAACACTTCTACGCCCAGCTTCTGCAGTTCTTCGTACTTGTCTGCAACGTCGCCCAGCTCAGTCGGGCAAACGAAGGTGAAGTCAGCTGGGTAGAAGAAAAAGATCGCCCACTTGCCTTTCACGTCGGCTTCAGAGATTTCTACAAACTCGCCACGCTTGAAAGCGGTTGCGTTAAACGGTTTGATTTCGCTGTTAATAATTCCCATCTCAGAATTTCTCCTGTTGGTACACGTGCATGTTAATGAATCTACGGTGCCTAGACTAGGCAACGAGACACCTTTAGTAAAATTGATTATTCAAAAGATCAAGATAGGCTTGACCTATCTCCTGATCCAACGTCAGCGTGATCATCTATGGTAGGAGCTTCGCAAATATTCGCAATAGGGATAGTAACCACTAGACTCGCTGATTAGCTGCAGCACTTAGTCAGGAGGAGGCCATACGCCTGGTTTGGGCGTGCTTGCGGTCCGCCAGCCAACGGTCAAAATCCGGCAATGCCATCGGCTGCGCGTACAGATACCCCTGCACCAGATCACATCGACTCTCCCTCAGGAACCGCTCGTCTTCGGACGTCTCCACGCCCTCGGCCACAACGGTCATACCGAGATTATGAGCCATGTTAATGGTTGAGCGCACAATCACCTGATTATTCGGGAAATCCTGAATGTGTGATACGAACGATTTGTCGATCTTTAGAACCGATGCCCGCAAACTCTGCAGATACGCCAGCGATGAATATCCGGTGCCGAAATCGTCAATCGCAATGGTGGCACCGCATTCCACCAATTCACTGACCATCGCCTGTGCGAAGCCTTCGTTGTCCAATAACGCCGTTTCCGTTATTTCACACTCAATGTCGAAATAACCGCCGCTGGAGCGCAGCAGATCTTTCAGGCCATCAAAGAACACTCGGTCCTTAAACAAGCGCGGAGACAAATTGAGTGCCAGGTGTCGTGGGCGACCGGCTTTTTCCCACTCGGCTTCTTGGGCTAGCAAGGTTTCCACCACCCAGCGGGTTAACGGCACAATTTGCCTCGAATTCTCCGCCACCTCTATCAACTGGGTGACCGGTATGGATTCCCGGGCACTTTTCGGCCACCTCAACAGTGCTTCACAGCCCATCGGCGTCAGCGTATTGAGGTCCAGCTTTGGTTGATACACCAAATTAAAGGCGTTGTTATTAATGTGCGTTCGTATCGCCGGCACCAGTTTCAATCGCTGCAAGGCCGCCTGTCGGTCAAGTTGGCTATAGCACCGCACCGCGAGGCCTTCCTGTTTACCCAAGCGCATGGCGTCTGTGGCCTGACGCAGCATAATTTCAGCGGGTGTCGAAGAGCGGTCATCACCGGCCTTATCCTCACCGTATTCTTTACTGCAATATTCCGCCGCCCCCGCGGTTGCCGACACCTCCACAGATGCTCCCGCAGCAAGGGACAGCGGAAGTGGTCGCTCGAGATGCTCCAGCAGGCTCTCGCAGAACTGCGATCCCCCCGACGTAAAACGCAGGCCCGGCAACCACAAGGCAAAACCGTCGCCGTCTATGCGCGCGCAATAACCCAAGTTAGCGACATAACCGGTGATGCGTTCGGCGATCACGGTTAGCAGCTCATCACCCGCCGAATGGCCGTAGGTGTCGTTCACTTCCCGGAAATAATCAATATTAAGACAAATCAGGCACCCCGCGGGGCTATCCTTGAGCGATTCATTAACCTTGTCAAAGAAAGCCGAGCGGTTTAACAGGCCGGTCAGTGCGTCGTAGCTGGCGCGGTATTCCAGTTCCCGCTCCCGCTCGACCCGCTCACTCAAATCCCGAAGCACCACCGTGAAAATCGCATCCCCAGACACGGCCACCCGGCTAACCGTCGCCTGAGCCGGTATGTGGTGCCCGCTTCGGGTTACCAGATGAGTATCGAACGGCTGATCTGGCAACGTAATCACCCCATGCCGGGCATCGGGCATAATTTCGTCCAGGGCAGCGCTTTCCAGCTCGCTTTCAGAGAGGTCGCACAGAGTCTGGATGGCCTGATTCGCCTTGGTAATCCGACCATTGCGATCCACGCACAAAATATAATCGTTGGTGGTCGCCACAATTCGGTTTAGCAGTGCTTCGTTATCTCGCAGGCTCACTTGCAACCAGAACCGTTCCAACATAACGGTATCAAGCCGGGCAAGATTAACCGCCACATACACCAACGCAACTAACAAAACAGGCTTGAACACATCCAGCAACAGGTGCATGTCAACGTAGGCCCAAACAAAGACACCTAGCCAAACACCGATGGCCAACCCCAAGGTCAACAGACCGCGCCGCCAGTTACAGCGACTGAAGACTAGCGCGGCCGCCAGGAACACCAAAGCAAAAATGAGAAACGCCGCCAACGGCGAAAGGGCAAACAAGCCTCCATTACGCAGAGTTTGGGCCCCCAACGCTTGAATCACCACGCCCGGAAGCACCTGATGAATCGGTGTTGCCAGATTGTCGCCCAACTCAATGGCGGTGGAACCAATCAAGACATCCCTGCCACGCAGAACGTCCTCCGGTACCCGACCTTCTAACAGATCTATAAAACGGACATAACGAAAAGACTCTGGAGCAATGGTGTAATCCACCCAGGTTCCATAGTCCGCCTGTCCTGCCAACGCACTCCAGGCGCCGCGATAGAAGTCCTCTTGCCAACGGAATCCGACAGGGAGAGCGCGCACCAAACCATCGCCCGAGGGATGCATGTTCACGGAGACCAACTCAACGCTTTCAGCCAATTCGGGCTTTGGCCGGCGAATCATCAGCTCGGCTTCGGTCTGGCTACGCCGTTGAACAAACACCGGTAAAAAGGTGGGCACGGTTTGTCCAATGGCTGAGACGGCTTGCTCCAGTTGCGCCCCCCCACCCAGACTGGATTCTGCACTGAAATCCACATCAATCATCAGCGAGCGAATACCTGCGTCCGCAAGCTGGTTTATTGCCGTTGCGTATACACTTCGGGGCCAAGGCCACTGCCCCACCGCCTCAATACTGGCGGAATCAATCTCCAGAATCAGCAGATTGCTCGGCTGCTCCGTCATCAGATGACTGATAATCCGGTCTCGCAGCCCGGTTTCCGGGCGCTCCAGCATGCCTGGCCAAAGCAGCAGAAGGAAAATGGCAAGAGCCAAAAAGGCTGCAAGAACAACCTTCAGGGCCGAACGAAGTCGGCTGAAAATATCACTCCTTACAGAACTCATAGCATCGAATTCAGAGGCTTCAGAACATTCTCAAGCAAACCATTGTCGTCCTGGCCATCATCTTGGTCCTGATCAAAGCCATCGTCGACATCGAAATCATGACCATCGTCATTGTCGATGAAGGCCGGGCCGTCTTCGAGGCCCAGGTCCAGACCAACATCCAGATCAAGGAGATTCTCTCCCCCCACATCGAGATCCACGCCTAGCCCGTCGCCCACACCCAAGCCAAGCCCCAAATCAAGAGCACCACCCACGCTGATGCCCGCATCGAGGCCTAAACCATCACCCGGCATGTCCCGCTCACCCTGGCCCATTTCAGCATCCGAATTTTCCGACAAACCGCCACCCGCATCATCACCACGGGAGCCCATCATCGGCACACTACCCAGCTCAACCAGCTCTTCGAGCTGATCTTCGAATCTGGCTGGCTCCTGGACGACCACCGGCTTAGCACTACTGGTGCTCTCGCCTGCCGCAGCCTTATTTTTCTGCTCGGACTGCTGGAACGTTTGAATGCCTGCCTGCACCTCACCCACACCCACCACATCACCGGGCGCCATCATCTGAGTTTGCTCGCTGGCAATATCGAGGACTTCGAGGGCTCCCTCGGTTAACGTGACCAAAGACGACGTTTCGGTCGTCACGATCACAAAACGGGTGCCTTTTACGGTAGAAACCAGAAACGGTGTCTCTACGCTAAACTCATCCGGCTGGCGTTCAATTCGATAAAACACCGTTCCGAACCATTGTTTTATGCGGTTAACCAGCCCGTCCGGCTCAGACGGGTTTGCGTGCAGCGCAATGCGAGCGCCACCTTTCAGCTCGAATTCGGAGCCTGCCTGGCTCAACAGCGCAGAACCATCCGCCAGAGCCTGAAACTCGACCGGCGCCTGGACAGACAATCCCTTTTCAGCTGGTTTCCAGGGATCATGATCATTCACCCGGTACTGGACCTGGCCGGAGACTGACTCAAGACGAACGGGCTCCAAGGCCATGGATAAGGTGGCGAGTAACAAAAGGGACACGCCCACAAGGAATCGACAAGCTTTGCTCTTGGTATGACTGAAAAGGGTACGCATAACTTCTCCCATTTTCTCAGTCGCGGTACTGAAACGGCTGATACTGTTCTATGCTTGGAGGGGATTTTCCTAACTATCATTCAGTAAAATACATTAAAGACCCAAACTCATTGGCTGTAAAATTTATGGACGCGTAACAATTGCGACAAAAGGTCAGACACGTTCTCATCTTGATCTTGGCGCTCTTCCTGCCCGTATCTCACGCTTCGGCAGAGGCGCCAATTTTAGGTGCGGTTATTTTCAAAGGTGTCACCACCTTTAGCCCACCTCAATTACTCTCGGTCTACTCCGACAGCCTGGGCCAGCCGACCGATTCACAGCAACGATCGCGGCTGCACACTCGCGTGCGCGACCACTACCTCGATCAAGGATTCCTCCCCCCTGCCGTGGTGATCGATTCACACCCCGATAGCGCTCACATCCTCGTCGTCAGTGTCACGGAACCGAAAATAGTCGACGTTCAACTAAGCGGTGGCACGCTTGATCAACGGGGGCAGGTCCGTACACGCCTGGCACCCTTGCGGGAACGAGCTCCAATTTCGCACCACGACATTAACCGGTTTACCCGAGCGCTCGAGCAAGCGATCGGTGTAGGGCTTAAAACGGCCATTGAAGAAACGTCACCGGGCCACCACCGAATCGCCTACATCCTGAAGCCACAAGTTCATGGCGAACTCACCTACAGCGCCGAGGGCAGTCAAACCCTAGGGAAGCACATGGTCGCCGGAAACGTCCGTGTCACAGGTTTAGGAGCTGGGATTAGTGAGATTTACCTGTTCGGCCTTCACACCCTTGAATCCAGTGGGTACCGCAACCTCGGCGCGGGCTTGTCTTATAACCCGACCGACACGGATACCGTTTATGCCGACGTCAGCAGTTCACGGGCCGTTCCGCAAAACCAACCAACCCAGCCTGACAGAGTGTACAAGCGAATCTGGTCCCAGCTTTTGTGGCGTCATCGGCTGTTGGACTCCACCACCTTCACACTGAGCCTCGACAGCAGCCTGATACTGCGGGATTACACTCGCGAATACAGAACCGATACCGAAGTGGACGAGCAACTGCGTATGGCCAGTTTAGGCACACTTGCCTATGCAAAAAATAAGAACCGATTATCGAGATTCGGCGTATCGGGCCGAGTGGGTGTGGATAACTTCGGCGCAAGGCGCAGTGGTTCCCAAACGAACGACGCGCTGGATCTCAACTTCCAGATTCTCCAAGCTTTCTACACGCTTTGGCAGGAATTGCCTGCTGAATTCTCCCTGAAACTTGACCTGTCCGGCCAATATTCCAGCGATAACCTGCCCTACTCTCAACGGTTCTCTATCGGTGGCAGTAACATCGCACTGGCCTATGAGCCCGGAGAATTCAGCGGTGACTCCGGGCTGGGCTCCAAGCTGGAATTACGACGCGGCTTCAGCAGTGAACGGTGGACACCTGGCACGCGCTGGGTGCCATACGTCTACTATGGCGTAGCCCGTGCCTACCAAAACCAAAGCGGTGATCGCGAATCCGGTGCCGCCACGGGCGCCGGGCTTCGCTTTCTGAACCGCAAGGTATCCGCCTATATCGAAGTAGGCCAGCCGCTGACTGCCGCCTCGACATACAAAGACAACGACCTTCGCATGACGGGCCGCCTCACCACCTACTTTTAAACAATTACGGCGTGCGCAAGGCGCTGCTTGTGAAGAGGGCGCCGTGCAAAGCTTGGGGATCGCATTGGCGCAACGATGCGCTCTATACGCCCGTTGCCAACTCCTGAGTTAGATCAGCGGCTGAAATTTCCTTGCACCCACTGACATTCTGGCCCGCCCATAGCGGCGAGAAATCACCACAATTTTTTTGTTCCGCTTTAGCTCGCAGAGGAGCCAATGCAGCCGAGGCTAGCGGAAACGCCGGCGCAACCGGGCTTATAGGCCCAAGCTCTTTCATAACGCGGTTCACAATGCCCCGAGCCGGCCGCCCGGAGAACACATTGGTCAGCGCGGTCACCGCCGCTGAATCGCTCTTGATCGTCGCCCGGTGAACGGCACTCGTATTCGCTTCCGGGCACAACAGGTAAGCCGTGCCCGCTTGCACGCCAGCAGCACCCAAGGCCATAGCCGCAGCCACCGCTTTGGCATCGGCGATGCCTCCGGCCGCAATAACCGGTACCTTCACCGCCTGAACAACCTGTGGCAGCAACGCAAAGGTCCCTAGCTGGGTGTTGAGATCCTCAGACAGGAAAATCCCGCGATGCCCTCCGGCTTCCAAACCTTGCGCGATAATCGCATCTACTCCGTTCGCTTCGAGCCAGCGCGCCTCCTCCACCGTGGTCGCCGTAGAGAGGATTTTCGCGCCCCAGCCGCGCACGCGGTCCAGCAAATCCTGCGCAGGCAGGCCGTAGTGAAAACTGACCACGGCGGGTTCGAATTCCGCCAACACGTCCGCGGCTTCCGCACCAAACGGCAAACGCCCAGCCCCACCGGTAACGGCGTTTTCGTCGATGCACAATTCCTGATAATAGGGCAACAGGGCGGCTTTCCATGCCGCATCCTGTTCCGCATCCGGCTCGGGTTGCGTATGACAGAAGAAATTAACGTTGAAGGGCCGGCTTGTCTGCGCCTTGATCGCTGCCAATTCCTTGCGCATGGCATCAAGACTGAGCATGCCGCACGGGAGTGACCCCAAGCCACCGGCCTCAGATACCGCGATTGCAAGTTCGCTACCCTGCACGCCCGCCATTGGCGCCTGGATGATGGGAAGCTCTATACCTAGAAGTTCCTGAATGTTCATAGAGCGCCTCTTTCAGTTGGTTGCGGAAAGACCACAATGTCATCGCCTTCCTGCCACGGTTGATATTTGACCATGATCTGCTGAAACACCGGGTGTTCCAGCCAATCCCTCAGCCACTGCTGGAGATTCGGATAGGGCAAGCTGTAGAACACCTCACGATCAACATGGGCGAACTGGCGTACAAAAGGCATGACGCCAATATCGGCAATGCTAACGCGGGGGCCCAGCAAATAGGTGTTGCGGGTTAACAACATCTCCAGCTCCTGCAAAAAGGCTTCGCCCTGTTGCCGATACTCCAGTTGGCTTTGTTCGGGATGGCGATCCGCGTATTTATAACGATCCAGCCAGTGCTTGAATTCGTGATCGTTACGTTCAATCAAAGCATTCGCACGAACCAAATCGGTGTTTAGCAAACCGAGCGGGTCGTTTTGCTCCAGTGCCCATTCGAGAATATCCCGGCTTTCCTCGATCACACGCCTTTTGGCGCCACCACCCTCAACCAGCTCCAGAACGGGCACCGTGCCTTTGGGGCTGATAGCCAGCATCTGCGCCGGCTTGTTTTTCAGCACGATCTCCCGCAACTCGACCGCTAACCCAGCAAACACAATACCGAGCCGGGCGCGCATGGCGTAGGGACAGCGACGGAAAGAGTACAAGCGATTCTGTGATGTGGTAATAATGCGCTACCTAGCTAAATTAAGTTGGGCGCTCATTATAGAGAGCAGCGTTTTTTCAGATCAAGGTAACCGATCTTGATCTCGTCGCAAAAAACAGCGATAACGCCCCAGTTTCCTATACTCAGTACAAAACCAAACGTTAACAACGGAATGAGCAGCAGATACATGGTCATAAAGGGACTGCTTCCAAGTTGGGCTATCCAACGCCAGCAACCCGAGCTCACCCAACAATTGTACACAGAGCTCCGCGGCTATGAGTACTTGGGGACAAGCGCTGCGGTTCTGGTATTGCTGGTTTTCTGGGAGAAAACCGCCGCCAACCATCTTCATTTATTCTTGGTCATTTGGCTCGGCGTTATGTTTTGCCTCTACACACTCCAATGGAGGCTACTCCGTGAGGCCGGGCCAGAGCTGTCTTACGAAGCCACCAAACGCTGGGCACCGCGTAATCGCGTGATGGCCTTCCTAATTGCTGGTGGCTGGGCGGCGCTAGGGCCCCTGCTGATCTGGCAACTGGACCCGTGGCAAACCCTCGCCTTGGCCCTACTGCTGTTCTCCGTCCTAGCCATGCCCGTGTCTGCATACAGCAACGACTACCCTTCGGCGCTCTTGAGTGTGCTGGCCATCGCCGTCCCTACGCTTACCGTTCTGCTCATCAAACAATTCAGCCAGCCTATTGCTTCACAGTTCTGGCTTCTTGCCACCTTCGGCACCGGCGCCCTACTCTGCCTGTTAAGTGGCCATCGCCTTTCACAAGCCAGACGCCGCGCGATCAATGAACAAAACGAGCTGATCAAAGCGCGGGTCAACATCGCCAGCATTGAACGCGAACTCCGGCGTGAAAGGGACACCGATCCGCAAACAGGACTGGGTAACCGCCGCTGGTTTGAACACTACCTGCAGCAAAACTATGTAGCGCCCGCAACCCCCTTCTACATCATCGCCCTGAGTATTGACCGATTTTCCGACGTGACCCCTTCGTTTGGACGGCACGCAGCGGATTTCATTCTGCAAGATCTGGCTGGTCAGCTAAACCATCCCGAGGCGCTTCGACAACTGGCGGCCCGAGGTGATTCGGACTGCTTCCTGATTCTGTATGAAGGAATGGAGTCTGGTCTGGAGATCGAGGAGACCGTCAGCCAGCTGTTTAAACTCTTCAAATCACCATTCTGCTGGCAAAACCAGCCACTGACATTTACTTGTTCCCTCGGGGTTGCCGGCTGGCACTCGCACCTTGACGACAGCGCCCACGTGATCGAAAACGCTCTGCTATCGATGCGCGAAGCCGCAAAAACGCTTGGTAATTCCTTTCGAATGCATGATTCGAAATTGCAGGAAAACGTAAAGCGGCAAGCTATTCTTCGTCGGGAACTAGTCGAAGTTACCGAGCGCGACGAGCTGTTTCTCGCCCTGCAACCCAAGGTGATACTGGCGTCAGGGCAAGTCACGAGTGCGGAAGCACTGTTGCGATGGATGCACCCGGAGCTAGGCTTTGTCAGCCCGGCGGACTTCATTCCTCTGGCAGAATCGACGGGGGAAATCATTGTGCTTGGCCGGTGGGTCATCAACGAGGCGACACGCTTGTTGTTAAAGCAAGACATGCCCTCGGGCTTTTGCATGGCAGTGAATGTCTCCGTTCTCCAGTTCACCGACCCGGAACTGATTCCAACCGTGGCTCGTGCTCTGAAAAAACTGGAGGGCAGCGGCTGTACTCTGGAAATCGAAATCACCGAAAGCGTGTTTATGGAAGATTCGGCAAGGGTTATCAAAGCCGTCAAAGAGCTGATCGAACTTGGCGCTAAAGTAGCGCTGGATGACTTCGGCACCGGCTATTCTTCGCTGGCCACGATCAGCCAACTGCCCCATCACACACTGAAACTCGACAAGAGCTTTGTTGACGCTATAACCACCGATCAAAAACAGGCAACGATAGTCAAAGCGATTATCCAAGGCGCGTTGTTAATGGGTGTGGATCTGGTCGCGGAGGGCGTAGAAACCAAAGCCCAATGCGAACTACTGCGAGACTTTGGTTGCCAGTTGATACAGGGCTATTACTTCGCCCGGCCCATGAAAGAAGACGAATTCTTCTCCTGGATCAAGAATTACGGGCACGAACCCGATCTTGAGTCGCTGGAAAAAAGACTGTCCGTTAGCGTTACTTAAAGCCCCGCGTCGCGACGGGTTTGCAGCCTATCCAGGCAGCCCGGAAAACTTCTCCATGCGTTTTGGTTTGTTATCCTGTTTTTGATGTCCGCGATACAAAATAGTTTCTACCCAAGATGACCGTTAGAATACCACCAAGAACTAAAGCTGATGACTCTACCAAGCGCAGAGTAATCAATTCATTGGTAAATATTACACCCCCTATCGCTGCAACTATCGGAACAAACAACTGAACAACAGCTGCCTGTGTTACAGAAAGCCCTTTAAGGGCGATATACCAAACCGCGTACCCAACGCCAGAAGCAATCGCGCCAGATAATACCGCCAATAGGACGCCCTCCTGAGATAGATTGGCGTCCTGTAAAGTGAAAATAAGTAAAACAAGAACAAATGGGGAGGTTCGTAAAAAATTATAAGCTGTGTCGGCAAGGGGTTGTGTGGAAGACCTTCCGATCAGTGTATAAAACCCCCACGCCATACCCGAAACCGTCATAAGAATGAAGCCCATTAATGATGGAGTGGTGACGCTGGGTATGATCAAATAAACAAAACCTGAAAACGCAATGAATACGCCCAACCACTCGGCATAATGCAGCCTGTTCCCTAATACCACACTAACGGCAATCATGGTGATCTGAACAGCAGCAAACAAGATGAGCGCGCCGGTTCCTGTGTCTAAAGAAATGTATCCATACGAAAAAGCCACGGCGTAAACAAACAACATGCTTGCGCCCAGCCAACTACCTGTAGATTGGGTGTTTTTCGTTTTTCTCGTCATTGCAACTGCGATCATTAAAATGAAGATTCCAGATAGCAGCCGTATGATCGTAAAGCTTGCAGCGTCAATCGACTTTTCACCCAAGGCTAATCGGCAAAGCACTGAATTTCCAGCAAAGGCTAAAAGCGCGAAAATGGTGCATACAATGATTTTTATAGTATTGTCATTCATTAGATAAACATTCCACCTTCACCTAAAACCATTTAACAGTCACATTTAAACTAATTTCATAATGATTTTATTAGCACAAACATTTGACTGATCATGGGCTGAGCCAATTGCTCTACACCAGGGCGATTAAAGTAACTACGCAAACCTGTAAATTGAACTTGGAAAAATCGGGCATATTCAAGCCCGGTAATATTTTTATTTAACTCTCCATTGCTTTTAGCTTTCTCAAACAATATCGACAAATAGTTTTCAAACTGAGCAGACAAATACAAACCTAACTCGTATAAGCTTGAGTCCCTATCTGCAAATTCACCATTTGCTTTAACCAACATGCAAATGGCACTTGGACTGCAATCCTTTTCTTTAATTAAAACACTTTCTACAAACGCACGTAATCCGCCAAGCACCGTATCGGAGTCTGATAAAAAACCTTCTATTTTGGCTTTCATTTGTACGGTGTAATCTTTCAGTGATTCGCTGTACAGCCCTTCTTTCGAGCCAAATGCAGAGTAAATGCTGCCCGGGCGCATGTTCACCGCTTCCTGTAAATCACGCGTGGATGTGGCATGAAAACCCTTTTTCCAAAACAGCTCGCTCGCAACGCGCACAACGTTCTCGCGCTCAAACTTGACCTTATTCGCCATAGCATTTTCAACCAAAATGAACGATTGCTCAACTTTAACTTGAGCGATCGCTCAAAATCAACTATCGTGCGTACTGAAGTCACTCAGAACTGTTAATTGTTAGGAGCTACTAATGGCAGAATTTACTCTATACACCAAAGAAAACGCACCGGAAGAAGCAAAGCCGTTACTCGCGGATTCCATCGCCGGATTTGGTATGATCCCTAACCTTCATGCAGTCATGGCTGAAGCACCCACATTGCTTAAAGGTTACCAAGTACTGCATGATTTGTTTCAAAAGACATCATTTAATGCTGAAGAGCTAACCGTGGTATGGCAATCCATTAACGTAGAACACAATTGTCATTACTGTGTTCCTGCACACAGCGGTATTGCAGCAGCAATGAAGGTCGACCAAGATATTGTTGATGCTCTTGTAAACAAAACACCACTTGCAGATCCTAAGCTAGAAACACTACGTGAAACGACGCTAGCAATGACACGTGAGCGCGGTGTTATCAGTGATGAGCAAATTGAGAAGTTTTTTGCAGCGGGTTATGGAAAGCAGCAACTACTCGAAATCATTGTAGGCTTATCTCAAAAAGTAATGAGCAACTATACGAATCACCTTGCTGATACGCCAGTAGATTCGGCATTTAAAAAATACGTAAAATAAATGCAGTTTTGTATCGTGAAAAAGGCAGCTCAGGCTGCCTTTTTCATTTTTCGTTAGCCGGGAAACAGGATGTTAACTCCGCACATCTCGCTTCAGTTTTGCTCCGTTTCGGTTTCATCCAGACTACATGTCGACGACTTGAACTCAAGCGGCGCTGCGGGCCCGACCCACCCCGGCATCCTTAGTGTTACTCTTCTCTCGAATAGGGCTTCGCAGTCATTGTCAAAGCGCACAATGAACTTTTCAAAGTCGATCGATTTCAAAGTAGCCATAACTTTCCCATGACTTCTGGCGAAGTTAACCAACACCTCAAAATCTCTCTCATTTTGATATTCGGGCGCTAATGCGGCCACTGACGTTAGTGGCAACAACATAATCACGACGAACAGGGTGATTTTTCTCATAGGCATCTCAATTTAAAACCCGATTTTTGCCGGGTGATCGCAACGCAGCATTCGCATTAATCCTCAACAATAATCACGTCATATTTTTCGTCGTAGCTGTCGACCGCGAGAGCGTATTTGTTGCCGAAATAGAGCGTGGCTTTACCCTTCTCGTGGGCCGTCAAATTGCAAGTTTCTCCACCAAACAGGACCCCGGGTTCACGAAAGGGGATCGCGCTTCTCGCATTTTCACAGTCAACACTGGCTATTTCTGGCTCGGATGAAATCACTCCCGGATAATACCCCCACCACCCGGGAAACCCATTGCCAATCGCTAAAAGTTCAGCGGTGTCGCCCTTCTTCAGGCGCAACACGGAGGTATTGTTATTCTCTTCGATCAAGCTGGTATAGCTGTATCTTGTTCCAGCGCAACCCTGAAGAAGGCAGGATACTAACAACAGGTAAGCGATTTTGTTCATGTATTGACCTGATTTTGGGGCCTTGTCAGGCATTGCTAGGCACAGCCTTCCACATAGTGAATTGAATGCTCATAGCCAGAGTAGATTTCGACAATATGCCCTTTAAACACCTCAAACCGCATGGCTATCGACCTGTCTGTTGAAAACAGCTTTATTGTTCGGGTTTCCGGACCTTCGTAATGGTGCGGCTGGTCATCCAGCCGGTTGCCGAACGTTTTTTTCAGCTTTGAAATGCTGTCACCTACTCGGATACCCGACGGAGTAACCGCCTCGTTTGAGTTGGTCTCGATACGGACAATCCTGTTGTTATCCAGCATGAAAGATAGCCCTGCCATGGGATCATAGTAATCGCAGCCCGCACTGACATCCGGCTCTTGAACCTGCCCCAGCGGGCGTAAACTTGTATACGCCTCATCGGCTGTCATTCCAATTTTGACAGGCCCATAGCTATTCATCGTGAGCCAAACTTCAGAAGCCAGCGCAAAACCAGGTGCCAGCAGCAAAACCATGACGAGTAACCAGCCTGAGTGCTTCATTGCTTTCTCCTCGCTTTGTTGATTGGCCTTGTTATACGCTGCCTTCAGACTCCACAACTAAAACTCTAGCTTCGCCTCTGGGATGTGCGACATGCTCCGTACCAACAGAAGCATAGAAAATATCCCCCACATTTAATGTGGTAGACAATTCGATACCACTTTCTTTATAAAACATATCAACAACGCCATCTAAAACAACAAACACCTCCTCTCCATCATTGACATGCCATTTATATGGCTTATCGGTCCAATGCAAACGAGTGGTAATGCCGTTCATATTAGAAATGCTTTTAGCACCCCAAGCTCGAGTAGCTGTAAATTCTTTACTTCTGATTATTTCCACCAGACTCCCTCATTAATTGGCAACTATAAGTGGCGTATCACGCCGCCATCACGCGCTTGTCGCGTGGATGGCCTTGTTAGCATCTGCTATCTCATGTTGGCTAAACACTTGAATACGATTCCGACGAAGCAACGCTGCCGTAACACCCATACCGGGAATTCGGTTACCTGAAAATCTACCGTCATAGATGAAGGAGCTTCCGCAGGAAGGACTAGACTCAGCCAGTATCGCTATTTCAATGTTGAATTTTTTGCACAATTCCAGGGCAATCGAAGCACCAGCTATGAAATCGTCGGTGACAATACCCCCGTCCTTTTCAACAACATCAGCCTCGCCGTCTAATACACGGCTGCCGCTTCCTTCGAAAATCTCTGCAGGCTTCCTGGGGATACTCATTCCGGCCTCAACTTCGGGGCAAACTGAAACAATCCGGCCTTCAGATATCCACCCCGCTATAAGCTCGTCATTCACCGAAAGGCTCCCACCATCGTATCGAACCCTTTTGCCTAAAAGGCAAGCACTCATCAATACTTTTTTCAAAAGACTAGACTCCAGTATTGTGGTGTTATCGCTGAGCGAAGGGACGCCACCCTCACGCGGTTGGATATGTGTTTTTTGTCCTTGTGAACTCCATCTGTTGCGCCGTTTTCACCGCCAATTCCTCGCCGCGCAACCGACTAACCAAATGTAAACTCATATCAATGCCAGCAGATATCCCGCCTGAACTCACAATATTGCCCTCATCGACCCATCGCACACCGTCGACCACGTTAAGCCGGCTAAACATGTTCCGGAGATCCGGAATGTCATCTCGGTGAGTGGTGACTGTGCAGGACAAGGATTGAACAGCTTTCGCTAGCAAGAAAATGCCCGTGCAAACCGTAGCGATGAGCTTCACGGAGTGAGCTTGGCGCTCGATCCAATCGGTGACCACTTTATTGTGCATTTCGGAAGTGTGCACCCCGCCGGAAATTACCAACACATCCAGGGGCGGATGATCCTCAATAGAGTAATCGGGAAGCACTTTAAAACCGGCTCGGGCCGACACCACGGCATTGTGTTCCGCGATTAAAAATACCGTGAACGGCTTGCTCCCGTCACACACGCGCGAAGCGGTGGAGAACACTTCGTAAGGCCCTGAAAAATCGAGCACTTCGGCATCGGGGTAGATAAAAATTCCGATATTCAATCAATTCACCTCAAACACATAATTTCGGATATAAGCAGTAATATACATTTTATTTCCTGAGTTTAGTTTCGATTCTATATGGACTTGAGAAATTGTACTGCCCAAGCCGAAAAATACAGGCCGAGACCAAAAACTGCATGTGTTAACAGACTCTGTAGGCGGGCAGACGCCGGATGTTGTGTGCGAGAGGCCGCCAATCCGGCACCCATGCCCGGCTGCATCAGTAGGAAGGGTGCTGCAACGGTACCGATGCCAACTGCAAGCGCAGGGCCAAGCGTTGGGTTATCAGACCATGAGTCCCCCCAGATACCAATTAATAAGGCAGCGAATGCGATGCCTATCAAGTAGTGAGCTGTCCAACCTATGACGCGCTCTCCACGCACAGGAGGAGATGCAGCAATCGCGTCGTGACGGAATTGCCCGTCTGCCATGTGGGCTATCCAACGTCCCACCATCCCGTAGTTTGGGAGCGGAATGCCGAGCATTGGCTTGCGAACGATGCTCCACAAGTCCATTACTGCGGTAGCTCCAATACCGATGAACAATACGAGTTGTAGATTGCTCATAACTTTCTCCCTTGCTTGTCTTAATTTGAGGCCAATGCTAGCGTACAACCTCAAGTCAACTTGAGGTCAAGGAGAAATTATGGATATTGCCGAAGTGGCCAAACGTTCTGGTGTGCCTGCCTCAACGTTGCGCTTCTATGAGGAAAAAGGGGTAATTTCCTCGATTGGCCGGCAGGGGTTACGCCGGGTTTTCGATGCCAACATATTGGAGCGGCTAGCGCTAATTGCGCTGGGCCAAGCAGTCGGGTTTTCGCTGGATGACATCGCCCGCATGATAGGGTCTAAAGGCAATCCTGATATTGATAGAGAATTACTGATCAATAAGGCCGATGAACTGGACAGAAACATTCAAAAGCTGACAGTGATGCGAGACGGTCTTCGGCATGCGGCCGTTTGTTCTGCGCCAAGCCATATGGAATGTCCGAAATTTCGTCGTCTGCTTGGATTGGCTGGTGATGGGGTAATTGGTGGTCACGGTAAGGGAAAGCTTCCACAAAGGCCACGCTCTAACAAAGCGTTGCACCGGACAAGCCGGTGAACGCAGCATAAGCTGCACCGTCAGCTTAATACGTTTGTTACCTCAATTTCTTGTAAATGATTGTTGAAATGCATCACATGTGCCATTTCATATTGCTGTTTAGTCAACTGTCCATATGCAAAATGTGGGGCTAAAACACCTTCGTGCATTTTAAAATCTATTAGTGACTTCTTAAAACGCTCGAATGCATCAGCAATATTCTCTTCATTAGAAAAATTCGGTGCGCCAGGGATAGCTTCATCTAATGCATGTGTCATTTTTCTTTTTGAACTAAACAGAGAAAATGCAGCTTTTCCGACGGTATTTTTAAAGATATCAGACTTATGCTCAGGATAACCCAGCATCGAATATTCAACACTTTGCGCGCAATGAGTGAACACTTGATAAAGGCTCCACTCACCGGTAGTTGTTAGATTCTGCTTCATTAACTTACTAAGATTCGATAGCGCAAAATCAATATCGAGAGGTTCTTGGCTCTGCTCTATGCCAAGCCAAGCTGCACCACTGCCAATAAAAACCCCGCTGGCAATCGACCCCAATATAAGCTTTCGTCGATTCATAAGCATACCTTTTGGAAGCAAACTCTAAACGAAGCGGCACACCTCATGCCTCCGTCTACCTTGGCTTGTTAAAACCTGCCATCAGGGTCGGTTTACTCGATTTTTTGGGCGTTATCCCACCTACTCAGTCGGCGGATAACGATCGAATACCGGCAGTTCGTGGGCACGCTCCATCCAGCTAATTCTCTCTGCAACCTGAATATGAACCCGCGCTGGAATCTGTTCCGGCGCATCGTAAGTACCACTCTGAATATCGATCAGGCCAGGCAACACTTGGGAATTAGAATAGAACAGCCCGGTCCCGCAATCTGGGCAGAACTGTCTCCTCCCGTGTTCAGAAGATTCGTAAATCTTTGGCGTGCCTTTAGTGATGTTCAGAGCTTCCTGAGCATACATGGTCCACCCCACCATTGGCGCACCAGCATGACGCCGACAATCTGAGCAATGACACAGCGCATGAGTGTACGGCTCACCTTCAACTTCGTAGCGGACAGCGCCACAATGACATCCACCTGCGAGTTTCATAGCTCATTCCTCTTATCAATGATCGAACTCCAGCCACATGAGCAACCAGAGGCTCCAACGGCCAATCTATACAATATAGCCGCACCCCAAAAAGCCGCCAATTTGCCGGTTAACAGCGATTTGTTGAAGAAGGCACGCACTCTGAGCATCAACCTCTCTGCGACCCTTGAGGGTGCATCGAAAGATGCGTCCGCTTTTATTACTTTTTTTCCAATCTGGCTTTTGCGGCCATATATTCGGGCGTGCGCCCAACGTCTTCGTATATGGGCTCACCCTCTTCAATTCGAATCACTTTATCGCCAGCCACGTAGGGCATTTGTTCTTCTACTTCCAACAAAGCAGTGTGGATGAGATTGGCCAGCAAATCACTGGCAGGCAATTCGTACGTCTCGGCAAGCGCCTCTATCTTGATCAGGTCCACCTTATTGAGAACAACCTCGGTACTTACCTGCTCTTTGACATGGTTTGAACGTAGCTCCCAATCATCGAGCATTTTCTTGATCAAGTTACTGGTCATGTTGGACTCCAATTAATTTTCTAAGGAAGCTTTGATTAAGCCAGAGATGTCCAAGGTCTCGGGGTATACCGTGTTTCCTCGAGCGTTAACACAGCTCCCCTCTAACTAGCTTAGCACTTATGGTTTATAGAGCTCCTGGCAGTCCTTTGAAATCATGCTCGAAGTGACAGTTTTGCGGCTGCTTCGAAGTCCACGACTGCCAGCTGCATACGCAGCTTTGTGGCGTGGTCAGGCTGTATGCCGGGCGTATTGGCAGACGAGTAGAACCGTTTCAGTCCTTTGTGACGGAATGATTTAATTATGAGGTGACCATTGGATCTAGAACCCAACAACGGTCAGTGACTGTAATCGCTTACCTACCCCTGATCGCTGATAACTCTGATGAACAGCAAAATCTGACAGGGAGCAGGCATAATGAAAATCCGTGACACTGGGAGCGATACCGATCAACAAATCCTCATCCCAAGCGCTTATGGTGAGATTGGAGTTGGCAATCACTCTCTCCATACACCCTCGGTCATGGGTTGGCCGTGATTGATTTTTCAGCTCATAGTCATACCTATCCTTGGTAATTAACGCTTTTCCCAATACTGCTAATTGTTATATTTTTATGCGTTCGATTTAGTAAGTGCAGACTTTACAATTATAAACCCTAAAAGCCCCAATATAGCGCTAGTAAACCTGTTCATGTAATAAGATAACTTTGCAAACTTTTTTCTTACCTTTGAGGATACGCTCAATTGGCTTCACCGTTCCCGAAACCGTCCTCAACTTATTTATTGGCAATACGACACTGTAAAAAACGCTCCAGTATTCCTTTGGCTTCCAACGCTGCGTCAAGATTTCCCTGGACATGAGCCATCGATATTGATCCTTCCTTAAGCAGAACAACCAAGTTTGTGACCTCCATTAACATTTCATCTGGAAGGGATAACTCATCAACATGCTTTCGAATCAGTGCCGTTATACCAGCTTTGTGTTCAGCGCAGGCCTGATGGATAACACTGTCTCGGTCACCGAACTCGGCGCTAGCATTGATGAAGAAGCAGCCGTTGAAGTGTTCGATATCTGGCACCCGGCTGTGAAACCAGTCATTCAAGGCATTAAATAGCTCTAGTAAAGCGGGCTCGCCTGCAGGCACAGCTTCCAGTCTAGATATAAGCCATTCTCGGTAACTGAGATCACGGTAATGAACTGCCGCCTCTATTAGATGCTCCTTGCTGGGGAAGTGATGGTAAAGCGTTCTTTTGGCTATGCCGGACTCTGCTAACACTAGATTCACACCCACGGCGTGGATACCGTGAGTATAGAATAATTGAAAGGCGGTACGAACTAGCAGCTCTTTCTTGTCCATAACTATCACCACATTTTGACCAGATAATTGAATCTTGACATAGGTATACCACTCTGTCTACCATTGTAGACCATTCTGTCTACTTTGAGATATAATCTTATGTACCAACGGTTGATCACTTCACGTCATTTTGTCCCGTTGTTAGCAGGCTTTGGGGCAATGCTGTGTATTACCACTCTAAGCAGCTTAGGTAGCGCAGTTCAGTCCTCTGTTTGGCTAATGGCTCCCTTTGGCGCGACCATGGTGATCCTATTTGGGTTGCCCGAAAGTCCATTAGCACAGCCTAGGAATATTATCGTGGGACATCTGTTAACCACTGCAATTGGGCTTTCCGTTGCAACGTTAGTAGGCGTTACCCCTTGGACTTTAGGGTTGGCCGTAGGGCTAGCTGTAAGCTTGATGATGCTAACCAATACTATTCACCCCCCAGCAGGGGCCAATCCGCTGGTTGTCATGCTCGCGGGTGAACACTGGGATTTTCTGTTGATGCCTGTTGCGGCAGGAGCTGTTCTGATTGTGGTGTTTGGGGTGCTATACCATCGAGTTATTTCTGGGAAACAATATCCGAAGCGATGGCTCTAAACAGCTTTCTTAGACGGTCTGAAGACTAGAAACAGAGCAAGTAATGGAAAAAGCACGTAATCCAAATATCCCACCAACGCTGAAGCTCCAATAATCGCAAACAACCAAACAAGAACCGGAGTGAAACAGCAAAGTGCCGTAACTACGCTGCCAACTGCACTAATCTTTATTAGCCTGCTTCCGTTCTTCATGATCTCAACAGCACGACTGATCTAGTTGTATGGGAGGGCACGGCGTGTCGCCATAAGAACAGAATACACAGCAATCACCATGCTTGGGTTTAAGCAGGGTTTTGCAGCTCTTGCATTCATAAAAATACTGGCAAGAGTCCTCTGGCATTGTCTCAACTTCTCTATGCCCGCATTCCGGGCACGTTATCTCGGACCTGAGTTTAGGTTTCATCATTCCCCCTTTATCTCGACGGAATTTTGCCCTGACGACATAACGCCCTCAGGGCTAGGCTGCCTTTGCTTGTTATGAGTTTACTTGCAGCCACTAGGAACTAGCGCCTCAATTTTGATGATTTTACTTATATGAACGGTTTCGTCATATAAAGCTTCGATTCCGTCAGGTTCTTCATAGTGTGGATGACCAATAAACTCTATGTAAATTGGTTGATAAGGCTCTTTTGTCGATTTTTTATAGAACCCTTTAAGATCAGAATTAACTGAGCCCCAACCGTGACTTACCCAAAAACTATCAGGCAAGTTACAAGTCTTAAATAAATCAACCTCATGGCCATAATAATAAAGCCCCTTGTATTCACTGCCTTGTGATAACTCCATTTTTGATATTAACAACACGAAAGCGGCTAAGATTTTTTTTCAACGTATTAAACTCCATATGACTCATAACGCCCAATTACGGTGTGAACAACGCTGACACCTAACCTAAGCCATTACACTGAAAACACAAAACTTACCTTGAACTGAGAACGACAAGCGTTGCGAATCACTCTTAAATCGTTTGTTAATTTTTGTGCTGCGACATAAACTTTTTTACCATTTCACCTACTAACTCAGGCGATTCTTGATGGGATGAATGAGCCGTCAGTGGAATATTGGCAAAACTACAACCTGCAATTTTTGACTTTAAGGCTACTGCTTCATCCAACGAAAATAGGAAGTCGTTATCGCCCCTCATGACCAATGTTGGGCAGCAGATTTTTTCGACCAGAGCACACGGATAACCAGATTCTGTTGTATCAAGCCAAACTGCTTTTACCGCATCCACCAGTTTAGGAAAATTCGGTTCAGGGTTTGTAGCTTCGTAAAAAGCAACATCATCGGCAAACCTTGAAGCCCAAAAATCAGCTGTTAAGCCACTTAACAATTCTATTGATGGGTCATTTGCCTCTAGTCGCCACTGTGAACCTAGTGTAACCAAACAAGAAACTTTGTCTGGCTCTTGTGCGGCTAGCCGATAACCCACGATGCCGCCATCACTAAAGCCAAAAATTGAATATTTATCAATGCCCAGATTGCTAAGAACATGTTGAATATCTTCTTGGTACTGCATGTAACTAAGTGGGCGATCACCTAAAAAAGATTTTCCATGCCCACGAAAGTCGACACTTATCAACTGATAATCAGTAGCTACATATTCGTAAATGCTGCTTAGCTCATTCAGCGAACCAAGACCACCATGTAGCATCAATAATGGCTCGCCATTGGGATTGCCAGAAACTTCGAAATAAATCTCCGAGCCATTGACGCCTATATAACCGTTTCTATTTTCCATTTTATTGACCAACTGCGTATTTATTGATTTAACCTAAAAACGGACGCACCGCTAAACGGTGAGGGTTAGCGAGTCCAATGTAGGCTGCGCTTTTTACAGCCGGAACGAACTACAACAACTTGTTAAGTGATTCCAGGCTTTCAGGCCCACCATCCAGCCGAACGCACTCGGCAGACTCTCGCTCCCAAGGGGCAGCAGACTTTGTATGAAGGTGAGCAGAAATCCTCGATGCATCCAATTCATCGAGTAAACCGGCAGGAATCCAGAGCATTCCGCTGCCCCTCAGGATGTTAGGAACCGGACTTCCGCATACTGAACAGAAATCGCTTCGGAAGCCGCTGGGCTTTTTGTAGGATCTGATATCACTTTCGCCTGACACCCAACGAAAAGCGCTTCCCTGCACAAAAGTGGCAGCATTAGCGGCTGCTCCCGTGGCTTTGCGACACAACGAACAGTGACATTGATAGAGGTTGCGAATTTCCTCTTCAATTTCGAACTTCACGTTTCCGCAGAGACATTCACCTTTCATCGGTCAATCCTTTGACACTGACCTGACTTGTTAAAACCGGCCATTAGGAACCACCGGGCTTAGCCAGCCGCACCGCAACATTGCTGTGTTGCGGTCCAGTTTCACTCTCATGTTGCGAGCCGAAGAGATTGACCCACTGCCCCGTAATCAGGAGCAACTCCCCGTTGCCAGAGCTGCTCCCATTGCCCGTAGTGTAATTCCCAGCATAGTTAAATAGGAATTGGTCGGGCGAGCCTGCGACTGGCTTGAGCTCATATCCCATCGACAACTCGTTCGCAGAAGCAAAGCCCTTCTCTTTGTTCGATACGCTAACCTTTAAAAGACTCGACTCCTTCAGAAACTTGGGCAAAAGGTCAGAGGGTTCGCTGTCGGTTTTAGTGGCCTGGCACTCACAATACCGGATTTCCAATACCAGCGGCTTACTAGCGAGATAGTCTTCAGGGAACGAGTTTCCGGCAAGGGCAAAGCTAGGGAGCAAGGATAGAAAGAGCAGATTAACCCGCCAAATAGTTTGTGATGCGATCCGTTGCATGTGACCTCCTATGTTCTCGTTTTAACGCTCGCAACACCGGACAATTTGGAGAAAAGCGGAAAATTGTTCCGAGTGCTTACGCTTGTTATACGTGATATGAATCATTATCTCCATGTCAAAGTTCGGCCATAAGCGGACATTCGACAAAAAACGTATAATGGTAGATTCCGTCCCGTTTACCGCTTTTACCGCACCTTACTAAGACCATAAGTCTTCCAGATCCACATCTTCACTGTCGGGCTGGTACTCTTTAGTTAATTGCTCGATCTGAAAAACCATTGGCAAATCAAAGGAGGTCCCGGTCACAATACAACAACCTTTCGCAAGACTAGGGATCATACTTTTTGAGAGGTTGTCTAAAGTGCTTATTGTCGAATCCAGCAAAAATAGATCTTTATCATTAACCAGGCGGTGGATAAAGAAGTTATGGATTTGCGACATTATCGTTGGTGAAATATCTGCTGGGCGCTGGCTGGCTAATGTTAAAAACATACCAAACTTTCGCCCTTCTTTAATAATCTCCTCAAAAAGCTCTAATCTGTAGTCTTTCCAACTTTCTTGCTCTCTGGTGGACTGCTCAGAGAGTATGTTATGAGCTTCATCAATTATTAGATGTAATGTTCTATCCGGAGGATTTCCGACGTTATTTTTATGCTGCTCATAAAAGTGCTTTGCTAACAGTAGCGGAACGATCTTTTTTATTTCTTGGTTACACTTCCGCAACGAAATCACAGTCAACAACGGTAGCTCTGCATTTTCACCATCGATTCTTATCACGCGTGAAAGCGCAGTCATTGATGATTCAATTCGTTTCAGCAGCGGCTGGATATGTTCAAATTGAACATATCCGAAGAGCAAATCATTTATGAGTTGTAAATTTACTCTTATTATCAGCTCACCAAATGCATCCAAGCCTTGCAGGTTAATTGCGTCTACACTCTGTCTGAAGACATTATCGTAGTCATGTTCATGACCATCAAAATAGACTGTCCCCGCAGGCCCGGGATAGGAAAACTTACTTTGATCCCCTCTCCACACTAATCGATTAAGAATATTTTTCAAAGTTTGATTGTCGATAGTATCAACGACCGCTTTCAACAGTTCAGCCGATTCTCGTCTGGGATTAGTAGTCGTAAATGATCGATGAAAGGTAGTTTTTATATAATTTTCTAAACTTTGAATATCCCCGCCAAACCTTTCTCGGCCACTCACAATCCTGTTTATAAAGGGGGTCTGCGTATTTGCAGTTGCCTTAAAAAGAATGGCTAGCGTTTCTTTATTCCAAAACTCTCCTTCTGACAAGGGAAATCTGCCGCCATCATCATTTCTCGTATCTAAGTTGAATGTTGTTTTATCTTCCTCACTAACTAACTGATTCCCTGTATATTCGCCATTAAAGTCTATTACTGTAAATGTACTTTTCCCCCTAATAAGTGCTTTTTTGTTTGCGAATAACGTTGTGTATAGCTTAGCCAGTGTATTCGACTTACCACTTCCTGTATTCCCAAAAATTCCTATATGCGTATTGAATAGCCTTTTCCATGGTAAAGAAATAGGAAGCCCTTCCTTAAGCATTTCACCAATGACGAATCCGTCCTCCTGACCAGGTCCGAAAATAGTTTCAATCATTGACTCAGAAGAAAGGTATGCTGGATCCTTGATCATAGGTAGATATTTGATACCCTCATAAAACTTTTCTTCCTGAAAATATCCTATTGGTCGAACATCTACCTTTCTTATATATAAGACTTTTTGGTTATCCGTCTCGAAACGCTTTTCGTCGAGGTGTTCTCCTTCAACGCGGCACACAATATCCCTGAAACCCCGTCGAATAATTACGTATTCCCGGATCGATATTCCTTTGTACTTATCGCCGTTATAAAAAAGCGTATCCTTACTCGACTCATCAAATATTCTTAATACTACCTTTACACCATTGACCTCGATTACTTCACCAACTTGAATCGTCATCAGATAGCTCCTGACGTTCCTACTGGTGTAAATACTTCGGAATTGAACTTGGTAAAATCCAAATCTTCATCAAAAGCAATACAAACCACATTCGGGTATTCGATGAAACGGGCTTCCATTGCATTCTTTTCTGACTCATTAAAGCAGCAAACATAAAGTTGAAGTGTGGGATTCGATAGGGATCGTTGAACTAAATGCAATATATGCTCATCAGAAAATGAGAATCCAAATGTAATTAATACTGTATTTTGCTTTTCAAGCTCATAACTTAATAGACGCAGCATCTGATAGTAGTGCTCTTCAAATACAGTCTCGTAAAACTTCCATTTTGTTGGATTTACAATGGGTAATTTCTTATAGGCATCCCAGAAGGGCTCAATCTCAGTATTATCTGCCTGTAAGCCCACCACATCTAAGTAGACCTTCGAATCATCATCGATAATTTCAGAGAGGGCATCAACAGGAGAATCATTTATTACGTTTATTTTCATGTCTTCTGCGGAGACTAAATAGTCAATCTGGATACGATCAGCCTGCTTTTTCCAATGAACGGATCCATGCAAATTAATTAGATTTATCTGAGGAATGTCTGTTTTGTGCTGGTTAAATATTCCCGTTTCGTAAGTAAATGAATTGAAGTTCCGTGCATGCAAATAGCGCTTTCTAAATCCTCTCGCTCCATCATTGAGAACAAAGTTCATCTTATCTTGATAGATTAATCGATCAGCAGCATGAACAATGCAGCCGTCATAGTTCGTGGTAAAGATATTACTATTCTTAGTAGATGATTGACTTCGGCCCATACAGTACAGAACCGTTCTTAGGAAAGAAATATAGTTATCTAATACTGTCTGTTGCGCGGGGCCAAGGTTATCGAAATCAATTTCCATGGCCGGTTCGATACACATTTTGTAGTAATGCATGAAGAGGAGAGTGTCTACTTCTAGCTTTTCCTCATCCTTTAATCGAGTCGATAGCGTTTCAATAGTGAAAGTATTTCCACCTTCGTCTTTAACTCGTAAAGCGAGGGTGGGGAGCAATCCCACGCTCGCTCCAGAACCGATGAGGAAGTTAATATTCTTGTCGTAAATTTCCTCTAATTTTATTCGTTCAGTCATTTTTCTTCCTTGGAGGGCTATTTTTAGGCTGTGCAAATTCCGGGGATAATTTACTTAAGTCAGGTCCGCTTTGGGTCGAAAGTGGACTTACTAGCCCCACCGTATAACGAGGCTGTAGAAAAAC